>NZ_JACBJQ010000001.1 GCF_013404075.1 Mycolicibacterium vinylchloridicum
CGCAGCGATGCCGAACGCTGCGCAGCGTTCACCACCTGGCTGCACACCTACAATTGCCACCGCGGCCACACCGCACTCGGCGGCCAACCACCCGCCAGCCGCGTACCTAACCTCTCAGGTCAGTACATCTAGCGGTCCTCAGTCTTGGGCTCGGCGGGCGTCACGATTGTCTGGCAACGAGTTTCTCTGTGAGACCGCGTAATTGGGCGAAGTACTGACTGCGGCCACCGCCGGCGGTCTTCGCTTCGTACATGGCGCGATCGGCGTCGTTCAAGATGGCGGCAGCATCGCGCTCGTCGTGCTCGCCGACTGGGGCGATCCCGATACTGGCGCTGATCCGGTGCGTGGCGTTGCCGATGCGCGTCGGCTCGGCCAGCGTTGCGTGCAACCGGTCGCTGATCCGGTCGAGCTCGCCGCGTGTCGTCGGGCCGAAAAGCAAGGCGACGAACTCGTCACCGCCGAGGCGGGCGACCAGATCATCGGGCCGCAGCGACCGCTCGAGTCGTTGTGCGGCCGTTCGCAGGACGGTGTCACCGGCCTCGTGCCCCATCGAATCGTTGATCTCTTTGAATTTGTCGAGATCGATGAACAGGACCGCGGACAACACATTCGGCGAATCACTTGTCAATGCGTCCTCGATGCGGGCGATCACATACGGACGGTTGGGCAGACCGGTCAGCGCGTCGTGGGTGGCTTGGTAGGCAAATCGCTCACTTGCCGTGCGCTGCTTGGAGACTTCGTGAAGCTGGCGCGACTGCACATAGGTCGCCAGGAATGCGGCACAGCACAGGTACGCGTACAGGGCGACCAGGAACCACGCCGCCGGCCACCCGATTTTCTCGGGGATCGACGTATCGGCCAGCAGCGTCACCAGAAACGCCACCACGCTGATGCTCAGGACGACCGCGGCACGCTGCCAGGACAGTTCGAGAATGACCATCAGCGGCAGCAGCCCGACGATCAGCAGCGGAACGTAGCCGCCCGTGGTCAGCAGGTGGAACCCCGACAACGCGACGATGTCGGTGATCGCGGTGGCGAGCCGCCATCGCGGTCCCGTGATCGTCGCGCCGAGCGGAGAGACTGCCACGACCGCCGCACCGACCGCGACCAGTGCGTACATCCCGATCCAGATGCACTGCGCCAGCCAATCGCCCGGCGCCGTGCCGACGATCATCGCGCCGACCATGATCAACACGACGCCAACCCGCAGCACTGACTGACGGGCGCGACCGAGGGCTACCAGATCCATCGGAGGTCAGAGCGCCACACGCTGGTATTTACGCATAGGTAAATATTTTCACATGCTCGGCGTGGGCGCCTGCAACGTAGCCGAGAACTAGGTGGCAGGTACAGGATTCGAACCTGTGTAGGCTTCCGCCGACGGATTTACAGTCCGCTCCCATTGGCCGCTCGGGCAACCTGCCTGGGTGCGCCGCGCCGGGGATCCGGTTTGGTGCGACTAGCAGGGTACAACGAGGATGTACCTCAAATACAAACCGGCCGATCACACCGTGGAGGGGTCCAATGGCGGATTCATCGTTCGACATCGTGAGCAAGGTCGACCGCCAGGAGGTCGACAACGCACTGAACCAGGCGGCCAAGGAGCTGAGCACCCGCTTCGACTTCCGCGGTACCGACACCACCATCGCCTGGAAGGGCGACGAGGCCATCGAGATCGTCAGCTCCACCGAGGAGCGGGTCAAGGCCGCCGTCGACGTCTTCAAGGAGAAACTGATTCGCCGCGACATCTCCATGAAGGCCTTCGACGCCGGAGAACCGCAGGCCAGCGGCAAGACCTACAAGGTCACCGGCGGCCTCAAGCAGGGCATCGACTCCGAGAACGCCAAAAAGATCAACAAGCTGATCCGCGACGACGGCCCCAAGGGCGTCAAGACCCAGGTCCAGGGCGACGAAATCCGGGTCAGCTCGAAGAAGCGTGACGACCTGCAGGCCGTCATCGCCCTGCTCAAGGGCGCCGATCTGGACGTGGCCCTGCAGTTCGTCAACTACCGGTAGGACACCCCTCGCCCGACCAACCGGTCAGTGCCTAATGTGGTGAGCATCACCACCGAAGTCACGAAGCGAGGACCGCGATGACCGCTACCCCGGCGACCGAACCCGTGACCGCCGAGCAGGACGGCGGGTCCTACGACGTCGTGATCATCGGCGCCGGCTTCTCCGGACTGGGCGCGGCCTACCGCATCGCCGAACGCAACCCCGGCATCCGCTACGTCGTCCTCGAGCGCCGCGAGCGCATCGGCGGAACCTGGGACCTGTTCCGCTATCCCGGCGTCCGCTCCGACAGCAGCATCTTCTCGCTGTCCTGGCCCTGGGAACCGTGGGTCCGCAAGGAAGGGGTCGCCGACGGCGATCACATCCGGGAGTACATGGAGGACACCGCCCGCCGCCGCGGCATCTTCGAACACATCCACTTCCAGACTCACGTGAACTCCGCCGACTGGGATTCGGTCACCGACACCTGGACGGTGCACGTCACCGAGAACGGTGCACTCAAGACCTACCGGGGTCGCTTCGTGTTCTTCGGCTCCGGCTACTACAACTACGACGAGGGCTACACCCCCGATTTCCCCGGCCTGCAGACCTTCAAGGGCGCGAAAGTGCATCCCCAGTTCTGGCCGGAGGACCTCGACTACACCGGCAAGAAGATAATCGTCATCGGCAGTGGGGCCACCGCCATATCGTTGCTTCCCGCCCTGGCGCAGAAGGCGTCCAAAGTGACCATGTTGCAGCGCTCACCGACCTATCTGCTGGCCGGATCGCGAGTCAATCCGCTCATCGAATTCGTCCGAAAGATCGCTCCCCGCAAGATCTCTCACGCGTTCGCGCGCTACTTCGCGGTGGCGTTCGAAAGCTTCGTCTGGTTCCTGTCCCGGATCTCCCCCGGCACGGCCAGAAAGATCGTCCGGGCGCAGAACATCAAGGAACTGCCGCCCGGCTATCCGGTCGATGTGCACTTCAATCCGCGCTACAACGTGTGGGATCAGCGGCTGTGCCTGGTCGCCGACGGCGACCTCTTCGAGGCCATCCGCAACGGCCGCGCCGAGGTGGTCACCGACCACATCGACCACTTCGACGAGACCGGCATCATGCTGAAATCGGGCCAGCACCTGGACGCCGACATCATCGTCACCGCCACCGGCCTGCAACTGCATGCCCTCGGCGGCGTCCGGATCACGTTGGACGGCAACGAGATCAAGCCGCAAGAGCGGTTCTCCTACAAGGCGTACATGCTCGAGGACGTGCCCAACCTGATCTGGTGCATCGGCTACACCAACGCGTCGTGGACGCTGCGAGCCGACATGACCGCCCGGTCGGCGGCAAAGCTGATCGCGCACATGAACTCTCACGGCTACACCCACGCCTTCCCACATCTGGGCGGTGAGCCGCTCGCGGAGAAACCGGCTTGGGACATCCAGGCCGGCTACGTGCTGCGCAACCTGCACGCCCTGCCCAAGTCGGGGCTCAAACGACCGTGGGTGGTGCGGCAGAACTACCTCGCGGATGCCTTCGACCACCACTTCATCGACAAGGTCGACGAGAACATGACGTTCGGCCGGGTGGCCAGCCCGGTGCACGTCGCGGGCTGACTTCACGCGCCCGTCGCGGATTGCCCGAACTCCACATGAACACCGGGGTATCCGCCATACCCTGAACCCATGACGTCTGAGCGCCGCGAACCCAAAGTTGTCGTACTCGGTGGCGGATCCTGGGGCACCACCGTCGCATCGATCTGCTCCCGGCGCGGGCCGACGCTGCAGTGGGTGCGCTCGGAGGAGACCGCGAAGGACATCAACGAGAACCACCGCAATTCCCGCTACCTGGGTGACGATGTCGAACTCTCGGAAACCTTGCGCGCCACCACCGATTTCAGCGAGGCCGCCGAGTGCGCCGACGTCGTCGTCATGGGCGTGCCCTCGCACGGTTTCCGTGGCGTGCTCGCGCAGCTGAGCAGGGAACTGCGCCCCTGGGTCCCGGTCGTCAGCCTGGTCAAGGGCCTCGAACAGGGCACCAACATGCGGATGAGCCAGATCATCGACGACATCCTGCCCGGCCACCCGGCCGGAATCCTCGCAGGCCCCAACATCGCGCGCGAGGTCGCCGACGGCTACGCCGCCGCGGCGGTGCTGGCCATGCCGGATCAGCATCTGGCCGCCAACCTCGCGAAGATGTTCCGCACCAAGCGGTTCCGCGTCTACACCACCGACGACGTCGTCGGCGTCGAGATCGCCGGCGCGCTGAAGAACGTCTATGCCATCGCCGTCGGCATGGGCTACTCGCTGGGGATCGGCGAGAACACCCGGGCGCTGGTCATGGCCCGCGCGGTGCGCGAGATGTCCCGGATGGGCGAGGCGATCGGCGGCCACCGCGACACCTTTTCCGGCCTGGCCGGCATGGGCGACCTCATCGTCACCTGCACGTCCAAGCGCAGCCGCAACCGCCACGTCGGCGAGGAACTGGGCTCAGGCAAGACCATCGAGGAGATCATCGCCTCGATGAACCAGGTCGCCGAGGGTGTCAAGGCCGCCAGCGTGATCATGGAGTTCGCCGAAAAGTACGGACTCAACATGCCGATCGCCCGGGAAGTCGACGCCGTCGTCAATCACGGCGCCAATGTCGAAACCGCCTACCGCGGCCTGATGGCCGAGAAGCCCGGCCACGAGGTCAACGACTCACACTTCTGATCCAGCGTCCATTCAGAACTAGGAGCGAGATTCCGGCGCGGATCGCGCTCTGAGGTCTGAATGGATGAACCTCAGCCCGGGAACGACGGGAACAGCGGGTTCGAGTTGTTCGGCCGATCCAGCATCGGGCTCGGGCCCGAGGTGAACGATCCGCCCGGCCCGACCACGAAGCCGACCTGGTCGTGGCCGTTCACGCATGCCACCGTTCCACCGCCGTCGACGCCGCAGCTGATGTCGCGGAAACTCAGCCGGGTGTTCGGCGCCAACGGCTTGACCTCGCCGGCCGCGGCGTAGATCGACGCGCCCGTGCTCGAGAATCCGGGCTCACCGGACGGACCGCCGCTGACCAGATTCGCACCACCGGGCGCGCCGGGAAGCGCGCCACTGCAGCCATAGCTGCCGTTCTGGCGGTCCAACACACAGATGACACCGGACGGTCCGGCGAAGGCGTACCAGTTGCCGCCCAGCACGGTGTAGTCGACCGGACTCACCGGCTTGTAGGCATTGACGTTCGGAAGGACCGGGGCCGGCGCCGGCTCGGGGTCCGCCCAGGCCACACCCGGCACACCGATGGCAGCCGCCCCAGCAGCACTCACCAGGCCGATCAGGATTCTGCTCAGCATCACCACACCCTACGTAAGCGCCGCCAGCGGCGCAGCCTGCGCACTTACCTCGTCCTTCGCCCGGGGCACGCCGATTCGTTACCGTGCCGAGCCCTTTCCCGCCGCCATGTTCGCGCCATTTCCTGCCGTCAGCGGCCTACACTTGAACGATTCCGACTTGAGCTGGAGAGGCCGTTCGGTGCTGGGGCATTTCGTGAGGCCGCTGCGCGGGGGCGTAGCGGCGCTGAGCCTCGCCCTGGCCACCATGGTGCTGGCCGCGACGCACCCGCAGGCCGTCAGCACTCCGGTCGTCGGTCTGGCCGCGTTGGTCTTCGGCGACGTCACCACCAACCCGGCCGGCGACGCGATGGTCGACATCTTCGACTACAAGATCTTGCAGCCCGGCGCCGACAACCAGGTGCTGTCCATCGGTGGCGGCTCCGACGACGCCGCCACCCTGGCCGAACTCCTGGATTCGACGGATCCGTCGAACAACGTCTTCCACGTCAACTACGAATTCGACGCGCGCGCAAAGGTTCAGGTGCTGACCGTCTTCACCGACAGCAACGCACTGGCCAAACACGACTCCAAGCAAACCGTCGACCAGGCCGGCGGGGTGAACTGCACCGGCGCCACGATCTGCCACACCGACCCGCGCAGCGGGGCCACCACCATCACCTACCCGGACGGTGTCGTCGCGGTCGTCGAACGCATCAACGACATCGCCGTCGTCGCCTACAAGACGCTCGGGGCCGCCGTCCTCGGCCATCTCAAACCACCCCCGGTCGACGCGCCAACGCCGCAGGCCGCCGCGCCGCCACTTGCGGCCGCCGATCCCGCTCCCGCGGCGGCCGATCCCGTCCCGGCACCCGCCGACGCGCCGGCCGCAGCCGGCACCGGGCCTCGCCTGAACGTGGTGCGACCCGCACCGGACTTCACCCCCGGGCGATCCGGCGCGACGACGACCTCACCCGGGGCCAAATCCGACCTGTCCGATGCGACTGACAAGTTCGTCAACGACGTGCTCGACAAGGTGTCGGACACGGTGAATCACATCTTCAACCGGGACAACGCGCCCTCAGGGGTCGGTAACCCGGGCACTCCCCCGCCCGCCGCCGAATAGCGATCGGCTAAACCCATCAGGTGTAGAAGTCACCGGATCGGGAAACGCAACGACGGTCCCCGTGCTTTATGCACCCCAAACGAGCGTCATGACAAGGCAATTCGCGACAAGGACCATGACTTCACTCACAACGACGTACCTGGCTGCCGGCACTTGGCAGGACTTCTGGACCGGAAACCTCGGCGAGTGGCTGCGAACCAAGGGCCTGCACATCGTGCTGGTCATCGTGGCCGCCGTGCTGGCCACGCGAATCATCCGCTGGGTCGCGGGCAAGATCGCCCGCCGCCTCGACACCGGTCACGAGCTGGTGCGCTCCGAGAGCGCCAAGCACCGCGCGGCGGTCGCGTCGGTGATCTCCTCGGTGGCCATCGCGATTCTCTATGTCGTCGTTTCCGTCGACGTCTTCGACCAACTCGGCCTGCCGATCGGCTCGCTGGTCGCGCCGGCCGCCGTGCTTGGCGCCGCACTGGGTTTCGGCGCGCAGCGGATCGTTCAGGACCTGCTGTCCGGGTTCTTCATCATCACCGAGAAGCAATACGGCTTCGGTGATCTGGTGACGTTGACGGTCACCGGGTCCTCGGAAGCGCAGGGCACCGTCGAGGACGTCACGCTGCGGGTGACCAAGCTGCGCACCAGTGACGGCGAGGTGTTCACGATCCCCAACGGCCAGATCGTCAAGGCGCTGAACCTGTCCAAGGACTGGGCGCGGGCCGTCGTCGACATCCCGGTGCCCGCGAGTGCGGACCTCAACAAGGTCAACGAGGTGCTGCACGAGGTGGCAACCGCCGCGACGACCGACCGCCGGCTGGACCAATTGCTGCTCGACGAGCCAGCGCTGATGGGTGTGGAAAGCATCAAGCTGGACACCGTCAACCTGCGGATGGTGGCCCGCACCCTGCCGGGCAAGCAGTTCGAGGTGGGCCGGATGCTGCGGGCGATGGTGTTGCGCTCGCTGCGTCAGGCCGGGATCGCGAGCCCGTCCAAGGCGGGCGTTGAAGCGGTGGCCTCGACCTGACCCCGACTCTTAGCGCCCGGCCATCCGCTCCAGCCGGGCGATCCGGTCGGAGATCGGCGGATGGGTGGAGAACAACTTGCCGATCTTCTCGGTCGACCGAAACGGGCTGGCAATCATCAGATGCGCCTGGTCGGCCAGCTGCGGCTCCGGCGGCAGCGGAGCGTTCTCCACCCCGCCGCTGATCTTGCGCAACGCCGAGGCCAGCGCCAGCGGGTCACCGGATAGCTCAGCTCCGGACTCGTCGGCCTGGTACTCGCGCGAGCGGGACACCGCCAGCCGGATCAGTGACGCGGCGATCGGCCCGAGCAGTGAAACCAGCAGTATGGCAAAGGGATTAGGACCGCCTTCGCGGTTGCCGCCACTGAACATCCCGGCGAAGAAGGCGATGTTGGCCAGCGCGGTGATCACCGAGGCCAACGCACCGGCGACGCACGAGATCAGGATGTCGCGGTTGTAGACATGCGAGAGTTCATGGCCGAGCACCGCGCGCAGTTCACGCTCGCTGAGCAGGTCGAGGATCCCGGTCGTGACACACACCGCGGCGTTGCGCGGGTTGCGGCCGGTGGCGAAGGCGTTCGGGTTGGCGGTGTCGCTGATGTACAGCCGCGGCATCGGCTGGTGGGCAGCGGTGGCCAACTCGCGCACCATCGAGTAGATCTGCGGCGCCTGCACCTCGGTGATCGGTTGGGCGTGCATGGCGCGCAGCGCCAGCTTGTCGGAGTTGAAGTACACGTAGACGTTCATGCCGATGGCGAACACCAGGGCTAGGAACATGACGTTGCGACCGAACAGCGAACCGATGAAGACGATCAGCGCCGACATTCCGACAAGCAGCATGAACGTCTTGAACGTGTTGGCGGTCGGATGCCAAGTCATCGAATTCCTCCTACGAGCAAACGCACTCTCACCGGAGATTAACGCCTCGACCCGACGCCAAGGTTCCGCGAATCGCTCAGCCGTGCCTATTGATCGTGTAGTCCATCAGCGAGGCCAGTGCCCGGCGGCCGGGCACATCCGGCAACCCGGCGAGCTCCTCACCGGCCTGTTCGGCATAGCGCTCGACAGTGGCCTTGGCCTTCACGATGCCGCCGCCGGACCGCAGCAACCCCAGCGCCTCGGCCAGTTTGTCGTCGTCCTCGATCGGGCCCCTCACCAGTTCACGCAGCCGGTCGGCGTCGGGGCCGGTCTCGGCCAACGCGTACAGCACCGGCAGCGTGTGCACACCTTCACGCAGGTCGGTGCCCGGCAGCTTGCCCGACTCGTCGGGGTCGCTGTCGATGTCGATGATGTCGTCGGAGATCTGGAACGCGGTGCCGACGATCCCGCCGAGCCGGCTCAGCCGCTCGACCTGGTCGTCGGTGGCGCCAGAGAATGTCGCGCCGAACCGGCCCGACGCCGCGATCAGGCAGGCGGTCTTCTCGTAGACCACCTTCAGGTAGTGCTCGACCGGATCCACGCCGCCGGTGTTGCCCTTGGTCTCGCGCATCTGGCCGGTCACCAGCTGGGCGAATGTCTCGGCGATGATGCGCACCGCGTCCGGACCGAGCCGGCTCACCAGCCGCGACGCCGTCGCGAACAGATAGTCGCCGGCCAGGATCGCGATGTTGTTGCCCCACCGGGCGTTGGCGCTGGGCGCCCCGCGGCGCATCTGCGCCTCGTCCATCACGTCGTCGTGATACAGGGTCGCCAGATGCACCAGTTCGATCACCGCACCGGCCACCGTGACCTGCCAGGCGTCCGGATCGGGACCGAGCTGCGCCGAAAGCACCGTGAACAGCGGACGGAATCGCTTGCCGCCGGCCTCGAACAAGTGCACGACAGCCTCAGTCATCAGCTCGTCGCCGCCGCGCAGTTCGGTGCTCATGAGCTCTTCGACGCGGGCCACCCCGTCGCGGACGTTCTGGGCGAACGCCGGGTCGCCGAAGTCCACCCCTGCTACCACCGTCGCCGGAGTACTCACCCTGCCAACATACTGGGGACATGGACTTGCGGTCAGACGTGGTCATCGTCGGGGCCGGACCGGCGGGGTCGGCGGCCGCCGCCTGGGCGGCCCGGCACGGTCACGACGTGCTGGTCATCGACGCCGCCGAGTTTCCCCGCGACAAGCCCTGCGGTGACGGGCTGACCCCGCGCGCGGTTCTGGAGCTCCAGCGCCTCGGCCTCGGCGACTGGCTCGACGGCCACATCCGTCATCACGGGCTGCGACTGTCCGGGTTCGGCGCCGACGTCGAGGTGCCGTGGCCCGGGCCGTCGTTTCCCTCGGGCGGCTCGGCGGTGCCCCGCACCGAACTCGACGACCGGATCCGCAAGGTCGCCGAGGACGCCGGGGCGTCGATGTTGCTCGGCGTGAAAGCCGTTGACGTGTCCCATGATTCCCGTGGTCGGGTGGACGCCGTGGTATTAGCCGACGGGTCGCGGGTGTCGTGCACGTGGGTGATCGTGGCCGACGGCGCACGCTCGCCGTTCGGCCGGGTGCTCGGGCGGCAGTGGCATCAGGAGACGGTGTACGGGGTGGCGGTGCGGGGCTACCTGGCCTCGCCACGGTCGTCGGAGCCATGGATCTCCTCGGATCTGGAACTGCGCTCGCCCGCCGGCGAAGTGCTACCCGGCTACGGGTGGATCTTCCCGCTGGGCAACGGCGAGGTGAACATCGGCGTCGGCGCGCTGGCGACGGCCAAGCGGCCCGCCGATGTGGCGTTGCGACCGCTGATCAAGCACTACACCGACCTGAAGCGGGCGTCGTGGGGCTTCGAGGGGCCGCCGCGCGCGGTGTCGTCGGCGCTGTTGCCGATGGGCGGGGCGGTCTCCGGCGTGGCCGGGCCGAACTGGGTGCTGATCGGGGACGCCGCGGCCTGCGTGAACCCGTTGAATGGCGAGGGCATCGACTACGGGCTGGAGACCGGGCGGTTGGCCGCCGAGATGTTGGCGGGCTCCGGCGATCTGTCGTCGGCGTGGCCTGCCCTCCTGCAAGCGCACTACGGGCGAGGCTTCTCGGTGGCCCGCCGTCTTGGCCTGCTGCTGACGCTGCCGCGGTTCCTGCCGCTGACCGGACCGATCGCCATGCGCTCGTCGCGGATGATGGGCGTGGCGGTGCGGGTGATGGGCAACCTGGTGACCGACGACGACACCGACCTGGTGGCGCGGGCATGGCGGGTGGCGGGCCTGGGCTCGCGGGCGCTGGATCGCCGCAAGCCGTTCAGCTGAGCGACCGGCGCGGCCATCTTGGTCTCAGATCAGTAGCCGGGAGGCCACGGGCAGGCCCACATCGACGGGGTTGAGCAGCGCGGCTTCGATGCCGACCGCGACACCGGCGGCGGCGGTCTCCACCGACATGCTGGGCGCACCCAGATTGCGGTCCAGGGCGGCAACCTCGGGCAGATACGGCAGGTGAACCCAGCCTGCCCGGATAGGCAGGTCGTGGCTGGCGATGTGGTGCAGCATCCCGTACATCAGGTGATTGCACACGAATGTGCCTGCCGCATCGGAGATATCGGCCGGAACACCTGCACCGCGCATGGCCAGCACCATCGCCTTGACCGGTACCGTGGCGTGGTAAGCGACGGGGCCACCCGGGACCGTGGGTTCGCCGTCCAGAACCACCCCGGCGTTGTCGGCCAGTCCGTAGCGGGCGCAGTCGTTGAGGTTCTGGGCCAGCCGTTCGACGGTGATCATGGCGCGGCCGCCGTACTCGCCGAGCATGACGATCAGGGCGGGGCGCACCTCATCGAGAGCCTGCACCGCCTCGTCGATGGACTGGACGTACGAGTTGGGCACGATGCGTGACACCACGTCGGCCCCGGCGATGATCCGCCCGTCTAGGGCCTCGGCGGTCAGCTGGGCCGTATTGAGCGGCGTCGTGCCATAGGGTCCGAACCCGGTCACGAGCACAGTCGGCATGTCGGGAACCTCCGCAGCCATCCGATCACACCATCGTCGGGCGATGCAGCGCGGTCAACAGAAATGACAAATTTGACAAAACTTCTTCAAATCGCGGCCGTTGCGTCATAGGCTCCGCGCCATGACTGATTACGACGCGATCATCGTCGGGGCGGGACACAACGGGCTGACCGCGGCGGTGGTGCTGCAGCGAGCGGGCCTGCGCACGCTGTGCCTGGAGGCCAATACCTACAGCGGGGGCATGTCGGCCACCGTCGAGCTGATCGACGGGTTCAAGTACGAGATCGCCGGCTCGGTGCGCTTCCCCACCGCGCAGAAGATCAACAGCGAGCTGGGCCTGGACACCCTGCCGACCATCTCCTCGGAGATCATGTCGGTCAACCTCGGGGAAAACGGCGAGGAAGCGATGATCTTCCACAGCGACCCGATGGCGATGATGACCCATCTGAGCGAGAAGCACGGCATGGAAGCCGTGATGGCCATGGCCAATCTGTATGCGTGGAGCACCGGCCCCGGGAAGGCGCTCGGCCGCTTCGACGCACTGGCGCTGCCCAAGACCATCGACGAGATGTATGCCTGTGCCGCAGACGAAAACGAGCGGCGCGCGATCCACGAGATGCTGTTCGGCTCGGCGATGGACGTCGTCGACCGGTTCCTGCCCGACAAGGAGAAGCACTCCGTGATCCGCGGCATGCTGGCCTTCCTGGCGGTCAACTCCACCTACCGCGGCCCGTACACCCCCGGCAGCGCAACGTGTTTGGCGTTCGCGATGGCCATGCCCCCGGAGGGCGGCCAGATGACCACCAAGCTCAAGGGTGGAATCGGTGTGCTCGCCGAGCATCTGCGCGATCTGTTCGTCGACGCCGCAGGCGAAATGCGCTACCGCGCGAAGGTCGAGCAGATCCTGGTCGAGGAGGGCAAGGTCACCGGGGTTCGACTCAGGGATGGCGAAGTGATCACCACGCCGGTCGTGGTGTCGAATCTCGCGCCGGAGACCACCCTGCTGGATCTCGTTGGTGTCGACCATCTTCCGTCGTCACTGGTGACCCGCCTCGGCGGTCGCGACCACCGGGCGTCGTTCATGCAGATCCACTTCGCCCTGGACGGGGCGCCCGAGTACGCCGCGCCGTATGACTTCCTCAATGAGCCCGGCATGCAGATGTCGGTAGGCATGTTCGGTTCACCCGAAGAGCAGCAGCGCCAATGGGAGAAGGCCCGTGGCGGTGAGGTGCCCGACAACCCGGCGCTGTCGATCCAGATGCCGACGGTCGGCGACCCCGAGATGGCTCCTCCGGGCAAGCATGCCGCCAGCGTCTACGCCTACGGCTTCCCCATCGAGGCGCCGCGCGAGCAGCACGGGCAGCTGAAAACCGAAATGGCGCAACGGGTTGTCGACAAGATCACCCGCTACGCGCCGAACTTCAAGGACATCCTGATCCGCGACATCACGTTCGCGCCGTATCACATGAACACCATGTTCGCCGCGCCCAACGGCGACTTCTGCCACGGCCTGCTGCAGCCTGAGCTGATGGGGGTGAACCGCCCGGGGCCCAAGGGATTCATCGACGAGCCGATCCCGATCGAAGGCCTGTACCTCGGCGGTGCGGGATGCCACGGCGGGCCCGGCATCACGTTCGTCCCGGGCTACAACGCCGGCTATCAGGTGCTGGCCGACGCCGGCCGCTAGGGCTTGACGGCCTGATGCAGTGCGACGATGCCGCCAGTCAGGTTGCGCCAGCGCACATCTGACCAGCCGGCGTCCCGGATCTGCCGGGCCAGCGCCGCCTGGTCGGGCCAGGCCCGGATGGACTCGGCCAAATACACGTAGGCCTCCGGATTGCTGGACACCGCGCGGGCCACCCGCGGCAGCGCCTGCATCAGGTACTCCTTGTAGACGAAAGAGAACACCGGCACCACCGGCGTGGCGAATTCGCACACCACCAGCCGCCCGCCTGGCCGGGTCACCCGCGCCATCTCGCGCAGACCGGCCGGGTGGTCGACGACATTGCGCAGACCGAAGCTGATCGTCACCGCGTCGAAGACCTCGTCGGCGAACGGCAGCTTGGTCGCGTCGGCGGCCACCTTCGGCACCGCCCGCGCAGCACCGGCCTTCAGCATGCCGACCGAGAAGTCCGCCGCCACACACCACGCCCCGGAGCGGGCCAGCTCGACCGTCGACACCGCCGTACCCGCCGCCAGATCGAGCACCCGGTCGCCCGGTCCGATACCCAGCGCCGCACGCGTCGCCCGCCGCCAGGAGCGGTCCTGCCCCATCGAGAGCACCGTGTTGGTGATGTCATAGCGGCGCGCGACGGCGTCGAACATCGACGCCACATCGCGGGGATCCTTGTCCAGCGTCGCGCGGCTCACCGTGCCGACGCTACCTGAGCGGGAATGATGAGCCCGACAGCGCGTTGGACACTGCCATGAGCGAAAAAGTGTGGTTCATCACCGGTACATCGCGCGGCTTCGGCCGGGAGTGGGCGATCGGCGCCCTGGAGCGCGGCGACAAGGTCGCCGCCACCGCCCGCGACACCGCCACCCTGGCCGATCTGGTCGGCACGTACGGCGACGCAGTTCTGCCGATCCAGCTCGACGTCACCGACCGCGCCGCCGACTTCGCCGCAGTGAAGCAAGCCCACGAACACTTCGGCCGGCTCGACGTCGTCGTGAACAATGCCGGCTACGGGCACTTCGGCTTCATCGAGGAACTCTCCGAGGCCGACGCCCGCGACCAGTTCGAGACCAACGTGTTCGGCGCATTGTGGATCACCCAGGCCGCGCTCCCCTATCTGCGCGCCCAGGGCAGCGGCCACATCATCCAGGTGTCATCGATCGGCGGCATCACCGCGTTCCCGCTCGTCGGCATCTATCACGCGTCGAAGTGGGCGCTGGAGGGCTTCTCGCAGGCGCTGGCCCAGGAGGTCGCGCCGTTCGGCATTCACGTGACGCTGATCGAGCCGGGCGGCTTCGACACCGACTGGTCCGGGCCGTCCTCGAAGCGTTCGGTCGAACTGCCGGACTATGCGGACCTTCATCGAGAGGTCGACGAGATGCGAGCCAAGCGGTGGGCCAAGCCCGGAGATCCGCGAGCCTCTGCGTCGGCGATCCTCACGATCGTGGACGCGCCGAAGCCACCGCTGCGAGCGTTTTTCGGGGAGTCGCCGTTGGCGACGGCGAAGGCCGACTATGAAAGTCGCCTTGCCAATTGGGAGGAATGGCAGCCCGTCGCCATACAGGCGCAGGGTTAGCTATATAGCGTGCGCGTCAACTCTTGGCAATTGACGCGCGCGACTCGCCATCCGTTCGCTGAGGTGAATGAGCCGGTCCTCGTGTCCAGCTGGCATGGTGTAAGCCAACTTACGCAGTTCTAGGGCAAATTCACTGAGATCTTGGCGATACGACGCGTCGCTCATCAGATGGCCCCCGTCGTGGAGAGGTGGTGTTGACATTTGCTGTTAGCGTTCCCCCGCTTGGCATTCAGTCTGCTCCAGACCACTGGGTATGGAAAGGTTTCTCAGCAACAATTAAGGGTTGGGTACGCTACGGCTCAGGCTGCATGAGTACGACGACGGCGCCGACCCTCGATGCGCACCGCCTCGTAATGACCCAGTAGCTCATCGCAAATCGCCGGCCACGTTCGGCCGAGAACGCTGCGCCGGGCAGCCAGTGAATAGCGCGCCCGCTCATCGAGCAGATGGTCCACCGACTGCGGAAGGCGCGCCTCGAATTCGTCGACACCCAGCAACAGTCCGGTGCGGTACGGCGCAACGAGATCGCGCGGGCCGCCCGCGTTGGGGGCGACGACCGGCAGACCGGAGGCCATCGCCTCCTGTACGGCCTGACAAAAGGTCTCGTGCTCACCGGGGTGGACGAATACGTCCATGCTTGCGTACGCGGCGGCCAGTTCCGCGCCGTAGAGGGCACCGGTGAATACCGCTGAAGGCAACAGCGTCTGCAGCTTTGCGCGGTCGACGCCGTCACCGACGATGACCAGTTGCAGGTCGTCGCGACCCGCCAGCACCGCAAGCCGCTCGACATGCTTCTCCGGCGCGAGCCGGCCGACGAAACCGACGATCGGCTTTCCTGCCGGTGACCACCGGGTGCGCAATTCACCGCTGCGCGCCGACGGAGCGAAGCCGGTGACGTCGACGCCACGAGCCCACTGGAACACCCGCGGGATACCATGGGCGGCAAGGTCTTCCATCGCCGCGGACGAGGGCGCCAGGGTGCGGTCGACGCGAGAGTGCAGGTGCCGGTTCCAGGCCCAGGCCGCCCGCGCGGCGGCGCCGATGCCATAGCTTTGGGCGAATCCGGCGATATCGGTCTGATACACCGCCACCGTCGGCACGCCCAGGAACCGGGCGGCTTGCAGCCCGCCGTAGCCGAGCAGCGCCGGCGACGCCAGGTGGACAACATGCGGATCGAAACCGCGCAGCACCCCCACCATCCGCGGACGCGGCACGCCCAGCGGCAGCGACGTCACCTTGGGGAACATCTTCGACGGCACCCGATGCACCCGGATTCCATCGTGAACACGCTCGGCCGCCGGCTCACCGCGTGGGGTGTCCGGGGCGATGACGAGCGCCTCGTGTCCGGTACGGCGGAGGTGCTCCAGCACCCGCAGCACCGAATTGGTGACTCCGTTGACGTTGGGCAAGAACGACTCAGCGACAATCGCAACGCGCACACGACGAGAGTCGCAGCGGCGCCTGTCAGCAAGGTTGCGCCCAGGCATACACGACACGAAGAACTGGTGGAACCAGGTACCGTGCGTGCATGCGGTACTGGTCGGTGGTCGTGGTTGCGTTGGTCATGCTGGTTGCCGGTTGCAGCAAGGAAATCGCCGGTGTGGCACAGATGGATCCGCGAGGACCCGGGACAGCGCTCAGCAAGGACGGCTTCGGCATCGTGGTCGGCGATCCCAAGGCCCCGGTGGAGATCGAGATCTACACCGAACCGCAATGCGATCACTGTGCCGATCTGCAGAAGGATTTCGGCGACGAGTTGTCCCGTTACATCAACCTCGGCCAGCTCGTCGTCACCTACCGGCCGTTGACGTTCCTGGACGACAAGCCCGGTGGCTATTCCGATCGGGTGAGCAACGCGTTGTTCCTGGCGGTCAGCCCGAAGACCTCAGCCAAGGCGTTTCAGGCGTTCGTCCAAGACCTTTGGGGTCATCAGGATCAACGAGGCAGTAAGGGACCCAGCGATACCGAGATCGCCGAGATGGCCCAGGAGAGCGGTGTCCCGCTGACCGCGGTCGAGGAGATGCGCGCAGGCAAACCCGCACGCAATCTGGACCTGATCGAGATGGCCGACACCAACTTCGAGTATCTCTACGAGATCGATCCGATCAGCACCGGCACCCCAACGGTTTTCGACCTGACCAACAACGAGAAAATCGACATCTACGACAACAACTGGCTGTCCAAGTTGATGTCGACCTGATTCATCCTGCGCTCGACCAACACCAGCCCGGTCAGCACAAGCCCGCCGATCAACCACGCCACCACCGCGATCGAACCTGCCGGGATGATCGCGAGCGCAGCGGTACGGTGTTGCACCCGAACAAGATCGGGATCGGTGCGGTCGTACTCGACGTAGATGCGCATCCCCTCCGCCAGCTCCGAGGGATAGAGCACCCCGAGTTCGGGACGGTAGGTGACACGATCGGGGGTGACGAACTCGATCGTCGAACGGCGTGGCCCGGCCGAAAGTACCTCGGCCTGTGCGACACCCATGTTGTGTTCGATCCGGCGGTCGTTGCGCCACGCGCCTGCCACCAACAGCACCGACTGCAGGTTGACCAGTCCGATGATGATCCAGACCGCACACTTGCTCCAGCGCAACAGCTTTCGCTGTGTCGTGTCGGTGACGTCCGGATCACGCCAGGGCAGAGCCGATTTCAGCAGGGCAGCAAGCCTGCGAATCACAGCGCCGCCCTGATCGCGGCGTGCAGCTGCCGCAGCGAGGACCGGTCGGCCTTCACCTCCAGCACGCGCATGCCCTCGTGCGGCTCGGCGAGCGCGGGGCCGAGCTGATCGACCTCGATCTGGCGGGCGTCGATGTGATACGCGCGGCACAGCGCACCGACGTCGACGTCGTGCGGAGTACCGAAGATCCGCGACGACACATCGGAGAACCGCGGGTCGCCCTGCTCGAGCAGTTCGAAGATGCCGCCGCCGTTGTCGTTGGACACCACGATCGTCAGGTTCTTCGGCGTCGGCTCGGTGGGCCCGATGAGCAACCCGGAACTGTCGTGCACGAACGTCAGGTCACCGATCAGCCCGATGGTCCGGCCCGATCCGATGTCACCGGCCTTCCGGCTCCGGTCATGTGCCAGCGCTGCACCGATGATCGTCGACACCGTGCCGTCGATGCCGGCCACCCCGCGGTTGGAACGCACCTTGATGCCTTCGGTGTTCAGCCCGACCAACGCCGCATCGCGCACCGGATTGGACGCGCCGAGCACGAGCTGGTCCCCCGGACGCACCGCATCGGCCACCGCCGCGGCGACGTGCAGACCGGTGGTCAGCGGGTGGGCTGCCAGCTGGCCACGGACGGCGGCCATCGCGTGCCGGTTGGCTTCCGCGCAGCGCGCCAGCCAACCCGGGTCGGGTTCGCCGCCGGTCTCGGCGCGGGTGCCGGTGGCCTGGGAGTTACCCGAGACGTCCGGCCAGCGCGGGCCGGTGGTCAGCGCGAACACCGGCACCGACGGATCGGCCAGCAGCGTCGACACCGGCCGGTGCAGGGTCGGGCGGCCCAGCATGATCACCTGGCGGGGTTTGAGCAGCGGCAGCGCCAGCGGATGCAAGGGGTTGGCGGCGTGCGGCGCGGTCGGCTCGGCGACCGTGGGCAGTGCGGCCAGGTTGGGGTGCACACCGGCACCATGGCCCGCGATCACCACGGTGTCGGGCGTGAGGTCGATCTCCAGCGGCTGGTCGAAGGACACCGGCGGGTTGTAGGTCCACGGCTTGCCGTCGGGGCGCCCGGGTGGGAGGTCGGCGGATCCGGGATTGGCGTCGGGAACCAGCGGCTCACGCAGCGGGATGTCGAACTGCACCGGGCCGGCATTGGCGGTCCGGGCGCCGGTGGCTGCGGCGATCACGCGGGAGGTGGCCGAGCGCCACTGTGCATTGAGCTGATCGAGCTTGTCGGATGCGCCTTCGGCCAGGCCCAGGCTGATCGATGCGCGAACCTGGGTGCCGAAGTAGCCGAGCTGCTCGAAGGTCTGGTTGGCTCCGGTGCCCAGCAGTTCGTAGGGCCGGTTGGCCGAGAGCACGATCAACGGCACCCGGGCGTAGTTGGCCTCGACGACAGCGGGACCCATATTGGCCACCGCCGTGCCCGACGTCATCGCCACACACACCGGGGCACGCTCGGCGACGGCAAGCCCGATCGCCAAGAAGCCGGCGGTGCGCTCGTCGATACGGACGTGCAGGCGCAGCCGGCCGGCGCGGTCGGCATCGGCGAGTGCGAAAGCCAGCGGGGCGTTACGTGAGCCGGGACAGAGGACGACGTCGCGGACGCCGCCGCGAATCAATTCGTCGACGACGACGCGCGCCTGGGCCGTCGATGGGTTCACCACTACAGCGTGTCACACGTCGAAATTTGCGCCCAAACCGACAAACGGCCGGGAAAGACCGAGTAGGCCGCGGCAAAACGTCGACCTCGGCGAGCGGTTAGACCAGCGTGCCGGCGAAGAAGTCCAGCATCGCGTTGTTCACGGTGTCCGGGCGCTCCAGGAATCCGAGATGACCGGTGTGGCCGATCTGCACGTAGCGGCCGTTGGGCAGGGCGTCAGCCACCTCACGGCCCAGCGCGGCGGGCGTGAGCACATCGTCGGCGAACCCGATCACCAGCACCTCGGTGCGGATCGACCGGTAGGCCGTCAGCCGGTTCTCCTTCGGATACACCTCGAGCTGGGCGGCCAGGCCCGGGGTCCGCTTGATCGGGAACGCGGTGAACATCTCCATCCAGTCCCCGATGGCTTTCTCGTCGTTGATCGTCTTCGGCGAGAAGTTCTCCAGCACACGCACTTTCGCGGCATAGGCGGGCGGCAGCTGGATCTCGGCTTTGGTGAGTTCGACGTCGGCGGCCCGGATGGATTTCCGGATGCGGTCCAGCCGCCCGCGGGTGCCCATCAGTACGGCCTGGCTGACCAGTTCGGGGCGGGTCAGCATCAGCTCCTGGGCGATGTAGGCGCCCATCGACATCGCCACCACCCGTGCCGGCCCACCGGCAACGTCCTCGATGAGGGCGGCGGTATCGGCGATCATCTGCTCGGTGCCGAAGCCGCCGGCGTTCTCGGTGGCCCCGATGCCCCGGTTGTCGAACGTGATGCAGCGATAGCCTGCCGCCACGAACGTCGGGATCTGATGGATGTGCCAGGTCCGCCCCGCGCCGCCGGTGCCGGCGATGAAGACCACCGGCTCTCCGGTGCCGTTTTCCTCGTAGGCCAGGTTGATCACCTGGCAGAGGCTACGCGTCCCCGTTTCCGCTTGCCCCGCGACCGTGCCGCTTCCAGCGCTCCGGTCCACAGCAGGGACGCCGTCGCCTTGAGCTGGGTGGGGTTGGCCAGGTCCTTGGCCATCAGCGCGGTCGCCGAGGCCTTGGTGGTGGCCGAGGCCTTCGACATGTGCCCGGAGTCGAACGGCGGCTGAGGGTCGTACTCGATCGAGAGCTGGATCACCTTGGCGCGGTCCTCGCCACCGATCTGGCCCGCCAGCCACAGCGCGAGGTCGATTCCTGCCGACACCCCCGCGCTGGTGACGATGTCACCCTCGTGAACCACGCGTTCGTCTTTGACCGGCGTCACCCCGAGGGCCTTGAGCGCGGTCAGTGCGGCCCAGTGCGATGTCGCGCGCTTACCCTTCAGCAGTCCCGCGGCGGCGAGGATCACCGAGCCGCTGCACACCGACGTCGTCCAGGTCGCTGTCTCATGCGCGCTGCGCACCCAGTCGAGCAGCCTCTCGTCGCGCGCGTGCTCCATGGTCGTCATCCCGCCCGGGATGAGAATGACATCAGGAGAGGGGGTTTCGCCGAACGAGTGGGTGGCGCCGATGACGAGGACGCCGGAGTCGGCGGTGATGGGTCCGGGTTCATGCCACAGGAAGCGCACTTCGGCGTCGGGTAGCCAGCGCAGCACCTCGTAGGGCCCGATGAAGTCCAGGGCGGTGAATCCGGGATAGAGCACGATGGCGATCTGCATGAGCTTCTCCTCTACACAAAGGTCTTGCGGTATTGGTCCGGTGATACGCCGATACGGCGAATGAAGTTGCGGCGCATGGTCTCCGACGTTCCAAATCCGCACCGCGCGGCGATGGTGACGACGGTGTCGTCGGTCTCCTCCAACTGGCGGCGCGCGGCTTCGGTGCGGACGCGTTCGACGTAGGCGCCGGGCGCCTCGCCGACCTCGTCGGTGAACAACCTGGTGAAGTGCCGCGGGCTCATCGCGGCGCGCCGCGCCAGATCCGAGATGCTGTGGGCCGCACCGGGTTCGGCTTCGATCGCCTCCTGCACGTCCCGGATGGGCTGGCGGCGGGCGCGCGGCATCCAGACCGGCGCGGCGAACTGGGTCTGCCCGCCGGGCCTGCGCAGATACAGCACCAGGTAGCGGGCGACGGTCTGGGCGACTTCCGTGCCGTAGTCGTCCTCGACAAGCGCCAGCGACAGGTCGATGCCGGCCGCCACGCCCGCGGCCGTCCAGACTTTCTCGGAGCTGCGCAGGAAGATGGGTTCGCGATCGACGGTCACGGCCGGGAACTGGCGCGCCATCTGCTCGGCGTACGCCCAGTGGGTGGTCGCGCGGCAGCCGTCGAGCAGGCCCGCCTCGGCGGCCAGGAACGCGCCGGTGCACACGCTGACGACGCGGCGCGAGTTGGCCGCCGCCTGCCGGATCCAGGCCATCGTGGCGGCGTCGTCGCGCGCGGCGCCGACGCCCGCGCCACCGGGCAGGATCAGGGTGTCGATGTCCCGCGGCTCGGGCAGCGACTCGCCCACGAACGCCAGCCCGGTCGGGGTGGTCACGGGCGCACCGCCGTGCGAGACGACGCTGACCCGGTAGCCGCCCTCGGTGAGCAGGGCGGCGCCGGTGAACACGTCGTGCGGCCCGACCAGGTCCAGCGCCTGCACGCCGGGGAAGCCGAGGATCACCACCGATCGCGCCATAAGTTCAGTGTTGACCCTGGCCGGTGATGGCGTCCAGGCCAGCTACCCCACAAATCAGGACATCACAGCTTTCTGAGCCGGCGCACGGCCTGGAGCAGCGGCACCATCGACGCGATGCCTTTGCGCAGGTTGCGCTGCAGCGGTCCCAGGTTCGCCAGCACCATGTACTCCACGCCGCAATCGCGCCATTCGGCAGCCCGGTCGACGATCTCGTCGGGCGTCCCGCACAGCAGGCAGTCGCGCACCACGTTCGTCGGGATGGCTTTGACGTGGGAAAGAGCGGTCTGTTCGTCCATGTCCTGAGGAAGAATGTCCTGCGCGCCGGTGAAGCCGATGCCCAGTGGATGCTGCGCACCGTGGCGGGCGAAGAACTGGTCGGGCGCATTGAGCGCGGACGCGCGAACAACCTGAGAGTCGAGGGCCTCATCGAGGTCGGCGTTGTTGCGGGCGGCCAGGGTCATGAACCAGATCGCCGGCGTGATCGTCATCGGGTCACGTCCGGCGTCGGAGGCCGCGGTGCGCACCGCCTCGAGCCGCTGCGCATACTCCTGCGGAGTGTGCGGAAACGCCGGATAGAAGGCGTCGGCGTACCGGCCCGCGGCACGCAACATGCGCGGGCCGTGCGCGGCGATCCAGATCTCGGGCCACTTGCCTTTATACGGCGGGAGGTCGAAGAGGGCATTGCGCAGCGGGAAGTAGGGCGAGTCGCGATTCACCAGCTCCCCGTGGGAATCCCACAGCGCACGGATGGTCGCCATGGCTTCCTCGAATCGGGCTACCGGCTTGGACCATTCGACGCCGTAAGGTTCGTTGCCCTCTCGTTCGCCACTGCCGATTCCGAGGATGGCGCGCCCCCGTGTCAACAACTGCAGGGTGGCCGCCGCTTGAGCGGTGACCGCCGGATTGCGTCGGCCGGTGTCGGTGACACCGACGCCGAGGCGCAAACGCGCGTGGTTGCGGGCGGCGACGTTGCCGAGCATGGTCCACGGCTCGAGATACGCATCGCCGCGTGGCAAAAGCCTTGCGCCACCGCAGTGTTTCGGGTTGTTCCACAGTGAGCGGGGAAACAGCGAGTTCAGGTGATCAGGCACCCAGAACGAGTCCAGCCGGACGGCGGCCGCGGCCGCGTAGTTGGCCCTGGTGAGGAAATCGACCGTGGGGCGTGCCGCGACGATGGGGTCCATCATTCCGACGCGAAGCGTTGACATCGCTTCAGTCTCGGGAGCCCCCCGACCGCGGGGTTGCGTAGTCGGCTACTGCATTCCTTCCGGCCTGGCCCGGTCCTCGTTGAGGTACTCGTCCATCAACGGCGTCTCGGCGACGACCGGGTAGTCGCCGGTGTAGCCGACACGTTCGCGGGCCATCTCCAGCACCCGGCCGCGCACCGCGTACCAGCCCACCATCAACACCGGCACGATCACCACCAGTGCGACCAGATTCCAGTAGTTCTCGTAACACATCAGCCCGGTGACCACCGCGAGGAAAGCCAGGGTGGCGTAGCTGGTGTACGGCGTTCCCCAGAGCCGGAATGCGGGCCGGCTCAAGATGCCCTTTTGCGACCAGCGGTACAGCTGTATCTGGCAGATGACGATGGTGCCCCACGACGCGATGATGCCCAGCGCCGAGAGATCCAGTGCGATGTTGAAAGCCTCGGCGGGCACCACGAGGTTGAGGATGACGCCCAGCACGGTGAAGCAGGCCGTGAGCGAGATGCCCGCGAACGGCACGCCACGTTTGGTCATGCGCCCGGTGAATTGCGGTGCGCTGCCGTTCATCGCCATCGACCGCAGTATTCGGCCGGTGGAATACAGTCCGGCGTTCAGGCTCGACAGGGCCGCCGTCAGCACTACGAAGTTCATGATGGTTCCCGCGGCGGGCACGCCGATGCGGGAGAAGAACGTCACGAACGGGCTCTCGCCCTGCTTGTAGGTGGTGTAGGGAAGCAATAGTGCCAGCAGGACAAGGGATCCGACGTAGAACACCGCGATGCGGACGACGACCGAGTTGATGGCTTTGGGCATCACCTTCGCGGGATTCTCCGTCTCGCCCGCCGCGGTACCCACCAATTCCACTGCGGCATAGGCGAAGATGACTCCGGAAGTGATGACCACGAGAGAAAGCAAGCCGGTGGGCAGTAGTCCGCCGTTGTCGGTGATCACTGCCGGACCCGTCGTCGCACCTTCCACGGTGAACCGGCCGGCGAGAAACACAATGCCCACGATCAGGAATGTCACCAGCGCGATGACCTTGATCAGTGCGGCCCAGAACTCCATCTCTCCGAAGACCTTGACCGAAATCATGTTGACGGTGAGAACGATGACCAAGGCGATCAAAGCGATGGTCCACTGCGGAATCGCTTTGAACGCACCCCAGTAGTGCATGTAGAGCGCGATGGCCGTCACATCGACGATCGACGTGCATGCCCAGTTGAAGAAGTACATCCAGCCGGCCACGTAGGCGGCCTTCTCCCCCAGGAACTCGCGGGCATACGAGACAAAGGATCCCGACGACGGCCGGTGCAGCACCAACTCGCCCAGCGCTCGCAGGATGAAGAAGACGAACACCCCGCACACGGCATATACGATGAATAGGCCAGGGCCTGCCGTGTGGAGGCGTCCGCCAGCGCCCATGAAGAGGCCGGTACCGATCGCTCCCCCGATGGCGATCATCTGTAACTGCCGGGGTTTGAGACCTTTGTGATAGCCGACTTCTTCGTGGGCCAACGCTGAATTGTCGTATTTCGTGGGCGCTGCCATCGCCCGAGAATATCCAGCCGGGCATGCGGCCAAAACCTCTAGGCAGTTAAGCTCCTGTTACGCAAGATTTCTCGGCAGTCACGTCAATACTCTGCTTACGAGTCCGGCGAATTCCGTGCACGTCTGGTATCGGCGCTCGGGACGTTTGGCCATCGCCTTGGCCAAAATGGAATCGAATGCCCTGGGCACCCAGCTGATGTTGCGCGAGACTCGGGGCGGCGGGTGGTGAAGGTGCGCATCGATCAGGCCGATCGGGGTGCGGGCCCGAAAGGGCGTTGCTCCGGTTATGAGTTCAACTGTGGTGCAAGCGAATTCGTACTCGTCGGTGGCTGGAGTCTGCGGCTCACCCGCCAGCAGCTCGGGTGCGGCATAAGGTAACGACGCCTTTACATGGTGCGGCCGAGCGGCCAGCGGCGGCGGTGGCTCACCTGCGAGGTGGGCCACCCCGAAATCGACGAGCACCGCCCCGCCACACGTAAAATCCTTGTTGACAAGGATGTTGGCCGGCTTGACGTCACAGTGCACGACACCGTTGCTGTGGGCGTAATCCAGAGCATCGGCGATCTGATTGAGCACCACCAACTTGTCGGACAGGGTCTCGACGGCAGTGGCATTGCCTCCGTCCACGTACTGCATGGACAGCCAGGTCGGCCCGTGATCCGCGACCGCCACGATGTGTGGGTGACTCAGACTCTTGGCGATCGCGAACTCGCGCCGCATCCGCTCCAGGGCGTCCTGCGTGCGGTCCGCCGCGTCGAGGACCTTGAGCGCGAACGTATCCGAGTCTCGGTGTGCGAGGTAGACCGTCGCACTGCCCCCACGTCCCACCGTCCTCTCGACGATGTAGCCGGCGAACTCATCACCCGGACGCAACACATGGCAAGCCTATCGCCGGATGAAGTAGTGCCCCTGGTCCAAGTCCTCGAGTAGGCCAATCCCGGTGGGTGTCCAGCCGAAGCGCTGGCGGGTGAGCGCACTGCTGGCCGGGATGTCGAGGGCGAAGAAGGCGCCGATCCAGCCGAAGTGGTCCATGGCGTGTTCGGGCGCGACGCTGGTGACGGGCACGCCGAGGTGGTGGCCGATGGCCTCGGCGATCTGGCGGGTCGCGACCCCCTCCTCACCGATCGCATGCAGGACGGTTCCGGCGTCGGCGGACTCAACAGCCAACCGGAACAGGACGGCGGCGTCGTCGCGATGCACCGCCGACCAGCGGTTGGCGCCGTCACCCACGTGGGCCGCGACGCCCGTGTCGCGTGCGACGTTGATCAGCGTCGGGACAAAGCCGTAGTCGCCGTTGCCGTGCACGGTCGGTGCGAGTCGCACGATCGACACCCGGACGCCTTGGTCTTGGAAGGCCAGCGCAGCCGGCTCGGAAACCCGGGGGGACTGCGGGTTGGCGGGCTGATCCTCGGTGAGGACCTGGCCGACCGCGTGACCGGCGGTTCCGCTGGTGACAACCAGCGGCCGGCCGGAGCCGGCAAGCGTCTCGCCGAGTGCGGTGATGGCCTGGCGGTCGAGTTCACCCGCATTGGCGAAGTCGGTGAAGTCGTGGTGGAAGGCCAGGTGGATGACGCCGTCCACGTCCTTGGCTCCGCTGCGCAGACTGTCCAGGTCTTCGAGGTCGCCGCGGTGGACATCGGCACCTGCCTTGGCGAGCTTCTCGGCGGACGCGTCGGATCGGGCCAGGCCGACCACCTGGTGGCCGGCGTTCACCAGCTCGGGGACCACCGCCGAGCCGACCCAGCCGGATGCTCCGGTGACGAATAGTTTCATGGCACTACCTCCATGTCAGTCGCTGTCATCAGACTCTAACGGTGATGTCAGCAACTGTCATCGCGATATTATTCCGCACATGGGCCGCTGGGAGCCGGACGCACAGGGCCGCCTGCAACAGGCGGCCCTGGCGCTGTACACCGAGCGCGGGTTCGACCAGACGACCGTCGCCGAGATCGCCGAGCAGGCCGGGCTGACCGAGCGGACCTTCTTCCGCTACTTCGCCGACAAACGTGAGGTGCTGTTCGGCGGCCAAGCCCAGCTACTGGAGCAGTTGACGAACGGTGTTGCGGCAGCACCTGATTCGGCTACTCCCCTGGATGCGGTCAGCAACGGGATTCAGGCGGTCGGCGCATTCTTCGACGGGCGGCGGGAGGGGTCACGGCTGCGGCAAGCGGTGATCGACGCCAACCCCGCCCTGCAGGAACGCGAGCTGAGCAAGCGCGCCGCGTTCTCGGTGGCGATGGCCGATGGCTTGGTGCAGCGTGGTGTGCCCGCGACGACCGCCCGCCTGACGAGCGAGGCGGGCGCCGCGGTGTTCCACCTGGCCTTCGAGCAGTGGCTGGCCGCCGACAAGCACGACCTGGCGTACTTCGTCCGCCGCGCGGTCACCGCGCTGAAAGCAGGCATCTAGCGCCGAGGTCGACGTTGTGCGGCGTCCTACTCGCGAATGTTCTGCCGTATGTCGGTTTGGGCGAGGAGGGGGAAGCACTCGCGGACGCGAGTGATCCACCAGTCGCGGCGCTCGGCCGGGGCGGCGAGCGCAGCGAGGCGCGCCGGATCGGGCGCCACGTCGCCGACGGGCAGGCCACCGTCCACGGGTGCGATCTCGGCGACGTCCTCGACGAACAGCCGGCCGGTACCCAGCCCGCACGCGTGCTCCAGTCGAGGCAGCGCGGCCGCCGCGGCCAGGCCGGCCGCGATGCCGACGGCGGTGTCCAGCGCACTGGAAACCACTACCGGGATATCGATTTCGGCGGCGATGGCCAGCATCGCGGCCACTCCCCCGAGTGGCGCGACCTTGAGCACCGCGATGTCCGCGGCCCGCGCTCGCACGACCGCCAGCGGGTCGGCGGCCTTGCGGATGCTCTCGTCGGCGGCCACCGCGACCTGCACCTGCCGGCGCACCTCGGCCAGTTCCGCCACTGTCTTGCATGGTTGTTCGAGGTATTCCAGCGGGCCGTCGGCACTCAGCGCGGTCGCGGCGGCCACCGCCTCCTCGACCGTCCACCCGCCGTTGGCGTCCACCCGCACGGTCGGCATCAGCGCACGTACCGCGTTGACCCGCGCGACGTCGTCGGCCAGCGTCTGGCCGGGCTCGGCCACCTTCACCTTGGCGGTACGCGCCCCGGGAAAGCGCGCCAACACCTCGGGCACCTGCGCGGCAGGTACCGCAGGCACGGTGGCGTTGATCGGCACGACGGAGCGCAGCACGGGAGGTCGTGTGCCGTAGGCGGATTCGATGCCCGACGCCAGCCAGTTGGCGGCCTCGGACGGCTCGTACTCGACGAACGGACCAAACTCGCCCCAGCCCGTCGGCCCGTCGATCAGCGCCACCTCGCGAATCATGATGCCGCGGAAGCGCACCCGCATCGGCAGTGCGACGACATGCAGACGCTCCAGGAGATCGTCCAGCGAGACGGCCATCAGATCGCGCGGTCGCGGTTCTCCCAGTACGGCGAGCGCAAATCACGCTTGAGCAGCTTGCCGGTGGGGTTACGCGGCAGCGCCGGAGAAATCTCCACACTGCGCGGGCACTTGTAGTGCGCCAGCCGCTCCCGGCACCAGGCAACCAGCTCTTCTTCGGAAGTCTCACCGCCAGCTGACAATTCGACGACCGCCTTGACCGACTCGCCCCACTTGTCGTCGGGGATGCCGAACACCGCGGCGTCGAGCACCGCGGGATGATCGGTCAGCACCCGCTCGACCTCGACGGAGTAGATGTTCTCACCACCGGAGATGATCATGTCCTTGAGCCGGTCTTCGACGAAGATGAAACCGTCGGCGTCGACGCGGCCGATGTCGCCGGTGCGGAACCAGCCGTCCTCGGTGATCGCCGAGTCGGTGGCCTCCGGCTTGTTGTGGTAGCCCTTCATCAGTTGCGGTGTGCGGAACCACAATTCTCCGGGCTCACCGATCGGTACCTCGGCGAGTGTGTCGATGTCGACGACGCGCACCTCGACCTCGCGGGACGGCTGGCCGGCACTGACCATGCGGTCCGGGCGGGACTCGTCGCGGTGTACCTCCGGCGACAGCTGGGTGATCGCGCCGCACACCTCGGTCAGCCCGTACACCTGGATGAAATCGGTGTCCGGCCACGCCTTCAGCGCCGACTTCAACAACGCAGGCGGCATCGGCGAGGCACCGTAGACGAAGGTCCGCAGCCTGCTGAACAGTTTCACCGCGTCCTCGCCGGACTCCAGCACCTTGCCCAGCACCGCGGGCACCAGGAAGGTGCGGTTCGCGCCCTGCAGCAGCGCACCGGCCAGCGACGCGCCGTCGGCCTCGCGCGTCATGATCGTCGGGATGCCGGCGTGGATGCCGTACTGCACATAAGCCGAACCGCCGACGTGGAACAGCGGCATCGCCACCATGTTCTTGTCGTCGTCGCCGAACTCGAATGTGGCCGCATTGATCGTGTGCGCCAAGATATTTCGCTGTGACAGTACGACACCCTTGGGCCGCCCGGTGGTGCCCGACGAGTACATGATCAGGCAGGTGTCCTCGGGGTCGACCTCGGCTGGGCGCCCCGTCGGCGTGGCAGCCGCCAGCAGCGCCTCGTACTGATCGCCGTCGGTACCCTCGGGCGTCACTTCGAAGACGTCCTCGACGTGGGTCAGCTTGTCGCGGATCTTGTCGACGGCCCCGATCAGCTCGGTGCCGGCGATCAGCAACTTGGCGCCGGAGTCGTTGAGCACGTAGTCCATCTCGTCGGCGGCCAGCCGGAAGTTGATGACAGCGGTGGCCGCGCCGATCGAGGACGCCGCGAGCGTCAGTTCGACACAGGCCGGATGGTTCTTGTCCAGGAACGCCACCACATCCCCGCGCCCGATACCGCGGGCCGCCAGCGCACCGGCCAGCCGTCGGATCCGGTCATTCCACTGCGCCCATGTCCAGCTGCGGCCGAGGTAGCTGACCGCTTCACCGTCGGGCTTGTGCTGCGCCCAGTGGGTGAGCCGGTCGTCGAGAAAGCGCGGTTGCGGTGCATCCATACCGGCCAGAGTGCCACGTCAGGTCTGCGGCGAGCCAGCCTTCGGCCGAAGCAGCACCCACGCGATCACGATCGCCGCGGCGGGCACGACGGCCATGATGAGGCTCAGATCGTGGATGGCGGTCAGCCAGCTCTGGGTCGCCTCCGACACCACCCAGCGGGCCTTTTCGGGGTCCAGCACCTCGGCACCTGCTGCCGGTCCGGGCACGCCGCCGTGTGCAACGCGCAGTGCGTCGCGGGCCTGGTCCTCGGTGATCCCCGACCCCTCGAGTTTGTGCCGGCCGTCGCGCAGGAACAACGTCGTACCGACCAACGCGAACAACGCCGGGCCCAGCGAGTAACTCGCCTGTCCGACAGCAGGTTTCACCGCGGAGATGACACCACCGAGTTCGGCGGGCGCGCTGGACATCATGATCGTCGATTGCGGGGTCTGCACCACCGCGCCGCCGATCGCATTCAACGCCACCGCAACCCCCATGACCATGATCGGCGTCTCCGCGTCGAGCACGACCAGCATCACCATGCCGACCAACAGGATGGCCAGGCCGGTTACCAGCACCGCACGTTCTCCGAATTGGCCGACAGCACGGCCGGCCGCCGTCGCGGCCAGCGACGCCAGCAGCACCGCCGGAATCAGGAGCAGCCCGAGCAGTTCGGGTGACTCACCGCGGATCGTGACCAGGTAGTAGGCGAACAGGATGGTGGCCCCACCCTGCAGGAAGTTGAACGCCGCACCCGCGATCACCGCGGCGTTGAACCGGCCCGAGGAGAAGATCCGCATGTTCAATGCCGGTTCGTCGGTGCGCATTTCCCACAGCACGAACGCCACTCCCAGCGCGATCCCGACCAGGATCTGCACCAGTGCGCTGACTCCGAAACCGCCCTGCAGTTGAGTCAGCCCCAGGATCAGCAGGATCAGGCCGACGGCGATCAGCAGGATGCCGACGACGTCGAGCTTGCGTTGCCAGCGCAGCGTCTCCGGCACATACCGCATGGTGAGTGCGAGCGTGACCGCGGCCAGCACCGGAGTGACCAGAAAGCAGGCACGCCAACCGAAATGGGCCGCAAGCCAGCTTCCCACCGCGGGCTGAAACACGCTGAGCGCGTGGCCAACTCCGAGATACATCGCGATCGCGGCGGCCCGTCGTCCCGTCGGGAACACCGCGTTGATGATGGCCAGCGACAGACCGAGGACGAACGCGAAGGAGATGCCGACGCCCGCTCGCGCGATCGTCAGCACCGCGACGTTGGGCGCGACGGCCGCCAGAATCCCGAATCCGATCGAGCCGTAGCTGCCGATCACGAACATCCGCTTCATGCCGTACGCGTCGCCGAGCGCACCCGCGCCGAGCACCGCCGCGGCGAGTGTGAGGGTGGCCAGGCAGGCCAGGAAACTGGCGGTGCTGTTGCTGAAGCCCAGGCCGTGGCGCACCTCGGCGAGGTTGGCCGACAGGATCGTCGGGTCACCGGCGGTGATGCTGTACCCGAGCCCCATCGCGACGATGGTCATGGTCGCCGCGCGCCCGGTGACTTCCTGCTGCTGCGGCATTGGCAGATGCTAGCCCTGTGACGATCGGGCGCCGAGGAAAACCCGTGCGGCGGTCCGCCGGTGTCGCGGAAGCCGACCTCGGGTGATGCTCAGGCCGACGGATGCCACTGCCCGGCCAGAGCCTCGCCGACTTGGAGCCTGAGACGCTCGAGGGCATCGCGCTCGGCTGCCTCGAATTCCTGCGCCGCAATACAGCGCCCCAGCCGTTCAGATCGGTCCGCGACAGCCTGCCGGTGCTCGGGTAGCCGGACCAGCCAAGCCAGGTCCCGCAGCAGTGCCAGCAGGCTGCCCAGAACCAGCGGATCGCGGGCACCGTAAATCTGTGGCTGGGTGCAGACCAGGTCCAGCAACTCGGGGAGATCCGGCCCGACCACGACCACACGGACCACGTCGTGAGCGTCGCGCAGCACTCTCGAACCGAGCCGATAGCGGGCTAGTTCACACAGAACAGCCGAACAGGAGTTCAACGCATGCACCGCGGTGGTGGGGTCGTTGATCCCCGGCGACAAGGCCCTGATGGCGACATCGGTCAGCTGCCGCAACCCATAGCCGACGTCCTGGGTTGCCGTTCGTTCGATGCCGGTGTGCAGAGCGGCCGCGACCCGGTCACGCAACGATTCGATGCAGCCGTCGTCGAGCTGACCTCCGGTGTCGGCAGCCCAGTAGAACGCGACCGGAACGCCTGCAGTGACGTTGGCTCCGACCGGGCGGTCTACCCACACCACCGCATCCGCGTCGACCGCCGCAGCCACGAGATTGGCGTCGTCCACCTGGACCAGGAAACCCGACGAACCCGCGAGGATGACCTCACCGCCCGAGCGCGGGCGCAGGGGCGGGCGTGCGGATCCTTCCTCCAACGGATCCGAGGTCCGGCCGACGGTCGTCATGATGTCGGACGAGACCTGGTTCAGCATCGCTTCGATCCGGATCTGCCGCACCAGATGCCCCAAAAACAACACCAGACCTAACACGCTGGCGATCGCCAACAGGTAGGCAACGGTGACCGAGATCCGCGGGACGAACAGCACGGACCCGTCGCCGCCGTTGCGGACCGTCCGCAATACCGTCAGCGCGTAGGCGAACGTCGCCAAGAACAACGCGAGTGTCCGCTGGACGAACCGGTCGGCGGCGAACGTACGCAACAGCCGGGGCGAGTACTGGCTGCTGGCCAGCTGCAACGTCACCAGGGTCAACGAAAATGTCAGCGACGTGACCGTCATCAACGACGTCGCAACGGCGCCGAGCACCTCGCGTGCGGCGTCGGCGCTCCCGCCGAACAGGTACTCGCCCAGTGCCGGTGGCATGCGTTCGTCCACTGCGCCGTCGATCTGTGGCAGCACGACCCCGAGCGCGACCGCGACGACCACACCGATGGCCGGCACCGGCCACAACCGGCTGCGGATCGCATCGACGAGCACGGCCTGTCGCTGCCGTGCACCGGCGAACACATCGAGCACGCCATGTCCTCTCGCGGCCGCCTCGCAGGCGAAGCCTGTGGGTGACCCGTTTGGTGTCGAGTCAAACTATTCACGGTCGGTGACCCACGGTCGGCCGCTTCGCGCTAGTCGCGTTTGTCGGTGACCCTTCCATCAAATCTGGAACACGTTCTAGTGTGGACGCCATGAGTGACGAGTTGCTGCGCCATCCGATTCATTCCGGACACCTGACGGTCGGCGCGCTGAAGCGCAACAAGAACAAGCCGGTGCTGCATCTGGGTGACACCACGCTGACCGGTGGCGAGCTCGCCGACCGCATCAGCCAGTACATTCAGGCGTTCGAGGCGCTCGGCGCGGGCAGCGGCGCGACCGTGGGGCTGCTGTCGCTGAACCGGCCCGAGGTGCTGATGATCATCGGTGCCGGCCAGACCCAGGGCTACCGGCGGGTGGCACTACACCCTCTCGGCTCACTCGACGACCATGCCTACGTGCTGGGCGACGCCGGGGTGACCTCGCTGATCATCGACCCCAACCCGATGTTCATCGAGCGGGCGCAGGGCCTGCTGGAGAAGGTGCCCGCCCTCAAGCAGGTGCTGACATTGGGGCCGGTCCCCGAGGCGCTCGGTGACTCGGCGGTGGACCTGATCGCCGAGGCCGCCAAGTACTCGCCGAAGCCGTTGGTGGCAGCCGATCTTGCCCCCGATCACGTCGGCGGCATGGCCTACACCGGCGGCACCACCGGCAAGCCCAAGGGCGTGCTGGGTACCGCGCAGTCGATCACCACCATGACGACCATCCAGCTCGCCGAGTGGGAGTGGCCGGAGAATCCGCGGTTCCTGATGTGCACGCCGCTGTCGCATGCCGGGGCCGCGTTCTTCGTGCCGACCGTGGTCAAGGGCGGCGAGTTGGTGGTGCTGACGAAGTTCGATCCGGCCGAGGTGCTGCGGGTGATCGAGGAGCAGAAGATCACCGCGACCATGCTGGTGCCGTCGATGATCTACGCCTTGATGGATCATCCCGATTCGCACACCCGCGACCTGTCGTCGCTGGAGACCGTGTACTACGGCGCCTCGGCGATGAACCCGGTGCGGCTGGCCGAGGCGATCCGCCGGTTCGGCCCGATCTTCGCCCAGTACTACGGGCAGTCCGAGGCGCCGATGGTGATCTCGTACCTGGGTAAGAAGGATCACGACGAGAAGCGGCTCACCTCGTGCGGACGGCCCACGCTGTTCGCCCGCACGGCGCTGCTGGGCGCCGACGGCAAGGAGGTGCCCCAAGGCGAGGTCGGCGAGATCTGTGTGTCCGGGCCGCTGCTCAGTGGCGGCTACTGGAATCTGCCGGAGGAGACCTCGAAAACCTTCAAAGACGGCTGGCTGCACACCGGTGACATGGCGCGCGAGGACGAAGACGGCTTCTGGTTCATCGTCGACCGGGTCAAGGACATGATCGTCACCGGCGGGTTCAACGTGTTCCCCCGCGAGGTCGAGGACGTCGTCGCCGAGCATCCCGCGGTCGCGCAGGTGTGCGTGATCGGCACCCCCGACGAGAAGTGGGGCGAAGCCGTCACCGCGGTGGTCGTGCTGCGCCCCGACCACCCCAGCGACGACGACTCGGTGGCCACGCTGACCGCCGAGATCCAGGCGGCGGTCAAGGACCGCAAGGGTTCGGTGCAGTCGCCCAAGCAGGTGATCATCGTCGACTCGGTGCCGGTGACCGCACTGGGCAAGCCGGACAAGAAGGCGGTGCGGGCGCAGTTCTGGGAGGGTGCATCTCGCGCCATCGGCTGAGTCCGAGGCACATACTGGTGTGATGTTGTCTCGGGTCATCCCGCTCGAGTACCTCAAACAGCGCGACGTGATGTTCTGGCTGCCTCCGGGTGGCCAGGACAACGAAGTGTGGGCCGACACCTGGGTGATCCTCGCCGAACTCGAATCCGCCCACGCCGCACCGATTCTCGCGCTCCTTCGCGACGCGGACATCGGCGCGTATGCGGCAACTCCGAGTGGCTTGAAAGGTGCCCAAAGCCAGTGCAAGCAGCTCTACGTGGACCGCGAGCAGATCAATCGGGCTACCGACCTCGTGATGGTGTTCCTGCGCGGCAAAGACGAGCAGGTGATGCCCCGCGCGGAGCGGATCGCGCCGAAGGTCCGCAGCAAGATCACGATCCCTGCCGTCCCCCGCCCCGTCGCACTGGTGCTCAAGGCTGCGTTGGGCGCCGCCCTCATCGCGCTGTTCCTGCTGCTGGTCTACACCCAGGGCCCGCGACTGTGGCCGGGCGTGCACCCGGTGCAGCATCCGGCACCCACGTCCGGTCCGCCTGCTCTGCAGCGACCGTAACGGTAGGGCGGAAATCGACGCCGGATCCCGCCGTGGCGTTACGCTCGCGCACTGGCAGCATGAACCGGTGACTACTGTTCGCGCCGTCCTGTTCGACTTCTCCGGCACGCTCTTCCGCCTCGAGGAGGACGACAGCTGGTTCGCCGGGATGGAACTGGTCGACGACGAGGGCCGCCGCGCGATCGACGACCATGTGCAGGCCGAGCTGATGGAACGTCTCACTCATCCCACCGGCGGATCGGTGACCAGGTCTGCGGAGGCTCAGCATGCCTGGGTCAACCGCGACCTCGAACCGGCCCTGCACCGCGAGGCCTATCTGCACGCGCTGACGGACGTAGGCCTGCCGAACGACGCCGCCGAAACGCTCTATCGGCGTGCCGTCGATCCGGCGTCGTGGGTGCCCTACCCCGACACCGTCGAGGTGCTGCGGTCGCTGCGTGCCGGCGGTCTGCGCATCGGCATCGTCTCCAACATCGCTTTCGACATCCGGCCCGCGTTTCGCGCCGCCGGGGCCGACGCCGACGAGTTCGTGTTGTCCTTCGAAGTCGGTGCGGTCAAACCGGATCCGCGGATCTTCCAGGTTGCGTTGCAGCGTCTCGGCGTCGCGGCCGAGGACACCGTCATGGTCGGCGACAGCGAGGAGAACGACGGCGCCGCGCGCCAACTCGGCTGCGACTTCATCCTCGTCGACCCACTACCGGTGGCCGAACGCCCGACCGGGCTGATCGACGCACTGCGCGACCGCGGCATCAACTGTTGACGTAGGTTTTGCACATGGCCGACTCCGAGCGCATCAGGCCGCCGTGGTGGCTCAAGCCGATGAACAAGATCTTCATGGCGGCGATGCGGCTCGGTCTCGCGCGATTCGGCGGTGAGTCGCCGGAGGTACTGACCGTTCCCGGCCGCAAATCCGGCAAGGCCCGCTCGACGCCGATCACCCCGTTCACCGTCGACGGCAGGCGTTACGTGGTCGGCGGCTTCCCCGGTGTGAGCTTCATGAAGAACGCGGGCCTGGTCACCGAGGGCAGGCCCGACGAGTTCGAGGCGCTGGCCGGCCGCTGCGCGGTGTTCCGATTCGATCCCCTGGAAGATGGAGTTCAAAACCCTTGACCGACAACCCGTTCGACCCCTCGCAGTGGCGCACCATCGACGGCTTCGAGGACCTGAGCGACATCACCTACCACCGTCACGTCTCCGACGGAACGGTGCGGGTGGCCTTAGACCGGCCCGAGGTGCGCAACGCGTTCCGTCCGCACACCGTCGACGAGCTGTACCGCGCCCTCGACCACGCCCGGATGTCACCCGATGTCGGCGTCGTGTTGCTGACCGGCAACGGCCCCTCCCCCAAGGACGGCGGCTGGGCGTTCTGCTCCGGCGGCGATCAGCGCATCCGGGGCCGCAGCGGCTACCAGTATGCGGCCGGAGAGACAGCCGAGACCGTCGATCCGGCGCGGGCTGGCCGCCTGCACATCCTGGAGGTGCAGCGGCTCATCAGGTTCATGCCCAAGGTCGTCATCTGCCTGGTGAACGGGTGGGCCGCCGGCGGGGGACACAGCCTCCACGTGGTCTGCGACCTGACGCTGGCCAGCCGCGAGCACGCCCGGTTCAAGCAGACCGACGCCGACGTGGGCAGCTTCGACGGCGGGTATGGCAGCGCCTATCTCGCCCGCCAGGTCGGGCAGAAGTTCGCCCGGGAGATCTTCTTCCTGGGTGAGCCGTACACCGCCGAGCAGATGCATCAGATGGGCGCGGTCAACCGGGTGGTCGACCATGCCGACCTGGAAAACGTTGGCGTGCAGTGGGCCAAGACCATCAACGGCAAATCGCCTCAGGCTCAACGCATGCTGAAGTTCGCCTTCAACCTGCTCGACGACGGTCTGGTGGGTCAGCAGCTGTTCGCCGGGGAGGCCACCCGGTTGGCCTACATGACCGACGAAGCCGTCGAGGGCCGCGATGCGTTCCTGGAGAAGCGCGACCCGGACTGGAGCCCGTTCCCCCGCTATTTCTAGCGATTACGGCGCGAAAACCGTCGCTCAGCGGCTGAAAGCGCGCCGAAATCGCAACTCTGAGGAGTCCAGTTGTGAATCCCCTGCGCCGCAGATTGACCGACGCCATCGCCCTGACCGGGATGCGGCCACCGCTGAGCATGCCGACCGGCATCAACATCGACCTACGCGGCAAGCGAGTACTGGTGACCGGTGCCTCGTCGGGCATCGGTGCAGCCGGCGCCGAGCTGTTCGCCGCTCAGGGTTGCGAAGTCGTCGTGGTCGCGCGGCGCGCCGACCTGCTCGGCGAGGTCGTCGATCGGATCACCGCCGCGGGCGGAAGCGCGACCGCGATCGCGTGCGATCTGTCCGATCTGGACGCCGTCGACGCGCTCGCCGAGCAGGTCGGTGCGGTCGACATCCTGGTGAACAACGCCGGCCGGTCGATCCGCAGGCCGCTGGCCGAATCGCTGGACCGCTGGCACGACGTCGAGCGCACGATGACGCTGAACTACTTCTCGCCGCTGCGGCTCATCCGCGGGCTGGCACCAGGCATGATCGAGCGCGGCGACGGCCACATCATCAACGTCGCGACGTGGGGCGTGTTCAGCGAGGCCTCCCCGCTGTTCGGGGTGTACAACGCGTCGAAGTCCGCCTTCAGTGCGGTCAGCCGGGTCATCGAGACCGAATGGTCGGGGCATGGCGTGCATTCGACGACGCTGTACTACCCGCTGGTCGCCACACCGATGATCGCGCCCACCAAGGCCTACGACGGCCTGGCCGCGCTGACCCCCGAAGAGGCCGCGCAGTGGATGATCGACGCCGCCCGGCATCGCCCGGTGCGCATCGCCCCCCGCATCGCCGTCACGGCTCGCGCACTCGACATCGTGGCCCCCGGTGTCATCAGCCGGGTGATGAAGCGTCAGCGCCTGCAGCCGAACTGAGGTAGACACGACGGCATGGAGATCCTCGCGAGCCGGATGCTGCTCCGCCCAGCGGATTACGCACGCTCGGTGTCGTTCTACCGCGATGCGCTCGGTCTGGCCGTCGCCCGCGAATACAGCGGGGGCGTCGTGTTCTACGCCGGGCAGTCGCTGATCGAAGTCGCCGGCCACGGCGCACCCGAACGTCCCGGCACCCCGTTTCCGGTGTCACTATGGCTACAGGTGCGCGATCTCTACGCCACCCAAAAGCACTTACAGGACCGCGGCGTCGAAATCACCAGGGAAGCCCGCGCCGAACCGTGGGGGCTGCACGAGATGCACGTCGACGATCCCGACGGGATGACGCTGATCTTCGTGCAGGTCCCCGACGACCACCCGCTGCGCCGCGACACTCGCGGCTAGTGCTTTTCGAGCGGCCAGCCCACCGAGGCCAGCCGGCCCGCAACCTGGTTCATCTCGTCAGCGACAGGTTCCTTCTCGATGACGTCACGGATCGCGTCGCGGATCTGATCCTCGGTCACCGGGGTGTCGAAATCGCCGTCGCGCAGAATGGACTGGGCGGCCTGCACGACCTCGTCTTCCGACAGCGACCTCTTCAGCAGGGCCAGCAGCGGGTAATAGTCTTTGCGCGGAACGCCTTCCGGGTAACCCCGGTGTAGCCAGTCCAGGACGTTGGCGAGGAAGGTGGGCTGCTGTTGTTCGACGGTCATCGCACACTCACTTCTTCAGCATCGGGAAGAGGTCGATCCCGAAGTGATGGATGATCGTCGACCTGGTGATCCACGCGACGGCGGTCAGGATGACGAAGCCGACGAAGAGGAACAGCACGATCCCGAGGTACTTCAGCGCCGGATTGGCCTTGTGGATCTCATGGTCGGCCTCCTCGCCGCCGGCACCGAACGAGTACGCCAGCATGCCGGTCGCGAAGATCGCCGGCAGGCCGGCGCCGAGAATGAGTCCGACCACCAGCACCTTGAAGATGGATTCGAAGTACGTCATCAACGTGTCCTTTGCTTATCGCGCTGATCAGACCGTGGCGGTGGGCTCGGAGGACTTGGCTTCCTTCGTGGCCGCCCGGACCTCGGCAGGCACCACCGAGTTCGTCGACGTATCCCAATCGGCGTTGACGTTGCTGTGGTCGACCTTCTGCTGCTGGGCGCGCCACCACATGTAGAAGGACAGGCCGACCAGGATGAGGAAGATCAGGCCGTCACCCATCAGCTGCGAACCGCTGACGTCCTTGACGACGTAGGACAGCCAGTAGGCCAGCGCCCCGACCAGAGCCGCGGCCGGCAACGTGACCAGCCAGGCCACCGCCATCCGGCCGGCAACCGCCCAGCGCACCTCGGCGCCCGGCTTGCCCACGCCGCTGCCGAGGATCGATCCGGTGGCGACGTGGGTGGTGGACAGCGCCATACCGGCGGCGCTGGAGCTGAGAATGATTGCGGCCGAAGAGGCTTCGGCGGCCAACCCCTGAGGCGACTCGATCTCCACCAGTCCCTTGCCGAGGGTGCGGATGACGCGCCAGCCGCCGATGTAGGTGCCGAGGCCGATCGCCAGCGCGCAGCTGAAGATGATCCAGAACGGCAGGCCGTCCTTCTTCACGTCGCCGGTCAGATGCCCGGTGGTGATCAGAGCCAGGGCGATGACACCCATGGTCTTCTGGGCGTCGTTGGTGCCGTGCGAGAGCGCGACGAGTGAGGCGGTGGCGATCTGTCCCCAGCGGAACCCTTCTTCGCGGCGCCGCGCGAGCACCCTGCGGGTGATCCGGTAGACCAGCCAGGTGCCGCAGGCGGCGACGAGGCCGGCGATGACCGGTGCGGCGATCGCGGGGATCAGCACCTTCTGCGTGACGCCGCTCCAGTTGACCCCATTGCTGCCGAGCGCGGCCAGCCCGGCGCCGATCAGGCCACCGAACAGCGCGTGCGACGAGCTGGACGGGATGCCGAACAGCCAGGTCAGCAGGTTCCACAGGATGCCGCCGATCAAGCCGGCGAAGATGATGGTCAAGCCCATCGACGCGTCGATACCCGGCAGCAGATGACCGGTCTTACCGTCCTGCACCTTCAGGACCGACGTCGTCACCGTCACGGCGACCTCGACGGAGAGGAACGCGCCGACCAGGTTCAGGACACCGGCCAGCAGCACCGCCGTCTTGGGCTTGAGCGCACCCGTGGCGATCGAGGTGGCCATGGCGTTGCCGGTGTCGTGGAACCCGTTGGTGAAGTCGAAAGCCAGTGCTGTGGCGATCAACAGCACCAGGATGATCATCTCCGCGCTCATAAGTCAGATTGTGGTGGTTGAACGGGTCCTTTGACCAGCTGCCAAAGGTCCCCGAACTGCGTATTTGCGACTGTCCCGCAGGTGTTCATCTGTCGTTAACCTTGTGGCCGTCGGCGGTTCCCCTGCCCCGCCGGATCGGGGGTACAACAGAGGCACGGCATGTTTCTGCCGACTACCATCTGTGTATTCCATTGGGCGTCCACACGCCCTCCGCCAGGGAGATGCCGCGGTGACCAACTTCATCACCAAGATCGTGGCCTGGATCAAAGCGGGTTATCCGGACGGGGTTCCGCATCCCGACCAGGTGCCGCTGTTCGCCCTGCTCCGCAGGCGTTTGAGCGAGGAGGAAGTCATCGCCGTCGCCCACGCACTGCTCGACCGCGGGGACTTCGACCACATCGACATCGGCGTCCTGATCACCGAGATCACCGATGCGTTGCCCACTCCCGAGGACATCGACCGGGTTCACGACAAGCTCGCCGCATTCGGCTGGCCGCTTGACGATCCCAGAGACAGTGAGGACGTCGAATAACCACTCTGCGAGCGCTCGCCATCCCGCCCGGCCCGTCGGCGCACTCACTGATGGCCGCCCTGGCCGGCGTGCTCGACGGACGTGACGCGCCTCTGGTTCCGATCCCCGCCGGTGACTTGCGTGAAAGCGAGTTGCTGACAACGTCTTTGCGGGTCGGCGAGGAGATCGACGACGACGTCGCACTGGTGGTGTCGACGTCGGGAACGACCGGGACGCCCAAGGGCGCGATGCTCACGCCCGCGGCGCTGATCGCCAGCGCGTCGGCCACCCACGACCGTCTCGGTGGACCCGGCACGTGGCTGCTGGCGCTGCCAGCCCACCACATCGCCGGCATCCAGGTGCTGGTGCGCAGCCTGCAGGCCGGAACCATGCCGGTCGAGCTCGATGTCTCCGCGGGGTTCGACCCCGCCGAATTGCCAACGGCTGTCGCACAACTCGGGTCGGGCCGACGCTATACCTCGCTCGTCGCCACCCAGCTCGCCAAGGCGTTGCTCGATCCAGCGGCCACCGCGGCGCTGGGCGAACTCGACGCGGTACTGCTCGGCGGCGGCCCGGCTCCCCGACCCGTTCTGGAGGGGGCGGCGGCCGCCGGTATCGCGGTGGTGCGCACGTACGGCTCGAGTGAGACGGCTGGTGGCTGCGTCTATGACGGTGTGCCGCTGGACGGGGTGACGATCCGGCTCGACGACGGCACCGAGCCCGGCGAGGGGCGCATCGTCATCGGCGGGCCGACACTGGCGCTGGGCTACCGCAACCGGCCAGGCTCAGGCCAATTCGCCGGGCCCAGCGGTGATCCGTTCGCCGAACCCGGCTGGTTCCGTACCGACGACCTCGGCATCCTCGATGAGGCGGGCACCCTGCGGGTTCTCGGGCGGGTCGACGAAGCGATCAGCACCGGCGGGCTCACGGTCATGCCCGCGCCGGTCGAAGCGGTGCTGTCGCGGCATCCGGCAATAGCCGACTGTGCGGTGTTCGGCATCGAAGACGACCGGCTCGGTGAGCGGGTGGTGGCCGCTGTGGTGCTTGTCACCGGCGCGCCCGAGCCCACGCTCGACCACATCAGAGAGCACCTCGAGCAGTCGTTGGACCCGACAGCGGCACCCCGTGAGCTGCACATTGTCGATGAGCTGCCGCGTCGCGGCATCGGCAAGCTGGACCGCCGCGCGCTGCGCGAGCGATTCGCCAACGGCGGTGACCTACCCGGCGGCTACGGCTGGTGAACAATGGTTTGCACCGCCATATAGAGGGGACAGGAATGTCATGGACGAGCTGAAGTATCTCGACCTGCACGGCGAACGGGTTGCGTACCTGGACGAGGGCCAGGGCGAGGTGATCCTGCTGCTGCACGGCATGGCCGGCAGCTCCCAGACCTGGCGCTCGATGTGGCGACCGCTGTCACGCAAGTACCGGGTGATCGCCCCTGACCTACCCGGCCACGGCCGTTCGGCCAAGCCGCGCAGCGACTATTCGCTGGGCGCGTTCGCGGTGTTCCTGCGCGACCTACTCGACGAGCTCGGGGTGGCACACGCGACCGTCGTCGGGCAGTCCCTGGGCGGCGGGGTGGCCATGCAGTTCGTGTACCAGCATCCCGATTACTGCCGCCGACTGATCCTGATGAACAGCGGCGGATTGGGGCAGGACGTCGGCTGGACGCTACGACTGCTGTCGGCACCCGGCGCCGAACTGATCATGCCGATCATCGCGCCCCCACCGGTGTTGAGCGCCGGCGAACGGGTGCGGTCGTTGTTCGGCAAGCTGGGCATCCAGTCGCCGCGCGGCGCGGAGATCTGGAATGCCTACAGTTCGTTCTCCGATGCCGAGACCCGGCAGGCGTTCCTCCGCACGCTGCGCTCGGTGGTGGACTATCGCGGGCAGGCAGTCAGCGCCCTGAACCGGCTGCACGTCGCACACATGCCGACCATGGTCATCTGGGGCGACGAGGACGCCATCATTCCCGTCAAGCACGCGTACGCCGTCCACGAAGTCCGGCCCGACGTCCGGCTCGAAATACTGCCCGGAGTCGGACACTTTCCACAGGTGGAGCGGCCCGCCGAGGTGGTCGACCTGATCGACGACTTCATCGCCACCACGGCCGGCGTGGATATCGAGCAGCCCGCCACCCAGGCGTGAGCACCGCGGCCGACCGCTTCGCGACCGCCGCCGTGGCCAGGCTGGCCACTGTCACACCGGACGGTCCGCCGCATCTGGTGCCGATCGTGTTCGCCGTGGCCGAGGCGTGCGTTTACACCGCGGTGGACGGTAAGCCGAAAACCACCCACCGACTGCGGCGGCTGGCCAACATCGAGGCCAACCCGCGGGTCAGCATCCTGGTCGACCACTACGACGACGACTGGTCGCAGCTGTGGTGGGTGCGGGCCGATGGCGTCGCGACGATTCACCACAACGGTCCGGTGTACGAGCGTGGCCATGAGCTGCTGCGTGCGAAATATCCTCAGTATCAGTATGTTCCGCTCGACGGCCCGGTGATCGCGGTGGACGTCGATCAATGGTCGTCCTGGGGCATCTGAGCCGTGAGCTCAGCCCGTAGGGCGTCGATCTCCCGCGCGACGAAATCAACCATCGCTTGTCGCGTCATCGCCGCTCCCTCGGCCATCAAGGCGTCAACGGTCTCGTCGCCGAGGCTGGCACGTAAATCGGCTACGGTCGTGACGGTCTCGGGCATCGTCATGCTGACAAAGGGGTTGAGCGAAAAGCCCGCGATCAGTCCGGCCGCGGTCGAATGCCCCCATCGGTGGAGAAAGCCGGCAAGGACCGCCAATGAGTTGCAGAGGTTTCCGAAGTTCCCCGCGTCGAGGTAATTCCGGATGACGCCTGCCAGCAACTCCAGCGCCTCCAGCGGTTCGCCCTGACTGACGGTTATCCGCGAAAGGCCGGCTGTCAGATGGGTTTCGAGACCCCGGTTCCCGCTGCGGTGCGCGATCTCGATGCCGCGACGAAGCGCGACCAGCGCACTCGCCGGTTCCGTGATCGCCAGGGCGGTACCCAGCGCCAGCAGTGCATAGGACTCCAGATACGGATTCTGAGCGACTTCAACCGTATCCAGCGCCTCGGTCGCAAGCGCCACCCCGGCGTCGGGATCACCGCCCGCGGCCAGTGCGACCGCCAGCGTGACCCTGTTGATTGCCGTGGCATCCGGGTTGGATTCGAGCCGGCTCCGGCAGTAATCGACAGCCCGGCGAGGCTCGCCGCCGGCCAGGAACGCCGACGCCAGCAGGCCCTCGATTCCAAACGGCATCTCGGCGACCGGGTTGGCGTGTAGTTCGCTCAGTGCGGCGGTTGCGAACTGCACCGCATCACTGCGGCGCCCGAGCATCCAGCACTGCGCAGCCATGGCCAGCAGTGACGCCAGGCGGGGGTGGCCGGCTTCACGCGCGGCGGGAATGAGTTCCTCAGCCCAGCCCAGCGGTTCCAGATTCTCGATCGCGAGGCCCATGAATGCGACAAGCGCAGCGATGGTGATGGCGAGGTCGAGCTGCGACTCATCGCTCGCCCATCGGAACGCGGTTCGCAGATTGGACAATTCGGTACTGAACCAATCGTAGGCGTCACGCTGGCGCGGACTGTTCCAGATCGAGTTGAGCTCGATCGCTTTGCTCGCGAAGTAGGCAGCGTGAGCCGAGCGGACCTCCCCGGCCAGACCGCTGTCGACAAGCCGGTCCTCGGCGAACTGCCGAATCGTCTCGAGCATCGAGTACCTCGTGCGTCCTGAAACCCGTTGTGCGACAACCAACGACTTACGCACGAGCGCATCGAGCAGATCCAGGACCTCGAATTCGTCAGCGGGACCGTCGGCCGCGACGAAGTGCGCACCAGCGAGGTCGAAGCCGCCGGAGAACACCGAGCAGCGTTGCAGTAGATCCTTTTCCGCGGGCTCGAGGAGGTCGAATGACCACGCCACGGTGTGCCGCAAGGTCTGATGGCGTTCCAGTCCGCGGCGCGATCCGACCAGCAGTCGGAACCGTTTGTCGAGGCGATCACGCACCTCGGCGACAGTCATCGACGCCATCCGGGACGCTGCCAACTCGATCGCCAACGGGATTCCGTCGAGGCGCTGACATATCTCCACCGCAGTGAGCGCTTCGTCGGCATCGGCGAACTGGAACCCGGCGACCACAGTGCGGGCGCGGTCGACAAAGAGATCGACCGCCGCGGAATCGATTCCAGCATCGACGTCGAGCGAGGGCACCGCCCACAGATGCTCGTCGGCGGCTCCGAGGCCTTCGCGGCTGGTCGCCAGGATCCGCACCGTCGGGGCGTGGCTCATGATCGTGTCGATCAACTCCGCTGCCGCATCCCGGAGATGCTCGCAGTTGTCGACGATGATCAGCAGCTCTTTGCCCGCCAACGACTCGGCCACACTGTCGGCCACACTTGACCCCGATTGTTGGGTGACACCAAATACCGCTGCCGCCGCGGCAGGGACCGCCGCCGGGTCGGATACCGCGGCCAGCTCCAAAAGCCATATCCCGTCCGGGAACTCATCGCTGAGGTGGCGAGCGACCTCCACCGCCAGGCGCGTCTTCCCCACCCCGCCCACGCCGGTCAGCGTCACCAACCGGCGTGGGCCGATCTCTGTGACGACGTTCGACAGGTCGGTCTCACGCCCGACGAAGGTCGAGACCGGCGGCCGGATGTTGCCGAGGCGCCGGCTCTGTGTCCGCAGTGGTGGAAACTCCGAACGCAGACCGGTTTCACGGACCTGAAACAGACTTATCGGCTCGGGGACGTCCCGCAGCCGCTGCGGCCCGAGATTCGTGAAGTCGAAACCGGTAACCAATCGCACCGTCGAGTCGGCTACCAGGATCTGTCCGCCGTGGCCGGCGGCCATCACTCGGGCTACCCGATTGAGAACCGTTCCGAAATAGTCACCTCCGCGCAGCTCGGCTTCGCCGGTGGCAATACCCATCCGGACCGGGAGCCCGAGCGCGTGCTGGGCTTCGACGGCCGCCAGCACCGCCGACCTCGGCGAACTGAACGCCGCGCATACCCCGTCGCCGGTGTGCTTGAACAGGTATCCCTCGCGCGCGGCGATGGCGTGGCGCAGGACATCGTCGTGCGCGCCCAGCGCGGCCCGCATGGCGTCAGCATCGGACTCCCACCGACGAGTCGAACCCTCGACATCGGTGAACAGAAAAGTCACCACCCCCGAAGGTGTGGCCGCCCCGTCGGACACAGAGGGAGAATGCCACACCCAGGCGCCCGTACGCTGGAGACTTGTGAGCATCGGTCGCAAGGAGGCCATCGCGGTCACCGTCGGCGTGCTGCTGGTGGCCGCGGCCTTCGTGGTTCCGCACCTGCACCTGGGCATCGTCACTCCGCTGATCAACAGCACCCCGGAACAGATCAAGAGCTTCGCCGACGCCGCGCCGATCTTCGGCTGGTGGAATGCCCATGTCGGTTGGGGCACGCTGCCGGCGATCCTGATCGGCGCGGCGGCCGTGGTGTGGGGATCCGCTGTCGCGACACGGCTGTCCTGGCGGACGCTGACGCTGACGGTGTGGGCGACGTCGTTCTCGTGGGCGTTCGCACTGGCGATGATCGACGGCTGGCAGCGCGGCTTCGCCGGCCGGCTCACCGCCCGCCACGAGTATCTACGCCAGGTACCGACGATCACCGACATCCCCGAGGCCGTCCGCACCTTCTCCAGCCGAATCCTGGATTTCCAACCGAATTCGTGGATCACCCACGTCTCCGGCCATCCGCCCGGCGCGCTGCTGACGTTTGTCTGGCTCGACCGGATCGGACTGGGCGGCGGCGCGTGGGCAGGTCTGTGGTGCCTGCTGTTCGGCTCATCTGCCGCGGCGGCGGTGCTCGTCGCCGTTCGCGCCCTGGGCAGCGAGCAGACCGCCCGGCTGGCGGCGCCGTTCGTCGCGGTGGCGCCGACCGCGATCTGGATCGCGGTGTCCGCCGACGGCTACTTCACGGGTGTGGCGGCGTGGGGTATCGCATTGCTGGCCTTGGCGGTCCGCCGAGCCGTTCGCTGGCCGGTCCTGGCCGCCATCGCCGCCGGCCTGGTGCTGGGCTGGGCGATCTTCCTGAACTACGGACTGGCATTGATGGCCATTCCGGCGGTGGCCGTGCTGGTCTGTGCGGCGAACTGGCGCGACGCGGTTCGCACGTTGGTTCCCGCGGTGCTGGGTGCGTGCGCGGTCGCTGGCGTGTTCGCGGTCGCCGGGTTCTGGTGGTTCGACGGCTATATCCTTGTCCAGCAGCGCTATTGGCAGGGCATCGCGCTGAACCGGCCATTCCAGTACTGGAGCTGGGCGAACTTCGCGTCAGTGGTGTGCGCGATCGGGTTGGGAAGTGTCGCCGGGATCGGCCGGGTTTTCGACATCGCCGCGATCAGGCGGCGCTCCGGACTGCACGTGCTCGTGCTGGCCGCGCTGACGGCGATCCTGTTCGCCGATCTGTCGATGTTGTCCAAGGCTGAGACGGAGCGGATCTGGCTACCGTTCGAGGTCTGGCTGACCGCCGCCGGCGCCTTGCTTCCCGTCCGGGCTCAGCGATGGTGGTTGAGCCTCAACGTGATCGGTGCCCTGTTGCTCAACCACGTCATCCTGACGAATTGGTAGCACCCGGTCGCCAACCAGGTAGAGCAGTGCAGCACCCCAGACGACGGCCAGCGCGATCCAGAAACCCGCTTGGTAGTCGCGGTCCAGCACGGTGGGGTTGTCCAGATGCATTCCCGGCTTGTTGTAGACCGGAATCGCCAGCAGCACAAGGACTACCGTCAGCAACCCGGCGACCAATACCGGCGTCCACCACTTGTGCGGGAGCAATCGCCGCCCGGCGAATCCGAGCGCCACACACAGCGGTGCGAACACGGCATCGTGTAGCAGCACACCGATCAGCGCCCACACCACGATGCGGATGATCACCTCGGTGGAGTTGTCCACCACCAGCACCACACCGTAGACACCGAGCGCCACTCCGGCCAGCACGAGGATCACTCTCGTCGCGGTCACGGCACCACCTCGATCCTGGTCAGCCACTTCGTCTGCAGCACACCGGGCCTCGTCGGGGCGATCAGCCGGCACGGATAACCGTGGTCGAGGTCGAGGGTCTGACCGTTGAGTTTCAGAGCGATCAGGGTCTGCGAGTCGCGGGCGTGCCGGGCCGGCAGCACGGTGCGGGAATAGGGCCCAGGAGGCTCCAGCGAGATCATCCGCACATCAGAATCCGACGGCGCACCAACGGTTCTGATCAGGTCCGCCAGCACCACGCCGGTCCAGTCGGCGGTGGCGCTCCAGCCCTCGACGCAGGCGATGGGCAGCCGGTGTGTGGTTTGCGGGAACGCGGCCAGTTCCTCCACGGTGAACGCCTTGGTGGTGGACCCGTTCACCACGGTGAGCCGGTAATCCGGTGAGCGCGCGCTGCCAAGCACCCCCGCGGCAAACGCCGACCGGTTCACGGGAACACCCTGTGGCCCTTGCCCCGAGCGAGGAGCCAACAGGGAGACGCGCCGCAGCCAGGGGACCGTCTGCCCGGCGGTGAGAATCGTGGCAGCGCCGACCGCGAGCCAGGTGGCACCCAGCACCGTGCGCCGGCTGGGACCCGTGCGCGGCAGCTCACCGTTCGGCAGCGCGTCCAGCGGTTCACCCAGCGCTCGGCGGATCACCGGCAATTTCACCCCGATGTGCACCATCACCGCACCGGCGGCCACATAGGACATCGCGTAGTGACTGGTGGTGAAGAAGAACTTGAACGCATACCACTGCGCGATGTTCATGATGCCGGTGGACAGCTGAAAGATCATGGCGCCCACCAGAACCAGGATCGAACCTCGCTCGATCTGACGAGTCAACCCGCCGATGATGGGGCGTTCGAAGAGTTTGGGGTAGACCGACCACAACTTGACCACCAACAGCGGAATCGCGGCGATACCGGTGATCACGTGCAGGCCCTGGGTCAGCTGGTAGAGCCAGACCGGGCGGGTCGGCCAGAAGAACCAGGGCTGCGGGTGCTGGATGAAGTGACTGATCAAACCCGTGACGAAGCAGACGGCCACGGCGATACCGAGGGCGAGCCCGACCCGGGCCGTCACTGCTGTACCACGCAACGTGGCCTTGTTCGGAGCACTCATCTGCGGAGTCACGTCAGCGCGAGTGTAGCGACGACACGCTGGCCGATCTGGTGAATCCCCACCAACGCCAGGCCAACTTCTTGTGCCAGAGCGGCAGCGCAGTCGACACCCACCGAGGCCCACTTGAACCAGGGCCCGATGCTGCGCGAGGACTCCAGGCGCACCCACCTGGTGCGCACCCCGACCGTGTCCGGATCGAATTCGGCCACGCAATGCCCGCCCGCTCGCAACAGCTCGCCGGCGCGCCGAAGAATGCGGCTTGGATCCCCGGCAAGGCCGACATTGCCGTCGGCCAGCAGCACCGTCTGCCAGCGGCCGGTGCCCGGCAAGGGTTCGAACACGTCACGCAACAGAGCAGGAGCGCCACTACGTCGCGCCAGCCGTATCGCCGTCGCCGACTGGTCGACCCCGAGCGCCGGAATCCCACGCTGAACCAGATGGGCCACCAACCGCCCTGGACCGCAACCCAAGTCGATGGTCGGGCCGTCACACAGTGCGACCACGGCAGCGTCGAACACGGTGTCGGCACCATGGCCGCCCAGCCAGCTGTGCACGGGAAGGCGATGCACCCCGCCGTCGTCGTGGCGCAGCCAGCATCGTTCGCCGGTCAGCGCGCGGTCGTACAGTTGTCCCAGCATCTCAAAACCCTTGGGTGACTTGGGCGAACCGGCTCGATGAGAGGCAGGCCGCGCGGACCGGTGAAATGTCGCCGACGGTGTCGACGTCGTGGAGTTCTTCGACAAGGTGCACGGATACGCCTGTGTGCTTCAACGCGGCAAGCGTTACAGCACCGGTGTCAGGCTGCGACATCGGCACATCGCGCAGACATTCGGCAGTCAGCGGGTCGGCAACCCCGAGCACCCACCAGCCACCATCGCGGGCCATCCCGAGCAGGGCCGGCACATCCAGCAGCGTGCGAGCGCAATCGGCGAGCAGATCCGGGCGCACTTGTGGGGTGTCCATCCCGATCTGCAGCACCGGTTGGGACGACGTGACAGCAGCGGCGTCGGCATGCGCATTGGCCAAGCGCTCGGCGAACCCGTCGCCGCGCTGGTCGATCACGGTGAATTCGGCCAGCGCATCTCGGATTCGGCGGGCGCAGCTGGCCTGGTCGAGGTCGCCGGTCATCGCGACGACACGGTGGGCGACCGGGGTCTGCGCCACCGCATCGAGAGTGTCCAGCAAGGCCGCGGCAGCGATATCGGCGGCGACCTGTTCTCCCAACGTCGCCGCAAGTCGGGTCTTGGCGAGTCCGGGAACCGGCGCCTTGGCGACCACCAGCACAGTCACCGGGATCGAGCCGGCCGGCGGTGTCACGAAATCACCTTCCAGAAGTCGACGGCAGCGGTGACGCTTCCTCGCAGCGAGCCGCTCACCTTCGACCTCCCCCCGGTCCGCGGGCCGTACTCGACGTCGACCTCCACCACGCGCCATCCTGCAGCCGCAGCACGGACCAGTAATTCGAGCGGATACCCCGAACGCCGGTCGGCGACACCGAGCGTCAGCAACGCCTCACGGTTGGCCACCCGCATCGGCGCGATGTCGTGCACGGCCAGCCCGTGCCGGCGGCGTAGTCGCCAGCAGACAGCTGCTGTTCCCAACCGTGCATGCCAGGGCCATTTCAGGCCCCGGACGGGTCGGCGGCGGCCGGTCACCATATCGGCGCCGCGCTCCAGTTCGGCGATCAGACGCGGCAAGTCGGCCGGATCCAGCGAACCATCACCGTCGAGCACCGCGACGACAGGCGCTCGGGCGGCGACCACGCCGGCGTGCACCGCCGATCCGTAGCCGGGCCGGCTCTCGCTGACCACCTCGGCACCGTGCCGGCGAGCGACCTCGGCGGTGCCGTCGGTGCTGTTGTTGTCAACGACCAGGGCCTGATAGCCAGTCGGAATGGCGGCGAGCACGGCGGGCAGAGACTCCGCTTCGTTCAGGCATGGCAGCACCACGGTGACCGCACACTCGGGCATAACGCCCAACCTAGCTGCCCGGGCGCGCTCCAGCGCGTGACAAAACAATGACATCGACGCTGGTGACGGCCCCTGTTGGATACGGTGTTGAGCTATGACGGCCAGGGTCCTGATCGCCGACGACGACACCGTCGTGCGTGACGTGGTGCGCCGCTACCTCGAGCGGGACGGCCTGGAGGTCCGGGTTGCCGGCGACGGCGCCGAAGCACTGCGAGTGCTGGGCACCGAGCGAATCGACCTGGCCGTTCTGGACGTCATGATGCCCGGGCCGGACGGCCTGGCCTTGTGCCGAAGCCTGCGCAAGGGCGGCGATTACAGCGTGTCGGTGATCCTGCTGACCGCGCTCGGCGAGGAGGACGACCGTATCGCCGGTCTGGAGGCCGGCGCCGACGACTATCTGACCAAACCGTTCAGCCCGCGCGAGCTGGCGCTGCGGGTTCGTTCGGTGTTGAGGCGAGCGCCCTCACCGGCAGCGGCGCTGCCGCTGGAGATCTCGATGGGTGATCTGTTGGTGGCAACCGCAGCGCGGACCGTGTACGCCGCGGGCAGACCGGTGGGATTGACCAACCGCGAATTCGATCTGCTGATCTTCTTCCTGACACATCCCGACACGGTGTTCTCTCGCGAAGACCTGCTGCAGTTGGTGTGGCGCTGGGAATTCGGCGACTTGTCGACGGTCACCGTGCACGTCAAGCGGTTAAGGTCCAAACTTGGTGAGCACCACCGCCTGCAAACCGTCTGGGGACGTGGGTATCTGTGGCTCGGAGACGACCGTCGGGGTGATCATGCCGCCGAATGACCTCGCCCGGATGGCGATGCTCGCACTGGCCTGTTCCCTGCCCGTTGTTCTGCTCGGCGCGTTGGTGATCCGGCTGGCCCGGTCATGGTCGATGACGGTCACGATGGCGGTGCTGGTGCTGATCCCGACGCTGGCGACACTGACCGGGGTACTGGGTGCCAGTGGGTTCATGATCACCAGCACGTTCGCCTCAATTGCCGTCGTGCTGTTCATCGTGGCGATCGTGACAGTTCCCGCGGCGGTGATGCTATCCCGCTACCAGGCCCGGAGAACAGTGTGGGAAAAAGAGATTCGCGACTCCGAGCGGATGGCCGAACAGTCCCGGCGGCAGCTGGTGGCATTCGTCAGCCATGACCTGCGCACCCCGCTGGCCGGGATCCGGGCACTCGCCGAGGCCATCGCGGACGGGGTGGTCGTCAACGGCGAAGTGCGGGTGCAGGCCAAGAACATCGAGCACGAATCGATCCGGCTCTCCGAGATGGTCGATGACCTGTTCGAGATGTCGAAGATCAACGCCGGTGCAGTACAAGCCCCTTACGAGAAGGTGGCGCTCGACGAGGTGGTCGATGATGTGATTGCCGCGCACAGGATCGCCGCCGAACGCGCCGGCGTGAACTTGGCCGCATCAGTGCCTGCCGAACCTGTTCGGGTGATGGGCAGTGACCGCGCCCTGGTACGGGTGCTGTCCAATCTGGTGGCCAACGCGATCGCGCATACACCGTCGGGCGGGACGGTGACACTGGCGCTCGGGACGGATGCCGAGGCAGCGTGGGCGCGGGTGGACGATACCGGGGTCGGGATCGACGAGGCCGACCTGCCGCGGGTCTTCGACGTGGCCTACCGTGGCTCGAATAGTCGTGTTCCGCGCGAGGATTCGTCGCTCCCGAGCGGGTCAGGGCTGGGATTGGCGATCGCGGCGGGTTTGGTGCAGGCCCACCGGGGCACACTGTCGGCGCACAACACCGAACATGGCGCACGGTTCGAGGTCCGGCTGCCGCACTCGGATTGATCATCGGTAGCCTCGACCGAGTTGGTGGTGTCTGAAGGGAGATTGACATGTCGGTGGCCCAACGCGAACGCGCTGCCCTGATCGCCGCCCTGCGTGAAGTCGGGCCCGACGCACCGACTCTGTGCGCCGGCTGGGATGCCCGAGATCTGGCCGCGCACTTGATGGTTCGCGAGTATCGGGTGGACGCCGCACCGGGCATCCTCATCCCCCGCTTCGCCGGGCACACCGCGCGTGTCCAGGACGACGTGGCCGAACACACCGACTGGGACGTTCTGGTGGACAAGGTGGCGGCGGGGCCACCGCTCTATTCGCCGCTCAAGCTTGTCGATTCGGTGGCCAATGTTGCCGAGATGTTCATCCACCACGAGGACATTCGCCGGGCCCAGCCGAACTGGGAACCACGGACGCTGGACGCCGACCTGGCCGGCAGGCTTCGCCGCACCCTCGGCATGATGGGCCGGCTCACCCTGGCGAAGATGCCCGCCCGGGTGCAGTTGCGCACACCCGACGGCGAGACGTTACTGGTCGCCGGGCGCGGCCCGGCCGTGACGGTGACCGGTGCCCCCCAGGAATTGCTGCTGTTCGCTACCGGGCGGCTGGCCCAGGTCGACTTCAGCGGTGATGCCGCGGCGGTCAAGGCCGTGCAGGACGCCCCCAAGGGGCTGTAGATCAGTCGAGCGAGCGGCTCAACCGCTCGGCAGCGGCGAGGTAGTCCTCGATGAACTCCAAGACCACTTCACGGGCGGGCTTGACCTTGTTCATCATGCCCACGCCCTGGCCGACGAAGTAGGTCGCCAGCGCCTGCGCCCCGGGATGACCGCCCTCGGCCAGCTTGTCGATCCGGCGCAGGACCGGTTCGGCGATCATGGACTGCAAAGGCAACGGAAGCGGCTGCCGACCGCCCTCATGGGGCGCCCACGCATCGGTCCAATCCGAAACCAGTTGCCGTGACGGCTTTCCGGTGCGTCCCGCCGACCGGACGGTATCGCGCGACGTCGCGGCCAAGAACTTCTGCACGGTGTGCGGAGCGGTCTCGGCCTCCTCGGTGGTCAGCCACACCGATCCCGTCCACGCGCCGGCGGCACCGAGCGCCACCGATGCGGCCATCTGCCGACCGGTCACGATCCCGCCTGCCGCCAGCACGGGTACTTCGCGAATCGGTTTGATCGCCTCGATCACCTCGGGAATGAGTACCAGCGTCGTCACCTCACCACAGTGCCCGCCGGCCTCGGTGCCCTGCGCGACGATCAGGTCCACACCCGCGTTGACCTGTTTGATGGCGTGTTCCTTGGCGCCGACGAGGGCGGCAACCGGAATGCCGGTCTGCTTGCCGGCCTCGATCATGTAGTCGGGCGGAACACCAAGTGCGTTGGCCATCAACTTGATCGGATGATCGAGCGCGACTTCGAGCAGGCTCGCGCCGGTGTCCCCGCTCAGCGACGACGCGGCCACCCGCGGTTGGTCGCTGATGTCGATATCGTGTGCGGCCAGCAGCTCGTCGATGAAACCGCGGAAGTCGTCCGGGATGCGCTCGGCGAGCTGACCGAACGACAGGTTCTCACCCTTGCCCTCGAACTTCGCCGGCACGATGATGTCGACACCGTAAGGCTTGCCCTTCACCTGCTCGTCGATCCAGCTGAGCTCCTGGTCGAGCTGATCGGGGGTGAATGCGGTGCCGCCCAGCACGCCGAAGCCGCCGGCGTTGGTCACCGCAGCGACGACGTCGCGGCAGTGGCTGAAGGCGAACAAGGGGAACTCGATGCCGAACTGGTCGCAGATCTCGGTCTTCACCAGCCCAGTATGCGCCCGGCCTCCTTCCCGACCAACCACCGGGTTGGGAAGGGGCCGAACACCTGGATCCGGTCAGGCGGTGGCCAGCGCCTCCGTCGCGACGAGCGCCTGCGCGACCCCGGACACGATCGCCGCCAGCCGGATGGCCTCGAAGATCACCGTCCGCGACACCTCGGCGTCCCGGAGCTCCTTTTCGTGAGCGGCCAGACACTGATCGCATCCGTTGATCGCCGACACCGCGAGTGACCACAGCTCGAAATCTGCTTTGGCTACACCGGGATTGGCGATGATGTTCATCCGCAGACCAGCCCGCAGGTCGTCATAACGACCGTCGAGCTGGTGGCGGGTGCGGTAGAACACATTGTTCATCCCCATGACGGCGGCAGCACCCAGGGCGGCGTGATAGGCCTCCTCCGACAACACGTCCAGGGCGTCCTCGGAGACCTCGCGCAGCAGCCGTTCGGATTTGGTCGCCGCGGCAGTGGCCACCAGCGCGCCCCACAACTGCTGTTCGGTCAGCTCGGTCGAGCGGGCGATACTGCCCAGATTGAGCTTGAGATCCTTGGCGTACTCGGGCAAGGCCTCCTTGATGGCGTCGATGCTCACGGTCAGACCGCCTCGGCCAGAAGCTCGCCGGCGTCGATCGTCGGGTCGCCTTTCTTCCAGTTGCAGGCGCACAGCTCGTCGGACTGCAACGCATCGAGGACCCGCAGTACCTCTTCGACGTTGCGGCCGACCGAACCTGCTGTGACGGATACGAACTGGATCTCGTTGTTGGGATCGACGATGAAGGTCGCGCGATCGGCAACGCCGTCGGCGTTGAGCACGCCCGTCGCCAAACACAGCTCGCGCTTGAGATCCGAGACCATCGGGAACGGCAGCTTCTTGAGATCCTCGTGCTGGGCCCGCCACTGGAAGTGCACGAACTCGTTGTCGACCGACACCCCGAGAACCTGCGCGTCGCGGTCGGAGAACTCGTCATTGAGCTTGCCGAACGCAGCGATCTCAGTCGGGCACACGAACGTGAAGTCCTTGGGCCAGAAGAAGACAATGCGCCATTTACCCGGGGCGTCCGAGCTCGTCACCTGGATGAAATAGTCGTCGGGCTGCTTGGCATCGACCTTGGACAAGTCACCGCCGACCACTGCCTTCAGGTCGTAGTCCGGGAACTGATCACCGATCGTCAATAGAGCCATGGTTGTCACCACTTCCTCGAATATCTAAATTGGAACCATTCCAGATTCTGCCAGGCGAAGCGCAGTTTGGTCAGGCCCCGGCGCCGGAAGGTGACCATTGTCACCAGTTCCGAGGATCGGCGTCACAACATTCAAATACACACGGGGCGAACGTATTTAGGAATGTGGCGCGGCTCACGCACGCAGTGGGGCGGACGCGAAGTCCCGCAACCCGTCATCCGGGTCGATTGCGGACCGGAAGCCAAGAATCCGTTCAGCCCGAGCCGGGTCGGCGACGATGTGGCGGACGTCGCCGCTGCGGTATTGGCCCGTGACCACCGGCGCGGCTCCGCCGCGGGCCTCGCTGAGCCGCGCGGCCACCGTCATGATCGAGATCGGCCGGCCCGAGCAGACGTTTGCGGCCAGGAAACCGCCTTCCTCCGAACCGATCGCCGCGACATTGGCGGCCGCGACGTCGTCGACGTGGACGAAATCGCGCATCTGCCCGCCGTCCTCGTAAACCCTTGGTGGTTCGCCTTTTTCGAGTGACGACCGAAATATCGCGGCCACTCCCGAGTACGGGGTGTCACGTGGCATACCTGGGCCGTACACGTTGTGATAACGCAGCGCGACGACCGAGCCACCAGTCGACTCGGACCACGCCAGCGCGTAGTGCTCCTGGGCGACCTTGCTGGCGGCGTACAGACTCCGCGGGCGCAGCGGTGCATCCTCACCGACCAGTTGCCAGGACAGTTCCTCCCCGCCGACCGGGCAGCGGTGCTCGAACAGGCCGGCGTCCAGATCGGAGCGGGTGCGCGGCGCCGGATCGACCGCGCCGTGCACCGGACACCGGTATCCGCCCTGGCCGTACACGACCATCGACGACGCCAGCACCAACCGATGTACCCCGGCGGAGAACATCTGCGCCAACAGCACGGCGGTGCCGTGGTCGTTGTGCGATGCGTAGGACGGCGCGTCGGCGGCGTTGACCCCCGCACCGACGACCGCGGCCTGATGACAAACAGCATCGACTCCGGAAAGCAAGCGCCCCAATGCATCCGCGTCACGCACATCGACCCGATGACAGCCATCGGGCAACACGCCACCGGGGCCGTGGGCGGCGTCGAGCATGACGTCGACCGCGACCACCTCGTGGCCCTCGGCCAGCAGGGCAGCCTGCACGCGGCTTCCGATGAACCCGGCAGCGCCGGTCAGCAGCACCTTCACGGCAGGTCGAAGGGCAACTCGACACCCTCGTGCGCAAGGCAATGCGTACACACGCGGTCCGAGGGCACCTGATCGATCGCTTCGTGTACCAGCTTCTTGAACGGCGCCATGTTCTTCTCGAACTCCGCGAAGACATCGACCGCGCGCACGCCGGCGCCGACATCGATGCCTGCATCCAGATCTGTCACCAATGCGATTGCGGCATAACACATTTCCAGTTCACGAGCCAAGACCGCCTCGGGATACCCGGTCATGTTGATCAGGGCGAACCCCTCACGTGCGAACCACTGACTCTCGGCACGGGTGGAGAACCGCGGACCCTGCACCACCACCATGGTGCCGCCGTCGACAACCCCGGGCAGATCAACGGCCGCCGCGCGCAGCGCCGGGCAGTACGGGTCGGCAAAGCCGACGTGGATTCCGCCGGAGTCGAAATACGTGTCGTCGCGGCCACGGGTTCTGTCGACCAACTGATCGGGCACGACGACCGCACCGGGACCCAGGTCCGGCGTGAGGCTGCCCACCGCGCACGGCCCGAAAACCCGCCGGACACCAATGGCGCGGAGCGCCCACATATTGGCCCGATACGGCACGGTATGCGGCGAGAATTCGTGGCTCAGGCCGTGCCGCGGCAGGAAGGCTACTTCGTGCCGGCCTACCCGACCGACAGTGATCGGCCCGCTCGGCTCGCCATAGGGAGTGTCCAGGTTCAGGCTGCGCGCGTCGGAGCCGAAGAAGGTATAGAAGCCGCTGCCGCCGATGACTCCGAGCATTCGACCATTGTGGGCTATCCCCGATTGCGCTGGCTATCCGGCGCGTCGGGCGCCACTTCAGCCGCCTTCAATCTGACGCTGATCCGCCGGCACCCGTCACCGAGGGCGATCATCTGCCGTCTGCTCAGTTCATCCAGAAAGTGGGCGCGCACCAACCGGGAATAGGTTTCGAGCGCGGCCGCGATGAGCCTGTCGCCCTCTCTGGTGATCATCGCCAGCACCCGCCTCCCGTCAGCACTGCTCGTCTCCCGGCGGGCCAACCGGCGTCGCTCGAGGCGTTGGATCTGTTGGGTCAAGGCGCTGGGGGTCACCATCAGCATGTCGGCGAGGGTGCCCATCTGGCTGGGACCGCTGCTCTTCAGATGCGACAACAGCTGGACGTCGGCCAGGCTCAACTTGTGCTGTTGCAGCAGACCACGGTTGACGACCGACTGCAGCGCCAGGGCCACCGACTCGAAATGCAGCCACGCACTCGCTTCGAGGTCGTCGAACCCGAGGCTCAGGTACCTTTGGTGTGCGGACCGAAAACCGTTGCCCGCGTTCGGTTGCCATTCAAGCCGCGGCAGCGGGTCCGCCACCCATTGGGCAGAGGACCCGCCATCCGCATCGTCGTGATGCATCCAGTGGCCTACGAGGCTGCGTTACCACCGCGGTGCGGTCGAGCACTCTTGGCACCGGTCGACGTCTTGGCGCCCGTGGACTTCTTGGCACCAGCGGCAGCGCGATCGGCCTTCGTCGCCTTCTTGCCGGTCGCTCGCGGACCCGTGGTCCTCGCCGATCCGGCAGTGCCCGACTTCGCCGCGGCCGCCTCAGCGCCGGCGGTGGGCTTGGCGACCTTTGCGGCACCGGTGGGAGCCGGAGCGCCGATCGCGGTGGCGATCGTCTGCGGAATCGTCACCAGCAGCGAGTACATGATGCCCTGGTTGAAGCCGCTGCTGTCGGGCGGAGTGAGAAGGCCCGGGTACAGCGTCCCGTCCGTCGTCGTGTAGCCGTTGATGATCGCGGTGGCGAGGTTCGGCCCGAGGTCGAAGACCGCCTGGGCGGCCGCCGAGTAGTCCTTGTCGTTGAGGGCGTCGACGAATGCCTGCGCGGTGTCGCCCGTCGCGCGGATCACGCCACCGATGGGCCCGACGACACCGAGAACCAGATTGAGCAGTGTCCCAAGACCGGTGGCTGCCTGCACCGCCGCGTTGAGGTTGGTGGTGATCTGTCCGGGGATAGCGACAACCGGGAAGAACGGCAGTCCGACGTTCAGGACGATGCCCAGGACCGCATCGCTCAGCGTGGCACCCGCCGCGGCCGGCTCCCCGTCACGAAGCTGTTGGAACGCGGTCTGGAGAGCCTGCGGAAACGTCGTCGTGAAGTAGTCGATTGCCGCCTTTGCCCCATCCCCGAGCGCGGTCGCGACAATCTGGCCGTAGCCGATCCAGTTCGACGCCGTCTGACGAAGGACGGGTGCGGGGTCGGCGAGCCACGCTGAGCCAAGGACACCCGCGTTTGTTACGGCCTGGGTGAAGACATCCACCCACGGCGCGATGGGGTTGGGCAGCGCGGCGAGTTCGACTGCGACGTTCGAAACGGCAGCGGGGACATTGACTTCCGGCAACGACAACGCGACCGAACCGACTGGCTGTATCGGTGACAACGCGATGGCACTGGCTCCGACCAGCGCTACGCCAGTCGCAACGGTTGAACGCACAGCTATGTGCATGTTTACTCCCGTCAAGGCAATCACTTGGACGCGGCAAACGCTAACTGAGTGAAAGCTGAGAATTGTATGCATTCACCGAAGTGCTTACGGGTCCGTCAGGGGCGCACCGCGCCGCGCAATCGCCACCGTTCAGAGACATGCAGGTAAGGGCAGTCAAACCCCACCGATGGCAAACAATGTCGTCCCGCTAAATTACTTTAGAGTAGCAACAAGTCAACGGCAGAATGAAACTTGTTATCGGGAACTATTTTATTAACTGAACACTTTCGACAACGTGTCACCACCCGACTATTACTACCCGTTATGCGGATCACGATGGTTTGCTGAATCCGCACATTGCTGACATGCCGTCGTATGCTTCCGGCGTCGCCGGTCACCCGATCGTGGCTATCGAATCAACTAGGCGATGGGCAAAGGCGAGTACACCCGTTGAGGTGTTTTCAGCAGCGGTCGGCGCGGCCCGGATCGGGACAGACACCACGCCTGGCTAATGAATGCAAAAGTGCGGACAAGACCCGGCAGCTACACCCGGTTCACCACCGCCCCGTGCGGTCAGCAAATACCCGTTCGCCACGATGTCGGCACGCAGATCGCTGCTCGGCCAACGAATACGCGGGGGAAATCGCCACCCCCGCGACAGCCGCCCGAGACCCGCCCGAGGTGCGTGGGACGATTGCTGGCATGGCGAGCATCGCGCAATGGGTCGAGGGGGCCAGGCCCAGAACTCTGCCCAACGCGATCGCGCCGGTGATCGCGGGCACCGGCGCGGCAGCGTGGTTGCACGGTGCCGTGTGGTGGAAGGCCCTGCTGGCCCTTGCCGTTTCGGTCGCGCTCATCGTCGGCGTTAACTTCGCCAACGACTACTCCGATGGCATCCGCGGCACCGACGACGAGCGTGCGGGACCGCTGCGCCTGGTCGGCTCCAAAGTGGCGACCCCGCGTGCGGTGCTGACTGCCGCGATCGTCAGCCTTGCGGTGGGAGCACTCGCCGGTCTGGCGCTGGCCATCGTCAGTGCCCCGTGGCTGATCGCGGTCGGCGTGGTCTGTATCGCCGGCGCGTGGCTCTACACCGGCGGCTCGCGGCCCTACGGCTACGCCGGCTTCGGCGAGGTGGCCGTGTTCGTGTTCTTCGGGCTCGTCGCCGTCCTGGGCACGCAGTACACCCAGGCGCTGCGAGTGGACTGGGTCGGCCTGGCCTTGGCCGTCGCGACGGGTGCGCTGTCGTCGGCCGTGCTGGTCGCCAACAATCTGCGCGACATCCCGACCGATCGGGTGGCAGGAAAGCTGACCCTGGCGGTCCGTCTCGGCGACCGCCGCACCCGGGTGTTCTACCAGTCCCTGCTCGGGCTGGCCGGCGTGCTGACGTTGGTCCTGATGCTCGCCACACCGTGGTGCGCGGTCGGGTTGGTCGCGGCGCCGCTGGCGGTGCGCGCGGCGGGCCCGGTGCGTCGCGGCCTCGGCGGCCGCGAGCTCATCCCGGTGCTGCGCGACACCGGCCTGACCATGCTGGTCTGGTCCGTCGCGGTGACGTCGGCCCTGGTGTTCGGCTAGTCGGACGGCTTTTTTCCGCGCAGCCGCGCCTGCAGCTGTTCGCGGTCGCGGCGGCGGCGTTCGTCGACCAGTGCGATGCTCGCGGTGGCGCGCTTGCGCAACGGGGCGAGAACCCAGATTCCGAGCGGCAGGGCGATCACGATCGCGAACAACAGAGCCACGATGAGCGGGAATTCGCGGATCCCGATCAGCTGCGCGATGTAGTAGATCGCTGCGGTGAGGGCGACCACCAAAGCGATCCGCGCGGCGGTATAGATGAGGACGTCGCGCGCCAAGCGAGCGGCCGATCCTGAGATCTGGTTGTCCGAATTGTCCGACACGGCGCCGAGCCTACCGACGCGCGTATATTCGGACAAAGGAGGTTTACGTGCTGTACCTGCTCTTAGTCCTGATCATCGCCGCCGCGGTCTATGTCGGCTGGCGTGCGATCCGGGCCCAGTCGAACCGGACGAAGACCAGGGTGGTCGGCCCCGACGACGATCCGGACTTCCTGTGGCGGCTGAGCCACGGAGACAACAACCCGCGCTAGCCGAACCGCTCGCTGGTGTCAGCGGCGGGGAATCCGTCGGCCACCACCGCGGCCAGGTGGACGAGAGCCTCTCGAGTCTTCGGCTTCAGCCGGTCGAGTTCGACCTCCGCCCCCTCCTCGAGATGCGGGTCGAACGGTACGACACACACCGCGCGGCAGCGCCGGGAGAAGTGGTCGACCACCTTCTGCAGGTCGACCTTGCCGGTGCCCGGCCGCACCGCATTGACCACGCACACCGACCGCCGCACCAAGTCCTCGTGGCCGTGCGCATCCAGCCAGTCCAGCGTCGCCGACGCGCTACGGGCACCGTCCACCGAACCAGAACTGACCACGATCAGGGTGTCGGCGTGCTCGAGCACCGAGGCCATCGCCGAGTGCAGCAGGCCGGGCCCGCAGTCGGTGAGTACCAGGCTGTAATAGCGCTCCAGCACTGCCAGCGCCCGGTCGTAGTCGTCGGCGCTGAACGCCTCGGAGACCGTCGGATCATTTTCCGACGCCAGCACCTCGAGCCGGCTCGGACCCTGCGACGTGTAGCTGCGGACGTCGCTGTAGCGCTCGATTCCGTCGGCGTCGCGTAACAGGTGACGGACGGTGGCCGGGGTCTCCAGCGGCACCTTCTGGCTCAGGGTGCCCCGGTCGGGGTTGGCGTCCACCGCCACCACCCGATCCCCACGGATCGTCGCGAACGTGCCACCCAAGGTGGCCGTGATCGTCGTCTTGCCGACACCGCCCTTCAGCGACAGCAAGGCGATCTTGTAGCACCCCGGCAGCGGACGGTTCACCTGCGCAGTGAGGTTGTGCTGGCGGGCGGCGCGCGGGCCGTCACCGAGGTTGATCAGCTTGCCCGACGCCACATACAGCCACCGACGCCAGCCGCCCGACGGCGGCGGCTTGACCTGCCGCAGCAGCGCACGGGTCGACAGGTCCGGGTACGGCGTCGGCGGCACTTCGGGCCGGTACGACGGCGGGTGCTCAGCGACATACTGGTTGAACAGCGGAGCTGGAGCCAGCAACGGATCCATCGGGATGCCGATGGGCGGCGTCGAGGCCAGCCAGTCCGGTTCGGGTTCCTGCGTCGCCGCCGCAGGATCGGTGAACCGCTGCTCTGTGCGGAACACCGTTGTCGCATCAGTCAATTCGTGACCCCGACGGGGTGCAGGATTGGACACGGGCACTTCCCCCTGACATATCGTTTCGGGTTGGGTGTTTTCGTGGGTGTCCTTCCGACCCTAGCGCAACGTCGGGTCAGCCCACCCCGGCGTAGGAGTGCAGTCCGGTCACCACCAGGTTGATGAAGAACAGGTTGAAGACCATCGCGACGAAGCCGACGACGTTGATCCAAGCGGCTTTCTTGTCCCGCCAACCCGCGGTCGAGCGGGCGTGGAGATACGCGGCGTACACCACCCAGGCGATGAAGGCGACCGTCTCCTTGGGGTCCCAACCCCAGTAGCGGCCCCATGCCTCTTCGGCCCAAATCGCGCCGAAGATCACACCGAAACCGAAAATCGGGAACGCGAAAATCGTTGTGCGGTATGCGATTCGGTCCAGTGTCTGTGCGTCAGGCAGGCGCTGGACGATCCTTGCGAGCGCGCCGTCGTGCTCCGGAGCGGCCAACGGCGACATCTTCAGCAGGAACAAGATGCTGGCCACGCCCCCGACCAGGAACACACCCGAGCCGAGGCTGACCACCGACACGTGGATCGGCAGCCAATAGGACTGCAGCGCGGGCATCACCGGGGCGGCGTTGGAGTACAGCCACTTGCCAGAAACGGCCAGCAGGATCAGCACCGGCAGCAGCACGAACGCCCACAGCGCGCGGTACTGCGGTTTACGCAGCACGATCGCGGCCGCGACCAGACCGCAGAAACTGGTCAGGTTGATGAACTCGTACATGTTGCCCCACGGCACCCGGGAGGTGGCCAGCCCGCGTAACACGATGCAGGCGAACAACAGCGCGATGCCGACGTAGACCAGCGACAGGCCGGCCTTGCCGATGCGTTCGTCGGCCGACGCGCGCGGCTTTTCGACGACGACACCGGGTCGGTCACTGTTGGCGGTCACCCCCGCCGCGACGAGCTCGCGGGCCTCGACCTTGCGGCCGCGGCTGTAGGCGAGTTCGACGGCCAGCAAGAGCAGCGCGCCGACAAGAACGATGATCGATGAGGTGAAAGCCCAGTCTGAGTAACGGGCCAGTCCGATGTCGACGTGCTCGGTATTCACACCTTCTCCTTCGACGGCGCCGGCTCCGGCGGGTCCGCCAACATCCGCTCGGTGAGCTTCTCGAACTCGCCGCCCCACCCGGAGTTGTCGGTGCGGGCCAAACCGCCCAGCTCGACGTTTACCGTACCGGGCGGGTCAGCTGGGACTACCCCAAACCCCGGGTCGCTTCGCTCCTGCCCGCCGGTAATCCTCGCCCACACCCGACGGCGGCGCACAATCAGCGACACCAGCAACCCGCCCATCATGGACATCGCGAACACCAGCACCCACAGCTGGCCCGGATCGTGGGAGACCTGCAGGTTGACGAACGGGGTGGCGCCGTCGAAGCGCACCACGGTGCCGTCGTCGAGCGTGACCGCTTCGCCCTGGCGCAGGTTGGTGCGCTTGACCTTGGTCAGCCGCTTCTGCTCGATCAGGCGCGGGTCCAAGCTGAACAGCGACTGGGGTCGGCCGGTGTCCAGGCCTGTGTCGCCGCGGTAGATGTCGATGGCGACCGCGGGGTCGTTGGCCGCCGGAAAGCTCGACGAGAGCAGGGTGCCGTCGAGCTCGGCGGTGGGCGCGAACAAGCCCATGATCGCCAGTTGATGCTTGCGCCGCTCGGAGGCGTCGGGATACATGCCGCCGGGCGGGTCGACGCGGATCACGCCCGAGGACAGCAGCGTGCGTGGATCGTCGGGGCGCCATTGCAGCGTCTGGGTGCGCTGTTGGCCGTCTGGGAAGGTGACGGTGAACGTCGGGGCGTAGCCGTGACCCTGCAGGTACACCCGGTCACCGCCGATGCGCAGCGGATGGTTGACCTCGAGGCGGTAGGGGCGCCAGGTGCCGTCGGCCAGATCCGGCCCGGCCTGGTACTCGATGTTCGACGCGAACGAAAGGGCCTGCCCGCTCGGCAAATAATGAGCCTGGAAGTCGTTGACCCGCAGGCACATCGGATACAGCGAAGTGCCGTCGACACTGTTACCGGCCCGGAACGAGTCGAACGCGGCCGGTGACGCCGAGCAGAATCCCGGGCCGCCGTTGGCGACGACGATGACGTTGCCCTCGTAGCCGAACAGCTTGCCGGCCGCGATCGCGACCAGCAGGCCGAGCAGGGAGAAGTGGAAGACGATATTGCCGAACTCCCGCAGGTAGCCCTTCTCGGCGGAAATCTCGGTGGCGCCGTCGGTTTCGCGGGTGACCCGTCGCCAACCCTTCAGGCGCTGTGAGATCGTGGCGGCGGCGTGTTGCGGTGTACCGGCGATCTCGGCACTGGCGTACTTGGGCAGCCGGGACAGGTTGCGCGGGGCCGGGACGGGGACTGCGCGAAGACTTTTGGCGTGCTCGACCATCCGCGGCGTCAAGCATCCCACCAGCGAGATGAACAGCAACACGTAGATGGCCGTGAACCAGAAGCTGGAGAACACGTCGAAGAACTGGAGGCGGTCCAGCCACGGGCCGATGACGGTGTGCTCGGCGAGGTACTCCGCCACCTTGGCTTCGTTGAGGCTGCGCTGCGGCAGAAGTGCACCGGGCACGGCCGCCAGCGCCAGCAGGAACAGCAGCACCAGCGCGGTGCCCATGGAGGTCAGCGCCCGCCACAGGGTGCGGACCTGCCTGCCGAGCAGACGCGAAACCCCCCAAAATCGACCGTTTTTAGGGGATTTCGCGTCTGCTCGCGGCGGGGAGGTGGTCAAATCGGCAGCCTCACGTCGGAGACGAAGGCGTCGCGCACCCAGGAGATGAAGTCGTTCCAGGCCCCGGTGACCAGCGCCAGCCCGACGGCGATCAGCAGCACGCCGCCGACGATCTGGATGATCCTGGTGTGGCGGCGCAGCCAGCCGAATCCGTTGACCGCCCAACCCGATCCGAGTGCCAACAGAACGAACGGGATGCCGAGGCCGACGCAGTAGGCGATCACCAGTGCGACACCACGGGCCACGCTGGCACCGTCGGTGGCCGACGCGACGGCGATCACGCCGGTCAGCGTCGGGCCGAGACAGGGTGTCCAGCCCAGCCCGAACACCGCGCCCAGCAGCGGGGCACCGGCCACGCCGGCGAGCTTTTTCGGCGTGAACCGCGCCTGGCGCTGCAGAGCCGGGATGAAGCCGATGAACGCCAGACCCATAACGATGGTCAGCACCCCGCCGACCCGCTGCAAGACCAGCTGATTGGTGATCAGCGTGGTGGTCATGCCGAGTACCGCCACCGTGCCCAGCACGAACACCGCGGTGAAGCCGGCCACGAACAGCAACGCCGAGCCGGCCACCCGCCAGCGTTGCGCCTTGACCGCCACCTGTCCGGTGCGCGCGTCGAGGTCGTCGACTCCGACGACTGCCGCGAGATACGACAGGTAGCCCGGCACCAGGGGCACCACGCACGGTGAGGCGAAGGACACCAGCCCGGCCAGCACGCAGACCCCGAGGGCCAGCAGCAGCGGGCCCGCGGCGGCGGTCTGCGCGAAACCGGTCATGGTGCAGCCGGTTTCGGCTCGGCGGCCAGACGCTGCACCACCGGTAGCAGATCCTCGGCCAGCAGTTCACGCAGGAACACTGCGGCCACCCGGTGTTCCCGATCGAGCACCACGGTCGACGGGATCACTGTCGCGGGGTACTTGCCACCGAAGGCGATCATGGTGCGCATCGCCGGGTCGTAGATCGACGGGAACGTGACTTTGCGGTCGGTGACGAAATCCTGTGGGGCGGTGATGTCGTTGTCCCGCACGTCGATTCCGAGGAATGCCACACCCAGCTCGCGGGTCTGGGCGTAAACCTGCTCCAGCTGGGTGATCTCGGATCGGCACGGCCCGCACCACTGGCCCCACACGTTGATGACGACGACCTTGCCGTCGAAATCCTTCAGCGACAGCGTCTTCGACGGGTCCATCAATTCAGGCCCGGACAGTGGTCCTGGTCTGCCACGGCTGGCCGGCGGGTCGTAGAAGATATCGGTCTTGCCGCCCGGAGCGACGAACTCGAAGGTGCCTCCCTGCGCGACCGCGTCGTCACCGGTAGAGCAGCCGGCCAACACCGTCGCCGCCATCAGGAGGACCAACAGCCGCTTCACCGTCCGGCTAGCTCCGCGTATCCCCAGCCGATGTAGTCATCCCCGTCGAAGTAGAACGACGTCAGCGATGCCAGGTTGCACAGTCGCCGGGTCGGAAAGTGGTGCAGCTTGGCACCGGTCATCGCGCGGCGCAGCGTCTCGACCGGCAGCTGGTGGCTGACGCAGATCGCCTCGTGGCCGGCCCCCTCGATCCGCGCGCGTTCCACGGCGCCCTTCATCCGCGCGGCGATCTCGCGGTACGGCTCGCCCCACGACGGTGTCCGCGGGTTGCGAAGGTGCCACCAGTTGCGGGGATCGCGCAGCGCGCCGTCGCCGGGTGAGACCCGTTCGCCCTGAAAGACGTTCCGGGACTCGATGAGTTCGTCGTCGGTGTCGACGGCCAGGCCGTGGTGGGCGGCGATCGGCGCGGCAGTCTCCTGCGCCCGCTCCAGCGGAGAGGCCACCACGTAGACGATGTCGCGCTTGGCCAGCCAGCTGGCGACGGCCTCGGCCTGGGCGCGGCCGCGCTCGGAGAGGTGGAAGTCGGGCAGGCGGCCGTAGAGGATGCCGTCGGGGTTGTGCACTTCGCCGTGGCGCATGACGTGGACGATCGTGCGGTCGCTCATTCCTTGGCCTCCGCGGCAGCCCGCGCCGCCGCCGGGAGGGCGCCGGCAATCCGATCGAAGGCGGCGTCGTCGAGCGCGGCTGAGACGAACCAGGTTTCGAAGGCACTCGGTGGTACGTAGACGCCGGCGTCGAGCAGGGCGTGGAAGAACGCCGGGAACCGCCACGTCTGGCTGGCTTTCGCCTCGGCGAAGTTGGTGACCGGGGTGTCGGTGAAGAACACCGAAAGGAAGTTGCCCGCCCGCGGAACCTGATGGGCCACACCGGCTTGCGTCAGCGCGTCGGAGAGCAGACCGGCGAGCCGGCCGGCGTTGGCGTCGAGTGCGGCGTACACCGCGTCGTCGGCGTTGCGCAGGGTGGCCAGCCCGGCGGCCACCGCCACCGGATTGCCCGACAGGGTGCCGGCTTGATACACCGGGCCCAGCGGGGCGAGGCGCTCCATCACATCTTTGCGGCCGCCGAACGCGGCGGCGGGCAGGCCGCCGCTCATCACCTTGCCGAAGGTGAACAGGTCGGCGTCCACGGGATCGATTCCGTACCAACCACTTCGGCTCATCCGGAAGCCGGTCATCACCTCGTCGACGATCAGCAGGGCACCGTGCTCGGCGGTGATGCGGCGCAGCGCGGCGTTGTAGCCGGGCAGCGGCGGAACGGCGCCCATGTTGCCCGGGCACGCCTCGGTGATCACCGCGGCGATGGTGTCGCCGAACGTGCCGAAAGACTCCTCCACGGCGGCGATGTCGTTGTAGGGCAAGACAATCGTGTCGGCGGCGGTGGCGCCGGTGACCCCAGGAGACGACGGCAGGCCCAGGGTCGCGACCCCGGAACCGGCGTCGGCCAGCAGGGCGTCGACGTGGCCGTGGTAGCAGCCGGAGAACTTGATGACCTTCGAGCGGCCGGTGAATCCGCGGGCCAGGCGGACCGCGCTCATGGTCGCCTCGGTGCCGGAGTTCACCAGCCGCACTCGCTCGACCGGTTTCATCCGGGCGATGATCTCGGCGGCCAGCTCGGTCTCGCCGGGGGTGGGGGCGCCGAACGACAGGCCGTCGGCGGCCGCGCGTTGCACCGCGTCGACGACGGCGGGATGGGCGTGGCCCAGGATCATCGGACCCCACGAGCACACCAGGTCGATGAAGCGGTTGCCGTCGGCGTCGGTGAGCCAGTAGCCGTTGGCCGAGGTGATGTAGCGGGGCGTTCCGCCGACGGAGTTGAAGGCCCGGACCGGGGAATTCACTCCCCCGGGGATGACCGCGCAGGCGTCGGCGAACAGCCTGGCCGATGCCGCGGTCGAGGCGGCCTGATCGGTGCTGTTCATGGCCACCAGTGTCCCAGGCAGGCGGGGATGGTCAACTACAGGGTGTAGGAGTCCGGCCTACGAGTGTGGGTCACACCGGCTCGAGGCCGAAAACCGGGTGGTCGGCGAGCTCCGGCAGCTTGGCGAAGTAGCCGTCGACGGTCTTTCCCGCCTTGACGCGGTAGGCCGCCAAGACCGGTCCACGCTCGGCAACGGGCACTTCGGCGGCGGTGAACCGCGCCGAGCCCACTTTGGTGTCCAAGGTCACCACCGGGTTGGCCCGCACATTGCGCACCCATTGCGACTCACCCCGGGTCGACACCAGGTACCGGGTGCCGTCGACCTCGACGGTGATCACCGGGATCCGCTGCTCCTGCCCGCTGGCACGGGCCGTCACCGTCAGCGTCTCGGTGCCCGAGACGCCGGTGGCCATCGCGATCTTGTTGAACACCTTGACGGTGAACCACGGAGGCTTGAGGTAGGCCATGGTTAGAGAGTTTGATGGGCTGATGCATCTGCCGCAATGGTTGGCCAGGTTCAACCGACACGTCACCAACCCGGTGCAGCGGTTGTGGGCGGGGTTCGTTCCGACGATGGGCATCCTCGAACACGTCGGCCGCCGCTCCGGTGCGCACTACCGCACCCCGCTGATGGTGTTCACCACCGACGAGGGCGTGGCCATCCTGCTGACCTACGGACCGAACCGGGACTGGTTGAAGAACATCACCGCCACCGGCGGCGGCCGACTCAAACGCTATGGCCGGACCTTTGCCGTCAGCAATCCGCGGGTGATGACCAAAGCCGAAGCCGCCCATCATGTTTCGGGCCTCTGGCGGGCGATCTTCACAATGCTGCCGTTTGAGAACGCAGTGTTGCTGACGCGGAGCTGAGGTCGTCGGCGCTCACAGTCCCGAAGGAGGGGCGATACAGGGTCCGGTCGGCGCCGTCAGCGCACTTTTGTCAGCCTTCACCAGGTGGCGTGAGATCTCGCGTGCACTCAACACCAGGACCACCTCCAGCCGTTGAACCTCGCGGCCGAGCACCATGCCGAGCACCCGGCCGTCCATGTCGATGAGCGGGCCACCCGCGCTGCGGGGGTCCATCACGCCGTTGACCTCGTAGGCCTCACGGGTGACCGCGTCACCCTGATAGATGTCCTCACCGCGCGCCAAGGCGAACTGGCGGATGCTCGCGGCCACCGCCTCGGGCCCGGACCTGGTCGGGTAGCCCAATATCAATACATCGGCGCCCTTTTTCGCTCGCGATGGGGCGAGTGACAGCGGCGCGACGGCCAGGTTCGGCACGTCCAGGATCGCAACGTTCGCTCGAGGATCGAAGTCCACCACTCGAGCGCGGTAGCTTCTGCCGTCGGCGTACACCCCCGCCACAGCACTTCCAGCAACGGCCGTCGCCAGGGATATCACCCGATTCGGCCCGATCACGAAGCCGCTACCGCCCGTCAGCTCGTGGCAGGCCACTCCCCTGACTGCGACCACGCTCGGCTTGGCAGTGGTCACTATCGGATTGTCGACAACGCGCCGTTCCGGGGGCTGGTCGACGATCACCGACGGCGGCGGTTCGTGCTTCGGTGTTGCCAGCGGGTGTTCACGCACACATCCCGAGACGGCCGACAGGGCGGCCAGCAACACCGCAGCAGCCCGGGTCCAATGGGGTGGCATCTTGCAACGGTAGGTGCGCGCGGCGTGCGACACCTGAGTAGTGCACTACTGAAAATGCCCTGCAGGTACTACTGACCCGCGCCTGAGCAGCGACCACGCACACAGCGCCACCGTGATCGCCTCGGCGAGAACGCTGATCGGACCGTGCGGCGCCTCCCAGCCCCGTTCGATGAATCCCATGACACCGACCGTGCGCGACAGCGCGAAGGCTCCCAGCGCGCCGAGGGAGACCAGCAGTGCAACCACGCGCAACCAGCCGGGCCCGCCGAGCGCGATCACAATCGCCAGGGCGACGGAAACGGCTGTCAGGAACAGGAATCCGGAGCCTATCGCCGGGATGTACCGATAACCGTGCAGGTACAGGTAGCCGTGGCTGGCGGCGCTGACCAACAAGCCTGCCGCGATACCGACGTTGACGAACCGTGTCATTGCAGCGTCTCCTCTTTCAGTGCCAGCATGGTCTGGCCCTTGGTGTAGCTGACCTCGCGGATGCCGAGCGCGTCGTGCAGTTGGCCGGCCGGCAGGGTGAGCGGCTTGGGTGCGGGCCCATCGCCGGGATGCGGCAGCGGGTAGGCCGTGGTGGTGCCGCTGTAGAACGTGACGTTGTCCTCGGTCTTGGAAAACAACTGGTGGACATGGCCGTTCAGGCAGGTGACCGACGAGAATCGGCGCAGATAGCTCAGTGCCTGGGTGGCGTCATCGGTGCCCCACCCCCAGTCCGGGTACATCGCGAACAGCGGGATGTGGCTGAAGACGATGATCGGGGTGTCCGACGACAGTGACGCGACGTCCTTCTCGATGAACTCCAACTGATCGGCGCCGAGGTGCCCGAGCTTCTTGAGGTTGAGTGTGTTGACCAGTCCGATCACGTGAACGCCTGCGATGTCGAAGCTGTACCAGCCCTCCCCGCGGGTGCCGGCCCCGAACACCGCCCGATACTTCTGCCCGGCGTCGTCGACCGAGTCGTGCTCGCCGGGCACGGTGAAGACGTGAGGAGTGTTGAGGCTGCCCATCATCTGGCTGACCTGATCGAACTGTGCCGGGGTGGCCAGATGCGTGAGATCGCCGGTGTGGATGACGAAATCGGGCCGGTAGCCGAGGTTGTTGATCTGGTTGATCGCCCGCTCGAAGGACCCCACGACGTCCGGGTTCGCCGTCCCGTTGAAGCCGATGTGACTGTCGCTGATCTGGGCGAACCGCAGGGTCGGCCTCAGCGGGGTGGCGGCCGGGGCGGCGGCGACATGGGAGAGCACCTCGCCGCCGACGACAGCGAGGCCGACCGCGGCGCCGAACCAGGCACCGTGCCGCATCAGCTGTCGGCGGCTCATCTGCTGCGGATCACCGGTCATGGGTTCACCACCACGCTGCCGCGCATGAACGGGTGGATCCCGCAGCGGTAATCGAAGCTGCCCGCCTTGGTGAAGGTGAAACTGTAGGTGGCATTGGCGTCCATCCCCGGCGAGCGGAATGAGCCATCCTCGGCGACGACATTGTGGGGCTCCTCGTCCTTGTTGGTCCACGTCACGGTGTCGCCGACTTTGACGGCGAGAGTGGCAGGGGCGAACGCGAAGTTGGTGATGTTCACCGCCGTACCGGCGACCGGCGGGGCCTCCATCGTGGGCGTCGCGGCCGAGGGCATCGGGCCCATGCCCGGCATTGGCGACATCCCGGGCATCCCGACCGACGTGCCGCCGTTCGGCCCGAAGTCGACTGTCGGCGCGGGCACTGTCGTCGGTGCGGAGCACCCGGCGACCCCGAGTGCGACCGCGACGCATGCGAGCGCGGTACTCCAGTGGTGCATGAAATCTGCCTCCTCGGCTGAACCATGTCCGCAGCGCGGACCGTCTCATGAAGAGGTAGGCCGACGGTTACACCGAGGGATGCGTAACCCCGCCGCCTATCTCTGGATGATGAGCGGAAGGCAAACGATGGTGGCGTCGGACGATGATCGGCGCCCGCGACCAGACCTACGTCTGGTCCCCGATGCGCACTATCCGGATTGGGAAGCCGTCTATGACGACAACGTGACCTGGATGTACCGGATGATCTTCGGCCGAGTCGGGAACCAAGCCGACGCCGAGGACCTGACCTCCGAGGTCTTTGTGGCCGCGATGCGGCCTCTGCGCCTGACCGCGAGCATCCCGGAGGTACGCGCCTATCTGCGGGCCACAGCGCGCACCGTACTGGCGGCGCACTGGCGGGCCACCCTGGGCACCGAGATCACCACCGTCGAGGACCTGCCCGCCACCGACTTCGGTCCGGCGGCACCAAGCACCGCACCCCAACGCGTCGCCGCACTGCTGGACGCCCTTCCGGACAACTACCGACGCGTGCTGGAACTTCGCTTCCTTCAAGGCTGTTCGGTGCGAGAGACGGCCAGTACCCTCGGCGTAAGCGTCGCGAACGCCAAAGTGCTGCAGCATCGGGCACTGCGGTTGGCCGCACAGATCAGCGAGAGGGCACTGCCATGACCCGCCGCGAACTGCGCCGCTACATCGACGACATGCTGGCCGGGCGCCACCCGAAGGGCTTCACCCCCAGCGATTTCGAGGCCGCGCAGTTGCGCACGGCCATCGACCTGATCGCCGTTCGCGAAGATGCCGGTGAGCCGCGCCCGCAATTCGTGACCGGGCTCAAGGCGCGGCTGGCCGCCGAAATGTCGTCAGCGCCTGCGCGCGCGACTGCGGATGTCCCCGCGCCCGACACCGGGCCGCCGGCCACCCGCCGGCAGGTGATCCTCGGGACCACCGCCGCGGCAACAGCGGCGGTGGCCGGCGTTTCCGTTGACCGACTTGTGCTGCGCCCCAATACCAACGGACCACAGATCGCCGACGGTGACATGGTGCCCGTCGACGGGTCATGGCAGACCGTGGCGTCCAGCACCGAGGTGTCCGAGGGAACCATGCACGCCTTTGATCTGGGCTCGGTCAACGGGTTCGTCCGCCGGGTCAACGGCAAGGTGGAGGCGGTGTCGGGGGTGTGCACCCACCAGGGCTGCAAGCTGTGGTTCGACCAAAGTGTCGACCGGCTGCGCTGCCCGTGCCATTCGACGTCATTCTCGCCGGCCGGAGTGGTCATCACCCATGCGTTGCCGATCGCACCGAAGCCATTGCCGCACTTCGAGGTTCGGGAAAAGGGCGGCGTGGTGCAAGTGTTGGCTCCGCCGCACGGCGTGTAACCAGACCACATATCTAAAGGCATGTACAGCAACATCATTGGAGTAGCGCTCATCAGCATCACCCACCTTGTGACTTCCGGAATCGGCCCGGCACCCGACATCATCAGCCAATTGGAGAGCCAGGGCTATGACGTTCAACTCAACGGCCAGCCGAACGGAGCGCTGTCTCAGTGCACCGTCACCGGCGTGCACCAGGCCGCACCCGCCGCCTACGTCGACGTCGATTGCCCGGCCGGGAACTAGACCGAAACTGCCCGCAGCGCATCAGGCAGACTCGGTAAGAAGTGCTTGGTGGCGAAAGCCCGGATATCGTCTGCAGTTTCGATCGGATCCGGGCCGGGTAGCAGTTCGGCCATGATCGCGTATCGCCAGATGTTGTCGGCCAGTTCGTGGACAGCCCGCGGTCCGATCCGATCGGCGAAGCCCGGCGGGAAGATCACCTGCAGCGCGGCCTCAATGCGCTGCACCGCAGCCGCATAGTGTCGGCGGGCCAACTCCAGCGTCAGCGCCGGTTCGTCGCGGACCATCCGGTTGAGCACCCGGTGCTTGCGACCGCGCAGGATCGCCTGGGTGAATGCTTCGACATAGTAATTCGACTGTGGCCGTGCGTTCTTGAGCTCTTCGGCGATGTCGGCGAACAGCTGGGCGTTCTCCCGGTCCACCACGGCGGACACCAGGTCGTCCTTGTTGGCGAAGCGGCGATAGATCGTTGTCCGGCTCACCCCGGCCCGGCGGGCGACGTCATCGAGGGCGACCCGGCGGATGCCGTGCCGATCGAACTCGACGAGCGCGGCGTCGAGGATCGCTTCGGTCGACGGGTCAGACATGCCCTGCCTGCGCGAAACCCGCTGCGGCATAGCGGTTGTAGCGGACGTTCATCGGTAGATGGTCCCACAGCCAGTTGACCGGGCGCGAGCGCCACAACGCGGCGAACCGCTGATAATTGCGTTCCTTGCGCTCGCTCCACGGCAGGCCGAGCAACTCACGGGTGCGCGGCGGCATCCCCCCGGTGGTCAGGAACGCCGCCACCGGGTTGAACACCGGCGAAACCAGCCGCCACACAATCGGGTTGACGGCCTTGGGCTTCGGGAACCCCTTGGTGACATAGCCGACGCCGTATTTGGCGGTGGGGTGGGCGACGAGCACCTCGTTGATCATGCGGTCCCAGTAGCGCTCGAACTCTGCGTAATCGGCAGGCATCGGGCGATCACTGACACCGTAACGGCGATACCACGTCTTGGACTCGGAGTACATCTGCTCCTTCTCGGCGCGCGAGAGCCGCTTGACGAAGGTGTGGGCGAAGTACAGGGCCTGGTCGAAGAACGTCGCGTGCGCCCAGAAGTAGGTGTCGGGATCCAGCGCGTGATAGCGGTTGCCGTCGGGCATGTCGCCCTTGATGTCGTGGTGGAAGTCACGGACGCTGGTCCCGGCGTTGTCGTCGTCGCTGCCGTAGACGGTCTTGAAGATCGGCGGCAACGAGCGTTTGACCCGCGCTGCGGTGTCAGCGAAGAACACCGAGTGGTCCAGCACACCCTGGCCCAATTCGGCAAGCATGTTCTGCAGCACGGCCGGCCGGGGTCCGATCAGGAACATCCGGTTGTCGCCGAAGTAGCGCCACACCAGTGACTGTGGGCCGAGCGGCAGGGCATCGATGGTCGACTGGGACTCGGCTGTATCCGTCATGTGAAACAGCGTTACAGATTTCGCACTTTGTACCAAGTGCTTCGTGACCAGCGTCACTCCGCGCCAAGACCGGCGAAATGTCGGTTTCGCGCAGTCAGACGAATCGCTTGAGGCGCAGGCTGTTGGTCACCACCAGCACCGACGAGAACGCCATCGCGGCGCCGGCGATCATCGGATTCAGCAGGCCCAGCGCGGCGAGCGGGATCGCCGCCACGTTGTAGCCGAACGCCCAGAACAAGTTCTGCTTGATGATCCGCAGGGTGCGCGACGACAGCCGCAGGGCGGTCGGTACGGTCCGCAGGTCGCCGCGGACCAGCGTGATGTCGCCCGCCTCGATGGCGGCGTCGGTGCCGGTGCCCATCGCCAGACCGACATCGGCGGTGGCCAGCGCGACGGAGTCGTTGACCCCGTCGCCGACCATCGCGACCGTGCGACCCTGCGCCTGCAGCCGCTTGATGGCCTCGGCCTTCTCCGCGGGCAGCACACCGGCGATGACGTTCTCGGCGGCGATGCCGACCTCGGCGGCCACCCGCGCCGCCACGGCCGGGTTGTCGCCGGTCAGCAGGATCGGCGTGATCCCCATCGCCTTCAGTTCGGCGATCGCCTCGGCACTGGTCGGCTTGACCGCGTCGACCAGGCGGATCACTCCGCGCCGAGTGCCGTCGGCCGTCACCGCCACACTCGTGCGCCCGTCATCATCCGAGGCGCGGGCCACCCGGACCGTCACCCCCTCGACCACGCCGCTGACCCCGGTCCCGGGGTCGTTGGCGAAGTCACTCACCTCGGGCACGCGCAGGCCCCGCTCACGGGCTGCGGCCACGATCGCGGCGGCCACCGGATGTTCGGAAGCCGCTTCGACGCCTGCGGCCCAGGCCAGCACGGCGTCGTCATCGGCGCCGGGTTCGGCCTCGACGGCTGCGACCGACATCGTGCCGGTGGTGACCGTGCCGGTCTTGTCCAGGACGACGGCGTCGATACCGGTGACGGTTTCGAGCACCTGCGGCTCCTTGATCAGCACCCCGAGCTGCGCGCCCCGGCCGGTGCCGACCAGGATCGCGGTCGGCGTCGCCAGGCCGAGCGCGCACGGGCAGGCGATGATCAGCACCGCCACTGCGGCGGTGAACGCCGCGGCCGCCGAACCACCGGCAAGCAGCCAGGCCACCAGCGTGATCGCTGCGACGGCCAGCACAACCGGTACGAAGACCGCCGACACCCGGTCGGCCAGCCGCTGGATCGAGGCCTTCCCGCTCTGCGCGTCGGCAACCATGCGGGCCATCCGGGACAGCTGGGTGTCGGCGCCGACACGGCTGGCGCGCACCAGGATCCGGCCATAGGTGTTCACCGCGCCGCCGAGGACCTCGGCGCCCGCCCCGACATCGACAGGCACCGACTCACCGGTCATCGCCGAGGTGTCCAGTGCCGATGCGCCGTCCACGACGACACCGTCGGTGGCCACCCGCTCACCGGGCCTGACCACGATCACGTCGTCAACACGCAACTCCCCCACCGGGATTCGCACCTCGGTCCCGTCCCGCAGCACCGTGGCGTCCTTGGCGCCCAGCGACAGCAACGCACGCAGCGCGGCGCCGGCCGACCGCTTGGCCTTGGCCTCGGCATACCGACCGGCCAGCAGGAACACCGTCACTGCCGCCGCCACCTCGAAGTACACATGCCCGTGACCGTGCGTGGCCGCCCCGGTCACCACCTCATACAGCGACCAGAGGTAGGCCGCCAGCGTGCCGATGGATACCAAGGTGTCCATGGTCGAAGCGCCGTTCCGCGCACTGTTCAGCGCGGCCTTGTGGAACGGATAGCCGCCCCAGAACACGATCGGTGTCGTCAACGCCAACACCAGCCACAGCCAGCCCGGGAATTGCCACGCCATCACCATCGACAGCACCACCACCGGAACGGCCAGCACCGCCGAGCCGATGAGCCGCGGCCGCAGCTGTTCGGTCGGGACGTCGTGGTCCATGTGGTCGTGTCCGTGGCCGGAGTGGTCCACCACCGACGCGTGGTAGCCCGTGGATTCCACGGCGTGGATCAGGTCGTGCTCGGAAATCTGCGGCCCGTGTTCGATGTGTGCGCGCTCGACGGCGAAGTTCACCGTGGCCTGCACGCCATCCAGATCGTTGAGGCCGCGCTCGATCCTGGCCGCGCAGGACGCGCAGCTCATGCCAGTCAACTGGAGGTCGGTTGTCGCCATACCGTGATGATACCCCTAGGGGGTATGTTGTCCAGTGTCTACCCGGTCACCACAACAGCACGCGGAGTTCTTCGTCGGGCGGCTCGGGATCCTGCGGCTCCGGAGGCTCGGGGTCCTCGTCGACGGCGCTCAGTGGCGGCACCACGTGCAGGTGTCGCCACTCGCGGGCCGTCACGGCGACCCACCCGCCCACTGCGCAGGCACGCCCTCGCGGTGCAGTCGGATCGCTTCGGCCAGACCGGCAACCGGCGCGATCCCATAGCGGGCCAGCTCCTGCACCCGATCGCGATCTGCCCGTGCCGCGAAACCGGCCACACCGGGCATCTGCGTGAGCACCGCCACCAATCCGCACGCCAGCCGCCACGGCTCGGCAGGCTCCCCGGCGACCGCATTGCGCAGGGCACCGGTGACCTGATCGGCCAGAATGCCGACACGGCAGGTGTCATACGGTTCGAGACCCGCGGCGGGCACCGCCAGAACCGCGTGCAGGCCGGGACGCAGCCAGCCCTCGGTGAGCAACTGCTCCCGGACCACCGAAATCACCTCGGGTGCGTTTCCGGTGACCAACTGCGCCCACGTCGCGCGATTGTGGACGCCTACCTGGGCAAATGCGGCGCGAAGGATGGGGTCGTCGGGGCTGGCGGCCCGGCCCGGGACGGCCCAGCCCTGGCGTTCCACCAGGTAACCCTGCAGATAAAGATCGGCCAGCATCGCGGCACGCAGACCCAGCCCGAACAACGTGGAATCGGGGCCGGCGAATCGGCCCAGTTTGGGGTCGAAAGCGAGCAGAAAGAGCTGGCCGTGCAGCGTAGCCGGCACCTGTGCGGATTCCGATGACAGACTGCGGATGCGCTCCACGCCCCCTCCTCACTCCCTGCTCATGCTGCGATTCGTCGTATCATATTGTCGCAGAACAGGTTTGAGATTCATCCCCCACCCGGGCAACGGCACTGCTAGCTCCGCCTCTTCAACTGTCCCGCATAAGCCTTCTCCCGACATGCGTAGGCCACTACTTCATTTTTCTCGGGGACCACCCGCAGTTGGAGTGGGACACTGGACACACCGACGACGAAGAGATGACCGATGACCCTGACGCACATCGAGCAACGGTCGGAACCGACCGAACACATCGCCGTCCGGTGCGTGGATTCCGACGTCCACCCGGTACCGCGACGCGGAGTGCTGACCGACTACATACCCGAGCCCTGGCGCACGAAGTACTTCGGATCCCACCCCATCGGCGAGCAGATCTACTACGACGCGCCGGACTACGCGCACGCGTTCGCGATGCGCACCGATACCTTCCCCGACGACGGGGAGTTCGCCGGCAGCGACCCCGAGCTGGCATTTCGCCAGCTGGTCATGGAGGCCGGTGCGGATATCTGCATCCTGGAACCGCTGGCTCCCGGCGCCCGGCTGGCCGATGCCGCCCAGGCTGCGGCCATCGCGACCAACCTCTGGCTCGACCAGCACTGGCTGGACAGCCGCAACAACTGGCACGAACGCTGGCGCGGATCGATCTCAGTGGCCATCGAGGATCCGGCCGGGGCCGCGCGCGAGATCGAGAAATGGGCCGGACACCCGTACATGTCGCAGATCCTGATCAAGGCCGAGCCCCGCCCGTCGTGGGGCGACCCGCGATACGACCCCGTCTGGGCCGCCGCCACCCGGCACGACATCACGGTCAGCTGCCACCTGGGCCGCGGCAAGTACGAGACCCTGCCGATCCCGCCGGTGGGCCTGCCCAGCTACAACCACGACTTCATGGTCAGCTACTCGCTGCTGGCCGCCAACCAGGTGATGAGCCTGATCTTCGACGGGGTCTTCGACCGCTATCCCACGCTGCGCATCGTGTTCGTGGAGCATGCGTTCAACTGGATCCTGCCGCTGATGTGGCGGATGGATGCGATCTACTCGGCCCGCAAGTCCTGGCTGGACATCAAGCGCAAGCCGAGTGAATACGTCAAGGACCACATCAAGTTCACCACCCAGCCGCTGGACTACCCCGAGGACAAGACCGAACTACTGCGGGCCTTCGAGTGGATGGAATGCGAAAAGATCCTGCTGTTCAGCTCCGACTACCCGCACTGGACGTTCGACGACCCGCGCTGGCTGGTCAAACACCTGCCCGAACACGCTCGGGACGCGGTGATGTGGCGCAACGGCGTGCAGACCTACAAGCTGCCTACGACGGTTCCGGTGCTGGAGGGTCAGACGCGGGTGTTTTGAGCGCCGCCTCGCGAGCCTTCCTGGCCCGACGCAGGCCGGCGATGCCCAGCACTGCGAGAACTCCCGCCGTGGTGACCAGCAACCAGGTCAACATCATCAGCGGTGGATCGAAGACGAACGACGTCGTCGACGGCTCACCGTCGGCGACGGGTGCCACCGACACCACGCCGCGGGCCTGCGCGGCGGTGATCACCGCGCCCGCCAGCGCCAGCACGGCCAGCACCAGCTGGATGGCATGCCTCACTGAGTGCTCGCCGTCTTTTCCCCGACCAACTCGGTGAGAGCCGCTCGCAGGCCCCGATGGTTGCGCGCCCACGCCTGCGCGGTGCGCTTGCCGGTGAGCTCCACACCGATTCCAGTGCGGCCCCTCGGCACGCCGGACAATTCGCCAAGCGCCCGCGCTTGCTGCCACTTCTCCAGGGGCTCACGGGATTTCACCGAGTGCTTCGCTTCGGGGAAGACTCCCACGATGTGAGTCAAGGGGGTGACCTCAGCGCCCTGCCGCAACGCATCGCGGGTCAGTTCGACGCTGGTATGGATGCGTGCGGCCTTGACTTGCAGACCCAGGAATCCCGTCACGAGCACCAGGAAGATCAACGGGACCACCGGCTGGAAGCCCACGCCGCCCTTGAACTGGATGAGCAGCATCGCGATCGCCGACGCCGGCCCGGCAAGCAGCCAGTACCAGCTGGCACCGTTCTCGAAAAACAGTCGTTCCGGCTGCTCGACCGGCTGACCCTCAAGCATTGGACTCCGGTTTATCGTCCGGCTGGTACCACTCCTGCGCCGACGGACGCATGACCAGGACCGCGGCGACCATCACCAGGATCAGGATCCCCAGCCACAGCAGGCCGCTGGTCATCACCGAGAACAGGGCCAACAGCACAGCCAGTGCGATCGACAGCGCGACGGCGGCCCGCCGGAACCTGGTATCACCACCACGAGACCGACCGGCCAGATAGCTCAACAGCGCACCGCTGACGATCCACAGCACGCCGGCACCTCGGAAGAACACCGGAACCGGAGCCTGCGAAAACAACGTCAGCAGGCCACCCAACATCAGCAGAATCGCCGCCGCAAGCCAGCACCAAAACGCAATCGAGACGATCCGGGGCCTGGGTTGGGTAGCGGTCATGGTCGGGCCAGCCTATCGGTTCACTTGGTGAAGAACCCGTGGGCGTCCGGCCGGTGCAACAGGAACGCGCCGCCGAGGATCAGCACCGACCCGACGATGCCGGTGACCGCGAAGATCACCGCCTGCACGGTGTCACGCTCACCGCTGAACAGATTGGCCCCGGTGTAGATCACGGTGGCCACGCCGCCGCCGGTCAGCAGTGTGCGGGTCCAGCGGTACCCGGATCGCATCAAGAACAGGAAGGTCAGGACCAGGGCGGCCACCATCAACGAGATCAGCACGGAGACACCGACGACCAGGACCGAGGCCTGCTTGCCCGCAGCGAAGTAGGCGTTGGTGATGTAGCCGATCACCATCAACGGCAGCGCGGTCAGCCACAGCCAGAATCCGGTGTCGACGTCGGCGGGACGCGCGGGAGCCTCGGGTGGCTGTTGGTCGCTCACGCCGCCACCTCGCAAGCGAGGGCGCGGCGTGTCCACCCACGGTTCGCTCCGCAAGCGTCGCTCACGCCGCCACCTCGCAAGCGAGGGCGCGGCGTGTCCACCCACGGTTCGCTCCGCAAGCGTCGCTCACGCCAGCCAGCCAGCGACGTCGGCGGCCCAGTAGGTCAAGACGATGTCCGCGCCGGCCCGTCGGATGCTGGTCAGCGACTCCAGTGCCGCGGCTTGGCCGTCGATCCATCCGTTGGCCGCGGCCGCGCTGATCATCGCGTACTCCCCCGATACCTGATAGGCGGCAACCGGAACCGGTGAGACGTCGGCGGCCGCGCGCACGACGTCCAGGTAGGCCATGGCAGGTTTGACCATGATGATGTCGGCACCCTCGTCGAGATCGAGTGTGATCTCGCGCAACGCTTCTCGCGCGTTGCCGCTGTCCTGTTGGTAGGTACGCCGGTCGCCCTGCAAGCTCGAGCCCACCGCGTCGCGGAACGGGCCGTAGAACGCCGACACGAATTTCGCCGCATAGGCCAGGATCAGCACGTCGGTGAACCCGGCCGCGTCCAGCCCGTCGCGGATGGCGGCCACCTGACCGTCCATCATTCCGCTCGGCCCAACCACCCGGGCACCCGATTCTGCCTGTGCCACAGCGAGTTTGACATATTCAGCGGTGGTGGCATCGTTGTCGACCCGGCCGCGGGCGTCGATGACGCCGCAATGTCCGTGGTCGGTGAACTCGTCGAGGCAGGTGTCGGCCATCAGCACGGTGTCATCGCCGAGGTCCTTGGACAGGTCGCGCAGCGCGACGTTCAGGATCCCGTCGGGATCCGCACCGCAGGACCCCATGGGGTCTTTGTCCGCCTCCCGAGGCACTCCGAACAGCATCAGCCCGCCGACACCGGCTTCGACCGCCTGCTGCGCGGCACGGCGCAGCGATTCGCGGGTGTGCTGAACGACGCCGGGCATAGAAGATATCGGCCGCGGCTCATCGATCCCGTCGGCGACGAACATCGGGAGAACCAGATGCCGTGGCTGCAAAGTTGTTTCGGCAACCAATCGGCGCAATGCCGGCGTTGAGCGCAGCCGGCGCGGACGCTGACGCGGGTATGACACGCAGCCCCCTAGCGGCGTCGGCTCTTCTTGCGCGGCGGCGGCAACGCACCCTCGGCGCGCAGCCTGGCGGCATGCTCGGCCAGCGCATCGACCAGCGGGCCGACCGCTGCCGTCTCGGGCTGAACGTCCACCCGCAGGCCGAATTCCGCTGCGGTCTCTGCCGTCTTGGGGCCGATGCACGCGACGATCGTGCGGGCGTGCGGTTTACCGGCGATGCCGACCAGGTTGCGCACGGTGGAGCTGGAGGTGAAGCAGACGGCGTCGAACCCGCCGGTCTTGATCATCTCGCGGGTCTCCGCCGGCGGCGGTGCCGCGCGCACGGTGCGATAGGCGGTGACGTCCTCGATCTCCCAGCCGCGGTCGCGCAGACCCTCGGCCAGCGTCTCGGTGGCAATGTCGGCGCGCGGCAACAATACCCGGTTGACCGGATCGAAAATGCTGTCGTACTCCGGGAATTCGTCGAGCAGGCCCAGCGAGGACTGCTCACCGGCCGGCACCAGCTCGGGGCTCACGCCGAAGGCCCGCACCCGATCCGCGGTCGACTCGCCAACGCAGGCGATCTTCACACCCGAAAACGCACGGGCGTCCAGACCGAACTCGCCGAACTTCTCCCACACCGCGCGCACCGCGTTGGTGGAGGTGAACACCACCCACTGGTAGCGGCCGTCAACCAAACCCTTGACGGCCCTTTCCATCTGGGCCGGGCTGCGCGGCGGCTCGACGGCGATGGTCGGGACCTCGATAGGCAGTGCACCGTGACCGACCAGCCGGTCACTCATCTCGCCGGCCTGGTCCTTGGTGCGCGGCACCAGCACGGTCCAGCCGTACAGGGCGCGGCTCTCCCACCAGTTCAGCTTCGCCCGGTGCGCCACGGTCTTGCCGATGGTGGCGACCAGCGTGCCGGTCAGCGGACCGGCCGGGTCGCTGTTGCAGGCCAGCGTGGCGCGGTCAGTCAGCCCCTGCAGCGTGGTCTCCACCGACCGCTGGGCGCAGGTGGTGCCGTTGGAGGTGACCACGCACGGCGTGCCGTCAGCCAGGCCGTACTCGATCAGGGTGCGGGCGGCCTCGGGCAGGTGCGAGGCGCTGGCGGTCAGGATCAGCGGGCCGGGCGCGGCGGCCAGCGCCGCCCAGTCGACCTCGCCGCGCACGTCGGCGACGGTGTGCGCCGAGCCCAGCGGCAGACCCGCGTACGTCGGCACCGCGCTGGTGGCGGGCAGGCCGGGAACGATCTCGAATTCGGCGTGGGCCCGGGCCACCGCGTTGACCTCGGTGATGACCGAGTCGATCGACAGCGGGTCGCCCGCGACCAGACGCACCACGTCGAAGCCGGCCTTGGCCTCGGCCGCCAGGGTCTTGGCCACTTCGGCCGGGTCCCCGAGGGCGGGGCGGACGTCGGGGCCGACGTTGACGACCGGCGGGGCGGTCTCGTCATGTCCGTCGGCCGTGGCACCCTCGGGCGCCGGGGCAGGGCCGACAGCCGGCGGCAGGTCGGTGCCGACCACGGCGAGGATGGCCTGCGGCACGTCTGGGTCGGTGAACACCAGCGCGGCATTGGCCAACACGGTGCGGGCACGCGTCGTCAGCAGGTTGGGGTCGCCTGGACCCGAGCCGACGAACGTGATGTGTCCCGGCTTCGCCTTACGTCCCCGACCGCTCACATGCCCAGTCATCGCTTCACTCCCGCTCCACTCCGTCTGTCTTCGCATTCACGGAGCCTTGTACCGACATGACCTCCCGCGCACCGAGTTCGAACAACTCCGCAGCCACCGCGAGCCCCAGCTCTGCGGCTCGGCCGGGAGTGCCGATACCGGACGCACGAATCACGTCGGATCCGTCTGCTGCCGCCACGCATGCGCGCAGTGACAGCTCGTCGAAGACGCGGCCGTCGTCATCGATGGACTCGACCACTTCGGCGATCGCGCCCACCGGTGCGGAACAACCCGCCTCCAGTTCGGCCAGCAGGGTTCGCTCGGCGGTGACCGCGGCGCGGGTGTCGGGATCGTCCAGCTCTCCCAACAGCGTCGCGAGCTCGGTGTCGCCTGCGCGGCACTCGACCGCGAGCGCACCTTGCGCCGGCGCTGGCAACATCTGCACCGGCTCCAGCGTCTCGGTGACATCGCCGAGTCGTCCGAGGCGGGCCAGGCCCGCCCGGGCAACCACGATGGCGTCGAGATCACCGCTACTTACCCTGTTCAACCTGGTATCTAGGTTGCCTCTTAGGGGGCGGATTTCCAAACCGAGACCCAGTGCTCTAAGCTGTGCCGCCCGTCGCACGGAGCTCGTACCGATCACCGAGCCGGTCGGCAACTCTCCCAGGACCATCCCGTCGCGGGCCACCAACGCGTCGCGGGCGTCCTGCCGAGGGGGGATCGCGGCGATGACGAAGCGTTCGTCGGGGGCCGTCGGCAAATCCTTGTACGAGTGCACGGCCATGTCCACGCGGCCGTCGGCGATCGCCTCGCGCAGCGCGGCGGTGAACACGCCGACCCCGATTTCGGCGACCGGCTTGTCGGATCGGTCGCCCTCGGTGCTGATGATGACCAGCTCGGCGCGATGCCCGCGCTCGATGAGTTGATCTCTAATGGTCCCGGCCTGCGTAGTCGCCAGCAAGCTGCCCCGGGTGCCGATCCGGATTACCGCGTCGTTACTGCCGGCCAACCGTGCTACCCGGCGCCGTCGGCTCGGCCCTGATCGAATTCCGGTGCCGGCAGGGGCAATTCACCTGCGGCGACGGCATCGACGGCCTGCGGATCGAGTTCGAAGAGTTCGCGCAATGCCTCGGCGTAGGCGTCTCCACCGGGTGCGCTGGCCAGCTGCTTGACCCGCACGGTCGGGGCGTGCAGCAGTTTGTCGACCACCCGGCGCACGGTGCGGGCGACCTCGTCGCGCTGGGAGTCATCCAGGCCCGGGAGCCGGTTGTCCAGCCGCAACAGCTCGGCCTCGACGACGTCGGCGGCACGCTGGCGAAGGGCGGTCACGGTCGGGGTGACCTCCGACATCCGCTGACCGGCCAGGTAGCTGGCAACCTCGGCGGCGACGATCTGACGGGCGGCTTCGGCGTCGGTGGCCGCAGCGCGGGCAGACGGTTCACGCTGCACGCGGTCCATGTCGATAACCGAGACACCGGGCAATCCGGCGACGGCGGGGTCGATGTCGCGGGGCATTCCGAGGTCGCAGAGCACCAGCGGAGGCGCGGTCTCGTCGCGGCGGGCACTGGCGAGCGCGTTGTGCACGTCAGCCAGCGACACCACCGGGCGCACCGCGCCGGTACAGCTGACGACCACGTCCGCGGCGGCCAGCGCCTCGGCAAGATGCTCGAGGGTCAGCGCCTGGGCAGTGGCCCCCTGCGCACGGATGTTGTCCGCCAGCCGCTCGGCGCGGGGCAGTGAGCGGTTCACGACGTCGATGTGGGTGATACCGGCGCGCAGCAGGTGCGCCACCGACAGCCCGCCCATCGAACCGGCGCCGATGACGGTGGCGGTGCGCCCGCCCAATCCGGTCAGCCGCGATCCCGCGATGTCCAATGCGACGGAAACCACACTGGCGCCGGCGGCGTCGATCGCGGTCTCGGAGTGCACCCGCTTGCCCACCGACAGCGCTCGCTGGGCCAGATCGTGCAGGACCCGGCCGACGGTCTTGTTGGTCTCGGCGTTGGCGTAGGCGCGGCGGACCTGACCGAGCACCTGCTGCTCGCCGATCACCGCGCTGTCCAGACCGCTGGTGACGGCGAACAGATGCTCGACGGCGGCCTCGCTGTAGCGGACGTAGGCGTATTTGGTCAGGTCGCCCATCGACATGCCGGAGTGCTCGGCCAGCACCTGACCGATCGCGGACAGGCCACCGTGGAAGGCGTCGACTACCGCGTAGACCTCGACCCGGTTGCAGGTGGACAGCACCATCGCCTCGGTGACCAGCGGCGATTGCAACACCTGGTCGATGATCTTGACCTGGTCCGACTCGTCGGTGGACAACTGCTCGAGAACGGAAACCGGAGCGCTTCGATGCGACACCCCAAACAGCAGGACGCTCACGGCACGATCACCTGGCCCGCTCCCTTGCTGCGACGGAATGCTCCGTTAGTGAAACTTACTTCCACGGTAAACGCTGCGCAGGCGGCTGGCCAAATTCCGGCGGTTCGTTCACCTGTCGTCGACGGCCGCGCGGCCGGGTGCGAGATCGGCCCGTAACCGTTCGACGTCGACGTCCCAGTAGCTGTGCTCGCGGCCGTCGAGCAGGACGACCGGCAGACGATCGCCGAATTCGGCTCGTAGCGCGCTGTCCCCGGCCGCGGCCGCGGCGTCGACGTCGACGGCGGACAGCTCGAAATCGAGCTCGTCGGCCAGCTCGGCCAGCCGGTGGTAGACCCGCTGGCAGATGGTGCATCCGGCCCGGGTCAACAGCTCGACGTGTGCGCGGCTCACGTGTCCCAGTGTCGCAGTTAGGGTTGTCCCATGGGGCCCGGGGACGACGACCAGGAACTCGCCGGCGATGCGAGTGCCGAGCGCGCCGTCGACGAGTTGGTCGCCGAGCAGGCCAGCGCCGTGGCACGCGACGCGAGCATCGCCGCGCATCGCGAGCCCGGACCGCAGGCGGCCGAGCCGGTCGCCCCGCCGCCCGCCGACCTCACCGCGGCGGCGTTCTTCGACGTCGACAACACACTGGTGCAGGGCTCGTCGCTGGTGCACTTCGGTCGCGGCTTGGCCGCCCGCAAGTACTTCACCTACGCCGACATGGCCAAATTCATCTACGCGCAGGCCAAGTTCCAGCTGACCGGCCGGGAGAACAGCGATGACGTGGCCGAAGGCAGGCGCAAGGCACTGGCCTTCATCGAGGGCCGTTCCACCGCCGAGCTGATCGCGGTCGGCGAGGAGATCTACGACGACATCATCGCCGACAAGATCTGGCCCGGCACCCGCGCGCTGGCCCAGATGCATCTGGATGCCGGCCAGCAGGTGTGGCTGGTCACCGCCACGCCCTTCGAGCTGGCCGACACGATCGCCCGCCGGCTGGGCTTGACCGGAGCGCTGGGCACCGTCGCGGAGTCCGAGAACGGGGTGTTCACCGGCCGGCTGGTGGGCGACATCCTGCACGGGGTCGGTAAGGCGCACGCGGTGCGGCAGCTCGCTGTCCGCGAGGGTCTGAACCTGAAGCGCTGTACCGCCTACTCCGACAGCTACAACGACGTGCCGATGCTGTCCCTGGTCGGCACTGCGGTCGCCATCAACCCGGATGCCAACCTGCGCGAGCTGGCCCGCGAGCGCGGCTGGGAGATCCGTGATTTCCGGACGGCGCGCAAAGCGGCGCGCATCGGAGTGCCCTCCGCACTGGCTCTAGGCGCGATCGGCGGGGCGCTCGCGGCCGCCGTGTCACGCCGCCACGAGCACTGACAACGCCGCTCGCCCGCACAGCCACCGCGATACCCGCTGATAGGCTCCCCGGGTGTCATTCGCCAGCGACATCATCGGAACTCACTACCGCTATCCGGACTACTACCTGGTCGGCCGGGAGAAGATCCGCGAGTACGCCAAGGCGATCCAGTCGGACGACCCGCTGTACTTCGACGAGGAAGCGGCCAAGGCGGCGGGCTACTCCGACGTGGTGGCGCCGCTGACGTTCATCGCGATCGCGGGACGCCAAGTGCAGCTGGACATCTTCCTCAACTTCGACGTCGGCATCAATATCGCGCGCGTCATTCACCGCGACCAGAAGATCCATTTCCACCGGCCGATCGTGGCCGGCGACAAATTGTTCTTCGATTCCTGGCTGGATTCGGTCGTCGAATCGCACGGCACGGTCATCAGCGAATTGCGCAGTGAAGTCACCGACGAGGACGGCAAACCGGTGATGACCACCGTGGTGACAATGATCGGTGAAGCCGCGGGCGACGAAGAGACCAACGCTCAGGTGGCCGCGATCGCCGCGGCGGCGTTAGGCAGGCAAACCCAGCGCTGACCTCGAGCGCTGCGAGCTGGCCCGGGGTGCTCAGCCCAAGAACATGTTGCGACGCTTGGTCAGCAACTGGTAGAGCGTCTGCTGAATGGTCTCGCGCACCTGGTCGGTGAGATCGAAGGTGACCATCGGGTCGTCGGCCGCTGATTCGTCGTAGTCGGCGGTCTCGATGGGCTCACCAAATGTGATGTGCCACTTGGACGGAAGCGGTACCAACCCGGCCGGTCCGGCCAACGGGAACAGCGGTGTGATCGGGAAGTACGGCAGTCCCAGCACCCGCGCGAGCAGCTTCACGTCGGCGATCATCGGATAGATCTCCTCGGACCCGACGATCGAGCACGGAATGATCGGGGCCTTGGTGCGCAGCGCCGCCGAGACAAACCCACCGCGGCCGAATCGCTGCAGCTTGTAGCGATCCTTGAACGGCTTGCCCAGGCCCTTGTAGCCCTCCGGGAAGACCGCCGTCAGCTCGCCGCCGACCAGCAGCCGGTGGGCATCGACGGTGGACGCCATGGTGTGGCCGGCCTTGCGGGCGATCGGGCCCATCATCGGCATGTCGAACACCATGTCAGCGGCCAGCAACCGCAAGTCGCGGTGGTTCGGGTGGTGGTCGTGCACCGCCACCGACAGCATCAGCCCGTCGAACGGCAACGTCCCGGCGTGGTTGGCGACCAGCAGGCCTGCCCCATTCTTGGGCAGGTTCTCGATACCACTGACCTCGACCCGGAACCAATTCTGGAAAAAGAATCGCAGCAAAGGCAGAACGAGCGCGTTGTTGAACTGGGGGTCGAAACCGAATTCGTCGACCGAGTAATCACCGGTGAGCCGCTTGTAGACGAAATCGGCGATCGCCGAAATACGTTGCGCCAGTTCGTTGGGAGCCTCGTCGGGGCGACCCATTGTGCCAGCGCCACGACGCGCGTCGATTTCCCTTACGACAGCGGCAATATCGTCTGCCGAGGCGCGGGTGCCGGGGTCGGACAGCAGCGAGGGATGCCGGCGGGCGGCCTCGGCGCGCTGGGCAGCCCGTCGGGCGGCCGCTGCACGACTTGAATTCGAATGCAGCGGAATCACTTTCGCTTTGGATTCACCCGCCACTTCGGTTACCTCTTCCCCACCATCGGCTCATCAGCCGCCCCATCGCTGCGCTACGGCGACTGCGCGACTCTCCAGAGATCGTACCCATTTCGGGTCGATGATCGGGGTCAAACCTCGGCCACGCACGTAATCGTCGAAGGCCTCCATCGTCGTCCATTTCGGCGCAAACCCCAACTCGGAGCGCATTCTCGTGGTGTCCATGACGCGCCCGTAATTAAGCCAGTCCATGTGGTCACGGTTGAGGTCGGAACTGCGGCCCGTCCTGCGCAACGAATTCAGTGCCCAAAAGCCGGGATTCGGCAGGGGAAGCGCAACGCGCCCGGCTCGCCGGATCGCCTGCGACATCATGATCACGCCGTCGGCGCCGATGTTGAACGTGCCCGACCTGCCCGCCATCGTCGCGCGCTCCAGCGCCCCGAGAGCGTCCTGCTCGTGCAGCAGCTGCAGCCGCGCGTCATGGCCGAGCACCGTGGTCACCACCGGGCCGGCCAGATACCGCGACAGCGCGGTGTCCATGCCGGGGCCAATCATGTTGGCCAGCCGCAGGATCGTGACCGAGATATCGGGCCTGCGCCGACCAAGGCCGCGCACGTAGCCCTCGATGTCGATGCTGTCGCGGGTGAAACCCTCGCCCGGCGGACGACGACTGCTGCTGTCCTCGGTGTAGACCACCGGGTCGTGCGGGTGCGAACCGTAGACCTCAGAGGTCGACTTGAGGATCACCCGGCGAACCGACGGCGCCTTCTGGCAGGCCGCGAACAACTGCATGGCGCCCATCACGTTGATTTCCTTCAACGTGGCGCGTCCGCCCGAGCGCGGGGCGTAAGAGGCCGCTGCGGCGTGCACGACGGTGTCGACTTCGCCGTTTCTGATCACCTTGGCGATAAACGGGTTTCGGATGTCGGCGCGGACGAACTCAGCGCGCCCCATCCGGCGCAGCAGGTCCTTGCTCGGCGCAATGGCGTCGACGGCGATGACCTTGTTGATCAATGGGTTCTGCGCCAACCGGGCAGTCAGATACCCGCCGAGGAATCGACAGGCACCGGTGACCAGCACGACCTTCGGGTAGTGCGGAGTTTCGGAGTCGGTACCGCCGGAATCCATCAGGACAGCCTATCGGCTTGCGCCTGCGCCCGGCGCGGCTCGACGTCTCACCGGGGCAGGCCCGGCAGGGGAACTACTTGCCGAGTTTTCTGCGCTGGACCCGGGTACGACGCAGCAGCTTGCGGTGCTTCTTCTTCGACATGCGCTTGCGCCGCTTCTTGATGACTGAACCCATGAAATCCGCTACCTAAGTCTTTGCAGTGCCCGCATCAGAGCAGGCTTCTCAATGTCCTGCGACACCTTACCTAAGCAGGCATGCAGAACGGAAAACGACCACCGATGAGCGCTCGCGCGACGAGCAACCAGCCGTGTGAGACCAACGACCTAGCCTGCGTCGAAGTACGACGTCTCCAGCAGGTCGTGGACGGCCTTGGCATGCACCCGGAACGACCGGCCCACCCGCACCGCGGGGAGCTCACCGTTGTGCACCAAGCGGTACACCGTCATCTTGCTGACACGCATCAGCGCAGCCACTTCGGCGACGGTCAGAAATTGAGCTCTGGCGGCCGGCGGGCTATCGGCGCCACCGGCGTCCCGCGCCGATTTTCCAGCCGAGTCCCGCGCCGATGGCCCGTTCATAGACGTCATCGCAACCCAATCCGTCAGGCACGGCAGTTCCAGCGGCTTCCCCACCGCTGGCACCCAGCCGTGCATACACGAGGAGAATAGCGTGGCGGATGGGGTTACTGCGACGGGTGTGGGTAGATCCATCCGAAAATTCTTGAACTACTCTGATGTAATTCCTAGCTGCTCAGAGCGTGTTTTCGCGGCGTCGATGGCCGCCGCGATGGCCGCCCGGACCCCACCCCTCTCGAGTTCCCGCAGGCCAGCGGCGGTGGTCCCGCCCGGGGAGGTCACCATCGCCCGCAGCCGGGCCGCAGAGGTGTCCAGTCCGGCGTCTTCGCCGGCGGCCCGCTCGCCGTCGAGGCGTTCGAGCAGCAAGGCGGCCGATCCGGCCATCGTCTGCACTGCGAGATCGGTCGCGACGGCCCTGCCGAGCCCGTTTGCGACCGCCGCATCGACCAAGGCTTCGATGAATAGGAAGAAGTACGCGGGCCCGGAACCGGAGATGGCCGTGACGGCATCGAGCTGGCTCTCCGGGACCATCAACACGTCGCCGATGCACTTGAAGAGCGCCGCGACGTCGGCGAGCTGCTCAGGGGTCGCAAACCGGCCCGCAGCGAGCGCGCTGACGCCCGCACCGACCAAAGCCGGGGCGTTGGGCATCACCCGCACCACCGGTGAGCCCGCGGGCAGCCGGGCCTCGTAGAAACCGATCGTCACACCGGCCAGGACGGTGACGACGACCTGCTCGACGGTGTCGCTCTCGGCCTGGGCGGCGGCCTCGGCGATCTCGGCGATGACGGTTTCGGCATCGGCCGGCTTGACCGCGACGATCACGAACGACGCAGTCTCCACGGCCTCGGCGACCGTCGCCATCCGAACCGAGTACTTCTCGCCCAGGTAGCGGGCCCGCTCAGGCATCCGTTCGGACACCACGAGGTCCTTGACCTGCCGGCCCGCCCGAAGCAGCCCCGCAAGGATCGCCTCGCCCATACTGCCGCCGCCGATGATCGCGATTCTGGCCATGGGCACAGACCCTATAGAACGGCTATTGGCTCGGCACCAAGGCCAGCTGGCGGGTCTGCACGATGATGCGCCCCGCACTGTCGACCACGGTGTGGTCCTCGTCGAACCAGTCCTGGCCGATCTGGGTCGTCGTACACGCCACCCGCAGCCAGCCGTCATCGGGCATGCCGCGCAGGTACGCGGTCATCTGCACCGTCGGCGCCCAGCCGCGACGGTTCACCGCGTAACAGACCGGAACGGAGATGTCGCCGCACATGAGCGCGAACAACACATCCACCGGCCCCTGTCGGGGCCTGACCCAGATCTTGAACACCGGTGCGCCGGACTCGGTGACCGTCTCGGTCAGCTCCGGACGGATATCGCAGCCGCGAGCCAGATTGTTGATCGCCGCGGCGGGATGGCCCGGCCCGATCGGCTCGATATGGGCGGGCGGCTCGACGCTCATCAGCGCCGTCGCCGGGCTGGCCGACAGCAGCGGCTCGACGTGATGTTCCGGATCACCCAGGGTGACCACGGTGCGCACGCAGGTCCGCTCGCCCTGTACGAGCGCCACGTCGACCAGACCGATGCGACGGCCGCGCTTCTGCACGGTCGTGATCAGCCGCACCGCACCGGGATCGGGCGCGGACAGGAAATCCGCCGATACCGCAACAGGTTCGAAGCCCGTATGCGCATAGGCCTCGCGAGCGGCCTTGGCGCACAACGCCAGCATCACACCGCCGTGGATCTTCGGCCCAATTGTCCAGTGTTCGTTCAGGTTTGCGGTAAAGCCGTCTTCAGTTGGCGCCAGCACCATCACTTCGTCGAACCGGGGGTACATCAATACCTTTCTCGCTCAACGCAACAGGTGAGTGCGCGCGAACTGAAGTGACTCGACCAACAGGCCCTCCCGCTCGGCCTTGGTGCGCGCACCCGAGGTGGTGACTTCGAGGACCACATGCCCGGTGAAGTCGCTGGCCGCCAGCATCTGGCACACCTCGACAGTGGGCTGCGTTCCCCGGCCGGGAACCAGATGTTCGTCGGTCGATGCCCCGTTGCCGTCGCACAAATGCAGGTGCACCAGTCCAGCGCCCATCCGCCCGGCCATCTCCAGGGCATCGGTGCCCGCCGTCGCGGTGTGCGACAGATCCAGCGTGTAGTGGGCGTGGTTGCCGTCGAGCGGGTCGTACGACGGCGCGAACGCCGAAATCCCAACGCCGGGACGGCCACCGCGCTTGCGCATCCGCTCGATCGACGGGTCCCCGGAGCCGAAGAACCGGTCGGCCCGGAACGGGAACATGTTCTCCACCGCGACCAGTACATCGCTGCGACTCTCCAGCTCCGCGACCTGCTCGCTGAATCCTTCGGCGTAACGGCGCTGCCAGCGGAATGGCGGGTGCACCACCACCGTCTGTGCGCCAAGCCGCTCGGCGGCCTGCACGCTGCGGGTCAGCTTGGGAATGGGGTTGGCACCCCAAACCCGCTGGGAGATCAGCAGACAGGGCGCATGGACCGACAACACCGGCATGTCGTAACGACGGGACAGCTTGGCGATGGCCCCGATGTCCTGGCTGACCGTCTCGGCCCACACCATGAGTTCGACACCGTCGTAACCCAATTCAGCCGCGTACTCGAAAGCGGCCTCGGTCCTCAGCGGATAGACCGAGGCCGTCGACAGACCGACCTTGATTGCGGGGCGCACTGATGAATCAGGTCGATTGCAGCAGCGCCAGCGGCCCGAGTGTGACCAGCGCCCCGACCGCTACCGCGATCAGCGTGCTGGCGATGTCCTCGGTCTTCCGGACGATTCGGACGGCCACCACCAGGCCCAGGATGACCAGAACCGACAGCACCAGCGCCACGATGTTGTTCCACCGCCACAGCTGATCGAACGCGATGAACAACCCGGCACCGAACGCGACTGCCAGGATCGACTGGCCGACAATGAGAAGAGCCCGCCACACCGCGGCGAGCTTGCCCTCGCGCGGATAGTCTGCGGGCTCGGCGGCTTCATCGATATCGGTCGCCACCGCGACCGCGCCGCCGTCATCGTCCTCGTCGACGGTGACACCGCGGCGGGCCAGGTCGTCGGCCACCGTCTGGCCACCGAACAGCGTGCCGCCCGAGGACCGGAGGTAGGACTGCAGCGCAGCGGCCTCAATGGCCACCTCGACCTGCTCGTCGGGTGCCAGATCCAGCGCCGGGGCGGCTTCGTCCAGCGGATCGAAGGCCATCTGTTCGGCGTCGGACGCTTCGGTGTCGGGAGCGTCCGCCGCGGGCTGCGGTTCGGGTCTGCGCAGCGGCCGGGGGTCGTAGCTGCGCTCAGGACGGCTCTCACGCCTGGGCAGCGGGCTGTCGGCGCGTGGCGGCGGTCCATCGAAGGGCCGCGCCGGCTCCTCCTCGTCGACCTGCTCGACCTGGTCGACGGCGGGGGCCGATCCGTTGCTGGCCGGTACTTCGGCCTCAGCGGCTGCCCCGTCGTCGATTGCCTCGGCCGGCTCCTCGGCCTCCTCGACGGCAGGCACCTCGACGTCACGCGCGATGGGAATCTCGCCGGTCCGAATGATCGGGATCTCGCCGGTCAGTTCGGCAACCGTCACCGCGTCACTGTTGCCGCGCCGGCGGCGGCGCCGCCCGCCGACCGGCGGTGAGCCGATCGTTCCATTCTTGGCGAGCAACTCGGCCACCGAAATGGGTCGGCTGTTCTCGCTCTCATCTGGTGCAGTCATCGTGTGCCTCTCGATCGGGCAATAGTCGACCGATCAAAAACCTTGTGTCCAGCATCCCCCACCGAGGTTTCCACCAGGGCCGTTCCGTCAGCTTCGCTATCGAGTCGGCGCAGGATGATGCCCTCGCGCAGTGCCCAGGGACAGATGTCGACCGATTCCAATGACAGTGCTCGCATGCTTGCCTCCGCCACCAGAGCGCCTGCCACGATCTGTGGCGCCCGCTCGGCACTGACTCCCTCCAACTCGGCACGATCTGTCGTGGTCATCCTAGAGATGAAAGATATGAGCTGCCTCAGGCCGTTGGCGGTGAGCGTCCTCTTGACCCTGGGTCCCGCTCCCGACGGTGCCGCGCCGGTGAGCCGGGCCAGCGAGCGGAAGGTCTTCGACGTCGCCACAGCCAGGTCGGGGACGCCGGCCTCCAGGACGAAGGTGCTGGCCTCGGCGAGCTCGTTGTCCAGCCAGTCACGCAGCATCGCGACCCGGCGGCGGCCCGGTGGATCGTCGGGCAGCCATTCGCGGGTCAGCCGGCCGGCCCCCAGCGGCAGCGACAACGCCACCTCCGGCGCCTCGTCGACCCCGTTGGACAGCTCCAACGACCCGCCGCCGATGTCGAGGTTGATGATCCGCCCGGCGCTCCAGCCGTACCAGCGCCGCACCGCCAGAAACGTCAGCCGGGATTCGTTGGCACCGGACAGGACCTGCAGGTTCACCCCGGTTTCGGCGAGCACCCGGGCCAGCACATCCTCGGAATTCTTGGCGTCGCGCACCGCGGAGGTGGCGAAGGCCATCAGGTCGGCGCATCCGGAGCTGGCCGCGATCTTGGCGAACTCGTCGATGGTCTCGATCAGCTTGTCGGCGCCGCGGCGGGTGAGCTTGCCGGAGTCGTCGATCGCCTCGGCCAACCGCAGTGCGGCCTTCGTCGAACTCATCGGAGTCGGGTGCCCGCCGCGGTGGGCATCGACCACCAGCAGATGAACCGTATTGCTGCCCACGTCGAGCACGCCTAATCGCACGTGAACAAACGTAGCGTGCGAGCCCACCGGCCCACTTGCGACATGGGGCAAAAGCCAGCGAGAGAGCCGGGCAAATGTGGACTACCGTTGGGCGCTGTGACAACTGGGCACCCCGGCGAAGTTGAACTGGACTTCCCCCGCGAATGGGTGGAGTTCTACGACCCCGACGATCCCGAGCATCTCATCGCCGCGGATCTGACCTGGCTGCTGTCCCATTGGACATGCGTCTTCGGGACCCCGGCTTGCAAGGGCACGGTCGAGGACCGCCCCGACGACGGCTGCTGCTCGCACGGCGCTTTCCTGTCCGATGACGACGACCGGGCCAACCTCGACGAAGCGGTCAAGAAGCTGACGGACGCCGACTGGCAGTTCCGGGACAAGGGTCTGGGCCGCAAGGGTTACCTCGAGCCGGACGAGTACGACGACGAGCCGGCGCTGCGCACCCGCAAATACAAGGGCGCCTGCATCTTCCTCAACCGTCCGGGCTTCCCGACGGGCATCGGCTGCGCACTGCACACCAAGGCGCTCAAGCTCGGGGTCGAGCCGCTGACGATGAAACCCGAGGTGTGCTGGCAGCTTCCGATCCGGCGCGTCCAGGAGCGGATCACCCGCCCCGACGGCAGCGAGGTGCTCAAGACCACGATCACCGAATACGACCGGCGCGGCTGGGGCGAGGGCGGCTTGGATCTGCATTGGTACTGCACCGGTGATCCGGCCGCTCACGTCGGCAAGAAGCAGGTGTGGCAGACCTACGGCCCCGAACTGACCGAGCTGCTCGGCGAGAAGGCGTATGCGGAACTGGCGGCCATGTGCAAACGGCGCGGTGGTTTCCCGCTGCTGGCCATCCACCCGGCCACCCGCGCCGCCGAGTAGCAAAGAACTCGCAAATGAATGATTACTTGCTCGAGCCAACGAAATCGCACCTGAAGCTCTTTTAGATCGTTCGCTAGCTATGCATTGGCAAGGTTCGGTTTGACCATCTAGAATCTGTCGGTTCTCTTTCTCCGCCGACGGAGGTTCAGATGAGGCAGTCCGATCGAGGCTCCGTGGTGTTCGTCGACGACGACCCGTTGTGGCATAGCTTCCACCAGGTTGCGGCCCTCGTGCGCAGACACGGGTACGGAACAGTCCGGGTCACGACGGCCAGAACCGGGCGCATCGCGCGTTTGGTCGATCGCCTGCTCTACCAACACGCCATCTATCTGTCAGACGTCGCCGAGTTCACCCGACTGCCCGAACTGCTCGCGCCATTTCGGCCGGCCAGACTCTGTGTGACCGACAGCCTGCTCGACCACATGAGCGATGATCTCATCGACCGGATGCCACCGGAGATCGCGGCCGACCTGCGGGTCAAGCGACGGCTCAGCGACAAGACCGCGGCAGGAGTCTTGGCCGTCGAGCGCGGCGCCCTGGTGCCCGATCAACTCCCGGGGTACCTACCGGCCCCGGAAGCCGTGCAGAAGCTCGGCCTGCCCATCGTCGTCAAGTCCAACTACGGCGCGGCGGGCTCAGGTGTGCGGATCGCGCACTCGGTCGCCGACGCAGAACGGGCGGCCGCGGAGATGGGTGCGGCCGAGGACTACTTCTATCAGCGTTTCGTCGACGGCCCGATCCTCTCGTACGGGGCGATGATGACCGACGAGGGCATCGTCCAGGAGATGACCTGCAAGGGTTTCGACTCCGCGTCAGACCCCACCAACGCAGCATTCGGGTATGAGGTCATCGACGACCCGGCCTTCACCGAAGTCGGCCGGTCCGTCTGTCGCGGTGTCGCAACGTGCGGGCCGATCGACCTTCAGGCGATTCGCGACGACCAGGGGCGGCACTGGGTGATCGACCTCAACATTCGGCCATTCGGCGGGATGCTGAACTACGACCAGGATCGCTTCGACACGGCGGCCGGATATCTGTTCTCCGCCAACCTGACCGACAGTCCGCCCAGGCACCGCACTCCACCCGTCGGCATGCGGGTCGCCAAATTCCCCAACGAGGCAGAGGAATTGGCCCGACAGGGCCACGTCGGGCCGGCCCTCGGCGTCTATCTACGCCGCTCGCCGGCACATGTGCGCCTTCTGCGGATGAACTACCTTGCCTTCGCGGTTCTCAACGGCGTCGTACTGAAGCTGGGGATCTGAAAGGCCGTTGAGGGGCCGGGATTCGATCAGCGAGACGTGTTGTAGCCCAATCCCCTTGCGTCCCGGGTGTTTCGGGCGTCCGACAGGGCCGCCTCGACCAGCGCTGCGACCTCGTCCCAGGACGCACCGGCCAGGCTCTGTTCACCGGCCTTGCCCATGACGTCGGCGAGTGCGGGATCGGTCAGCAGCGCAATCAGTCCAGCGGCGAGTGCATCGGGGTCGTCGGCATCGACGAGGATTCCCGAAATCCCGTCCCGGACCACCACCGGAATGTCGCCGACCCGGGTTGCCACGACCGGACGGCCCAACGTGTATGCCAGATGGGCGACACCGGACTGCGAGCTGCGCTTGTAGGGCAGGACCACGCAGCGCGCCGGCGCGAAGTAGGACGCCACGTCGGAGACCGGGATGTACCCGAGATCCAGGGTGACTCCGGCCAGCCGAGCGACCTCGGCGCGAAGCTGCGACTCGGCCATGTCCGGTCCCAACGCCCCGGCGACCACCAATTCGGCATCGGGGACCTGGGCGCGCACCGCAGGCCACGCCTCGAAGAGGGTGTCGATGCCTTTGTAGGCGGTGACGGTTCCGAAACAGAGGGCGACCGGAGCGGTCGTCGCGGGGCTCGGCATGTCGGGCGAGACGAAGATTCCCTCATCGCCGTGTGGGATCACGTGGACCGGCGCGGTCACCGGCCACGTCTCGAGCAGAATCCGCTTCGCCGCCTCGCCGAGCACGAACACGACGTCGAGAGCGGCGTAGGCCGGTCCCAGCGCCGAGGTCATCAGAGGCGACGTCTTGTACAACCCGTCCTGGCCGGGCTGCTCGACCAACGCGCGGGGCTCGTGAGCGACCAGCACCAGCAGTGCCTTCGGCAGAATCCTGCGCACCGCCCGCACTCCCCAGCCGTCGCTCGGGAACCGCCATGCCGACCACACGACCACATCCGGCCGGGTGCGGATCAGGTGCGCGAGCAACACCCCCCAGGCCGCGGTGTGCTGCCCGGCCCGAATCACCCTGCGGCCCTTACGCAAAAGCTCGGGGAGGTTTGCGCCGGCGGTGGGGTGCCAGGTCGGCAGGATGGACACGACTCGGCAAGCGAGTTCGCGAGAGCCCAGTTCAGGGGAGGGGCCGGTGATGAGTTCCACGCTGTCACCGGCGCGCGCCAGCGCCTCACCGAGTTGCAGCGAGAACTGGTACAGCCCGCCCGACGGTGGAAACTCGACCAGGACAACGGATTGTGCTGCTCTCGCCGGCCCACGACCGAGCACGTGCTCGTACAGCGCACGGAGGCTCTCGACCCAGACACCAGCGCTGTAGATCGTGTCGTAGCGGTGACGCGCAGCGTGCCCGATGGTGGCGAGCGCCCCGGGATCGGTCCGGATCATTGTTGCCATGTCGGCGATTCCCGAACTCAAGGCGCTCGGTTGACCCGCCTCCACGAGCGACCCACAGCCGGGGCCGACGATATCGGGAATGCCGCCGACGTTGGTCGCCACGATCGGCCGGGAGCCGGCCAATGACGAGATGAGCGACGTGGGCAGCGCGTCCTCCAGCGACGGCTGGACGACGAAGTCGGCGGCAGCGATCAGATCAGGCACGTCACTGCGGAAACCGAGTACCCGAATCCGTTGGCTCAGAACAGGATCAGAATCGACAGCGGACTGGACATCTCCCAGCAGCGGGCCGTCGCCGGCGAGCGCGACGACGAGCGGGACATCAGCGGGCAACAGCCGCACGGCTTCCACGAGATCGGCGTGGCCCTTCTCCGGCCGCATCAGGCTCGCGCACACCGCCAGCAGGTGATCCTCGGGCACCCCGATCTCGTCGCGGATCGCCGCGCGGTCGCGGGTCACCTGAGGTTCGACAACACCGTTGGGCAGCACCACGACCGGGGCCGCGGCACCAGCGTATTCGGCGTACCACCGCCGTTGCGCGCTGGAAAGGGCGATCACCGCGCTCGACAGGAACCGACGGCCGACCACTGCCGCCTTGACCCGCAGCCGCGACATCCGAGACTTCGGGATGTCGATGACGTGCAGTGTCGACACCGACGGCACACCGACCAGCCGGGCGGCCAGACCGCCGACCAGATCGGCGTGCTTGAGATGGGTGTGCACGATGTCGACGCGTTCATCTCTGAGTATCTTCGCCAACCGCGTGACCGCGGTGAGATCGTAACGGCCTGAATGCATCTCGTAGACAGTCGCGCCCTGATCACGCAGTAGCGGGACTGCGCGGTTGTCGATGCCGCCCTCGGCATGTGCGTCGGAAAGTCCGATGACGACAAGGCGAATCGCCGCAGACGGAGCCGCACGGGCCAGATCGACCAAGACCGACTCGGCACCGCCCGGACCGAGGGAGTGGATCACGTGCGCCACCGTCAAGGCAGACGCGGCGGCTCGGTCAGGCGCGTTCACCGATGACCTCCTGATAAAGGCGGTCGAGTTTGTCGACCCACGTCCGCATCGAATACTTGGCCTCCGCCTGAGCTCTGCCTGCTGCACCGAATGCTGCTGCCAGCTCTGGATTTCCGATGACCTCCAGCAGCGCGTCGGTCAACGCGGGAACGTCGCGTAGCGGCACCAGCCGTCCGGTCACACCGTCCACCACGATCTCGCGGGTTCCGCCGGCATCAGAGGCCACCACGGGCAGGCCAGAGGCGCCCGCCTCGATCAGCGCGGTCGGAAGGGCTTCGTCGACAGATGCCGAAACCACCCCGTCGACGGTGGCGAGGATGTCGGGGACGTCCTCGCGGCGGCCGAGCAGCTCGACCGAGTCCGTCAATCCCGCTTCGGAAACCGCATTTTCGATGTCTGCACGGCTGGGACCGTCCCCGACAATCAACAGTTTTGCTTTCGGATGCACCGCCACGACACCGGCCCAGGCGCGAATGAGATCGACGTGATTCTTGTCCGGGCGCAGCGCGGCCACGACGGCCCACACCGGTTGATCGGTGCAGCGGGTGCCGCCTCGGACGGTGTAGCGATCCACATCCACCCCGTTGGGGATTGCTCGCCAGGTGGAGCGCGCCGGGCCGTATCTGTTGGCGTACTGGTCGAACGCATGCTGTGACACCAGCACGATCCGGCCCAGCCGAGCCGGGATCCGCACCGAGAGAAACTCTTTGAACCATTCGCCTCGGCTGGTATGGGGCTGCGGGCTCAGGTGCAGTGTGGCGACCACGGGCAGGCCGACCAGCCGGGCAGCCAGCGGCACCAGGGTCGCGGAATACCCGAGGTGCGCATGTACGACGTCGACGTGAGCCTGTCGCAATGTCCGCACGAGTCGAACGAAACCCATGGGATCCAGCAGCTTTCGCACCGAGATGTAGGTCGGGTTCAGATTCGCGTCGGCGAGACGCCCGTACAAGGCGTTCCTGTTGCTCTCTTCGGGCGCCAGGCTCGCGACCGACACATCAAGTGCCGCAGGCGCGTACCGCCCGAGCTCGGCGATCAGGTTCTCGGCACCACCGAAGTTGTACGAGTCCAGGATCATCAGTACCCGCGTGGGCGCCGGTCGCCGGTCACTCACCGAGAACCTCCCAATTGTCGCAGGCTGTTGACCGCGGTGATGACGGGCGACAGGCCTATCATGACAAGGACCGTGATCACGAAGTGGTTGCGCGGTTGGGTGACAACCGAACTCGCTGCCTCGTCAGCGCCCTTTCCACGAACGCGCCGGACTACCGAGAGTCCCGCTTCGAACAGACTCGGCGCACTGAGTTGAAGCCCGAGGATGTAGGTCAGCACACCTGCCGCTCCGGCCGCGACCAGGATCAGCGGATCCGGCAGCCCGGTCATGAGATAGGCGATCGCGAGCATGATGACGCCCATCCCGGCCGCCGCGGGCAACGGTCCGCCTACCGCATTCCACAACTGGCCCGGGGTGATTCCACCGACTCGGCGCAACAGCACGGTGTTGACCACGAGGAGCACCAACTCGACGGCGACCAGCATCAGGGCCACCATGACGATGCTGTGGCCTGCGGCCCACCACACCGGCCCGACCATGAGCGCAAGCCTGCCCGTGCCCGTCGCGAGCAGGAGTGACGGCCGGCCGATGGCCTTGAACACGTCGCCGGCATGCCACGACACCGAAAACAGCAGACCGTACACCGAGAGGACCACGAGGACCGGTGCGGCACCGGCATATTGGGGTCCGTACAGGGTGGCGACGACGGCGGGGGCGACGGTGGCGAGCGCGACGCTGATCGGTGCGCTCAACGCCATCGTGACCGCCATGACTTGGAGGAAGTGCTCCGAAAGACGCTCGCGTGCATGCTGAAGCCGAGACAGCGAGCTGAACAGCACCTCGCTGATCACGTTGCACAGTGCCAGGACCAGCAAGTCGGGCAGCCGGTAGGCCAAGGTGTACAGGCCCAGCTGCTCATCCCCGCGCCGCATGCCGATGAAGAGATAGTCGGTGTTGAACATCGCAAAGCTGAGCAGAGCGACGCCGGTCAGCGCCGTCCCGTAGCGGACGAGGTTGCGGGCCTGTTGCGGGTCGAATCCGAATCGCACGGGCGTGCGGGCGACCACCCAGTACAAGATCGTCGTCAGTATGGTCCCGACGAGCTGGCCGTAGACGAGGCTCCACACCCCGTGCCCGGCGGCGGCCAGGGCGATCGTGAGTATCGCCTTGGCGGCCGAGCCTACGAACTCGGGCCAGATCCGCTGCCGGAAGTCGAGATCGCGCCGCAGCCGGGCAGCGGGGATCACGCTGAACGCCGAGATGGTGAGGCCGATGGCCAGCACTCGAATCAGGGGCGTGAGTTCCGGTTGGCGGACCATCTGGGCGCCATATGGGGCGGCGACGGCCAGTGCGGCCCCGGCGATGACACCGAAGATCGCCGTGAGGGTAAGCCCCGTCGGGGCCAGGCGGTCCCACTTCCCGGGGCTCTGCACGAGTGCGGCGCCGACCCCGAGATCCTTCATGTAGTCGAAGAGATTGACGACCAGCAGCGCCAGGGTGAACAGACCGAAATCAGCGGGATCGAGCAGCCGTGCCGCGACGATCGTCATGATCAGCGTTGAGCTCTTGCTCAGACCGAAGACCAGATAGTTCCACGCGGCCTGCCGGCCCGTCGGAGGCGTGGGCTCCGGTGCTGCCGACGGCTCGTCCTTGGTCTGGTCGCGATCCTCGCCGGCTATGGTCGGATCCTCGCCCTGTCCCACCCGAAGAGTCCCCGATCGACTTGGAGCCGCAGCCATTTCACGGCCATCATAAAGCGGCGACCGTCAGCGCGAAGCGAAAAGGTAACCGGCCGCCCACGGCCGCGGATCGTCCGCCCTCGATGTCACCGTGAAGCCGGCGTCGACCAGGATCGCGTGGACGGCTTCTTTGGTGCGGTAGGACTCATCGCCGGTTTCGTCGGCCAGGAAATCATGACACCCGATCGCAGCGTTCCGCACGATCGGGAGCACATCGGTTGCACCGCGCAGGGCGGGCAATTCGGCGCCTTCGATGTTCATCTTCAAGAAGTCGATGCGGTCCAGCTTCAGCTTCGCCACCAGACCCGGGATCGTGATCGCCGCAACCGGGACTCCCTCGGAGCCGATCTTGTTCTCCAGATACGACTCAGCCTGCAGGTCAGTGATTTTCACCGTGCCTTCGGAGTCCATCACAGCCGCGTGGATCAACTCGACGTTGCGCAGATCGTTGGCCCGGCAGACGCGTTCCAGCTTGGCGTAGGTCGTCGGGTGCGCTTCGACAGCGATGACTCTGCCCGAATCGCCGACCATTCGGGAGAACGGAAGGGCCTCGGTCCCGATCCCCGCCCCGACGTCGAGAACGACGTCTCCCGGCCGAATCGAGTATTCCGCCAGGAAGACCTCCCGCGCGAATTCGTCACACTGTCCGGCATCCATTCCCTCGCCGCCGCGCAGGTCTGGCAGGAGCATGGCGCCGGCCCGCGTGCGCTTCAGCCAATCACCGGTCTGCCGGTCGTAGGTGAACAACGCACGATCGCCGCCCAGGGTGGCTTTCGCGGAGGCGGCGAGTCCGAGCAGCCAGCGGGTCGGAGGTCGATTGACGGCGTCGTACACGGCGTGCTTGAGGGCCACTTGTGCACGATAGCAGCGGTGTCAGCTCAGCACTCGCAGCTTTTCCCACGGCACCCGCTCCATCGGGTCGTAATCCCAACGGAATCCCGCGGCTTGGTAGGTCTTGCCGAGCGCCGGCGGCGCCGCAGAGGCCTCGAGTTCGAAGCTCACGCTCAGTGGCGCACCCCCGACGTCCACGATGTATCCGCCGTAGCGCTGCATGGCAGTCGCGACCGCCAACTCCCCCCTGCTCAGACCGAGCGCACTCAGGTCAACAGCCGGATCCAGTTGCAGGTGAGCGCCTTCGGGGAGGCAGTCAGCCCTGGTCGATTTGCCGTCGGACTTCAGTGCCGGTGGCCGAAAGGTCGTGCAGGCGTTGCTGGTTTGCAAGGCCAGGGCGTGCGGTATCACGCCGGCCCTGATCTCGGCGACGCGGATGACGCCACCCAGCCGAGAGGCGCCGGATCCGGTAGCCGAGCCGCCCCAGCCCGACCCGCGCAGACTGTTGACCGCGCCCCACTGCGCAGACCATTCGTTGCCCGTTTTGACTGCCTGCCAGAACTCGAAGATGGTCGAGCTGGTTTCGTCGACGGTGACCAGCACGCCGTCCGAACCCGAATTTGGCTTCGCCCCATAGGGAATCGGCACCGGCCAGCCGGCGAAGGGGCAGACACCCCATTCTGGTCCCGTGCATTTCACATCGAACGTGGGGGCATCCGGGCCGGCCGAATAGATCGGGATGCCGAACTCCACGATGTTGGCGAACAGACCGCGGGTGGACTGGACGTACTCGATCATCGCCGCGCTCTTCGGATCTACCGTCGGCTGTTGAGGAATCGTGCGCCGCCACGGGCTGTCGGAGGCAAAGGGATTGGCGAGCCCACCCTCGACGGTCTTCGAGCAGGCCGCCCGCCCAGTCAAGACTGCGGCCACCACGGTCACGATCACCACCACCGCGGCGACGGATCGCCCTGATCGACTGTCGAGCATGCGGTGAATAGCGTTGTCGGTAGCTCTCATTCGGCGGCAACGCGCTCGTCGACCGACGACGGCGTTACGGGATCCGGATGCTCTGTACGCCTACCGCCCACCAGTGCGAACAGCAACATCCCGGTGACCAGCCCGCCGGCAATCCCGATCGCGACAGCGACGAAGACCGTGGTGTTCGTGTGATCGTCGGCCTGCGCGATCTCCATACTGCCGACGGACTCCAGTACGTATTGGTCGTAACCGCTCACCTGGCTCAACCGCGTACTCGCGATGGCCGCGGCACGCTGAACCTCGTCGCGCGCCCGATCCGCGCTGTCCGCCTCGCCGGTGAACGTGAGAAGCCCACGGACGGCATCCGCGTCGATGGTGACACTCGACTGTCCGTCGCGCAGCACTCTTCCCATGGTGGGCAGCATTTCGATCCTGGACCGGACGTCGAGGGCGTACGCGAAATAGCCGTCGGGAGGCTGGGCGGGCATCAGAGTCAAATGCTGGGTCGCCCGGTACACCGAAGTGCTGTTCGCTGTCAGGTACGCCCAGAAGAACGCCCCACCCAGAACGGTGGCCACCAGCCAGATCCCGGCGTTGCGCAGGAACCGCCGGATGATCTCGTCGGACACCGGCCACTGCGGCGCAACTGCTGCGACCATGGCCAGCACCAATGCGAAGGTGCGGAAGTACGACAAATGCAGCCCGACACTGGAAACCGACCACCCGACGATCGCAGCGGCTAGCGCGGCCACCAGAACCCGGTCGGCCGAGCGGGGCTGCGCGATGATCCGCAAGATGACAATCGCCAGGAAGCCCGCGACCATCAGCGTCCACCCGATGAGACCGAACACCCCGGTCTCGGCGAGCAACGACAGATAAAGGTTGTGCGCCGCCAGATTCGGCTCCCGTACCGCCGTGGACACCCGCCCGGCGAAATTGATCACCTCACCGGCGAATGTGCCGGGACCGAAGCCGAAATAGGGCCGCTGCGACCACATCATTGCGGCCTGTTCCTGCGCGGCGAGCCGCCCTAACAGGGACGGGTCGACGTGACTTGCTTCATCGACGCGACTGATCTGCTGGAACATGTCCTGCAGGCGGTTACCGATGCCGGGCACGAACGACGAGGCGAACACCGCGGGAACGGCGACCAGCGACCACCGCCGTACCGATCGCTCAGAAGCGATGAACCACACCACCATCGCGACGCCGGCCGACAGGAATGTGCCGCGCGACTGCGTCAGGTAGATACCGGCCAGCAGCGCGAGAATCGACAAGACGACCAGGGTCACCGCCCTGCGGTCCGACGCCCGCAGCGACCGCGTCAGCAGCGCCGCCGCCAGCGGCAGACCCATGATCAGGTGCCTGCCCCAGAAGTTCGAGTCGGGTAGCGGGCCGCCGTATCGCGGCGTCGTCACCAGTTCGCCGGAAGACGTTGTGACGATGGAGAATCCGCCGAACGAGTTGGAGCCACCGAAGACGACGAAGTCGATCACGGTGAGGACCGACAACAGGGCCAGGACCGTGACGATGGTGATCGCGACGGTCCATGGCCGCGCCGTCATCTGGGCCAGCATCAGCACCAGCATCAGAAAGAGCAAGTCAATAGCGGTGCGGCGCACCGACGAAAGCGACGCCGCCAGGTCGGTGCTGCCCATCGCAGCCACCATCTGGGTCGCCAGGAAAACAGCCACCAAGCCGGCGCAGATCACTGTCCAGACATTGAGCCGGGCCCGTAGCTGCGGATCGCGCAGGCCGAGCACGACCGCGAGGAGTCCGAGCGCCATCGATGCCTGGAAAACCGGAACAGTGCCGTGTTGCTCGAGCACGCCGGAGAGATTGCTCGCCTCGATGGCGACCATCGCGATGAGCGCGAGCAGGGGGCGCCGCGCCGCGTACACCAAGCCGACGCCACCGATCAGAGCGGCGATCACGAACAACGGGCTACGCGATCCGAACATGACCACAGCCACGATCGTCGCGGCACCACCGACGAGGGCCATCGCCGCGAGTTCGCCGGACTGGGGCGTGGCCCGGATCGACCCGGTCATAACCCGGGTAGCACCTCTTCGCGAATCGGGCCGGTACGACCAGACGCCGGGTCATTTCGCCGATCTCGCGAGCGGGCGACGATCCAGCCTGCGCCGCCGCCGACAAGCAATCCGCCGAGTGCCACGGCTGCGGCGACCTGCGAGCGGCGCGGGCTCGGCAGCGGAAGAGCATTGTTCTGCGGCGGCCACATCACTTTCACGGCGTAGGGCGCAGCCAATGACGCGACTTCTGGTGTGGCCCGGTTCAATACGTCGTTCAGGCCCGCCTCGGCGGCATCCGCCGAGTGAGCCACCACCGTGACGACCACGATCGTGGTATCCGGCAGCGCCGCGGCGGACAGCGAGAGATCGGCCTGCGGGACCTTGGCCGCATTGGCCGCCGACGGCACCCAGCGAGCGTCGTTGTAGAGCACCGCGGCCGTCCTGCTGACCTGGCCCCGGGTGAGCACCTCCCAGAACGCCGAGGACTGCTCAGTGGTCAGATCCGGCGCCGGCAGAAGCGCGACATTGGCCGATGCTTGGTACCAGTGCGGTTGCGGGGCCAGGAAGTATCCCAGTGCCGCGCCGACGATGGCGCCGATGAACGCGAAGACGGCAATCGTCCTGCGATGCTTGGTCATGTCCGGTCCTTCAGTCTCGCCGTGCCGCGCACAAGTTGTCGTCCACCCGATTTTCTCGTTACCGATGTACTCGGGTGCTGGTCACAATACAGCGCCGTCTGAACTGGGACGACTGTTGATTGGCCTGTCGGCCCGGCGAACTTCGGGGAGGTAACTGCGGCGCCCCTCGACGCGACGGCGCTCATGCTATCTTCACGCCAGGACCTACCGGGTGGAGTTGCCGATGCGACGGACAATCCAGATCGAATTCAACGAGTTGAGTCCGACTCTGATCGACGAGTTCATCGACGCAGGCGAGTTGCCGAATTTCCGGAAGCTGCGGGACTCCTCGGAGGTCTTCGTCACCGACGCCGCGAGCGAGATCAACCTCGAGCCGTGGGTGCAGTGGCCGACGTTGCACACCGGCATCCCGGACCGCGATCACGGTATCCAGCACCTGGGCGAAGCGGATCTGGTCGCGGGGCGCGGGATCGCCCGTGAACTGGCCGCTGCCGGGTTCACAGTCGGCATTTTCGGCTCGATGAACATGGACTACGGACCGCTGGACGGGTTTGTCATACCCGACCCGTGGAACGCGGAGCTGACCCCGCATCCCGCCGACATCAAGGCGTTCACCAACTTTGTGGTGTCTGCCGTGCAGGAGAACTCGTCCGATCAGCTGGACAAGCGGGCCGCACTGCCCTTCGCCAGATACCTCGCCACACATGGCCTGACGCCGGCCACCGCCCGATCCACGGTGCGGCAGCTCCTCCAAGAACGCCGCGACCCGGGGGTGAAGTGGCGACGGTCGTTCGCCCTGGACGCCATGTCGTACGACGTCTTTCGCAATCTGGTCCGCCGTCACGAGGTCGCCTTCGCCACCTTCTTCTCCAATTCGACAGCCCACCTCCAGCACTACTACTGGCGGAACTTCCGGCCCGAGATCTTCTCGCTGCCGTCGCCGGCGGAGGACCACACGTCGCTGGCGGACGCGATGCTCGAGGGTTACCGCAACAACGATCAGCTCATCGGGCGCTTCTTGGCCGACTTCCCCGACGACCGCCTGGTGTTCGCCACCGCGCTCAGTCAGCAGCCCTGGGACACGACCAAGTGCACCTACCGGCCCAAGGACTTCGACCAGTTGCTCCGGCTCATCGGCATCGACATGACCAGTGCGGACGTTGCGCCGCTGATGGCTGAGGAATTCTTGCTGTCCTTCCCCGACGAAGCGGCCGCTGCGCGCGCCATCGCGCACCTCGACCAATGCCGAGTCGGCGATGATCCGCTGTTCCGTATGCAGGACGCCGAGGGGCCACGATTCAAGGCGGGCTGCGCGATCAACGAATGGTCGCAGGCCCGCACGATGATGACGCTGCCCGACGGCAAGCAGGTTCCGTTCGACGAGTACTTCTACCGAATCCACAGCCTTCGCAGCGGCCGCCACCATCCCGACGGCTGCTTCTGGGTACAGTCCGCGACGCCTCGCCGGGTCGACGAACGGATCCCGCTGACGTCGGTGGCTCCGACGATCCTGCGGCTTTTCGGTGTCAACGCGCCTTCGTACATGAAGGAGGCGCAGGTCGCGTTGTCCTGCTACCCGAAATGACTACGCCGACCAGCCCCCCAGCCTGACGAGTTCGGGGCAAATTTTCGCAGATTAGCTAACATCACGCGGTGGCTGTTGCGCTGATCAGTGCCGTCGACCCCTATCCGACCGATGCGGGCAAGAAAGTCGTCCTCGCGGGGTTCATCGACTACCTCAGCGAACGGCACGGGCACGACAACGTGCACTACATCAAAGTCGGCGCACCGCCACAACAGCAATTTCCGGTTCAGGTGCACGTCGTGCCCGGCCCCAGCCGCGCCCAGGTGCTCGGCAATCTCGTCACCAAGGTCGCCACCGGCCGGGCCAGTCTGCAGGAAGCCTTCCTGGGTTCCCGGCGGACCGCCGCGGGCATCTCCGAAATTCTCGGCAAGATCCGCCCTGATCTGCAGGTATACGACACCGTCCGGATGGCTCAGTACGCATCCGACCAGGTGGCAGCCACCCAGGTCTGCTATCTCGACGACCTGTTCTCCGAGCGCTACGAGCGAATGTTGGCAGCCGCCGAACGCTACGGCGAGATCAACGTCAGCCCGCTGGGTAACTTCGCCGAACATGTGCCCGCGAAGCTCCGCCCGCTGGCCAACCACCGGCATAGCCAGACGCTGCTGTTGCGCGCCGAGCGGTCGCTGGTCCGGCGCAGCGAGGACCGCACGGTGCACCGGTTCCGTCGCTCGCTGTTGGTCAACGCCGACGAGGCGAGCGTGCTGGCCGACCGCTCGAGTGCGCCGGATGATCGCATCCGCAGCGTTCCGCCGCTGGTGATGGCCCCTGCCTCGCCCCAGCGGCACTGGGACGGCGAACCGGAGTTCGTCTTCCTGGGACTGCTATCCCTGCCGCACAACGATGATGGTCTGCGCTCGTTCTTGCGCACAGCCTGGCCGCAGATCGTCGAGCGATTGCCCGGCGCGCGGCTGCGGGTCATCGGACGCGAGGCCCGGCCCGAGTTGTCCGAGCTGGCGGCGACGCTGCGCGACAGCGTGCAGGTCGACGGGTACGTCACCGACCTCGGCGAAGCTCTCGGCGGGGCGGCCGCCCTGGTCAATCCGGTTCGGTTCGGCTCGGGCATCAAGCTGAAGGTGGTCGAGGCCCTCGGCCGCGCCCTGCCCGTGGTGTCCACCCCCATCGGCGCGGAGGGCATCGCCAGCGGCCCGGGCACAGGCGTGCTGGTGAGCGCAGAGCCCGCCGAATTCACCGAGCTGCTGTGCTCGCTGACCAACCCCGCCTACAACGCCGAAATCTCGGCGCAGGCGCGCGAACACTTCCTCTCCCGGTATTCACGGCCAGCGGTCTTCGCTGCCTATGACGACGCCTTCGGCACGGACTGACAACGCCCAGCAGCACGTTCTGCTGATTATTTGCTGAATCTGCATCACTCTGCACAATACAAGTGACGCACGCCATTCGCGGTTGCGGTTGCCATGCGGCCTAAGTGGAGTTACGGTGCAGTTAATAGCAGTTCTCCGATAACAAGGGCGGATTTTCGCTGTGTTGGCCGAACAGTCCGATAACCACACGTCAGTTGGTAATGACTGGGACAAAGATATTCGCCAAAACTCGACCTCGCCGTTATTTTTCGAGAACAGCATCCCTGCTCTGTGGCCTGAGAAGCGGGCCTCGCGGCGCGAGGTACGACACGTTCGGCATTCCAGGCGGATGGTCGTCAGTGACGCCGCGATTATTTGCGTAACGTTGGCCACCGCGACGGTGTCGGTGTTTGCCGGCAATCCGGATGCGCTGCTGAACTACGCGGTGGGATCGGCCGGTCTGGCTGCGCTGTGGATGGCCGCCCTGGGCCTCAACGGCTACCGGGCGCGCCGCGTCGTCGGCCGCGGCGTCGGTGAGTGCACCAGCGTCACGCTGGCCACGCTGCAGGTGTTTGGCCTGATCGCGATCGGCGCGCTGCTGCTGCACGTCGACGTCTCGCGGGCCTACCTCGCCATCGCATTCCCGGCCGGACTGATCGGCCTGCTGCTCACCCGCCGCCACCGGCGCCGGGTTGAGGCCGCCGAACTCAGCCGTGCCGAGCACCAGGTTTCGGTACTCGTCGTCGGTAGCTCGAGATCGGCCGCCGACGTTGCGGCGACCTTTGTTCGTGACCCCCGCGCCGGGTACCGCGTCGTCGGGATCTGCACCCCCGCCGGACCGACAGCGCAGGACCACGGCATCGACGTCGACGGGCAGTCCATCCCCGTCGTCGGGATCGATCAGGCGATCGCTGATGCCGTGCGCCGCACCGGGGCGCACACCGTCGCCCTGGCGGCCACCGACCACCTGCACCCCACCGAGATCCGCCGGTTGATCTGGGAGCTCGATTCCCTGGGCGTGGATCTGCTGATCGCCCCCGGGCTGGTCGACATCGCCGAGGACCGGCTGCACAGCCGGCCGGTGGCGGGCATGGCCATGTTCGAGGTGACCAAGCCGCAGCATGAAGGGGCGAACTCGGCGGCCAAGCGGGCCTTCGACATCGTCTTCGCGACGACGGCGATGATCGCGATCGCGCCGCTGTTCGCAGTCGCGGCGCTGGCCGTCCGGCTGTCCAGCCCCGGCCCGGTGTTCTACGTGTCCGAGCGGATCGGCCTGCGGGGCACCACGTTCAAGATGCTCAAGTTCCGCAGCATGGTCGACGGCGCCGACGCCGGCGCGTCGGCGATGATCGCCGCCGACGGCAGCAGCCCGATTTTCTGGAAGCCGAAAGATGATCCGCGAATCACGTGGGTCGGCAAGATCATCCGCAAGTACAGCATCGACGAGCTACCCCAGTTCATCAATGTGTTGCGCGGTGATATGAGCGTGGTCGGCCCTCGGCCGCAGGTTCGCCGCGAGGTCGACTCCTACGACTACCTGGTTCGTCAACGGTTGACCGTCAAGCCCGGGCTGACCGGTCTGTGGCAGGTCAGCGGACGCTCGGACCTCCAGCTCGAAGACGCCGTCCGCCTGGACCTCAGCTACATCGAAAACTGGTCACCCATCAAGGATCTGGTGATCATCGGCAAAACCGTCAAGACGGTCCTCAGCGGCGAGGGCGCCTACTAGATCAGGCGCCGCCACCGCCAACGAGGTCCTAGCCCTCCAGCTTGTAGCCCAGCCCGCGCACCGTGACCAGGTGCACCGGGTTGGCCGGGTCGGCTTCGATTTTCGACCGCAGGCGCTTCACGTGGACGTCAAGGGTTTTGGTGTCGCCGACGTAGTCCGCGCCCCACACCCGGTCGATGAGCTGACCACGGGTGAGCACCCGCCCGCTGTTGCGCATCAGGTACTCCAAGAGGTCAAACTCTTTGAGCGGCAAAGTAATCGGCTCGCCGTTCACCGTGACGACATGGCGCTCGACATCCATGCGCACCGGCCCGGCCTCCAGGATGGCATCGCCGATACCGGAGTCTTCGGTGTCGCTGCCGCGGCGCAGCACGGCACGGATGCGGGCGATCAGCTCGCGCGCCGAGTAGGGCTTGGTGACGTAGTCGTCGGCACCGAGTTCCAGACCGACGACCTTGTCGATCTCGCTGTCGCGAGCGGTGACCATGATCACCGGCACACTGGAGCGGGCGCGCAGCTGCTTGCAGACATCGGTACCGGTCATCCCGGGCAACATGAGATCGAGAAGCACGATGTCGGCGCCGGATCGGTCGAATTCGGCAAGGGCTGACGGGCCGTCACCGACCACAGTGGCCTCGAACCCCTCCTTGCGGAGCAGAAAAGCCAGCGGATCGGCCAGGGACTCTTCGTCCTCCACGATCAACACATTGGTCATTGGCGTAGTGCCTCCTCGTCAATGGCCGATTGATCGGCCGGTTCGTCTTCGTCGTTGTTGGGATAGGCGGGTATGGACAGGGTGAACGTCGAGCCTGTTCCCGGCTGGCTCCACAGCCGGATACTGCCGTTGTGATTGGCCGCCACATGCTTGACGATGGCCAACCCCAGGCCGGTGCCGCCGGTGGCACGGGAGCGCGCTTTGTCGACCCGGAAGAATCGCTCGAACACGCGCTCCTGATCGGCGCGGGCGATGCCGATTCCCCGGTCGGTGACTGCGATCTCGATGTTGTCGCCGCGACGACGGCGGCTGATCGAGACCTTCGATCCATCAGGCGAGTAGGCGATCGCATTGGAGATCAGATTCGCCAGCGCGGTCACCAACAACGACTGATCGCCCAGCACCCGAAAGCCGCTCGGCGCGTCGGTGGTCACCTTGATATCGGCGTTGTCGGCGGCCACCTTGTGGCGCGAAATAGCCTCGCTGACAACAGAATCCACGTCGATTCCGTCGAGGTCCGGCAGGGGCTCGGCACCCTGCAGACGGGACAGCTCGATCAACTCACCAACCATGTTGGCCAACCGCTGGGACTCGGTGAGGATCTTTCGGCTGAAGTGGTGCACGGTCTCGGGATCTTCGGCCGATTCCAGCAGCGCCTCGGCCAGCACGCCCATCGCGGCGACGGGCGTCTTCAGCTCGTGACTGACGTTGGCCACGAAGTCGCGCCGGCTGGCTTCCATCCGGGCCTGCTCGGACTGGTCGTCGACGTAGACCACGGCGAAGCGCGGGTCCTGCTTGCTCAGCAGCCGAACATGTCCGCGCACCGACAGCCCCGAGCGGCCGGTTGCCGCTCGCTGCGGCTGCTGCGATAGGTCGACCTCGACGCCCTCACCGGTGGCCAGCACATGCTGGGCGGCGGCCCAGGCCCGCTCGTCGAGCTGGCGGTCACGCACGAGACCGAGTTCCGTGGCGCGGTCGTTGATGAAGACCACGTCGCGGTGGGAGTCGACGACCACCATGCCGATCGGCGCGAGCGACACGACGTGCTGCAACATCTGCGACACCGTGATGCCCGCTTCGGTGATCGCGCGGCGCTGCCTGCGCTCCAGGATGCGTGGAGTGAGAGCGGCCCCGATCCCAAGACCGAAAGCGAGCGCTACCAGCGCCGCTGCGGTGACCAGTAGTGCCACCGAGACAACACTCACAGGGAAAGCGTACGCATCCGGTGAACGTCATCCCAGCAGCGTGCGGCTAAATCGGGTCACGTCACACTCTCAGCACGCATGTATTCCGCCCCCGTTTACCCGGTGTTTCCCAAACCGGGTGGATCAGCGGACTATTTGGCGCCCTGGCTGGCCACCGCGGCGGCACCGGCGGCAGCGGCCTCCGGATCGAGGTAGGTGCCACCTGCGACGCGCGGCTTCAGATCGGCGTCCAGGTCGTAGCGCAGCGGGATGCCGGTCGGGATGTTCAGGCCAACGACCTCGGCGTCAGACATGCCGTCCAGGTATTTCACCAGCGCCCGCAGCGAGTTGCCGTGCGCCACCATCAGCACCGTCTTACCGGCCTGCAGATCCGGGACGATCGTCTCGGTGAAGTACGGGACGAACCGGGCGACAACGTCGGCCAGGCACTCCGTCAGCGGGCCGCCGCCGATGTCGGCGTAGCGCGGGTCGGCGTCCTGGCTGTAGGTGCTGCCCCGCTCGATCGGCGGCGGCGGCGTGTCGTAGCTGCGCCGCCACAACATGAACTGCTCCTCGCCGTACTTCTCCTTGGTCTCGGCCTTGTCCAGACCCTGCAGCGCGCCGTAGTGCCGCTCGTTGAGCCGCCAGTTGCGGGTCACCGGGATCCACAGCCGGTCGGCGGCGTCCAGCGCCAGATGCGCCGTCGTGATCGCGCGGCGCAGCAGCGAGGTGTAGAGCACGTCGGGCAGCACGCCCTGCTCGGCCATCAGCTTTCCGCCGCGCACCGCCTCGGCCCGGCCCTTGTCGGTCAGGTCGACGTCCACCCAGCCGGTGAACAGGTTCAGCGCGTTCCATTCGCTCTCGCCGTGCCGCAGCAGGATCAGTGTGGAGTCAGCCATGCCCGAAATCCTCTCACGGGCGCGATTCGTCGTCCTGGCTGCGCGAGGACTCTGCATCGTCGTCGTCGATCAAGTGCTCGAAGGCCTCCAGGTTCTTCAGCGATTCACCGCGCGAGACCCGCCACGCCCATTCCTTCTGGATGGACGACTTGAAGCCGAGTTCCAAAAGGGTGTTGAAGTCGGTGTCGACGGCCTCGAGGACCTGCCCGAGCACCCGGTCCAGCTCGTCGGCGGTCACCGCCTCCAGCGCCATCCGCCCGACCAGGTAGATATCGCCGGCGTTGTCCAGCGTGTAGGCCACGCCGTAGAGCCGGCGGTTGCGTTTGAGCAGAAACCGGTAGACGCCCTCATGATTCTCGTCGGGCTGGCGGCAGACGAACGCCTCGACGCGCACCGAATGCTCGCCGATGCTCAGCAGGGTGTTCGTCTTGAGCTTGCGCTCCCCCGGCAGCTCGACGATCAGTCCCGGTAGGCCGCCGTGGGCACCCTCATGGCGGCTGTAGACCAGACCATGTTCGGTCAGCGCGTCCTCGATGGTCTGCCGAACGTCACCCATCAGGCCCTGACCCCGCGGCGCATCGACCAGCGCCGGCTGTTGCGCCGAGCCAGCGCGTCGCCGGCCGCACCGCGCCGACGGGCACTGCCGTAATCGCTGATCGCACGGCCATAGCTGGCGAGCAGCCCGTCGACGGTGTCGTCCCAGGAGAAGCGCCGTGCGTGCGCGACGGCAGCGCGGCTGAGCTCGCCCGGGTCACGCCGCAGCAACCCGTCGATCGCGCCGGCCCACTGGGCGGGGTCATGGCTGGACACCAGGGCCCCGCTGACACCGTCGGCCACTGCAACCGGCAGCCCGCCCACCGCGGCGGCCACCACCGGCGTTCCGCAGGCCTGCGCTTCGACCGCGACCAATCCGAACGATTCCGAATAGCTGGGCACCGCAACCAGATCGGCGGCCCGGTACACCTTGACCAATTGCTCGCGCGACTGCGGGGGAAGGAACGTCACCCGCTCAGCGATACCCAATTCGGCGGCAAGACCCACCAACGCATCGGGTGCGGCCAACCCGCTGCCGGACGGCCCGCCTGCGACCAGCACGCGCACCCCGGGCAGCTGCGCCGCCGCGCGCAGCAGCACATCGGGTGCCTTCAGCGGCTGGATGCGACCGACGAAGGCGACCACGGGCTCGTCGGCCCGCAGACCGAGCGCAGCCCGCGCGGCCGCCCGCTCGCCGGGGACGAACGTCTCGAGGTCGACGCCCGGATACACCACGTCGATCCGCCGCGGGTCGGCGTTGTGCAGCGAAATCAGTTGGTGGGCTTCATCTTCGGTGTTCACCACCAGCCGGTCGGCCTCGTCGACCACCTGCTGCTCACCCACCGAACGCAGCGGTGGCTCGGGCGAATCGCCCTCGGCCAGCGCGGCGTTCTTCACCGCGGCCAGGGTGTGCGCGGTGTGGACCAGCGGCACCGCCCAGCGATCGCGCGCCAGCCAGCCGACCTGACCCGACAGCCAGTAGTGCGAATGCACGATGTCGTAGTAGCCGGGCTCGTGGTTGGCCTCGGCACGCAGCACGCCCGCGGTGAACGCACACAGCTGAGTCGGCAGATCGTATTTGTCGAGCCCTTCGAAGGGGCCGGCCACCACGTTGCGCACCAGCACCCCGGGGGCCAGGCGAACCATCGGCTGATCCGACGAGGACGTCGCCCTGGTGAAGATCTCCACCTCGACGCCGCGGCGGGCCATGTGCAGCGCGGTTTGCAGGACGTAGACGTTCATGCCGCCGGCATCACCGGTGCCGGGCTGGGCCAAAGGCGAGGTGTGCACCGACAACACCGCAACGCGTCGCGGCATCCCATCGGCCGAACTGTCAGTCAGTTCCCGGGCGTACCGCACGCCTCCATCTTTACACCGCGGTGTCGCGGCGATTCTGCGCCCGTCTCAAAGCGCCGATCGGGTCCGCGTACAGCCCGCCCAGCGAGACGATGCCGGCACCGGCTTCCTGCACCCGGTTGCCGAATGCGGTCACCCGGATGTCGCGGGTCGGCAGCCCCGAACGCGCGGCGAACGCCGCCTCGACCAACTGCATGCCCTCGGGGTATTCGGTGAACGCCTGGCCGCCCACGACGAGGTCGTCGGGGTTGAGCATGTCGCGCAGCAGCGCCACCGCGCCGCCCAGCACCCGCGCCCGCTCGGCGAGCAACGCCCGGGCACCGACCGCGGCAGGTGTGGCCCCCTGGCGGGCGGTGCGCAGTAGCGTCGCCATCGAGGCCCCCGGGCCGGCGGCGGGCACGATGCCCTGCGTGCGCGCGGCGGCCAGCACGGCCTCATCGCTGACCGTCGACTCCAGTTGTCCACTGCCGCCGAGCAATTCGGAGGCCACCGGCAGTGCGGCGATGGTGCCGGGGCCACTGGACGGGCTGTGCACCCGACCCCCGATCACCAAGGCGAAGCCGACGGTTTCACGGGCGTAGACGTACAGGCTGCTCGATGTCGGGGCAGGCGGGCGCCGCAACCCGAGCAGAACTTCCGCTCCCGCCATCGCGTCCACATGCGATGCCACCGACACCGGCAGGCCCAACGCCTCGGCGAGCACCGGACCGACCGGGGCCTGGGCCCAGCCGAGCCGGCCGTGGTCGACGTGTCCGGTGACGCTGTCGACCACACCACCGATCGCGACGCCGATCCACAGGGGGCGGCGGCGATGCCAGCGACTCAGATAGCGCCGGGCGCTGCCGGCCAGCGAGGCCAGTGCCGCGGCCTGCCCACCCCGCGGTGTCGGGGTCTCGACGGCGTCGAGGGTGCGACCGAGCAGATCGGTCGCGACGATGTTGGTGGTCCGCGCGCCGATGTGGACGCCGAGGGTCAGGAACGGCTCGTGGTTGACCTCGACCGGAACGCGTGGCCGACCGATGGCGCCGGATACGGCGAGGTCGGCGCGCTCACGAAGGATGCCGACGTCCAACAGGGCGGTGACCTGGCGGTTCACCGTGGCGATCGACAGATTGGTGACCTGGGCGATCACATCCCGGCCGATGGCACCGCGCTGGCGGACCGCCGCGAAGACCGACGCGACGGCGGCCTCGGGGATGCGCAGCGACGGGGCTACGACGTGGTGGCGGGTCCGCAGCGGATGCGGACGAGCAGCGACGCGAAGCGGATCGTGGGAAGAAAGGGCGACGGTGCGCATTCGGGGGTGTCCTTCTCGAGTCTCCAGTGGGGGCTGATGCCACACCTGGCGACGTGAGCTGGACGAGAGAAGAAACTGTCCGTATCTGTCAGGCGCAGCGAATCGCGTGACAACAACACGCGGTGTGCGCGGCCAGACAGCTGGCCAGACCGAAACGGATCACGCAGAGAAAATAGCACAGTTACTAGAGTTGGACCGATGACGACTCCAGACGCCCATTCCCGGGTGGCCGTGGTCACCGGCGCCAGCTCAGGTATCGGTGAGGCGACCGCCAGAACCCTTGCTGCCCTTGGCTTTCACGTCGTCGCAGTGGCGCGCCGGGCGGACCGCATCCAGCGCTTGGCCGACGAGATCGGTGGAACCGGCGTCGTGGCCGACGTCACAGACGACGCCGCCGTCACCGCGTTGGCAGCCGGTTTGCCGCGAGTGGATGTGCTGATCAACAACGCCGGCGGCGCCAAAGGCCTGGAACCGATCGCCGAGGCGAACGTCGACAACTGGCGCTGGATGTGGGAGACCAACGTCCTCGGGACCCTGCGGGTGACACGGGCATTGCTGCCCAAGCTCGTCGAATCCGGCGACGGACTGATCGTCACCGTCACCTCGATCGCCGCCCTGGAGGTCTACGACAACGGCGGTGGATATACCGCGGCCAAGCATGCGCAGGGCGCGCTGCATCGGACACTGCGGGGTGAACTCCTCGGAAAGCCGGTGCGGCTCACCGAGATTGCGCCCGGCGCGGTGGAGACGGAGTTCTCCCTGGTGCGTTTCGGCGGTGACGAGCAGCGCGCCGACGCCGTCTATTCCGGCATCACACCGCTGGTGGCCGCCGATGTCGCCGAGGTGATCGGCTTCGTCGCATCACGGCCGTCGCACGTCAACCTGGACCAGATCGTCATCCGGCCACGGGATCAGGCCAGCGCCAGCCGGTTCAACCGCCGGTCGTAGCGGTACCCGTCGTAGCCGGGGTCGACGTCGTGTCACCTGTCGTCGGGCTCGACGTGGTCGGGGGACTCGTCGTCGTTGTCGTGGTGGTGGGTGTGCCCGACAACGTGGGCGCATCGGTCGGGGTGGCCGGGGCCGTGCTGGGCATGCTCGTCTCCGGCTTGTGAGACGACAACGCTGACATGGAAGTCCACTCGTTCCAGTCCACCGCCCAGTCCCAGATGTCGCCGTCAGCGTAGGACAGCTGGATCGACGTGCCGGTCACCTCGACCGGATCGCCGTACATGGCGGTGCCGAAATACTGTTCGGCGTCGCCGGTGGACAGGTTGATGCAGCCGTTGGTGACGTTGGTGTTGCCCTGGGCACCCGACGAGGCCGGGTTGGCGTGGATGAACTCACCGTTGTTGGAGATTCGCACCGCCCACCGCTCGTGCACATTGCTGTAGCCGGCGGCCTGGTTGGTCATGTAGAAATCCGCGTATTTCTCGCTGACGACGTGGATGCCGCTGCGGGTGACGTTGCGGGGTTTGTCAGCCTCGCCGTAGCTGCAGGGGAAGTCCATGATGACGCCCTCGTCGGTGATCACCTGGATGCGGTGTGAGGTCGCGTCGGCCTTGACGACCTGGCGGCGGCCGATGTCGAAGTCCAGCGTCGAATCTGCCGCCCCGTAGGCGTCCTCGCCGAACTCCACGCCGTAGAGGCGGGCGTCCACGTGGACCTTGGTTCCAGCCGGGTAGTAGTCCCTGGTGCGCCAGTGCACCCGCGAGCCGCCGACCTCGTCGGGCAGCCACGCCCAGCTGCCCTCGACCGGCGGGGTGGTGGTCACGGTCAGCGCCTTCTCGACGCCGGGTTTGTGCTCGTCGTCGATCGCGGCGTCGAACTGCAGGATGATGGGCGCCGCCACCCCGACGGTCTGCCCGTCGGACAACTGGAACTGGCCGTTGACCGTGGTGGTGGGGTCGACAGTGGTGAACGACGCGGCCACCGGCACCGCCTTGCCGTCTCGCCCGACCGCCGAACCCGCCCACGTATAGGAGACGCCGTAGCCCAGCGGCTCGGTGATCGTGAACGCGGTGCGCTCGCGGTCGAGCACCCCGGCGACGGCCTGGCCGTCGGCATTGGTCAAGGTGACGTGCTGCAGCCAGCCATCCTTGACCTGGAGGCTGACCGGCGTCGTCGGCATGACGTCCTTGGTCGCGTCGGCCGGGGTGAAATTCAGCGAAGGCTTGGGCGGGGGGCCTGACGTTGCGGCCTGTTTGCCGGGCCCGCCGCTGACACAGGCGGCCAGTGCGCCCGGGGCGGCCACGCCGAGCACCAGCGCTGTCAACGCGCGTCGCCGATTGATCGGCGGCTGGTCGGCTGGGCTCACGTCAATCCAAGATACGGAACCCAGCCGCCGTGCTGCCAATCCAGCGAGTGTGGTCAAGACCTCACAGGAGGCCGATGAGTTGCCCGAAGGCGCCGACGACGCCGCCGAACTGGGTTCCCTCGAAGTCGATATCGACCGGGTCGATCGTGACTTCCGCGCCGGTGGTCTCATCGACGTAGCTGTAGCCCGGCCAGGTCACCGACACCGGCCTCAGCGGCGCGAAGAAGCCGCCGAACGGGATGCTCACCTGCGCGGGTTCCCCCTGGCCGAAGTTGATCGGCAGAGTCAGCGACTCCTGGCCGAAGAGGACCGCATTCGCCATCTTGGGTCCGCCCTCGAGGAACGCCTGCGCCGCGCCGATGATGTTCCCGTGCTGGACCGCGGTGAAGAACGCGTTGGCGCTGTTGTAGGCCGACGTGGCGCCCAACACGGCGGACCCGGCCGAACTCACCAGGAAGGCGACCGGCTTGGGAACCACCAGCGTGCCGTCCGTGAGCGAGAACTGGACTTTGGCCGTCGGATCCTGCTGCGTCGGCGCCGTGAAGACCTCGTTGCCCGCCAGCCCCAATTTCACCCGGCCCAGCGGGGTGCTCGCGTTCGCGTCCAGCGTCACCGGCCCGCTGTCACCGACGTCAGGAACCGTGGCGCTGATCGACACGGTGATCGGGCCGAACGGAGTATTGATCGTCTGCGTGGTCTCGTTGGTCTGCGAGCTTCCCACGGCGGATTTGCTTGCCGCGGCGGGCCGGGCGTTCGCCACCTTGGCCACCGGCGCCACCCGCTTGGTCGACGCCACGCCGGCCTTGCGCTGGGGCCCGGCATCGGACTTGGTCGACGAGCTCGACGACGTCGAACTCGACGCCGCATGACCCCCGGTGTCTGCCTGGGCGACCGCCGTCGCACCCGCCAGAGCTGCACCCACACCCAGGGTCAGCGCGCCCGCGCCCAGCCAAGTTCGGACGCCAAGCGTGCGGTGCGGTCCGCGCTTCACGATTTTCGTGGTCGCAGTGGCCATCTCAATCCCCCAAAAGTCCTCGAAGCAAACCCGCGCGCGGGACGACACCCACCATTCTCCCCATTTTTAGGCGTACGGGTTAATTTTCAAAATATTCGCATGGCGTGTCGCCACCGGCGTGGTGAATCCCGAGTGAAGGCGGTAGCGCGCCGGCCTACAGCGAACAGCCGACCAGTACGGGTTCGGGCACCAAGGTGATCCCGAACGCGTCTCGCACCCCGTCGCGGACGGTGCGCGCCAGCGCCAGCACGTCGGTCGTGGTGGCGCTGCCGCGGTTGGTCAGGGCCAGCGCGTGTTTGGTCGACAATCGGCACGGCGCGTCATCAGAGCCCGGATAGCCCTTGCCGAAGCCGGCTTGCTCGACCAGCCAGCCGGCGGCCAGCTTGACGCCGTCAGGCGCCGGGTAATGCGGTACCGGATCGTCGCGGCGGGCCTGGAGTTCGTCGAAGCGGGCGGCGGTGACGACGGGGTTGGTGAAGAACGAGCCGACGCTCCAGGTGTCGTGGTCGTCGGCGTCGAGCACCATGCCCTTGCGAGCCCGCAGTTCCAGCACGGTCGCACGCACGTCAGCGGGCTCGGCCCGCTCCCCCGCCGGCACACCCAGCGCGGTGGTCAGCTCGGCATACCGCAACGGGGCCGAGCGGCCGGTCTCGTCGAGGGCGAACTCCACTTCCACGACGACGGCAGCCGTGGAGTTCTTCAGGTCGCTGTGCCGGTATGCCAGCCCGAGTTCGTCGGCTGGGACCCAGCTCACCTGCGAGGTTCGCCGATCCAGCAGCCGGACGCGAGTGAGGTAGTCGCCCACTTCCACGCCGTAGGCGCCGACGTTTTGCACCGGGGTGGCCCCGGCCGACCCGGGAATCCCGGACAGGCACTCCAGCCCGCCCAATCCGGCCGTCACGGCCGCGACCACCACGTCGTCCCAGACAGCACCGGCGTCGGCACGTAGCAGCCCACCCTCGACGCTGACGGCCTGGTTGGCCAGCCGCACGACCGTCAGATCGGTGAGGTCATCGGCGATGACGACGTTGGATCCGCCGGCAAGAACCAGGACCGGACCGTCGGCGGCCCGGTCGACTGCGCCGAGGGCGGCCACGATCTGCTCGGCTGTGGTGCAGGTGATGACCCGGCGCGCGCGCGGGCCGACCCGCAGTGTGGTCAGTGAGGCCAGCGGCACGTCGTCGGCGACCACCGCGCCGGCATAACGGTTCCCCGGGTCGCTTCGCTCCTGCCCACCGTGGCGGTTCCCCGGGTCGCTTCGCTCCTGCCCACTCTGGCGGTTCCCCGGCCCGTCGTGCCCCTGCCCTGCTCCCACGGCCCGTAACGGTAGCCTCACCAGCTATGCCGCGTTCATTCGACATGGCCACCGATTACGAGGGCAGTGTCGAACAGGTGCACCGAGCATTTCTCGACGAGCAGTACTGGTTGGCCCGGCTGGCCGATTCCGGTGCCGACGACGCGACCTTGAATTCGATCCGGTTGACTCACGACGGCGGGGTCGAGGTGACGACCACCCAGGTGCTGCGGGCCGACCGGTTGCCTGCCGTCGTCACCCAGTTTCACCACGGCGATCTCGAAATCCGGCGCGCGGAGAGTTGGACCGGACTGGTGGGCGGCCAAGCCGAAGCCACCGTCAGCGGCAGCATCCCCGGCGCGCCGGTGACATTGGCCGGCAGTGCGCAGCTGGCACCGTCAGAACTGCGGGCGCGCTTGGCTTTTCGCGCCACCGTCGAGGTGCGGATCCCCCTGGTCGGCGGCAAGGTGGAGAATTTCATCGGCAATCAGCTCGTCGACCTGCTGATCGCCGAGCAGCGGTTCACCACGATGTGGATCGCCGAGCACGGCTGACCCCGCAGGTACGGTTGCCTTATGTCCCGTCGCATGGACTACGTCATCGAACTCGACAAGCCGGTGGCCGATCTCTATCAGAGCTTCACCAGCCGACCGTATTGGGAAGACCTGGTCGCCGAACACCAGAAGCACACCGACACCGAGCTTGCCGAGTTCTCCACGGACGAGACCGGCACCGACATCGTGTTCACCCACACGGTGTCGCGCCGGGACATGCCGCCGATGATCGCCGCGGTGGTTCCGTTGCGGCTCACCGTCACCCGTGCACAGCACTTCGACCCGTTCAACCCGGCGACGAATTCGGCCGACGGGCACTACCGGGCGCTGGTGCCCGCCGCCCCGCTGAAATTCGACGGGACATACGTGCTGACCCAGACCGGCAAGGGCAGCGAGCTTCGACTGAGCAGCCTCTGCAAGGTCAACGTGCCGCTGGTTGGCGGCAAGATCGAGCAGTGGGTCCTGGACGGCTTGCGCGGATTGTTCGACAGCGAACGGGATTTCACCCGCGACTGGATCGCCGGCCATCACTAGACCACCACGGCCCGTCGGCGTTCCGACCCGCGGCACCACCAATGCCAACCGGCTGCGGCGGGCCGACCGCTGGCTGGTGAACTCGCCGCGGGTTCGCGCCGCGCTGGAATCGGCCACCGGCCCGGTGATCGTCGACCTGGGTTACGGCCGCTTACCCGTCACCACCCTGGAATTGGCGGCGCGGCTGCGCGCGGTGCGCGCCGACATCAAGGTGATCGGCCTGGAGATCGATCCGCAGCGGGTGGTACCAGGCGTCGACGGTGTCGAATTCGGGGTCGGTGGTTTCGAACTCGCCGGATTGCATCCGGTTCTGGTGCGGGCGTTCAACGTCCTGCGGCAGTACCCCGAAGATGCGGTCGAGGCGGCGTGGACCCAGATGCGGACCCGGCTCGCGCCGGGTGGGCTGATCCTCGACGGCACGTGCGACGAGCTCGGCAGGCGCTGCTGCTGGGTGCTGCTGGATCGCGACGGACCGGTGAGCCTGACCCTGGCATGCGACCCCCGGCATATCGAACGCCCGTCGGATCTGGCCGAGCGATTGCCGAAAGTCCTTATCCACCACAATGTTCCGGGTGAACTGATCCACACGCTGTTGACTCAGGCGGATCGGGCCTGGGCGGCGGCGGCCGGGCATTCGGTGTTCGGCCCGCGCGACCGGTGGCGGGCCATGCTCGCCGAACTCCGCACGGCCGGGATACCGATTGAGGCGCAGCGGCGCAATGCCCGCGATGCGGTGCTGACTGTTCCCTGGTCGACGGTGGCACCGACGTAGGCTGGCGGGATGCGGATTGCCCTGGCCCAATTGCTCTCGGACTCCGACCCTGCCGTGAACCTGAAGCTGGTCGAGGATTACACCCGCCGCGCCGCGGACGCCGGCGCCCAGTTGGTCATGTTCCCCGAAGGGATGATGTGCCGGTTCGGCGTCCCGTTGGCGCCCGTGGCCGAACCACTCGACGGACCGTGGGCCGACGAGGTGCGCCGCATCGCGCACCGCGCGGGCATCACCGTGCTGGCCGGCATGTTCACCCCGGTCCCCGATGGCCGGGTCACGAACACGGTGCTGGCCGTCGGACCCGATGTCGATGCGCACTACGACAAGATCCACATGTACGACGCGTTCGGATTTGCCGAGTCCGATGCCGTGGCGCCCGGCCGGGAGCCGGTGGTGATCAGCGTCGACGGAGTCGGCGTCGGGCTCACCCTCTGCTACGACATCCGTTTCCCCACCCTCTACACCGAGCTCGCCGATCGTGGCGCCCAGCTGATCACCGTCCATGCGTCGTGGGGCGCGGGGCCCGGCAAGTTGGAGCAGTGGACGCTGCTGGCCCGCGCCCGCGCCCTGGACTCGACGTGTTTCGTGGCCGCAGTCGACCAGGGTTATCCGGGCGACGAGATGGCCACGGCGTCCAAAGCGCCGACCGGCGTGGGCGGCAGTCTGGTGGCGTCCCCGCTCGGCGAGGTAGTGGCATCGGCAGGTGACGATCCGCAATTGGTGATCGCCGATATCGACATCGATCGCGTCGCGCCGGTGCGCGAAATGCTCGGGGTGCTGCGTAACCGCTCAGAGTTCGCTCAGACGGATAAGGCAGAATCGCCCAGGTGACGCATCCGCCACAAGGTCCGAGCCATCCCGTCGGCCCCGGCGACCCGACAACTCCGGCATGGCCGGCGGCCCCGGGACAGGGCACCCCCACCGAATACATCCCGCGGCCAGGGGGCCCGGCCGAACCGCCCACGCAGTACATCCCGCAGGTACCGCCGCCGGCATCGCCGCCGCCGCCGCCCACGCAGGCCGAGGAGCCCGAGGAGCCCAAGCGGGGCTTCCTGCGCGACCCGCTGTCGATCGTTCTGTCGTTGATCATCGTGGTGGCGCTGGTGCTCGCCGGGCTGCTCGGCACCGAGCTCTACGTGCGCCATGTCGCCGACACCGTGGTGTCCAGGGCGGTCTCCTGCGTGGTCCAGGACCAGACCAAGGTCTCGTTCGGTGTGCGGCCGTTCATCCTCCAGCACCTGACCAAGCACTACAACGACATTCACGTCGAGACCGCAGGTAATCAGATCCGCCAAGCCAAGGGCATGAAGCTCGATCTGCTCCTCGACGACGTCCGGATCAACCAGACCGCCAACTCGGCCGGGACGATGGGCGCCCTCGACGCGAACATCACCTGGTCCAGCGACGGCATCAAGCAGACCGTGCAGGACGCCATCCCGTTCCTGGGCAGCCTGATCAGCGGGGTCACCACGACGCCGTCCGAAGGCACGATCGAGTTACAAGGCGGACTGGGCAGCGTGATCGTCAAGCCGTCGGTGTCCAACGGCCAACTGAACCTGCAGGTGCTCAGCCTGACCGGGTTGGGCTTCATGCTGCCGAAGGAATCAGTGCAGCCCGCCCTGGACGCGTTCATGACCACGTTGACCAAGAACCTGCCGATGGGAATTCACGCCGACAGCGTCGCGGTCACCGAAGACGGCGTCACCGCGAAGTTCATCACGCGCAACGCGACGATCCCCAACGGCCAGCAGGACCCCTGCTTCGCCGGCGTCTAGCCCAGACCGTCGAGCACCGCGCGCGTCCCCGACAACCCGAGTCGGGTCGCACCCGCGTCGAGCATCGCCAGCGCATGCTCGGCGGTGCGGATACCGCCACTGGCTTTGACCCCCAGCCGACCGCCGACAGTTCTCACCATGATCTCGACGGCCGTCACCGACGCACCTCCGGCGGGATGAAAGCCGGTGGAGGTCTTGACGAAATCGGCGCCGGAATCTTCGGCGGCGCGGCACGCCGCCACCAACATCTGCTCGTCGCCGAGGCGCAGCAGCGCGGCCGATTCGACGATCACCTTGAGCACGGCGCCGGGGACGGCGGAGCGCACTGTCGCGATGTCCGCGGCGACCTGGGCGAAGTCTCGGGCCAGCGCCGCCCCGACATCGATGACCATGTCGATCTCGGCGGCACCGTCACCGACCGCAGCCGCGGCCTCACCGGCCTTGATGCCCGCCAGGTGCTTGCCGGACGGGAAGCCGGCGACGGCGGCGACGGCGAGACCTTCGGGATGAGCCCCTGCGGCTCGGTGCGCGACGGACACCATCGACGGGGACACGCACACCGCGAACACCCCCAGGGCAACAGCCTCTTCTACCAGGGCGACGACGTCAGCCTCGGTGGCTTCGGGTTTGAGCAGGGTGTGGTCGACGAGCGCGGCCACCTCAGCTGGCGAACGCACTAGAACGGCTCGTCCAGACCGCCGGGGTTACAGCCGGCCGCCGTCATCGTCTCGTCATCGACCACCGGCCGGAACGGCTCCAGGTTCCAGCTGGTCTTCCCCGGCTGGCCGAACTCCGCGAAACGGAAGTGGCAGACGAACTGGTCCCGCATCCCGGGGAGGTCGGCATCGGGGGCCAGGGCCAGCACCTCACCCCACGCCTCATCGATCTGCCACGGCGGCTTGAGGAGTTGGGCGGCCGCCTGACGGCCGGCACGCGTGGGATAGACCCGCAGGCTCTTCAGATCCCCCCAGTTCGCCCACTGGACGTGGTCGATGAACGGCGGCGCCGGAGTGGTGTCGGCCGCGGCTGGGGCTGACAGGCTCAGTGCGATGGGGACGACAACCAGCACACCGGCCAGACGGCCTCGCATGGTCAGCGCGACTTCCCCTGGACCTCGAGCAGCTTGGGTCGGACGTCCACCAGGTACACACCGGCGGCCACGGCCGCGATCGCGACACCCATGACGCCGAGGAACAGCGACAACACACCCGCGACACCCAGGATCACCAACCAGACCGGCTTGGTGAGCTTCTCCGCCGCGGTGTATGCATCGGGCCGCTGCATCGCCGCGTGGACGAACGCGTAGATGGTCACCACGGTGACCACCCAGAACACGATCTGAAGAACAAGACCCGCCACACCTTGCAGCATCACAGCTACAAGCGTAGGCGGGTCTTGTCCGTACTGGCGACCGGGCTAGCAGATCGGTCGCTTCCCGGGATATGTCCCGGGTCGCTTCGCTGCTGCCCTCCGAATTACTTCTGGGTGACCTTCTTGGCCGGAGCCTTCTTGGCGGGAGCCTTGGCCGGAGCCTTCTTGGCGGCCGGAGCGGCCTTCTTGGCCGGGGCCTTCTTGGCGGGAGCCTTGGCCGGAGCCTTCTTGGCCGGCAGTTCGACACCGACCAGCTTGGCGGCACGCTCGCCGACGGCACGGGTCTGCGACGACACGTTGCCCAGGGCCTCCTGGGTCAGCTCGACGGCCTGGTCGACGTAACCCTCGGCGCGGGCGGCGACGTCCTTGAGATCAGACTGGCTGCGCAGCCGCTCCAGGGCGGCCTCGCCGCGCTCGACGAGGCTGTTGTAGGTCTCCGTGGCCTGCTCGACGTAGCCTTCGGCGGCCTTGCGCAGCTCCTCGGTGGACAGCTTGCCGCGCAGTTCCTCGGCGCGGGCCGGCAGGTCCTCCTGCAGCTTGGTCAGCGCCGCACGACGCTCTTCGACGCGGGTGGTGGCCTCGGAACGCGCGTCTTCGGCGCGGTCGCGCAGGCTCGCCAGGATCTCGTTGACGGTGGCCAGGGCGAGGTCGGCGGCACCTACCGCGGCGAGCAACGGGGCCTTCAGGTCCTCGAGGTTGGGGTTGTTCTCAGCCATGGTGTGGCTCCTTTCGATGCTTCGATGTTCGAATCAGTTGTCAGTTAACGGTTTTCGCCAGGGTGCTGGTCTGTTACTCAGTCGACAGCTCCTCACGGGCAGCTTCGTTCTGCTGACAGAACGACGTGTAGATGTCGAGCAGAACCTGCTTCTGACGCTCGGTGATCACGGTGTCTCCGATGATCGCGTCGTGCACCTTGCTCGTCTCCCCGGGCTCGAGAATCCCGGCCCGGATGTAGAGCACCTCGGCAGACATCCGCAGCGCCTTGGCAATCTGGCTCAGAACCTCCGCAGAGGGTTTCCGTAGCCCCCGTTCGATCTGACTGAGGTACGGATTGCTGACACCGGCCTTTTCGGCCAACTGCCGCACCGAAACCTGAGCGGCTTCACGCTGCGCCCTGATGAAGCCGCCGATGTCATGCGCGGCAGTGGACACCACGGCCTGGATATCTCCGTCTTGCGCCATGGTTCACCTCCCGTCGCGTTGGGTATCCGATGCGTACCATCGCCACACTACGTGGGGGTGCTAGCTTTTGCAAGCACTTGCTAGCGCAGGTCAGAACATGAATTGCGCCACACTGTAGATAATCAGGCCGGCCAGGGCACCCACCACGGTGCCGTTGATGCGAATGAATTGCAGGTCGCGGCCGACATGCAATTCGATCCGCCGGCTGGCCTCTTCGGCATCCCAACGCTCGATGGTGTCGGTGATGATCGTGGTGATTTCAGCCCCGTACTGGGCGACCAGATGCTGCGCCCCGCGCACGATCCAGTTGTCCACCTTGTCGCGCAGCTCGACATCGTCGCGCAGCGACTCCCCGATGAGCACGATCGAACCGGTGATCCGGGTGCGCAGCGCGCTCGACGGATCGTCCACCCCGTCGAGCACCAAGCGCTTCAACGTCTTCCAGGCGGTCTCCGCCGCGCGGGTGACTTCGTCGCGCGCCATCAGTTGTTCTTTGACCGCCTCCGCGCGCGCGATCGTCGCCTCGTCGTTCTGCAGGTCATTGGCGAACTCGAACAGGAAACGCGTAGCCGATTGGCGCAGTTCATGATTCGGGTCGCGACGCACCTTGTCGGTGAAATCCATCAGCTCCCGGTGAATCCGGTCGCCCACCAATTGGTCGACGAATCGCGGCGACCAGGTCGGCGAATCGCGGGTGACGACGCGTTCGATGGTGTCACCGGCGCCCAGCGCCCATTCAAAGGCCCGGTCGCACAACAGCTGGATCAGCGCCTCCTGGCGGTTCTCGGCCAGGAGCTGTCCCAGCACCCGGCCCACCGGCGGCCCCCACTGCGGCTCGGCAAGCCGTTTGACGATGGTGCGGTCGATGACCTGCTGGATGTCTTCGTCGTTGAGCAATTCCACGACGACGCGCAGCACCGTGCCGGCCTCATTGGCCACCCGGGCGGCGTGCGACGGTTCGGACAGCCACTTGCCCAGCCGGCCGGCCACGTCGGCGTCCCGCAGCTTGGTTTCCACCACCTCCGGGGAGAGGAAGTTCTCCCGCACGAAGGTGCCCAGGCCCTCACCGAGCTGATCCTTCTTGCGCTTGATGATCGCAGTGTGCGGAATCTTCAGCCCCAACGGGTGACGGAACAGCGCGGTGACGGCGAACCAGTCGGCCAGTGCACCGACCATGCCCGCCTCGGCGGCCGCACCCACGTAGCCGATCCACGCCGGTCCACCCTGGGACTGACCCCACCGGCAGACCAGGAAAATCACCGTGGCACCGATCAGGAAACTCAGCGCGACGGCTTTCATCCGGCGCAACCCACGACGTCGCTCGGCGTCCGCCTCCGGGTCGGCCCCGGCGAACGACTCCGCAAACGACGTGCCCGCTCGGGCTACCTCCACCGGCAACGCCGGGAGGCGATGTTTCGCTGCCACTCCACCATCATCCGCTATCGGGCGACCCAGTTAATGTGACCCTGCCCTTTGATTAGACAGTAGAATCGTCGCGGACGAGGGGAATGGACTCCGCGATAGTGGCACAGCAGATCAGTCATGGGGTCGCCAAGACCGACGGTCGCAAGCGACGCTGGCATCAACACAAGGTCGAACGCCGCACCGAGTTGGTGGACGGCGCGCTGGAAGCTGTTCGCCAGCGTGGCCACGACGTCAGCATGGACGAGATAGCTGCGGAAATCGGTGTGTCGAAGACCGTGTTGTACCGCTACTTCGTCGACAAGAACGATCTGACCACCGCGGTCATGATGCGCTTCGCGCAGACCACCCTGATCCCCAATATGGCCGCTGCACTGTCATCGAACATGGACGGCTTCGACCTCACCCGCGAGATCATCCGGGTCTACGTGGATACCGTCGCCAACGAGCCCGAACCGTACCGATTTGTGATGGCAAACAGTTCCGCCAGCAAAAACAAAGTCATCGCAGACTCGGAGCAAATCATCGCCAGGATGCTCGCTGTGGTGCTGCGCCGGCGCATGCAACGAGCCGGAATGGACACCGGCGGCGTCGAGCCCTGGGCCTACCTGATCGTCGGCGGCGTGCAGTTGGCCACACACTCGTGGATGTCGAATCCGCGGATGAGCAGCGACGAGCTGATCGACTACCTGACCATGCTGTGCTGGAACGCCCTGTGCGGCATTGTCGAAGCCGGTGGCTCGCTGGAGATGTTCAGCTCCGGGCCGCATCCGTCCCCGATACTGCCGCCCAGGCTCACTTGAGGTAAGGGCCGAGCAGCGTGTCCCACGAGCTGCTGAGCTTGTTGTATTCGTCCTCGCAGCCGTCGGCGCGGTCTTCGGGCAGTGAACCGTTCTTGACCAGGTCGGCGTTGCCGACAGGGTCGGCGCCGTACACCCAGCATTCGAGGTTGTACATGCGGGCGAGGTCCAGCGAGTGGACATCTGAGAGCTGACCCTCGTCGATTTCGCCGCCCTTTTGGTCGCTGTATCCCTTGAACTCGCGAGCGAAGTCCTTGACCGCCTGCACCGACTCGGGGTCGATCTTTCCGTCGGGTCCCGGCGCCAGCAGGATGTATGCCGCCAGCTGATCGGCGACATCCTCTTCTTTGCCGGTCGCCGGCAGGTCGTAGAGGTCGATCACCATGTGGCCGGTCTCGTGGTAAAACGTGGCGATCTCCGAATTGACCGCCGACGCCCTGGGGTTGTCGTCGCCCGCCTTGGTGTAAATGTCCAGTGCATCCGCCGCGTCCTCGTAGCAGATGGTGATCGACTTGTCGTCAGGACTCCAGTACGCATTCGCGGTATCACACTGCTTACCGATCAGCGGGATGTCGTACGGCAGCTTCAGGGAGTCGGTGATGCCGTCAGCGAGATCCTCGAGCAGGTGCTCGCTGCGCATGATGTCCCGGCCGGTGACCGCTTCGGGCGAGGTCGCATCCTGGTAGGACGCCGTCATCTTGCCCGGCCAGTCCTTGTCGTCGTTCGACGTGTCCGGCGTTCCGTTTGCGTTTTTATCCGGCTGACCCGACCCCTGCGGCACCTGGGCCGTCGAGGCGGCCACCGGCGCGTCCGAGGAATTCGATGAGTCATGTCCACAACCGGCGGCAACTGCCATCGACAGCAGTACCACCCCGATCGAGCAGATTCGCCCGCGCACCAGTCCCCCAGAATCGTTCCTCCAACGCCGGATGATGTTAACTGGCGCACGCCGTCAACGCTGGACAAACACGGAATCGATCGGTCGGCGGTATCTGGCGCAACCGCATGGCAACTTCGGGTAGTGATGTGGGGTAGTGATGTGGATGTGTTTCCCCCACAACGGCGCTGCCGATTGATAACGTCCAATCGGGCGATGTCAGGATGCGCCGTGCCGCCGGCCTCACGTTGGGTCGTTCGGCGGCGGTCCGCAACGATCTTGAGCGGCATACCAATTCGCGGGTGAGGGGGATGCGCTCTAAACGACCGCATCGAACCAGGCAAGTCGCGCCACATCTCACTGCTGCACAGCAAATCACCAACGGAGGGTGCCCCGGGCATGTATGAACAGCATTCAGGTTCAGATGGACAGTGTTTCGATCGAATGGGCATGGCCTCGCCTGCGCGACGGCCAGCTCGTACATCAAGGGGAGTCAGGGTGGGAACCGAGAGTTTCAGGTATCGCAGGCCGGCGGGGGTCATCGCCGCAGTCGCCGTGTTGTTCAGCACCGCGTTTGCTGGGATTCCGATTGCTCATGCGGACCCGTACGACGGGGACGACGGCGGCGGCAGCAGCTACGACGGCGGCGGGGATACCGGCGGCGGGTTCGAGGAGCCCTCCGGCGGCGGCATGGAGGAGCCCTCCGGTGGGGGCGTGGAAGAGCCTTCCGGCGGCGGCATGGAAGAGCCCGCGGGCGGCGAAGAACAGGGCGGCACCGACGATCTCCCGGGCGGCGCACACGAAGAGCCCGGCGGCACGCACGACGAACCCGGCGGCACCGAGGCACCGGGCGGCGGCACGAACGACACGAATGAAGTGCCCGGCGACGGGACTGGTTCGGACGATCCGACCGGCGGCGACGTCGCCGAGCCGACGCCGCAGGGTCCGCAAGCCTCCGAGCCGGACGTCAATACCGCTTCGAGTTCCGAGGTGACATCCACGACGACAACCGAGATGACGTCGGAGGAGTACTCCAGCTTCCAGTCGTCGATCTCGTCCGTCGTGAGCACGTCGTCGTTCACCACCGGACTCAGCTTGAGCAGCCCTGTAGCACTGTGGAATTCGAGTTGGATTTCCTACGACCGCTATTACCGTCCGGTGTTCACCAACCCGTACCGCACACCGCTGAGCATCGTGTACACCTCGGGCGGCCAACCGCAGACCTTCGTGGTGCCGCCGCTGCAACGGGCCGCGGTGAACGTTCCGAACACCGGCGTCTACAGCTTCACCGCGGCGACGCGCCCCGATTCCGGGCCGCCCGCCAACCTGAGCGTGGGCAGCTTCACCGGTGGCGGATACGAACCGGCCCCCGGGCAGGCGCCGCCCCAGAAACCGGCGCCGTTGAACACCCAGAAGAACGTCCTGGTCCAGGTGAAGTTCGACCGGGGAGCGTCCGCGCCTTTCCGGGTGAAGGCGCTGACCGACCTCGGCGCCGACCCCACGATGAACGGCGCCACCAAGGTGCTGCTGGACGAAGAGATTCCGGCCTGGGGGCAATGGTCGAAGACCGACAAGGGCGACCCGTTGTTCGTGATCAACCAAACCCAAACACTTCCCGGCGTGAATCCGCCCGGACAGGAACCGCTGCCGGGCTACAACGTCACGCTGACCGCTGCCGCAGAGAAGAAATCCTGGATCGAGAAGAACCTGACGGTATTGGTCGTAGTCGCGATCGGTGCGGGAGTGTTGGCTTTGGCCGCAGTCGGATTCATCGTCGCCACGAGGCGCCGACGCGCCGGATAGGAAGATCGGCAACTCCCCACTGACCCAACCGATTTCGCGTGCCGGGGGCACGAAGTCTGTCGCGCCCGCGGCACGCAGTCACATCGTCCAGGAGGCTCGGTATGAGCAGGCACTGGTACGCACTGCTGCTGATAGCTCTGGTGTCGCGCTCTGCGGTGCCGCGCCGGCATTTGCCCCGCCCGCCCCGACTCAACGCACGGCGTCCGTGGCCGGGTACCAGATGTCGCCGTTCGTCATCCAACAGCAGGACCAGTAGACCGGGTTCACGGTCGAGCTGTGGGAGCAGATCGCGCAACGACTCGGCTGGAAGACGAACTACGTCACCGTCGCAGACGTCAAGGACCAACTCCAGTCGGTGACCGACGGCAAAGCCGATATCGCCGCGGGCGGTCTGTCGATCACCGCCGAAGACGGCACGTACCAGACGCTCTATCGGAAGTGGTTCGGCTCCGACGAACACGCATCCGCCGACCACAGCTGACGCAGCGGATCGCCGACTAGTGTCGTCGGCTATGACCGATCTGCCGTCACAATGGACCCACGAGCCGCACAACATCCTCAGGTTCCGTCCCGGCACCAAAGTCGCCGACATCGACACCGACTCCAGCCCTGGATACTCCGACGGCAAAGACGGGTCAGAGGAACTGCAGGCTGAACGGAACGCCCGGTTCGCGGGCCTGCAGGAAATGCTCTACGCCAACGGCAAGTCCGGCGACAGTCGCTCGGTGTTGTTGGTGCTGCAGGGCATGGACACCGCGGGCAAGGGCGGCATCGTCAAGCATGTCGTCGGTGCCGGCGATCCGATGGGCATCCACTACACCGGCTTCGGCGTTCCGACCGAGGAGGAGCGCGCCCACCATTACCTGTGGCGGATCCGCAAGGCGCTCCCGGCCGGTGGCCACATCGGGGTATTCGACCGGTCGCACTACGAGGACGTGTTGGTGGTCCGGGTCCACGAACTGGTACCACGCGACGTGTGGGAACCCCGCTACGACGAGATCAACGCCTTCGAGAAAGAGCTCGTCGACTCTGGGACAACGATCGTCAAGTGCGCGATGTTCGTCTCCCTCGACGAGCAGAAGCGCCGGCTGGCCGAACGCCTGGACCGGCCCGACAAGTACTGGAAGTACAACCCCGGGGACGTCACCGAGCGCCTGCTGTGGCCGGCCTACCAGGAGGCCTATCAGGCTGTGCTGGACCGCACTTCGACCGACTACGCGCCGTGGTTCGTCATCCCGTGCGACAAGAAGTGGTACGCGCGGCTGGCCATCACCGAGCTACTGATCGAAGCCCTCAAGGGCATGAAGCTGTCGTGGCCGGCCGCCGGCTTCGACGTCGAGGCCGAGAAAAGAAGGCTCGAGCAGGCTTGAGCGTCAGCCCTTGACCAGGGTGAACTGACCGATGTTGGTGATCCCGCGGCGGAAGAAGTCCGCGCAGCCGGTCAGGTACTTCATGTAGCGGTCGTAGATCTCCTGCGAGGTGATGGCGATCGCCTCGTCGCGGCTGGCCACCAGCTTCGAGGCCCACATGTCCAGCGTGCGCGCGTAGTGGTGCTGCAGCAGGTGGATCCGTTCCAGGGTGAAGCCGGAATCGAGCGCGAGTTGCTCGATGTCCTCGACCGCAGGCAGCCGCCCACCCGGAAAAATTTCCTTCTCGATGAACTTCATGAACTTCAGATCGCTGATGGTGACCTTGATCTGGTTGTCCCGGAAGAACTTCTGGGTGTGCGCCAGGATCGTGTGCAGCAGCATGCGGCCGTCGGCTGGCAGCAGGTTGTACGCCTTTTCGAAGAACAGCGGGTACCGCTCGACCTTGAACGCCTCGAAGGCGCCGATGCTCACGATCCGATCGACGGGCTGGTCGAATTCCTCCCAGCCCTGCAGCCGGACCTCGATCGAGCGGTCGGTGTCGAGTGTGGCCAGGCGCTTGCGGGCGAACTCCGACTGGTTCTTGCTCAGCGTGATGCCGATGACGTTGACGTCGTACTTCTGCACGGCCATCTCCAGCGCGCCACCCCAGCCGCAGCCGACGTCGAGCAGTGTCATGCCGGGCTCGAGGTTGAGCTTGCCGAGGGCGAGGTCGAACTTGGCGTTCTGGGACTCCTCGAGCGTCATGTCGTCGCGCTCGTAGTATCCACAGGTGTAGCCCATGGTCGGGCCCAGGAACAGTGCAAAGAAATCGTCAGAGACGTCGTAGATCGACTGTGACTCCTCGTAGTAAGGAGTCAAATTCGCGTCTACGTCCACCATCAACAGCTACCTCTTAGCTTTCTACTTGCGTGGACGGATGCCGAGAAATGCGATGTTGTTGCAACGGCCGCCCCGACCAAAACCAGGAGCCTAGCCAATTCACCTATGAATTGCACAGGGCGCGGGGCGGGTCAGCCTCAGTACGTATAAAAGCCCTGCCCCGACTTCTTGCCCAGCATTCCGGCCTCGACCATGCGCAACAGCAGCGGCGGCGGGGCGTAGTGAGCGTCCTTGAGCTCTTCGTACATGGAGTCCGCGATGAGTTTCATCGTGTCCAGACCGATGAGGTCCGAGAGCCGCAGCGGCCCCATCGGATGCGACAGACCGGCAACGATCGCGGTGTCGACGTCCTCGATGGTCGCGACGCCGGCCTCCACCATGCGAATGGCCGACAGCAGGTAAGGCACCAGTAGCGCGTTGACGACGAATCCCGAGCGGTCGCCGCACCGCACGACCTTCTTGCCCAGTACCTCACTTGCGAACTGCTCGACCTTGGCGACGGCGGCATCGGAGGTGACCAGCGTGTTGATCAGTTCGACCAGCGGCAACACCGGGACCGGGTTGAAAAAGTGCAAGCCCAGTACTCGGCTCGGGTTCTGGGTGGCCGCAGCGATCTTCATGATCGGGATGCTCGAGGTGTTCGACGCCAGCACCGCGTCGGGGTCGGTGATGATCCGGTCGAGATCACCGAAGATCTTGGCCTTGACGTTCTCGTCCTCCACGACCGCTTCGATGACGAGCTGGCGATCGGCCATGTCGTTCAGATCGGTGGTGAAGGTCAGCCGGGCCAAGGTTGCGTCGCGGTCGGCTTCCGAAAGCTTGCCCTTGCTCGTGGCACGTTCCAGCGAGGAGGTGACCCGATCGCGGCCCGCGTTGATCAGCGCGTCGGTCGGCTCGTAGACGACGACGTTCGCGCCTGCCTTGGCCGACACCTCGACGATGCCCGCGCCCATCTGTCCCGCACCGACCACGCCAACTCGTTGAATGCTCACTTCATCTCCTCACGCATCAGGCCCCGCCCAATATAAGGACGGGGCCTGGACTGCGAAATGGTGGGACCTCTCACGAGCAGGCGCAGAATCGCGTTAATCGGGCTGCAACCGTGCGATTTTGCGCCTGCTCGCGGACAAGGGCTTAGTGGAACTGACCCTCTTCGGTCGAGCCGGCGAGAGCCGTGGTCGAGCTGGTCGGGTCCACGGTGGTGGCAATCCGGTCGAAGTAGCCGGCGCCGACCTCACGCTGGTGCTTGGTCGCGGTGTAGCCGCGCTCTTCTGCGGCGAACTCGCGCTCCTGCAGCTCGACGTAGGCGCTCATCTGGTTGCGGGCGTAGCCGTAGGCCAGATCGAACATCGAGTAGTTGAGGGCGTGGAAGCCGGCCAGGGTGATGAACTGGAACTTGAAGCCCATCGCGCCGAGCTCCTTCTGGAACTTCGCGATCGTCGAGTCGTCCAGGTGCTGTTTCCAGTTGAACGACGGCGAGCAGTTGTAGGCCAGCATCTGGTCGGGGAACTCGCTCTTGACGCCCTCGGCGAACTTCGCCGCCAGCTCCAGATCCGGGGTGCCGGTCTCCATCCAGATCAGGTCGGAGTACGGCGCGTAGGCCTTGGCGCGGGCGATGCAGGGTTCGATGCCGTTGCGCACCCGGTAGAAGCCCTCGGCGGTGCGCTCACCGGTGATGAACGGCTGATCGCGCTCGTCGACATCGGAGGTGATCAGGGTGGCGGCCTCGGCATCGGTACGGGCGATGACGACGGTCGGGACGTCCGCGACATCGGCCGCGAGACGGGCCGAGGTCAGGGTGCGGATGTGCTGCTGGGTCGGGATCAGCACCTTGCCACCGAGGTGGCCGCACTTCTTCTCCGACGCGAGCTGGTCCTCCCAGTGCGAGCCTGCGACACCGGCGGCGATCATCGCCTTCTGCAGTTCGTAGACGTTCAGGGCGCCACCGAAACCGGCCTCGCCGTCGGCGACGATCGGGGCCAGCCAGTTCTCCACCGAGGTGTCGCCCTCGACCTTGGCGATCTCGTCAGCGCGCAGCAGCGCGTTGTTGATGCGGCGCACGACCTGCGGCACCGAGTTGGCCGGGTAGAGGCTCTGGTCGGGGTAGGTGTGGCCGGACAGGTTCGCGTCACCGGCGACCTGCCAGCCCGACAGGTAGATGGCCTTCAGGCCGGCACGGACCTGCTGGACGGCCATGTTGCCGGTCAGCGCACCCAGCGCGTTGACGAACTCCATGTCGTGCAGCTGGTTCCACAGCACCTCCGCGCCGCGACGGGCCAGGGTGGCCTCCTCGACAACGCTGCCCTGCAGGGCGACGACGTCGGCCGGGGTGTAGGTACGGGTGATTCCGTTCCAGCGGGGGTTGGTGTCCCAGTCCTTCTGGATTTCTTCGGGGGTCTTCGGCTGGCCAACGGTGGACATGCCTGCTCCTTTGGATCGAGGTCGCCACCTTGACGGGAAGTGAACTGTTAACGCCAACGCAGCTTCGCTTGTGTGCTGCTACGAGCATGCCTCGCATCATTAGTGCACTTCAAGCCATTAGAAGTGCCAATTTTCGCCAACAGCACCCGCAACTTTGCGAAGGTTGCGAAGGTCGTCGTCGCCTGTACCGGTTCAGAAGTTACCGCCGGGTAGGGACTTTTCGCAGGTCAGTACGCTTGTACTGTTAAACCGCGTCGCTCAGAGCGGGAAGATCGCGGCGAGCGCTTTGATCTCATCCCCGACGACGTATGTGAGCGTTCTAACAGTGCGATCGGTCAGCTCCGGACCGAACTTGTCGGTGGAGCCGGGCGGATACACGTGCAACAGGATTTCGAGCTTGTCGCCGAAGGCCACCGGCGCATCGTGCTCGATGGTGACTCGCAGCGGGGCCTCGAACAGTTCGGGGTAGTGCGCCAGGAACTCTTCGACGACTTTCCAGTAGACCGAGTTGTTGACGTGATCGAACAGGTCGATGTCGCTCACCCGGATCGGGAAATCGCGAATTTCGTTGGCGTCCTGGCGTGCCCCTGCGGTCAGATACGACTTCCAGCGCAGCCGGCCCTCGCTGGTGGTGCGTTTCAGGTCGTCCAGGAAGTCGTCGGAGATACGGGCCGGCCCCTGAGTCTCCCGGTTGATGTTGATCCAGAAGGCTTCCGATTCGATCAGCCCGCCCTTGCGACCATCTATGCGGACCCGCATCTCGCACCAGCGATTCGATGTGCCCGAGCACCAGCGCCGCATCCGCAGCATGTCTTGGAACTCGATGGGGCGGATCAGGTCGACCATCGTGCGCCGGACGATCCACAACGGGTGGGTTTCCTCGTGCCCCATCTCGCGCAACTGGTCCTGGCCGATGTCCTGGATGTGGCGACAGGCCGCGTCGAGGCGAAGCCGGCCGACCCGGTCGATGTCGCCCACCCGCAGCGGCCATTCCCGGTCGAACACATCGGGGTTCGGATCGGGAACGGGCATCAGCACCTTCGCCAATCCGGCGTTCGCGGCGTGCTCGGCCGTGTTCATGCGCGATCCGCCTCCGGCTTCTCACTCGCGCTCATCGTCGGCCGTCCTCTCCCCATCCCCGCCCCAGCGCGATCATGCCAAAGGCCCTTGTGAATGCCAACCAGCCTGCGTTGCCAACGCTGCGAAGACGCTCTTCGCACGCGTCGGTAGGCTGAGTGAGTGTCCAAGACGTTCGTCGGATCCCGGATACGCCAACTGCGCAGCGAACGCGGATTCAGCCAGGCGGCATTGGCACAGATGCTGGAGATCTCGCCGAGCTATCTCAACCAGATCGAGCATGACGTCCGGCCGCTGACCGTCGCGGTGCTGCTGCGCATCACCGACGTGTTCGGGGTCGACGCCACCTTCTTCGCGTCCCAGGACGACACCCGACTGGTGGCCGAACTCCGCGAGGTCACGATGGACCGCGACCTGGATCTCGACGTCGACATGTCCGAAGTCGCCGACATCGTGAACGCCCACCCCGCCGTCGCCCGCGCGATCGTCAACCTGCACCGCCGCTATCGGATCACCACAGCACAGCTGGCCGCCGCCACCGAGGACCGCTTCAGCATCAACACCGGAGGCAGCGGCACGGGATCGATTTCGATGCCACACGAGGAAGTCCGGGACTACTTCTATCAACGGCAGAACTATCTGCACGAACTCGATACCGCCGCCGAGGACCTCACCATTCGGATGCGGATGCACCGAGCGGAGTTGCCGCGAGAGCTCTCCGACCGGTTGACCATGGTGCACGGTGTACACATCATCCGCCGCATCGATCTCGGCGACACGGTGCTGCACCGCTACGACCCGGTGTCTCGCACGCTGGAGATCAGTAACAACCTGTCGTCGGGTCAGCAGGTCTTCAAGATGGCAACGGAGCTGGCGTACCTGGAGTTCGGCGACCTCATCGACCGGTTGGTGGACGAGGGCAAGTTCACCAGCGACGAATCCCGCAAGCTCGCCCGGCTCGGACTGGCCAACTATTTTGCGGCCGCGACGGTGCTGCCCTACGGGCAGTTCCACAACATGGCCGACACCTTCCGCTACGACATCGAACGGCTCTCGGCCTTCTACCAGGTGAGCTACGAGACGATCTGCCACCGGCTCTCAACGCTGCAGCGGCCGTCGATGCGTGGTGTCCCGTTCTCGTTCGTCCGGGTGGACAGGGCTGGCAACATGTCGAAACGCCAGTCCGCCACCGGCTTTCACTTCTCCTCCGCCGGCGGTACCTGCCCGCTGTGGAACGTTTACGAGACGTTCGCCAACCCAGGCAAAATCGGAGTGCAGATGGCCCAGATGCCCGACGGACAGAGCTACATGTGGGTGGCCCGCACCGTGGAACGACGAGCGTCCCGATACGGCCAGCCGGTCAAGACATTCGCGATCGGCCTGGGGTGCGAAGCCCGGCACGCCAGCAGGCTGGTCTACTCGAAGGGCCTCGACCTGTCGTCGGACAGCGCGACGCCGATCGGGGCCGGCTGCCGAGTGTGTGAGCGCGACAACTGCCCGCAGCGCGCCTTCCCGGCACTGGGCCGCGCGCTGGATCTCGACGAGCATCGCAGCACGGTGTCACCCTATTTGGTCAAGGAGTCTTGATGGGTCAACGCATTCCGCCAGGCGGCCGGCGCGAGCTCGGGTTGCTCAACTGGGGGATCTCTCGATTGGGCGCCCGCGCGATACGGGCACCGCACATGCACCTGTTCGAAGTCCTGGGTCAGCACAAGTTGCTGTTCCTGTCGTTTCTGCCGTATTCGCACGTCCTGCTGAATTGGGGCAAGCTGCCCAAGCGCGACAAGGAACTGGTGATCCTGCGAGTGGGTCACCTGCGAAACTCGCAGTACGAGTTGCAGCAGCACCGCCGGCTGGCCAGAACCCGAGGGCTCGATTCAGCGTTGCAGGACAAGATCTTTGCCGGTCCGACCGCGCCGGGGTTGACCGATCGCCAGCGCGCCCTCGTGACGGCGGTCGACGAGTTCATACTCAACCGGGACCTCAGCGACGACACATTCGCCGAGCTGTCGACGCACCTGACCCGTGAGCAGATCATCGAATTCTGCGCCCTGGCAGGGCATTACGATGCAATCGCCGGCATCCTGGCAACATTGCGTGTTCCGATGGATTTTCCCGACTAGCGGAGCGGTTATTCGCCGAAGTGCTTGGCCTTGACTTGCGGTTTGGCCTTCTCGGTGGCCAGGACCGCGGGCGCGATTGTGGTTGTCACAGTGTCGCCCACCGTCATTGGACCCGGTATGATCGGCGCGGCCACCGGCGGTGAATCCACCGTGATGCCGTCGCCGAACGCCGCGGACAATCCACCCATCGCGACGACGGCAGCGCCGCCCACCACTGCCAGCAGAATTTTGATACGCGCACTACGCGCCGATTCAGCCATGCCGCCCCCGTTTCGCAATCGGCGCCAGGTGTGGTCGCCGGTGTGAAGAAAGTGGATCCCACAAGCCTTGAGACAGCCTGTAGCGGAGCTGGCCAACAGCTGGCAGATTGGCGCCTACAGGTAGGTGACGCCGAGCACGATCAGGGTGAAGATCAGCGGCGACACCGGGACACAGCCCAGGAACGCCGCCCACACCATCTGCTTACGCTGGTATTTCCGCCACGCCACCAAGCCGACGACGGCGGCCACAACCGCAATGACCGCCGAGAGGATCAGCACCCGGAAGCTGACGTCCTCGCCGCTGGTAGCGACGGAAATGCCGATCAGCCACAGGATGTGGCCGACCACGAGTCCGCCGATACCGGCGATCAGCGTCGGTCTCAAAAGTTGATCATGTGGCCGGCGAGACCGTGGAAGCATTCCTGGAGTGCCTCCGACAGCGTCGGATGGGTGTGCACGTTGCGGGTCAGCTCGTTGACGGTCAGATCCCACTTCTGCGCCAAGGTCAGCTCCGGCAGGAGCTCGGAGACGTCGGGCCCGATCAAGTGCCCGCCGAGGAGCTCACCGTATTTGGCGTCGGCGATGACCTTGACGAACCCGGTGGGGTCGGCCAGCCCGTGCGCTTTGCCGTTGGCGGTGAACGGGAACTTGGCCACCTTCACGTCGTAGCCCTCGTCGCGGGCCTGCTGCTCGGTGAGGCCGAAGCTGGCGACCTGCGGCTGGCAGAACGTGGCTCGCGGCATCATCCGGTAGTCACCGAGCGCCAGCGTCTCGGCGCCGGCGATGGTCTCGGCAGCCACCACACCCATCGCCTCAGCGACGTGAGCGAGCTGAAGCTTGGCCGTGACATCGCCGATGGCGTAGATGTGCGGCACGTTGGTGCGCATGTAGTCGTCGATGCCGATCGCCTTGCGGTCGGTCAGCTCGACGCCCGCCTTGTCGAGTCCGAAGCCGTCAACGTTGGGGGCAAAGCCGATGGCCTGCAACACCTTATCGGCCTTGAGCTCTTCGGTCTTGCCGTCCTTGCTGACCACGACGGTCACTGTCGATCCGTTGTCGTCAATGGACTCGACTTTGGTGCCGGTGAGGATCTTCACGCCGAGCTTCTTGTACTGCTTCTCGATCTCCTTGGAGACCTCGGCGTCTTCGTTGGGCAGCGCGCGAGGCAGGAACTCGACGATGGTGACGTCGACGCCGTAGTTCTTCATGACGTACGCGAATTCCATGCCGATCGCGCCGGCACCGGCGATGATGATCGACCCCGGCAGGTCGCGCGAGAGGATCTGCTCCTCGTAGGTGACGACGTTCTTCGACAGCGAGGTGCCCGGCACCAGCCGGGTGCTGGAGCCCGTCGCGATGATCGCGTTGTCGAACTCGACCTTCTCCGTACCGCCCTCGTTGAGATCGACCTCGATGCTGTTCGGGCCGGTGAACTTCCCGTAGCCATGGATCTCGGTGATCTTGTTCTTCTTCATCAGGAAGTGCACGCCGGCCACCCGGCCGTCGGCGACCTTGCGGCTGCGGTCGAAGGCGGCACCGTAATCGAAGGTGGCCTCTCCACTGATGCCGAACGTCTTGGCTTCCTTGGTGAAGATGTGGGCCAGCTCGGCGTTGCGCAGCAATGCCTTCGACGGAATGCAACCGACATTGAGGCAGACTCCGCCCCAATACTTGGGTTCGATGATGGCGGTATTCAGCCCGAGCTGGGCGGCGCGGATGGCCGCTACGTACCCGCCGGGACCTGCTCCGAGAACGACGACGTCATAGTGGGTCACGTCGTCAGCCTATCGTCGGGCGGGCGATCCATTCGAAGTAGTAGGCACCGTGCAGTAGCGCGGCGGTGGCCACCGAGGCCAGTGGCGCCGACATCAGGGCGATGGCCAGCGCCGTTACCGATGGCCGGTTCTGCACCATGGAAACCAGCATGCTCCCGACCGAGCAGACGATCAGGTAGATCAGCACGAAGAACACCGCAGGGGTCTTGTTCAGCGATGTGTACCACCAGAAGTAGAAGCCGAGGCCGGCGGCCGCCGCCAGCACCCAGACCGCGGCCACGATGAACACGAACTGCCACCGCTTCACGAACTGATACGAGCCAGTCGTCGCGGTGACCGAGGGCGGCACCACGACCGGTTCGGCGTGCAGCGACCCGTTGACCGGGCGCAGGAACGCATCGGTGTCGAAGCTCTCCAATTCGCTGAACGCGATGGACGGTCCCGAGATCTCCGCTTCGGGCTCGTCGGTCAGCGCCTTGAGGACGTCTGGGTGTGGTCCGGTGTCGAAAATCGGCGCGTGATGCGGCTCGGTCGACGGAAGGGAAGTTTTGTCAGCCACTGGACACCACCTGAACCAGAACCAAGGCCCCCAACCAGCCCGGCGCCATCGCCAGGATGAACGCCCCCATGGTGGTGACCCAGCGCCGACCGGAAAACAGGATGAGCAGCATCCCGATCGAACTGGGGACCGCCACCACCAAGCCCACCACGAGATCGGGGCGAACCGGGGTTTTGATCAATACGGTGGCCACGACAGCCGCGACCAGACCGGTCACGGTTCCGACCAGCAACGCACTTGTGAGCAGCCATGCCCGAGGCAGGGGTATCACGCTTACGAGGGTACTTGCCGGCGAGCCGACTATGGCTGAACGGCTCCGGCGAGCCGACCAGGGATTGCGCAGGCGTCGGCGGCCTCGGCGACCACCAGATCGGTCCGTTCGGGCGGCCGCGCACCCCGCTCGTAGTCAGCCCCTGTCAGCGGCAATGCGCTGGCCAGCAACTCGTTCTCGGCTTCGCTGAAGGCCCGGCCGCGGCTGAGGAAGCGCATCCCCTCGGGCGTCTCGAGGCTGAATCCGCCGCCCCGGCCCGGAACGACGTCGATCACCAACTGGGTGTGCTTCCACGTTTCGAACTGCGGGCCGGAGATCCATACCGGGGCACCCTCGAGGACGCCGAGCAGAACATCACGGTCGCCGACGATGAACTCGCCGTCGGGATAACACATCGGCGACGACCCGTCGCAGCAGCCGCCGGACTGATGGAACATCACCGGCCCGTGCCGCTCCTGCAGCGTGTGCAGGAGGTCGGCGGCCGCCGCGGTGATCAGCGCCCGCGGCGGCGCCTCGGTCTCGGCATCCCCGCGATTTCGGCGCGCTTTCGATCGCTGTGCGGCGGAATGCGCGCCGAAATCACTCATCAACGGTGCCGGTCCTTTCTTCCTCGCTCCGCTCGTCAGAAGAAGCCTTGGGCTTTGTTGGAGTAGGAGACGAGCAGGTTCTTGGTCTGCTGGTAGTGGTCGAGCATCATCTTGTGGTTTTCGCGGCCGATGCCGGACTGTTTGTAGCCGCCGAACGCGGCGTGGGCGGGGTAGGCGTGATAGCAGTTGGTCCAGACCCGGCCGGCTTTGATGTCGCGCCCGGCGCGGTAAGCGGTGTTGCCGTCGCGGCTCCACACCCCCGCACCCAACCCGTACAACGTGTCATTGGCGATGCGGATGGCGTCGTCGTAATCGGCGAACGACGTCACCGCGACGACGGGCCCGAAGATCTCCTCCTGGAAGATCCGCATGGCGTTGTCACCGGTGAAGATCGTCGGCTGCACGTAATAGCCGCCCGACAGGTCACCGCCCAGTTCGGCGCGCTCACCACCGGTCACCACCTTCGCGCCCTCGCTTTTCCCGATCTCGATATAGGACAGGATCTTCTCCAGCTGATCGTTGGAGGCCTGCGCCCCGATCATGGTGTCGGTGTCCAGCGGATCACCCTGGCGGACCGCCTTGGTACGGATCGCCGCCATCGCCAAGAACTCGTCATAGATATCGGCCTGGATCAAGCTGCGCGACGGACACGTGCACACTTCGCCCTGGTTGAGGGCGAACATCGTAAAGCCCTCCAGGGCTTTGTCCTGATAGTCGTCATTGGCCGCCATCACATCGGAGAAGAAGATGTTCGGGCTCTTGCCGCCGAGTTCCAGGGTGACCGGAATCAGATTCTGCGAGGCGTACTGCATGATCAGCCGGCCGGTGGTGGTCTCCCCGGTGAACGCGATCTTGGCGATCCGGTTCGAGGACGCCAACGGCTTACCGGCCTCCACCCCAAAACCATTGACCACATTCACAACACCGGCCGGCAGCAGATCGGCGATCAACGACAGCAGGTACAGGATCGAGGCCGGGGTCTGCTCGGCAGGCTTGAGCACCACCGCGTTACCAGCAGCCAACGCCGGAGCAAGCTTCCACACCGCCATCAAGATCGGGAAGTTCCACGGAATGATCTGGCCCACCACACCCAGCGGCTCGTGGAAATGGTAAGCAACAGTATCCTCATCGATCTGGGACAGCGAACCCTCCTGCGCGCGGATCGCCGCCGCGAAATACCGAAAGTGATCCACCGCCAACGGAATATCCGCATTCAGCGTCTCCCGGATCGGCTTACCGTTGTCCCACGACTCAGCCAGCGCGATCGACTCCAGATTCGCCTCGATACGATCAGCGATCTTGTTCAGGATCACCGCCCGCTCCCCCGCCGACGTCTTACCCCACCCCGGCGCGGCAGCATGCGCGGCGTCCAACGCCCTCTCGATATCGGCATCCGTGGAACGCGCCACCTCACAGAACACTTCACCGGTCACCGGCGTCGGGTTCTCGAAGTACTGACCACCCACCGGCGCAACCCACTCACCGCCGATGAAGTTCTCATACCGGGATTGAAACGCCATCGTGGACCCGGTACCGGGGCGGGCATAGACAGTCATAAGTACTCCTCTACGAGACACTTTCATTGATACGAACGGCGCGAACCGCTGGTGCGGTCGATGATGGCAGCACCATTGCCATGTCCGTGGGATATCGCACGGTCACGTCGACACCTCCGGCAAATCGATACGGCTGAGCGGCCAGCACGCCCGCGAATTGCTTACGCAGACGGGATAGTTCGGCGCGAACGGTGACCACCCGGCTGCGATCACCGTAGAGATCGGCGGCCAGCTCGGGCGCCGACCGGCCCCGCCGATCCCGAGCCAGGATCAGCAGGATTTCGGCGTGGCGCAGCGAAATGTCGTGCCGCCAACGTCCGAACTGACCCGCCATGTCCACTGCGGGCGCGCCGGCCACGCTGAGATCCAGCTCCAGCCGCGTGAGCGCCGGTGCGCCGTCGTCGTCGGTGGGCCGAACCAGCCAGCCCCCGGGAAGCACGTCTACGTCGCAGATGCCGAACGAGGGGATCCAGGCCCGGCCGGGGGCGACGTCATCCGGCAGCAGAATGCGATTGTGCAGCGGTAGCGAGTCGACCGCCGCCACCCAACCATCGGAGTCGACCGCAAGGGCGGGCTTGCCGATGCGCGCCAGGATCGGGGCGGCGACCATCCGCAGTCGATTCAAGGTGCGGTCGTGCTGCTCACGCAGGTGCGATTCGGCGAGCCGGGCGACCGCGTCGACCAACGCCACGGTCGTCGGGTGCACCGTCGCCGCGGGGCCGGACACGTCGACCACTCCGATCACGTGCCCGGTTCGCGGGTCACGGATGGGCGCCCCGGCACACGTCCAGGAGTGGTGCGTGCGCAGGAAGTGCTCGGCCGAGAACACCTGGACGGCACGGTTGGACACCAGCGCCGTGCCGATCGCATTGGTACCTACCTCGCCTTCGGCCCAGCGTGCTCCTTCGATGAAACCCAGCCGGTCGGCGTTGCTGAGCACCGCCGGGGAGCCCGAGCGCCAGAGCACCCGGCCCTCGGCGTCGGCTACGACCAGGATGTTGGTGCCGTCGGCGACGATCGACTCCAGCCCGCGGGACAGCTCGTCGAGCACGGCCATCAGGCCCGAGGCCCGGCGCAGCGTCTCCAAGCCGCCCGACTCCACTACCGGTGGCGTGCGGCTGTCGGGGTCGACACCCGCCGCCTTCAACCGCCGCCACGAGTCTCCGATGATGTCCCGCGGTCGGGCCGGGGCACGGTGACCCGACATCGTCGCGTCATAGACAGCCGACATCAGCCGCGCGTAACTGCGCGGGTCCTCGCCGACCGCGACTGCGGGCTCAGGCACATCCGCCCCATGCATCAATGCCGATTGTGCTCCGCATCTCACCGGTAGACCAGGCCGCGGTGGTCCAGACTCATGATTCTCCGTTCGGGTCGACCAAGACTTTCATCTTCTTGCCGGCGTGCAACGCCTCGAAGCCCTCGTCGACGACGTCGTCGATACCGATCGTGGCCACCCAGCCAGTGGTGTCGTAAGCACCGTCGGCCATCAACGCGATGACGGACTCGAAGTCCGCAGCGGTGTAGCACAGCGAGCCCTGAATACGGCTCTCGTTCATGACGAGGTTGAGAAGTGGTGTATCCAAAGGCTTTTCGTAAATCGCAACGCTGACCATCGGCTTGCGGGAACCCACACAGGCCAGCGCCGCGGCCACGGCCGGGGTGACCCCGGCGGCGTCGAACACCGCATCGGCACCGTCGCCGCCGGTGTGGTCGGCGATGAAGGCCGCAACATCGAGCGCCAGCGGGTCGAGAGTCTGGGCGCCGAGTACCTCGATGGCCGCGCGTCGGGTAGCGGACGGTTCGACCACGAACACGTCGTCAAGTCCCTTGCCGCGCAGAGCAAACCACAGACCGATGCCGATGGGTCCGGCCCCGAAGACCACGGCGGTGTCCGGTGGGGCGACATCGCCGAGAGTGGCGGCGTGGTAGGCCACCGACATCGGCTCGACGAGAGCACCCAGTTCCAGGGACACATTGTCGGGCAACTTGTGCAGCATGCTCGTCGGGACCACCGTGTATTCAGCCATGCCGCCGTCGGACATCAGCCCGTGAAAGCCGATGTGCTGGCACACATTGTAGTTCCCGGCACGACAGGGTGCGCAGTGGCCGCACTTGTAGATGGGTTCGACGGCGACCCGGTCGCCCTCCGCCCAGCCGGTGACGCCGTCACCGACCGCGGTGATGGTCCCGGAGAATTCGTGGCCGATGGTCAGCGGCAGCTGCCGGCCCGTCAGCGGGTGCGGGGCAGTGGGCACGAAGATCGGCCCGGCGTAGTACTCGTGCAGGTCGGTACCGCAGATCCCGTTGAAGCCGACCTTGAGCTTCACGGTGCCCGGTACCGGCTCGGGTTCGGCGACGTCGGCGATCTCAACCTTGTTCGGTCCGTAGTAGACAGCTGCTTTCATGGGCCAGTTCTATGTGACGGCGACCACACCGCGACAGAGTTGCAGGGCGTTGCAGTTGACGATTGCAACACCTCGCAACCCTTGACCGGCGTCGATGCGCGGGTGTGCTCTGGCTCACATGACATCGACATTGGAACCTCAGGCAGCCGTCACCCCGCAGCAGCGGGTCGATGCCTGGCTGGCCGGCTTCGAGGCCGCATTGGCCGCCCGCGATATCGACGCGGCCACAGCCACGTTCGCCACCGACAGCTTCTGGCGCGACCTCGTCAGCTTCACTTGGAACATCAAGACCGTCGAAGGCCGCAACGAGATCGCCGGCATGCTCAGTGCCTGCCTCGACGGCACCGATCCCTCCGGCTTCCGGACCCGGGAGGCCCCTACCACCGAGGGCGATGTGACGTCGGCGTTCATCGAATTCGAGACCTCCGCCGGTCGTGGGGTCGGGCACCTGCGACTCCGAAGCGAATCCGGGACCGATCAGGCCTGGACGCTGCTCACCGCACTGCAGGAACTGAAGGGCTTCGAGGAGGCCAAGGGCCCGACCCGGGTGCTGGGCGCGGTGCACGGCGACGACCCGGATCCGCGCTCCTGGGCGCAGAAGCGTTCCGACGAAGAAGCCGAGTTGGGCCGGACTGTCCAGCCCTACGCGCTGGTCATCGGGGGCGGGCAGGGCGGGATCGCGCTCGGGGCGCGGCTGCGCCAACTCGGGGTACCCGCGATCGTCGTCGACCGCCACGAGCGGCCCGGCGATCAGTGGCGCAAGCGATACAAGTCGCTGTGCCTGCATGACCCCGTCTGGTACGACCACCTGCCGTACCTGCCCTTCCCGCAGAACTGGCCGGTGTTCGCCCCGAAGGACAAGATCGGCGACTGGTTGGAGTTCTATACCCGCGTCATGGAGGTGCCGTACTGGCCGAAGACGACGTGCCTGGCGGCGTCCTATGACGAAGTCGCCAAACAGTGGAGCGTCGAGGTCGACCGCGACGGCGAACGGTTGACGCTGCATCCGACCCAGCTGGTGCTGGCGACCGGCATGTCGGGCAAACCCAGCGTGCCGGCATTGCCGGGCCAGGACGTCTTCCGCGGCGACCAGCACCACTCCAGCGCACACCCGGGACCTGATGCCTACGTGGGCAAGAAGGCCGTGGTGATCGGGTCGAACAACTCCGCGCACGACATCTGCAAAGCGCTCTACGAGAACGGCGTCGACGTGACCATGGTGCAGCGGTCGTCGACCCATATCGTCAAGTCGGACACCCTGATGGACATCGGCCTCGGCGACCTGTACTCCGAGCGGGCGCTGGCAGCGGGGATGACCACCGAGAAGGCGGATCTGACATTCGCGTCGCTGCCGTACCGGATCATGCACGAATTTCAGATCCCGCTGTACGACCAAATGCGCGAACGCGACAAGGACTTCTACGACCGGCTGGCCGCGGCCGGCTTCGAATTGGACTGGGGTGCAGACGGTTCCGGGCTATTCATGAAATATCTGCGGCGCGGTTCCGGCTACTACATCGATGTCGGCGCCTGCGACCTGGTGGCCGACGGCCGAATCAAGCTCGCGCACGGCCAGGTGGACCGGCTCACCGAGGATTCGGTGGTGCTGGCCGATGGCACCGAATTGCCCGCCGATGTGGTGGTGTACGCCACCGGGTACGGGTCGATGAACGGCTGGGCGGCCGACCTGATCGGCCAGGGTGTGGCCGACAAGGTGGGCAAGGTGTGGGGACTGGGCTCCGATACCCCCAAAGACCCTGGCCCGTGGGAGGGCGAGCAGCGCAACATGTGGAAGCCCACCCGGCAGGAGAACCTGTGGTTCCACGGCGGAAACCTGCACCAGTCCCGGCACTACTCGCTGTATCTGGCGCTGCAGCTCAAGGCTCGCTACGAGGGACTCGCCACCCCGGTGTACGGGCTGCCGGAGGTGCACCACCTCAGCTGAGGAGGCTCCGCGCGGTCAGGGGGCGAGGCCGTCGACGATGTCCTTGGACTCCTTGAGCCCGAGACCGGTCTGCTCGCGCAGCACCTTGATGGCCTGGATCTTCTGGCCCTGCAGCGCCAGCTGCAGTACCTCTTGACTCACCGCCGGTGCGCCGACATCGCGGACCTGGTCGGACGCGACGGACGACGTGGCATCGCGAAGCGCCCACTCCAATTGCGCGACGCGCCGTTCCAGCTCATCGACCCGTCTGCGCAAGCCACCGTCGTCGACCTCGTCCACGCTGTCGGACCGGCCGAAGATGCCCATGCCGATGAGTATCGCGCATATAGGAACAATGGTGGACGTGACCGATACCCAGGAACCCGCGGATCCGTACCTCTGGCTCGAGGAAATCACCGGTGACGAGCAGCTGGACTGGGTGCGCAAGCACAACGATCCGACCGTCGCCGAATTCAGCGGTGAGACGTTCGAGCAGATGCGTGCCGAGGCGCTGGAGGTGCTCGACACCGACGCGCGGATTCCCTACGTGCGCCGGCGCGGGGAGTTCCTCTACAACTTCTGGCGCGACGCCACCAATCCGAGGGGGTTGTGGCGGCGGACCACGCTCGAGAGCTACCTCACCGAGACACCCGACTGGGATGTCATCCTCGACCTCGACGAGCTGGCCGCCGCCGATGGCGAGAAGTGGGTGTGGGCCGGAGCCGACGTCATCGAGCCCGATTACACGCGGGCGCTGATCAGTTTGTCGCGGGGCGGTTCCGATGCTGCGATCGTACGCGAATTCGACATGGTGACACGAGAATTCGTTGTCGGCGGCTTCGAGCTTCCGGAGGCGAAGTCGCGGTTGTCGTGGGAGGACCACGACACGGTGTTGGTGGGCACCGACTTCGGTCCGGATTCGATGACCGAGTCCGGCTACCCGCGGATCGTCAAGCGGTGGCGACGCGGCCAACCGCTGGCCGAGGCCACGACGCTCTTCACCGGACCGGTCACCGACGTGGCCGTCGGAGCATCGGTGGACCGAACCCCCGGCTACGAACGCACTCTGCTGAGCCGAGCCGTCGACTTCTTCAACGACCAGGTTTACGAACTCCGTTCGGGTGAGTTGGTCCGCATCGACGCACCGACGGACGCAAGCTTGTCGGTGCACCGGGAGTGGCTGCTGATCGAGCTCCGCAGCGATTGGCTCACGGGCACTGCGTCGTATCGGACCGGGTCGCTGCTGGCCGCCAAGTACGACGAATTCATCGGCGGCACAGCAGAATTGGTGGTGGTATTCGAACCCGACGAGCACACCAGCCTGCACCAGTACTCCTGGACGCTGGATCGGCTGCTGTTGGTGACGCTGGTCGATGTCGCCAGCCGGGTGGAGATCGTGACACCCGGGTCCTGGACGCGCGAGAAACTGGACGGTCTCGGCGGGAACACCGTGATCGTGTCCACCGACGAGTACGGTGACGAAATCTTCTTGGACTCCAGCGATTTCATCACCCCGTCGCGGCTGCTGCACGGGACGGCGGGTGGTGAGCTGACCGAGATCAAACGGGCTCCTTCGTTTTTCGATGCCGCGGACCTCCAGGTGCAGCAGCACTTCGCGACATCCGACGACGGCACGGCCATCCCCTACTTCGTCGTCGGCCACAAGCATGACCGGGCACCGGCGCCGACCCTGCTGGGCGGTTATGGCGGATTCGAGGTGTCCCGAACGCCGGGGTACGACGGCGTGCTGGGGCGGCTGTGGCTGTCCCGGGGCGGAACCTATGTGCTGGCCAATATCCGCGGCGGCGGCGAGTACGGCCCCGCGTGGCACACCCAGGCGATGCGGGAGGGCCGGCACAAGGTGGCCGAGGACTTCGCCTCAGTGGCACGCGATCTCGTCGCCCGCGGTATCGCAGGAGTCGCACAGCTCGGCGCACAGGGCGGCAGCAACGGCGGTCTGTTGATGGGCATCATGCTGACCAAGTACCCGGAGTCCTTCGGCGCGCTGGTGTGCCAGGTGCCGCTGCTCGATATGAAGCGGTTCCATCTCCTGCTGGCCGGGGCGTCATGGGTGGCCGAGTACGGAGACCCCGACGATCCCGAGGACTGGGCGTTCATCTCCGAATACTCGCCATATCAGAACATTTCGGCCGACCGGCGTTATCCCCCGGTCCTGATCACCACCTCGACGCGGGATGACAGGGTGCATCCCGGGCATGCCCGCAAGATGACGGCGGCCTTGGAGCAGGCCGGCCATCCAGTCTGGTACTACGAGAACATCGAGGGTGGGCATGCCGGGGCGGCCGACAATGCGCAGACGGCGTTCAAGTCGGCGCTGAGCTACTCGTTCCTGCATCGCATGCTGAATTGACCAGCAAACCCCTTCGAGTACCCTCTAGCTAACAGCTAACATGCCAGGGGGTGTGCAATGCAGGTCGATGTCGATGAGATGCGCTCAGGTGCAAACCGCTCGTACAACGCGGCTTCGTTCGCCATGGAGGGCGCTGACCAGCTGTCTCGCGTCAGTCCGACCTCAGGTATTTTCGGCGACTTCCCCGCTGCGGCGTCGTTCCACGGCGCACTAGCTGCCGCGCACAGCAACCACGTTGACCGGCTTCGCAAGCACGAGAATCGCCTTGGAGTGCTGGGCGACAAGGGGCACAAGACTGCATCGGTGTTCGTCGAGATGGAGGAACGCAACGCCGAGGCCCTGCGTTCGGTGCTGTGACCGGCTACCCGAGCCTGGTCCACATCAGCATCGGAGCCCTGATCGGCGAGGCCGGTGGCGATCCGTGGCAGGTCGACCAGACGCTGCAGAGTGGCGATCCCGGGCAGATCGCCGAGCTGGGACGTGCGTTCTACAACGCAGGCGCCTGCACCGCAGAGACATACACCGAATTCCAGCAGGCGCAGGCCCGCTTTCAGGCGTCGTGGAACCGGGAGAACGGCGAGCACCCGATCAACGACAGCGCCGAGGTCCAGCGCGCCACCACCGGGTTGATGGTCCAGCGCGACCAGCTGCCCGCCATCGGCGCGGACCTCTCCACTATCGCCGCCGATCTTGCTGAGGCGCAGCGCTTCTCCGATATGCAGGTGGACAACCTCAACACCCAGCTGCACTACATCGACGCGTTGATCGACCAGGCGCTGGTCAAGGATCAGGACATCTCCGCATTGGAGGACGACGCGATCGCAGCGACGTCCGGGGTGCTGAAGCAGATCGAGGCTCTGCGCGACGATTACGGCGCCAAGTTGGAAGCGTCGATGACCGACCTGCGCGTTGAGCACGGATACGACCCCGCCGCGATCGAGGACGTCGACGGCGACGGTGAGCTCGGGCCGGAGCAGCGTGGCCGAGAATCCACCGAGTACTACGACGTGAATCAGCGCGCCAAGGACGAAGCTCTGGTCAACGGCGGCGGCCCGATGACGCCGGAAAAGGCCGATGCCGCAGCACGTCTACGTGACTTCGCCACGGCGACGAACCCGGCTGCCGACGCCGATGCACGACGGCTGGCCGGTGAGCGCCTCGATGACTTCCGGATGGCGAACTTCGTCGGCCCGCTACCCAGGGACCCTGTCCTGGGCGAAGATGCCCGCGAGCGGGCTCAGCGCCGACTCGACATGCAACGCCAACTGGAACAGGGCGGGTTATACAACCTGCCGCCGATGACACCCGATCAGGCGACCCAGCAGGTCGACATCGGCGAGCAGTTCGGGCGCGTCGTCGCGGTGAAGCAGGCGATGTTCGCACTCACCAGCCAGGGCATGTCCGAGGACGGCGCCAAGGCGGTGCTGGGCGACATGCTCCACCACGGAAGCGATCTCGCGGGCTACACCGGACCGGCGGCCAATGGCGTCGAAGCCTACGGCGAGCGCATACCTGGCGGGCGGCACGCGAAGCTGGAAGATCTGCTATCGCCGGCCGACGCCGAGAAGTGGGCGCACATCGCCGGCCGGGTCGGAAAGGTGGGCGACGTGATCCAACTGGTCAACGCGCTCAACGAAAAGGCCAACGGCGGCAGCAACGAAGACTTCGGCAGCGCAGTGGGCGGTGTGGCCGGCGGCTCTGCGGCTGCGTGGGGTGCGGCAGCGCTCGCCGGCTCGTTTACCGGGCCGTGGACCACGGCCGGCATCGTCGTGGCGGCCAGCATTGTCGGAGGGCTGGGCGGTGAACAGCTGGGCGGCGGCATCGGGTCGCTCTTCGACCCCGCCTTCGGATCCCCTGGCGGTGGCGGCGGGAGCTGGTGAAAGTGCAAGAGATCTTCGGGTATTCGGCGATGGCCGCACTCGGCGCTGCCGCCGTCTTCAGCAGTTTTCCGCTGTGGAGATCGGCGACACTGTCGCCGGACTCGATCAAACGGCGAGTCTGGTGGACGTGTTGCGCCATCGCCACGGTGTCGGTGTTCTTGTTGCAGTGGCCCGACTGGGGCCGCGGACTATTCGCATCGATCCTGCTGGCCCTGGCTCTCGTCGCCGTCGCAGGCCGGTGGACCACCTTCATCAAGATCAATGGCCGTGTCTACGGCGCCTCCAGCCGACCCGACCGGCCACCGGCACTGGCTCCGGTCGACGACGAGTAGTCAGCCCAACACGTACCGCCCGGTGATCATCGGCAAATCCAGGAACGTCCGGATCCCCGGCGCGGCCGCACACACTGGTGAAACCGCATGCACCGCATGCATTGCCGTGCCCAGACAGCCCTGATCGGTTTCATCCTCGCCGTGCGTGGCGATCTTGGACTCGAGCACCATCGACGGCTCCCCCTCGACGGTCACCTTCCATCCGCGCCCGTTCGGCCAGTCCGGTGCCTGCTCGTCCCCGAGCCGGGTGATGTGCTCCACCGTCATCGCGGGTCGCCCGTTGACCACCGCCGTGTAGCCGAAGCGCTGCGCCGCAACGGTACCCGCCTCCACCCGGCCCGCCTTGACATCGAACGCGTGGGCAGCCACAGCGATCTCGCGGTGGTAGACGAAATCGTCGACCGTCGCACCAAGCCCTTCGGCCAGCAACATCAGCGGCGCGCGAAACGTCACGCCGGCCAGAGCCGCGTCGGCCATCGGTACCGGCTCTTCGGGACGCTTGCCGAATCCCATGATGTCGAACAACATCGGCGCACTGTCGTAGGTCGTGTAGTCCATCAATTCCTGCACCAGCAGCGAGTCGATGCGGGCGAACAGCCCCGACATCGTCAACGGCAACACCTCGGCCGCCCAGCCGGGTTCGATACCCGTGCCGTGAAATGACGTGCCGCCATCGGCGCACGCCTGCGTCAGGCGGTCGACCACCTGAGTGCCCATGCTCAACGGATAGATGAGTGCAGTGACCGCCGTCGACACCACGTTCTTGCCCGACGCCAGCAGCCGGCAGATCTCGTCGACCGCAGCAAGAGGATTCATCTCGCCCTGAGGCATGTACAGCACGCAGTCGGCGTCCAGCGCGAGGATCTCGTCGCAATCCCTGGTGGTCCGCACGCCGATCGGTCCGATTCCACACAGCTCGCCGACATCACGACCCGCCTTGTCGTCGCTGTAGACCAGTGCCCCGACCAGTTCGAGATCAGGATGCCGATGAACCGCCGCGACGGAATGCTTGCCCACCGAACCGGTGGCCCACTGGATGACCCGCAACACGAGATGATCGTACTGTAAGCCATTCGGTAATACCTTCAATGAGAAGTTCTTGACCAAACCGGGTCGAAGTCACTTCACTGCGGTTATGCCCGAATTCGAAACCGTCCTGTACACCACCGACGGCCCCGTCGCCACCGTCACCCTCAATCGGCCCGAACATCTCAACACCATCGTCCCGCCCATGCCCGACGAAGTGGAGGCCGCCATCGGGCTGGCCGAACACGATCCGTCGGTCAAGGTCATCGTGCTGCGGGGGGCGGGGCGAGCCTTCTCCGGCGGCTTCGACTTCGGCGGCGGATTCCAGCATTGGGGTGAGTCGATGATGACCGACGGCCGCTGGGATCCCGGCAAGGATTTCGCGATGGTCAGCGGTCGCGCGACGGGCCCGACGAGCAAGTTCATGTCGATCTGGCGGGCGTCCAAGCCGGTGATCGCGCAGGTGCACGGCTGGTGCGTGGGCGGCGCCAGCGACTACGCATTGTGCGCCGATCTGGTGATCGCCAGCGAGGACGCGGTGATCGGCACGCCGTACAGCCGGATGTGGGGCGCCTACCTGTCCGGGATGTGGCTCTACCGGCTCAGTTTCAGCAGGGCCAAGTGGCACTCGCTGACCGGACGCCCGCTGACCGGACGAGAGGCCGCCGACATCGAGCTGATCAACGAGGCGGTTCCGTTCGAACGGCTGGAAGCGCGGGTGGCCGAGATCGCCGCCGATTTGGCGCGAATCCCGTTGTCGCAGTTGCAAGCTCAGAAGATGATCGTCAACCAGGCCTACGAGAACATGGGCCTGGCGAGTACCCAGACGCTCGGCGGCATCCTCGACGGGCTGATGCGCAACACCCCGGAGGCCCTGGACTTCATCAATACCGCAGGCACACAGGGCGTCCGTGCCGCCGTCGAAGGTCGAGACGGCCCGTGGGGCGATTACAGCCAGGCGCCGCCGGGGCGACGCCCCGACCCGTCGCACATCATCGAGCCGTGACAGCTCGGGACCCTACCCGCGAGCAGCAAGTAGCGCATGCGCGTCAGTCAGCGACCGAAGCGTGTCGTTGAGATGGGTGCACGTCGAAATACCGGTGAACTCGGTCCGAATACGGTCGCGCAATTCGGATACCGCCATGCCGACGAGTCGCTGCGCACTGGCCAAGGCACCGGGGCACTCCTGCCACGGCAGCACCCTCGCCTCCGCCGTCACCTGTGAAATCGACTGCGAGGCAAGGTTGATCTGGCCGACGACAGCGTACTCGTGCACGATGGTCTCGATACCCGCTGCGTCGACGTGGGAGTCGCGGAAATGTGCGTCGAACGCCGCCGTCGCACCGTTCGGAAGGACGTCCAGCCTCCGCATACGGCGCATACCGTGCGGGCGAAGGGGTTCTGCGGGGTGCATCTCGCCCAGCACCGGTGCGAGTGGCCCACGCACGCAGGGCATCAGCATGTTGCGCCTGCTGAAGTCGACGGCCGACGCGCCGGGAGCGAAGCCCGAACAGATACCTTCCAGATGGTCGGAGATGGCGTCCGACATCGGCCACTCGACCCCGCCGGTGATGTCCGCGTGGTGCGCACCGTAACCCGTCACCAACGTTGCGCCGACCCAGTCGTCGAGCAGAAGGTATAGCGCGGGCGAGCGCTCGGTGTCGCTGCCCAGCAGATCCCGGACCATCGCGCGGAAGCCCTGCGCGACCCTGGCGCCCCGCAGTCGGTCCAATCGTGGGTCGCCGCCGCTGATTTCGTCGATCACACGATCAGTCAATCGTGCCAGCACGACGACATCGTCGAGCACTTCATGGTTGCCAGACGAATCCACCCGAACGTCGCGGGCTCGCAGATGCGCCTCGGCCGTGTGGGCATCCTGCGGATGTGTGTCGATCGTGCTCGTCCTGCGCCGCGTTCCCGGGCGCAGCGGTGGCCACTCGGTGACGGGCTGCTGCGGACCGACGATATCGGTGACGAAGGGCATGTCTAACTCGACTTGGCCAGAGAAACCAACAGCGACACGATCACCCCGATGATCACCAGGCCGCCACCGACCACCAGCGTGATGTTGAGCCACTGATGCATGCTGTTCTGCGCCGTGCCGACGAGTACGTCGGCAATCCGCCGGATGTCACCGGACGAATTGTCCAGCACCGTATTGAGCTTCCGGCGGCCGAATTCGATTGCGGCCCAACCGGCTGCACCGACAAGTAGGGCCGACACCCCCAACCCCACCAGCATCTTTCCGCGGCTTCGGGCGATGAACAGCGTGAGTAGCGCGAATAACCCGGTCAGCACGGCCAGGCCGACGCTGACCCACGGCCCGTAGGTCCCCAACAGGCGCAACGCACCGGGCCGCAGTACCGAAGGAGCGTTGTCGGTCAGCGGAATTGGCACTGACGTCGGCACCGTGATGTTGTAGTCCGACAGCGTCTCGGAGAACGCGGCATCCGAAAGCATCGGCGCGACGTCGATCACCCAGCGGCCCTGCGAGTCCACGCTCGAGCGAATCGAGTCGGTGAACAACCACCGGTGAGCGAACCGGTTCGCCTGGGCGAACTGGCCGGGGAACGACGCACTCGAAGTGTAGGTGGCGGCCACCAGGCTCACGGTGCCGGTGTTCACGCTGGTGCCCAGCCGGGCCACCTGGGTGGTCAATTGCGAGGCCACCGCGGATTGCAGTGCGGGGTCCGCGGCCGCCTTCTGGGCCAGCGCCGCGTAGCCGTCCTCGTCGACAAGATGTTGTTGCACCCATACCGCGGGCAGGGCCACCGCCAGCAGAAGCGTCGTGACGAGCCACATGAGCAGCGTCGTCGCGAGCCGCACGCGTCCTCCTCTACGGGGACGCGCGGGGTCAGTCGGAGTGAGTTGCGCGGCCCACGATCAAGGGGTCGGGCTGGCCGACCACCTCATGGTCTTTGTTGTCGTAATTGAACTTACTCAGCACATGGCGCATCGCGTTGATTCGCGCGCGTTTCTTGTCGTTGCTTTTGACGACGGTCCACGGCGCGACCTCGGTGTCCGTCCAGGCGAACATGTCTTCCTTCGCGGCGGTGTATTCGTGCCACTTGTCCAGTGACGCCAGATCGGTCGGCGACAGTTTCCACTGCCGTACCGGGTCGACCTGGCGGATGGTGAACCGGGTGCGCTGCTCGCTCGACGACACCGAGAACCAGAGCTTGGTCAGGCTGATGCCGTCGTTGACCAGCATCTGTTCGAACAGCGGCGCCTGGCGGATGAACTCGGCGTGCTGCTTGGGCGTGCAGTACCCCATCACTCGCTCCACGCCGGCGCGGTTGTACCAGGACCGGTCGAACATGACGATCTCACCGGCGGCAGGCAGGTGGTTGACGTAGCGCTGGAAATACCACTGGGTGCGTTCCTTCTCGGTGGGCTTCTCCAGTGCCACCACCCGCGCGCCTCTCGGATTGAGGTGCTCCATGAAGCGCTTGATCGTTCCGCCCTTGCCGGCCGCGTCGCGCCCCTCGAAGACGAAGACGTGCCGCAGTCCGTGGGCCTGGCTCCACTTCTGCAGCTTCAGCAACTCGATCTGCAGCAGCCGCTTCTGTTCCTCGTACTCGTTGCGCGACATCCGATGCTCGTACGGGTAGTTCTCCCGCCAGGTATCGACAGCCAGTCCCGCGGCGTCGAGCAGCACCGGGTCGTCATCGTCGTCGTCAAAAACCGTGAAGCCATTGCTCTCCAGTGACACGCGCGGAAATTATCAGCGACGGGGAAACCCGGGGTGACGCCGAGGTGAACGGCGAGCCCGCAGCCGTGAGACGTGCGCTATCCGCGGGTCGCTTTCTTGGCGCCGGCCGCAAGTGTCGCGGCAGCCGCACACACCAGTGAACTGCCCAGCAGCAGTCCGCCGATGGCGTCGGTGAAGTAGTGGTAGGTCACCGCCTGACCGAGCATCCCCAGTAGCGCCCAGACGATCGCGGCCACCACGACGTACAGTCGGGCTCCCAGGACCACGGTCGCCATGCCCAGCACCACCACCACCAGCGTCGTGTGGCCGCTGGGATAGGCGACCGCGCCGTCCTTCTCCCGGCCGAACCAGTCTTTGAACATCCGCGAAAGCCACACGGCTGCAACAGGAGTCACCACAACGAGCGCGGCGAGCAGCCAGCGCCGGCGGTAGGCGGCCACCGCAAGCCCGGCAAGCAGGATCATCGCGGCGGTGCGCTGGTCGGTGAAGAACAGCAGCCAGCCCAGCGCACCGCCGCGAGCCCGCTGGAACCAGTCGTCGATCGGCGTCGACCCGGGCCCCACCGCGCAGCCCAGTAGCACCATGGACGCCAACCCGATCGGCGGCCACCACCGCACCGCGTGGGCGCTCAGCGGGCGATGCCCCGCACGTAGGCCGCCTGGCCGAGATGCTGTGCGCAGTCGTCGATGATGCTGACCAACCGAATGCTGGCTGTCACGGGCGGATCCCAGTTCGTGTCGACCACACGAGCAAGCTCATCGGTGGTGACGCTGGCGATGTACTCCAGCGTCGCCTTGTGCACGGCGTGGTAGTAGCCGGCCAGCAGATCGGCGGGCGCACGGACCTTGCCGACCTCATCGGGAGTGTGCCCGTAGCCGTGCGCGTCACGGGGCAGGTCCAGCCCGAAGCGGTCGACCCAGCCGCCGGTGAACCACACCTGATCGGTTCCGGCGATATCGGCCAGCTGAGCGTCCTGGACACGAGCGCTGTGCCAGATCAACCACGCGATGCTGTTGGCCGTCGCCGTCGGCCGGAAGAACGAGACGTCGTCGGTGAGGTCGTTGACATGTTCGATGATGCGAGTGAAGGAATCCCGCAGCAGTTCGCGGGAGGCGGTGGCATCCGACAATGAGTCAGTCATGGGCCTGACGCTACGCGCCGTGGAAAACCGCCTCGACGTTGTTGCCGTCGGGATCCCGGACGAATGCACCGTAGTAGCCGGGGTGGTACTCGGGCCATAACCGCGGCGCATGCAGTGACTCGGCACCCAGTCCCAGTGCGGCGTCGTAGAAGGCCTTCACCGCGTCGACGTCGGCGGCGGCGAAGGCGATGTGCACCTCACGGTTGGGGCCCGAGGCATCACCGGCCGAGGCGTCGGCGATCCAGAAGTCCGGCTTACCGTCGCGGCCGTAGCCGATCGCGACATCGAAGTCCATCTGACGGGTATAGCCGAGCACACCGAGCACGGCGTCGTAGAACTCCTTCGACGCGGCCCAGTCGCTGCAGTTGATTCCGAAGTGATCGATCACGGCTCCCATAGTGGCAGCCGACCGGCCGCGGTGAACGGTTATCCGACCCTGCCCGGACGCGCTGAGTGACCGGTTGACTGCTTCACGCCCGGCTTACTTGCATCGGCCTTGACGTTGGCCTTGTCGCTCGCCCCGGGATGTCCCCGCAGTGGAACCCTATGTCGCGCAATCCCTTTTCCGGACGAGCTCACTGCTGGCGGCTCGGTGCCGGAGGAGGTGGCCGGTGTGCGCGCAGCCGAGACGGCGGCGGCCGGCTGGGGGGTGACCGACGGCGGCACGAGCAGGTCGACCACGTTGGCGACACCGGTGTAGAAGTCGTTCAGGGCGTTCCACGCGATCCCGTCGGTGACGAAGCTGGACCGGCCAATCGATGACGATCCGATCGGCGCCGGCAAGGAGATGCCAAACTCCACCAGCTGGTAGGCCGCCCCTACGACCCCGTACACCACGTCACGGGCGAGGAAACCGAAGAGGCCGGGAAAATCGGCCGGATCCTGGAAGACGTTCTCAATGGACGCCTCCACGTTGTACGGCACCCACGCCAGGTCTTCCACGGCACTGGTGACCATGTGTACCGGACCGGTGATGGCCTTGGTGATGGAGAGCAGAACCCGACCGACATCGGTTCGGTAGACAGCGTCTTCGATCAGCGCATCTCCCACGGATGGGTCCGGCAATCCCGCGAAGAGGTTACCGATGGCGACACTGGTGTCCACGATGGCGCCCTGGGCCAGCGAATTCAGCGGTGCCGGCAACAGGGCCGACGCGAGATTCAGCAGCACCAGCCGCAACGTCGATCCGTAGAACCCGTAGACCGGCGCGTTGTACTCCGGATTGAACGTCGACTGCACGGCGAAGCTGAGCAGGCTGCCGATTGCACCGGGGTTCAGCAGCGCGGTCGAGAACAGGGCCAGCGAGTTCACCGGTAGCTCCGCGATCGTGTCGACCGTGCCATTGACCGCCAAGGTCACCGCGCCTACGACGATCGCCGCGTCGGACAGCGCGTCGGTGATGAATGATGCCGGCTGGATTTCAGCGGTGTAGATGGCCGGCATCGCGGGCCGCGAAGGACTCGTGACGAGCGGGGCGCCGGCTGCCACTACTCCGGCCGCCACGAGCGCCGCCAGCAACTTGGTCTGCGGATATACGGAAATGTGCATGGCAACCCCCGGTTGCAGCCCGGCAGATTGGACAAATCATATTCCGCATTTGCTGTCGCGTCAGTATCTGGCGGGCGGCGAATTCTGCGAACTCGCCACAGTCGATTCCACGAAGACTGCTGCGGTCGCCACCGTAGATTTGAGCCCATGAGTTTCGACTTGGTCATCCGCAACGGCACGATCGTGGACGGTACGGGCGGCGACCCCTACCGCGGTGACGTCGCCATATCCGACGGCGTCATCGCCGCGGTCGGCACCGTCGACGGAACGGGAACCCGGGAGATCGACGCGACGGGGCTGCTTGTCACCCCGGGCTTCGTTGACCTCCACACCCATTACGACGGTCAGGCGATCTGGTCGGACCGGATGACACCGTCGTCGGCCCACGGCGTGACGACGGCGGTGATGGGTAACTGCGGCGTCGGGTTCGCACCCTGCCGCCCCGAGGACCACGACGTACTCGTCGACGTGATGGCCGGCGTCGAGGACATCCCCGGTGTGGTGATGGTCGACGGACTGCCGTGGACCTGGGAGACCTTCCCCGAATTCCTCGACGCCCTGGAGTCGCGGCAGCGCGATATCGACGTCGCCGCGTTCCTACCGCATTCCCCGCTGCGTGTGTACGTCATGGGACAGCGCGGCGTCGACCGCGAGCTGCCCACCGCCGAGGACCTGGCGATGATGCGCAAGCTGGCCGCGGAGGCTATTCACGCAGGCGCGCTCGGCTTCGCATCGTCACGTCTGACCCTGCACAAAACCTCTGGTGGACAGCCGATTCCGAGCTACGAAGCACAGTACGAGGAGATCGAGGCGATCGCCCGCGGTGTCGACGACGCCGGCGGCGGCCTGCTGCAGTTCGTGCCCGATTTGATGGCAGGCGATTACGAGGGTGCGCTCAGCGCCGTGTTCGACGTCGCTTCGGAAGTGGGCCTGCCCGTGACGTTTACGCTCGCGATCGGCAACGCCGGACCGCCGATCCACCTCGACGCACTGCGCATGGTCGAGAAGGCCAACTCCAACGGTGGTGACGTCACCGGGCAGATCTTCCCGCGCCCGATCGGACTGGTGCTCGGCCTGGACCTGTCCGGTAACCCGTTCGTTCTGTACCCGGCGTACCGGGAGATCGCTGATCTGCCGCTGGCCGAACGCGTGGCCGAGATGCGCAAACCCGAAGTCCGCGAGCGCATTCTGAACGACAAGCCGGCCAGCGACGGGCATCCGTTGATGTTCGCCGCCCAAGCGTGGGACTACATGTACCCGCTCGGCGACCCGCCCAATTATGAACCCGCAGCCGAAGATTCGATCGGCGCCCGGGCTCTTGCTCGCGGCGTCAGCCCGCTCGAGGAGGCCTACGACCGGCTGCTCGACGATGACGGTCACGCCATGCTGCTCGTCACGCTGGCCAACTTCCGCGACAACTCGCTGGACACGGTGGCGGAGCTGATCCAGCGCGACGACGTCGTCCTCGGCCTCGGCGACGGCGGCGCCCATTACGGAATGATCTGCGACGCAAGCTTTCCCACCTACATGCTGACGCATTGGGTCCGTGATCGCGAGTCGGGCAGGCTGTCGGTGGAGCGGGTGATCCAGGAGCTGACGTCGGTGCCCGCCCGCATCGCGGGACTGGCCGACCGCGGCCGGCTCGCGGTGGGCTACAAGGCCGACGTCAACGTGATCGACGCCGACGCGCTGCGGTTGCACCAGCCGACAGTCAAGTCTGATCTGCCCGCAGGCGGACGCCGACTCGATCAGACCGCCGACGGCTATGTGGCGACGATCGTGTCCGGCGAGGTGATTTCCGAGAACGGTGTGCCCACCGCCGCCCGGCCGGGCAAGCTGATCCGCGGCCGGCAACCGGCGCCCACCGCGTGAGCCGGGTCGCGCCGCTGGCCGAGCCGTGGAGCTCCGAGGACGCCGCCGATATCGGCAGCTGGGGCCACCCCGACCGGACCTATGAGCCGCTGCTGCTGGTGCGGTGCCTGCAGCGCCACCCCGACATGGCCCGCAAGCTGCGCAAGATGGGCGAGTCGCTCTACCTCGACACCCGGCTGGCACCGCGTGCGCGCACCATCGCGATCCTGCGGATCTGCGGGTTGGTGCGTTGCGCCTACGAGTGGGGCGGGCAGGCGGCGTTCTGGGGACCGATCGCCGGGGTGTCCGGCGATGAGGCGGATGCGCTGGCCGTCGGCGACGCCACCGATCCGCGGTGGAGCGACGACGAGCGCACGCTCATCGTCTCCGTCGACGAATTGGAGCGGACCGGGTCATGGTCGTCGGCGACCTGGGCGGCCCTGGGTGAGAACTTCGACGACGAACAGCGGATGGAATTACTGATCGCCGTCGGCTGGTACCGGACGGTGTGCACGCTGTGCAACGGGCTGGACCTGCCGGTCGAGGGCTGGATGCGGCCGTGGCCCGGTTCAGCGTCGTAACGGACGCGCTCTAGCCGAGCACGCTCGTGTTCACCACCGTCACCCGGTAGGGGAAAGACAACGACAACAGTGGTGAGGATCCATTGTTGGTGTCGTAGATCCTGGTGCCGTCGGGGGCAATCAGCGCGCTGTAGACGGTGCCGTTGACGCGTTGTGCGCCTGTCGAGATCGCCGTGGCGGCCGTCAGTGCCGTCACCTCCGCATGCGAGCCGACAGCGGTGAGCTGATACACACGTGAACCACCGTGAGTCACCAGGAGGACTGTCGGCGCCCCGGTCAGCCACCTCGAGCTACCGGTGGCCGAACCGTCGCCGTTGATGACACTGACCTGGGACTGGTCGGCGACGGTGCCGGCAGAGAGGTACACACTGTCGGCGTCGGGACCGGACACCATCGCGCCGTAACCCCCCACCGTCACCGGAGTTCCCACCACCGTGCCGTCGGTGGTGTCGACGACGGTGATCACCGTCGAGTCGTACGTCGAGGTCGACTTGTTCTCGATCGGCGACGCGATGAAGAGGTGGCTGCCCATCGGGTCGGGCACCAGCACCGTCCCCAAGCGAGTGTTGTTGGCGGGCACAGTGATAGGCGTGCCGACGATATCTCCGGTGCTGCTGTCGATGACCGTGAGTACCGTCGAGGCGGATTTGCTGTCCGGGTCATAGATTTGAGTGACCTGATTGATCCGCGCCCCGCCGTCGCTGAAGACCACCGGGGCGGCTTCGGCACTGTAGGGGCCGCCCTCGTAGATCGTCGGCGTTTCGATCACGACCCCGTCGGCGAGGTCGACCAAAGTGACCGCCACGGTGCTGCTGCTGATGTCACCGGTGATGGTGGTCACCGCCGCGCGGGTGCCGTCGGGACTCACCACGACACTGCCCTTGGTGTAGCCGTCCATGGCTATCGTCGGGCTGACCAGCGACATGTCCGCAGTGTCGATCACCGCGAGTTCGTCGGCGCTGGTCGAGCTGGGGTTCGGTTGGAAGATGACGCACAGCCGGCTGGCGTCGGCGTTGAGAACGGTCGACCCCAGGATGAAGCCGTCCAACGTCACCGGAGCGCCAACTGTGGCGACCGTGTCGGTGTCGATGGCGGTCACTTTCGCCGTGGAAACCCCGCCGACGCTGGTGTTGGTCGCCAGGAAGGCGTAGCGGCCGTCCGAGCTGAGCACCACCGCTCCTGTCGCCCAGCCGTCCAGACGGACCGGCTTGCCGACGACGGTGTTGTGTGCCGTATCGATCACCGTCACGTACGTCGAGTTGGTCGCGGCCACTGAGGAGGTCTGATAGACACGGGTTCCGTCGGCGCTGACCACCGGAGTGCCTATTGGCACCCCGCGGATGTTGATCGGAACTCCGACAACGGTATTCGTCGCTGTGTTGATCTCTGTCAGTGTCGAGTACGCCGGCGGGATATAGAAGGGCCCGAGCGGATTCGGCGGCACGGTGAGTTCGAACAGCAGCTTGCCGTTGGGGCTGAGCACTGCACCGGACGGCGCCCCCACCAGACGGATCACGGTGGCACCCGGCGTGCCCACTGGGTCGAATACGTTGAGCAAGTCGCGGATCGGTGTGTTGTTGATCAGCGGTACCAGCGCGTTGAACAGCCGCGGGAGGAGTGCCCCGGGAGGCGGTGGTGCCGGCACAGCCGCCGCAAGCTGGCGCGCGGCCGCGGGGACCAGCGGCGCACGTCCGACCGATGCCCGCCTCTCGACGGGTGAAGGCGCATTCGCCGGTCTGGATACTGTCGCGGCGCGACGCACACCGACGGCCTGTTCGAGCTGCTGGTGACGCGTGGCACGCGGATGTGTCGCGGCCGACGCGGCGCGCGGCTTCGCGGAACCTGAAGCCGACGACGACTCGTTGGTGTCGGCGTGGGCGAGAGCGGTCCCGCTGGTAACCGCGGCACCGAGGCCGACTGAAACCGCACCGGCGGCTAACCACAGACGTCGGCGCTGACGCTTCATGACAATCCCCCGACAGTCACCGCCCTCGATGGCGCATTGCCACCTTAACGGGCCACCACGCCGGCCGGGCTACGTAGCCGACTACTGAATTGGATTCAGCGTCGTAGCGCCGGATGCTGCTTGACCAACAGCGGCAGCAGTAGCCGTTTCGGCAGCACCTGGAAGATCCGCGTCGACACCTGGCTCGCCAGTCCGGGGATGACGCTGCCGCGGTCCTGGTCGATCACGTCGATACCGGCCTTGGCGACATCGCGCGACGGCTCCCACATAAACTTCGGAAACGCGTCGGCGAACGACCGCTCGTCCATCCCGGCAGCCTGAAGGAATCCGGTGCGCACCGGACCGGGGTTGAGCGTCCCGATGGTGACGCCGGTGCCCGCCAACTCCGCGCGCACCCCGTCGGTATAGGACCGGACGAATGCTTTGGTCGCCGCGTACCCGGCTTGGCCGGGGAACGGCTGGAAGCCGGCCGTCGAGCCGACGTTGAGGATCGCTCCGCGGCCGCGCGGCACCATCATCTGCACGGCCCGCGTGGTCAGGTCGATGACAGCCTCGACGTTGACGCGGACCTGGGCGATCTCGTCGTCGACCGACGCGTCCTTGACTGCGCCCATGGTGCCGATGCCGGCGTTGTTGACCAGGATGTCGACGGTCAGGCCCCGTCGCTCCACCTCGTCGAACAGGGCGGCGCGGGCGGCCGGATCGGCGACGTCGCAGGCGATGACTTCGACGCGTACCTGGTCGGCGAGTTCGGCGGCGAGCTCTTTGAGCTTGTCCTCGCGGCGGGCGACGAGCGTGACGCCGTGCCCGCGGGCCGCAAGTTCGCGGGCGAGGTCGGCGCCGATTCCCGAGGACGCCCCGGTGACGACGGCGGTGGACGTGGGCGATGGCGTAGGCAACGACATGTCGTCGACAACCTATGCGCTCGACGGTGATATTCCCAGGCTTTCCGTGCACCATCCGCAATAAGATTGCGCCCATGAGCATCAAGGTCGACCTCGCTCAGCTCGCAGGCAAGCTGGGTGATTTCCCGACCGGCTACCTGATCACCGTGAGCGACGACCACCGGGCACACACCGTGGCCGTGGACCCGCAACTCCATGACGGCGTTCTCGATATCGGTCCGGTCGGCAACAGCACCCGGCGCAACATCTGCGGCCACCCTGATGCGACTCTGTTGTGGCCACCGGCCGAACCGGGCGGCTACAGCCTGATCGTCGACGGCCGCGGCGAGCTCACCGACGACTCTTTGCGCGTCGTTCCCCATCGCGCCGTGCTGCACCGGCCGGCACAACCGAACGTGCCGACGGCGTCGGGCTGCGGCGACGACTGCGTCCCGCTTTAGCCGCCGTCGACAGGCTCGAGTGTGCGGTTTCGTCCGCAACACGCCGCCGACCGCGGATGAGGACGCACACTCACCATGTCCGCGGACAGCCTCTCGCCGTGAGCGCACGGCCAACCCGATCGAGGAAGACCCGCGGACTGTTGTGGAGCATCGAACTCGTCACCCGCACGTCGACCCAATCCAGCTCCGGCAACCGCGCATAGCGTTCGACATCCTTGGATCGTTGCCGTGGGTCGGTCCAATGGTGGGCTCCCTCGAAGTCGACACCGACGCGATATTCCGGCCAACCCATATCGATGCGGGCAAACAGGATCCCACGCTCGTCGTACACCGGAATCTGCGTCTGGGGCCGCGGAAATCCGTTCTCTAGCAACAGTAATCGCGTCATCGTCTCGTAAGGCGATTCGGCACCGCCGTCAGCGAGGTCGAGCGTGCGCCGAAGTCCGGCCAGACCTCGCGCGCCGGGATGGTCGGCCATCACCGCTTCGACCTCGACAGCCTTGAGGTCGGTGGCGTTCATGAGCGCGTCGACCCGCTGCAGTCCGTTCGCAAGAACTAATCGCCGACCGAGGTCGAAGGCCGTGCGCGCAGGACTTGTCACGGTCATGCCGGCGATCGATTGTGTCTCTCGGGGAGTGAGGGTGTCCGAATGGACGGTCAGCATCCGCGGCGCCCGACGATTCGAGTGGATCAGTTCGGCAGGAACCTCAGGGCCGATCCACTTGGCGCCTAACAACGCCGACGCCGATAACCCCGCGAGCACGCCACTGCGGTGAGACCACAACCAGGCGGCCCGCGCGCGATCTATTGCCGAGATGTCGACCCCCCGCGGAACCCAGACGCCGGGATAGACGGCGCAATGGAACCGCCGGAGTTCGCGGAACGTCAGCGCTCCCGCCTCGAGCATCTCCTTCGCGATGAATGGCCACGGAACGGTCTGCATTCGCGAACAGTGTCAAAGCCCGGCGGCGCATGTGTTCCGCTCTCCACAGCGTCGCCGAGTGTGCGGCGCCATACGCCGACGACGGCGTGTTGCGGATGAAACCGCACAACGCGCGGCTGGACAACGAAAAAGCCCGGCCCCCCGCAAGGGGGACCGGGCGTTTTCGTTGACTTACTTAGAAGTCCATACCGCCCATGCCACCGGTCGGGTCGCCCGCAGGTGCGGCGGCCTTCTCCGGCTTGTCGGCGACGACGGCCTCGGTGGTGAGGAACAGCGCCGCGATGGACGCCGCGTTCTGCAGCGCCGAGCGGGTGACCTTCACCGGGTCGGCGACGCCGGCCTTGAGCAGGTCCTCGTACTCACCGGTCGCGGCGTTCAGGCCGGTTCCGGAAGGCGAGTTGGTGACCTTCTCGGCGACAACGCCGGGCTCCAGGCCCGCGTTGAAGGCGATCTGCTTCAGCGGAGCCGACAGCGCAACCTTCACGATGTTGGCACCGGTGGCCTCGTCACCGGACAGCGACAGCTCGTCCAGAGCCGGAGCCGACTGCAGCAGAGCCACGCCACCACCGGCGACGATGCCCTCCTCGACAGCAGCCTTGGCGTTGCGCACGGCATCTTCGATGCGGTGCTTGCGCTCCTTGAGCTCCACCTCGGTGGCAGCGCCGGCCTTGATCACCGCAACACCGCCGGCCAGCTTGGCCAGGCGCTCCTGCAGCTTCTCGCGGTCGTAGTCGGAGTCGCTGTTCTCGATCTCGGCACGGATCTGAGCCACCCGACCGGCGATGGCGTCGGAATCACCGGCACCCTCGACGATGGTGGTCTCGTCCTTGGTGACGACGATCTTGCGAGCCTGACCCAGCAGCGAGACGTCGGCGGTCTCGAGCGAGAGGCCGACCTCCTCGCTGACAACCTGGCCACCGGTCAGGATCGCGATGTCCTGCAGCATGGCCTTGCGGCGGTCACCGAAGCCCGGGGCCTTGACGGCGACGGACTTGAACGTGCCACGGATCTTGTTGACCACCAGGGTCGACAGGGCCTCGCCCTCGACGTCCTCGGCGATGATCAGCAGCGGCTTGCCCGACTGAATGACCTTCTCCAGCAAGGGAAGCAGGTCCTTGACCGTCGAAACCTTCGACGACACCAGCAGGATGTAGGGATCCTCGAGGACCGCTTCCTGCCGCTCGGCGTCGGTCACGAAGTAACCCGAGATGTAGCCCTTGTCGAAGCGCATACCCTCGGTGAGCTCCAGCTGCAGGCCGAAGGTGTTGGACTCCTCGACGGTGATGACACCCTCGTTGCCAACCTTGTCCATGGCCTCGGCGATCAGGTCGCCGATGGTCTGGTCGCCCGCGGAGATTCCGGCGGTGGCAGCGATCTGGTCCTTGGTCTCGACCTCCTTGGCGCTCTTGAGGAGCGTCTCGGTGATCTTCTCCACGGCCTTCTCGATGCCGCGCTTCAGGCCGAGCGGGTTGGCGCCGGCAGCGACGTTGCGCAGGCCTTCGCGAACCAGGGCCTGAGCCAGAACGGTGGCGGTGGTGGTGCCGTCGCCTGCGACATCGTCAGTCTTCTTGGCGACTTCCTTGACCAGCTCAGCGCCGATCTTCTCGTAGGGGTCCTCCAGCTCGATCTCCTTGGCGATGGACACACCATCGTTGGTGATCGTGGGGGCACCCCACTTCTTCTCCAGGACGACGTTGCGACCCTTGGGGCCCAGCGTCACCTTTACCGCGTCGGCGAGGGCGTTGAGGCCCCGCTCGAGGCCGCGGCGGGCCTCTTCGTCGTAAGCAATGATCTTGGACATTGCGAAGTGAATCCTCCGGTTGGGGATGGCACGTCTTCGGTCGGCACAGTGCCCGCGACGGACGGCTGGAGAGTGCTCCGCGCGTGCGCGGCTCCGGCCTCACCGACCCGACCTAGCACTCACCGGTCGGGAGTGCCAACCACCTTTTTAGCACTCGCCCTTGGTGAGTGCAAGAAGATGAATCGGCCGTTCACCCGGCGCGTAACCCGGCCACGATGACGTTGGTGATCCGGTCGGCGACGTCGTCGCCGTATTCCTGTCCGCTCTTGCACACGACCAATAGCGCCTTGAGTTCGGCCAGACCGACGTCGGACCGCGCCGCTCCGGCTTTCTGCGCCGCGACCAGCATCTCGCCCAGCACCCCGAGGAATTCCGCCTCGGCACCGGGCGCCGCGGAGTCGAGGTCGATCCCGTAGCTCGCCAGCGCCTCGACCATCCCGTGGTCGGCCGCGCCGGCACGCACCATCTCGCGCATGAATTCGAACAACGCGGTGGACGGATCGGCGGCCAGCAGCTCCCGTCCGCGCTCCACGACAACGCGCACCCGGTCACCGATGACGGCCTCGAACAGGGCTTCCTTGGTGGGAAAGTGACGGTAGACAGTGCCCGCGCCGACGCCGGCCCGCCGGGCGATCTCGTCGATCGGCACGCCGAGCCCCTGCTCGGCGAAGACCTCGTAGGCGACCTGCAGCACCCGAGCGCGGTTACGCGCGGCATCGGCCCGCAGCGGCCGGCAGCTCACACCCACCTCACGCCCTCTCGCTCGTTGACAAAGCGGGGCGCACGTTCCGTATAGTCGAAGAAACCGGGGCGCGCGCTCCGTTTATCCATCGTAATCGAGGAGAAGAGCATGGCCGCCTGGACCGTCAACGACATTCCGGACCAAACCGGCCGCACGGCCGTCATCACCGGCGCCAACACCGGACTTGGCTACGAGACCGCCCGCGCACTGGCCTCGAAGGGCGCCCGCGTGGTGCTCGCGGTCCGCAACCTCGACAAGGGCAAGGCCGCTGCCGATCTGATTGCCCGGCGCTATCCGGGCGCCGACGTGGCCGTCCAGGAACTCGACCTCACGTCGCTGGAGTCCGTCCGGGCGGCTGCTGACCAACTGCGCGCCGGGCACGACCGGATCGACCTGCTCATCAACAACGCGGGCGTGATGATGACGCCGAAGCAGACCACCAAGGATGGGTTCGAGCTGCAGTTCGGCACCAACCATCTGGGACATTTCGCCCTCACCGGACTGCTGCTGGACCGCCTGCTGGCGGTTCCCGGCTCGCGGGTGGTCACGGTCAGCAGCAACGGCCATCGCATGGGCCAAATCCGGTTCGATGACCTGCAGTCCGAGCGAAGCTACAGCCGCGCGGGCGCCTACGGCCAGGCCAAGCTGGCCAATCTTCTGTTCACCTACGAGCTGCAGCGGCGGCTGGCGGGAACCAACACCATTGCCACCGCGGCCCACCCGGGCAGTTCGGCCACCGAATTGGGCCGCAACCTGCCCCGGATCGTCGAGTGGGGGTTCGGCCTGACCGTGCAGAGTTCGGAGATGGGCGCACTGCCGCAGCTGCGCGCCGCCACCGACCCGAGCGTGCTGGGCGGCCAGTACTACGGGCCCAGCGGATTCCTCCAGATGCGGGGCTATCCCAAGCTCGTCTCGTCCAACGGCCGGTCCCACGACATCGCCGCACAGAAGCGGCTGTGGGCGGTGTCGGAAGCGCTGACGGGCGTGGTGTTCCCGCTCGACTGAGCGGCGAACTTCCCGACCGTCACGACGGCCCCACCATCGCCTCAGCTGCGGCGATATGGCCTTCGAATCCTACGGTCAGCGCCATCGCTCGATAGCGGTCCACGAATTCTCGGTAACCCCGGTCGTCGTTGCGGGCGCGCGCCAACTGAGCACGAAGCCGTAGCAGCGGCAGTTCGTAGAACACGAAGCCCTCGTCGTGCTCGGACGCGGCCAACCGGTCGACCACACACTGCGCTTCCCGCACATCGTCGCCGCCTCTGCGGCGCAACAGCGATTCGACAAGCACGGTCACGGCCGGCCCGCGAATAATGGCTTCACCGCAGTCGAACAAGTGCGCAACGGCCGCCCCGGCGATTTCGATAGCCACGTCCAGATCACCGCTATCGGCGGCGCAGATGGCAAGTTGAATGTCGGCGGTGGTGACGGTGGCCTGGTCGGCCTGGTCGGCCGCTTGGTGACGCCCCTGCCTGAGCAGGTCGATGCTGCCGGCGCCGGCGCCGGAACGGATCAGCATGATGCCATGAATGATTCGCGACCACGCCAGCGACAGGTCGTCTCCCGATCGTTCGGCGGCCTCCAGCGCAAGAGCCGAATCTCTCAGCATCACTGCGTCAGGCAGTAGGACGCCGTTCAGCAGGAGCGCGCCGTAGCCGTACGTGATGATGGCAGTCAGAGTGATGCCTTCCACGACGCGGGCCATCGCAAGCCCTGCCTGTAGGTCCGCTCGCCAGCTCGGATCGCCAAGGCTGCATCGGGCCAGCCCGCGGAGCGTGGTCACGAATGCCAACGGCGATTCGAAGAAGAAATCGCCCAGCGTGGGGTTGCCGCCCGCAGCATCGATGGCCTGCTCGAACAGTGGCATCACGCCGGCGATATCACCTGTTTGGAACACGCCGAACGTTGCGCAGTTGGACAACAGGATCACCGCGGGATCACCGGTCGACTCGAGCAGGCGAACGTATTCCGGTGTGAGGGAACGCAATTCGCTGAGCCGATGGTTGAGGCCCATCGCGACCAGGAGGCCCGAGGTGCCCATCACCAATGCCATCTGATCGCCGGCCGCCGTACAGAGATCACGCAGCTCGTCGTAGCTGGAGTCGGCAACACTCGCCCCGCCGCCGGCCCGCCACGCGAAACCGCACAGCAGGGTGCGTGGGGCGATCCGCAAAGAAATGCCGTCCGGCTCGTCGTCGGGGAGTTGGTCGGCCACGTCGCGAGCCTTCTGCCAGCTCACCTTCGCAGCGCGAATGTCGCGGGTCATGAGCCAGCCCGCCGCACGCATATGCCAGTCGAAGGCGGCGCGCGTGTCCCCGGCGGCCTCCAAGTGGCCGGCGATCAACGCCGCGTTCTCGTCGTCAGCTGCGGGGTCACCCTGTTGGATCGCCTCGGCCACCCGGTGGTGCAACACCGCGCGGTCGGCCTTGAGTTGCGATTCATAGGCAACCGCGCGGATCAACGGGTGGCGGAATGTGTGCTCTCCACGCGGCGACGCGGGAACGGCGTCCACCAGCTCGGCATCCGTCAGCTCCGCCAGCGCCGCACGCCCGTCGACCCTGAAGAGTAGATCGGGCTGGAACCGGGACCCGATCACCGCTGCCGTGTGCAGCGTGCGTTTCGCCGCGCCGCCGAGGCGGTCGATGCGGGCCGCGATGGTGGCTTGGACAGTGGCGGGCACCGTGACACCCGCCGAGTCCAGATGGCAGATGTACGCGCCCGGGCTCCCACTGAGCACGTCACGTTCAACGAGATCGCGGACGATCTCCTCGGTGAAGAACGGGTTACCGCCGGAGCGCTCGGCGATCTGCGACATGAGTCCGGCGACCGTTCGGTCCTCACCGAGCAGCGCCGCGGCCAACGCCGCGGTCTCCGAGGAATCGAGCGGGGCGAGAGAGATGATTCTCGAACCGGCCGTGTGTGCCAGGGCGCCGCGATATTCGGGCCGGTAGCTGAACAGCGCCAGAGACACCGTCCGAGGAAGTATCGAGACGAATTCTTCGATCATCGATTCGCTCGCAGCATCGAGCCAATGGACGTCATCGATGACATAGAGAGCCGGCTTCCGACGGGCCAGCGCGGTAGACCTGATCAAGCGGGTCAGCCGCCGACGCCGTGCATCCGCATCGATCACGACCGGTTCGGCATCGGGTTCACGGACACCAAGCAGATCGTCGAGCAGAATCAGATCCTCGGAATCGGCATCAGGCAGGCGATTTCGCAGCCGTTCGCGTGCGGTGGCCGCATCCATGCCATCGGTGTCGAAGACCGCGCGTAGCAGCCCCGCCGCGGCGTGAAACGCGATGTCGCGAGTGTGGGATTGGCAGAACGTCGAGAACACCGCGACACCGCGCGCACCGGCCAGCGCCGCGGTCTCCCGAACCAGCCGGCTCTTACCGATTCCGGGCGCGCCGACGATCCCGACGACGCCGCCGGTGCCCCCGATCGCGCGGTCGAGGATCTCCGTCAACGTGGCGATCTGTTGCCCGCGCCCGACCAACACCGTGTCCCGCCGACCGCCGTCGCCGCGTTGCGTCCTCACACCGCGCAGCCGACGGACGAGAACCGGACTGTCCCGACCCTTGATGCGGACCTTTTCTTCGTCGTCCAGGATGGCGCCGTCCTCTACCAGCCGGGCGGTCGACTGGCTCAGCATCACGCCACCGGGCGGAGCCACCGACTCCATCCGCTGCGCCATCCCCACCTGCTCGCCGATCGCGGTACGGCCGAACGGGCTCGCGCCGAGCTGGCCGACGATGACTTCGCCGGAATTCAGGCCGATCCGCAGCTGTAGGTCGATGCCGTCCAGCCGTCGCACCTCCTCGGCGACGACCTTCGATTCCTCCTGAATCTCCAGCGCCGCCAAGCACGCGCGAAACGCGTGATCCTCTAAAGCGATTGGGACGCCGAACAGGGCCATCAGGCCGTCGCCGGTGAATTGATCGGCAATTCCCCCGTAGCGCTGCACGACCCTCGCGGCGCGGTCGACCAGCGCGGTCATGATTTCACGAAGGCGCTCAGCCCCCACCGCCGAAGCGATGTCCATCGAGTGCACGACGTCGGCGAACAAAACAGTCACCTGTTTGTACTCGGCCGGTTCGGCGCTGGCCACAACGGCCGCGCCGCACTCGTCGCAGAACTTCGCAGACTCGCGCAGGTGGGTACCGCAGGCCACACAAGCTGCCACCGTCATGCCGACCGCCAACCCGGGGACCCCCCGGGTACCCGACCCGCCAAGCATAGGCCGCTGACCCTCGACGAGGGATTAATTGAGGCACGCGACGGGCGGGGCGAATCGCGGCGCAACGCCGACCACCACTCTCTGTGCCGACACGCCGGATCGATATGCGCCGGCGGATCTGCTTGCACTAGAGTCCATCTCGACCGGAGAGGAGTCCCAGGGGTGCGGGCAGTTGATGCGCCCAGCACCCAGGCATTGCGGGGCTGGCAGCGGCGGGCGTTGGTCAAGTATCTGACCGCCAAACCGCGCGATTTTCTCGCAGTGGCCACCCCTGGTGCCGGCAAGACCACCTTCGCCCTGCGGATCGTCGCCGAACTTCTCGCCGAGGGCACCGTCGAGACCATCACGATCGTCGTCCCCACCGAGCACCTCAAGATCCAGTGGGCGCAGGCCGCGGCCCGGCACGGCATCGCCCTGGATCCGAAGTTCTCCAACTCCAACTCGCAGACCTCCGCGGAGTACCACGGCGTCGTCGTCACCTACGCGCAGGTCGCCAGCCACCCCACCCGGCACCGGGTGCGCACCGAGAACCGCAAGACCCTCGTCGTCTTCGACGAGATCCACCACGGCGGCGACGCCAAGACGTGGGGCGACGCCATGCGGGAGGCGTTCGACGACGCGACGCGGCGGCTGTCCCTGACCGGGACCCCGTTCCGCAGCGACGACAGTGCGATCCCGTTCGTCAACTACGAGGTCGGACCCGATGGCTTCGCCCGCTCGCAGGCCGATCACACCTACGGCTACTCCGACGCGCTGGCCGATGGCGTCGTGCGTCCGGTCATGTTCATGGCCTACTCCGGCGAGGCCCGCTGGCGCGACAGTGCCGGCGAGGAGCATGCGGCGCGCCTGGGCGAGCCGCTGACCGCCGAGCAGACCGCGCGGGCGTGGAAGACCGCGCTCAACCCGGCCGGCGAATGGATGCCGGCGGTGATCGCCGCGGCCGACACCCGACTGCGCGGCCTGCGCGAACACGTGCCCGATGCCGGCGGCATGATCATCGCCTCCGATCAGACCGCCGCGCGCGCTTACGCCGATCTGCTGCTCAAGATCACCGGGGAGGCGCCGACGGTCGTGCTCTCCGACGACAAGGGCGCCTCCGATCGCATCTCGCAGTTCTCGGCGAGCACGTCGCGCTGGCTGGTTGCGGTGCGGATGGTGTCCGAAGGCGTCGACGTACCGCGGCTGGCCGTCGGCGTGTATGCGACGAGCGCGTCGACCCCGTTGTTCTTCGCGCAGGCGATCGGCCGATTCGTGCGCTCACGGCGGCCCGGTGAAACCGCCTGCATCTTCTTGCCGTCGGTGCCCAACCTGCTGCTGCTCGCCAGCGAGATGGAAGCCCAACGCAACCATGTGCTGGGCAAGCCGCACCGGGAGAACCTCGAGGACGATCCGCTCGACGCCGAGCTGGCCAAGCAGAACCGCGACGAACCCGACGACGGCGAGAACAAGATCGAGTATCTGGGCGCCGACGCCGAGCTCGATCAGGTCATCTTCGACGGGTCGTCATTCGGGACCGCCACGCCGGCCGGCAGCGACGAGGAGGCCGACTACCTCGGCATCCCCGGCCTCCTCGATGCCGAGTCGATGCGAGATCTGTTGCGGCGCAGGCAAGAAGAGCAGATCGAGAAGCGCACCGCCAGCGGCGAGGTGCCACGGCTGACCACCCACGGCCAGCTGCGAGACCTGCGCCGCGAACTCAACGCACTGGTGTCGCTGGCGCATCACCGGACCGGCAAGACGCACGGGCAGATCCACAACGAGTTGCGCCGGGTCTGCGGCGGTCCGCCGGTGGCGGCGGCCACCACCGACCAGCTCAAGGCCCGCATCGAAGCCGTTCGCGGCCTCACGTCGTCCTAAACCAGCTACGCTGCGGCCATGACGCCAGCTGGCCTCTCTGGAATCCCCACCGCGCCAGGGCGTCTGCCGTTGATCGGCCACGCCCACATGGTCACGGGTGATCCTCGCGACCTGCTGCTGCGCGCTCCGGAGATCGGCCCCATCGTGCGCGTGTATCTGGGACCGCGCGCGTCGTATCTGCTCACCACCCCCGAGCTCATCCGGGACGTCAGCCTCGGGCGCGCGGGTTCATTCCATCGGGAGCCGATGCGCGAGGCCATCCACGAACTGGTCAGCGGCGCGACCAACGTGCTCAGCGGTCCCGAACACGATCTGCGCCGCAGGCTGATCGCACCGGTCTTTCGGCAACGTCGCCTGGGCGAGTACGGACTCACCGTCGCCGCGATCGCCGACGACTGGTCGAGCTCGCTGGTGAGCGGTGTTCAGAGCGATTTGCGCTCCAGCGTGCACCAGTTGGTGATGCGGACCATGCTGGCAACGTTGTTCCGCGCGCGATCCGACGCCGAAGAGATCGACGTCATCCGCGAGCGAACCCCTTGGCTGCTCAGCGAAGTCATCATTCGCGGCGCCCTGCCGAAGGCGGCGAGGCAGCTGCGGGTCCTGGCCAACCGCCGATTCACCACTCATTCCCGGCAGGTACGCGCGGCCTTGAGATCGCTCATCGAGCAGCGCCGCCACGAACCGGACGAAGGCGACATGCTGTCGGCACTGCTGCACCACGTCGACGAAGAGACCGGAGCGAGGTTGTCCGACGACGATCTCGTCGACGAGCTGCTCCTGTCGCTCGCGGCGAGCATCGGGTCTCAGACGTCCATCTTCTCGTGGCTTGTCTACGAGACGAGCCGGGCACCCGAGGTCGCGGCAAAGATCCGGGACGAGCTGGATGCGGTAATCGGTTCTCGCCCTGTGGAAGTGGGTGACGTGGCCGCCTTGGGTTACCTACGCAACGTCCTCACCGAGACACTGCGCCTTTGGGCACCGTGGATCAGCATCCTCACCGCCGACGGCCCGGTACAGATCGGCGCGGTGGAAATCCCGGACGGCACCAACATCCTGTTCAGCCCGTTGATGGTGCATCTCCAGGACCGGTTCTTTCCCAACGCGGCGGCGTTCGACCCCGACCGCTGGGACTCCGGATCGGGCGACCGCGACGTCATGATGGCCTTCGGGCTGGGTCAACGACACTGCCCAGGAAGCCAATTCGCGCTGCTGTCCATCACCTTGCAGGCCGCAGCCCTGTTCTCCCGGTGGGATATTCAGCTGCCCAATGGTTTCCAGGTCAAGCCGCAGGCGAAGGACTTCGTTCTCTCGCCGGCGTCCTTGCCGGTGGTGTTCTCGCCCAGACGCCGCTAACGCGCAGCCGTCTTCTCGACGATGTCGCAGACCCGCGGCACACCGTCGCCGGTCGCTTGCAGGCGCGCGCCCAGAGCTTCGGCCCGGGAACGCATGTGCGGGTCGAGTACGGCGTCGATTCCGGCACTGAGCGTGTCTGCCCGTAGCTTGGTGAACGGAATGTGCGCGCCGACCCCCAGCCTTTCCACCTGGTGTCCCCACACCGGCTGGTCGAATGACACCGAACAGACCAGCGTCGGCAGTCCTGCCCGCAGGCTCTCGAAGAGAGTGCCGATTCCACCGTGATGGACGGCCGCCTTGCAGTGCGGGAAGACGAGATCGTGCGCCAGCGCATCGACGACCTTCACGTTCTCGGAGGTATTGCGCATCTCGGGACTCAGGCTGGCGCCGCCGACGCTGACCAGAGCTCGTTCCCCGGTCCTGGCGCAGATCTGCTCGATCATCCCGAGCACCGAGGCGAAATCCAGGATGGGCATGCTCCCGAAGCCGAAGAAGATCGGCGGTGTCCCCGCGTCCACCCAGTTGAGCACCTCGGTGTGCGCTTCAGCCGATTCGCCGATCGCTGCCCGGGCTGACTGCGGTAACCACAGGAAGCCGACCATGGGCCGCGACGAGCCCCATTCCTCGGCGAGACCCGGCACAAACGCCTGGTCGTACATCTGCAATTCGGGGACATTTCGGGCAAGCAGAATCGATTCGGTGCTCGCCCATGATCGCGGCAGGCCGAGCTTGGCGCGAAGGTTGTTGAGGTACTTCCCGAAGACCACGGTCCGCAGTCGCTCGATCGCGGACCAGGCCACCCGATTGAAGACTCCCGGCACCTTCCAGTTGGCGGGCACCGATCCCGGCGGCGCGTAGTGACTGTTCTTCCGGCACGGGTAGGTGTGCAGTGTCACCATCGGGATACCGAGGGACTCGGCGATGATCGCCGAACGGTCCTCACTGAACGTGGTGCAGACGATCATCTCGGCGCCGCGGGAGATGTCGATCAGTTCGTCGTCCATCCGGTCGGCATATTCCGACATCTGCTTCGACACCATCGACATCAACTTGAATGTGCTGCCCGCCGCCAACGCGCGCTGACCTTCCGGCGACGAATACAGTGCGTGCACATCAGGGCCGAATTGGCGCGCAGTCAGACCCGCTTTGGCGACGAAGTCGACGAAATTCGGTGGGGCACCGATGATCACATCATGGCCGCGACGTTCGAGTTCCAATCCCAGCGCTACCCCGGGCTGGACGTCCCCGCGACTCCCGACCAGCGGTATGAGGATCCGCACAGTTGCACCTTTCTAGTGGTAGATCAAGCCTTGCCCGAGGATGGTCAGATAGAAGACGATCACGAAAGCCGTTGGCAGACCGCGTGGGTGGACGCTGACCCGCCCGACGAAGAAGGCCCAGGCGGAGAGACCCGGCATCACCGCGGCCACCAGAGGCAGCCAGGCGATCGGCCACCACTGGCCAGCCCAGGTCCACGGCGTGGTGAGCAGCACTTCCACAAGCACCGCGAACAGGCCGAAAAGCAGGACCAAGGCCCCGCTGGCGGTGGGCCCGATGACCTGTGAATACGACCGCAGGTCAGTGGCATCCGCCAGCCGTGTGGTCTTTCGCGCCAACTCCACATGCAGGATTGTCGCGGTGAACACCAGCGGTACGGCCGCCAGCTGCAGCCAGGACGCATCACCGACACCCGGATGGCCCGTCATCGCGAAACCCGTCGCCAAGAACTGCGCGGGACACACCGCGATCAGGTTGACGATCGGGTTGTCGCGAACTGTCGCAACCCGGGACTCCGCCCACCACAGGAGCAGGCTGTAGCCGAGGATCAGCGCCAACGACACCGCCGTCCACACCGATACCGCCGCACCCAGAGCCAACGCGATCAGTGCGGCCGGCACCATCGCGACGCGCAGTTCTCGGATGGTGATCCGGCCTTGGACGAGGGGCCGGTCCGGGTTGTGCACCCTGTCGTAGTCAAGGTCCTTCTGGTCGTCGACCATCCGCAGGAACGCGCCGGCAGCGTTCAGCGCCAATACTTTCAGTGCGGTATCCCACGATGGACGCCACGGGCCCGATGAGTGCCCGATGACGACGACCATGCTCTCCACCGCGACGACCCACAGAGCCAGGTAGATGGGATAGACCGGAAGGCATCGTTCGACGAGGAACGCCCCGATGCCACCCGTCCGCCGCAAGACCGTCATTCCATGAATGCCAGTTCGATGGTGGCCCTGGTCTTTCCGGATTGGGTGATATCGCCGCGGAATGTCAGCGGATCGGCCGCATCCTGCGTCATCACAACCGTGTTCACGGCATCCATCTCGGCGAAGGAATGAAAGTCGATCCTCAGCCAGGACGGGCCCACCAGGCTCGAGACCCGTGAATCGTCGATCGTGAGCGAAAGTTGGCGCGCCGCCTCGATCATGAGGCCGCCGGGGAGGTGGTCGAGGGGGTGGTCGAACAACGTCGCGTGATTGATGTCCACCACCAGCGGTGCACTGGCCGACCCGCCCTCGGTCGCGTGAATCGGTTCGCCGATCACGACGTTCTCCGCCCGCGTCCGGCCCACGGTGCGGACATCAGTCGGCGCCGGTTGCGGCCCGGGATCCCAGCTCGCCCCTGCCCGCATCACATCCCATTTCTGCAGTGGCATCCAGCCGAACGCGGCGGACACCTCCACCGCCTTGGCGCCTTCGTGAGCCACGACCGCCCTGACTTCCAGGCCGTGGACCGGACCGTGGTCCTCGCGGCGGAATTCCTTCTGCACCACGATGTTCAGTTCCAAATCCAGTGTCTCAGATCCGCACTCGAGCTGGTCGAGGTCGACGACGGAGAGCTCGTAGTAGCGCACGGTGTGCCGAGCATCGGGAGGTGCGTAGTAGAACAGATGACTCGCCGCGATGCACCCCTGCCTGAACGCTTCTAAGACGAGAAGTGGGTCGTAGTAGGCACGTTGGCGCCCCACCACGTCGGTGTGAAAGCTGTGCAGACGTGGCAATTGGGCGTGCACAGTCCAGGTGCCGGCCTGGTTGCTCACCGAGGTGACCAGCACTTCGGAGACCGCTCGTTTGTGTACCAACTCTCGGCGAAGCGTCTGAGAATAGAACTCCCCGTTCATGTTTTCCGTCACTTTCGTCATCGGTGCATCGGCAGATAAGACGACTCGACGACGATCCGAAACCACGGATCGACACCGATGTCCCGCTTCTCTGCGTCGGCCAATGCAGCCAGCCATTCCTCGCCGGTTCGAGGTCGGTTCCCCACGCCGACCTCACGAAGTCCCTGCCAGATGGCATCCTGAGCGGCGGCGAGGTCGCCGCTCCTGCGTTCCAGTCCGGACTCGATGCCGTCGACTATGCGGACGGCATCCGGTGTTGCGTCGGCGCCGGCGACGCAAGCCGAAATCACGGCGCTAAGTTTCGGTTCGGGAAAATAGATGCTCAGCTCGCGCAGTACGTCGTCGGGATCATCGGGGGTATGCACCTTGTTGAGCAGATAAGTTCCGGCCGCCAGCGCATGCCGCAACTCGCCCGGCTGCCGCAGCGCCGGGTCAGCGGGGCCCTTGTCGGCGGTCAGCCGAACCGAGACCGGCTGCTCGGCGTCGGAATGCCGGATGACGAGAACCAGCGACGGTGTCAGCGCCGCCAGTCGATCGGCGACCCTGCGGCGTTCGGAGGTGGCCCGGTGCCAGTTGAAGTACCACAGGGCCCGCAGATGCAGATAGGTCAACTGCACCGCAGATGCGCCGACGATGCGGTAGCCGTGCTCGAGCAACCAGTCGATGGCAGGGCGCATCGCCCCGGTGACCGCCGCATCGGGCTTGAGCAGCAATATCGCGTTCTCGTAGCCGAATGTGTCGCGGTCGACGTTCAACGCGGCCAGTGCATCGCACGTCTCGATGAAGTAGGTGTCCGAGTCGTACCTGCCGGGTTGTGGCACGGGCATCGATTCGATGCGGTCGGCGCTGATCATACGGAGCTCCTCGTGGCCTGCAGGCGGGCCAGTACCTCGGCGACCGATGGCTCAGGCCGCCCCAAATAGCCGGTGCGCAAACACGAGTCGAGAAGACGCCGGAAGTATCCAGGGCCGATAGGCGGCGGCGTGAGGCCGAGTCGCTCGCGGGTGCCGGAATTGTCGAACTCCAGTCGACGGCGCAGATAGCTGGTGTAGAGCGTCCCGACCTTCTGGAAGTAGCTGCGTTCGATGTCGTCGAGGTCGTACTCGCTGAACGTGGTCGGCGGCACGAAGTCGGGGATGCGGAAGCACGGGTATTCGGCAAGGACGTCGGAAACCGTCCGCAGCGACAGGGAATTCGCGCCGACCGCATGGAACGTCCGTCCGACGTTGTCGGCGAACTTCTCCACCGCGGCCACCAACACGTCGGAGACGTGCCCGATCGGAACCAGTCCCAACGTCGCCGCGTAGTTCCCCGGCAGCGTCCGCAACTTACCTTCGACGATCACCTTGAGCAGCTGGTAGATGTGCTTGTAGACCTGCGTATTTCCGGTGCGATACTCGCCGGTCACGATGCCGGGCCGGACGACGACCGAACGAAGGCCCGACGCTTCGACGAGTTTTTCGGCCTGGTACTTGCTGTGTTCGTAGTCGTTGCTGAACTGCTGACCGATGTCGAGCTGGTTCTCGTAGAACGTCCCCTCGGTCTCACCGCAGACGTAGGTCGTGCTCACGTAGACGAAGCCGGCGCCGAAACGTCGCGCCAGAGCTAGCGCGTTGGCGGTGCCGTTGACGTTCAGCTCGGTGTAACGGTCCCGGGGCAGCCCGAAATCGGTGACCGCAGCGGAATGCACGACCAAGCCGACCTCGCCGGTGAGGTCGGACACGCTCTGCTGGTCGAGCCCGAAGTCAACGCGGCGGACATCCCCCTTCAGCAGCCGCGCTCCGCCGACCGGCCGATCGTGCGTCAGCGCGATGACGTTGTGCCCGCGTCTGGACAGCCGGTTCACGACGTCGGTGCCGAGGTGTCCGGCGGCGCCGGTGATCAAGATGCCCGTGCCCGCACTCATATCCGATCCTTCTGGGCCTCAACAAGATCGACGAGATCGCTCACCGTGTAGACGCCGGCGAGCAGTTCGGGATTCAGCTGCGGTAACTCGAAGGCGCGTTCGACGGCGATCGAGAGTTCGACAAGTCGCAGCGATGTGTACCCGAGGTCGCCGATCAAGGCACTGTTCAGGTCGGGCTCGCTCGCGGTGTCCGGGGCCATCGCCGCAACCAGTGCGAGAACTTCGTCACGGACGGTCATGGTGCCGGCCTCTCCGATGGTTGGGCGCCGCCGGTGGCGAGCAGATCCCGGGTCTCGTCGAGTTCGACATAGGCGCCGACATATCCGCCCAACCGCAACCACTGGTACCCGTAGCGGATGGTCTTTTGCCACTCGTCTTTTGACGAGAACGACGAGGGGAACTGGGCTCCGCAGGTGACCTCTCGTACCTCCGCGACGAGGGTGTCGAGTTCCCGTTGTACTGCCGAGGCTTCGTCATGGTCGCTGACCGACAGGTCGCTGAGCCGGCGGACGGTCATCGCGAGCTGCGGGTGTTCAGGCACCAGGACGTCAAGCTGGTGCAGAAGCACCGGGTCCGACGGCAACGGGGTGATTCCCCAGGCGCTGGCCAATATTCGGACAGCCATGATGACGATGCGTCGGCCGCACAGTGAGGTGACCTGCCATTGCCCGTTCTTCACCGCCCCGTCGAAATCCTCGCGGGCGTTCTCGAGCACCATATTGGCCACCAGCAACGCACCGGCACATTCGGCGAAAGCTCGCGCGTTCAGCGGTGATCGGGTGATGTCCTGATCGGTGACGGCACCGTCGATCGTGACGACCGGCCGGCGGCTGGACGGCAGCGGTGTCAGCGGTCGGCCAGGCGTGCACATCGCCGCGACGGGCGTGATGAGCCCGGCACCCCGCCAGGCCAGGCCGATCAGTCCGTGATGGACGAAGAGCCGAATGTGTTGGTGGGCAGCCTTGGTCTCCGCGATCGACTGCCCGAAGACCACGTTGCCCCACGACTGCGCGCATTCGGCCGAGAGCATGAACACGTCGTTCTTGTCACGCACGACGTGGGGGGCGGAGCCGATGGGCCAGGTGGTCACCCCCGGTGTGCGCCGCAGCAGCACGTTTTCGGGGTCCAGGGTGATCGTCGGACCACCCAATCGCACCGCCAGTGCGAGGGCCTGCTCGATAAAGTCTTTGCCCGACGACGGGTGGGTGGCGTCGAGGATCTGGTATTCATCGAGCAGGGCGGCCACGTTCTGGTCGGCGTCCCGTCGGAGCCGGGCAATCTGCTCGGGCAGCCATTTGATCTCGATGTAGCCCTCTCCGCGCGCGGCGAGGAAGGCTTTCATGTTCTGCGCCAGACCTTCTCGCGCCCAGCTGACTGCCTCGTGCTCGTCGCCGAGCAGCGTGATGGCGGCGGCGTGACGCAGGCAGCCGTTTGCTCTGCGGCGCCACCACGAACGCAACAACGTGGTGAGCTCCGAGTAGGTCACGATGTCGAGCAGCTGGCCGTATTCGGGACCGGCGTACAGCGGGATGCCATGCAGGAAACGTTGCACGCGGTTCAGCAAGTCCTCGGTCACGCCGGTGATCGACCCGGTGTCGATGGCCCGCCTGACCCGCAGCAGTCGTTTGCGGATCTGCTCGTGCGACTGTGCCCGAACCTCCACCCGGCGGCCGTCGACGAAGAGAACGGTCGGCATCACCGCTTGCTTGCTCGCACCGGGCACCAGCAACAAGAAGTCGATATCGGATCCTTCGTTGCCGAAGCCCTCTGCCAGTGAACCCTCGAAATGCACTGTCGCGTCTGCAGGAATCACCGCCAGCTCGCGGGCCTTTTCGAAGAGTGTGCGGACCCTTTCGAGTTGCTGAGGATCCCGTTGCGCTCCGCCGATGGTGAGCAATTCCGCACCGAGGAATTGGCCCGCCCGCCACTGCTGCCACATATGCGCACGGCGGGGCTTCCCGCTCGAGGTGCGCGACAGCGTGCCGCGCGGAACGTTGATCAACCATAGCAGCGCGTCCTCGCCGACGTTCGCCTGCAAAGACCTGATTCCTGCGGTGATCATGCCGGGGGCGATGGTCGCTTGTTCGATGAACACCGCCACACCTGCTTGGCCGGCATCGTTGACTGCGACGGTGACGACGCGGCTCGGCGCCAATCCCATGGCGGCTGCGGTCGAAACGTCCAGGTCCTCGGTGAAGATGCTGCGCCCGTTGATCTTCAGGCTCGTTCCCATGCGCCCCAACACATGCAGGTGGCCGTCGAGAAGGAACCCGGCATCGCCGGTGCGCAGTTCGTCGTCGACGAACCGGGTCGTACTGTTGTCGTCCCCGTGGTATCCCTGCGCCACCGACGGTCCCGACAGGACGATCTCCCCCAGCGTGCCCTCCGGCATCCGGGCACCGGATTCGTCGGCGATCCACATGTCGTGACCGGGCGCTGCGGTACCGACCGAGACCACCCAGTCGTTACCCGGCTCGTCCGTCACACAGTCTGATGCGCGCGCGATCACGCGTACCGGCTTGCCGTGTCGCAACGTTGATCTGTCCACCCGCACCATCCGGTGCGCCTCGCCCAGCCGGTGGGAGGTGGCGAACAGGGTGTGCTCGGCCAAACCGTATGACGGCATGAACGCGGCGCGCGAAAACCCGTTTGCTGCAGTCAGTTCGGTGAACGCCCGTAAGTGGTCGGGATTGATCGGCTCGGCCCCGATGACCAGTGTGCGTAGCCCCGACAGGTCGATGTCACCGAGGTCTTCGGGCTTGAGCCTTCGACTGGCGTACACCAGACCGAACGACGGCGACGCGGTGTGCTGAGCGGTGGCGGCCGCCTGCAGCCACCGAAGGGGATCGCGGACGAACTGATCGGGACGCAGCAGCCTCAGGTTGCGTTGCCGAGTCATCGCTTGGAAGACACACCCGATCAACCCCATGTCGTGATACAGCGGAAGCCAGGAAACGCCGAGCTGGCCATCGGCCATGCCGCACAGCTCTTCCATGACATTGAGATTCGTGGCCAGGCTGTGCCACCCGATGCTCGCGCCACGCGGAGCGCTCGTCGATCCCGATGTCATCTGCAGGAGCACCGACGGCGCGGGTTCGACAAGGTCATCGATGGGCGCACATTCGGGAACCTGGTCCAGTTCAATGAGCTTCGGGGCCCGATCCAGGCCGGGCAGCGCTCGTTGCACGAGCCCGCTGAAGCCGGACGCAGCGACCACAGCGGAACAGCCCGACGCGCCAAGAATCCCGTGAAGGTGGGCGGTGTACTGATCGGGGTGCTGGAACATCGGCGGCACGATCGGGGTGAGCGTTGCGCCCGCCGCGAGCACTCCGAACAGCGTTGCCAGGCACAGATCAGAGGTCGGCATCAAGACGGCGACGACGTCACCGGAGCGCACGCCCTCGTCGACCAATCGACGTGCGATACGCCGGGCCTGGTCGGCCAAATCCCGGTAGTTCGCGAGATGCCAGCCCCCGTCGTCGGTGGCCAGGTGGATCCCGGTGTCATCCCGCGGCGCCATCAGCCAGCCGACGATGCGTTCGACGGAGCTCATGATGCCGGCTCTTCCAACAGAACGACCCGGCCGCTGGCGCCGTCCACGCTGATGGTCATTCCGGTACGGACCGCACTGGTCAGCCCATCGATCTGCACGACGGTGGGCACCCCCAATTCACGGGCGATGATCGCCACGTGGGTCAGCGGCGAAGCGCGTTCGATGAGCAACGCAGACGCGAACGGCAGAGCCGCCACCCACCCCGGATCGGTTCGGTACGCCACCAGAATGCCGCTGGAGAAGTCTTCGGGCTTCTCCACCACCACGGCGCGGCCCGTCACAACGCCTGGACTGGAAGGTGTTCCGGTGAGCACCGTGCCCGCGGGCGCATGCTCGGAGTCTTGCGACAACCGCCAGCCGGCCGCCGTCAGCTCCTGGTGCGAGTAGCGCGATCCCGTTGTGGTGAACCGGGCCGGGGCCGCGAGTTGCGAGTAGCTCTCGTGCAGTGATTTGCGCCGGCGAATCGCCGTCTGGGCGTCGGCCACCGACATCGTTCCTTCGTACACATCGAACAACTCGTCGATGCGCAACTGGAATATGTCGGTGCGAGTGCCGATTGTTCCGCTTTGCTCGAGGTCTCGACCCATCACCGCGGCAAGGGATTTCAAGATTCCGAAACCCTGTGTTCGGCAGAACCGGAGGTGTTCACGGTGGGTGGCCGCCCGCTGAATCTTCCTGCGCAGCGCGTCGAATACCTTTCGGCGCCGGCCACGCAGATGCATGTCAAGGTAGTCTTCCGCGGAATCGCCCGTCTGCTCGCGCTGTTCGGCCGACGCCATTCGCAGCATGTGGAAGATCCCGGCCGGATCCTGCCGAAGATCGGGTGCTTCGAGCTTGAGTTCGTCGAGGCACCGATATCCGAATCTGTCGATGTACTCGTCGATCTTGCGATGCAGCTCCTGCCATTCGGTCGACCCGCTCTCCTGCGCGTATTCGGCGAGCCGGGCATAGGCGACGGCGGGTTCGACCGAGCCGATGAACTCCTCGAGTTCTGGATGCTCGCGCGCGAAAGCGGCGATGTCCACCAAAGCTTTTGCCGGTTCGACGGATATCACGTCGGGCTCGGGATTGACGATGGCGAACTGGACCCACTCCGGCGCGTTCCGCAAGAACAGCTTCGTCAGCACGGCCAGCGATCCGACCAACGTCAGCAAGATCGCGTCGAGGACCATCATCGGGCCCCACAGCTCGGCGACTTCGTCGTGGATCTGGCGGAACTTCCGGTAGGCCGCAGGCCCGTCCATCGCTGAGACGTCCATCAGTCCGTGCCGGTCGATCAATTCGACGAACGTCTTGTCGAAGTCCGCAACCAGGGCGTCGATGGTCGCGATGCTGCGGGCGTAGGCGATGGTAGTGCGGACACGGGAGCGCACCCGCTCGATCGGGTTGGCGAATGTGAAGGGAGGCAGGTTTTTTGCCGTCTTACGGTCTAGTGACTCGCTGACGCCGAGCGCCACCTCCAGGACCCGTCGATTCAGCGCATAGCCGGGCGCGATACCCACCATCCGGTACCAGTGCAGCAGGTTGTAGTAGACGTTGCCGTTGAACTGGCCGAGCATCACCGGCAGCCACGACTCCATCTGTTGCAGCTGTGCGGGCGGCACTTTCAAGCTGCGCGCGTAGGCGCGGTACACATCGCCGTACAGCCTGCGTGCGGTGGTGAACGTCAACGGCGACGTGACGCCGGCAAAATTCTCGATGATATTCGAGTTGTCCCAGATACGCACCGCGCCTGCCGGGACCTCTTCACCTAAATGCTCTGGGGTATAGGTAATTTCGCGATCGAGAGTGGTGACGGGCCGGGACTGCAGGATCCACGTGCACGTCTCGTCACAGGCCCATTCGACGTCCTGGGGAGCACCGAAATGTTGTTCCAGCCGAGTCCCCAGGTCGAACAGGGTGGCACGCAGGGCCGGACCGATGCAGGATTCCTGTTGTCGCTCAGGAGGTACCGAGACGGTGCGGATTCCGCCTCCGGACTCGCTGGCCACCATCTGCTCTTTGGTGACGACCGCCTCGTCGACGAGTGCGCCGCTGAACTTGTCGATGACGACGGAGTCCGAATCGACCGTGCCGGAGACCAGTCCCTCGCCCAGCCCGAACACACCGTTGATGACCACCCGGTCCGGCGAACCCGTGAGCGGGTCCGCGGTGAACATCACGCCGCTGCTCACCGGTTTGAGTGATCGCTGAATGATGACCGCGAGAGCGACGTCACGGAAGTCGAGTCCGCGGACGTGACGGTACCGCGTGGCGCGTTGTGAGAACGCCGACGCCCAGCAACGCCGGACCGCGTCCTCCGTCGCCTCTACGCCGTCGACATTGAGAAAGGTGTCGAACAGTCCTGCAAAAGAATCGCGGACCCCGTCCTCCTGCCGCCCCGATGAGCGGACGGCGACAGTTTCGGCACCCACATAATCCAATGCCGCCGCAATGGCGTCACGGATCTCGGCGGTGATGGCGAATTCGCGCAGGGCTGCTTCCGCTGATGCCGCCTCGTGAAGGCGTTCGGCCAATGTCAGGGGCGCCTCGCTGATGCTCAGCCCGGCCGCCGCGACGGCTGTCTCGAAGGCCTCTGTGCCGAGAATGGCCCACCGTGGCACCGGAAAGCCGGCAGTCGTCAGATCGCACAGGTTGTGTGCTTTCCCGCCCGCCAGCGTTCGCATCTGTTCGCCGGGCGTCTGCCCGGTCAGGAGGATTGGCACCGCGCGCCCTTCATGTCCGGTCCGTGATATCTCGAGCGTCGAGATCGGGTGCCGACGTTAGGGAAGCAGCGTCGCTACCGGTTCCAACTATTGAGCGAATGCAATGCCAATCGATCATGACCTCTACCCCCGGGAGGCGAAATGCATAGCCCATCGAGGGCACCGACATTGCCTGCATGAATACCACACCGAGAAGCACCGCGGGGGGCAAGCACAGCAAATTTCGATCGCTCCTCGAGCGATCGCCGGCCACCCGGGAGGCGGTGGTGGGCCGAGACCGGGGTCGAGCGCTTGATCCGCAGCAAATAGCCATGTCACAAGCACAGTGACCCACGCCGGCGCGCTTGTCGCCAGTAGTTTGCTACTCAGGTCAGTGCAGCAATCCGTCGTGGGCTACTCGAGACCAAGGCGACTTCGCTAGGTGACCAGCTTCGCGAGGTTCGCCAGCGAGTTGTCCAGGTGCGAGACGCCGAACGGCGGGAAGACGATGGTCTGCCGGATCTCGGCCGTCGCGTTCGACCAGTCGTAGGTCAGGACGACGCGGGTCTGCTCGGCGCCGACGGGTTCGAGGTCGTAGCGCCAGGTCCAGCCGCCCAATTCGACGCTGCCGTCCTCGGCCAACCCACCCGGCGCCCAGCCGATGGCGCGGTCGGGTTCGAGCACGGTGACCTGATTGGCCATCTCGTAGTGCTTGTCGGGGTGCTGGTCGTGGTACATCGCGACGCGGAACACCTGCCCGACCGCGCGCAGCGGCTGCGGGTCCAGCGGATCCCGCACCCAACCGGTCCCGTCGATGTCCTTGTGGGTGGTCGGGTCGGCCAACACACCGAACACCCGCGCGGCGGGGGCGTCGATGACAGCGTTCACAATCAGAATTTCGGTCATGCTCTTCTAGACCGGCGCCGCAGGAGAAACTCATCGGTCTAGAGCCCGAGCAACTCCGGCAGGTTCCGCACCGAGTCGATGACGTGATTGGGTTGCATGGCGAATTCGTCTGCGGCCCAACGGTCCAGCGTGTCCTGACGGAACTTGCCGGTGCGCACCAGCACGCCGGTCATGCCGACCACCTGCGCGGCCAGCACGTCGTTGTTCAGGTCATCGCCGATCATGTACATCTCGTCGGGGTCGACGCCGAGCCGGGCCGCCGACGCCAGGAATCCCGCAGGCGCCGGCTTGCCGACGGCGGTGGCCTTGCGCCCGGAGGTCTCCTCCATACCGATCAGATACATGCCGGTGTCGATGCGCAGGCCCTCGGTGGTGGTCCACGCGGTGCTGCGGTGCATGGCCACCACCGGCACGCCCTGGGCCATCCATTCGTAGACCCGGCTCAACGTGCGATGGCTGTATTCGGGCCCCGCCCCGCCGAGCAGAATCACGTCGGGGACATCGGGATCGACACCGTCGTCGTACATCACCGAGTCGACGATGTCGATGCCCGGCATGTCGTCGGTGATGTCACCGTTGTTGACCAGGAAGCAGCGCGCGTCGGGATAGTTGTTCCGCACGTAGTCCGCGGTCAGCGCCGCGGCGGTGAGCACCTCGTCGGGCCGCACGCTGATTCCGGCCTGCGACAACGCCGAGGCGATCTGCTGGCGGGTCCGGGTGGTCGTGTTGGTCAGATAGGAACAGGCGATCTGGTGGTCGGCGAGCACACCAAGCGCCTCGGCCGCACCGGGGATCGGCTTCCATGAGGTCACCAAGACGCCATCGATGTCGAAGAGCACCCCACCGATAGCCATACCGCGACAGTAAACGGCCACCGGTTGGATGCAACTTGGGCCGACGTATCGTCGTGCCATGAGCGGCAGCAAGTGGACGGCGGGCGACGTCCCCGCGCAGGACGGCCGGGTCGCCGTCATCACCGGCGCGAACTCCGGCATCGGCTATGAGGCGGCCGCAGTACTCGCGGCGCGCGGTGCCAGCGTCGTGATGGCGGTGCGCAACCTCGAGAAGGGTGGCGCCGCACGCGACAAGATCCTGGCCGCCTCGCCGGGCTCCGACGTCAGCGTCAAGCAGTTGGATCTGACGTCTCTTGATTCGGTCCGCGCCGCCGCCGATTCGCTGCGCGCGTTGCACCCGCGCATCGATCTGCTGATCAACAACGCCGGTGTGATGTGGACTCCGAAGGAGACCACCAAGGACGGCTTCGAGCTGCAGTTCGGCACCAACCATCTCGGTCACTTCGCGTTCACCGGCCTGCTGCTGGACTCGCTTCTGCCAGTACCGAATTCGCGGGTGGTGACGATCAGCAGCCTCGGCCACCGGCTGCTGGCCGACATCCACTTCGACGATCTGCAGTGGGAACGCCGCTACAGCCGGATCGCCGCGTACGGCCAGTCCAAGCTGGCCAATCTGCTGTTCACCTACGAGTTGCAGCGCCGCCTCGAACAGGCCAATTCCGACACCATCGCGGTGGCCGCCCATCCGGGCGGTTCCTACACCGAGCTGGCGCGCAACATTCCGACGATCCTGCACCCGGCCTACCGCATCGTCGGACCGATGCTGTTCCAGAGCGCGGCGATGGGGGCGCTGCCGACGCTGCGCGCCGCGACGGATCCCGATGTGCGCGGCGGTCAGTACTACGGCCCGGACGGCTTCGGTGAGCAGCGCGGCAATCCCAAGCTGGTGGGATCCAGTTCGCAGTCTCACGATCCCGACCTCCAGCGGCGACTGTGGACGGTGTCCGAAGAGCTGACCGGCGTGAGCTACGGAATCTGATGCGCACCGTCGCCGAACACCAGCAGGTCGTCGCCGACCTCATCGCTGCACGGGCGGCCCAGACGGTCGGGCTTGTCGATGCCGAGGGGCTCGCCCTGGCGGCCGACGTGGCGGCGCCGCTGTCGTTGCCGGTGTTCGACAACTCCGCGATGGACGGTTATGCCGTGCGCGCCGAAGACGTCGCCGGAGCCGACGCCAACCCGGTGAGATTACCTGTGGCCGAAGACATTCCAGCTGGGCGCATCGACCGGTTGACATTGGCCGCCGGTACCGCGCACCGAATCATGACCGGAGCACCACTGCCGGCGGGTGCGACGGCTGTGGTACCGGTCGAGGCCACCGATGGCGGAATCGACACCGTCGAAATCCGGATGGCACCCAGCGCGGGCCAGCACATCCGCCGCGCCGGCGAGGACGTGACCGCGGGCACGACGGTGTTGCAGACCGGCCACGTGGTGACACCGGCCGCACTCGGCCTGGCTGCCGCGCTCGGCCTTGGTTCACTCACCGTGCGCCCGCGCCAGCGCGTGCTGGTGATGTCGACCGGTACCGAGCTGGTGTCGGCGGGCACCGAGCTGAAGCCCGGCCAGATCTACGAGTCCAACGCGATCATGCTGGCCGCCGCGGTCCGTGAGGCCGGCGGCGAGGTCGTGGCCACCCCGACGTCCAGCGACGACGTCGCCCAGTTCAGCACCGTGCTCGAGGGGTATGCCGGGCAGGCCGACCTGATCATCACCACCGGTGGTGTCAGCGCAGGCGCCTACGAGGTGGTCAAGGACGCCTTCGGTGGGGGCGCTGTCGAGTTCGTCAAGGTCGCCATGCAGCCGGGCATGCCGCAAGGTGCGGGACGGATCAACGGATGCCCGATCATCACCCTGCCGGGCAATCCGGTGAGCGCCCTGGTCTCCTTCGAGGTGTTCGTGCGCCCGGCCCTGCGGGCGGCGATGGGCCTGCCGCATCCGCACCGGCAACGGCGCACCGCGATTTTGGCCGACAGCCTCACCTCGCCGAACGGCAAGCGCCAGTTCCGCCGCGGTGTGTACGACGCGGCGGCAGGCACGGTGACCACCTACGGGCCGCCGGCATCGCATCACCTGCGCTGGCTGGCCTCGGCGAACTGTCTGCTGGAAATCGCCGAAGACGTCACCGAGATGTCCGCGGGCGAGCAGGTCCAGCTCTGGGACCTGTCGTAGTGCCCGGCCGCTAGACTCGTCGCCGATGGCCAGACGACCACGCACATCCGAAGCAGCACATCTGCTTGATCTGGTCCGTTCGACCGTGCCACCGATGCACCCGGCGGGCCTGCCGTTCGTTGGCGCCAGCCTGGCCGTCGCCGCGCTCGGCCGGCGCCATCGCTGGGTACGCAGCGCGGCTCTGGTCGCCGCCGGCGCCAACGCCGCGTTCTTCCGCCACCCCCACCGCGTCCCACCGACCCGGCCGGGTGTGGTCGTCGCGCCCGCTGACGGCCAGGTCTGCCTCGTCGACACTGCGGTCCCGCCCGCCGAACTCGGCCTTCCCGCCGAGCCCCTGCCGCGGATCAGCATCTTCCTGTCAGTGTTCGACGCGCACGTGCAGCGGGCGCCCGTCGGCGGCCAGGTGACCGCGGTGCATTACCGGCCCGGCCGGTTCGTCTCGGCCGACCTACCCGCCGCCAGCGAAGACAACGAGCGCAACAGCATCATCATCCGCACTCCCGACGGCGCCGAGGTGGTGGCCGTGCAGATCGCCGGCCTGGTCGCACGGCGCATCGTGTGCGATGTCCACCCCGGCGATTCGGTGGCGATCGGCGACACCTACGGCCTGATCCGGTACGGGTCACGGCTGGACACCTACCTGCCGGAAGGCTCCACGCTGCTGGTGTCCCCCGGCCAGCGCGCGACCGCCGGCGAGACCGTGCTGGCGCAACTGCCATGATCAAATCGCCGCGCCCGTCCGCCATGCGCATCCTGCCAAGTGCGACAACGGTGTTGGCCATCTGCGCGGGGCTCACCTCGATCAAGTTCGCCCTGGACGGACGCCCGCACATCGCCCTCGCGTTGATCGGCGCCGCGGCGGTGCTCGATGGTATCGACGGCGGCATTGCGCGCGCCCTGGACGCTCAGTCGCGGATGGGCGCCGAGATCGATTCGCTCGCCGACGCGGTGAACTTCGGAGTCGCACCCGCGCTGGTGGTCTACGTGACGTTGCTGCCGACGTCGCCGGTCGGCTGGATCTTCGCGCTGCTCTACGCCGTGTGCATCGTGTTGCGCCTGGCCAGGTTCAACGCGTTGCTCGACGACGACACCCGGCCTGCCTACACGCGGGAGTACTTCACCGGCATGCCCGCACCGTGTGGCGCGGTCGGCGTGATCGGCCCGCTCGCCGCAATGCTGCAGTTCGGCCACGGCTGGTGGACCTCACCGTGGTTCATCTGCTTCTGGTTCGCCGCCAACGCCACGCTGCTGATCAGCCGGGTTCCGACGCTGGCGCTCAAGGCAGTGAAGATGCCGGCCAACGCCGCACCGATCCTGCTGATCCTCATCGCCGCCGCCGCCGCGGCGTTGCTGTTGTTCCCCTACATCCTGGTCCTCCTGATCATCGCGGGCTACCTGTGCATCATCCCGTTCACGGTCTACAGCCAACGCTGGGTCGCGGCCCGCCCAGAGGCCTGGAACGACGCCCCCAAACAGCGGCGCGCAGCGCGACGCGCGAGCCGCCGCGGCCAGCCCAACCGCCGTTCGGTGACCCGGCTCGGTCTTCGTAAGCCGGGCGGTTGACCGTGGCAACAAACCTGGCGCTGACGGCACGACTGAACACCTCGGCGCTCGATACCCGTCGCGGTGTGGTGCGCCTCCATCCCGAGGCGATCGCCGCCCTCGGCATTCGTGAATGGGATGCGGTGTCGCTCACCGGCTCTCGCACCACCACCGCTGTCGCCGCGGTGGCGCCGCCGGGGACGCCGGCGGGCACTGCGCTACTCGACGACGTCACGCTGTCCAACGCCGGCTTGCGCGAGGCCACCGCGGTGCTGGTCGCGCCGGTCACCGTCTACGGCGCGCGATCGGTCACCCTGCGCGGCTCCACTCTGGCGACCCAGTCGGTGTCGTCGGCGACCCTGCGACAGGCGCTGTTGGGCAAGGTGCTGACGGTCGGTGACACGGTGTCGCTGTTGCCGCGGGACCTCGGACCCGGCACGTCGACGACGGCGGCCAGCTCCGCGCTGGCGTCGTCGGTGGGGATCACCTGGACTTCCGAGCTGTTGACCGTCACGGGCACCGATCCAGCGGGACCGGTGAGCGTGCAACCGAATTCGTCGGTCAGCTGGGGTGACGCGGTAGCGGGGTCCACGCCGCCCGCACTCGCCGCAGCCGTCAGCCCGCCGATGGTGTGGCCGCAGGCCCCGGCGGTGTCGATCGACGACCTCAAGGGCCAGCATGTGCAGGCCGGCCGGCTCACCGAGTGGCTCAAGCTGGCGCTCGACGAGCCCGAACTGCTGGAAAAGCTCGGCGCCAAACCGACTCTGGGTGTGCTGGTCACCGGTCCGGCCGGGGTCGGCAAGGCCACCCTGGTGCGCGCGGTGTGCGCGGGGCGGCGTCTCGTCGAACTCGACGGGCCCGACACCGGCGCGCTGGCCGCACAGGATCGCCAGCGTGCCGTCGCCGAGGCCGTCGCCACCGTCGTCAGCGGCGGTGGCGTACTGCTGGTCACCGATATCGACGCGCTGCTGCCCACCCCGGCCGAGCCGGTGTCGGCGCTGATCCTGGCCGAGTTACGCAAGGCCGTGGCCACACCCGGGGTGGCGCTGGTGGCCACCTCTCAGCAGCCCGACGGGGTGGATCCACGGCTGCGTGCACCGGATCTCTGCGACCGTGAGCTCGGCCTGAGCCTGCCCGATGGCGCGACGCGCAAGGCGGTGCTGGAAGTGCTGCTGCGCGATGTGCCTGCCGAGGACCTGGCGCTCGACGAGATTGCCGAGCGCACACCGGGATTCGTTCGCGCCGATCTGGCAGCGCTGGTCCGGGAGGCGGCGCTGCGGGCGGCCGCCCGCGCGAGCGAGGACGGTAAGCCGCCCGCCCTTACCCAGGAGGACCTCAAGGGGGCGCTGACGGTCATTCGCCCGCTGTCACGCTCGGCCACCGAGGAGGTCTCGGTCGGTTCCGTCACCCTTGACGACGTCGGCGATATGGTCGAGGTCAAACAAGCGCTGACCGAGGCGGTGCTGTGGCCGCTGCAGCATCCGGACACCTTCGCCCGTCTCGGCGTCGAACCGCCCAAGGGCGTGCTGCTCTACGGCCCGCCGGGCTGCGGCAAGACGTTCGTGGTGCGCGCGCTGGCCAGTTCCGGCCGGCTCAGCGTGCACGCGGTGAAGGGCGCCGAACTGATGGACAAGTGGGTCGGCTCCTCCGAGAAGGCAGTCCGCGAATTATTCCGCCGGGCAAGGGATTCCGCACCGTCGCTGGTGTTCCTCGACGAGATCGACGCACTGGCTCCCCGGCGCGGGCAGAGTTTTGACTCCGGGGTCACCGACCGGGTGGTAGCCGCGTTGCTCACCGAACTCGACGGGATCGAGCCGCTGCGTGATGTGGTGGTCCTCGGTGCCACCAACCGTCCCGACCTGATCGACCCCGCGCTGCTGCGCCCCGGACGGCTGGAGAAGCTGGTGTTCGTCGAGCCGCCGGACACCGACGCCCGACGCGAAATCCTGCGCACGGCAGGTAAATCCGTGCCACTGTCGCCGGAGGTCGATCTCGACGCACTGGCCGGTGAGCTGGACGGCTATAGCGCAGCAGACTGCGTGGCGCTGCTGCGCGAGGCCGCACTGACCGCGATGCGCCGCTCGATCGACGCTGCCGACGTCACCGCCGCCGACGTGGCCAAGGCCCGCGAAGCGGTTCGGCCGTCACTGGATTCGGCTCAAGTGGAGTCGCTGCGCGCTTTTGCCGCGGGCCGCTAACTCCGTTCGGCGAGTGCGGCGAGCCGGTCGATCGAGGCCGCCAGCTTGTCGGCCGTGGTGGCCTGCGCACGCGGCAGACGCTTGGGGTCGGCCAGATCGGTCCAGTCGTAGGTATGCGTGACGACGGTGGTGACATCGTCGACGGGTTCGAGCTGCCAGCGCCACAGATGCCCCGGCGGTGTGTTGCCGGGCTCGGACGGCCGCCAGGCGATCAATCTGCCCTCGTCGAATTCGACGACATGGTTCTCCCGGTCGGCGCCCTGGGTCAGCGTCGTCGTGAACATCTCCCCGACGCCTCGCACCCGCTGGCCGGCCGAAGCCCGCGCGAGATTGTCGTTGCCGTCCCATTCGGGCTGGCGTGCCGGGTCGGCGATCAGCTCGAAGATGGCTGCCGCGGGTGCGGCGATCCGCCTGCTGGCACTGACGACACGATCCTGTTCGACCATGCCCCAATTCAACCCCACCCGTTGACACTCCATTTATGACATGTCAGAGTAGGACGGTATGAGCATCACGTCCGTCCGAGTCGGCGATCGCGATCGCCAGACCACCGCTGACCTGCTGTCCCAGGCCCTCGGCCAGGGATATTTCGACCTCGCGGAATACGAGACCCGGGTTCAAGCGGCCTTCGCCGCAGAGACCGCCGACGAGCTTCGACGGGTCCTCGCCGACCTTCCCGTCGAACACCTGCGCCGCATCGACCCTCGTCGCATCGCCGCCCGCAGAAACGCCGCCCGCACCTCGGTGCGAATCCATCTGGCCGGCTACGCGGCAATGGTCGCGATCGTCCTGACCGTCTGGTTGGCCGTCGCACTCACCACGGGTTCTTTCGCGTATTTCTGGCCTGTCTGGCCGATCCTCGGTGGAGCCGTCGGGCTGCTGGGACACGCGCTCCCGGTGCGAACCTTCTGCCGGTAGGCGTCGGTACTCCGATCGGGGGACAACGATTTCATCCCCGCTGCCCACCGATCACCCGACGCGCAGCGCGCACCTTCTGCGGCATCGTTATGCCACTTGGCATGCGACAGAAGGAAAACCGTGAACGCGACGATGAATGCAGTCCCCGATCAGCTGGCCCAACTCGACTGGGGCACCAATCGGGATGGGTGGGAGTTAGAGATCCACAATCAGACCCCGCTCACGCAGGTTGTGGTTGTCCAGTGGCCCGACCTCTGGGGACCGAACTACAACGGGTGGGCAGTCGAACTCACGAACTCATGCGGCCACGACTTGATCTTTGTGCCGGAGGTCAGCGCCAATGTCGCGAGCTGTCCGCAGCGGATTGCTTCTGGCGCAACCGGATTGCTGAAAGGCAAGAGCCGAGCAGGCGGCGGTCCGGCCAACTGCAACTTCGCGTATCGCCATCCCGAGCACCTGATGAACTCCGGGGGTATCGCCATCGCCGCGCGCGCCGATGCCAGCCGGGCCCGCATCAGCGCAAGCGCAACCGGCACGACCGACGTCCTGTATACGGAGAACCCGGCCGCCAACGCCGTCCAGACGATCACCTACATGCAGCGTTAGCCCGAACTCGTCCGGTGGGCCGTCAACACGGCCCGAACGGATGCGGCCAGATCGGCCGCCACCCATGGCGGCATTCCCTCGTCGTACGCGTGCCTGCGCACCACCGCGTAGGGCAGGTCGACGACCGCCCTGGTGACGGCGTCGACGCTGCGGGTGTCGCCATCGCCGTACAGCTGGCGAGCCAGCACGGCCACCCGGTCGGCCAGCGGTGCGTTCATCGCCGCCACCGTCGCCGTGAACTCCGGGTCGGGTTCGGCGTCGCGCAGATCACTGGGCCGGATGGTCAACAGCAGGCGGGCATCCTCGTTGCAGTCCGTTGCGAAGCCGACCGCAGCCACCGCCATCTGGACCGCGACATCCACCGGATCTGAGCCGGCCGCCGCCATCACCCTGGCCTGGAAGCGCTCCAGCGCGCGCAACCACACCGCCGTCACCACGCCGTCGCGATTGCCGAATCGGTGGTAGAGGGTGCCCACCGGGGCGCCGCTGGCTTTCGCGATCGCCGCGACACTGGCCGCCCGCGGCCCCTCGGCGAGGAGCAGCCCGCGCGCCGCGTCGAGGATGACGTCGGTCTCGTGCTTTCGGGGTGGCGCCACGATCTAGTACAGTCCTTCCATATGGAACGTTTACCCTATATCGATGAGCATGCCATACGCGTCCCCGCAGACCGGGTCACGACGTGGCACGCAGTGCTGCGCACCATATGCACCAACCCCGCCGATCCCGCGACGGTCCCGTTCGGGTTCGTCCTCGATGCCGCCGAGGAGCCGGACCGCCTCGCGTGCAAGGGACGGCACTGGTTCTCGGTGTATCGGCTGATCTTCCTGCTGTCCGACGACGCCGAAGGCGGCACCCGCGTCGTCGCGCAGACCTGGGCAGCCTTCCCCGGCCTCAGGGGCAAGCTCTACCGCGCGCTGGTGATCGGGTCCGGTGGACACCGGATCGTCGTCCGAAAGATGCTGAGACGCATTGCTGCTCAAGCTATTTCGGAGCCGACCCGCAAAGTTTGAGCACCGCGGCACTCCGGCCCGGAAATCTGCGAGGGGGTCAACCCCGTAGACTGTTGACAGGACATAGCCGAACACCTTGGCTGACACCCCGACCGACAGCTAGCCAGATCGGAGTGCCATGCTCGTCATCCTGATCGCGCATGCGATCGCCGCCGCCGTGGCGCCGGCGCTCGTCCAGCGATGGGGACGGCTGGCTTTCTACCCTCTCGCGCTCGTCCCGGCGGCCTCACTGATCTGGGTGGCGCTCAACTGGCCCAACGACGATCCGCCCGCATCGGTGGACATCCCGTGGGTGCCAGAGCTGTCGATGAACATCACGCTGCGCTTCGACACGCTCACCGCCGTCATGAGCGTGCTCGTGCTCGGTATCGGCGCGCTGGTGCTGTTCTACTGCGCGGAGTACTTCCACCACCGCGACGGCCACACCGAGAACCGGCTCCCGAGCTTCGCCGCGGAACTCGTCGCGTTCTCCGGAGCCATGTTCGGCCTGGTGGTCAGCGACAACATGCTGCTGCTCTACACCTTCTGGGAACTGACCACGGTGTTGTCGTTCCTGCTCGTCGGGCACTATGCCGAGCGGGCCACCAGCCGCCGGGCCGCCATGCAGGCGCTGCTGGTCACCACCGCGGGCGGGTTGGCCATGCTGGCCGGGATCATCATCCTCGGGCACGCGGCCGGTACCTACCTGCTCTCCGAGCTCGTGGCCAGACCGCCGCACGGTACGGCCGTCGCGGTCGCCGTCGTCCTGGTACTCATCGGCGCCCTGTCCAAATCGGCCATCGTGCCGTTCCACTTCTGGCTGCCCGGCGCCATGGCCGCCCCGACCCCGGTCAGCGCCTATCTACACGCCGCCGCCATGGTCAAGGCCGGCGTCTACCTGGTCGCCCGGCTTGCGCCCGGGTTCGCCGACTCCCCCGGCTGGCGACCCACCGTCATCACGCTCGGCGTGGTGACCATGCTGCTGGCCGGTTGGCGCGCGGTCCGCGAATACGACCTCAAGTTGATCCTCGCGTTCGGCACGGTCAGCCAGTTGGGCTTCATCACCGTCATGGTCGGTGGCGGCGGGCGGGATCTGATGCTGGCCGGGCTGGCCATGCTCTGCGCACATGCGTTGTTCAAGGCGACGCTGTTCATGGTCGTCGGCGTCATCGACCACTCGACCGGCACCCGTGACATCCGCAGGCTGGCCTGGCTCGGGCGCCGGATGCCCGGATTGTTCGTCATCGCTGCCGGCGCGACCGCCAGCATGGCCGCACTGCCACCGTTCCTGGGTTTCGTGGCCAAGGAGGCCGACTTCGAATCCATCGCGCACAGCGAGTCACTCGGCGGCTGGGCGCCGGTGGTGCTCGCCGGGGTGGCGATCGGTTCGGTCTTCACGACCATCTACAGCCTTCGATTCCTCTGGGGTGCGTTCGCGCGCAAGGGATCCGCGGGCCCGACCAGTCTGGTCGCCAATCTGCACCGGCCGCCGCCCGCATTCCTGCTCGCGCCCGCGATCCTGGCCGCGGCCGGCCTGTTCTTCGGGGTGGCGCCCAGCTACCTGGACACCACACTCGACGGCTACGCCGAGACCATGCCCGCCGCCGGAGCCGACGACGGGCACTACACGCTGGCGTTGTGGCACGGGATCGGCCTGCCGCTGGTGCTCTCGGCGGCGGTGCTGGCGATCGGTATCGCCGCGTTCTTCAGCCGCGACCGCCTCCGCCGCGCCAGGGTAGGCGCATGGCAGCCGCTCGGTAACGCCGACCGGATCTACGACGCGGTCATCCGCGGTGCTGACCTCGTATCCGTCCGGCTCACCGCGGTCACCCAGCGCGGCTCGATTCCGGTCACCCAGTCGGTGATCCTGTCGACGCTGGTGTTGTTCCCCATCGCCGTGCTGGCCGTCGGCGCCAGGAACCACCCGCAGTTCCGGCTGTGGGACTCGCTGGTGCAGCCGGTGGTGGGTCTGCTCATCCTGGCCGCCGCAGTGGCCGCCACGATCATGCGCAACCGGCTGGCCGCGGTCCTGTTGGTCGGCATCACCGGTTATGGCTGCGGTGCGATCTTCGCCTTCCATGGCGCCCCCGACCTGGCGCTCACCCAATTCCTGGTAGAGACCCTCACCCTGGTCATTTTCGTGCTGGTGCTGCGGACGCTGCCCGCCGAGGCCGAAGAAGCCAAGCGCTTCCGCATGCCGCGCATCGCGCTGTCGCTGGCAGTCGGCGCCAGCGTCACCACGCTCGCGGTGTTCGCGATGGCTGCCCGCACCGGCACGCCCATCGCCGACCTTCTGCCGGACGCCGCCTACGACCGCGGCCACGGGTCCAACACCGTCAACGTGCTGCTGGTCGACATCCGCGCCTGGGACACCCTGGGCGAGATCTCGGTCCTGGTGGCCGCCGCCACCGGCGTCGCATCGCTGGTGTTCCGCAACCGCCGGTTCGGCGCCGCACCGCGGGTCTCCGACGCCGGCCAGCCCGACATCGGCCTGTTGCCGTCGACGGCCTACAGCCCCGCTGCGGGCGACACCACCTGGCTGCGCGGCAGCGAATTGCGCGATCCGCGCAACCGCTCTTTGGTGCTCGAGGTCGCCACCAGGATGATCTTCCCGCTGATCATGGTGCTGTCGGTCTACTTCTTCTTCACCGGGCACAACACCCCCGGCGGCGGGTTCGCCGGCGGGCTGACCGCCGGCCTGGCGCTGGTGCTGCGCTACCTGGCCGGTGGACGCTACGAACTCGGTGAGACGCTTCCGCTGGACGCCGGCAAGATCCTCGGCGCCGGGCTCGCGCTGTCGGGCGGCACCGCCGTCGGCTCGATGCTGCTCGGTGCGCCGGCCCTGTCCTCGGCGGTGATCACGCTGCACCTGCCGCTGCTCGGCACGGTGAAGTTCGTGACCGCCCTGTTCTTCGACCTCGGGGTGTACCTCATCGTGGTGGGACTGGTGCTCGACGTGTTGCGCAGCCTCGGGGCGCGCATCGACGAAGAGGTCATCGTCGCTCGTTCCGCCGTGAAGGCGAGGGCGTCATGATCGTCTACCTGGTTCCGCTCGTCATCATCGGTGGGCTCACCAGTTGTGGTGTCTACCTTCTGCTTTCCCGCAATCTCACCCGTATGCTGCTGGGTCTGCTACTGGTCGGCAACGCCGTCAACCTGCTGATCCTGACCGTCGGCGGCGAGAGCGGGAACCCGCCCATCCGGGGGCGCACGAGCGGTTCGGAGACGACGACGGCCGACCCGCTGGCACAGGGCATGATCCTGACCGCGATCGTCATCGCGATGGGTATCGCCGCATTCGTCCTGGCGCTGACCTACCGGTCGTTCCGGTTGACCACCCAGGAGGAAGTGGATATCGACCCCGAGGACGCCCGGGTCTCGAAGCTGTCCGATGAGGAAGCCTCCTCGGTTGACGAAGACGTCCCCCAGCCGGTGGCCGAGCGCGATACCGATGAACCCGACGAGCTCGACGCGCTGCCCGGGCACGAGGGCTCGCGATGACAACCTTGGGTGTTTTGATGCCGCTGCCGGTGCTGATCCCTTTGGTGGCGGCCGCGTTGACGTTGATCGCCGGCCGTAGGCCGCGCCTGCAGCGGCTGATCACCCTCGCCGCGTTGACCGGGGTGCTGGCGGTGTGCTCGGTGCTGTTGTACCTCACCGACCGCGACGGCACCCAGGCCCTGCACGTCGGCGGCTGGGGCCCGACCGAAGCGGGCCTCGGGCCGCTGGGCATCACCCTGGTGGCCGACCGGCTCTCGGCCCTGATGCTGGTGGTGTCGGCGATCGTGCTGCTGGCGGTGGTGTTCTACGCCATCGGACAGGGCATCCGCGACGGCGATGAACACCAGCCGGTGTCGATATTCCTGCCCACCTACCTGGTGCTCTCGGCCGGCGTCTGCACCGCGTTCCTGGCAGGTGACTTGTTCAACCTGTACGTCGGCTTCGAAGTGCTGCTGTCGGCGAGCTTCGTGCTGTTGACCATCGGCGCCAGCAAGGATCGGGTTCGCGCGGGCATCTCCTACGTGATGGTGTCGATGGTGTCCTCGCTGATCTTCCTGATCGGCCTGGCCCTGGTCTACGCGGCGACCGGCACGCTGAACATGGCCGAGCTGTCGCTGCGGTTGCATGACATCAGCGACGGCACCCGCAGCGCGATCTTCGCAGTGCTGCTGGTGGCATTCGGCATCAAGGCCGCGGTGTTCCCGCTGTCGGCGTGGCTGCCGGACTCCTACCCCACCGCACCGGCACCGGTGACCGCCGTCTTCGCCGGCTTGCTGACCAAAGTGGGTGTGTACGCGATCATCCGGGCACACGCGCTGCTGTTCCCCGCAGGCGGACTGGACAACGTGTTGCTGGTCGCCGCACTGCTGACGATGCTTGTCGGCATCCTGGGCGCGATCGCCCAGAATGACATCAAGCGCCTGCTGTCCTTCACCCTCGTCAGCCACATCGGCTACATGGTGTTCGGCGTCGCACTGTCCAGCCAGCTCGCCATGTCAGGAGCGATCTACTACGTCGCCCACCACATCGTCGTTCAGACCACGCTGTTCCTGGTCGTCGGCCTGATCGAACGGCAGGCCGGCGCCTCGACACTGCGCCGCCTGGGTGGGCTGGCTGCCGCCAGCCCGTTGCTGGCGTTCGTCTTCATAGTTCCGGCGTTGAATCTCGGTGGTATTCCGCCCTTTTCGGGTTTCATCGGCAAAGTGGCGCTGCTGGAGGCCGGTACCGCCAACGGCTCGGTGCTGTCCTGGCTGCTGGTCGTGGGTTCGGTACTGACCAGTCTGCTGACGCTGTACGTGGTGTCACGGGTGTGGACCAAGGCGTTCTGGCGGGCTCGGGCCGACGCACCCGAGGGCGAGCTCGCCGACTCCGCACCGTCGGTGCTGCTCGACGACTACTCCGAAGACGTCGCCTTCGACGATCGCGACGACGTCGGCCGGATGCCGGTCGGAATGCTGGCTCCCACAATGGGTTTGATCGCCGTCGGGATCGCACTCACGGTCGCCGCCGGTCCGATCTTCGGCTACACCGACCGCGCCGCACACGAGGTGCTCGACCGCGGCCAGTACATCACGGCGGTGCTGGGGACGCCGGAGATGAGCCCGTGATGAGAACACTGACCCTGCGGATCTGGATTCTGGTGTGGCTGACGATGGTGTGGGTGCTGCTGTGGGGCAGCGTGTCGGCGGCCAACGTGCTCTCCGGATTGGTCGTGGCGCTGGCCATCACGCTATTGCTGCCGCTGCCGTCGGTTCCGGTGCAGGGCCGGCTACACCCCCTGTCGCTGATGTGGTTGGTGCTCAATGTGGCGTGGTGGTTGGCACAGTCCTCGATACAAGTTGCCTGGCTGGCAATCCGACCCGGCCGCCCGCCGCGGTCCGCGGTGCTGCGCGGGCATCTGGCGCTAAAGTCCGACCTGGTGCTGGCCCTGGCGGTCAACATCATGAACCTGACCCCGGGCACGATCGTGCTGGAGATAGACCAGTCCCGGCGGCTGGTCTACGTGCATGTGCTCGACGTCGGCAACGAGCGCGCGGTGGAACAGTTCTACCGGCAGGTGGCCCAGCTCGAGCGGCTGTTGATCGCCGCATTCGAGCGCGACTCCGAATGGCGCCCTGCAGCAAGCGAATCCGAGGAGGTCTCGTGACGGTTCAGCGAGCAGCGAAGGCAGATCGCGCATGACGGTGGTGTGGATTCTCTCCGGAATAATGTTGGTCGCGGCGGCCGCGGTGACGATGCTCCGCCTGCTGACTGGCCCCAGCACACTGGACCGGCTGGTCGCCGTCGACACCCTGGTGGCGGTGACGATGTGCGGCGTCGCCGCGTGGGCAGCGTTCAGCCTCGACACGACCGTCACCTACAGCCTGGCGGCGTTGGCGTTGATCAGCTTCGTCGGCTCGGTGAGCGTCGCCCGCTTCCGCGTGCCCGATATCGCGGGGAAGTCACCGGGACGGGAGCGCGAAGTATGAGTGCCCTCGACGTACTGGCCGGAGTATTGGTGTTGGCCGGTTCGGCGCTGGCGCTGACCGCCGCCATCGGCGTCCTGCGCTTTCCGGACACCCTGACCCGGATGCACGCGGCGACCAAACCACAGGTGCTCGGGCTGCTGCTGGTGCTCGGTGGCGCCGCGATCCGCCTGTCCGGCAACGTCGACGTGGGCATGCTCATACTGACCGCGATGTTCACCCTCATCACAGCGCCCGTCGTCGCGCACCGCGTCGGACAGCTCGCCTACCGTGAACAGAAGGTGAGCGATGAGCTGACCGTCGACGAGATGCGCGACGACACCGAGAGAACGAAGCCGAAGCCGTGAGCCGAACCGACGACGACACCTGGGACATCACCGAAAGCGTCGGCGCCACCGCGCTGAGCGTCGCCCGCGCCCGGGCCGCCGAGACCGACGCCAAGTGCCCGCTCTACACCGATCCCTACGCGCACTTCTTCGTCGAGACCGCGATCGCGGCGGGCTGGCGTTCACCGTTCCTCGACGAGGACCCGGTGCGCGCACAGGCCATGGCCGCCTACATCGCATCGCGGACGAAGTTCTTCGACGAGTTCTTCACCACGGCCGGCGCCAACGGTGTCGACCAGGCGGTGATCTTGGCCGCCGGCCTCGACACCCGCGCCTGGCGGCTGCCGTGGATCGACGACAGCACGGTCTACGAGATCGACCAGCCGAGGGTGCTCGAGTTCAAGGAGCGCGTACTGGCCGACCATCGAGCCCGTCCTGCCGCTCGCTACGCGGCGGTGCCGGTGGATCTGCGGCACGACTGGCCAACGGCGTTGCGCAAGGCCGGGTTCGACCCGTCCACCCCGACTGCATGGTCGGCCGAGGGGCTCCTGCCATACCTGCCCGCCACCGCCCAGGACACGTTGTTCGAACAGATCCACACGCTCAGCGCGCGGGGCAGCCATCTCTCGGTCGAGGCGTTCGGGGAGGTGTTCTACTCCGCCGAGCAGCTGGCCCGGCGGCGAGAACGGATGGCCGAGGCCCGTCGCGCTGCCGCCGAGGCTGGTCGACCGGAGGTCTCTGACGTCACCCGGCTCTGGTACATGGAGGCCCGCACTGACGTTGCGAAGTGGCTGACCGAACGCGGCTGGGAAGTCAGCACGATCGCCGCGGCCGACCTGATGGCGCACTACCAACGGCCGGCTCCCGAGGGACTCGAGGACCCGGTGCCCGATACGGTTCTGCTCGACGCCAGGAAGCTCTGAGCCTGCTCGCAGAGCTCACCGGTCACTCCCGCGGCGCCTGAGGCCGCATCGCAGCGACGTGGATCGGATAGGGGACGGCCATCGATTCAGACACCGACGGCCCCGTCGATGCGTTCACGAATCAGGTCGGCGTGCCCGCAATGGCGGGCATACTCGCCGACCATGTGGATGTAGATCCAGCGCAGACTCACCGCGCTGCCCATGAACGGGCTGGTGTCGTCGAGCGCCCGCGCCGCGCAGTTCGCGCGCGCGTGCCTGATTTCGTCCTGCCAGATCTCCACCGCGGCGCGATATGACGATTGCGCGGTGACCGCGAACCCACCGTCGCGACCCTCGGGCTGATCGGATGGTCCGAAAATCGGCGGCGCCTGCTCTCCCGCGAGTACGCGACGGAACCAATTACGCTCCACCTCTGCGACATGCTGAAGCAAGCCCAACAACGTCAACTGCGACGGCGACACTGACGCGAAGCGCAGCCGCTCGTCCTCGAGACCTTCGCATTTGGTGGCCAAGGTCACGCGGTAGAAGTCCAGCCAACTTTCCAGTGTGGTGCGCTCATCGGCATTCAGCGGCGGCATAGGCCGCTCCATCGAGGTCATTCACCGATGGTGCCATCCCACCCCGACAGCGCCGCGCGGGCGCTATCGCGGAGCAAGTCGAGCGTCTACGAATCCTCGTCGGCGATCTGGAATTCGACCAGGGCCGTGACGGTTTCGATCGCATCGATCAACACGTCGACGCGCTGCGCCAACGTCGGCGCGGCCAGCACCGCGTACCGGTCGGCCTGACCCATCGGCACTCGCGCGGCCAGCTCGTAGATGTGCCGCGACGGATCGTCGGCGATCTCCGGTTCGACGGCCAGCGCATCAGGCCGCAGCTGGCCACCGCGGGTGGAGACGATTCGTTCGAACAGCGCGAGGATCTTGTCGATGACCTCACCGATCCGCTCGGGCGTCACCGGCGGGCCGTGCTCGTCGGGCCAGGGTTCGACGACGGCCCGCGGGTACGGATCATCGTCCAGCCATTCGAGCACCCGGATACGTTCACCGAGAACAGTTTTCAACTGGTAGCGGCCCATCCCCTGGTCGGCGTATTCGACGATGCGGGCCAACGTGCCGACATCGCTGCGGGCATCCCCGCCGCCGACCTCACGGCCACGGGTGATCAGCACGACGCCGAACGCCGGGTCGGTCATCGCCAGGCAGTCGGCCACCAGCTGAGAGTATCGAGGCTCAAAGATCCTCAGCGGCAACAATTCTCCCGGTAACAGTGCCGACTGCAGCGGGAACATCGGTTGGGCCGCCATGGCTAGCGGATGCCCTGCCCCATCACCACGTCCTTCACCGGCGCGCTGGGATCGACGAATCCGCACAGCGCGGCGGCCACCCCGGCCCACAGTTGCGGGTTCATGGCGACCAACTGGTTGCCGCTCTTGCCGATCTCTGCGATCACCTCGCGCCGCGTGACGGTGTCCATGGTCAGGTACTCACGGCAGGTCGTGGTGAGCAGGTCGGCCGGCACCATGCCCTTGCCCGCCTCCCCCGGCGTGGCCACCGGAGTGCCGGTGATCGCCTTGGCGCAGCCGCCACCGGCCAGCACCACCGTGGCGGCCAGCACCGCCAATCCCATTCGACGAATCCTCACGGGCGCCTCCTATACATCCAGCTCCCCGACCAACGAGTCAACCACCGCGCGCAGATCCCCGCCATTGTCGTCGGCCACCTTGTGCTGGCGCTGATACGACGCTCCCCGCCGCGGAATATCGGCGACGGCAGCCAATTCGTCTGCGCAGTGCAGCGATTCGGCGACCGGCTGCAGCCGGGTCAGCAGGTCGTCGAGATCCTCGGTGACCAGCCGCTCATTGCTGTCGGCATCCAAGATGATGATCGCGTCCAGCCCGTAGCGGGCCGCACGCCACTTGTTCTCCTGCACATGCCAGGGCGGCATCACCGGCAGCTGCTCACCGGCATCGAGCCTGCGGTCCAGGTCGACCACCAGGCAGTGCGTCAGCGCCACCAGCGCCGACAGCTCACGCAGGTTGGAGACACCGTCGAACACCCGCACCTCGACGGTGCCCAGATGCGGCGACGGTCTGATGTCCCAACGGATCTCGTTGATGTGGTCGATGATGCCCGTGGTCTTCTGGTCGTGCACGAACCGTTCGAACTGCCGCCATTTCTCGAACTGGAACGGCAGACCCGCCGTCGGCAACTGCTGGAACATCATCGCCCGGTTGCTGGCATAGCCGGTGTCCTCGCCCGCCCAGAACGGCGAGGACGCCGACAGCGCCAACAGATGCGGATACTGGTTGAGCAGTGAGGAGATGATCGGCATGACCTTGTGCGCCGAGGACACTCCGACGTGCACGTGCACACCCCAGATCAGCATCTGCCGTCCCCACCACTGGGTCCGGTTGATCAGCTCGGCGTAGCGCTGTCCGTCGGTCAACTTCTGCGCCGACCACGACGCGAACGGGTGAGTGCCCGCGCAGAACAGCTCCATTCCGCGGTCGTGCACGATCTCGCGTGCGCTGCCCAGCGTGGTACGAAGGTCGGCCATTGCCTCGTCGACGGTGTCGCAGACACCGGTGACGACCTCAATGGTGTTGCGCAGCAACTCCTTGTGGATGCGCGGGTTTTCCCCCACGTCGGCGATCACTGCGGCCGCCTCGTTGCTCAGATCGCGGGTCTTCGCGTCGATCAGAGCGAACTCCCACTCGACGCCGAGCGTCGGCCGGGGTGAGCCGGCGAAGTCGATGCGGTCGGGTTTCCCCGCTGCCGGCTTAGCCGGTACCGATGACACCGCAGGCCACCCGCTTGCCGGCGTCGCCGGTGGCCATGGTGGTTTCGTCGGGGCCGGGCGCGCCGCCGGTGATCTGCTGGTAGCGCTGAGGCGGGATGTTGGCGAAGTTGTCGGCATCGGCGTGGATGATGATCGCCGTTCCGTCGCCCGCCAGCAGATCCTCTTTGGTGAACGCGCTGGTGGTGGTCACCAACATCGCCGAGCCGTCATCACGGACCTGCAGCGAGGCCAGGTCGCCGCTGGCGGGATGCCCGGTGTGGCCGCCGGCCTGGAAGTGGCCGCCGGCAGAGAGGAAGTCGCCGGGCGCACCGCCGGCCGGGGCGACGGAGTTGGCCTCGCATTTGGCGAACGAGTGCAGGTGCAGGCCGTGGAAGCCGGGCGTCAGCTTGGTCGTGCCGGTGGTCTGCACGGTCACGGTGGCGAAGCCGTCGGTGAATTCGAAGGTGGCCGCGGCGACCTGGGTGCCGTCAGCGGTCTTGATCTGTGCGGTCAGGGTGTCGCCGTGGCCGGCGGGGGCCTCCGGCGCGCCGTGCGACTCCTCGCCCGCGGCGGCCGGAGCCGGGGACCCGGTCCACACCGGGGGCGTGGTTCCGGGCTGCGATGCGATCGGTTCGTTGGGGCTACACGCGCTCAGCAACGCGACGGGAGCAACGAACAGGACGGCGGCGGCAGTTCTCAACGGGCTCACAGTCTTGACCATGTGCCGAAGCCTATCCGGTCACCAAAACGATGACGCCCGGTGGTTGCTCGGCAATTTCTGGAATTCTTGGTGCCACCGGGGCGCTGAGCACCTTCCCCACCGCCTCGGCAGCGGCCTGCTCCCCGTCGGTCGTGCCGTAGTACACCGTCGTCGCGGGCAGCGGCGGCACCTCAAGGTTGGTCGTCTCGGTGACATTCCAGCCGGCCTCACGCAGCCGGTCACCGATGCGGCTGGCCGCACCTTCGCCTTCACCGACGTTGAACACCCGCACGTCGGCCTTGGGCGCCGGCGCGGCCGACGTCTTGCTGGTCGTGGTGGTGACGGTGCGCACCGAGGTGTCGTCGCTGCTGGTGTCGCTGCCCGAGCCCATGGCCTGGAAACCGACCAGCAGGAAGATCACACCCAGGAACAGCAGCACCATCACCATGGCCCGCAGCGGCAGGCCGGAGGAGTCCGGAACGCGGTCGTTCATCGCGCCCACTGTAACCAGGGCGCCCGCCAACGGAGAAAAATCAGGGGACCTCGAAGCCGAGCCGGCGGGCCGCACGCGCCTTCTGCCGGCTTGCCCGCAGCCGTCGCAGCCGCTTGACCAGCATCGGATCGGCGGCGAGCGCCTCGGGGCGATCGACGAGGGCGTTCAACACCTGGTAGTAGCGGGTGGCCGACATGGAGAAGAGTTCCTTGATGGCCTCTTCCTTGGCGCCGGCGTACTTCCACCACTGCCGCTCGAAGGCCAGGATGTCGTATTCGCGGCGAGTCAACCCATCGGGAAGGTCAGCGTCGTCATTAGACCGCTCGGCCCGTGCCATGGCGCCGTCCATTTCGATCTGCTGACCCTTTCGAAGACCTGGAAAAGACATCCCTTTGCTTGGCGCTCATTCAATCACGGTGGAGCCGGTTGGGACGGCAGCCAAGCCCGCGCGTCGGCTGACTTAAGCTTGCCGATCATGGCAGTCAGACCAATCGTGATTCTGGGCGATCCCGTTCTGCACACTCCGACCCAACCCGTGCCGGTCGGAGCCGACGGTTCGCTGCCGCAAGATCTGGCCGATCTGATCAAGGATATGTACGACACGATGGACGCAGCCAACGGAGTCGGGCTGGCGGCCAACCAAATCGGAGTCGGACTGCGGGTATTCGTCTACGACTGCGCCGACGAACGCGGCAAGACCACCCGCCACCGCGGTGTGGTGGTCAACCCGGTGCTGGAGACCTCGGAGATTCCCGAGACGATGCCCGACCCGGACAACGACGACGAAGGCTGCCTGTCGGTACCGGGCGAGTCGTTTCCGTGCGGCCGGGCGAAGTGGGCCCGGGTGACCGGTCTGGATGCCGACGGCAATCCGGTCACTCTGGAGGGCCACGACCTGTTCGCTCGCATGCTGCAGCACGAGACCGGCCACCTCGACGGCTTCCTCTACGTCGACAAGTTGATCGGCCGGCACGCGCGGGCAGCGAAGAAGACCGTGAAGAAGAACGGCTGGGGTGTGCCCGGCCTGTCGTGGACGCCCGGCGAGGTGCCCGACCCGTTCGGTCACTGATCCGATGACGAGCCTGCCGCCGGTCGGCAGCCGGGTGAGCGTTCGCTATCGCCTGCCCGCGGGCACGACGCCGCCCATGACCGACGTGATCGGCGAACTGCAGGCGCTCGATCCGGTGATCGTGGTGCGCACCAAATCCGACGGACTTGTCGAGGTCGCGCCCGCCGATGTGGTGGCTGTACGCGAGCTCAGCGTGGTTCCGGTGCGGGCCTCCGAAATTCGTGCGCTGGAGCACGCGGCGGCGCTGGCCTGGCCGGGCACCGAGCAGAGCTGGCAGCACGGGTGGCTGTTGCGTGCCGGCGGCGGGTACACCAGCCGGGCCAACTCGGCTGTGCCGCTGGATTTCTCGGCGACCATTGCGGCCCTGCCGCCGATCATCGACTGGTATCGCCAACGGGGTTTGCAGCCGTGGCTGGCGCTGCCGGAGCGGCTGCTGCCGATTCGAGCTGAGGGCGTCAAGCACACCCGGGTGATGGTCACCGATCTCACCGACGCCGTCCCGGATCCGGCGGTCGCGCTGCTGGATCGCCCGGATGCGGCGTGGCTGACGGGTTACGCACGCGACGTGCCCACCGATGTGCTGACCGCGGTCGTGGACGGCGAGGTGGTGTTCGCCGCCTCCGGCGCCGCGGTCGGGCGCGGGGCGGTGACGACCGCGCCGGACGGCGCCTGCTGGCTGGGGATCTCGGCGGTGCACGTCGGGGCCGAACAGCGCAGGCAAGGCCATGCCCGACGGTTGTGCGCGGCGCTGATGCGCTGGGGTGCGCAGCTCGGCGCGACCCGGGCGTATGTGCAGGTGCTGAGCGAAAACGACGGTGCGATCAGGCTGTATCACGCGCTGGGTTTCCGGTTGCACCATCACCATCGCTACGTCGATGCCGTGTCGTTGACCGGACGTAGGGTGTAGCCCATGCCCGACGACGTCCTGCGCATCGCCACCTGGAATGTGAACTCGATTCGCACGCGGGTGGACCGGGTCGTCAGCTGGCTGCAACGTGGTGACGTCGACGTACTCGCGATGCAGGAAACCAAGTGCGCCGACGACCAGTTCCCCACCATGCCGTTCCTCGAGGCCGGCTACGAAGTGGTGCACTGCGGGTTCAACCAGTGGAACGGCGTCGCGATCGCCTCCCGGGTCGGCCTCGATGACGTCGAGGTCGGTTTCGACGGCCAGCCGTCCTGGAGTAAAGACGGGGCGGACGCCAAGGCCGAGGCCCGCGCGCTGGCCGCCACCTGCGACGGCGTGCGGGTGTGGAGCCTTTATGTGCCCAACGGCCGCACCCTGGCCGATCCGCACTATCAGTACAAGTTGGAATGGCTTGCCGCCCTTCGCAATACCGCCGAAGCCTGGCTGGACAGCGATCCGCAGCAGCCGATCGCCCTGGTCGGCGACTGGAACATCGCACCCACTGACGAGGATGTCTGGGACATGGCGGCCTTTGACGGCGCCACCCATGTGTCGGAGCCAGAACGTAAGGCGTTCAACGCCTTCATCGACACCAAGTTCACCGATGTGGTCCGCCAATACACACCCGGTCCCGGGGTCTACACCTACTGGGACTACACCCAGCTGGCCTTCCAGAAGCGCCGCGGCATGCGCATCGACTTCATCCTCGGCTCACCGGGGCTGGCACAGCGGGTGACCCATGCCGAGATCGTCAAGGACGAACGCCGTCCCGGCAAGAAGGGCGACCCTGCGCCCAGTGATCACGCACCGGTGCTGGTCGATCTGCGCCGCTGAGCTCAAATGTCTTCAGAGGCTTGACGGCTCGCTGACCTTCACCAGCATCTTGCCGATGTTGGCGCCGGTGAACAGTCCGTTGAGCGCGTCGACACACGATTCGAGCCCGTCGAAGACGGTCTCGCGGTGCACCAGCTTGCCCTCGGACTCCCAGCGGCGAAGATCGGCGAACGCCTCGTCGAAGCGGCCCCACATGTCGAGGGCGTTGAACCCTTGCATCGAGGCGGTTTTCGCCAGCAGGTTGACGTAATTGGCCGGCCCGGGATGCTCGCCGGTCAGGTAGCTGGAGATGACGCCACACAACACCACCCTGGCCTTGGGCGCCAGCCTGCCGAGCACCGCGTTGAGGATCGGGCCGCCGACGTTGTCGAAATAGACGTTGACGCCCTTGGGGCAGTGCGCCTTGAGGGCGGCGGGGATGTCGTCGCTCTTGTAGTCGATGCACGCGTCGAAGCCGAAGTCCTCGACCACGGCCCGGCACTTGTCCGGTCCGCCGGCAATGCCGATGACCCGGGCCCCGGCGATCTTGGCGATCTGCCCGGCCACCGAGCCGGTGGCGCCGGCCGCGGCCGACACCACGACCGTCTCCCCATCCTGCGGGCGGCCGATGTCGGTCATCCCGAAATAGGCGGTCGCGCCGGTCGGGCCGTACACGCTCATGATGGCCAGCTGGTCCGTTTCGCCGGGGATGGGCGTGCTGAACACGTCGTCGCGGATGATCGCGTAGTCCTGAAAGCCGGTGAGAGTGGTGACGATGTCGCCCTTCGCGAACGCCGCACACCGCGATTCGACCACCTCGCCTATCCCCGCGGCACGGATCACCTCGCCGAGTTGCACTGGCGGCAGGTAGCTCGGCTGATCGTCGAGCCAGGTGCGGACGGCGGCGTCCAGACCCACATAGGTGGTCCGCAGCAGCGCCTCGCCGTCGGCGAGCTCGGGTGCGGCCGTGGTGATCAGCTCGGTGTCGGCGGGTTGCACGAGCCCGGTCGGGCGTTGGCGCAGCAGGATCTGGCGGTTCGTCAGCGCGGGCACGAACGTGAAGCTACCCAAGGCGGCGACAGTTTGGAGCCAGGATGGGACAGTCCCACGATCGGGTGACCACCGACGTATCGGTCCGGGGCACGTGAGCCGGCGGCGATTACCGGCAGGTGAACATTCGGCGGTTCGGGTGGCGATAGCGCGTCACCGAAACAACGATCATCGAGATGCGATCGTTTGTGTCGGTTTATGTCGACTGGGCAGCCACCGTGGAGCACGTGCGTGCCGCCGCGTCGAAACTGCCGATGCCCGCCGGGGTGCTCGGCGTCGACGTCGTGGAGGCGGGCGACACATTCGGCTGCCGGATCGCCGTGGACCTGACCGGTGACTTCGACGAGCGGCGCGACGGCACCCTGATCGCCCGCGCCTACGCTGCCCAACTCTCCGAGGTGCTCGCCGTGCCGGCGTTCGCCCTGGCCGACCTCATTCTGGTCGGCCGTTCGGATTGCTGAACCCGGGCCGTTCTCGGCTCGTCACGGTCTGTTCGCGCAGACGTGCTGGGGTGGGATGGTGAGTTCGGACATCGATATCCTGATTCCCAAAAGCACCGCACACCAGACGTTGACGTGCATCGACGCACTCATCGAGCTTTATCGCCGCGAACGACCCGCCGGAGGTGCGCGGGTGGTCGGCGATCTCATCGAACTCCGTGAGGTGATCTCGCAGAGCATGCGAGCGTCCCGCGACCGCACCGCCCGGGTGGCAGCCGTCACCCTGGTCAGGGTGTCCGATCGTCTCAAGGCTTGTGCCCAGGACGAATTGGGTCCCGACGAGATGCAGGCCGCCATGTGGCGCACCGCCGGACGACTGCATCGCTGGGTCGCCGAGGGGACGGCCCCGCCGGTGCCTACTCGGCCGTCGCCTGCGCGGGCGCCCGGCCCTCGGTGACCGGTTCGCCGTAGCGGCCCGGACGCAGTTCTCGCATCCGCGGGAACTGCCGAGAAGCCGCCAGTCCACCGCGAATGCTATGAAAAGATGCTGCCCAGGACCGTGGCCGGTTCGCAGGGGGTGGCTCATTGCTTGAATTGATCGACAAAGGGGCGGCTACCAGGTCGGCCGCCCCGCTGCTTTTTGTTCACGGCGCTTGCAGCTCGGCACAGCTGTGGGACGACCACTTCCTGGACTTCTTCGCCGACAAGGGCTATCGCGCCATCGCCCTGAGCCTTCGCGGCCACGGCGACAGCAGCACATCCAAGCCTCTCAACGATTGTTCGCTTGCCGACTATGTGGAGGACGTAGGCGCCATTGTCGCCCAACTATCTTCTCCGCCGGTGCTGATCGGCCATTCGATGGGTTGTTGGGTCGTACTGAATTACCTTACGAAGCACGGTGCCCCAGCCGGAGTTCTTATGGCACCCGGAACACCGAAAGGCCTACGCCGATGGGCATTCCGCGCCGTCAAGCGTCACCCGTGGCTGGTTATCCGCAGTAACGTCTTCGGCAACCCGGTTGATCTATTCAGCACTCCGGCCCTGGTCCGCGAATTCTTGTTCAGTGCCCAGACCCCGGACTCCATCGTGATGTCGTGTATGTCCCGCCTCGAACCCGAAAGTGCACGCGCTGCAAGAGAAACCGTGGACCAACTTCCCGATGCTCGCGACATAACAGCACCGTTGCTGGTTCTCGGCGCAGGAAGCGACGGATCGCGAATCGAGGGAGACGCCTCGGCCCTAGCGGGTATTTATCAGGCCGATGTGGAGATCTTTCCCGACATGGGGCACGTCATGATGCTGGAGCCCCGCTGGTCCGATGTCGCCGAACGAATCCACACCTGGTTGTCCAGCCAGTCACGTTGAGTGCCGCTCCTGCGGTGTCTACTCGTCCGTCGCCTGCTCGGGGGTCTGGTCCTCGGTGACCGAATCGCCGCCGTAGCGGCCCGCGCTGAACAGCGACGCAATAGCGCCGATCACCATCATCAGCGCGGCAGCGCCGAACACCACCACCAAGCCCGAGTGGAACGGACCGGTGATCAGGTTCGGGAAGAACGTCTGCCCAGTCAGCACGTCGGCATTGACGCCCGGTTGGTGCAGCGCGTCGTACGGTGCCAGCAACTCGGCGATCGGGTTGTAACCCAAGAACGCGGCGAACAGGCTGCCCACCGGTGGCAGATTGGCCACGTCGTGGGCCACCGACGCTGAAACGCCTTGAGCCTGTAGGCCCTGGCTCATTGCGTCCGGCAGGGTGTGCGCCAGTCCGACGATCATCAGCGAGAAGAAGATGCCGATCGACAACGAGTTGCCGGCATTGAAGAACGTCGACCGCACCCCGGAAGCCGCACCCCGCTGGGAAGCGGGCACGCTGGACATGATGGCTGCGGTGTTGGGCGCGGTGAAGACACCGCCGCCAAGGCCGTTGAGAAACACCAGCACCGCAAAGACCCAGTAGTTGAAGTTGACCGGGATCATCAGCAGCGCAACGAATGTCACCGCCATCAACAGCATGCCGGTGACGGTGAACGGCCGCGCGCCGAACCGGTCGGCGAACGAGCCGGCGATGGGTGCGGCGGCGAGGAAGCCGAACGTCGCCGGCAGCAGGTAAATGCCCGCCCACAGCGGCGTGGATTCAAAGCTATAGCCGTGCAACGGAAGCCAGATGCCCTGCAGCCAGATGATCAACATGAACTGTAAGCCGCCCCGGCCCATCGACGACATCAACCCGGCGAGGTTGCCCATGCCGAAAGCGGCCGACCGGAACAACCGGATATCGACCATCGGCTGGGCCACCCGCAGTTCGACGAAACAGAACGCCACCAGAAGCAGCACGCCGCCGATGATCGAGCCCAAGACGAGTGGGTTGGTCCAGCCCGTCGTCGAGTCGCCGTAGGGCTGGATTCCGTAGGTGATCCCGACGAGCAGCACGGTCAGTCCGATACCGAAGGTGAAGGTGCCGGCCCAGTCCACGCGGCCGGGGCTACGGACCCCCAGTTCCTTCAGGGAGCGCACGCTCCAAAGGGTGCCGATGATGCCGATCGGCACGCCCACCCAGAAGATGGCCTGCCAGTGGATCTCGGAGAGCACGCCGCCGATGAGCAGGCCGAGGAACGACCCGGCCACCGCCGCGACCATGTTGACCCCCAGCGCCATGCCGCGCTGATTGGCGGGGAACGCATCGGTGAGGATGGCCGACGACGACGACATCAGCATTGCGCCACCGACGCCCTGGATCACGCGCCAGGCGATCAGCCAGATCGCCCCGCCGTCGAGATGGAACGGGTCGAACGACAGCGCCACGGCCGCCAGGGTGAACACGACGAAGCCGACGTTGTAGATCTTCACCCGGCCGTACATGTCGCCGAGACGGCCGAACGGCACTACCAGTACGGCGGTCACCACCAGGTAACCCATCAGCATCCACAGCAGGTAGCTGACATTGCCGGGCGCCAGGGGGTTGAGACCGATACCCCGGAAGATGGCAGGCAGTGAGATCAGGACGATCGACGCGTTGACCGCCGCCAGGAGGATGCCCAGCGTGGTGTTGGACAGCACGACCCACTTGTAGTGCGGATGGTCGTGGTCCATCCGGCGACGGCGACGGTCGGTTTCAGCCAGGGCAGGGTCAAGCTCGGTCGTCACGGGCGAATCTCGTTTCGTATGCGAAACACATATGTTAGCTATACAAATCAAATGGGGCCAATCGATATTCCCGGGTTCGAATTTCACCTTTCGCAGCCAAAGATCGAGTACACCCCTGCAAAACGTGAAAGTCGATTCCCGGCCGGCGAGGGTCAGGGTTTCCAACCGCGGGACAGCAGAAGACGACGGGCGCGGTCGACGATGTCGGCGTCGCGGTCTTCCTTGATGACGTGGTCGACCGCCCAGCCGAGGCTTTCCACGATCGGGCGCAGGCGCACGTCCTTCACGTACGCGCGCCGGTCGGTGCGATGCACGTCGCCGTCGTACTCCGAGCCGACCCGGAATTCCTCCCACCCCAAGTCGAGGATCCGGACCGCCTCCCATCCCTTCAGCACCGGGACTTGAGTTGCCGGACGGGGGAGGCCGGCGTCGACGTACAACAGTCGCAGGCGAGTCTCCTGCGGCGAGGCCGCTCCACCATCCACCAACGGCAGCACGTCGACCAACTGCTTGAGTCCGCGCACTCCGGGATACCGCTTGGCCAGGACCAGCACATCTTCAGCCGAGAACACTCCGTTACGCATCAGCGAGTCCAGCCGGGCGATCGATTCACCGCGTCCCAGATGCCTACCCAGGTCGAACGCCGCGCGTGCGCGTACGACCACGGGAATGCCCGAAACCTTGGTGACCTCGTCGGGCGCGAGCGACTCCTGACGGACGACCAGACCTGCCTGCGGCCGCGCGTGCCGCGGGGTGATCAGCTCAATCGTGGCGTCCGCGTCGACCCAGCTCGCGCCATACAGTCCGGACGCCGCCACACCGGTGACCACCGCCTGCCGGCCGGTCGCCAACCACGCCGCCTTCGCCCTGTCCCACAACGTCACCGGCGAATCCCTCGGCACGTAGACACCGCGGAACACCGGCCGATACCAGCGGGCCAGTTCACTCCTGGTGAGCCGGCCGGTCGTCAGCGCCTCCCGGCCCAGGAACACCTCCCGCTTGGCCATGGCGGGAGCATGTCATCGGGCACCGACACCGCGGGTAGCAAGATCAGGCCGTCGAGTTTCACGTTTCGCAGCGAAAGATCGAAAGAGTCGGTGCAGAACGTGAAACTCGCGCTCGGTCGCGCACCGCGGCGATGGGTTACTGTGGGCGGCGGAAACCAACCACACGGGAGCGCACAACGAGTGCGCTGAGAGGACGGCTGACGGCCGTCGACCGTAGAACCTGTCCGGGTAATGCCGGCGTAGGGAGTGAGCATGACCGATCTATTTGTCGAACCGACCGTCACCACCGGCCCGATAGCCGGCAGCACGAAGGTCTACCGCGAACTCGACGGCGGCGCCCGGGTGCCGTTTCGCCGGGTTCTCCTCACCAACGACGAACACCTCGATCTCTACGACACTTCAGGCCCTTACACCGACTCCGATGCGGTGATCGACCTGCACGCCGGGCTGCCCGCGCGACCGGGCGTGGTCGCCGAAGGCACCCAGCTGCAGCGGGCCCGGGCGGGCGAGATCACCGCGGAGATGGCGTTCATCGCCGTCAGGGAGGGCGTGCCCGCCGAGCTGGTCCGCGACGAGGTGGCGCGCGGGCGGGCCGTGATCCCCGCCAACCACCGCCACCCGGAGAGCGAGCCGATGATCATCGGCAAGGCCTTCGCCGTGAAAGTCAATGCCAATATCGGCAATTCGGCCGTCACCTCCTCGATCGCCGAGGAGGTCGACAAGATGGTGTGGGCCACCCGGTGGGGCGCCGACACCATCATGGACTTGTCCACCGGCGCCGACATCCACACCACCCGAGAATGGATCCTGCGCAACTCCCCCGTGCCGGTCGGCGCCGTGCCGATGTATCAGGCGCTGGAAAAGGTCAAGGGCGATCCCACTCAATTGACGTGGGAGATCTACCGCGACACCGTGATCGAGCAATGCGAGCAGGGCGTGGACTACATGACCGTGCACGCCGGTGTGCTGTTGCGCCACATCCCGCTGACCGTCGAGCGGGTCACCGGAATCGTCAGTCGCGGCGGGTCGATCATGGCCGCCTGGTGCTTGGCTCATCATCGAGAATCGTTCCTGTACACGAACTTCGAAGAGCTGTGCACGATCCTTGCCCGCTATGACGTGACCTTCTCCCTCGGCGACGGCCTGCGGCCCGGGTCGATCGCCGACGCCAACGACGCGGCCCAGTTCGCCGAGCTGGCCACCCTCGGCGAGCTGACCAAGATCGCGAAAGCCGCTGGGGTGCAAGTGATGATCGAGGGTCCCGGCCACGTGCCGATGCACAAGATCGTTGAGAACGTCCGCCTCGAGGAGGAGCTGTGCGACGAGGCCCCGTTCTACACGCTGGGACCGCTGGCCACCGACATCGCGCCCGGCTACGACCACATCACCTCCGCGATCGGCGCGGCGATCATCGCCCAGGCCGGCACCGCGATGCTGTGCTACGTCACCCCCAAGGAGCACCTCGGGCTGCCCAACCGCAAGGACGTCAAGGACGGCGTGATCGCCTACAAGATCGCCGCCCACGCCGCCGATCTGGCCAAGGGCCACCCGCGCGCCCAGGAACGTGACGACGCGCTGTCGCGGGCCCGGTTCGACTTCCGGTGGCACGACCAATTCGCCCTGTCGCTGGACCCCGACACCGCGCGGGAATTCCACGACGAGACCCTGCCGGCCGAGCCCGCCAAGACCGCGCACTTCTGTTCGATGTGCGGGCCGAAGTTCTGCTCGATGCGCATCACGGCCGACATTCGCGACGCGATGGCCGCCAAATCCGAGCAGTTCGCCGCACACGGCAACCGGGTGTACATCCCTCTGGAAAACTCGTCGGCGTGAATTTTCTGCCATTGACCCCGCTGGGCCAGACCCCGCTGCGCGTCCTGACCATCGCCGGATCCGACTCCGGGGGTGGCGCGGGCATCCAGGCCGACATGCGCACCTTCGCGCTACTCGGGGTGCACTCACTGGTCGCCGTCACCGCCGTGACCGTACAGAACTCGTTGGGTGTCAAGGGTTTCCACGAGATTCCACTGGACATCATCGCCGGCCAGATCGAGGCGGTGGTCGGCGACATCGGTCTGCAGGCAGCCAAGACCGGCATGCTGGCCTCCTCGCAGATCATCGAGACGGTCGCGGGGACCTGGCGAGACCTCGGACTGGCCGGCACCACGCCGTTCGTCGTCGACCCGGTCTGCGCGTCCATGCACGGCGACCCACTGCTGCACCCCTCAGCACTGGAAACCCTGCGCACCGAACTGTTCCCGCTGGCCAGCCTGGTCACCCCCAACCTCGACGAGGTGCGCCTGCTGGTCGGCATCGACGTCGTCGACGAGCAGACCCAGCGCGACGCCGCCAAGGCACTGCATGCGCTGGGCCCGCAGTGGGCGCTGGTCAAGGGCGGCCATCTGCGGGGTTCGGCGCACAGTCCCGACCTCCTCTACAACGGCACCGACTTCCACGAGTTCGACGCGGCGCGGGTGGACACCGGCCACGACCACGGTGCCGGAGACACGTTGGGCGCGGCCACCGCATGCGCACTGGCGCACGGGTATTCGATGCCCCAGGCGGTGGCCTTCGGTAAGGCCTGGGTCACCGAATGCCTGCGCGCCGCCTATCCATTGGGCGGCGGACACGGCCCGGTGTCGGCGCTGTTCCGGCTGCAAGCATGAGCCTCGACGACATCGCGGGCGTCGCCCACGAACCGGACGGCACACCGGCCGGGGTGGTGATGCTGACCCACGGCGCCGGCGGCAGCCGGGAGTCCCCGCTGCTGATCAGGATCTGCGACGAGTGGGCGTCGCGCGGCTGGCTCGCGGTGCGCTACAACCTGCCCTATCGGCGGCGCCGCCCGAAGGGACCGCCGTCGGGGTCGGCGGCCGGCGACCGGGACGGCATCGTCGAGGCGCTGACCCTGGCCCGCACGCTGGCAGGCGGCCCGGTGATCGCCGGCGGGCACTCCTACGGCGGACGGCAGACCTCGATGGTCGCCGCCGAGCACCCCGACCTGCTGGACCTGCTCACACTGTTCTCGTATCCGCTGCATCCCCCGGGCAAGCCCGACCGGCTGCGCACCGAACACTTCGGCGGGATCACCGTCCCGACGGTGTTCACCCACGGCACCTCCGACCCGTTCGGCGGCATCGACGAGGTTCGCGACGCCGCCAACGGCATCGCCGGGCCCGTCGAGATCGTCGAGATCACCGGCGCGCGCCACGACCTCGGGTCCAAGACGCTCGACGTCCCCACACTGGCGGTCGATGCCGCGCTGCGGGCCCTGCGCTGACGACATTGGTCCCCGGGACTCGGGCCGAACGGCTTCACCTTACTCGTGAGTAAGGTACGGTATTCTGGCCGCATGCCATCGATGCAGCTCGACGCGATCATCGTCGGTGCCGGTTTCGCAGGAATCGGTGCGGCAATACAGCTCAAACGCTCCGGGTTCGACAACTTCGTCGTGCTCGACCGCGAGGACGACCTGGGCGGCACCTGGTACGTCAACCACTACCCAGGATTGACCGTCGACGTCCCGACCACCACGTATTCGTACTTCTTCGAGCCCAACCCGAACTGGAGCCGGTTGTTCTCGACCGGCGCGGAAATCAAGCAATACGCCGACAATGTCGCCGACAAGTACGACGTACGCCGCCACATCCGGTTCAACGCATGCGCCGAGAGCGCGCAATGGGACGAGGAAGACAACCTGTGGCGGGTCACACTGGCCGACGGCGACACCCTGGTGGCGCGCTACCTGATCACGGCAACCGGCTTCTTGTCGCAGCCGTTCACCCCGGAGATCCCGGGGATCCACAGCTTCGAGGGCACGGTCATCCACACCGCGCAGTGGGACGACAGCTACGAGCCGGCCAACCGCAAGGTCGGCATCATCGGCACGGGCGCCACCGCCGTCCAGCTCATCCCCGAGTTGGCCAAGGACGCCGCCGACCTGACTGTGTACCAGCGCACCGCGATCTACGTGGTGCCCAAAATCGACATCCCGTTCTCGGCTCGGGCCCAGCGGATCTTCGCCCGGTTCCCGCTCACCCAGCGTGCGATCCGCGTCGTCACCGACTTCGTCTACGAGGTGCTGGTCGACTGGGGCATCCTGCACTACAGCCGTTTCCCGGCGGGCAACAAGGCCGCGGCTTACCTCTCCAAAGTGTGGCGGTTCGCCACAATCAGGGACAAGGAACTGCGACGCAAGCTCACTCCGGATTACGACTTCGGCTGTAAACGGCCCACATTCTCGAACAAGTTTTATCGGGCGTTCACCAAACCCAATGTGCACCTGCAGACCAGCGGCATCGACCACATCGAAGCCGACGGCATCGTCGCCAACGACGGCAGCAAAGCTGTCATCGACACTCTGGTGCTGGCAACGGGTTTCGATCTCTGGGAAGCCAACTTCCCGGCCATCGAGGTGGTCGGTCGCGGCGGGCGCAACCTGGGTAAGTGGTGGCGGGAGACCCGGTTCCAGGCGTATCAGGGCGTGTCGGTTCCGTACTTCCCCAACTTCCTGAGCCTGGCCAGCCCGTATGCCTTCCTCGGGTTGAACTTCTTCAACTCGATGGAATATCAGATGCGACACATGGACCGGCTCTTCGGAGAACTCAAGCAGCGTGGGGCCACCACATTCGAGATCACCGAGGCGGCCAACACCCGGTACCTCGACCACATGACCGAGTTGCTCGGGACCTCATTGTTCACCCTCGGCAACTGCGCGTCGTCGCGGTCGTACTATTTCAATCCCAGTGGTGAGGCGACGCTGTTGCGCCCGATGACTACGCACGAAGCACTACGCGAGGCGTCGACGTATCCGGTGTCCGATTACCGCATCAGCTGAACCTGAGAGGACGTCGATGTCTGCAGAGCCGTTGATCAAGTTGACCGGAGTCGTCGTTGCCGTCACCGGGCTGTCGCACTTCGTGCGCCCCGAACTGTTCGAATCGGCGACCAAGTCGGCCTTCCCGGACAACACCCTGGCGCACATCTACATCGACGGCGGGATCGAGACTGCGATCGGGCTGGCCCTGGTGGTGCCAAAGACGCGGAAGCTCGCGCTGGCCGGATTACTCGCCTACGGCGCCTATCTAGGCGCAAACGTCGCACGCAATCGCTGAGCACCCCAAGGTCACAAATCCGACAACATTTACGGCATCGTCAGATTTTTCGCTTAGATTGATCGGGCACGGCGACGCGTAGTCGTTGGTTGTAGAGGATGCCACGCGAAATATGGGTCGGGGGACCGTGCCGGACCGGCCTGGGCGCGGGTAACCGCTCCCACGCCGGTCCGCATTTCATTTTCAGGGCCTAACATGCCGCCGGTGAACAGCCTGCAGCGCCGCCTCGGCACCACCGACGCGGTGATCATCGGGCTCGGTTCCATGGTCGGGGCCGGAATCTTCGTCGCGTTGACCCCCGCCGCAGCCGCTGCCGGGTCATGGCTCCTGGTCGGGCTGGCACTCGCCGGTGCGGTCGCGTACTGCAACGCCATGTCCTCGGCCTGGCTGGCAGCCCGCTATCCGCAATCCGGCGGCACCTACGTCTACGGCCGCGAGCGGCTCGGCGATTTCTGGGGCTATCTCGCGGGCTGGAGTTTCGTGGTCGGCAAGACCGCGTCGTGTGCGGCGATGGCGTTGACGGTCGGGTTCTACGTGTGGCCGGCGTACGCCCACGGGGTCGCGGTCGCCGCGGTGGTGGCGCTGACGGCCGTCAACTACCGCGGCATCCAGAAGTCGGCGCTGCTGACCCGGATCATCGTCTCCGTCGTGCTGGCCGTGCTGGCGGCGGTGGTGGTGATCGCCGCGACCTCGGGACGGGCCGACGCCGAGTATCTGCGGCTCGGCGACGGCACCGTACTCGGGGTACTGCAGGCCGCCGGATTGCTGTTCTTCGCCTTCGCCGGCTACGCGCGCATCGCCACACTCGGCGAGGAGGTGCGCGATCCGACCCGGACCATCCCGCGGGCCATCCCCGCCGCGCTCGGCCTTGCCCTCGCCGTCTATGCGGCCGTGGCCGTGACAGTGCTGGCGGTGTTGGGTCCGGACCGGTTGGCAACGGCCGCAGCACCCTTGGCCGACGCGATGCGGATCGCGGGCGCGGCCGGCTTCGAGCCGGTAGTGCGTGTCGGCGCGGCGGTGGCCGCGCTGGGCTCGCTGCTCTCACTGATACTGGGGGTTTCGCGGACCACGCTGGCAATGGCGCGCGATCATCACCTGCCAGCTGGGCTGGCTGTCGTGCATCCGCGCTTCGCTGTGCCACACCGCGCCGAGGTTGCGGTCGGCGTGGTGGTCGCTCTGCTGGCGGCGGTCGCCGATCTCCGTGGCGTGATCGGGTTTTCGTCGTTCGCGGTGCTGGTGTACTACGCGATCGCGAATGCTTCGGCATGGACGTTGGGACGCAGAGTGGTTCCCGCGCTCGGCCTGCTCGGCTGCGTGGTGCTGGCCGTCGCGCTCCCGGTGCAGGCGGTCGCGGCCGGCGTGGGAGTGCTCATGCTCGGCGCCCTGATCTACGCGGTGCGCCGGGTACGGTAGGCCTCGACCGCGGTCGGCAGGGTCATGAAGATGTGGTCCTCGCCGATCTTCTCGAGCAGGCCGACGGCCCGCAATTGGTCACGAAGATCTTGTTTGACCCTGGCCATCACGAAGACGATGCCCCGGTCGTTGAGATCTGTGCGCAGTTGATCCAAGGCATCCAGCGCGGTCAGATCCACATCGACGTTCGCCTCGGCATTGAGCACGAACCACCGCACAGGATTGGGGTTTTCGTCGACGGCGGCCATCGCCCTGGTGCGGAAGTCTTCGGCATTGGCGAAGAACAACGGGGCGTCGTAGCGATACACCAGGAGGCCGGGTTCCAGCTGCGCCTGCGGGTAATCGTCGATGTCGTGCATGCCGGCGAGGCCCGGGACGAAGCCCTGCACGCTGTCATGCGGGCGCGCGACTCGGCGCAGCAGATCCAGGATCGACAGCGCGATCGCGGCCAGCACCCCGTAGAGCACGCCGAGGCCCAGAACGCCTGCGGCGGTGAGCAATGCCAGCATGAGTTCGCTTCGGCGGAACTTTGCCAGCCGCCGGTATTCCGCGACGTCGATCAGCCGCAGCGCGGCGAAGATGACCAGCGCGCCCAGTGCGGCGGTGGGGAATCTGGCCAGCAAACCATGCGCGGTGAGCATGACTGTCAGCAGAACAGCCAGGGCCACAACCGAATACAGCTGCGTCTTGCTGCCGACCAGATCACCGATCGCGGTGCGGCTACCGCTGCAACTCACCGGTAGAGCGTGCGACACTCCGGCACCGAGGTTGCACACCCCCAGTGCCCGCAACTCGGCGTTGGTGTCGATGTGCTCGCCCTTGCGGGCGGCGAAAGTGCGGGCGGTCAGCACATTGTCGGAGAACGCGACAATGGCGATACCGCCTGCCGCGACCGCCAGCGTCGGAAGGTCGTGCCAGTCGACCCCGCTGACCCCGAACGACGGCAAGCCGGAAGGGACTTCACCGATCACCCGAATACCGTTGCGGTCCAACGAGAATATCGCCACCACCGCGGTGGCGAGGAGCATGGCGATCAGCGGACCAGGCGAACGCGGGAACAGCCGAGCCAATCCGAACAGGACCGCAAGAACCGTCGCCGAGAACACCACCGTCGGCCAGTGCGTCTCGCCGATCACCCGGACCAGCGAACGGATCTGCGGTACGAACTCGTCACCGGTGACCGGGGCGCCGATGACTTTGCCCGACTGGCTGGCGATCATGATGATCGCCACGCCGGTCATATACCCGACCAGGACCGGCCGGGACAACAGGTCGGCGAGGAAACCCAGCCGCACCAAACCGCCCACCAGGCAGATCACCCCGACCAGCAGCGCCAGCAGCGCAGCCAGCGCTGCATATCGCCCGGCGTCGCCGACGGCCAGCGGAGCCAGTGCCGTCGCTGTCATCAGCGCGGTCGTGGACTCCGGGCCCGCAGACAGCTGCCGCGACGTCCCGAGCAGTGCGTAGACCGCCAGTGGTGCGATCGCGGCCCACAACCCGACCACCGCGGGCAGACCGGCGACGGTGGCATAGGCCATCACCTGGGGCACCAGGTAGGCGGCGACGGCCAGACCCGCCAGCAGGTCGCCTCGTAACCACCGTCGCCGGTAGCCGCGGAACTGCGTCAGACCAGGCGCGACGGCGGTCCAGTTCATGGATACAGCATGCGCGAGGGGCCGCAATGGGGTTGAGTTTCTGACCGTGATTCCGATGAGCTGGACACCGGTGGAGAGTCGCGCCGACGAGACGTTCGTCGTCGCACCGCATGAGCGGCTGAGCTGGACGCGGACGCTGGGGATCGGCGCCCAGCATGTGGTCGCCATGTTCGGCGCCACATTCCTGGTTCCGGTGCTCACCGGCTTCCCACCCGCCACCACGCTGTTGTTCTCCGGTATCGGCACGCTCCTGTTCCTGGTGATCACCGGTAATCGGCTGCCGAGCTATCTCGGCTCGAGCTTCTCGGTGATCGCTCCGGTGACGGCCGCGGTGGCCTCGCACGGCGCCGGGAGCGCCTTGGGCGGGTTGATCGCCGTCGGGGTGCTGCTGATCGTCATCGGTCTGGTGGTGCACCTGGCCGGTACCCACTGGATCGAGGTGGCCCTGCCCCCGGTCGTCACCGGCGCGATCGTCGCGCTGATCGGGTTCAACCTGGCTCCGGCCGCCAAGGCCAACTTCGAGAAGGGCCCGCTGGTCGGCATTGTCACGCTGGTGCTGCTCGTCGTGGTGCTGGCGTTCTTCCGCGGCATCATCGGGCGGCTGGCGATCTTCCTGGCGGTGGTCGCGGGTTATCTACTCGCGCTGGCTCTCGGCGAGGTCGACACCTCGGGGATCGCAGCGGCCGGCTGGATCGGGCTGCCGGAGTTCCAGACCCCGACGCTGAACCTGGCGGTGCTGCCGATGTTCCTGCCCGCCGTGATCGCGCTCGTCGCCGAGAACATCGGGCACGTGAAGTCGGTCGGGCAGATGACGGGGGTCGACACCGACCCGCTGACCGGGCGCGCGCTGGCCGCCGATGGTGCCGCGACGGTGTTGGCGGGCTTAGGCGGCGGGTCAGCGACCACCACGTACGCCGAGAACATCGGGGTGATGGCCGCGACCCGCGTCTACTCCACCGCGGCGTACTGGGTGGCGGGCGTGACAGCGATCGTCCTGGCGTTGTGCCCCAAGGTCGGAGCGACGATCTCGGCCATCCCGCCCGGGGTACTCGGCGGCGCCACGATCGTGCTCTACGGACTCGTCGGCGTACTCGGTGTGCGGATCTGGCTGACCAATCACGTGGACTTCGGCCTGCCGATCAACCAGATGACCGCAGCGATCGCGCTGATCATCGGGATCGCCGACTTCACCTGGCACATCGGCAATCTCACGTTCACCGGTATCGCGCTCGGCTCGATCGCCGCGCTGGTGATCTATCACGGCATGCGGGCGCTGGGGGCGCTGCGATCACAACGTTGAGTCAGAAATCAGATCGCACTTTCCCGCGAAAGTACGATCTGAGTTCTGACTCAATGCGAATCAATCACGTGCCGCGTGCGGTCGTCGCGCAGCGGAATCCCGTTGCGGCCGTCCATGTCCTGGGCGTACAGACCGACCGAGTAGGCGACTCCGCCACCCAGGATGCCTAACGCCGTCTTGTCGATGTGCTGAAGGGTGTCGGTGCTCTTGTGGTAATTCGGATCGAACGGCGCGTCGGCGGTGCCGCCCCAGAGTTTCTGCTGATCGGCGGTCTTGTTCTCCTCCGCCCCCGAGAACAGCCCGCCGGAGGGTACCCCGGCTTGAGTGAAGGCGTCATAGTCCGACCTGCCGTCGAAAGACGTGTCCTGAGCCGTCTTTCCAGCCGACTCGAGGTAGGCGACCAGCGTACGCTCGATGCCAGCCGATCCCTCCGGCACCCGCGGTACCGCACCGACCGGGAGTGTGGACTGGTCACCGTCGTAGGTGAAGTATCCGGGGTTGGGTGAGCCGATCATGTCGTAATTGAGATAGAGCGCAATGTCTTTGAGTTGATCGACGTTCAGCGACTCGATGTATTTCTTCGACCCGATCGTGCCGAGTTCCTCGGCGCCCCAGAAGGCAAATCGCACAGCATTTTTCACATCGGGGTTCGGCCCGAGTTGGACGGCGGTCTCCAGTACCGCGGCCACCCCCGACCCGTTGTCGTTGATACCAGGCCCCTCGGGAACGCTGTCCAGGTGGGCGCCGACCATCACGACGTCACCCGTCGAGCCGGTCTTGGTCTGTGCGATCACGTTGCGGGCATTGACGGATTCGGTGTTCGCCTCGAGCTTGAGCGTCGTCGGCCCCGGATTGGCCCGGATCGCCGCCCCGTCGGCTTTCGTCACGCCCACCACCGGGATCTTGACGTCGGTGTCCTCCCCCAGCGTCGCACCCATCTGTTGTTCGTCGACGTTGTCGGCGACGATCATCGCGACGGCGCCCAGCTTGGCGGCGATCTCCTGCTTGTTCTTGAACGGGCAGCTACCGCGGTCCACCAGCACGACGGCGCCTTTGACGGGCAGGCCGTCGTAGTCGGAAGGGGCGCAGCCGGGAGTGTCCTCGGCCGGCGCGGCGACCAGCGGTCCGCTGACGCCCTGCGGCGGAGTGGGCAGGCTGAACTCCATGGCGCGCGCCGTCACCCCGTTGCCTGCGACGCGCAGGTCCGGCTTGCCGGCCTGCCAGACCCTGGCCTGGAATTCGGGGGTTTGGACGTCGAACCCCTTACCGCGCAGCACACCCGCCACGTAGTCGACGCTGGCATCGAACCCGGGACTGCCCACCGCTCTGGTGCCGTTGTTGGCGTCGGCGATGCCCTGCAGCTTCTGCAGGTGGGCATACATGGCGTCGGTGCTGACCTGCTTGCGCAGCCCGTCGGCAAACTGGCCGGCCGGCGTGCGCGCGGGACCCGGCTGCGCGGAGTCGGCCGAGCGATCGCATCCCGCCACGGTCAGCACGACACCGGCGAGGGCCATGGCGGTCAGCTGTCTGTACTTCACGGCGCCCAGGTTAGACGCATGCGCCCGCACGCAGGTTCGGGTGGCACGATGTCGGTCGATGACTGTGACTGCCCCCCGTCGCCGGCTGGTGACCTCGACCGAGGTCCTGGTGGCGGGGCTCGTGGTGTGTGCACTGGTCGGCACCTGGATGCGCGACGGGGTGGCGGGCAATCCGCAGCTGGCCACCGCCGGAACGGTGTTCGCCGGGGTGTTTTTGCAGGCCGTGCCGTTCCTGGTGCTCGGTGTGGTGATCAGTGGCCTGATCGCCGCGTTCGTCTCGCCCGAACGGCTGGCCAGGTGGCTGCCCAAACGGGCGGCCTCAGCCGTGCTGACGGCCGGGGTGGCCGGTGCGGCGCTGCCGGGCTGCGAGTGCGGCTCGGTCCCGGTGGCCCGGCGCCTGTTCGGCGACGGGACGGCGGGCGCGGCGGCCCTGACGTTCATGCTGAGCGCACCGGCGATCAATCCGGTGGTGCTGGTGGCCACCGCCGTGGCCTTCCCCGGCCAGCCGGAAATGGTGGCGGCACGGTGTGTGGCCTCACTGGCTACCGCGGTGGTGATGGGGGTGTTGTGGTCGAAGTGGGGGCGCCCCGGCTGGGTGACCCGCACGCTACCCCGTACCGGCGGCGACGACCAGCCTCGCTGGATCGTGTTCGCCGACGCCGCCCGGCACGACTTCCTGCAGGCCGGCTCCTATCTGGTGATCGGTGCCGCCGCGGCGGCCACCCTGCGGGTTGTGGTGCCGCCGTGGATGTTCGAACACATCGCCGGTCACCTGCTGATCGGTGTCATCACCATGGCGCTGCTGGCGTTCGTGCTCGCGCTGTGCTCGGAAGCCGACGCGTTCGTGGCGGCCAGCCTCACGATGGTCCCGCTGATTCCGCGGCTGGTGTTCCTGGTGGTCGGCCCGGCCGTCGACGTGAAACTCGTTGCCATGCAAGCGGGTCTGTTCGGGCGTAGTTTCGCGCTGCGCTTCGCTCCGGTCACGCTGGTGGTCGCCACCGTGCTGGCGACCGCGGTGGGAGTGATGCTGCTGTGAGGCGCGAAACCGAGAACACGCTGCTGCTGATCATCGGGATCGCCTTGGTGATGGTCACGGTCACCGGTGCCTACACCCGCTACGTCAAACCCACGATGCTGCCGTGGCTGGCCGTCTCGGCGGCGGTGGTGATCGCGCTGGCGCTGGTCGCGATCGCGCGCGATGTCCGCGGCGGAGGTGCGGGCCACGAACACGCCGGCCACGTACACCGCAACGGCATCGTCTGGCTGCTGGTCGTTCCGGTCGTGCTGCTGATCTTCGTGGTGCCACCGGCATTGAGCGCCAGAGCGGCCGCACCGGCGGCAGTCACGGTGACGGCAGCGCGGTCCTTCCCGCCGCTGCCGGACGGAGCAGCGCCGACGGTGTCGCTGCCCGAGGTGCTGATGCGCGTCGCGGTCGGCCCGGTCGGGGGACTGGACGGCAGGCAGATCACCACGACCGGGTTCACCATGCGCGACGGCGATCGGGTCGACCTGGCCAAGATCGTCATCATCTGCTGCGCTGCGGACGCGCAGCTGGCCCGGCTGCATCTGTCCGGTCCGGCCGCGGCCGGCGCCGCCGCGTTACCGGAGAACACCTGGCTTCAGGTGGCGGGCACGGTGCCTGCCGGCCAGACATATTCGGGCACCGCGTCGATACCGACGCTGGAGGTGTCGAAGATCGCACGCATCGACCCGCCGGCCAACACCTACGGCTGACGGACGCTCGCGACGAGCAGTTCGGCGACCGCACGCATGCCCGCGGCGTTGGGATGCCACGGCTTCGGGCGCCACGGCAACAGCGATCCGGCGCCGACCGTCCACGGGTCGGCCGACCAGGCGTGGTGATCGCGGCTGGCGTCGGCGGCGTGGAGAATCTCGCAGCCGGTGGCCTGCGCCGCGGCGGCCGTCTCGTCGGCCAGTCGCTGCGCGACGTGGCGGCCCAAGTCCGCGACATCGTCGGCCAGCGGCGGCGCCGGGGTTCCGCGCGGCGGCAGCAGAGTCAGGTAGTCCACGAACATGATTCGTGCGTGCGGGGACCGCTCGCGTACTGCGCTGCCTACCTCCCGCAGCGAGGCGCCGACCTGGTTCAGCGCGGTATCGCGGGCCAAGGGATCCAGCAGCTCACGCAGTCGCGGCCCGAGTATCGGCATGGACCGCAACATCGTTGGCAGCGAAGCGGCGAACAGCAAGGGGACGTACCCGACGTCATTGCCGCCGATGGTGACGGTCACCAGCTCTTCCGAGCCGTCCAGGGCGTCGATCTGGGGTGGCGCGCCGTTTTGGCGCTCCCGCAGCACGTTGGCGGTGGTGGCCCCGGAGTAGGTGACGTCGGTCAGATCGAGACCCAGCTGCTCGGCAGCCAGATGCGGATAGTTGCGGCCCGAGCGCCCGGCCGCCATCGGTGAATCCGCGGCCCGCGGCTTGATCCCGGGTCCCGCCGCCATCGAACTGCCCAGAGCGACGTACCGGCGGGTCTGATTGCGGCTCTTCTCTGCGTTCATCGCCGGGCTGCGAGGCTCGGACTCGACGCCTGCGCCCAGAACCGCTTGGGGATGCGCCCGGCGTGCCGGGCCAGCAGACCGGCCGTGACGGCGGCGGCCATCGCAGCGGCCATCGCGGGCGGGTCAGCGGCACGGGTCACCGCACTCGCCAAAAGAACTGCATCACAACCCAATTCCATGGCCAGCGCGGCGTCGCTGGCGGTGCCGATGCCGGCATCCAGGATCACCGGCACACCGGCGGCACCCACGATCATCTCGATATTGTGCGGATTGGAGATTCCCAGGCCGGTCCCGATCGGCGAGCCCAGCGGCATGACCGCGGCACAGCCGGTGTCCTCGAGCCGCCGCGCCAGCACCGGGTCGTCGTTGGTGTAGGGCAGCACCACGAACCCGTCGTCAACCAATTGCTCTGCCGCGCGCACTAATTCGACCGCGTCGGGCAGCAGGGTGCGTTCGTCGGCGATGACCTCGAGTTTGATCCAGTCGGTACCGAGCGCCTCCCGGGCCAGCTGCGCGGTCATCACGGCCTCCGCCGCGCCGCGGCAGCCCGCGGTGTTGGGCAGCGGGGTGATCTCCAGCCGGGTCAACAGGTCGAGCACGCCGGTTCCGCCTTCGGCGTCGACCCGGCGCATCGCCACCGTCGTCATCTCGGTCCCCGACGCCACCAACGCTTCTTCCAGCACCGTCAGATTCGGCGCACCGCCGGTACCCAGGATCAGCCGCGAGCCGAATGTGCGGCCCGCGATCGTCAGTTGCTCAACCACCTTGCACCGCCGTCACCACTTCGACCCGGGCGCCTTCGGGCACCGCCGAATTCCATTGTGAACGAGGCAGAACCGTCCAGTTCACCGCGACGGCGATACCCCGCTCGGGAAAGCCGAGGGTCTGCAGCAGCCCGGACACCGTGGTGTCGTCGGAGACCTCCAGCTCCTCGTCGTTGACCATCACCTTCATGCCCGTGCTCCAATCAACTCGGCGGCGATATGCTCAGCGGTCCACGGCGCCAGCAGAAATCCCGACCGGCCGTGTCCGGTCGCCACCAGGGTGTGCTCGTCGAGCCGGCCGACGATCGGCATGTTGTCCGGCGTCATCGGCCGCAAACCCGCCGCGCATTCGGCCAGTTCGTACTCGCCCAGCGCCGGCATCACCTCGCAGGCGTCGTCGAGCAGCTCGCGGACACCGGTCACCGCGGGCGCGGTGTCACGGCCGTGCTCGTACTGCGTGGCGCCGATCACCACACCATCGGCCCTGGGCACCAGGTACACCGAACGGCCGTGCACCCTGGCCCGAACCACCCGCTGCGGCACCGGCATACAGCCGCGCCGCCAACGCAGTCGCAACACCTCGCCCTTGACCGGGCGAACCTGCAGACCGGGCCACAGCGCCGGCGCATCGATACCGTTGGCGATCACCACGGTGTCGGCGCCGTCGCGGGCCTCGTCGAGCTGCTGCACCGGTGGCGCCCACCGAACGCCGAGTTGGTCGCAGTGCGCCTCCAGGGCAACCACCAGCTTGCGGTTGTCCACCGCCAGCTCGTCGGCGGCGATGAAACCGTGCCGAATATTCTGGGCGAGAAGCGGTTCAGTGTCGCGGGCGGTCCTCGTCACGGTGACCGGATGACCTTGTACCGACAGCCAGTCCGCGACCGTCCGCAGATCTTCGGCATCGGCGCGGTCCACCCCGACCACCAGCGACTCGCGTGCGGTGACGACATCGCCGGGCAGGCCGTCGAGAAAGCCGCTGTGCCACAGCCGCAGCGACTCCAGGCCCAACGCCAGCAGCTTCTCCTCACCCGGCCAGCCCTCGCTGTGCGGGGCAAGCATCCCGCCGGCCACCCAGGACGCACCCCGGCTCCCCGTGGCCCTGTGCACCCGCACCGAAAGTCCGTCGAGCAAGGCGCGGCGCGCGACCGCGAGACCGATGACACCGCCCCCGATGACGGCCAGAGATTGCATCGACATGTCCCTTTCGCTTCCTTCGCCGGCATGACCCGGATCAGGTGGTGACGGTCTGGAGGGTTATCGCTCCACTCTCAGCCCCGCTCCCGGGGCTCCCGTGCCAACCGTCCACGCTAGCCGCTACCGTCGCGGTGTGCACGAACCTCACACCAGGCTCGCGACCGCACGGCTCTACCTCTGCACCGATGCCCGCCGCGAGCGCGGTGAACTGGCCGAATTCGCCGACGCGGCGCTGGCCGGTGGCGTCGACCTCATTCAGCTGCGGGACAAGGGCTCCCCCGGCGAGCAACAGTTCGGCCCGCTGGAGGCGCGCGGTGAGCTTCAGGCACTGGAGATCCTGGCGGATGCGGCCGGCCGGCACGGCGCGCTGCTGGCCGTCAACGACCGCGCCGATATCGCCCGCGCGGCCGGCGCCGACGTCCTGCATCTGGGCCAGGATGACCTGCCGCTGGAGGTGGCGCGCGACATCGTCGGCGACGCAACCGTGATCGGCCGATCCACACACGCGATCGGTGAGGCCGCCCGGGCGCTGACCGAGGACGTCGACTACTTCTGCGTCGGCCCGTGCTGGCCGACGCCGACCAAGCCGGGTCGTCCCGCCCCTGGCCTCGACCTGGTGCGCGAGGTGGCTGCGCTGCAGCCCGACAAGCCGTGGTTCGCGATCGGCGGGATCGACGAGGAGCGACTGCCCGAGGTACTGGCTGCCGGCGCAACGCGAATCGTGGTGGTGCGTGCGATCACCGCGGCTGACGATCCACAGGCCGCCGCCGCGAGGTTGCGTGCGGCGCTCAGCTGACTTCCGCGGCGGCCGACGTGCACCACGCAAAGACCCCCGAGGAGATCTCGACGGTGTGCGGCACCGGCTGCCGGCATGCGTCATGATCGTGCGCGCTCAGCGTCGTCGTGATGCGCAGCCGTTCCCAGCTGGCGGCGAAGCCCGGATGCAGTGGCAGCTCGACCACCTCGTCCTCGGCCACCCAGCGCAGCTCGGAGCTCTCCCGGTTGGCCACGGTGGTGAGCAATTCGGGGGCGTCGGCGACGACCGTGGTGTAGCTCCAGTGCGAACCGCTGGCGCCGAAGACCTCCGCGGTCACGACCGTCGCGCGAACCTGCACATGCTCGGCGAGCAGCCCCGCCTCCTCGTGAGCCTCGCGAACCGCGGCCTGTTCGGGAGTTTCGTGGCTGTCCCGCGCGCCGCCGGGCAGTGCCCAGGTGCCGCCCTGATGACTCCAGGGGGCGCGGTGCTGCAGCAGAACTGCGGGGGTTCCGTCGGCGCGGGGTGCCCGCAACAACAGTCCGGCGGCGCCGTGCACTCCCCAGTAGTGGGTGCCGGTATCGGACACCACCCAGCCGTCGCCATCCCCACGCACGCGTTCAGGATAAGCGCGCCACGCCGGAGTAGGTCGGTCGATCCCACCCCATCCTCAACCAGACCTCTTAGGATTGTCTCAGGAAGCGACACCGGGTATCCCGGTACGGACAACAGTGGATCGGTGGCAACAGGGAATGAGGTCCGCGAGCGGTGACCGTTGAGCTGGCACACCCGTCGACCGAGCCGTTGGGGCAACGGACGCCGATCGTGCCCGCTCACCCGCGCTGGTGGTTCCTGCGAACCACGCCGGGGCGGATCCTGACCCTCGGCCTGATCCTTGCCACGCTGGGGATCCTGTCCGCGTTCGCCACCTCCACCACGATCACCAATCGGCAGACGCAGCTGACCACCGTCCTCAACCACACCGAACCGCTGTCGTTCGCCGCCGGCCAGCTGTACACCACGCTGTCGGTGGCCGACGCCGCCGCGGCCACCGCGTTCATCGCCGGCTCGGAGCCACGTGCCGTACGGCAGCGTTATGAACAGGCGATCACCGACGCGGCCGTCGCGGTCACCCGGGCATCCAGCGGGCTCACCGACGAACCCCTGGTGCAGCTGCTGGGCCGGATCAACGCACAGCTGGCCGTCTACACCGGCCTGATCGAGACGGCGCGGACCAACAACCGGATGGGCAACCCGGTCGGTTCGTCCTACCTCTCGGAGGCCTCCGCGCTGATGCAGCAGCAGATCCTGCCCGACGCGCAGCGGCTCTACGAGCAGACGTCGGCGCGGGTTGACGCGGAGACGACGGCCTCCACCCGGATCCCTGCGCCGGTGATCGCGGTGGTCGCGGTGACCCTGCTGTTCGGGGCGTTCGGACATCGATGGCTGGCCGACCGAACCAAACGCCGGATCAATGTCGGCCTGATCATCGGCGGCCTGGCCATCGTCGTGATGGTCATCTGGGTGGGCTCGGCGCTGATCATTTCCACCGCCGGGAGCCGGGCCGCCAAGGACACCGCGGCCGAGTCGTTGAAAACGGTGACTAACCTGGCGATCACCGCCCAGCAGGCCCGCGCCGACGAGACGCTGTCGCTGATCCGCCGGGGCGACGAAGACCTCCGGAAGCGGTCCTACTACCAACGCGTTGAAGCCATGCACACTCAGCTCGCCGACTATCTGGCCCGCAATGACGCCATCGCCAAAGGCGAGCTGGCGAACGCCGACCAGCTGCTGACCAAGTGGCGCCAAGCCGACGAGCGCATCAACGCCTACATCTCGGTCGGCAACTACCAGGCCGCCACCCAGGTGGCGCTGGGCACCGGCGAGGACGATTCGACGCCGGCGTTCGACAAACTCGACGACGCGCTGTCCCTCGGTATCCGGGAGAGCCGCAACCAACTCCGCAACGACATCCTGTCGGCGCGCCGGGTGCTGTCGGGCACGACCGTCGGCGGTGTGGTGCTTTCGGTCGGCGCGGCGTTGGCGGTGGCGCTCGGGCTGTGGCCGAGGTTGAGTGAGTACAGATGACAGTTCGTCGGCTGCTGTGCCTCGTGATCGCCGCGGCGATCACCCTGTCCGGCTGCGGCAAAACCGAATACATCGGCGCGCCCCCGGTGCCGACGCTGGCGCCGCCGACTCCGGCCGGCATGAAGGAACTGCCTCCCGAGCCCCCACAGCCGCCGGATCCGACCGAGAACAACTGCGATCGCACCGCCAGCCTGAAGCCGTTCGGAACCAAGGCCGAGGCCGACGCGGCAGTGGCAGGCATCCGCGGCCGGGGCCGGCTGATCGTCGGCCTCGACGTCGGGAGCAACCTGTTCTCGTTCCGCGACCCGATCACCGGCGAGATCACCGGTTTCGACGTCGACATCGCCGGTGAGGTGGCCCGCGATATCTTCGGCACCCCGTCGGCCGTCGAATACCGCATTCTGTCATCGGCCGACCGGATCACGGCCCTGCAGAACAACACCGTCGACATCGTCGTCAAGACCATGACGATCACGTGCGAGCGTCGTAAGCAGGTGAACTTCTCCACCGCGTATTTCATGGCCTACCAACGCATCCTGGCCCCGCGAGAGTCGGCGATCTCGCAGGCCTCCGACCTGTCCGGGCGCCGGGTGTGCGTCGCCAGCGGAACCACGTCCCTGGACCGGGTGCGTCAGATCGCGCCGTCGCCGATCATCGTGACGGTGGTGAGTTGGGCGGACTGCCTGGTCGCCCTGCAGCAGCGTGAGGTCGACGCGGTCAGCACCGACGATTCCATCCTGGCGGGCCTGGTGGCCCAGGATCCCTATTTGCACATCATCGGACCGAACATGGCTCAGGAGCCGTACGGGATCGGAATCAACCTGGCCAACACCGGTCTGGTCCGGTTCGTCAACGGCACCCTGGAACGCATTCGCCGCGACGGCACGTGGAACACGTTGTACCGCAAGTGGTTGACAGTGCTGGGGCCGGCGCCGGCCCCGCCGACGCCAAGGTACGTGGACTGATGGCTACCCCGGAAGAGCCTGACGTCGGCACGCAGCCGGCGACATTGGACGACCTCGTCGTCGATTCGATGTCGACGATGCGGCCGATGGCCACCCAGGCGATCTTCCGGCCGAATTTCGACGACGACGATGACGAATCGGTCGGCAGCGTGGGCACCGAGCCCGAAGCCATGCATCATCCGACCGTCGCCCGAAAGCTTTCGCCGACCCGACGGCTTGGCGGCGGACTTGTGGAGATCCCCCGCTTTCCGGAGATCGATCCGCTGACGGCGTTGATGGTCGATCCCGTTGTCGCCGAGTCGAAACGGTTCTGCTGGAACTGCGGACGGCCGGTGGGCCGCTCGACCAAGGACGGCGAGGCCTCCTCCGAGGGCTGGTGCCCGCATTGCGGCAGCGCGTATTCTTTTGTGCCACAACTTGTTCCCGGCGACATGGTGGCCGATCAGTACGAGATCAAGGGGTGCGTGGCGCACGGCGGACTGGGCTGGGTGTACCTGGCCGTCGACCACAACGTCAACGAACGTCCGGTGGTGCTCAAAGGCCTGGTGCATTCCGGTGACGCCGAGGCGCAGGCGATCGCGATGGCCGAGCGGCAGTTTCTCGCGGAGGTCGTTCACCCGTCGATCGTGAAGATCTTCAATTTCGTCGAGCACCCCGATAAGCACGGTGAGCCGGTCGGTTACATCGTGATGGAGTACGTCGGCGGTAAGTCCCTCAAAATGCCCAAGGGCGAGAAGCTTCCGGTGTCGGAGGCGATCGCCTACGTGCTGGAGATCCTGCCTGCACTGGGTTATCTGCATTCGATCGGCTTGTGCTACAACGACCTCAAGCCAGAGAACGTGATGGTGACCGAGGAGCAGCTCAAGCTGATCGATCTCGGCGCGGTGTCGCGGATCAACTCGTTCGGCTACCTGTACGGCACGCCCGGCTACCAGGCGCCCGAGATCGTGCGCACCGGCCCGACCGTCGCCAGTGACATCTACACGGTGGGGCGCACCCTGGCCGCATTGACCCTGGATCTGCGAACCCGCAAGGGCCGCTATGTCGATGGCCTGCCCGACGACGACCCGGTGCTGCTGAAATACGATTCGTTCGCGCGGCTGCTGCGACGCGCCATCGATCCCGACCCGCGCCGCCGGTTCGCCAGCGCCGAGGAGATGTCCGCGCAGTTGCTCGGTGTGCTGCGCGAGGTGGTCGCCGAGGACACCGGTGTGCCGCGTCCCGGCTTGTCAAATGTGTTCACCCGAACCCGTGCGGCATTCGGGGTGGAGCTGCTGGTGGCGCACACCGACGTCTACCTCGACGGGCTGGCCCACGCCGAGAAGCTGACTGCCGCCGAAATCGTTACCGCACTGCCCGTTCCGCTGGTGGATCCCACCGATATCGCCGCAACCGTCCTCTCGTCGACCGTGCTCTCGCAGCCCGTCCAAACGCTGGACTCGCTGCGCGCCGCCCGCCACGGCGTGCTGGACGCCGAGGGCGTGGATCTGACCGAGTCGATCGAGCTGCCGCTGATGGAAGTGCGCGCGCTGCTTGACCTCGGCGACGTCGCCAAGGCCAACCGCAAGCTCGACGAACTGGCTGAGCGCGTCGGCTGGCGTTGGCGGCTGATTTGGTTCAAGGCGGTCTCCGAGGTATTGACCGGCGATTACGACTCGGCGACAAAGCATTTCACTGAGGTACTGGATATCTTCCCTGGTGAGTTGGCGCCGAAGCTGGCATTGGCGGCCACCGCCGAGCTGGCGGCAACGTCCGACGAGCTGCCGTTCTATCGGACCGTCTGGCATACCGACAACAACTCGATTTCGGCGGCTTTCGGTCTGGCTCGGGCGCAGTCGGTGGAGGGTGATCGTGCGGCAGCGGTCAACACACTCGACGAAGTCCCGGCGTCGTCACGGCATTTCACCACTGCGCGGCTGACCAGCGCGGTGACGCTGCTGTCCGGGCGGTCGGCACACGAGCTCACCGAAGAGCAGATCCGCGATGCCGCACGCCGGGTCGAGGCACTGCCGGATTCCGAGCCACGGGTGCTGCAGATCCGCGCGCTGGTGCTGGGCACCGCGATGGACTGGATGTCCGAGAATTCGGCCAGCACAAATCACATCCTCGGCTTCCCGTTCACCGAACATGGCCTGCGCCTTGGCGTCGAGGCATCGCTGCGCAGCCTGGCCCGGGTGGCTACCAGTCAAGCGCACCGGTACGCGCTGGTCGACATGGCCAATAACGTACGGCCCACCAGCACGTTCTAGCGGATCGGCCCTACCACCAAAGCGCCGACGTCGGCTGCTCGTCCAGTTCGGCATCCACCACGCCGGCTAGCTTGGGATCGACTGTGCGCCTAGCGCATAGTCGATTCGCGCTTGGCGATCGCGCCTCGCGCCCTGCGCAAAATGTCCGCCGGGTGATCCTCCTTCACGACTCGCAACAGGTGCCAGCCGAGGTCTTCGACCAAGTCCCAACGTCAGATATCGCGTAGGTACTGTCGACGGTCCGTCCGGTGGTGGTCGCCGTCGTATTCGACGCCGACCATCAACTCCGGCCAGCCCATATCCAGATATGCAACGACGAGACCGTCATCGGCATACACCGGCACCTGCGTCTGCGGTCTTGGCAGGCCACCACGAATCAGGACCAGTCGCAGGTAAGACTCCTGCGGTGACTCCGCTCCGCGGTCGACGAGTTCCAACACGGATTCCAGATTGCGCAGACCGCGGGCACCAGGGTGGCCCGCGGCAACGGCCTGCACATCCTCGACGCTGAACCTCGTGGCCCTGGCAAGGGCATCGAGCCGGGCGACGGCAGACGATACGCTGCCGCGCCGACCCAGGTCGAAGGCCGTTCTGGCCGGGGTCGTCACGTGTCGGCCTTCGATCAACTGCGCCTCGTCGCTGTGCAATTGGACCCGTCGGGTTATCACGCCCCTCGGTGGCCGCGAGTTGGCGTGGAACAACTCAACGGGTGTATCGTCCGAAATCCATTTCGTGCCATGCACAGCCGCAGCAGCGAGCCCGGCGATGGTGGCCTGGCCGTGAGACCACAGCCACGCGGCAGCGATCCGGTCCTGAAGCGGCGCTTGGCTGTCCCGGGTTACGTAGACGTCAGGAAGTACGGCGCGATACCGGGTACGTAACTGATGCCGGTTCAGCAGGCCTTGCGCGAGCGCCTCACTGCCGACGAAGGGCTGGCCACAGTCCCACACCGCTGCAGGTTGCCACGTGATCCGGCACCGTGCGTTCGGCTATCCACAGCTGGGCGTCATCGACTGTGCACTCACGGCGCCGAGTGTGTACCTACGGCGCCGATCCGCAGAAAATCCCGCCCTGCGTACACACTCGACTAGCCGAATCGCGCTGCGAGTTGGCCGAAGGTGACGATCCAACCGGTGTGGAAGGACTCGAATTCACTTGGCGGCAGCAGGGAATGCTCGATCGACATCAACGTCTGACCCTCACCTGCCGACTCGAACGTCACATTGACGATGCTGGCCTGTGTCGGGTCTTCCCAGTTGGAGTTGCTCCAGGTGAACCTCAGCAGATCCGGACGCTCGATGGCCAGGAATTGCCCGCTGATGAGCACCCGCGTGCCGGAATCTTCGACGTCGAATCGCACGGTGCCGCCGACCCGGGCTTCGACGGCGACATCGACAACCTGCACCGGATGCGGACACATCCACTCCTTCAGTGATTCTGGGTCGAGCCATTCGTCGAACACCTCTGCCGGCGTAGCAGGCATGACGCGCTGGACGAGAACGGTCACCGTCTGGCTCATCGGCCCTTTCCCTTCTTGCTGCGCAGTCGGGCCGCCAGCGCATCGGCACGTACCGACCAGAATCGAGTCTGTTCGTCGATCCAATGCTGTGCCTCACCAAGCCCTTCCGGCCGCAGCGACACCCAATGTTCGCGGCCGCGCACCTCACGCTGGATGAGCCCGGCCGATTCCAGCACTCCGATATGGCGCGACACTCCGGCGAACGTCATCGGCAGTGGTGCGGCCAGGTCGGTGATCCGCGCGTCGCCGCCGCGCAGCGTTTCGATCAGATGTCGACGGGTCGGATCAGCCAACGCGGCGTAGGCACGATCCAGAACCTGATCTTCAACCATCTTGTTGACTATAGACGGCCCGCCTGGTTCCCTGGAGTCAAATATTCAACTCATTTGTTGAATGACTCGGAAGGAGCACCAATGAATACGCCCGACATCGTCTCGGCAGACGAGTGGGACACTGCCCGCCGGCAACTGCTCGTCAAGGAGAAAGAGCTGACCCGGGCCCGCGACGCAATGGCCGCGCTGCGCCGGCGAATGCCCTGGACGCCGGTCGACAAGACCTATGAGTTCGACGGCCCGGACGGCACGGTGAACCTGCTCGACCTGTTCGACGGCCGGCGCCAGCTCATTGTCTACCGCGCCTTCCTGGACCCCGGCGTGCATGGCTGGCCCGACCACGGTTGCGTCGGATGTTCATTGATGGCCGACCACATCGGCAATCTTGCGCACCTCAACGCCCGTGACACCACGCTGGTGTACGCCTCACGCGGACCACAGGTCGACATTCAGCGGATCAAGGCCGGCATGGGCTGGGACATCCCCTGGTACACGATGCTGCCGCACCCCGGCAGCGCCTTCGACGTCGACTTCGGCGTCGACCAGTGGCACGGCACCAACGCCTTCGTCCGCGACGGCGACCAGATCTATCGCACCTACTTCATCGACAGTCGCGGCGACGAGATCTTCGTCAACACATGGCATTTCCTCGACATGACCGCACTGGGGCGCCAAGAGGTCTGGGAGGACTCACCGGACGGCTATCCCCAGAGCAAGCCCTACGAGTGGTGGAGTTGGCACGACAACTACCCCGAGCACACACCGTCGCGCTGGTTCGGGGATCCCGACCCCGACGATCCCCACGATCCGCGGCCGCCGCGCTGATCGCCCCTATCGGCCACTGACGCGTCGCAAAGCCCCGGTGCAACAGTCCTGTAGTGACTAGCATCCAACTTTGTGCGACGAATGCCCGCCGCGAAAGCAGTCTCGATAGTGATGATCGTCGCCCTGATCAGCGTCGGCTGCAGTGGTCGCCCGGATCGGCCCCCGGTGAAAGAGGACGGTCCGTCGGAGAACTACGGCGATGTGATCGCCAGCGATGCGGCAACCGATCTCGATCCGTCGCTGCAATCGGCCGTCGGGTGGGCTCAGCGCTTCACCTACGCGTCCCGATCGGGGATCAATGACAGCACCACCCACGTCACGGGAATCCTGTTAGCGCCCAAGGGCAGCCCCCCGCAAGGAGGGTGGCGGATCGTCGCGTTCGGACATGCCGCGACGGGGACCCAGCCCGGCTGTGGACCCTCGACATCACCTCTGCTCGATTCGCCTGCCGTTCTGCAGCAGCTGCTGCAGGCGGGCTATCCGGTGGTGATGTCGGATTACCAGGCATTGGGCAGCCTGGACAAGATCCAGGATCGACCGGGTCGGGACATCTATCATCCCTACCTCGACTCGACGACAGTCGGCTACAACCTGATCGATTCGGTTCGCGCCGCCCGTCAGCTGATCGAGCGAGCTGTCACCCCGGCCTCCACCTCCTTTCTCGCGCTGGGCATCGGCCAGGGCGGCCAGGCCGCGTGGGCGGCCAACGAGCTGATGGCCAATCAGGGCCAGAATCTGACGCTGCTGGGATCCGTCGCGATTTCGCCTGCAGCCGACATCACCGGGCTGGCCGACCTGGCCGAGGCCGGCACTCTCAACCCTCAACAACAACTCGCGCTCCAAGCATTTCTCGCCGGCGTGAAGAATTCCTACTTCGACGATTTCAACCTCGACGACTACCGCGGCGGAATCGTCGCGCAGCAATGGGACGCGCTGCTGGCCTGTGACGCGGCCGGCGCTGCCGAGCGGGCAACGATCGCCGGTCAGATCACGCCCGACGACCTGCGTCCCCACTCTCCCGCGGCGGCGGCGACCCTGCGCGGCTTCTTGAAGAAGAGCAGCCTTCCGCAGGGGCCCGCCCAGGCTCCGATGCTGGTGATCTACGGGGACAACGATCCGCTGGTTCCGGCGGCGTGGACCGATGCCGCGCTCGACCGCGCCTGCAAGATGGGCGATGTCATCACCATCCGGCGCCTGCCGGGTGATGCGCCGGACCAGCTCGACATGCCCGAAGCGCTGGACTGGATGAACCAACGGGTCAATTCCGTTCCAGCGCCCAATGATTGCGTAGGCCGTCCATCGTGAACTTGACGCATGGCTGGCTATTGATCGCAATCCAGATCCTCGCGGCGGCAGCTTTGCTGGTGGCCGTCGGGCGCAGATCGTCACGTTGGCTGCGAATCTGGCTCCCTGTCGCGGCCATTTTCGGTGGCGCTTGTGCGGCGTTGACGTTCTGGTTCATCGAATATCAGGGGTTGTCTCAGGATCCGGCCCCAGCGATGTTCTGGGTGTGGATCGTCGGCTTCGGGGCCGCCGTCGTCGTCCTGGCCGCCGGCTGGCCGGGCACCGGATGGACACGCAGAAGTTCGGCGCTGGTTGCCGTTCCACTGTGTCTGCTGTGTACGGCATTGGCGGTCAACGTCTGGGTCGGTTACTTCCCCACGGTGCAGTCGGCCTGGGAACGGCTCAGCGGGACCGAACCGCCGCGCTGGATCGACCAGGAGACCCTGGCCGACATGCAGCGGCGCGGAGTCAGGCCGACCGAAGGTGTTGTGGTCAAGGTGACGACTCCCGATGCGGCATCGGGGTTTTCCCACCGGCAGGAATATGTGTACCTGCCACCGGCATGGTTCGCGACCTCGCCGCCGCCCGCTCTGCCGGCCGTGATGATGTTCGGCGGGGAATTCGGCCGCCCCGACGACTGGCTCCGTTCGGCCGATGCGCTCGTGACTCTCGACGACTTCACCGCACGGCACCACGGAAACGCCCCGGTGATGGTCTTTCCCGACGTCGGTGGAACATTCAGCAATGACACCGAGTGTGTCAACGGCACCCGCGGGAATGCCGCAGATCATCTAGTCAAAGACGTTGTGCCGTTCGTGATCTCGACCTTCGGCGTGAGCCCCGAGCCGGAGAACTGGGGGGTGGCCGGGTGGTCGTCGGGTGGCACGTGTGCCCTGATGCTGGGCGTGCTGTACCCCGAGGTGTTCAGCGCGATCGTCGACATCGACGGGCAGCTGGGACCCAATGCCGGGACCCGGGAGCAGACCATCGCGCGACTGTTCGGCGGCGACGTCGCGGCATGGGAAGCCTTTGATCCCAAATCCGCGATAGTCCGCCACGGCCCGTACACCGGCATGTCCGCATGGTTCGCCGTGTCATCGGACACGTCCGCCGAGTACCGGCCCGGCGTGCACTCCGGCGCTCCCCCGACGCCCCCGTCCGACTGGGATACCAATTCAGAGGACCACGCCGACATCGCCCATACCCTGTGTTCGCTGGTGAGCAACTACGGCATCGAATGTGCGGTCGTGAATACCCACGCATCCCACGATTTCCAAGGGGCCGGTTACGCGTTCGCCGATGCCTTGCCATGGCTGGCCGGCAAAATCGGCACACCGGGCGTACATCCGATCCCGATGCCCGGTGCCACATAGCGTGCAGCTACGGACCTAGACCACTGTCAGGCAGGCCTGCGCGATCGCCAGTTCCTCGTTCGTCGGGATCACCAGCACTGTCGTCGGTGATTTGTCCGCCGAGATCCGTCGTGCTCCCCTGGCCGGGCTGTCGTTGAGGTGCTCGTCGATTTCGATGCCCAGCGGCGCAAGGCCGCTCAGCGCATCGCGGCGCACGCGCGCGTCGTTCTCGCCCACACCGGCAGTGAAGGTCACCACATCGGTGTGTCCGAGAATGGCCAAGTAGGCACCGATGTACTTCCGCAGCCGGTGGATGTACACGTCGTAGGCCAATTGCGCCGCCTCGTCACCCGACTCGATCCGCCGGTGCAGGACGCGGAAGTCGATCTCGCCACCCAGACCGTACATTCCGGAGTGCCGGTTGAGCATGGTCTCGATCGCCTCGACATCCATATTGGCGGTGCGCCAGAGGTATACGAGGACGCCAGGGTCGACGTCGCCGCTGCGGGTACCCATCACCAGGCCCTCCATCGGGGTGAGGCCCATCGAAGTGTCGACCGGGCGCCCGCCGGCGATCGCCGACGCCGAGGCGCCGTTGCCCAGATGAAGCACAATCTGGTTCAGCGATTCGATTGGGGCGCCGAGGAACTGGGCAGCGTGCTGACTCACATACTGATGCGAGGTGCCATGAAACCCGTACCGGCGAATCTGCCACCGACTGGCCAGATCTCGATCGATCGCGTAGGTCGCCGCCGCCGCGGGCAGATTGTGGAAGAAAGCGGTGTCGAATACCGCGACGTGCGGCAGATCGGGCAGGACCCGACACGCTACCTCGATACCCAGCACCGCAGCCGGATTGTGCAGCGGCGCCAGTGGTGCGAGCTCCCGCAGTTTGGCGATCAGCGCATCGTCGACGATCGTGGGCCGGTAGAGGTCTTCGCCGCCGTGGACCACCCGGTGGCCGACGGCGACCAGTCCCATGTCATTCAGATCCTGGCCGGCCTCGGCGAACAAGTCGAACGCCACCCGGAGGGCAGCCTCGTGGTCGGCGATCCGGCCTTCCCGCCGGATCTCGCGAGCACCGGACTGCAGCGTCGCAACCGAGGTCTCCTCGCCAATGCGCTCGACAATCCCGTGCGCGAGCGATGTGGCGGTATCAGGCACCAGCAGTTGATACTTCAGCGACGACGATCCGGAATTGAGTACCAGGACGGTATCGGTCATCACATCGCCTGAGCCTGGATCGCGGTGATCGCGACGGTATTGACGATGTCCTCCACGAGCGCCCCGCGGGACAGGTCGTTGACGGGCTTGTTGAGGCCCTGTAGCACCGGGCCGATCGCGATGGCGCCGGCGCTGCGCTGCACGGCCTTGTAGGTGTTGTTGCCGGTGTTGAGATCCGGGAAGATCAGCACGGTTGCGCGGCCGGCCACCGCAGAGCCCGGCATCTTGGCCGCGGCGACGGTCGGGTCGACGGCGGCGTCGTACTGGATCGGCCCTTCCACCAACAGTTCTGGCGCTCTTTCGCGCACTAAATCAGTTGCGGTCCGCACCTTTTCGACCCCGCTGCCGCTGCCCGAGGTACCCGTCGAGTAGGACAGCATCGCAACCCGGGGATCGATGCCGAACTGTGCGGCGGTCCGCGCAGAGCTGATGGCGATGTCCGCCAGTTCTTCGGCGGTCGGGTCGGGCACGATCGCGCAGTCGCCGTAGGCCAGAACGCGATCGGCCAGGCACATCAGGAAGATGCTGGACACCGTCGACACGTCGGGTCGGGTCTTGATGATCTCGAATGCCGGCCGCACCGTGTGCGCCGTGGTGTGCGCGGCACCGGACACCATGCCGTCGACAATGCCGTTGTGCACCAACATTGTTCCGAAATACGACACGTCGTGCATGATCTCACGTGCCTGCTCCAGCGTCACGCCCTTCTTCTTGCGAAGCTCGGCATACTGGGCGGCGAACTTGTCGCAGAGCTCGCTTGTACCCGGGTTCAGCACAGTTGCCTTGCTCAGGTCAACACTCAGTTCGGCTGCGCGGGAACGGACTTGTTCCTCCTCGCCCAGAATCGTCAGATCGGCGACGCCGCGGAGCAACAACCGACCCGCCGCATGCAGGATACGGTCGTCGTCGCCCTCGGGCAGGACGATCCGCTTGCGGTCGGCCCGTGCCCGCTCCATCAGCTGAAAGGTGAACATCTGCGGTGTGGTCACCGTCGGGATCGGCAGACTGAGCCGGTTCTGCAAGTCGTCGATGTCGACGTAGCGCTCCATCAGCGATATCGCGGTGTCGACCTTGCGGTGTGCGGCCGCGGTGACCCGTCCCCTGGTGCCCGCGACCGCGCTGGCCGTCTCGAACGTGCCGAGGTCGGTGGCGATGATCGGCAGCCGCAGGCCCAGCCCGGTCACCAATTCTGCGATCGATCGGTGCAGCGGCAGCCCGCCGTTGAGGATGACCGCCGACAGCGACGGGAAGCCTTTTGCGGCATGGGCGCTGGTGACGGCCAGCACCACGTCGGAGCGGTCACCCGGCGTGATGACGGCGACGCCCTCGGTCAGTCGTTCCAGACAGTGCTCGGCCGTCATGCCTGCCACCAGGATTCCCATCACTTCGCGGCCGAGCAACGAGGAGTCACCGTGCACCAGCACACCGTCGACGGCATGGCTCAGATCCCCGACGGTCGGTGCTACCAGGAGCGGCTCCTCGGGGATGACGTAGACGCGCGGCCCGAGGTCCGCGCAGGCCTGCGCCACCGCGTGGAGCTCGGCCGGATCGGCGCGGTTGGCCACGACGGCGGCGGTGTGGGCGTGCTGAGCGGCCAGCTCCACCAGGCACAGCTCGACGACCTCGGCGACCTCCCTCGGGGTACGGTCGCGCGCACGCACCGACAGGACCACCGGCGCACCGAGGTTCGCCGCGATGCGGGCGTTGACGCTCAGCTCGGTGGGCGTAGCAACGTCGGTGTAGTCCGATCCGACGATCACGACCGCATCGCAGCGCGCGGCGACTTCGTGATAGCGATCGACGATGTCGGCGATCGCGCCATCGGGATCAGCGTGCAATCGCTGATATGTCACCCCGACGCACTCTTCGTATGTCAGGCCGGCATTACTGTGCGCCAGCAACAACTCCAGGATGTAGTCGCGGTTCTCCCGACGGGTGATCGGCCGGAACACCCCCGCCCTAGGCACCATCGCGGTCAGCCGGTGCAGAATCCCGAGCGCGACGGTGGACTTACCGGTGTCACCCTCGGGCGACGCGATGTAGATCGACGTGGTGCGGGCGGCGGTCACCCCAACAGCTTTCCGTAACCGCTGACGTCGCGTCAGCCGGATACCTCATCGACGCCTCGCTCACACCCGGCCGTTTCGGAACGTTCAGCGAAATTACTCAGGAGTCAATTAAGACCCATTCACAGACATGCAGATATGGCAAATTACGAAAAATGCGCCGAGGGCTGCAAAAACGGCGGCGGATTTGTATGCTTTGCGAGGCGATTGGTGCATTGAGCACGCCGACTGGAGTTCGGACGCGCTGCACTCAAATTCTGCCAGGGGATTGCGCAAACTCTTCGGGGCGAAGGAAGCGGTGTGATTAATCACGCAGATCTCACTGGCGGTCGCGTAGCCCACGACGCTGTCCGACACCACCTGTCGGACGATCCCGAGACAGCGCCGATTTCCGCAACCGCCGTCGCGCCCGCCGCTGCGCGCCGGGGTACGGGCTTGTCCTACGTCGTCACTCGCCGGGAACTGTGGGCACGGATCGTCTTGGTTCTCGCCCTGGCGGCGATCGCCTACGTCGTGCCCGCCGTCAACGGGTTCAGCGATGCCGCTGCCGGCTCACTGAGCGCGTACACACTGATGCTGCCGCTGCTGGCCGCACTCGTCGTCGCCGGCTACACCCGCCCACCGCGCGGTGTCTCCGACGCCGAGACGGACTGGATCGTGGCGATCCTGGTGTGCGGTGGCGGCTTCCTCGCGATATCGCTTTTCACGCAGCGGCTGCCCACCCTGGCGGCACTGTGGCGGGTGGACAACCTTCGCCCCGCCCTGTGGGCCGCTGGAGCCGCCATGGTGGTTTTCTCCGTACGCCACGTCATCCGGATGTGGACGGTGTGGGCCTACGTGGTGTTGACCGCCCCCGTCATGACCTACCTGCTGCTGACGGCGCAGCTGGGCGGGTCCGACGAGGACGCGGCGTTCGTCGCGGCCGCGTTCGGCGCGGTGGCCGTCTACTTCTCGGCACGGGTCGCCAGCTGGCGCTGGCGGCTGCTGGCGACCGGGCTGAACTTCGCCGTGGCAGTCGCGCTGGTTCCGCTCACCGGCTATCTCACCGACAGCCTCCTGGCGCGGATGATGGTCATCGCCGGGGTGCTGCCGCTGCTCACGATATTCGTCGTGCACCACGCCGCCCACGTCACCGGCACGCAGCGATTCCCGCAGCTGCGAACTCACTTCCCACACCGGCGGGGCTGGTCGTATCCGACCCTCATCGTCATCTCGCTCGCACTGCTGTCGACATCGCTGCACGCTCCCAAGGCTCCGGATGTGCCCATCGCTCACGGTAATTGGACGACCCAGCTGGGCCTGCGGCCGGTGGAGCGGTTCGGCTTCATCTCCCGCTTCGTCGGACCGGGAAGTACGCTGACGCGCTACCAGCTGCCGCCCGGACGGGAAGTGAACGGACTGGCCATCGACGTGATCTCAGCGCCCAGCCTGGCCCGGCTGCGCGACTACTCGTCGGCGATCTGGTATCCGTCACCGGCCCCGACCAACTATCGACCGGTTTCATTGTCCGCGCCCGTGTCCGCGGTGTCCCTGCAGAGCGGCGGGGCCAGCATCACGCGGCCGAACCAGTCCAGCGATTGGTACCTGTTGACGTGGATCTGGGAGGTGCCCAACGGATATCAGCGGGTGACGATCATCATGGATCAGGGTGTCGTCCCTGGCCAACCACCCTCGCCGCGCCCCCTCACGCTGCGCAACTCACTGATCGATCCGTTGTTCTGGCTGGCCCGCCAGCAGCCGGATCCCACTGACTCGGTGCCGCCCCCGGTGCTCGCCGCGACCAACGCTGTCGCCGGCCAGATCCTCACCGCGGGGGCCCCACAGTGACCACCGCCGAACGACTACTGCCCGCGCACCTTTCGGCCCGTACCGCCCTGGGGCCAAGGTCGATCCTGATCGCGGCCGCGCTGTTGAGTCCGGTTGTCGCCCTGGTGATCATGTTCCCGTCGGTGACGATCGCGGTGGTGACGGCAATCGTTGCCGCGCTGTACCTCTGGTCGACCATCGACCGCGCTTACCTGATGCTCAGCGGTTTACGCAGCCCGCCATTGATCAGGATCACCGACGAAGAGGCGCGTGCGATCCCCGACGACGAGCTCCCGTACTACACCGTGCTCATGCCCGTCTACGACGAGCCCGCGATCGTCACCAACCTGGTGAAGGGTGTCGGCAGGCTCGAGTATCCCGCCGACCGGCTCGAGTTGCTTCTGCTCATCGAAGAGGACGACCCCGCGACACGTCAAGCGCTGGCTGGTTTTTCGGTTCCAGGCCTGCGCGTGGTCATCGTTCCGCACAGCCTGCCCAAGACCAAACCCAAGGCATGCAACTACGGGATGTCCCTGCCGGACCTGCGTGGCGAATACGTTACGATCTACGACGCGGAGGACATTCCCGAGCCCCTGCAACTGCGCCGTGCGGTGGTCGCGTTCCGCCGCGCCGCCAGCGATATCGGCTGTCTGCAAGGTCGACTCGGCTACTTCAACGAAACGCAGAATCTGCTCACCCGCTGGTTCTCACTCGAGTACGACCAGTGGTTCGGTGTGGTGCTGCCCGCGGTCGAACGCGCCCGCTGCGTCGTCCCACTCGGCGGAACAAGCAACCACATTCCGACCCGCGTGTGGTTCGAAGTGGGCGGTTGGGACGAGTTCAACGTGACCGAGGACGCCGACCTCGGCGTCCGTCTGGCGAGGCACGGGTACCGCACGCAGATCCTCGACTCGCTCACCCTCGAGGAAGCCAATTCCAATGTCGTGAACTGGGTCCGGCAGCGATCCAGATGGTACAAGGGCTATCTCCAGACGATGATCGTCCACCTCCGCAGGCCGCTGCAGCTGCGCCGGGAGATCGGCACCAAGGCAACGCTGCGGCTGATCAACATGACCGGCGGCATCCCGATCGCCAACCTGCTCAACCTGGTGTTCGGTGGGCTGGTGGTGGCATGGATAGCCGGGCGGCCCGACTTCGTCAACGTCTTCTTCCCGCCGTTCACCTACTACGTCAGCCTTGTGCTGTTCCTGATCGGCACACCGTTCTCGATGTACACCGGGTTCCTGTTGGCCCAGGCGATCGGCAAACCGCACCACTGGTGGCCCGCGCTCCTGGCGCCGGGCTACTGGGTCCTTCAGGCAGTCGCATCGATGAAGGCTGTGTACCAGTTGATCTTCCGGCCGTTCTTCTGGGAGAAGACCGTCCACGGTTTGAGCACCATGCCCCACTCGGGCGTCAGGCATTGAGGACTCCATGAAACTCCGCTACACCCCGATCGTGCTGTTGGCGCTGTGCGCACTGACCGCGCCGCTCATCGCGCCGGCCATCGCCGAACCCGACCCGTCGACCGAGCCCGCCCCTGCCGACCCGGCCGCTGCCGAGATCCCCGCGGCCGAGCCTCCCGCGATCGAGGTCGCGGCCCAGACTCCCGTCGATCCCGCCGTCGAGCGGCCTCCCGTCAGCTGGCGGCAACTGGGACTCGCCGACAAGATCGTGCTGGTCGGATCGACCATGCCCAACGAGGTCGAAATGCCCTTGCCACCTGAGATGTCCGGGTCTGTGGTGACCGGCCAGATCGGTTCGGTGGTCAATGTCGCGAGCGGACGAGTCGACGTGGCCGACTCCCGCGGGATCGTGCTCGGCGAGATTCTCATCCCGGCAGGCACATCCGTCGCACCGTTTGCGATCGACACCTCGCAGGCGTTGGTCACCAACGGCACCGTGAAGCTGAGCTTCGTATTGCGCGACGACAACCCGCCCGGCAACAGCTGCGCGGTGCCGCCGTCGGTGACCTTGAGCCAACTGGCAACGACGTTCGTTGGCCAATCACCGGCACCGACCGCCGTCTCGGATTTCCGGCCCGGCTATCTGTCCCGGTTCGTACTGTGGGTCGGCCCCAATGCGCCCAAGGACGTCCAGCAGGCGGCCCTGTCCCTGGACGCCAAACTCAGTTCGCTGTATCGGCCCATGCCGGTGCGTGTCGATATCGACACTGCCGAGCAGGCCACGCCGGTGGATCCCACCGACAGCCGCCTGATCGAGATTCGCCGAGATCCGAAACCAGGTCTCACAGTCCGCGACCCGGGCACCCCGGACGCCGCGCTGGTGATCTCCGGCCAGGACAACACCCTGCAGAACCAGGTCGCACTGTTCACCGATCGCCGAATCGACCTGGCCCAGAGTGGCGCTGCGACAGTCAACACGGTCATCGACTCGATGGAGCCGTCCACCAACATCCTCACGTTCGGTCAGCTCGGCATGACGCAGCAGACGTCGGTACTCGGCACCGCGACGCTGTACACGGCCTTCGACGCCACCGCGTTCGGTGTGGGGGCCATCCAGGGCGCGCAACTACACCTGATCGCCCGCTACACCCCGATCGCCGCCGGCAGCGGATCGGTCGTGTTGCGCAGCGGTTCGACCCAACTCGCGTCGCACACCCTGGATTCGTCGGGCCATCTGGATATCAGCGCCGATATCCCTGCTGATGTGATCTCTTCACAAACCGGTCTGGCCCTTGACATTCAGTACGCGCCGAAGCAGGACTGTGCCCCGCTCAGCGATCGGCTGACCTTTGCCCTCGACCCCGCTTCGACGGTCTCGGTGACACCGGGCACCGGGAATCGTGGCGGATTCCCCGCGCTCCCGATGGCGTTTACCCCGGAGTTCAGCGTCGCACTCGGCGATGCCGAGTCGATTCGTTATGCGGCGCAGGCGATCAACCTGATGGGACAGAGCACCGACACCCCGCTGCGTCCGGTGGTCCGCACGCTGACCGACTCGGTGAAGTCGGGCTCGGCACTCCTTGTCGTCGCCGACCCGCAGCAGCTGTCGCGCTCGGGCCTCAAGGCGCCGGTCACACCCGGTGAGACGAATTCGGTCACCATCAACGGCGACCCGGTCACCGCGGTGAATCTCGACGGACCGCTCGGCGTGATCCAGGCGTTCACCGACAACAATCGCCCGGTGCTGGCGATCAGCAGCAGCACCGACTGGTCGCTGGTCGACCGAAGCTTCGATTACGTTCGGGCACAAGACAATCGATGGTCCTCACTGTCCGGTGACGTCATTGCCACCGGCGCCAAGAACGTCACTGTGCCGCTCACCGTCCGTGAGGGCGGCCCGATGGCCCCGCGACCCGTCGCGAGCCCGGCTTGGCGCTGGTGGATATGGCTCACGGCGGGAGTGTGCGGCGTCGCTGTGCTCGCCGTAGTTGGACTCCTCCTGTACCGGCGACGCCGTGGCAGCACCTGAGCTCACCCGTTGGGTGCCGACCAGGGTGGACAACGCCCCGGTAGGCCGCCAACCGAGCCCCGTCCCCGGGATAGCGCTCTTTCTCGTCTGCTCGGCGGTGTACTTCGCGGTCGGCGCCGTAATGATACTGCGCTACAACTACTTCGATCCTGACGGACCCAGCCGGCTCGCCAACGCCGGCTACGCCATCATGAGCCGGGATCCGCACGTGTCGGCGATCGGTTTCGTCTGGAATCCGCTGCCCAGCCTCTCCGAGATTCCTCTGCTTCCCCTGGCCCGATGGTGGCCGGAATTGAAAACCGCCGGCTTGGCATCGGTCATACAGAGCTCGCTGTTCATGGCCGCCGCGGTCGTGATGGTGCGCCGGATCGCCGGCGATCGTGGTCTGCCCACCGGATGGCGGTGGGTCGCGACGATCGCACTGGCTGCCAATCCCGTGATCGTCATCTACGGTGCCTCCGGCATGAGCGAGGCCGCCGAGATCTTCTGCACGCTGTGGGCGGCCCGGAACTTGCTTCTCTGGGTCAATTCCCGAGATGTCGGCCACCTGGCGTGGGTCGGGATCGCGTTGGCCGTCGGATACCTCGCCCGCTACGAGTTCGCGTTCAGTGCCGCCGCCACGGCAGCTCTCGTCGCGTTGATCACCCTCGCCGACCGCGCCTACTCCGACCGCCGGATGCTCTGGCAGCGAACCGCTCTGAACATTCTGATCGTAGGTTTCCCGATCGGTGTTGCCTTCACGTCCTGGGCGTTGGTCGGCTGGATCACCACCGGCGATCTCTTTGCCACCCTGTCCTCGACATACGGCAATGCCGGCCAGATCGCGACAGCGGCTCTGCGCGGCATGACCACCGACAAGTCGGGTAACAACGAACCATTCGTCATTGCGGCGCGGTTGCTGGCCATGCAGCCGGTGAGCGGGATCGCCGTCGCCCTTGCCTGTTGGCTGGCGGCCAAGAACCGACGGGTGGATCCGCTTGTGCCGGTGGCGATCTTCGGCTCCGTACTCGCGTTTGCCGTGTGGGGGCAGTTCACCGGCACCACCTTCGGCTGGTTCCGCTTTTACATTCTCGCGATACCCATGGTCATCGTCATCGCCATGTGCTGCTGGGCGCCCGCTCGGGATCACGGTAGGCACAGCGAAAAGCCCGGCTCCGCAGTCAAGTTCGGCGCAGCGCTACTGAGTGCATCGCTACTCGTCTTCCCGGTGACCGCCACGGCGATGCTCAACCCCGACATCGGCAACCAGCACCTGCAGTTCGGCTGGCGGTCGATCCTCGATCCGCAACGCTACCCACCCGCCGAGCAGTGGTACCGACGGCTGCGCACCGACGATCGCTTGATCGCCGACTACCTGGACGCCAAACACCTCCCCGATGGCTCGGTGTTGATGGACACCTTCGCCGGCTGGGGCATCTGGCTGTACTCCGACGACCCAAAGCAGTTCGTCGTGACCAGCGACTACGATTTCGCAGCCGCACTCAGCCGGCCGTGGGACAACCACATTCGCTACATCCTGGTGAGCAATCCTGCGCTCAACGATGCGCCGGACGCGGTGAACCTGCATTGGCCGACGCTGTGGGCAGATGGCGCCGGATTCGGCCGACTGGTATTCGCCGCAGTCGGCGCTACCGGCCAAATCCGTTGGCGCATCTACGAGGTGACGGGATCGCCCCAACCCCGGCGGCAGCCGCAGCCCTAGCCGAGCTTGCGCAGGCGCGGTTCGAGATCCTTCTTGAACAGCTCGAGGAACCGGCGCTGATCTTGGCGCGGGTCGTGGAACACCAAGTGGTTCAAGCCCCAGTCGACGTAATCTTTGACCTTCGCGACGGCCTCGTCGGGATCTGATGCCACGATCCAGCGCTTGGCCACCTGTTCGATCGGCAGCGCATCGGCGGCCTTCTCCATCTCGATCGGGTCGTCGATGCTGTGCTTCTGCTCGGCGGTCAGCGACAACGGCGCCCAGAAGCGCGTGTTCTCCAGTGCGAGCTTCGGATCCGGGTCGTAGGAGATCTTGATCTCGATCATCCGGTCGATGTCGTCTGGGTTCTTCCCGGCGGCCTCGGCACCCTCGCGCATGGCCGGAATGAGCTTGTCCTTGTACAGCTCCTCACCCTTGCCGGAGGTGCAGATGAAGCCGTCGCCCGCCCGGCCGGCGTACTTGGCCACCTGCGGTCCGCCCGCGGCAATGTAGATCGGAATACCACCCTCGGGCACGTCGTAGATCGAGGCGCCCTTGGTCTTGTAGTACTCGCCCTCGAAATCGACCCGGTCGCCCAGCCACAGTTCGCGCATCAACCGCACCGACTCGCGCAGCCGGGCGTAGCGCTCCTTGAATTCCGGCCACTCGCCCTCGTATCCGGTGGCGATCTCATTGAGCGCTTCGCCCGTACCGATGCCGAGGAAGATGCGGTCCGGATACAGGCACCCCATGGTCGCAAAGGCCTGTGCGATGACGGCCGGGTTGTAGCGGAAGGTGGGGGTCAGTACCGACGTGCCCAAGACCAGCCGCTTGGTGCGCTCACCCACTGCCGTCATCCACGCAAGCGAGAACGGCGCGTGGCCACCCTCGTGACGCCACGGCTGGAAGTGGTCACTGACCGTCGCGCTGTCCATCCCGTGCGCCTCGGCGAGCACCGCCAGTTCAACCAACTCACGCGGTGCGAACTGTTCCGCCGACGCCTTGTATCCCAGTTTGAGTTCAGCCACGCTCTCGTTTCTACTCCCCTCCGGCGCAGTGTGGTCAGCCGGAGTCTCGTTTTAAACTCGCGGCATGGCCGTGACCCTCACTGCGATCACCGACCACGTCCACATGGCACAAACCCCGCTGGTCAACTGGACCGTCGTCACTGACGACGCCGGCGTCATGCTTATCGACGCCGGTTTCCCCGGCCAACGTGATGACGTCCTATTGTCGCTGCGGGAGCTCGGCTTCGGACCGTCCGACGTCACCGCGATCCTGTTGACGCATGCCCACGTCGACCACTTCGGCTCGGCCATCTGGTTCGCCGAGCAGCACGGCACTCCGGTCTATTGCCACGCCGACGAGGTAGGCCACGCCAAGCGCGAATACATCCAGCAGGCCTCACCGGTTGACCTGATGTTGCACGCCTGGCGACCGCGCTGGGTGAAGTGGTCGCTGGACATCGTCGGCAAGGGTGCGCTGGTGCACGCGGGCATCCCGACGGCCGGCGCCCTCACCGAGGACGTCGCCGAGCGCTTGCCCGGCCGGCCGCTGGCCGTTCCGACCCCGGGGCACACCGGCGGCCACTGCTCCTACCTCGTCGACGGAGTGCTGGTCAGCGGCGACGCCCTGGTCACCGGCCATCCGCTGGCCTCGCGAGAGGGCCCGCAGTTACTGCACGGCGTCTTCAACCACGACGAGCAAGGTTGCGTGCGGAGTCTGTCGGCGCTGGCGATGCTGGAAACCGATGTGCTGATTCCCGGGCATGGAGACCTATGGGTCGGGCCGATCCGCGAGGCCGCGCGTCAGGCCACGCCACGCTGAGTCGCGAATTCGACTGTTTCTAAAGCACTTTGACGAACGCCACCGGGAACACCTCGCCCTGACTGGGCAGGGGTTCGTCAAGCCGCGTGTAGCCGGCGCTGTCATAGAGCGCTTCGGCTTCGGGCTGGCGATTACCGGTCGTCAGGTAGACCCGGCGGTAGCCCCGCGCGGCGATCTCGGCCTCCAGCGCGGCGAGCAGTTGCGTGCCGAACCCGCGGCGGCGGCTTCGGCTGTCGGTCCAGATCCGCTTGAGTTCGGCGGTGTCGTCATCGAAGCGGCAGAAGGCCCCACCCGTCACCGGTCGGTCCTCGACCAGCCCGACAAGCATGCCGCCATCGGGCGGGCTGAATGTGCCGGGCGGATGGTTGCGCAGCCACCTCGCCACGAATTCCTCGGTGCCGTCGTAGCGGGTGGCGTACTCGACGGCGAGCTCCGCGAGCAGCGGTTGCGCCAGCTCGTCATCCTGCTGAACAGGGACGAACCGCAATGGACTCACGCCGTCGAGTGTGCACCCACGGCGACCAATCGGGCCACATCCCGCCCTGCACGCACACTCGACGCCATCAGCACACAGCGGATCTCGCGACACCCTTTCGCCCAGAATTTGACACCTGTAAAGTTCCCGGCCATGGACAACATCCGTGGCAAGACCATCGCCATCACCGGCGCTGCGCGGGGCATCGGGTTCGCCACCGCCCGGGCGCTGCTGCTGCGCGGCGCGCGCGTGGTGATCGGCGACCGGGACGTCGCACTGGAGGAGTCGGCCGTTGCTCAGCTGAGCAAGCTCGGACCGGTCTCGGGTTACCCGCTCGACGTCAGCGACCCCGAATCGTTCGCGACGTTCCTGGACAAGGCCCGCGCAGACGGGGGCGGCCACATCGACGTGCTGATCAACAACGCCGGCGTCATGCCCGTCGGTCCGTTCCTCGATCACTCCGAGCAGGCGGTACGCACGGCCGTCGAGGTGAACTTCTACGGCGTGCTCACCGGTTGTCGGCTGGTGCTGCCGGAGATGGTCAAGCGCCGCGGCGGCCACATCGTCAACATCGCCTCGATGGCCGGCATGCTGGCCGTGCCCGGCCAAGCGTTGTATGCCGGAACCAAATTCGCCGTCGTCGGGCTGACGACCGGGCTGGCCGACGAGTTCGCCCCGCAGGGTGTCCACATCAGTTGTGTCATGCCGACATTCACCAATACCGAGCTGATCTCGGGCACGCACACCACCGCGGCCACCAAGCCCGTGCAGCCTGAGGACATCGCCGCCGCGGTCATCAAAGCCCTGGACAAGCCGACAACCTCGATCTCGGTGCCCAACTATTCGCGCTTCCTGGCCGCTGCGGTGATGTTCCTGCCGCCGCGGGGCCGGCGCTGGCTGTCCAACAAGATGGGCACCGACCGGGTGTTCCTCGACTTCGACACCGCCGCGCGAGCGGCCTATGAGAAGCGCGCGCAATCGGCCACCGGCGTGGTGGAGACCCCGGGCAAGGACTAGCGCCGAGTCGCGAATTCGCTGACCAGCAATCGAATACGATCATCGTCGTAGTCGTCGCGCAGCCGGCCGGCACGGCCCAAAGTGACCAGTCCGTGCAAGGCAGCCCAGAACACCTCGGTGAGCGTGTCGGCGTCACGATCGCCCGCGACGGCGTCGACGGCCTGCCGCATCGCGGCGAACGAATCCTCGAGCTGCGGCGGAGTGTCATCGGTGGCGAAGCGGAGGCCGGTCGCCCGGGTGAACATCGCGTCGTACATCGCCGGGTTGTCGCGGGCGAAATCAAGGTAGGCGTGGGCAATTCGACTCAGTGCGTCATCGGCTGAGCCGGAGCCGCTCTGGGCGGCCCTCATTGCTTCCGTGAGCTCGCCGAACCCCTCGACCGCGACCGCGTCGGCGATCTGTTCCATGCCCGCGAAGTGCTTGTACAGCACCGGCTGGCTGTACTCGATCTCGGTGGACAGCCGACGGGTGGTGACCGCATCCCAGCCTTCGTTCTCGGCCAGAGCGCGGGCCGTCGCGACGATCAGCCGACGCCGGGCCTCACGGTCGCGCGCGCGGCGGTCATCGATGGCCATGCCCGAATCTAGCATGGCTAGAAAATCTAGCACTGCTATTGCCAACAAGTTCCGCGCGGGTTAGCGTTGCTAACACCCGCCCCACAAGGAGCCTCGAGATGAATCTGGACCTCATCACCCGGACGGCCGCACTGGTCGCTGTGCTCGGCACTGCGGTGGTCTACGGCACCGACGTGTTCTGCGCGATCGTGCTGCGACCGGCACTGACGTTGATCGACGACCCCACCCTGGTCGCGGTCATGGGCCACGTTCATCGCTACGGGGACCGGCGGATGCCCATTCCCGGGGCAATCGGGGTGGTGGCCTCCGCGGCGGCCGCGGTCTCGGCCGCCCTGGCCGGACACTGGCCGCAGGCGACAGCGGCCGGCGCGGCAGTGGTGCTGCTGTTGGTGTGGCTCGTGCTCTACACGCGGGTGAGCGCACCCATCAATCGCCGACTCACCTCGGCCGCCGAGACCGGCCGCCCACCGGCGAATGGGCGTGCACTGCAAGCACAGTGGGACCGAATCATCAATGCCCGCGCGATGTTGCAGGGCCTCGCGGTGGCCGCCCTCTGCGTAGCGCTGGCGATCTGACGATGTTGCAGCTCAGGATCTACACCCTTCGGTCAGCCGAAGCCCTGCAGCAGTACGCGACGGTGCACTGGGCCCGCCACCTGGCGACGTTCCGGAAGTTCGGGGTCAGCACCGAGGGCGTGTGGACCGAATGTCGCGGAGACGCGCGGCGACTCGTCGCACTGATCCGCTACCCGGAGGACGTCGACCCCGACGAGCTCGCGCGGAGCATCATGGCCAGCCCGGAATTCGCCGCGGACATGGCGGGCTTCGACGTAGCTGACATCACCGATGTCCACACCATCTCAGTCAGCCCCCTGAAATACGAGGAGCTTTCCCAATGATCATCACCATCGGCTACGTTCTCGCCGGGCTCATCGCCGCTGCCATCATCGTCATCGGTGCGCGCTTCCTCCTCGCGCCGGCCGCCGCCGCGGAAGGCTATGGGGTGCCGGGCGAGGGTGCCCATCTGAGTGTGAAGGGCATCCGCGATATCGCGTCCGGGCTGATCGTGATCGTCCTGATGGTCGCGGGGGCGACACACCTACTCAGCTGGGTCCTGTTGGCCGCCACAATCATTCCGGTCGCGGACGCAGTCATCGTGCTCCGCAGCGGCGGCACCAAGTCCGTGGCGTTCGGCATCCATGGCGGCACCGCCGTCGTCATGGTCGTGACGGCTGCGCTTCTGCTGATGTCCTAGCCCAGAACCGGGATCGCGGCCCCCGGCCGGTAGGCCTCGACCGAATCCATATGGGACAGCAGGACTTCCGGGGCAATGGAGTAGAGCATCCCCTCACCCTCACCACCGGTGCCGACCAGTACCGCCTTGACGCCCTCGGGGAAGTCGTCCTGTTCTCCCGACGCCGTGATCCAGATCCGCGTGACCGGCTCGTATCCCTCGACGACAGCGGCGGCCGACGGCTCGTAGAACCAGCTGATCAACGTCTCGGTGGAGAACTCCGCGTCAAACGTCCAGCCGCGGGAGGTCAGCCACTCGTCGAACGTCTCGACCGCCTGTGCGAGTTCGACGTCGACATCGTCGAGGGTGCCAACCACCTCGTCGGGCAGCCAGCGCGCATCCCGATTGACCTGCCGCTTCTTGCGGCGGGCCTTCTTGGCGTCGGAGTTTCGCGACACCGCTACCCCAGCGCGCGTTCCAGGTCGGCGATCAGATCCTCGGTGCCTTCCAGCCCGACCGAAATCCGCACCACCCCGTCGCCGAGCCCGATCGAGGCGCGACCCTCGGGCCCCATCGCGCGGTGGGTGGTCGTCGCCGGATGGGTGATCAGCGATTTGGCGTCACCGAGATTGTTGGAGATGTCGATCACCTGCAGCTTGTCGAGTACCTCGAACGCGCGGTCTTTGCCGCCATCCAGTTCGAAGGTCACCACGGTGCCGCCGCCGCGCATCTGCCGCTTGGCCAGGTCGTACTGGGGATGGGACTCCAGGAACGGATACCTCACCCAGTTCACCCCTGCCTGCGTCTCCAGGAATTCGGCGATGCGCTGTGCAGAGCGGTTCGAATAGTCCACCCGGACCGACATGGTCTCCAGCCCTTTGAGCAACACCCAGGCGTTGAATGCCGACAGCGCAGGCCCGGTGTGGCGCATCAGTTTCTGCACCTCACCGTCGATGTACTCCTTGTCGCCCAGGATCGCCCCGCCGAGCACCCGGCCCTGGCCGTCGATGTGCTTGGTGCCCGAGTACACCACCACGTCCACACCGAGCGGGAAGCCCTGCTGCAGCAGCGGAGTGGCAAAGACGTTGTCCAGCACCACTTTCGCGCCGGCGGCGTGTGCCATCTCGGACACCGCGGCGATGTCGACCAGTGACTGCATCGGGTTGGACGGGGTTTCGAAGAACACCGCCTGCGTGGGCTTGCTCAGCGCCTCCTCCCACTGGGAGAGGTCCTCTCCGTCGACGAAGACGGTCTCCACACCCCAGCGCGGCAGGATCTCGTTGCACACCACGAAGCACGAGCCGAACAGGCTGCGCGCGGCCACCAGACGATCCCCCGCGCCCAGCAGCGCGCCCAGCGAGGTGAACACCGCCGCCATCCCCGACGCCGTCGCGAACGCCGCAGGCGCGCCCTCGATCAACCGCAGGCGTTCCTCGAACATCGAGATCGTCGGGTTGCCGTAGCGGGAGTAGACGTAGCGGTCGATGTCGCCGGTGAACGCCCTCTCGGCCTCGGCGGCCGAGGAGTACACGTAGCCGGACGTGAGGTACATCGCCTCGGCGGTCTCTTCGAAGCCCGACCGCAACAGCCCGCCGCGTACCCCGATGGTCGCCTGGCTCACGCCGTCGGGCAGTTCGGCAGGAATCCGGACCGAGGGAACCTGAGGTTCGCTCATGACTGCTTCCAGGGCAGACCCAGCGCCCGCCAGCCATTGACGCCGCGGTGGCCGTTCTCGTCGAGTTGGCCCTCGAAACCGTCAAGCATGTTGTAGGACGGCGTAATTCCGGCGGCGGTGGCGGTCTCGGCCGCGGGAATGGAGCGATTTCCAGAGCGACAGAGGAAGACGACGGGCCGTTCGCCGGGAGTGACGCCGGCAGCGATCAGGTCGGCCACAAAATCCTCGTTGTGCTGCCCGTTGCCGCGATTCCATTCCACGAACACCACGCTGCGGCCGAGGCTGGACAGATCCGGTACCCCGACCCAGCGCCATTCGGCGTCGGTGCGGCAGTCCACCAGGACCGCGTCGGGGTTCTCGTTGAGCAGCTTCCAGCTCGCCTCAGGGGTGATATCTCCTGCGTAGCTCACCCGGCCGAGTCTTCCACATCAATCCGGGCGGCTCTTAGACCGGACCGGGCGAACAGACGGTCCAGTCCCCCTTCTCCCGTACGAACGTCATCGGCACCTTGATCTTGTTGTCGGCCGACCGCTCGAAGTGGTAGACGACGGTAGCGGTGGCCTTATCGCCGTCGATCTTCACCTCGGTGACGTCGTCGACGTAACGGGCGCCCTGTGCCGTCCTTGATTTCTGTTGGCCGGCAAGCACTTCAGCTTCGGTGCCCTGCTGTGCGGCACAGGTGTACGTGCGGAAGTCCCCATAGTCGTCCCGCTGCAGGGCGTCGTTCTGGCCGACGGCGGCACGACCGACCCTGACGTCCTCACTGATCGGCTTGTTGCTGAACAGCCAGGCGACCCCGATCGCCGCGAGCACCAGCACGGCTACCCCCAGCGCGATCAAAATGGGCATCGGGCTCGAGCGATCGTGCTCAGGTTCGGTCACGGCCGCCACACCCGGTGCAGCGCCGTGGAGACCTGTCGCACCCGATCCCGGGCGGTGGTGACGTCGGACCCGGTGGCCAGCGCAACTCCGAGCCGCGACCGCGCCGAACCGTCGTGGCGGCCCAGCAGCCGCACGTCACTCTCCGGCACCACCAGGGCCTCGGCCAGCACGACGGGGTCGATCTCCGGGGTGATCGCGGCATCGTCGGCGCTGCCGTAGGTGACCTCGGCGGCCCCCGGCGAAATCATGATCGTGTCCACCGGCAGGCCGAGGACGGCCCGGGCGTGCAGCTCGAACTCGGACAACCGCTGGGTGCGCAGCGTGACCAGCCCGCTGTCGTACGGACGCACGCTGACGTCGGAGAAGTACACCTCGTCGCCGCGAACCAGCAGCTCCACCCCGAACACGCCCCGGCCGCCCAGCGCCCGCACGATCCGCGCCGCCACCGACTTCGCCGCGCCGAGGGCCGCCAGCGTCATCTGCTGCGGCTGCCAGGACTCCAGGACGCCGCCGTCGACTTGGCGATGTCCGATCGGCTCGCAGAAGTGCAGCGCCGGGCCCGCGGGTCCGTCGGTGCGCACCGTGAGCAAGGTGACCGCGTAGTCGATCTCGACGACGGTCTCGGCCAGGACCCGGTTGTGCGGCACCCGGCCGCCGGCCGCGACGGCACGCTGCCAGGCGGGCTCGACGTCGTCGGGACGCAGCAGCACCGACTGTCCCTGGCCGGGCACCCCGATCACCGGCTTGACCACCAGCGGGAACCCGGCGTGCTCGGCGACCGCGGTCAGCTCCTCGACGGACCCGGCGAACCAGAACGGTGCGGTCGGCAGGCCCAATTCGTCGGCGGCCAGCCTGCGCATCCCCTCCCGGTCCAGGCTCAGCTGCGTGGCGTAGACGCCGGGTACGACCTGGGTGGTTCCACCGTCGGAGGCGGCCCGCAGCGCGTCGATGGCCACTTCGTTGGTGTCGACCACGACGTAGGCCGGTTCCACCCTGGTGATCGCGGCAGTCAGTTCGTCGGGGTCGGTGATGGTCACCACCAGGGCCTCGTCAGCGACGTCATGGGCCGGTGCGTCGGCGTAGCGATCGACCGCGACCACCTCGGCACCGAGCCGCTGAAAGGCCAGCACCAGCTCGCGGCTCAGCTCACCAGATCCGACCAGCATCACACGCATGATGCCCAAGGATAGGTGTGCTCATCCCCGTGCAGGCCAGTGCCAGGACGGCTCGTCGAGGAGTCCCTGGCCGACGATGACGGTCCGGCCGTCGTCTTTGGCGAGTTCGACAGCGTTGACATCGCGCTGTTGGCGGCGCAACGCCTCGACCAACGCGGCGGCGTGGGTGACGACGACGACCTGGGACCGCTCCGAGGAGCGGGCGATCAGCGCGGCGAGTGCGGGCAGCAGGTCGGGGTGCAGGCTGGCCTCCGGCTCGTTGAGCACGGTGAGCTCGGCCGGCCGCGGGGTGAGCAAGGCGGCAACCCATAGCAGATAGCGCAACGTGCCGTCGGACAGTTCGGCCGCCGTCAGTGCCCGCAGCATCCCGGGCTGGCGCAGGGTGACCTCGAAGCGGCTGTCGCTGCAGCGGACCTCGACCCGGCTGCCCGGAAACGCGTCGTCGACCGCCTCGGCGAGTGCCCCGGCATCGCCGACCTCGGCGATGGTCTGCAGTGCCGCCGCAAGGTCGGCCCCGTCATGGCTCAAAACCATTGTCCGGGTGCCTATCTGGGGCCGGCGTGCGGGTGCGCCACTGTCGGTGCGGACATGGTCGTAGAACCGCCAGGACCGCACCCGCTCGCGCAATGCCAGCAACTCGGGTGCCGCCTGCGGATCGGCAAGCTCGCTGAGCATGCTGTCGAAGGGCCGCAGCGTGGCCACGGTGCGCCAGCCGTCGTCGGCATCACGGATCAGAACCGCCGGACCCGACCGCTGCGCCAGCAGCGCCGACGGTCGCAGCACCGGCCCGGCCCACACGGCCTCGGATTTGATCTGCGGGTCCAGGTTGAAGGCGGTGTTGCCCTCCTGAGGCATGCCGAAATCGACGGCGTAGCCGAAATCCTCACCGGCGAAGCCGAGCTTGAGGCTCACCGGACCCTTCTCGCCCTGCCCCGCCCACATCGTCGAGCTCAGCCCGCCCTCACGGGCCAGCGCATTGACCGCGCCGTTGCGCGCTGAGTCGGCCAGCAGCCGCAGCGCCCGGTACAGGCTGGACTTGCCGGAGCCGTTGGGACCGGTGACGACATTGCAGCCGCCCAGCGGCACGACCAGCCTGCGCAGTGAGCGGTAGTTCTCCACGGCGACGGTGTCGAGCACGCCCCCACTTAACCAGGACGTGCCGACAGTCCCTCAGACGGCGATGGCCTCCGTGCTCGGCACCGCAGTCGCGGGCGGCAAGGGCTGCACGCCCGGCACCGTCGTGTAGGGCCACAGGTCCGGCGGGATGATCTGGTTGCCGGTCACCCCGGTCAGCCGCGCGATGATCTGCGCCGGGATGTTGACCGCTTGGTAGAGCACCGCGCCGAGGAACTGGATCGGCAGCTTGAGCGGCCCCGTCATGTCAGCGGTGAGTCCGTTGAACACGCTGTACACGAAGTAGGGGACGAACCCGACGATCGTTCGGAGGTCCAAAGCCACAGTGGTGACGACATCGGGATAGCCGTACATCGCTATCGCATCGGTGAGCGCTTGGTTGATCCCGTCGAAGCCGGGGGTAACGGGCTTGTAGTCACTTCCGGCGAGGTCCATCAGCGGCTTGCCGGCCGAATAGGACGCGGGTGTCAGGCCGAACAGCGAGGCCACCGTTGGCGTGATGTCGATGTTGGAATAGGTGTTGTTGATCGCCCCCGGCTCGAAGCCCGTCCCGTTGGCAATCACGAAAGTCGTTGTTTCCCAAGGTGTTTGGAAGCCGTGTGCCCGCATATCGGAGCCAAGTCGGATGGTCGGCCACGGCACCTGACCGTGATCGGTGGTGACGAGCACCGTCCACTTCTCGTCGGGGTGGGCGATATTCCAATCGTTGACCGCCTTCATGATCTCGCCGACGTTCTCGTCGACGTTGTTCAGCGCTTCCTTGTACTGCTGCGAACCGGCGTCGGACTCGTGCCCGGTGTCGTCGACCCCGACGAAGTAGGTGAAATTGAAACTGGAGACCCCCGCGGTGGTGCCGTTGATGGCGTCGACGGATGCCTGGCCCACCAGGTCGTCGGTGTCCAGCCAGCTGTTGTTGTACTTCGGGAAGAACTTGATCACGTCGGCCGGGATCGAACCCGCCCCGGCGATCTGGGCGATGTTCTCCCAGTCCGCGATCGCAATGGTCTCGATGTTCCGGTCGTAGGCCTCGAGCTGATTGAAGATCGTCGGCCACTTGTCATACGTCCAGGGCGTGAACACGTTGTTGAACAGACCCGTCTTCTCACTCCACACGCCCGTCAAGATCCCCGTCCACGAGGGATTGGACATCGTGATGTGCCCGACCATGGTCGACGCGGCGGTGGTGCCACCGGTCATCAGGGCTTGCAGGTTGACGTTCTTGGGGTCGGACAGGATCGCGCTGAGGTTCGTGCCGTCGATTCCGATCACCAGGACATGGGTGGGGGTGCTGACCCCCAGGGTGCTGACCGAACCTCCGTTGCCCGCGGCGGCCGACGCGGTTGCGGTCATCACCACACCGCGGCGACTGTTGCCGACCGCCGGCGACACCGTCGAGGACCCTGACGCCGCTGCGACAGGGGTGATGCCGAGCGTCGACAGCGCCAAGGAGAGAGCTTCTGCCGCTGGTGTTTTCACGGTCGTGCGGACTGCCGCCGCAGGTTTGCGCGAGGCCGACGCCACGGGCCGGCTGACGGTGCTTGTGGCGCGCCGAGTTTCCGTCTGCGGACGACTACGGGCTTTCGGACCCGCGCTGGGCGAGCCGGCCCTGGCCGAGCTCGCCGACGAACCGCCGTCGGCGTTGCCCGTATCGGCATAGGCGACCGCCGTCACGACGGTTGACCCGAGGCCGAAGAGGCCCGCGGCCGCAACACCCACGCACAGTTGTCTGGTTCGACTCATTGCCCGTTCCCCGATCCCGTTTCACAATCGACCATCGGCGACCGGTGCGGGCAACCACCTGAACCCCCAAGAACCGTTCGCCTGCAATATCTTTACTTACGCTGGGCGAAGTCCGCAGCCGAGTTCTCCAAAACGCCGAGGTTTCAGTTCAGGTCGGCCTGGAAGGCCGTCATCGCCGCAAGGACGGCGGTGAACACCCGGTGCGCGGCAGCCAGATCGTCGTCAGGCAGATCAGCCAGGACGCGGTGGGTGTGGTTGGCCAGCGGGGTGAAGAATGCGCGGCCCACTTCGATACCGTGGTCGGCATAGCGCAGGATCACCTTGCGGCGGTCCGCCGGGTCGGTGTCCCGGCGCAAATGCCCCGATTCGATCATCCGCTCGACGAGATAGGTGATCGCGGCACCGGACATCCCCATCCTGGACCGCAGTTCCCCCGCCGTCAGCGGGGTGCCGGCGTTCTCCGCGACCATGATGTGCACCAGTGCTCGGAAGTCATTTGCCGAGAGCTGGTGGACGCCCGCGAACGCCCGGCCGATCTGGTCGGATTCGGCCGACAATGCCTGAACGTCGGCGATCACGGCCGACTCAAGCTCGGCCCGACCGGCGTCATCCATCCCGCCAGGATGTCTGTTAAGTAGATGAACTGTTAAGAAATTGAAGCTATGTTGGAGGGATGCACCGAGGACTCGAGTCCACGCGTTCGTCGTGGGAGCGCATCGGCGATCTCGTCAGCAACCCACGGTCCTGGCTGCTGGCGTTGATCCTCGCGGTGATCGGCGGCGGCCTGTTGGGCGCCATCGGCCAGGGCAGTTCGGCAGAGCAGTCGCCGGTGTCGCTGCCGCCGAGTGCCGAGTCGGCCAAGGCGGCCGCGCTGCTCAAGGAGTTTCCCGGCGGCGAGTCGGCCCCGGTCATCCTCGTCGTCACCCGCACCGACGGAGCGACGCTCACGCCGGGCGATCTGGCCGCAGCCGAAGCGGCGCGAGGCCGCATGGTCGCCGCGACCGGCGTCGGCGGCCCGCCCATCCCGGTCACCTCCTCGGATGACGGCAAGGCCGCGCTCGCTCCCGTGCCGATCGCGGCGACGCTGTCCGGTTTCGCGCTCAGCGACGAAGTCCAGGGGCTGCGAGACGCCGCCAAGACGGGCTTGCCGGCCGACCTGACGGTCAACGTCACCGGCGGGCCGGCATTCGGCGCCGACATCGCAAACGCGTTCGCCGGGGCCAACATCACCCTGCTGGCCGTCACCGGCGCGGTGGTCGCGCTGCTGCTGATCGTCACCTACCGTTCGCCGGTGCTGTGGCTGGTGCCGCTGCTGGTCATCGCGTTCGCCGATCGGGTGGCCGCGGTCTTGGGCTCGGCCATCGCCGACGCGACCGGCCTGGCCGCCGACGGCTCGACATCTGGCATCACCAGCGTGCTGGTATTCGGCGCAGGCACCAACTATGCGCTGCTGCTGATCTCGCGCTACCGAGAAGAACTGCGCCACACCAGCAACCACCGCCGGGCGCTGAGCACCGCGGTCCGGTTCGCCGGTCCGGCGATCGCGGCCAGCAACGCCACCGTGGTGCTGGCCCTGCTGACGCTGCTGTTCGCATCGTCGCCCAGTACCCGCAGCCTCGGGGTACAGGCCGCATCGGGGCTGCTGGTCGCCGCCGTATTCGTGCTGCTGGCGCTGCCGCCGCTGCTGGCGTTGTTCGGTCCGAAGTTGTTCTGGCCCTTCATTCCTCGTGCCGGTACCGAGGAGATCGCCGACGCCGGGTTCTGGCACCGGGTCGCGGACTGGGTCTCGCGTCATGCCGGTCGGGTCACCGTCGCGGCCACCGCGGTGCTGGTGGTCCTGGCCACCGGCCTGCTGGCAACTCCGGTGGGGCTCAACCAGATCGACCAGTTTCGGGTGAGCGCGGACTCGGTGGCCGGCTACCGGACGCTGTCCGCGCACTTCCCCAGCGGTCTCACCGATCCGACCCGGGTGATCGCCAGCACCGACAAGAGCACCGCCGTCGACCAGGCGATCCTGGCCACCCCCGGCGTCGTATCGGCCAACCCGGCGGGCCGGTCCGACACCGGACTGACCCAATGGCAGGTTGTGATAAATGCCGAACCGGCGTCGGCAGCTGCCTTCGATACCATTGCCGCCCTTCGTGATTCAGTGCACAAGGTGGACCCCGGCGGATTGGTGGGCGGTTCGGACGCGCAGGCCCTCGACTCCGGGAACGCAGCGGTCCGCGACCGCTGGGTGGTGATCCCCGCCATCCTGATCGTGGTGCTCGCGGTGCTCTATGTCCTGCTTCGGGCCGCGCTCGCCCCGGTGGTCCTGGTGGCGGCCACCGTGCTGTCCTCGATGGCCGCCCTGGGGCTGGGCGGCTGGGTCAGCGTCCACGTGCTCGGATTTCCGGCGCTGGACAACACCACTCCGCTGTTCGCGTTCCTGTTCCTGGTCGCACTTGGGGTGGACTACACCATCTTCCTGGTGACCCGTGCCCGCGAGGAGACGCAGGAGTTCGGCACCCGCGGCGGGATCGTGCGGGCGGTGTCGGCAACCGGCGCAGTCATCACCAGCGCCGGCATCGTGCTGGCGGCGGTGTTCACCGTGCTCGGCGTGCTGCCGCTGATCGTGATGACCCAGCTGGGCATCATCGTCGGCCTGGGCATCCTGCTGGACACCTTCGTCGTGCGCACCGTCGTCATCCCCGCGCTGTTCACCCTGATCGGGCCGGCGATCTGGTGGCCGGCGTTCACCCGCTCCGAGATCGACCCCCGCGAGGGCGCGTAACGTCCCCCGCAGGGCGCGTAACGTCCCCCGCAGGGCGCGTAACGTTGGAGCATGACACATGCTCCCGCGCTGCCGCCACTGCATATGCGGCGCAACGGGTTCGACCCCACACCGGAACTACGCGATATCCGCGATGGCAGCGGTGTGGTCACCGCCGTCAACGCTTTCGGCATGCAGGTGTACTTGATCACCCGCTACGACGACATCAGGGCGGTGTTGTCCGACCACGAGCACTTCTCCAACAGCAGGCCACCGGGTTTCGTCGTGCCGGGCGCGCCGCAGCTCGCCGAGGACGAGCAGGCCTCCGCGCGGGCGGGCAATCTGCTGGGGCTCGACCCGCCCCAGCACGCCCGGCTACGCCGGATGCTCACCGGGGAGTTCACCGTGCGCAGGATGAGGGCACTCGAACCGCGCATCGTCGAGATCGTCACCGCGCGCCTCGACGCGATCGAACAGGCGGGCCCGCCAGCCGATCTGGTGGCCGACTTTGCCCTGCCCATCCCCTCCCTCGTGATCTGCGAGCTGCTCGGGGTGCCGTACGCCGACCGCGACGATTTCCAGCGGCGCAGCGCCCGTCAGCTCGACCTGTCCATCCCGATCCCGGAGCGTCTGGAGCTGGTCCGGGCCGGCCGCGAATACATGGGCGCGCTGGTGGCCTCCGCTCGCCGCGAGCCCCGCGAGGACATGCTCGGCATGCTGGTGCGAGAGCACGGCGACGAGCTCAGCGACGACGAGCTGATCGGGGTCTCCGCGCTGCTGCTGCTCGCCGGGCACGAGACGACGTCGAACATGCTGAGCCTGGGCACCCTGGCACTACTACAGCACCCCGAGCAGCTGGCCGCCGTCCGCGACGAACCCGATGCGGTCGCACCCGCCGTCGAGGAACTTCTTCGCTGGCTGTCCATCGTGCACAGCAGCATTCCGCGGATCACCACCGCCGACGTCCAGATCGCCGGGGTTGCGATCCCGGCGGGCAGTCTGGTGCTGGCCGCACTGGTGTCCGGCAATCGGGATGCTGCACTGGTCGACGATCCTGACGTGCTGAACATCAAGCGAGACATGCTGAGCCACTTGGCGTTCGGCCACGGTGTACATCACTGCCTGGGCGCGCCGCTGGCCCGCATGGAAATGCGGATCGCGTTTCCCGCACTGCTGCAGCGCTTTCCGAACCTAGAATGCGCTCAGCCGTTCGACGAGATCGAATTCAAACCGTTCCATTTCATCTATGGCCTGCGAGCACTGCCGGTGACCTGGTGAAGCTCACAACCTGTGCTCGTCGCGAAGCCCCTCGAACACACCCGCACGCGACAGCAACAGCAGGCTGACGACCAGCACCCAGATCGGGAAGCCCAGCGTCAACCACATGCTGATGTCGCTGGCGATCAGCAATGCCACCGCAAGCAGGTAGCTGACGTACACCAGCCAGCGCGGCATCAGACCGGTCCGCAGCCAGATCGTCGCCAGCGAGATCATGAACACCGCCGCCATCCGCAACGCATAGGTCTTCGACAACGCCAGCACGATCATCTGGCCGAACAACGCCACCTCGCTGTGCCCGAGCTGCTCGTGTCCCACCGCTCCGTTAGTGCCGGCCAGGCCTGCGCCGACCGCGCTCGTCACGAACATCATCGCCAGGAACAGCAGTCCGCTGCCGAGGAACACGGTGGAAAAGAACCGGTCTTCCAGCCGGCCCAGGCCATCGCGGACGACGCCGATGAACCACAGGAAGCTGATCCCCGCGAACGGCATCAGGATGGCCGCGATCTTCATCTTGCCGCTCGCCGCGTCCAGCCACTGCGAACCGGGCTGGGCTCCCTCCGGCAGCGACGAGCGGATCAGAATCATGTTGGCGCCGAACAGCAACGCGAACGCCACGCCGGCCGCTGCAGCCGCCCGTGGGGTGGTGAGTGTTTTCAGTGTCGACGAGCGGTTGGTGCCAATATCGGAGTCGGCCACGTCGTTATCGTGACAGATTCAGGGCTGGCCGGGCAGCAGACGCACCATCAAACCGTGCGATTCGGCGCAGAGCGTCCCGTCGGGATCTCGCAGCTCCGCGTTGACGAAGGCCTTGCGGCCCTCGGCTTCCCGCAGCCAACCCCGCACCGTCAGGTCCGTGTCGATCGGCGTGACGTTGCGGTAGTCGACGTGCAGGAAGGCGGTCCGACTGATCGGCCGCCCGGTCGCGTGAATGACCATGCCGAACACCGAGTCGAACATCAACGGCAACACCCCGCCGTGCACGGCATAGTTGCCACCGACGTGAAACCTACTGAACCGCACCGTCAACTCGACAGCTTCGGAATCGAACTTGGTCACGTGGTACGGCGCCATCAGCAGACTGCCGGCACCCGGCAGGCTGGGCACCCGATTGGCCGGGCCGACGCCTTCGGCCGCCTCGAACGGGGCCAGCAGCGTGACCAGTTCCTCGACCCGGTCGGCGGCCGCGGTCCAGACATCGGGGTCCGGATTGGCCGACACGGCCAGGTCCTGAGCCCGGCGCATCGCGGTCAGGAACCGGCCGAATCCCTCGCCGGGTTGGGCGACTTCGAACTTCGGGAAACCGCCGTGCTTGTAGTAGTCGGGATCGAGTTCGCGTTCATCACTCACGCGCGCTCCGCCAGAATGTCGCGGCGAACGATCGTCTGATCCCGGCCGGGGCCCACGCCGATACACGAAACGTACGCTCCGGCAAGCTCTTCCAGGCGGAGCACGTAGTCACGCGCCTTGGCGGGCAGGTCGGAGAACTCGCGGGCTCCTGAGATGTCCTCCCACCAGCCGGGCATCTCTTCGTAAATCGGCTCGGCGCGGGCGATATCGCTCTGCGTCATCGGCATCTCGTTGGTGCGCTTGCCGTCGACCGTGTAACCGACGCAGACCGGCACGGTCTGCAGGCTCGACAGTACGTCGAGCTTGGTCAGGAAGTAGTCGGTGATCCCGTTGACCCGGGTGGCGTAGCGGGCGATGACCGCATCGAACCAGCCACAGCGACGCGGGCGACCCGTGGTCACCCCGACCTCGCCGCCGGTCTTGGCCAAATACGCGCCGTGCTCGTCGAACAGCTCGGTCGGGAACGGGCCGGAGCCGACCCGGGTGGTGTAGGCCTTCAGGATGCCGAGCACCGTGGTGATGCGGGTCGGACCGATCCCCGAACCGACGGCCGCGCCACCCGAGGTCGGGTTCGAGGACGTGACGAACGGGTAGGTGCCGTGGTCGACGTCGAGCAGGGTGCCCTGCGAGCCCTCCAACAGGACCGTCTCACCGGCTTCCAGCGCGGTGTTGAGGATCAGCCGGGTGTCGGCGATGCGGTGCGTGAAACCTTCGGCCTGCGCCAGCAGCGTCTCGAGGACCTCGCCGGGATCGAGCGCCTTGCGGTTGTAGATCTTGACCAGCACCTGGTTCTTGAGCTCCAGCGAGGCGCCGATCTTGGCGGCCAGCAGGTCGTGGTCCAAGACGTCGGCGACCCGGATGCCCATCCGGGCGATCTTGTCCTGGTAGCACGGGCCGATGCCGCGGCCGGTGGTGCCGATCTTCTTGCTGCCCATGTAGCGCTCGGTCACCTTGTCGATGGCCACGTGATAGGGCATCAGCAGGTGGGCGTCGGCGGAGATCAGCAGCCCCGAGGTGTCGACCCCGCGATCTTCCAGGCCCGAGAGTTCCTTCAGCAGCACACCGGGATCGACGACGACGCCGTTGCCGATGACGTTGGTCACGCCCGGTGTGAGGATGCCCGAAGGGATGAGGTGCAGCGCGAAGTTCTCGCCGGTCGGCAAGACGACGGTGTGCCCGGCGTTGTTGCCGCCCTGGTAGCGCACTACCCACTGCACGCGCCCACCGAGTAGATCGGTGGCTTTACCTTTGCCCTCGTCGCCCCATTGGGCGCCGATGAGGACGATTGCCGGCATGGCGTAATCTCCCGCTGATCTGCATAAATTCTGTCCAGCCGGTGACCTACCCTATCGGAGCGCGCCCCCAGGAGTGTCGTTGACCAACACCGAGATCGCCGTGTTGCGTTTCGGGGGACGCCGGCTGGCGCGCGCGCTGGCCTCGCTGCCGTGTCACGACGACCCCGATCCGGCCGCTATCGACGCCGCCGCGGGGACGGCCTCGAGGGTGGTGGTGGTGGGTTCGGCGGCCGATCTGGCAACCGTGCTGACCCGGTTGATGCGCACCGAACGACTCGACATCGAGGTGGCTCGGGTATCGCGGTGGCGCGGCGCCCGGAAGGCGTTAACCGGCGCGGCGCAACGCGTTCCGCTGATCCGGGACGAAACCGGAAGCGTGCTCGTCGATGCCGCGTTCTGGCTTCCCCCCGGCGAGGACCGGGTGATCTACGGCGAGGCCGTCGTCGATGACGACCTGCTGTTCGACGGCGAGGTCACGGCCGTGCGCATCGAGCCGACCACGTCGATGCCGGGCCTGCGCGCGGCGGTGCTGACCGGTCGGATGCGGCCGCGTCGCTGGCTGACCGGTAGAGCCGTCCAACTCGGCACCACCGGCGCCCGGGTCGTCCGCGACGGCGTCGAGCTGTCCCGGGAAGCGAAGCGATCGGCGTTCTACCGCCACACCACCGGCTGGCTGCGGGTGCCGTGATCCCAGGTCACGCCGCCTTTCCGGTAGTTTCGTGAGGTGAACATCCGTCCGCTGCACCAGTCCGTGCGGCCCAGCCCCGTCTTCCTGGTGATCGTCGCGTTCACCGTCGCCGGCGGGGTGCTGGCCTGGCTGGCCGACACGCGGCTGTTGGCCCACGTCGGGGTATTCACCTTCGTCATCGCCGGCTGGCTGGTTTCGCTGTGCCTGCATGAGTTCGGCCACGCCTACACGGCCTGGCGATTCGGCGACCACGACGTCGCGATGCGCGGCTACCTGACGCTCAATCCACTGAAGTACTCCAGCCCGCTCCTGTCACTCGGCTTGCCACTGCTGTTCATCGCGCTCGGCGGCATCGGACTGCCCGGCGGCGCGGTGTATCTCCGTACCGAGTACATGACCCCGCGGCAGCGCACAGCGGTGAGCCTGGCGGGCCCGACGGCCAACTTGGTGCTCGCCGTCGTCCTGCTGGCCGCGGTCCGGATGTTCTCCGACCCCGGCCACGCGGTGTTCTGGTCGGCGGTCGCGTTCCTGGGATTCCTGCAGATCACCGCGCTGCTGCTGAACCTGCTGCCGGTCCCGGGCCTGGACGGCTACGCAGCGCTCGAGCCGCACCTGAGCCCCGAGACGCAGCGCGCGGTGGCCCCGGCCAAGCAATTCGGGTTCTTGATTCTGATCGTTCTGCTGTGGGCCCCCGCGCTGAACCAGTGGTTCTTCTCGATCGTGTTCTGGTTCTTCGACTTGTCCGGGGTGCCCGCCCAGCTGGCCATGATCGGCATGCAGCTGACCCGCTTCTGGTCCGCCTGGGTCTGAATTCCTAATTCCTACACCAAGGCGGGGGGCAGCGATCCCCTCTGTCGTTGCCCCCCGGCTCGGCTCCATCCCCCGGTTGGCAAACTTCAACCTAGCCACCTGTGAGCCGACTGGGAGCAACTTGGCATGATTTGGCCCAAAGGTTAGGTCGCGGACGCCCGGCTCACCCTGGACTCGTAGGAGCGGCGGATGTCACCGTCGCCGTCAAGCATCTGGTGGTCGGCTCCGAGCAGACCCATCACCGCGGCTCGCCCACTGGCCGGCAGCAGGCCGTAGACCGTGGTCAACGGGCCGAGCCGACGCGGCACGTACACCGACCTCCGGCGGCGGCGCACCGCGTCGACGACGGCCGCAGCGACGGCCTCGGGCGCACACGTCCGCATCAGCCAGTGGTCGGCGAGACCGGCGGACAGCTCCGTCCTGACCATGCCGGGATACACGGTGGTGAACGCGATACCGGTGGCCGCCGACTCGAGCGCGATGGCTTCCGTGAAACCCGCTACCGCGAACTTCGTGGCGGAATAGGTCGACACTCCCCCGAAGCCCATCCGGCCCGCCGCGGACGCAACATTGACCACGTGCCCGAAGCCTCGCGGACCCATCCGTTCCACAGCGAGCTGCGTTCCGTAGATGACACCGGCGACGTTGATGGCGAGCTGACGTTGAATCGACTCGGCCGTCTCGTCGACCAGGGGCGTCACCGGCATGATCCCGGCGTTGTTCACCAACACGTCGATCTCGCCGACAGCACCGGTCAGCGAGTCCAGGAAGCACGAGATGCTGGCCCGGTCGGTGACGTCGACCCGGCCCCACCAACATCCGACCTCGGCCGCCGTCCGCTCAGCCAGCTCGACGTCGACATCGCCGATGGCCACCTTGGCACCGGCCCGGACGAATGCCGATGCGGTCGCCGCTCCGATACCCCTGGCTCCTCCGGTCACCACCACTACCCGATCCCTCAGGTTTGTCGCTGCCATGTGCCGCCTCCTTCTCTCGAACCGCTAGCCGAATCGCCGCCGAATTCCCCGCGCGCCGATCAGCCGCGAAACACGGCGCATCGCCGCGCCGCGTAGCGGGGTGTACGGGTACCAGGTGAGCTCTCGGGCGGGCGTCACCCGAGCGGCCACAATCGCCTGCGGCCTGCAGAACTTCGATACCGCTTCACTGCCGCCGCGCGTGCCCAGGCCGGATTCCTTCCAGCCGGCTTGTGGCAATGCCAGGGTGAAGAGATTCGCGAAGACGTCATTGATGTTGACCGCCCCAGCGTCGATGCGTCGCGCGACACGTTCGGCCCGGCGTCGGTCGCCGCTGAACACCACTGCGGACAGGCCGTAGCGGGATTGGTTGGCCAGTCGCACCGCTTCGTGTTCGTCATCGACCCGCACCACAGGCAGCGTCGGGCCGAATGTTTCCTCGGTCATGCAGAGCATGTGGTGGTCGACGCCCGCCAGCACCGTGGGCCCGTCGCCACCATTACCCCGCACAAGCGCGGTCGCCCCGCGCGAAAGGGCATCATCCACATGTCGCCGCATGACCTCGGCCTGAGCCGGATCGGTGAACCGGCCCACGTCGAGTCCGGGGCGCAGCGCGACGACCTTCGCCGTCACCTGCGAGACGAACTCGTCGTAGATCGCTGATTCGACGTACACCCGCTCGACGGACACGCACATCTGGCCGCAGTTGGCCATCGCTCCCCACACCGCCGCGTTGGCCGCGCGCGTCACGTCGGCATCGTCGAGGACGATCATCGCGTCCTTGCCGCCAAGCTCGAGGGCGCACGGGATCAAGCGGTCCGCGGCCGCCCTCGCGACGGCCCGGCCGGTCCGCACCGAACCGGTGAACGCGACGAAATCTACTTGGGCGACAACAGCGTTGCCTGCGCGGCCGTCACCGCACACCACGTCGAGAACCAACGGCGCACCGATCTCAGCCCAGCCGGCGACCGCGGCTGTCACCGCTTTCGGCGTCAGCTCCGAGGGCTTGACCACGACCGAACATCCCGCCAGCAGCGCCGGTACCGCATCCAGAAGGGACAGACCGAGCGGGAAGTTCCACGGCGTGATGACACCGACCACCGGATAGGGGCGTTGAACGAGCAACTGCCGCTTGGTGATCGCCAGCACGCCGTGCGGGTGTGGCCTGCGGTCGGCGAGCACCCGCGACGCCCGGCGACTGTGGTAGTTGATGGCCTGGACGATGTAGGGAATCTCGAGGCCAGCCTCGATCGCAGGCTTCCCCGTCTCCGCAATCAGCAGCGCTTCGAGTCGGGACTGATTGTCCCACAACCAGTCCCGGTATCTCGACAGCCAGCGCACGCGAGCGCTGACGGAGAGCGCCTCCCACTCCGGCTGTCGAGACCGCAATGCAGCTACGACCTCGGTCACGGATTCTGCAGTGGACCTCACTCAGCGACCTTGCTCAACAGATTCCGCTTGAGCACTTTGCCGGTTTCGTTGCGCGGCAACGCGTCGAGGAAGTAGACATCGCGAGGCACCTTGTGGCGGGCCAGCCGGTCGCGGACGTAGGTCTTGACGGCCTCGGCGTCCAGCTGGGCGTTGTCCTTGATGACGACGAAGACACACAGGCGTTGGCCGAAATCGCGGTCCGGCGTTCCGACCGCGGCGGCCTCCATCACCGCCGGATGCTCGATGAGCAGGTTCTCCACCTCGATCGGGTAGACATTCTCTCCTCCGGAGACGATCATGTCGTCGTCGCGACCGTCGACGAACCACAATCCCCGGTCGTCGAAATGCCCGGTGTCGCCACTGGACATCAAACCGTCGAGAACCCTCTTGTTGCCGCCGTCGGTGTAGCCCGAAAAGCTCAGTCCGCTGGACACATAGAGCGTGCCGGTGTGCCCGGGTTCGGTGATCAGCCGGTCATACGCGTCGTACGCGGCGATGCGGCAACCGACCGGTGGCCGCCCGACGGTACCCGGCGCGACCCGCAACTCGGCGGGCGTCGCGACTGCGGCGGTGGCGACTTCGGTCGAGCCGTACAGGTTGTAGAGCACGTCACCGAAGGTGTCCAGCGTGCGCCGGCACAGCCGCGGCGACAAAGTGGACCCGGCGGCAAAGATCACCCGCAGTGCCGACGTGTCGTACCTGCCGATGACGTCGGGTCCAAGGTCAAGGATGCGGCTGAGCATGGTGGGAACCAGGACCATGGCGTCGGCGCGATGGCGCGCGATAGCGTCCAGCGCCGCCAATGGGTCGAACCTCCCGGACAGCACGATGCGATTGCCCAACGCCAATCCGACTGTCGCTGTGGCCAATCCGGTGGCGTGGAAGAGCGGTGCCGCCACCACGTAGCAGCCGTTCGCGGGCCAGGGCACCCGGTCGAGGAGCTGCGCCGACTGCAGCGGGTTGATCCTGTCTCGCGGTGCGCCCTTGGGCGTGCCGGTCGTCCCGCTGGTGAGCAGCACCAGCCCGCCGGGACGGCTGGGATGTGGTAGCGGTTCCACCGACTGCCCCACGGACAGGTCGTCGATCAACGGGTGACCGTGCGAACCGTCGGCCCAGTTCAGCAGTACCTCGACGTCGTGCGGTAAGGCGTCGAGCTGCTCGGCGAACTCCTGGTCGGCGACCACCATCTGGACCCGCTCGCGCACGCACACGTCGTGCAGCTGCGGGCCGGCGAATCCCGTGTTCAGCAGAACCGTTCGGATGCCGGCCTTTCCCGCGGCCGCAAGTGCCACCAGGAGTCCGCGATGACCGCGATTGAGCAGCCCGACTGCGCACTCGCCGCGCGGGTGGCGGGCCAGCAGCGTTCGCGCGACCGCGTTCGAAAGCTGGTCGAGTTCGCGGAAAGTCAGCGTCCCCCGATCATCGGTCAGTGCGGGCGAATCGGCGTAGCGCGCCGCGGTGTACGAGACGAGTCCGCCGAACGACCCGTAGTGGCGCAGGGCCCGGGCGGCGCTCAGCAGGCCGGCAGGATCGGTCAGGTCGATCATTCCCCGGCGCTGTAGCACCGCGACCGCGCGAAGCGTGTTCACCAGTTGCGTGGTCACGACAGCCCCAGGATCAGTCGGACAACCTCGTGTGGGTTGTCCAGCTGAGGGCAGTGGCCGGATTTCGGCAGCACGACAAGCGAGCTGCCGGGGATCTGCTGATGCAAGGTCCGGCTGGCCTGGACGGGAATGATGCGGTCTTTGGCCCCATGCGCGACGACCGCAGGGCACGCGATACGGAGGTCGCCGTGCCCGGCAGCCGTCTCGTGCGCATACTGAAACGCGTAGCGCCCCAGGCTTGCCAGCGCAGCTGGCCCGCCGATGGTGCGTCGCCACCGCGCGACGACGGCAGGGTCGGCGGCCGCCCCAGGGCCGTACAGCACGTGCCGAACGGCCTTGCCGGCCGCCCACCGGAGCATCCCGTCGGGGATGGGCAGCATCGCCGCGGTGTGCCAGACCTGAACCGGTAGCCGTCGGCGGCGAGCAAGCCGCGCCGGCAGATGGCGGGCGTTGAGTGGGTCGTTGAGCGCGAGGACCGCATGCACGGCATCGGGTTTGCGGGCGGCCGCCCGTATCGCGGTCGCGGCGCCCAGCGAGTTCCCGACGAGCACCGCGGGTCCGAGATCGTCCAGTAGCGCATCGGCGAAGGCATCGAATTGCGGCAGCAGCGGACCTTGCCGCCGGCGGTCGGCCCACCCGAACCCGGGAAGGTCCACCGCCATGGCGCGCCGGCCGACGGCGTCGAGTTGACCGAGAACCGCTCGCCAGGTGTCGGCGGAGTCTGCGTAGCCGTGCAGCAATACGATCGGCGGTCCGTCGCCGTCCACCGACAGGATTCGGGTTCGTACGCCGTCGTAGCAACCTGTCCCGGTACCGATCATGCCGAGAGCAGTCCCTTGGCGATGTGGGTGACCTGGACCTCATTGCTGCCCGCGTAGATCATCAACGACTTCGCATCGCGGGCAAGCCTTTCCACGTGATACTCAGCCATGTATCCGTTGCCGCCGAAGAGCTGCACGGCCTCCATGGCGACTTCGGTCGCGGCTTGCGAGGAGTAGAGTTTGATCGCCGACGCCTCAGCCAGCGAGGGCAACCGGCCGCCACCGAGGGACTCCAAGGTCTGGAACACCATGTTCTGCACGTTGATTCGGGCGACTTCCATCTGTGCCAGCTTCAACTGGATCAACTGGAACTGGCCGATGTTCTTGCCCCAGAGCGTGCGCGACTTCGCGTAGTCGACGCACAACCGGTGACACTCGTTGATGATGCCCAGCGACATCAACGCGATCCCGATGCGTTCCCCGGCGAAGTTCGCTCTGGCACTATCTCGTCCGTCACCCGCGCTGTGCTGTTCGGTCTCACCGAGCAGCCGCTCAGGGCCGAGGCGGACATTGTCGAAGAACAATTCCCCGGTGGGTGACGACATCATGCCCATCTTCTTGAACGGCCTGCCCTGCGTGAGCCCCGGCATCCCGGCGTCGAGCACAAAGGTGAGCACTGGCCGGTCGCGCTTGTCCACGTCGGAGCCAGGACCCTCATCGAGCTTCGCGTACACCACGATGACGTCGGCATCCGGACCATTGGTGATGAAGGTCTTCTGACCGTTGAGTAGGTAGTCCGAACCATCGCGCCGGACATAGGTTTTCATGCCGCCGAAGGCGTCCGACCCGGCGTCGGGCTCGGTGATCGCCCAGGCCGCGATCTTCTCCATCGTCATCAGCTCGGGCAGCCAGCGTTCCTTCTGAGCCAGCGTGCCGCGCGTCATGATCGTCGATGCTCCCAAGCCGAGGCTGACGCCGATCGTCGACAGCAGGCCGATGCTGACCGAGGCCAATTCGGTGATCAGGACGGCGGCCATCGACGCCTGGGCCCCGAGCTCACCCAGCCCACCCCCGTTACCGCGGGAGGTATTGGACACCTCACCGGACCCGGCTCGGGACCGTTCGCGGTCCAGCATCGTCTTGACCGCTTCGGCTGCCATCACGTCGAGGCCGAACTCGCTGAACAACTTTCGCGCGATCGGATACGGTGACCGGCTTCCGCTCTCGAGTTCCTCGAGGTGCGGCCGAATCTCCTTGGCGATGAACTCACGCGCGGTGTCGCGCATGATGATGTCGGTGTCCGACCATTCGATCATCGTCAGGCTCCCGGCAGCCGTGCGGCGATGTCGTCGATCTCCCACACCTTGTCGGTCTCGATGGTCTCCACGTCGTGCCACCCCTTCAGCTGCGAGATGGCACCGCCTTGCACCGCGTAGACCTGCCCCGTGACGGCGCACTTCTCGCTGGCCAGATAGGCGACCAGCGGCGAGATGTTGGCCGGCGAGAACAGATCGAGCCCACCGTCTTCCGGTTCGGCCATCAATGCACCCATGCCGGGCGTCGCCAGTGTGAGCCGGGTCCGGGCAATGGGCGCTATGGCATTCACCCGGACGCCATAGCGCTCCAGCTCCTCGGCGGCGATCAGAGTCAATGCCGCGATTCCGGCCTTTGCCGCGCCATAATTCGCCTGACCGGCGTTGGGGATGGTGAGCCCGGATCCCGATGCCGTGTTGATCACCGCGGCAACCGGCTGATCACCGGCCTTGGACTGAGCCTTCCAATACTCCGACGCGTGGTGCAGCATCGCGAAATGGCCTTTGAGGTGAACCGTGACCACGGCGTCCCACTGTGCCTCGTCCATTCCGGCGATGAACGCGTCGCGCAGAATGCCGGCGTTGTTGACCAACACGTCGAGGCGGCCGAACTCGCCGATCGCCTGCTGCACGAGGCTCTTGGCTCCCGCCCAGCTGGAGATGTTGTCGCCGTTGGCGATCGCGCGGCCGCCGGTCGCGGTGATCTCCGCAACCACCTCGTGGGCCGGCCCGGAGTCGGCGCCTTCACCGGTATTCGAACCGCCGAGGTCGTTGACCACCACGGCGGCACCCTCTCGAGCGAAGAGCAATGCGTGCTCGCGGCCGATCCCACGACCGGCGCCGGTGATGACGGCGACCCGCCCGTCGAGAATTCCCATTTGTCTACTCCTGTGTGTTGTTTCAGTTCTAGTCGGCGATGACGGCGAGACCGTCGGTGATCGCCAGCTCGCCAGCGGCGCCCCGGCTGGTTTCGAAGGCGTAGGTCGTCACACCTTCGCCGCTGGATTGCTTCCAGATCCGGGTTTCCAGATCGTCGCCGGGGAGCACCATTTTGGAGAATCTGACCGCCAGCCGGCGCAGCCGCGTGACGTCTGAACCGGCTACCTCGGTGAGCACCGCCCACGACGTGAACGCCATGGTGCACAGACCGTGCGCGATGATGCCCGGCAGCCCGGCGTCGCGGGCCACCTCCTCGTCGAGATGGATCGGCATCGGATCGCCGGAGGCAGGCGAATACCGGAAGGTCTGGTCGAGATCGACGTGCTGGGTGACCTTGGCGATCGGGCCTTTCGCGCGCAGCTTCTCGTCGAACTTGTGTGAGGGGGTCAGTCTCCCGATCTTCTTGCCGGCATTGAAACCTCGCACGAAGCAGGTCACGTACTGCTCGTTGACCAGTTCTCCCTCTTCGGTGCGGCATTCGACGAGAATGGCCGCGCGGGTGCCGTTTTCGAGCCCTTCATAGCCGATCATCTTGCCCCGCGAGACGAGCTTGTCACCCGGACGAATGGGCCGGCGAAAGTAGAAGTCCTGCTCACCGTGCACCACTCGCGGTACCAGTTCGACGGGCAGCACATCCACAGTCGGCATCATCATCGCCTCGAAGACCGGGACGATCGCGAAGACCGGCGGCGCGATATCGCCTGCCTGATGCGCCGCGATCGGGTCGTTGGTAGCAGCGGCGTATTCGGCAATGCGCTCCCGAGTCACCTCGAAGTGGTCATCCTCGGTCCAGGTGTCCAGTCCGGAGTCGTCGAATTCCAGCGTGTCTGTCATGTCAGACGGCTGCCGATGCCAACTCGTCGAGCTTGGCCAGGGTCTTGTCCAGTTGCTTGGCACCGTCCTTTTCGACGGCCTTGGCCAGTGCGCCTTTCACCAGCGCGCCCTCGAAGTCACCCGCAACGGTGAAGCGCGATCCGGTTCCGACCGGTTCGATGGTGAAGCGGAAATCGGCCTTGACTCCAGCCATTCCGGTACCGCCGAGTGCCAGGCTGCTCGGCGCGTCGACGGACTTCACGGACCATTCGATCTTGTTGGCCATGTTGAGCATCACGATCTTGGCGGTGAGCCGGACGCCTGGAGTCAGCGTGGCCGGCGGCTCGTCGAGCCACTTGTCATGCACGGTGAACCACTGTCCCCAAGTGTTCGGGTTGGCGATGATGTCCCACAACGCTTCTGGACTGGCAGCCAGATCGCGGGTCGCTTCGATGTGTCCCATGGTGATAGTTCCTTTCGTCTGGTGAAGTCAGCGCTCGGCGCGCTGGTAGGCGGTGACGACGGCCGCGCCGCCAAGTCCGATGTTGTGTTGAAGTGCGGCAGTCACGTTGGACACCTGGCGCTTGTCTGCTGTACCGCGCAACTGCCAGGTCAGTTCGGCACATTGCGCCAATCCCGTGGCTCCGAGCGGATGCCCCTTGGAGATCAGGCCACCGGACGGGTTGACCACCCACCGGCCGCCATAAGTGGTCTCGCCGGCGTCGATGAGTTTGGGGGCATCGCCTTCACCGCAGAGGCCGAGCGCTTCGTAGAGCAACAACTCGTTGGCGCTGAAGCAGTCGTGCAGTTCGATGACCTGGAAGTCCTCCGGGCCCAGCCCGGATTGGTCGTAAACTCGTCGCGCCGCTTCGACGTTCATGTGATAGCCGATCAGCGCCTTGCATGTCCCGTCGAAGCTGTTGGTGAAGTCGGTCGTCATCGCCTGCCCGACAATCTCGACAGCCTGATCGGCAAGCCCGTGCAGTTCGACGAACGCCTCGGAGGCCAGGATCGCCGCACCGGATCCGTCCGAGGTCGGGGAACACTGCAGCTTGGTCAGCGGGTCGTAGATCATCGGCGCCGCGAGAATGTCGTCGAGGCTGTACTCCTCCTGAAACTGCGCGTACGGATTGTTCACCGAATGGCGGTGGTTCTTGTAACCGATCTTGGCGAAATGCTCAGCGGTAGAACCATATTCCTTCATATGCTCGCGCCCGGCCGCGCCGAACATCCACGGTGCAGGCGGGAACAGCACCTCGGAAATCTCGGCCAGCGCCAGGAAGTGGTTCTCCATCGGCTGAGCCCGGTCGTTGAACGTCGAGCCCAGCGATCCCGGTTGCATCTTCTCGAAGCCGAGCGCCAACGTGCATTCGGCCAAACCGCCGCGAATCGCCTGTGCGGCAAGGTATAACGCCGTCGAACCAGTGGAGCAGTTGTTGTTGACGTTGACCACCGGGATTCCGGTCATACCCAGCTCGTAGAGCGCGCGCTGCCCCGAAGTCGATTCACCGTAGACGTAACCCACGAATGCCTGGTCGATGAGGTTGTAGTCGACTCCGGCGTCTTCGAGGGCCTTGCTGCCGGATTCCTGCGCCATCTCCGGGTAGTCCCAGCCCTCGCGCCGACCGGGCTTTTCGAACTTGGTCATCCCCACGCCGATCACGAACACTCTGTTCGCCATCACTTCTCCTCTCCCGGCCTCGCCGATGAAAGAAACATACCAACCAGAACGTATCTTTGGCAAGGGGCTCAGCTGCCAGGTGCGATGGCCTGAGCCAGGACCGGGGTCAGATAAGCCGCCGCGCGGTCCCAGCGACGCTGGACTTGGCTCGGCTCGCGGTCGGCGAAACTGGCCACCAAGATCCCGCGAAGGACATCCATTGCGGTGTAGATGGCGTTGCGCAGCGCCTGCTGGCCGGCGCAATGGGGCAGTAACTGGGCCACCGCGCCGATCACCGCCTGGTTGACCATCCGCTCCACCCGGGCAACATGGCCGGCAAGCACGTCATCCGTCAGCGCCGCGGCCCATAGCTCCATGGTCGCGACGAACATGTCACCCTGATGCGTATCCCAAAGGAAGCCAAGAACATCGGTTACCGGGTCGGCGTCTTGGTGAAACCAGCGATGCCCCCGCAAGGCCGCTCGGACCCGTTGTTCGGCGAGATGCTCGACCGCCGCGACGACGAGGTCTTCCTTCGACCGGAAGTGATGCACCTGAGCACCCCGGGTTACGCCGGCCCTTGCGGCGATGCGATGTGTCGTGGTGCCCGCGTAGCCGTAGGCGATGAGACACTCGACCGTCGCTTCGAGCAGGCGGCGGCGCATGACAGCAGTCCGCTCCGACTGCGTCTTGCGCCCGATGCCCATCCGCGGGAGAATACCTGCATTCCAAACTGTATGTAAGATACCCGTCGTTATACGGACGGTTGGCCCGCCTCAGTCAGAACCGTTGGAAGCCAAGGCTTCTGACAGCATCGCGGCGAGATGAACAGCCGCACGATCCCATCGCTTGCGGGCCTGGGTGACGTCGCGGTCGACAAACCCGACGACGAGGATCCCGCGGAGCGCATCCATTGCAGTGAACAACGCATTGCGAACTTGCTTGCGCGCCACATGATCTGGCAGCAACTGAGCAAGGGCGGTAATCAACGTACTGTTCACCATCGGCTCGACCCGCGCCACTTCCCTGGCCAGGACGTCGTCCGTGCGCGCGGCGACCCAGAGTTCGATCGTGGCCACGAACATGTCACCCTGATGCGAGTCCCAGAGGAACTCCAACACCGCGGCCACCGGATCGGGGTTCTTCCACACGCCGCTGCTTTGGCGAATCGCGGCCTGAATTCGCTGCTGTGCCAGATGCTCGACAGCCGCTACGACAAGGTCTTCTTTCGAGCGGAAATGGTGCACCTGCGCGCCGCGGGTCACCCCGGCGGCTTCGGCGATCCTTGGCGTCGTCGTGCCCGCGTAACCGAAGGTGACCAAGCACTCGATGGTGGCGTTGAGCAACCGGGTTCGCATGGCGGCGGTGCGCTCGGCCTGAGTCCGACGCTCACCCACGCTCACCACAACCATTGCCGCCTTACGACATCCCGACCCTCATCAGAAGCGATCTTTGTCGGACATAGTAGCGATGGACGGCGGCTGGGGCGCCGTGGCGTGCCGTTGTCATGCAGATCGACAACGTCGCGACGGCGCTGGCCACACATGGCTCGTCACGGGCATCGAGGGCATCCGACGATCACACCGTCGGTGTCCCCATGACCAGATCATTGCCGTTCATCGACGACTCGATGGTGCCCTGGATGGTCTGTTGATTGGAGATCACGACGTTGTCGGCTCTCAACCACCCGATTGTGGTGCCATCTGGTCCGGTGACGGTGATGTCGGCGTTGTACGTGATCGTCGTCATCGTCGCATTCGCGGTGGTGGATTCCGTCCCGTTGAGAATGTATCCGGAGCTGTCCTCGAAGTTGTTGTACGTGACCGTCGTCGTGGTGAGCTTGCCGTTCTTGACCGAGGCAACCTGCGCGTCGCCGCCGACGAGTCCCGCGCGACCCGGCTCCAATGACGGGAGTTTCGGCACGAACGAGGCCAGCGGTGTGGCCCAGCCCGAGAGGTCCGGCGTCGACGTGTCGACCGGCGTGGTGCCGCCGCCGGTGTCGTTCAAGTAGGTCACCACCAAACGGCTCTGGGTGGGATCGGTCGCCGAGGCTTCCCAGAAGGTGACCGCGTCCCCGCTGGGACTCCAACTCGCGACGGGGCGAGAGACATACGCGCCACTCGGGTCACCGAGGAACACCCCGTTCTCACCGGCCAGCTCGTCGGCGGGCGACACCAGCCAGGCCTGGTTGGTCGTGCCCTGGTTGCTCAGGAAGGTGGGGAAGATGACGTAGGCCGGGATGAACGTCGGTCGCACGATCTGCGTCATCGGTGTCAGCAGATTCAGCGTCCGGGAGCTGCCCAGAACCAGCCACTGCCCGTTCGGCGAAAGATTGGCACTCTCGTCGTAGTCCAGATTGGCGGTCAGTCTGGTGACCGATCCGTCCTGCAGATTGACCATGACGTTGTCGGCGTTGCCCTGGTTGTAGCGACCGTAGAAATCTGTGACGATCACAGCCTTGCCGTCGGGGGTGAAGCTCTTGATCTCACCGCCGTCGTAGACCACCCGGGAATCGACGATGTCATAACTGCCGTCGTTCTCCTCGAGCGTGCCGACCATCGTCGCCAACACTGTCTGGGTACCGGAGGCCAGCAACTGCGTGTAGGCGATGTGAGTGCCATCCGGTGCGATCCGCATCTCCCGGGTCTGCACCACACTCACTCCTGCCGCGTACTGCGTCGGAACGTTGATCAGTGACAACGTCGAACCCTCACCGCAGCCGCCGGAGCCACCGGTGCAATGCAGGATGAAATGGTCGGCCGAAGATCCCCCGGTGGAGGATTGAGTGCCGCCGCTGAGCAGATAGTCCGTCCCGTTCTCCATGGCGAACGGTTTGGCCAGGTTGCCCGTCACTTCAGGAGCGAGCCCGCACGTGAGGCACTGAAGGTCCGAACCGTCGACATTGACCCGGTAGATCTCCGACCTCGTACCGCCTAGCGGGGTCGCGCTGAACACGAGCGACTTGCCGTCCGGAGTGAAGTCGGGCATCCGCGGGGTCTGGATATCACTCGGTAGCGCAACGACGTAGCGGGCCGGTGCGATCGGGACGGTGATGGTCTGCGTGGTGGTACCGAATCCGTCACTGGCCATCACCACGAACGTGTCCGTGAGGGGCGTGGCGCCATCGGCCGCCAGCCGTGCGGTCTGCGTGGGGGTATAGACGAAGTTTCCCGAGCTACTCACGACCACGGACCCCTGCGTCGGTCCGGAGACCACGGTGTAGGACAGCGGCAGATCACCCGGCGCGCGGAAACCCAGCTCACCGGTCACTGCCCCGGTGGGGGCATCAGGCAACCCCACTGTGGCACCGTCTGCGTACGGCGCTGGGTGGAAGGCGATTTCGATGACATTGGCGATGGTGCCGACGACCGTGCGCACCGTCACGACCGCGGCGTGTACCGCGGACTGAACGAGGTTGCCGACAACCCGCAGCGTCGTGGCCACCGTGGCTTCGACGTGTTGGATAAGCGCCTGCAGTGCGGGCAAGACCGAGACCGGAGCAGCCGCCGCATCAATGGCGGTTGCAGGCTGACGTAACGCGGCCTCAGCTGTCGCCTTGCGCAGGCCGATACCGGGGAGCCGGTGCGGTGTGGCGATGTTCTCGACGTCGCGAGCGGCGGATGCCAGCGCGCCGGCCAGTCCGGCCGGCGAAGCGGGAACAGCAGGAGGGACCGTCACCGACGCACGTCGGAAAACTGCAGGCACCTCGGTACGGAGCGGCTTCAGAACGCCGACTCGCGAGGCGTGCTTCCCGGCACTTGCGGTGGTCTGGTCGGTCACCGCGGGCCGCCTCGGCGCAGTCGAATGCTTCGCCCCCGTGTCGGCGGCCGCTGCGCCGCCGCGGGGAGTTGAACCCGTCGTATCCGCGTGCGCGACGCCGCTGCCGCAGGCCAGCGCCGCACCCATCCCCAGCGTTATCGCGCCGAGCCCCAACCACCCGTACGGCTCGACGCGCCTGCGCCGAGGGGCACGCTGCTCGCCTGCGGATGCGTCCGTGGATGCCCACGCCGGGGCCAACCGGCCACCGCGGGTGTCGGTAGCTCGGTTACGCGAATACGGGTTCTGCTCAACCGAATACATCGTCGTCCTCCAGCACTCATAGTGATTTACAAACCAGTGTGTATGTTTGTTTTGGCAATATTCCAGATCACAACGCCAGGCAAACCGGGGTCAGGTCGGGGCAGACTGCGCGTGCCGCTTCGGCTGCGCCTTTCCGCTGCGCGCGCTGTTGCCGTTCGCGGCGGCGACATGGACGGGCGACGCCCCGACGCCGGACTTGGGTGCTTTCCGCCCTGGTCGTTCGCCGGAATAGCCGGTGTTGATGATCTTGCGCAGCGGCTTGTCCAACTTGTCGACAAGCCGGTCCGGAACTCCGAGAGCGCGCAGTGGTCGCGTCAGCGGAAGTTCATCCGTGGGCACCAAGATGTGGGTCGTGGTGCCCCCAAGAGAGTTCGTGCTGACGGTGACCACGTTGCGCGGGTCAGTCAGGTCCACCCCGCCCTTGTTGGGATGCTCATAGATCACGCCGGCGATCGCGTTCAGGTCGGCGAGGAGATTGAACGGATTGTCCGGGAAGTCAGCATACCCGTCGTATTCGTGGACTATTTCTGTTGTGTCGTAAGGAGTTTCGATCGGTGCTCGAGGAATTGTGGCGTCGAGGATCGGTATGTGGACGTGCGGCAGTTTGGCCAGGAGACCGCCGTCACTGTTGGTGGGGTCACCTATCGTGACGAATGAAATATCCGACGGCGGATTCGGTTGCGCCATCAGCGCCCGTTTTTCATAGTTGACAACTACGGCACCCTGACTCAGCGCAACCACCGTCACTGGGCCATCCGAGGCAGCCAGTGCTGCATCGAGATTGGCGACGCCGACCGCGACCGACTGGTCAAGAGTCAGCTTCCCGCGAATCGGCCAAAGTTGAGCCGGGTAACGCACCCCCGTTGGATCGGGGTCGCTGAAGATGCCCTGCTCGAACAGGACGTGCATCATCTTCTGGGAGGGCATGCTGTTGCCAGACCCTCCGACCACCAACACGTCAGGCACGACGGGATCAGCGGATTGCCGGGCCACCGCGGCTCCTGAGACGGGCACCGCCACAAACGACACAGCAATGGCCAACGCTGCCAAGCTGCCGGCCGTGGCAGACCGGCCATAGGCAGAGCGTCTATTGCGATCGGACATCCGGACTCCTCGGCGACTCAACGCGTGATTAAACAAACATTCACACCTGTATGTGATCTCAACCATACGCTCGTCCGGCGTTCACCATCAAGCAGCTCATCAACTCCGCGGGATTGGCGCCTCGCAGACCTTGCGACATATGCGTATTTGCGCATATATTTCGGTCATGGGATCAGGTCACGACCACAGCCACGGCGGTGACACGCGGGTGAGCCGGATGCTCATCGCCTCCGGCATCTTGACGGTGTTCTTCGTCATCGAGCTGACCACCGCGCTGATGATCAACTCGATCGCCCTGCTTGCCGACGCCGGCCACATGTTGACCGACCTCGTCGCGATGTTCATGGGCTTGACCGCGGTGCTGCTGGCCCGCCACGGTCCGGCGTCGGCGGCACGCACCTACGGGTGGCACCGAGCCGAGGTGTTCACCGCCGTCGCCAACGCGGTCCTGCTGCTCGGTGTCGCAGCGTTCATCCTCTACGAGGCGATCGAACGCCTTGGCAACGCGCCCGAAATCCCGGGCGTCCCAATGATTGTCGTGGCACTGGCCGGCCTGGTCGCCAACCTCGCGGTGGTGTTGCTGCTGCGCTCGCAGTCCCAGGAGAGCCTGGCCGTCAAGGGCGCCTACATGGAGGTCGTGGCCGACACGGTCGGCAGCATCGGCGTTCTGATCGCCGGCATCGTGAACGTGACGACGCACTGGCCCTACGCCGATGTGGTGGTCGCGGTGTTCGTCGCACTGTGGGTGCTGCCGCGGGCGATCGGGCTGGCCCGCTCCGCATTGCGGATCCTGTCCGAATCGTCACCGGAGCACATCGACGTCGAGGAACTGCGCGCCGCGCTGGCCGCCGTCGACGGCGTCACCGAGGTGCACGATCTGCATGTGTGGACGTTGGTGCCCGGCAAGGACATGTGTACCGCCCACCTGACCAGTACCGGCGACTCGGACCGGGTGCTCGACGACGCCAGGGCGGTGCTGGCGGCCCGCGGGCTGGACCACGCGACCGTCCAGGTCGAACCGCCCGGATCGGCCGACGATTGCCCCGGACAGACCCACTGGTGAGCTAGTGAGCACTCCGTCGCGTTGGCCCATCGGCCTGCGCGCGGCCGTCAGCACCGCCATCCCCGTCACGGCCGGATGGGCCGCCGGGGCAATGGGTTCTGGGCTGATCGCCACCCTGGGCGCGTTCACCTCACGCTTCGGCGGTGATCGGCCCTATGCCAACCGCGGCATCGAATTGGCGACCGTGGCGGTATCGCTTGCCGCGGCGGTCGCCCTGGGCGACTGGTCGGCGCAGGTGCCCTGGCTCGGTGTCGCGACGGTGTCCCTGGTCGCGGTCGCGGCGGTGTGGCTGTGCAACGCGCTGGCAGTCGGGCCACCCGGGGCGTACGTCTTCGTGGTGGCCTGTGCCGCCGGTATCGGTGTTTCGGCGGCCCACCTGGCACCGTGGGCGATCGGGCTGCTGGTGCTCGCCGGCGGGGCGGTGGCCTGGCTGGTGCAGATGGCTGGCGCGCTGGCCGGTTTCCGCCGCCCGGAGCGGGCCGCGGTCGCGGCCGCCGCCGAGGCCGTCGCCTCCTACATCGAGGCCGCCAATTCCCCGCAGGAACGAGCGGCCCGCCATCGAGCGGCCAGCGCACTGCACAGGTCATGGAACGTGCTGGTCAACTATCAGCCTCTGGACACGCCGCAGACCAGCGTCCTGCACCGGCTGCGCGCAGCCAACCACGCGGTGCACGTCCTGTTCACCACGGCGGTCAGCGCCGCCGCCCAGGGTGCGGCCCCGGCTCCGGAGTCGGCCGACCAAGCGCGCCGGCTCGGTGCGCTGGAGCTGGCACCGGAAACGGTCGCGACCCGCGCGGTCGACCGGATCCCCCTGGGCGGCCCGCCACTGGCAACCGTGCTCCGCCGCGCCGTCAGCCCCGGCTCGCACGTCCGCCACATCATGCAACGGGTCGCCGTCGGAGTTCCGTTGGCCGGGGCGGCCGCGATGGCGCTGGGCGTCGACCACGCGTACTGGGCGATGGCGGCCGCCTTGCTGGTATTGCATCAAGGCGCCGACCGCAGCCGGACCTTGCGTCGGGGCGCCGAACGGCTGCTGGGCACCTGGGTGGGCCTGGGACTGGCCGCGCTGATCCTGGCGCTGCACCCCCACGACCTCTGGCTGGTCGTGCTGCTGGCTCTTCTGAATTTCGTCATCGAACTTTTGGTGGTCCGAAACTATGCGCTTGCAACGGTTTTCATCACCACGACCGCGCTGACCATCTCGTCTGGAACCCACGCGGTCGACATCGGCCATCTGCTGCTGGCGCGCGGTATCGACACGCTGATCGGCTGCGTGGTGGGAGTGGCGGTCTACCTGGTGGCGGCACGCCGGCAGGAGTTCACCCGGCTGACCGACGCCATCGGACGCACACTCGAGGCGACCGCCGACGTCTTTCCGCACATCGCCGCGGGCGAAACCGCCGCGCTGGCCGCCCGTGCCGCGCGCAGAGACCTACAGATCGCGGCAATCGCGTTGATGGAAGCCGACGAGGTGATGTCGGCCGGCTCGCCGCGCAACCGGGCGATCGCCGAACAGTTGTTGCCTGCCGTCACGGCGAGCGAGCAGCTGGCCTACCGGACGATAGCGGCCTGCTGGACCGTCGAGCACCGGGCCGACGGTGCCGAATTCGGCCGGTCGCTGTTCGACGGCCGCTCCCCGGACGCCGACGCTGTGGCGCTGCGGGAGCTGGCGGCTGCGGCGCGAAGCGGCCAGGCGCCTCCCGAACCGGGTGATCCCCCACTGTTCGTCGCGGATGTGGTCGCGCAGCTACGCCACTCGTTGGCGCGGGACCGCTAGGCCAGGTCGAGTTCGACGCGAGCAGCCGGGTCGCAGTCGTCGAGCAGGTCCAGGCAGCGGGCGAACTCGTCGGTCTCCCCGATCATGTCGGCCGCCCGCGCCAGCGCCGCCACACAGCGCAGGAAGCCACGGTTCGGCTCGTGCCGGTACGGGACCGGCCCGAACCCCTTCCAGCCGTTTCGCCGCAACTGGTCCAGCCCGCGGTGATAGCCGGTCCGGGCGTAGGCATACGCGGTGACCGCCTTGTCGTCGGCCAGCGCCTCCTCGGCCAGGCACGCCCACGCCACCGAGGCGGTCGGGTGCGCGGCGGCCACGATCGCCGGTTTCTCACCGGCCAGGAGTTCGGCTTCCGCCTCGATATCACCGGGAAGCAGCACAGGCTCTGGACCGAGAAGATCACCAAACGATGTCATTGCCCCATTGTGCCGGTGCGGCCGCCAGCAGTTGGTCGCACCCAACAGTTAGGGTCTGATGCAACAGCACTTCAGGAGGACGGCAGCACCCCATGTCGAACCCATCCGGGCCCGACCACGACGACGAGACCAAGCCCGTCGTCGGCGGCGATGACGAGCAGCCGACTCAGGAGACCGAGGCGGCCACCGAGGCCATCGGGGCCAGCGATGCGCCGGCCGAACGTCGTTTCACCGCACCGGGATTCGATGCGGGGTCGACACAGATCATCCATCGCGAGCCCGACCCCGAGACCGAGATCTTCTCCACACCCACCGAGGTTTTCCCGGTCTCGGGCACGCCGCGGACCGGTCCACAGGCCATCCCGCCGCGCCCCGCTCCGACCCGCCGGCGCAGCTGGGCGCTGGTGCTCGCGGTGATCGCCGTCATCGTGGCGCTGGCCGCGGTGGCGGTACTGGCCACCTTCCTGCTGACCCGGGACCGAACCCCCAAGGCGTCTCGGGAGGACATGGTCCGCTCGACCATCCAGAGCTTCGATGCGGCGGTGCAGAACGGCGACCTGGCCGCCCTGCGCGGGTTGACCTGCGGCCAGACCATGGACAGCTACGTCAAGTACGACGACCAGGCCTGGTCGGACACCCACGCGCGGGTGGCCGCGGCCCGGCAGTACCCGGTGGTGGCCAGCATCGACGAGGTCGTCGTCAACGGCGATCACGCCGAGGCCAACGTCACCTCGTTCATGGCCTTTGACCCGGCTACCCGGTCCACCCGCAGCTTCGACCTGCAGTTCCGCGATAACCAGTGGAAGATCTGCCAGGCGTCCTGAGCGATCTCGGCGCGTTTTCGTTCGCCTAGCGGCGGTTTCCGAGCCGAAGTCGCTGCTAGCCGGCCGACACGCTGCGTCCCGCGCTGTGCAGGTCGTTGCACGCCTCGACGACGCGCTCGGACATGGAGGCCTCGGCCTTTTTCAGGTAGCTGCGCGGGTCGTAGACCTTCTTGTTGCCCACCTCACCGTCGATCTTGAGCACACCGTCGTAGTTGGTGAACATGTGCGCCGCGAGCGGACGGGTGAACGCGTACTGGGTGTCTGTGTCGACGTTCATCTTCACCACGCCGTACTTCAGCGAGTCCTCGATCTCGGACTTCAGCGAGCCCGAACCGCCGTGGAAGACGAAGTCGAACGGCTTGGACCCCTCGGGCAGGCCCAGTTTCGCCGAGGCCACCTTCTGCCCCTCGGCCAGCACCTCGGGCTTGAGCACAACGTTGCCCGGCTTGTAGACGCCGTGCACGTTGCCGAAGGTCGCGGCCAGCAGGTACTTACCGTGCTCGCCGGCGCCGAGTGCGGAGATAGTCTTCTCGAAGTCCTCTGAGCTGGTGTAGAGCTTCTCGTTGATCTCGGCCTCGACGCCGTCCTCTTCGCCGCCGACCACGCCGATCTCGATCTCGAGGATGATCTTGGCGGCGGCGGCCTGCTTGAGCAGTTCCTGCGCGATCGACAGGTTCTCGTCGATCGGGACCGCCGAGCCGTCCCACATGTGCGACTGGAACAGCGGATCCTGTCCCTTGGCGACACGCTCGGCGGAAATCGCCAACAGCGGACGAACGTAGGTGTCGAGCTTGTCCTTGGGACAGTGATCGGTGTGCAGCGCGACGGTGATCGGGTACTTCGCGGCAACGACATGGGCGAACTCAGCCAGCGCCACCGCGCCGGTGACCATGTCTTTGACACCCAGTCCGGACGCGAATTCCGCTCCGCCGGTGGAGAATTGGATGATGCCGTCGCTGCCGGCATCGGCGAAGCCCTTGATCGCGGCGTTGACGCTCTCCGAGCCGACGCAGTTGATCGCCGGGAACGCGAACGAGTGCTCCTTGGCGCGGCCCAGCATCTCCGCATAGACCTCGGGCGTTGCGATGGGCATGGCACTTCCTCTCGACGCTGGCGCTGAATGGAGTCAGTATGACAAGAAGCAGGTCGACTGGCACGGCGCTGGTAGCGGCCCCCGGTACCCTTGGGCGTCGTGACCCCCACCACCCTGGCGCTCATGCCTGACTTTCTCGACCCGCTCAAGCTGATCGAGCAGTTCGGCACCTGGGCCCTGGTCGGCATTCTGGTCGTCGTCTTCATCGAGTCCGGCGTGCTGTTTCCAGTGCTACCCGGTGACACACTGCTCTTCGTCGCGGGCATGCTCGCGGCCGGAACCGCCGCTCAGGGCGCCGACGTCGACGCCAACTTCCAGCTGTGGCAGCTGCTGGTGTTCATCCCGATCGCCGCCGTCCTCGGCGGGCAAGTCGGCTACTTCGTGGGCCGCTTCCTGGGCACCGCCATGTTCAAGCCCAATGCGCGGATCCTCAAGCAGCGCTACCTCGACGAGGCGCACCTCTTCTTCGAGCAGCGCGGGCCGTTTGCGATCGTGCTCGCCCGGTTCGTCCCGATCGTGCGGACGCTGGCCCCGATCACCGCGGGTGCGGCGAAGATGAAGTACAGCGTCTTCACGCTGTACAACGTGATCGGCGCACTCCTGTGGGGCGTCGGTCTGACACTTCTCGGCTATGGGCTGGGTCAGTTCGAGATCATCCAGAAACTGCTCGAGCCGATCTTCATCCTCATCGCGGTAGCGTCCGTGGCTCCGATGGTGTGGGAGTGGTACAAGCGCCGCAAGGCGGCCGGGGCGGCGGCGGAGGCGCCGAACCCCGTCGCCGAGTCCTAGAGCGTTGCTAGCGGAACCAAGGTCGGACTTTCACCCGGGCCGCTGACTGGCGTCAGATCAGGATGTTGCCAGCTTCCGCACAGCGATTCTGCCAGGAAGCGTCGGTACTTTTCGCTGACCAAGCGAAAGGACACACCGATTATGAAGGTGATTCTCCAGGGCGCGGTTGTGGTAGCTGGCATTGCACTGGCAACGGCGCTCGGCCCGACTGTCGTTGCCGTCGCCAGCCCCACGACCACGTTTGCCGTCCAGGACGGCGACAGCGGCGCGGCCGGGGCGGCCATCGACTCCGACGGCACCCAGGGCGATTTCAAGGCGGCGGTCGACGGAACGATGAACGGCCCGTCGATAGTCGCGACGCCCCAGACCTAGGACCGCTCGGGCCGCGAAAGGTCCAGTGCTGAGGCCGGCCTGCGGCACCGGTCAGGCGGAAGGCACCTGCTGAGTGATCGAACCGAAGCCGCCGGCGATAGCGGTGATGGTGTCGCCGGGGGCGAACGGAATCTGGGCGAAGCCGTGCTCGTCGGTGGTCGTCGTGAGCGAGCCCACGGTCACGGTCGCACCGTGGACGGGTCGGGGGTAACCGTCCTCAGCAACCGTGGCGGTCACTCGGACCCTGTTGTCGAATGATGAGACCGCGAGCTGAGGCGGATTGATGACCGGGAAGTCGGTCTGGGTGGGGACGCCGGTGTAGGTGACTCCGTTGATCTCGGAGGACACCGTTCCTGTGAACGCGTTGGCCTTTCCGGCCTTGATAGAGCCCTTGAGGTAGCCGGTGCGTTCACCGGTGCTGGTCAGATCGGCAGTCCATGTGGCATTGCCGATCGGATTGACCACCGTGACCTTCTCGGTGCCGTTGATGAAGGTCTTGCCGTCGTCCGAGTAGTTGTCGTAGGTCACCGAGTACGAACCCGAAGCGAAGGCCCCGCTGTATTGCAGTGTGGCCGTTCCGGAGTGCATCCCCTTGAGGACTCGGGACGGCACCTGGCGGCCCATCATCGGGTTGTATTCCTCGACCGGCACCGACCACTTGGCGATGGCCGCGGGGTCTTGGTGCACCGGCGCCAGCGGGGTCGTCGCCTCCCGGGTCGGGAAGCTGATGATGCTGAAGCGCCAAGGGGTTTCGGGCGCGCCGGGGGTTGCGGTGTCCGGCCGCTGCTGCTCGTTGATCAGCGCGCGCGTGGAATCGGGGAACCAGCTCCAGCCCCGGATCGTCCAGTCGGGGTCCATGATGATCGGCTGACCCGAGTAGCCACCCAACTGCTGGCCGTCCTCGAGGTTCATCACCCAGGGCTCGTTCATCGCGCGCCGGTTGTTCCACAGACTCACCCGCCCCATCTGAGGGAACGCCGCGACATCAAGCAGCGACGGCCGCTGCAGCGCAGTGAAGACGTCCATGCGGTCCGCTCCGCGCGCCGAGCTGAAGTAGATCGATCGGCCGTCCGGGGACATGTCGCCCGACTCGTTGTAGTCGAGGTCGGTGGTGAGTTGGCGCCGCTCACCGGTGAGGGTGTCCAACAACCAGATGTCGTAGTTGAGGCCGGTAGTGGTCGTCTGGTACTTCAGGTACCTGCCGCCACCGTGCCAGCTCGCGCCCTCGTAGAAGCGCGTGGCGTTGACGAAGTCCTGTGCGTACTCGGTGTCTTCGTCCCATTGGGGGCTGAAGATCCGCTGATCGACGAGCTGGTATCCGGTGTCGGTGGCGACAAGCCTGGCGATGCTCATCCGCGGGCCGGTGACCGGCGTGTTCTCGGTCCACGTCACGTACTCGCCGAACGGGTCGGGCTTCGTCTCCCGGTTTTGAGTAGTGGCGGCCATTGGACCTCGATCCGACGGGAACTCCACGTTCTTGACGGTGGGGTTCGCACACGACGAGATCGAACCTTCGCACTCCAGAATCGAATAGCTGATCAACCCTGCTCCGCCGAGCGGATCATCGGCGGACTGCTGCCCGGAGGTGCTGGCGAACCAGACTCTCTGATTGTCCTCGAGCACACGGGCTTTGGCGGCGTTGGTTACTACACCGCACGAAATGCATTGGTAGTCACCGCCGTCGAGGTTGCTCACGGCGATCTGAGTCTTCCCGTTGATCTTCACCTCGAGCAGTAGGTGCTCGCCGTCCGGGGTCAGGTCCGCGCCGGTGACCACCACGCCGTCCGGGACGTCGAACTCGATCTCCTTGTCGACCTTGAACGTCTCCAACGGGGATGACGGCGAGGCGCCGGGCAGGGGCGCAACGGCGACGGGGAGCCGGGATGTCGGGGTTCCACGATCCGGTGAGAACATGACCGACAGTGGATGGAAGCGGCCGTCGCTGACCTTGACGGTGAATGCGTCGGTACCACCGAACTCAGCGAAGAGCTCGGTCGGCGTGAAGGTGAACTCGCCCGTGAGTTGGTCGATAGCCACACTGCCGTACTTCGGGTTTGCAATCACCGTGTAGCTCAACCGGTCTCGGTCAGGATCAAGTGCGCCGATGTTGCCCGTGATGACGCCGTTGCTCATGTCTTGAGAGTTGAGGCTGGCGCGGTAGCGAACGGTCGGCGGCCGGTTGAAGAACGTACGCCGGATCCAGGTGAGCGGAGCCCAATCCATGGACATCCACTTGGGCGCCGTTGGCGACGGCAACAGGGCACGGTTCGGCCCGAGAGCCGCAACCGTGCTCGCTGTGGCAACGGGCGCCTCGATCGACGAGCTTTCCCCCGACCTGACCGTCGACGGTGAGCTCGACCGCGACCGCCTGTCGCTCGAGGAGTTCCGGAAGCCTCCGGTGGTCGGCCGTTTCGCGGTGGGATTGCCGTCGTTGGCTGCGGCGGCGGGTCGATGCGCCGGGCTACGGGTAGCAGTGCGCGGCCCGGACCTACTGGTGTTCGGCGTCTTGGTGTCGTGCTGTGCCGACGAGGTGACCGAACTTCCCGTTTCCGCACTCCCCGCCTCGGCGGACGCGATTCCATGACCGCCGGCCACAGCGGTGATGACATAGGCGGCGAGCGCAAGCCCACCCACCTGAGCCGCGCGCGTACCGATGAGCGCAACGTTCAACCCGCGCGATCCGGTAGCCGGGCTGTCCCCCGCAGGCGTGGATGACGGGTCGGTCGTGGGACGGGGTTTGGCCATTGACGTGGGTCCAATCTCGATGGGCTGCGCCGTCGCAGCGGTATGCCGTACATCACTTCGACGCAGTGATGTGACACATAGCTCAGTAACATACCTACAGAGCTGTATCTAGTCAACGCATCGTGGCCTGCGCGTGGCGATGGTCGCCTGAGCCCTACAGGGCGGCCAGCGCGGCGAACAACTCCCGCAGCCCGCTCAGTGAGTGCGCGGGCAGAAACAGGTCGCAGAACGGAAGCGCCGCCGCCATCGACCCGGCCAGCGGCCGAAAGCCCGGTGCAGCCGCCCGCGGGTTCAGCCAAACCAGTTGGGCTGCACGGCGTTTGAGCCGGGCCAAGGCTCGCTCGAGGTCCTCGGGCGGGTCGCTGTCCCAGCCGTCGGAGGCGATCATCACAACCGCACCGCGCAGCGCGGCGCCGTGGGGTGGGGCCAGCAGCTCGGCGATCGCACCGCCAAGGTGGGTGCCGCCGTAGCGGTCGGTGACCTTGGCGTTGGCTTTGGTCAGCGCAGTCTCCGGCGAGCGATGCGCCATGACGGCGGTCAATCGCGTCAGCGTCGTCGAGAACGCGAACACCTCGGGGCGAAAACCCGCCTGGCGCAAGGCTGTAGCCCGCATCAGATGCAGATAGATCGCCGCATACGGCTGCATCGACCGGCTGACGTCGCACACCAGCACCAGCCGGCGGCGCCGTCGTCGTGGCCGGGTTTGGGTCAGCACGACCGGTTCCCATCCGGTCGTCCTGGCGCCCCGCATCGTGGCACGCAGGTCGATTCGCTTGCCATGCCGGTTGGTTTCGGCGCGCATCGTGCGCCGAGTCGGCCAGAGCCCGACGGCCTGCTCGAGCCAGGTTCCGATCACCCGCAGGTCGGCGTCATCGAACTTCTCGAAGCGCTCCTCCGCGCGCGCGACGATCCGGCTGGGCAGGACGTCGGGGATGGCGGCCGCGTCACCTCTCGCGTCGGTCGTGCGCAGCGACGGCGGGCGCGTGGTCCACGGCAGCCCGCCCGCCTCCGGCGCAGCGGCATCGCGATACCCCGCCGCGGGAACCGGGCCGGCGGCCGACCCCCGCTGAGCCCGCAGGCTGATCGGGTCGATCGGCAGGACGGCGTCAGCGAAGACCGCCTCGAAGACGGCGTCGAACGCCGACAGGTCCTCGACGCGGTTCACCAGCGCCAGGCGAGCCGCCCAGTACAGCTGGATTCGCGATGTCGGCACCAGCTCGCGCATCGCGGCGACGAACGCCGCCGGACCGCTCGCCGCCACCGCCACACCACCGGCGCGCAGGCGGGCGACCAGTGCGGCCGCGAAAGCGGCCAGGTCGACACCGCGCAGCAGCGCCGGTGAGGTCACTCGGTGCGCCGCCTGCGTAGCAGCACGATGAGGATCAGCAGCACCAGGCCGGCGACACCGGCAGCGGCGTACTTGGTCACCGAGGTGCCACCGGCCAGCTGCAGAAGGTCGATGGGCTCGGGCTCCGGGGCGGGCGCGATACGGGGTGTCGCGGTGGCGGCCGGGGCGCTCAGGGCTTCGGCACCCGGTGTGGCGGGGGCCGAGACGATCTCCTCGGGCGTCCACTCGTCGCCCGCGGCCAGCTTGGCCTCCAGCGAGTCGACGAACTGTCCGAGGAGCTTCTCCGAGACCTGCTGCAGCATGCTGCTGCCGAACTGGGCGAGCTTGCCGACGATCTTGAGGTCGGTTTCGACGGTCACCCGGGTGTGCTCGCCGGCCTCGTGCAACTGAAGAGTGACGACGGCAGCGGCGTTGCCGGTGCCCCGCGCCTCCTTGCCCCGGCCGTCGACGACGGCGCGGTGGGCGGTCTCGTCGCGCTCCAGGAAGTGCGCCTTGCCGTTGAACTCGCTGGTCACCGGGCCCACTTTGATCTTGACCTTGCCCAGGAAGTCGTCGCCTTCCCGACCGGTCAGCTGCGCGCCGGGCATCAACGGGGCCACCTGCTCCAAATCGCTGAGGACTTCCCAGGCCTTCGCGATCGGGACACTGACGGTGAACTCGTTGTCGATCTTCATGGGCTCTCCCTCATCCAGTGGCCAGTTCGGTGCGGTACTCGTTAAACGCATCGCTTACTGCTGCGCTGTCGTCCGGGGTCTTGGCCAGTGCACTCAAGCCTGCCAGGGCAGCCGGATCGACCAGATCACCGACCCCCAAAGTGACCAGTGCGGCGACCCAGTCGATGGTCTCGGCGACCCCCGGCGGCTTGTCCAGATCGAGGTCCCTGGCCCGGCCGACGAACTGCGTGGCGTGCTCGATCAGCGGTGCGCCCGCCCCCGGCACGGTGCGCCGCACGATCGCCGCGGCCCGGGGCGGCTGCGGATAGTCGATCCAGTGGTACAGGCAGCGCCGGCGCAGCGCATCATGCAGGTCGCGGCTGCGGTTGGAGGTCAGCACCGTGAACGGCGGCTGCTTTGCGGCGAACGTGCCGAGCTCAGGCACTGTCACCGCCGCCTCTCCGAGGAATTCCAGCAGCAGCGCCTCGAATTCGTCGTCGGCGCGGTCGATTTCGTCGATCAGCAGCACCGGTGGGACGGGCCCGCGGTGACGCACGCAGGCCAGGATCGGCCGGTCCACCAGGTAGGTCTCGCTGTAGAGATCGGACTCGTCGATCGCCGCGCCGCGTGATTCGGCCAGCTTGATGGCGAGCAGCTGACGCTGATAGTTCCAGTCGTAGAGCGCCTCGGCCGCGGTCAACCCTTCATAGCACTGCAGCCGGACCAGGGGGGTATTCAGCACCGCGGCAAGGGTTTTGGCGGCCGTAGTCTTGCCGACGCCCGGCTCTCCCTCGAGCAGCAGTGGCCGGTTCAGGGCGGCGGCGAGATAAAACGCCGATGCCGTGCCCTCGTCGAGCAGATACCCGCCTTCGTCGAACCGGCCGATCACGTCGTCGACGCTGGTGAACGTCACGCTCGCGCCGCCACGAATCTGCTTCGACAGCCCGGACAGCAGAACCAGTGAATCTGGCCGCCGGACCGCAGATGTGGGGTGTCGGGTCCGATGCTGACCGTCATCCCGCAGACCGGATCCACCGTGGTCGTGGGTGCGTCCGGTCGAGGTGCGACCGGCAGACCTTCGCGGCGGACTCCCGCGATCACCTCCGCCGCGATCGACACGGCGATCTCGGCCGGTGTCTTAGCACCGATCGGTATTCCGACCGGGGTGTGCACCTTGGCCCGGTCGGCCGGGTCGAGGTCCAGTGCGTCGAGCACCGACGCGCCGCGGACCCGGCTGGCCACCAGGCCGACGTACCCGACACCGGCATCCAGTGCGGCCCTGACGGTTTCGGCCTCAGCCCCACCGTGAGTGGCAACGACGACAGCGGTGGCGCCGTCGAATGTCTCGTCCGGCGGGCTTGAGCGATGCGACCCGGGAATGTCACAGCCACCATCGCGGCGAACCTCGTAGCCGAGCACCTCGCACACCTTAGCGAGGCTCTCGGCGATCGGTGTCGCGCCGCAGATCCGCACGAGCGGCGCGGGAAACTGCGGTGTCAGAAAGATTTCCAGCGCTCCCCCGGACAGGCACGGGTTGACCACGACGCAGGCGCCGGGAGCATCGGGAAAGTGGACGTCGCCGTCGGGCAGCACCCGCAGCAGCACACTCTCGCCCGCCTGCAGCGCGCCGAGCGCGGCCTTGCGCACCGAGTTCTGGGCGCACTCGCCGCCGACGAATCCTTCGATCGTGCCGTCGGCGAGCAGGATCGCCTCGTCTCCGGCACGTGCCGACGTCGGCGGCTGGGCACGCACCACTGTCGCGTGCACGAACGGTTTACGTTCATACAGAAGCTGTTTGGCCCGGTCCGCGATGGTATTCATGTCAGATCGGTGGAGTGGCCCGACCCTGCATGGCTTCCCACACCCGCGACGGGGTCAGTGGCATGTCGGCATGCCGAACTCCGTACGGTGCCAGCGCGTCCACCACCGCATTGACAACGGCCGGCGGTGAGCCGACGGTTGCCGATTCGCCAATTCCCTTGGCGCCGATGGGATGATGCGGTGACGGCGTCACGGTGTGTCCGGTCTCCAGGTGGGGGACCTCGACGGCGGTCGGAATCAGATAGTCCATCAGCGAGCCGCCAAGGCAGTTGCCCTCCTCGTCGAACGCGATCATCTCCATCAGCGCCATGCCGATACCGTCGACGATGCCGCCATGCACCTGACCCTCGATGATCATCGGATTGATCTGAGTGCCGCAGTCGTCGACCGCCAGGAAGCGACGCACCTTCACCACCGCGGTGCCCGGATCGACATCGACGACGCAGAAATACGCACCGTACGGGTAGGTCAGATTCTCCGGGTTGTAGCAGACCTCGGCATCCAGACCGCCTTCCAGCCCCTCGGGCAGATCACCTGCACCGTGCGCGCGCATCGCGATGTCGGAGATGGTCACCGCCGCCGACGGGTCGCCCTTGATGTGGAAGGAGCCCTTCTCCCATTCCAGGTCGGCCACCGACGCCTCGAGCATGCCGGAGGCGATGATCTTGGCCTTGTCGCGAATCTTGCGCGCCACCAATGCCGCAGCCGCACCCGACACCGGCGTGGACCGGCTGCCGTAAGTGCCAAGCCCGAACGGCGTCTGGTCGGTGTCGCCGTGCACGACCTCGATGTCGTCGGGTGGGATGCCGAGTTCCTCGGCGACGATCTGGGCGAACGTCGTCTCGTGCCCCTGGCCCTGGGTTTGTACCGAAAGCCGAAGCACCGCCTTTCCGGTCGGATGGATGCGCAACTCGCAGCCGTCGGCCATGCCCAGGCCCAGGATGTCCATGTCCTTGCGTGGGCCGGCTCCCACCGCCTCGGTGAAGAACGACATGCCGATGCCCATCAGCTCGCCGCGGGCGCGTTTCTCGGCCTGTTCAGCACGCAACTGGTCATAGCCGATCATGTCCATCGCCAGTCGCATCGTGGCCTCGTAGTCACCCGAGTCGTACACCCAGCCGGTCTTGGATTTGTAGGGGAACTGCTCGGGCCGCAACAGGTTTGCCAGCCGCAGCTCGGCTGGATCCATCTTCAGCTCGTGGGCCAGGCAGTCGACGAGCCGCTCGACGAAGTAGACCGCTTCGGTGATCCGGAACGAGCAGGCGTAAGCGACCCCGCCGGGTGCCTTGTTGGTGTACACCGCGGTCATGTGGCAGTAGGCAGCTTCGATGTCGTAGCTGCCGGTGAACACCCCGAAGAAGCCGGCCGGGTATTTGACCGGTGCGGCGGTGCCGTTGAATGCGCCGTGGTCGGCCAGCACGGTGGAGCGCAGCGCCAGGATCTTGCCCTCATTGGTGGCGGCGATCTCGCCGACCATGATGTAGTCGCGGGCGAACCCGGTGGAGGTCAGGTTCTCGCTGCGGTCCTCCATCCATTTGACCGGCTTGCCGAGCACCAGCGAGGCCACGATCGCGCACACGTAGCCCGGGTAGATCGGCACCTTGTTGCCGAAGCCGCCACCGATATCGGGCGAGATGATCCGGATCTTGTGCTCCGGCAGCCCGGCCACCAACGCGTACAGCGTGCGGTGGGCGTGCGGGGCCTGAGTGGTGGACCACAGCGTCAGCTTGCCGGTCACCGGATCCAGATCGGCCACCGCGCCGCAGGTCTCCATCGGCGCGGGATGCACTCGGGGATAGACGATTTCCTGCTTGACGACGACATCAGCCTTGGCGAAGACGGCGTCGGTGGCCGCGGCGTCCCCGGTCTCCCAGTCGAAGCAGTGGTTGTCGGCCTTACCGTCCAGGTCGGTGCGGATCACCGGCGAGGACGGGTCCAGGGCAGTGCGGACGTCGATGACGGGATCCAGTGGCCCGTAATCGACATCGATGAGCTCCAAGGCATCTCGCGCCGAGTACCGGTCTTCGGCGACGACGAACGCCACTTCCTGGCCTTGGAAGCGCACCTTATCGGTGGCCAGTACCGCCTGGACATCGTTGGACAGCGTGGGCATCCACGCCAGCCCCTTCTCGGCCAGATCGGCACCGGTGACGACGGCCTTGACCTTCGGATGGGCTTGTGCGGCAGTGATATCGATGCTGTTGATCGTGGCGTGCGCGTACGGCGAGCGCAGGATCGCCAGGTGCAGCATGCCGGGCAGTTGCACGTCATCGACATAGTTGCCGCGACCGCGGATGAACCGGGGGTCCTCCTTACGCAGCATCCGGCCGTAGCCGCAGGGCTTCTTGTCGTTGTCGACGGTGTCTTCGGGGCGGCGCTCCACCGTGGTCATGCCTGGACCCCCTGGTTCGCGTGCTCGGCAGCCCATTGGATGGAGCGGACGATCGTCGTATATCCCGTACAGCGGCAGATCTGCCCCGAGATCGCTTCGCGGATCTCGTCTTCGGAAGGATCAGGGTTGCGGTCCAGCAGCGCGCGGGCGGTGATCATCATGCCCGGTGTGCAGAACCCGCACTGTAGGCCGTGGCACTGCATGAATCCTTCCTGCACGGGGTCGAGCGTTGCGCCGTCGGCCAGGCCCTCGACAGTGCGGATGTCGTGGCCGGATGCCATCGCGGCCAGCATCGTGCAGGACTTCACCGGCTCCCCGTCCACCGCGACCACGCAGGTGCCGCAGTTGGATGTGTCGCAGCCCCAATGGGTTCCGGTCAGGCGCAACTGGTCGCGCAGGAAGTGCACCAGCAGCATGCGGGGTTCGATCTCGGCGTTGACCTGCTCGCCGTTGACGGTCATGGTGACGTGCATCAGTTTCCCTTCGGGGCGGGGATGGCGCGGACCCGCTGCACCGCAGTGCGCAGGGTCCGGATGGTCAGTTCGGAGGCCAGATGCCGTTTGTAGTCGGCGGTGCCGCGCTGGTCGGTGACGGGCTCGCAGGCCTGCGCAGCCAACCGGCCGGCCTCGGCGAAGGTCGCCGGCGTCGGCGGCGCACCGATGAGCGCCTCGCGGACCGCCGCCAGCCCGTCGGCGTCGGCATTGACCGCCGTCAATCCGACGCGGCCTGCGACGATCTGGTCCCCCTCCAACGTCACCGCGGCACCGGCCGCGGTGACCGCCCAGTCCCCCACCCGGCGCTCCACCTTGGCGTAGGCGCTGGAGGTGTTGTGGCGCAGCGGGATCCGCACCTCGGTGAGGATTTCGTTGTGGGCCAGCGCGGTCTCGTACGGTCCGAGGATGAAATCGTCGATGCCGATCTCCCGCTGGCCGCCAGGCCCGCGGGCCACGATCACCGCGTCGAGGATCTCGCACACGGTGGACAGGTCCTCGGCCGGATCGGCCTGGCACAACGACCCGCCGACGGTGCCGCGGTTGCGCACGACGGGATCTGCGATGACCCGTTCAGCGTCGGCGAAGATCGGGCAGACCTCGAGCAGCGCGGCCGACTCGAGCACCTCGCGATGCCGGGTCATCGCACCCAGCCGGGCCAGCGTGGGCTCGACGGTGAGGTAGCCGAGCTCGCCGGCCAGGTCGTTGATGTCGATCAGGTATTCGGGGTTGGCGATGCGCAGTTTCATCATCGGCAGCAGGCTGTGGCCGCCGGCGACGACGAAGGCGCCCTCCCCCAATCTGTCCAGCAGGCCGACGGCATGGTCGACGCTAGTGGCGCGCTCGTATTCGAAGGGACCCGGAACCTGCATGTGACCGACCTCACGTCCGCCGATGGGGACACCAGTGTCGGCCTGCTATTTCAGGACCGTCAATAGCGACTTAAGTGATCGCTTAACTCCCCTGCCTGCGAAGGGTTACCGTCGTCGTCGTGATGTATCCGTCCGTCCAGCGCCGAGAGCGGCAGGCCCCCGCCGCCCCATCGGCGGGCGACGATCTCGGCGGCGATCGAGACCGCCGTCTCCTCCGGCGTGCGGGCGCCGAGGTCCAGCCCGATCGGGCTCGCAAGTTTGCTCAACTCGGCGTCGGTCAGTCCGGCCTCACGCAACCGGGCCAGCCGGTCATCGTGGGTTCGCCGCGATCCCATCGCCCCGATGTAGCCGAGGTCGAGCCGCAGCGCGACCTCCAGCAGCGGCACATCGAACTTCGCGTCGTGGGTGAGGACGCAGATGACGGTGCGGGAATCGATGGTCCCGGCCTCGGCCTGTGCGGCCAGATAACGGTGCGGCCAGTCGACCACGACCTCGTCGGCGGTCGGGAACCGGGCCGGGGTGGCGAACACCCCGCGCGCATCGCACACGGTCACGCGGTAACCGAGGAACGAACCCTGTTGGGCCACCGCGGCAGCGAAGTCGATGGCTCCGAACACGAGCATCCGCGGGCGGGGCGCGTGGCTGGCGACGAACACCTCCATGCCCTCACCGCGGCGCTGGCCGTCGGGACCATAAGTGAGCACTTCGCTTCGACCGGCGGCCAGCAGACCGCGGGCATCGTCAGTCACGGCGGCGTCGGCGCGAGCCGATCCGAGGGTGCCCTCGGCGAGGTCGGGTCCAAGAACCATCCGGCGCCCCAGCCAGGCCGGATCAGGGTGGGTGATGACGGTGGCGATCGCCACCGGGCGGTGTTCGGCGATGGCCTCGATGACCTGGTCGAGGTGCGGAAAACTGCTCTGCGACACCGGCTCGATGAAGATGTCGAGGATCCCGCCGCAGGTCAGCCCGACGGCGAACGCGTCGTCGTCGCTGACTCCGTAGCGCTCCAAACGCGGCATTCCGGTGGCGACGACTTCGGTAGCCGATTCATAGACCGCGCCTTCCACGCAGCCACCCGATACCGAGCCGCTGACCGAGCCGTCGGGTGCGACGACCATGGCCGCGCCGGGCTGGCGGGGAGCCGACCGGAAGGTGCGCACCACCGTGCCGAGACCGGCGATTTCGCCGGTTCGCCAGATGGCTGCCAGTTCTGCGAGAACGTCCTGCACGACTTCAAACGTAGGCTGATTTCGTGACACCGGCGCAACTTCGGGCCTTCTCGGCCGTCGTACGGCTGGGCTCCGTGCATGCCGCAGCAGCCGAATTGGGTGTCTCTGACGCCGGAATCTCGATGCATGTGGCGCAGTTGCGTAAGGAGCTCGACGATCCGCTGTTCAGCCGCACCTCGGCCGGCTTGGCATTCACGCCGGGCGGGTTGCGGCTGGCCAGCCGCGCCATCGAGATCCTCGGTCTGCAGCAGCAGACGGCCATCGAGGTGACCGAGGCCGCGCACGGACGGCGGCTGTTACGCATCGCCGCGTCGAGCGCGTTCGCCGAGCACGCCGCGCCGGGGCTGATCGAGTTGTTCTCGTCGCGGGCGGATGATCTGTCGGTCGAGCTGAGCGTGCATCCGACGAGCCGTTTCCGCGACCTGATCGAATCCCGGGCCGTGGACATCGCACTCGGCCCGACGGCGGGCGTCAGCACCGAACGGCCGTTCCTGAAGTACCAGATCATCACGGTCGCCTCGGCAGGCAGCCCGCTCGCCACCGGCACCCCGACACCGGCGATGCTGCGTGAGCAGCACTGGATGCTTGGGCCGTCGGCCGGTGGCATCGACGGTGAAATAGCTTCTGTTCTACAGGCTTTGGCGATACCGGAAGGGAATCAGCGGATTTTCCAGAGCGATGCGGCCGCGCTCGAGGAGGTCCAGCGGGTGGGCGGGGTGTCGCTGGCGGTCGGCTTCGCCGTCGGCAAGGATCTCTCGGCGGGCCGGTTGGTTCATGTGAAGGGACCGGGCCTGCAACTGTCCGGCGAGTGGTGTGCATCGACGTTACCGGTAAGCGCACGCCAGCCCGCGGTCACCGAACTGCTGAACTTCATCACCACGCCGCGCTGTACGCAGGCCATGATCCGCGGTACGGGTGTGGGCGTGACGAGGTTCCGGCCCAAAGTCCATGTCACGCTCTGGAGTTGAGCGCCTGCGGGGACATCAGCTCGGGAAATTCACGTCCTTGGTGACGGCTTCCCACTCGTCGATCGAAGCCGAGAACGCAGCGAGCTTGTCGCGGACCGCCTTGAGGACGTCGCGGCCGAGCAGCAGGCGTAGCGGCGGGTCGTCGAGGCCGGCGACCATCAGCACCGCCTCGGCGACCTTACGTGGATCGCCGGGCAGGTGGTCGGCGAAATCTTTGATCAAGTTCTTGCGGGTGCCGACGCTGTCGTCGTAATCACCGATCGGTGTGGACGATTCCCACATCGACCGTTTGGCCCAGTCGGTGCGGAAGGCACCCGGCTCGATGGCCGTCACCTTGATCCCGAGCGGTTTGACCTCCTGGGCAAGCGCCTCGGTGAGCGCTTCCAGCGCGAATTTCGTCGATGAGTAGTACGCGTTGGGCGGGTTGGCCACCAGTCCCGTCATCGACGAGATGTTGATGATGTGCCCGGCCCCACGTTCCCGCATCGACGGCAGCACCGCTTTGATGGTGTCGACGACACCGAAGTAGTTGGTGTCGAACAAGAGTCGGACCTTGGCGTCCTCACCTTCCTCGACGGCCGACAAGTAACCGTTGCCTGCGTTGTTGACCAGTACGTCCACCCCGCCGAACGTGGTATCGGCCGCGGCCACCGCATCGGCGATCAGGTCCTTGTCGGTGACGTCCAGCGCGATGGCCAGGGCACGATCGCCGAACTCGTCGGCCAGATCCTGCACCGATTCGATCCGCCGAGCCGTCACCACGACGTTCTTTCCGGATTCCAGTGCGGCCCGTGCGATCTCACGCCCGATACCGGTGGAGCATCCGGTAACCAGCCAGCAACCCATCTCAGTTGGTCCTCTCGTTCGGGGTGCCTTCCGGGAGCCTGCGCAGGTAGGCGCGACGGCGCTGGGCCAGTTGTTCGGCCCGCTCGGCCGGCGTCACGCGCGCGATCTCGGGTAGCTCGTCGCCGAGCTTGTCGAGTGCGACGACCCGCCCATGCGCGCCGAGATCCGGTCGCGGACCGCCCTCTTCGAACTCTGCCATCCGCAGTGTCAGGATGCCTTCACGCAGGCCGGCCGAGTCGATCCAGTTCGCCACCCCGGGATCGACTGGCGAGATCACATACGTGTAGCTGCCGTCGTCGTTGGCCACCGACTGCGCCTTGTTCAGGCTGCCTGTGCGATCGACGATATCGAGCGTGGTACCCCAGATGTTGCTCAGTGGAACCGTGAAGTATTCTGCGCCACCGTCGTTGACGTCGACCACGAATGTCTCATCCGGGCCAAGATCGAACCGGCCCATGACGTACACCTGATTCTTCATCGCGCCGACCTTGTCCGCAGACCAGGCCAGGTTGAAATTGTTGGCCGGCATCTTGTAGATGCCGTGGCTGAGCTTGCCGGTGAAGTTCGCGAAGTAGGCCATCATTTCCGCGGTGGCCTCGGCTTGTTCGTCCAGAGTGCGGGCCGGCGTGACCGGCGCCCCGCCGAGGCGCTCCACCGTGATGTGGTTGGGATCGTCACGCTCCCAATCCAGCAGAACATCGCGAATGTAGAACTCGTGCGCTTCCGCCGTCGTCTGCACGTGGTTGGGGCGACCGCCGGGGGGCGCGGAATCCACTGTGATGGTGTAACTTCCGTCGCCGTCGACGTCCATGGTCTTGCCGTTCAGCACGGCGACGGTACCCATGTTGGCATCCCAGAGCGTGAAATAATTCTCCGTCATCCGGTTTTTCCCGACACGGCCGCGGATCTCGTAGCGTTCGTCACCAGAGATCGGGATCACCCGGTAAACGGTGTCTGGATTGTCGATACCCCAACGTGATCCGGGGATCAGCCGGTCACCCACCGGATGTGCCAGCCGGGTGATGCAGCTGACCTTCGGCCGCAGCTTGTCCTGGTTGGACGACCATACCGCCGCGGAGAACATGACCTCGGCGAACGCCGCGTCGAACCGCTCCCGCATGGCATCGGAGGCTTTGGCCCGGCTCAGCCAGTTCGCCGCGACCGTCTCATAGGCTGCCCTGACCGTCGGGTGCTCGGTAAGCTCGAGTGCGGCCAGTTCCTGCTCGTGCTGCGACGGTGTCGCCACCGGATCGTCGGCGATCATCAGTCGTCCTTTCGAAAGCGTTTGTTATACAAGTCAAATCGTTCGTCCACTTGAGCATCGGTCAGCCCGTAGGCGGCCAGGTCGTAAGGCGGCCGCGGAACTTCGCGCGGACGGGAGGCCAGCCAGTCGGACATCGCCGCAACCACAGCGTCGGTCAGGGGCATTCCGAGTGCAGCGTAGATTCGCCCGACCTGACCGATCGGATCGGCGACCGCGTCGCCGTAGTGGATGTCGGTGACCCGCGACGACTCGTCGGCCCAACCGTCCCGCGCTGCCATCGCGCGATCATTGGTCCAGCCCATCCGCTCCAGCCATTGGGTGCCAACCCGATTCGTGTCGACGTTGTCGGCGTGCATGGCGTGCAGGGTCGCGTTGAGGCTGGCGCCCGAAGCGACCGTGGTTCGCGGGTCACGATGCATGTGCACGATGTGCACGTCGGGGAATTGTGCGCGCAGCGTCTCCAGATAGCCCAGGTGCGCCGGGGACTTCAGCACCCAGCGTCCGGCGGTGACACCGCGCTGACGCTTCTGCCACTGCAGGAATCGCAGCATCCGGTGCAGGTAGTCATACGCCGGCTCGAAATCCTGTGTGTTCAGCCATGATCGGTAGGTGGGCAGATGCGCCCCGGACTCCGGGACGTGAGACAGGAACGCGTCGGCCAGGAAGACGATCTCCTCCTCCGCCTCCCGCGCGTACATCGGATGGATGGCGAACAGCTCCGGCGCCAGCTCGCGTGACTTGTTCTCCCGCATCTCACTGATCGCGATGCGGGGGTCGGTACCGGCGAAGTCATATCCCAGCTTGGGCGCGGCCTCCACGACCTCCCAGCCGCGCGCGCAATGCAGTCGTTCATCGGCGGCGAGAAGACGCTGCAGCAGCGTGGTGCCGCTGCGCATCATCCCGACGACGACGATCGGGGCCTCGATGTGTTCCTCGAGGATCTCGGGATGTCGGCGGATCCATTCTTGCGTGCGCAGCCGCATACGCAGGCTGTGCACGAGACCCGACCGCAGGATGTGCTCGCCGATCGCGTTGAGCCCGGCGCCCGGATAGTCGTCGAGCAGCACCGCCAGCGGCTCTTGGAAATCCCCCGGACCCCAGTCGGTCAGACCTTCCTTGGTGACCGCGTCGGCAAGCACCCCGTCCATCGCGAACACACCCGAGGTAGCCATCGGGTCAGAACTTCAAATGCTGGCTCACGTCGCCGACCTGGTCGACGAACATGGTGCGGGAGTCGAACCACCATTGACCGTCGACCCGATGGAAGGTGTCGTGATAGTGGCCGGTGACGATCACCTGCAGCGGGAGGTCCGGCGTGGCCTGGGTGACGCAGTAGTAGGACTTGCCGCGCGCCGTGCCCGCGTCCTCGTCGAGGTAGAGCTGCACATTGCTGGTGTTGTGCTTGGTCTTCGGAGTCCCGTCCTCGTAGAGGCGGGTGGCCATCTCATACATCGCCCGCACTCGCTCGGGCCCGTCGAACACCGTCTCGGGTGGGCCGTTCTCGACGCCACAGATCCGGCCGTGCGTGAACAACGCGGCGACGCCGTCGAGGTCGCCGGCATCGAGCAGTTCGGCATAGGTGTAGATGAGGTTCGTGATCGCCTGCGCACTGTCACTCATAACAAGGGGCATGATCGCAGAGCAATTGCTTAGATGGTCTTGTTTGTCCAGAATTCATAGCTATGCTCGCCGACGTGACGCAGTGGTCGCCGACCCGGCTCGGCAATCTGACCGGTAAACGGATCATCGTGACGGGCGCGACCAACGGCGTCGGTCTCGGCACGACGCGGGCACTGGCCGGCGCCGGCGCACACGTCATCATGGCCGTCCGCAACACCGCACTCGGCGCACAGCGCGCCGCCGAGATCGGCGGCTCCACCGAAGTGCTCGAGGTCGATCTCTCCGACCTCGCCTCGGTTCGGGCATTTTCAGACCGGCTCGACGGCGACATCGACATCCTCATCAACAATGCCGGGGTGCTGACCGACCAGCGCCGCGAGACCGTCGACGGTTTCGAGACGACGCTGGGCACCAACCTGCTCGGGCCGTTTGCGTTGACCAATCTTTTGTTCGCCCGCGTGCGTTCGCAGATCATCAACGTCGCCTCCGACGGCCACCGGATGGCCACCCTTCGGCTCGACGACATGCACACGCGGCACACGAAATGGACCGCGATGGGTGCCTATACGCACTCGAAACTCGCGATGATGCTGTGGGGCCTGGAACTGGACCGGCGCCTGCGGGCGGCTCATTCCGGTGTCGTCACCCAGCTGGTTCATCCCGGCTGGGTGGCGTCCAATCTGTCGAACACCGGCGAGTCACGGTTGATGTCTTTGGCGCACAAGGCGGTCAAGATGGTGGCCGACCGGTTGGCCAACGATATCGACGAGGGCGCGGTGCCGACGCTGTACTGCATCAGTGAGCCGATACCGCCGGGCAGCTTCGTCGGGGCCAGCTCGCGGTTTGGTCTTCGCGGTGAGCCGGCCTTGATCGGCCGCTCGCCAGGGGCGTGCGATTACGATGCGGCCGCCCGAGTCGTGCAGTTCGCCGAACAGGAAACCGGCACAACACTTCCCGTCTAGCCGGCTCACGTCGGCCGGGTGGCCTCCAGCGCGCGGATCAGGCTGGCCGAATCCCACGGTCCGCGATGGCGAATGCCGTTGACGAAGAACGTCGGCGTCGCGTTGAGGTCCATCAGCTCGGCGTCCTGCGCATCGTCGTCGACCCGGTGCAGTACGCGCGGTGAGTGCAGGTCTTCATCGAATCGGGTTATGTCACAACCGACCTGATCGGCATAGCGGTAGATGTGTTGCCATTCCAGGTACTCCTGGAATTCGAACATCATCGTCCCCATATCGAAGAACTTGCCCTGCAGGGCAGCCGCCTCGCTGGCCCTGGCGGCATCCACTGCCCGCGGGTGCACCCGCTCCAACGGCAGATGCCGCCACACGTACCGCAATTGGTCACCGAAGTGGGCCCGGACTTCGTCAATCGATCCGGTGGCACGGCTGCAGAACGGGCACTCGAAGTCACCGTATTCGACCAAGGTGAGCGGCGCGTCGACCCGGCCCCGCAGGTGATCGCGGTCCGGATCGACGTCGCGGACCAGCTTGAGGCCGACCGCGACCGGTGGACTGAGCCAGTCGGTGAGCCGGAAGACCGCCCACCCCAATATGAATGCGATGACCGAGGCCGCCAGGACACCGACGCGCGCCAGATCCGCGGAATGGGGATCGGCGATCGCCAGGTCGACGATGAACAGCGAGATGGTGAATCCGATTCCGGACAGCGTTGCGCCGCCTGCGATCCGCCGTAGCGTCAACCCCGGCGAAAGCCGGCCGAGCCCGGTGCGCTGCACAATCCAGGTCGCCCCGGTGATGCCGATCAACTTGCCGAGCACCAGACCGACCACCACACCCCAGGTGAGCGGTGAGCGCATCGCGGCCATCACGGTGTCGGCGTCCAGTCGCACACCGGCATTGGCCAATGCGAACAGCGGCAGCACCCCGAAGGACACATATGGCCCGAACCCGGTCACCAGCCGCTCGTTGATCGAGATCGAGTCGCGCAGGCTGCGGGTGGCTGCCCGCGCATACTCCGAGTTCGGCGACTGGCGGAACGCCCGGATGACTTCGACTGCCGCCTCCACCCGCTGACGCTCGGGGGTGAACACCGGAATCACCAGGGCCACCACCACACCGGCGAGCGTCGGATGCACGCCGCCGTTGAACAAGGCCAACCACAGGGCAACGGCCAGAACCGAATACGTCACACCACGGATGGCCGCAGGCAGGTAGCGCACGGCGGCCAGCGCAACCATCAGCACGACGGCGATCAGCAGCGGGGCGAGCCGGATGTGGTCGGAGTAGAACAGCGCGATGGCGGCCAGCGCGCCGACGTCGTCGACGACGGCCAGGGTGAGCAGGAAGGTGCGCAGCCGCGCCGGGTATTTGGGCGCGATGATCGCCAGCGCACCGACCAGGAACGCGGTGTCGGTCGAGATGACCACCCCCCACGCGCTGGCGTTGTCGCCGGAAGGATTGAACAACAGGAAGATCACCGCGGGCAGGATCAACCCGGCGATCGCGGCGACCACCGGTACCACGGCGCGGGAACGCTCCGTCAGTTCACCGATGGTGAACTGGGCCTTGACTTCCAGGCCCACGATGAAGAAGAAGAACGCCATCAGAGCGTCGTTGACGATCTCCTTGACCGTCAGCTGGCCGTGGAATTCGCCGAAGCTCAATCCGACGTGCGTTTCCCAGAACTCGGAATAGGTGTGCGCCCAGGGCGAATTCGCCCAGAGGATGGCCACGACGGTGAAAGTCAGCAGTAATGCTGCGGCGGCGTTCTCGCCGAAACGTTTCGCTGTCGGGTCGCGACCCAGCCGGCTGCCTCTCACGCTGTCACCGTATGCGCCGCCTCCATCAACATCCAACCCGACAGCTGCACGGACAGGTCCCGCTCGGGCGTCTGCGACGAGTTCACCGCGCCCTCGACGAACTGTGCCTGGCCGCCGGCCGCGGTCGGAACCTCGGCGAGGCTGTCCCAGGAGTGCCCGAACAACGGCAACTCGTCCACACTTTGACGGTTGTCCCACGCCGCCTGCGCCGAGGCCAGGACGATCGCCCGGGCCGCGTCCCTGGCCGCCGCCGACTCATCGCCCGAGCCGGGAAGTTCGGTCGCCGCGAGCGCCAGATACCGTGCGGTGATCCCGGAGAACAGCCCGCCGTCGCCACCGCCCGCGCCGTTGAGGATTCCGCCGGGCGCCATGTGTGCCCCGATCGCCGCAACCAGCCGCCGCACCCGTGCCGGGTGGCGGTCGTCGCGGGTGCACCCGGCCAGCTCGGTCTCCAACCCCAGCACCACGCCCTGGCAGTAGGTGTACTGCGCGCGCACCAGTGAACCCCCTTGGATGCCGTCGAAGACCAGGTGCGTTTCGGGGTCGATCAACGTTTCGTCGATCCAGTCGGCCATCTGCTGGGCACGGCGCACAGGTTCGCCCCGGGAGGTGAAGTAGCGCGCCAGGAAGATCCCGGCCGGACCGTTGGCGGGCGCGTTGAAGAACTGATCCTGTTTGCGCCAAGGGATTCCACCGCCGTCCTCGGGCACCCATGCCGTCAAGAACTGTTCGGACAGGGTCGCCAGTGCGCGCGGACGATCGACCCCGGCCACCCGCCCGGCGCGCTCCAACGCCAGTGCCAGCCAGGCCATGTCGTCGTAGTAACTGTTGGTCCAGCGGCCGTTGTTCCGCAGTCGGTGTCCGCGGATCTGCCGCTTGATCGTGTCCAGCCGGTGGGCCTGCGGATCACGCAGTTGCGCGTCGATCAGGCAGTCCAGCAGGTGCGCCTGCCACCAGTAGTGCCATGTCCCGAACCAGCGGTCACCGCGGGCGGGCGGCCAGCTGACGACGCCGAGCTGGGTTCCCGGCAGACTCCACACCCGCTTCAGATGGCGCTTCGCGATCGCCGCCTCGGCGCTGGCAGCGCGGTTCGCCCACAGCTGGTCCATGCCGACAATCCTGCCCTACCAGGCCGCCGAGAGATCGGCCCATTGCCTGATCCAGGCGTGCATCGCGATGCCCGCGGCGACTGCGGCGTTGACGCTTCGGGTCGAGCCGAATTGCGCAATCGAGACCGTGATCGCCGCTCCCGACCGGGCCGCCTCGGAGATGCCCGGGCCCTCCTGGCCGAACACCATCAGGCAATCGCGCGGCAGCGTCGTCGTTTCCAGCGGGACCGCACCCGCGATGTTGTCGACGGCGACGACGGTCAGTCCGGTGCCGGCCGCGAACGCCAACAACTCGTCGGTGCTGTCGTGGTGGGCCAACCGTTGGTAGCGGTCGGTGACCATGGCGCCACGACGATTCCAGCGTCGGCGCCCCACGATGTGCACGGTGTCGACGGCGAAGGCGTTGGCCGTGCGGACCACTGCGCCGATATTGGCGTCGTTGCCGAAGTTCTCGATCGCGATGTGCAGCGCATGCCGCCGACGATCGATATCGGCGATGATCGCCTCTCGCGTCCAGTAGCGGTAGGCATCGACGACATTGCGAGTGTCGCCCTCGCGCAACAGTTCCGCGTCGTAACGAGGGTCGTCGGGCAGTTCACCCGGCCATGGCCCGACCCCGGGGGCGCCGGTGCTCCACTCGGTGGGGCCGCTGTCGGTCACGGGTCACCCAGAACGCTCATCACACCGCGGACGGTGTCAGCGCCACCGAGCGCAGCTCCACTATTGACGAGAACAAAAGCACCGTTGCTTCGGAGATCAGCAACCGAGACGTCCCGGCCCGACGACGTCACCGACTCCCCGGTGCAGGCCTGAGCGACTCCGCGACTGGATTTGCTGGACGAATGTGAGCACGCGGAGGTGCAGATCACACTGACGACCACCGGAAAGGCCGTTGCGGGAGGAACTATTTTTCGTCCTCGCACGCCACCGTAGCGGGACCGCAACGCCAGTGCGATACAGGTCACCCAACGCCCTTTCCGACCCCTAGGTCACACCCGGGACGTACTATCCGGCTTTCGACGCACCGGTAATAACAAATCGGTCTCCGACGATGACGAGTGTAGGGTCTCCCCCTCGGTCAACAGCAGCGCCGCCCTTGACCTGGAATGTTGTGCGCACAGATGTTCACGGAGGCGGTCATCGTGGCTGCAGTTCGAGGCTCATCCAAGCGGCTACCCCCCGGTAACCTGGGCTTTTCCAGCTAACGGCTGGAGTCTTGGAGCCATTCGGCGAGATACTGATATTTGCAAGTTCGAATAAATAGCGCCCGCGCAACCTCGGCGTCCACTGCGGAAACCCTATCCGCAGGCCGCCCGACAGATGGGAAATGATGAACGCTTCAGTGCTGGACTTCCCTGATCAGAAGCTCTACCACCTGCCGGAGACGATTAGCTGGCGCGACACGGACACGGGTTGCACGATCACCTGTGCCCAACCCGACAGCGAACCCGAGCTATGGGAAGACTACCTGCAGGGCGCCACTCGTAGCTACGAAAAGCACGGAGTCGAGGCGGCACTGGACCTCGAGTCGTTCGCCGACGGCCGCGACACGACCTTGTTCTACACCGCGGTCGACGACACCGGCCGGATGCTGGGCGGCCTTCGGGCCAAAGGCCCGTACTTCAGCGCCGACGAATCGCACGCGATCGTCGAGTGGGAGGGCCAGCCCGGCCAGGACACGGTCCGCAAGATGATCACCGACCGCCTGCCGTTCGGCGTGGTGGAGATGAAGTCGGCCTGGGTGAGTGACGACCCCGCGCGCAGCGGCGAGCTGACCCGCACCTTCGCCCGCACCGCCTTCCCGACCATGGAGCTGCTGGGCGCCCAATTCATCCTGGCCACCGCCGCCGCCCACGTGCTGGACCGGTGGAGCACCTCCGGTGGTGTGGTCGCCACCAAGATTCCGGCCGCGGCCTACCCGAGCGATCGCTACCGCACCAAGATGATGTGGTGGGATAGGCGCACGTTCGCCAACCACGCCGAGCCCCGGCAGCTGGCCAAAATCGTCAAGGAGATGCGCATGCTCGCGACGATCTCCGAGCAGTTCAGCGGCTTCGGCCTGCAGTACGGGAGTGGCATGTGAGTTTCGACGTCTCCGCCGATTCCGGCGCGGACGCGTACAACGCGCGAGTCCTGCTCAGCGACGATCCCCACGACGACCAAATACTGGCCCGGCTGCGCGAGAACCCGCGCACCGAATTCATCGACCGCTCCGCCGAATTCGATTCGGCACTGCGCGACCTCCGGCCCGCCGTCGAAGCCGAGCTGCTCGACGAGCCGACGCGCTGGGCGCACTACCCGTGGCGGCACGCCGTGATCGCGGTGCCCGGACCGCGCGCATTTCACCGCCTGCGGCTCGACCGCAGCCGCAACATGATCACCCTCGACGAGCAGCAGCGTCTGGCCGGACTGACCATCGGTGTCGTGGGGCTGTCGGTGGGCCACGCCATCGCACACACGCTGGCCGCTCAGGGCCTGTGCGGCGAGCTGCGGCTGGCCGACTTCGACGAGTTGGAGCTGTCCAATCTGAACCGGGTACCCGCAACCGTGTTCGACATCGGCGTGAACAAGGCCGTCGTCGCGGCTCGGCGCATCGCCGAGCTCGATCCTTATCTGCGGGTACGGGCGATGACCGACGGTCTGACCGTGGACACGATGGAAACGTTCCTCGATGGACTCGACATCGTGGTGGAGGAGTGCGACTCCCTCGACATCAAGGCGGCCCTGCGGGAGGCGGCCCGCGCCCGTCGCATTCCGGTGCTGATGGCCAGCAGCGACCGCGGGTTGATCGATGTGGAACGCTACGACCTCGAGCCCGACCGGCCGATCCTGCACGGGCTGCTCGGCGATATCGGCGTCGCCGAGCTGGCGGGCCTGAGCAGCGCCGACAAGGTGCCCTATGTGCTGCGCATCATCGACGCCGGTCGATTGTCCGACCGCGGCGCGGCCTCACTGGTCGAGGTCGGCCGCACGCTGTCGACCTGGCCGCAGCTCGCCGGGGACATCGCCGTCGGTGCGGCCACCGTGGCCGAGGCGGTGCGCAGGATCGGGCTCGGCGAACGCCTCCCGTCGGGCCGAATCCGGATCGACGTCTCGCACGCACTCGACGGCTTGACGGCGCCCGCGCCGGTGCCGGAACCGGCCGCATCCGTTCCCACCGAGTCGACCGGGCAGGCGGACTGCGCAGCTGCCGAAGCAGTAGCAGCAGCAGCGCGGCGCGCCCCGTCCGGGGGAAACATGCAGCCATGGAACATCGTGTCGCACAATGACTCGGTGATCGTCGAGCTGGACCCCAAATACACCTCGGCGATGGACGTCGCCTACCGGGGCAGCGCCGTGGCGATCGGGGCGGCCGCATTCAACGCACGGGTGGCGGCAGCCGAGTTCGGGGTGCTGGGTCCGGTCACCTTCACCGAGGACGACGAGCCCACCCCGCTGCGGGCGGTCGTCGAGCTGGCACCGGGCCGAGACGACACGCTGGCGGCGCTGTATGGACCGATGCTGGACCGCACGACGAACCGTCACCGCGGCACCCCGTCGCCGCTGACGACGGCGACGGTGACCGATCTGCACGCCGCTGCGCAGGCCGAGGGCGGGACGCTGCGGCTACTGACCGATCGCCCCGACATGGAGCGGGCGGCGGCGATCCTGGCCGCCACCGACCGGATTCGCTATCTGCAGCCGCGCCTGCACGCCGAAATGATGTCCGAGGTGCGCTGGCCCGGCGACGATGATTCCGACGGTCTTGACATCCGCGGCCTCGAGCTCGCCGCGGCCGACATGGCAACGCTGGAGATCCTCCGCCGTGGTGACGTGATGGCCCGTCTGGCGCAGTGGAAGGCCGGCGAGGCACTCGGTCAGGACGTCACCGAACGCGTGTTGTCCAGCTCGGCGCTGGGTGTCGTCACCGTCGCCGGCCATACCCTCACCGACTACGCCCGTGCCGGTGCCGCCGTCGAAGCGGTGTGGATTGCCGCTGCGCAGCACGGTCTCGGTGTCCAGCCGGTGTCCCCGGTCTTCCTCTACGCGCACGACGATCGGGATCTCGACGAACTCGCCGCAGAAAGCGTCGCGGAGCTCCGCCATCTGCAGGCTCAGTTCCGGGCGCTGACCGGAACCGGCCCGGACGAGGCCCAGGCACTGGTGCTGAGGTTCAGCCATGCCCCTAGTCCCTCGGTACGCAGTAGGCGTCGCACAGCCAGCGGGAGGACACTCGGGTAATGGCGCTCGACACCCTCGTCACGAGCGTGGCCACCAAGCTGATGGCAGCCACGTCGGCTACTTCGGCGCAGGTGAGCCAGGACGTGCTCGCCGACCTGGTGGCGTCCTTTGGTGTCGATTTCAGCTTCCTGCGTTACAACGACCATGCGATCCGCGCCACGAAGCTGATCGCCGAATGGCCGCCGCGGCCCGACGTTCCCGATCCCGACCCGCTCGGCATCGTCTACTTCGCCGACGCGGACCCGATTTTCGCCGCCGCGGAGACCGCCAAGGAACCGGTCTTCTTCTCCCCCGACCCGATTCCCGAGGACTCCAACGACTCCGACGACTACCAGCGCCGGGTGCAGGAGGCCAGCGGTGTCGCCCTTCCCTCGCTGGCGTCGGTGCCGCTGTTGTCCGGTGAAGTCACCACCGGAGCGCTGGGGTTCATCAAGATCGGTATCAAAACCTGGTCACCGGAAGAACTCAACGCGCTTAAGGCGATTGCGTCATTGTTCGCCCAGGTGCAGGCGCGCGTGGTCGCAGAGGATCAGCTGCGGTATCTCGCCGAGCATGACGATCTCACGGGATTGCACAACCGCCGCGCACTGCTGGCGTGTCTCGATGAAAGGCTCCGGGCGGGTCAGCCCGGACCGGTCTCAGCATTGTTTCTCGACCTCGACTGGCTCAAGGCGATCAACGATTATCTGGGCCACCACGCCGGCGACTGGTTCATCCAGGCGTTCGCCGAACGGCTGCGCGAGGAGACCGGCCAAGGGGATCTGATCGCCCGCCTCGGCGGTGACGAGTTCGTCGTCGTCCCGGCGGGGCCGATGGACGCCGACACCGCCCTGGCCCTGGCTCATCGACTGCAGGCAGTGCTGCGCGACCGGGTGACGATCGGCGGCGAGATGCTGACCCGTACCGTCAGTGCCGGTGTCGCACTGGGGGTTCCGGGCCGGGACACCACTTCGGATCTGCTCCGCCGCGCCGACCAGGCAGTGCTCAACGCCAAGAACGCCGGCGGCAACAAGATCGCGGTGTTCACCGATGAGATGTCGCTCAAGAGCGAATTCCGCAACGACATCGAGCTGCATCTGCAGAACGTGATCGACGCAGGAACACTGATCCTGCACTATCTTCCCGAGGTCGACATGCGCACCGGGGAAATCCTGGCGACCGAGGCGCTGGTGCGCTGGCAACACCCGACGCGCGGCCTGCTGTTACCGGATTCCTTCATCAATGTCGCCGAATCCATCAACCTGGCAGGCGAATTGGGGCGCTGGGTGATGCGCGCCGCCTGCAAGGAATTCAGCGGCTGGCAGGCCAGCGGTATCGGCAAGGATGCGGTGATCCGGATCAACGTCTCTCCGGTACAGCTGGTCACCGACGGGTTCGTCGAATCCGTCGCCGACACGATCGCCGAATTCAACCTCGACGCGAAGTCGGTATGCCTGGAGATCACCGAAAGCGTTGTCGTGCAGGACATCGAGACCACTCGCATCACCCTGGCCGGCCTCAAGGACGTTGGCGTCCAGGTCGCCATCGACGACTTCGGCACCGGCTACAGTGTGCTGACGCACCTGAAATCGCTCCCGGTGGACACTCTCAAGATCGACAAGGGGTTTGTGCTCGATCTCGGCACCAACCCGGAGGACCTGGCGATCGTGCGCGCGATCATCGCGCTGGCCGAGGCCTTCAACCTGGAGTTGGTGGCCGAAGGTGTCGAGTCACCTACCGCCGCGATGACCCTGCTGCAGCATGGCTGCCACCGCGCTCAAGGGTTCCTGCTGTCCCGCCCGGTGCCCGCCGATGCGATGGCCGAACTCTTCGCCAAGAAGATCATTCCGGTGGATTTCTCCTCGATGACCTGAGTCCGGTCAGGAACTGTGCAGCAGTTCGACGAGGCCGAATCGACTGGCGGTCCGACTCACCACAGCGACTTGCGCTGCGCCGTCGGACAACTTCTTTTGAATCGGCCAATCACCCGAGTCGGGAATCGGCCCGATCGACAGTGCGACACCTACGACCGCACGCACCAGCCGCGGTCCGGACGGCGTGGACAGCTCCGCACCCGCCACGCGCCCGTATTCGAATATCAGCCGCTGCAATGCCGTACCGGTATCGTCGAGCAACCCCCGCTCATCAGCCTGTCCGCGCAACCACTCGGCCAGTTCCGCACCAAGACAGTCCGTTTCGGGCCGAAAGTCGCCGAGCACCGCCACCCTGATGGTCTCACCGGCACTGTGCATCGACGTCATCCCATCGGGCACCTGGCTGTAGACGACGCCGAACGGCGAAGCCACACAGCGTGCCGAGAAGTCCCGTAACCGCGAGCCGAAGAACGGCTCGATGGTGGCCTTGCGGTCCTTGTTGACCACCACCGGTTTGGCATACGCGACAGCCAACCGCAGATCTCGATCCACCGCCGGCCCCAGGTCCTCGGTCATCGACACCAGATAGGCGGCGGTATCGGGATCGATTGCGTCTGAAGACAACTCCGCATCGGCGAGCTCGACATCGAGGTCGAGGTCCGCACACCAGATGGCGTGGGCCAGCGCGCCAAGACCGGCGCCGGCGCAGATCACGTCGACAACGTCATCCCATTGGTATTCCGAAGCCTCGAGCGGCTCTTCGTCAATTCTCACTGCGTCAGGACGTCTGCAGCCCGAGGTCGGCCAGGCCCAGCACGCTGCGGTAGGGAAACCCTTCGGCCTCGATCGCCTCGGCCGCCCCGGTATTCCGGTCGACCACCGTCGCGACACCCACGACCGTGGCGCCCGCTTCGAGCACCGCATGCACGGCGGTCAAGGCCGAACCGCCGGTCGTACTGGTGTCCTCGACCACCAGCACCCGCTTGCCCGCCACGTCGGCACCTTCGATGAGGCGTTGCATCCCATGGCTTTTGAGCGCCTTACGCACCACGAAAGCGTCGATCGGGCGGCCTGGCGCATGCATGATCGCGGCGGCCACCGGGTCGGCACCCATCGTCAGTCCGCCGACCGCCGCGTAGTCCCAGTCGGCGGTGAGCTCACGCATCAGCCGCCCGATCAGCGGCGCGGCCTTGTGGTGCAGGGTCGCTCGCCTCAGGTCGACGTAATAGTCGGCCTCCTTGCCGGAGGACAAGGTGACCCGGCCGAACACCACCGACAGCTGGCGGACCAGCTCGGCGAGTTCGGCGCGGTCGGCGACATTGAGGTCAGGTGCGCCCACGACTTCGTCCTGTTCTGTTGTTGACCGCGCGGACCACCCTGCGCGGGACCAGCCGGCCGACCGTGGTCAGCACCTTGTACTGCAGGCCGGGAATGCTGATGATCTTGCCCTTGGCCACATCGGCGAGGCTCTCCGCGACCACGTCGTCGACGCCCAGCCACATGATGTCGGGGATCGACGCCATGTCGATGCCGGCGCGCTCGTGGAATTCGGTGTGGACGAATCCGGGGCACACCGCGTGGATACTCACGCCGGTCCCGGCCAGCCCGTTGGCCAGCCCCTCAGTGAATGACACCACCCACGCCTTGGACGCCGAGTACGTGGACCCGCGACCCGACAGCAGTCCGGCGACGCTGGCGATATTGATCACCGTGCCGCAACCGGCGGCGATCATCGGCGGCAGAGCCGCGCGGGTGAAGTGCATGACGGCGGTGACGTTGACATCGAGTTGCGCCTGCAACTGATCGGGCACGGCGGTCCAGAACTCGCCGGAGGTGCCGAATCCGGCGTTGTTGACCAGCACCTGCACCCCGGCTGCCAGCCGGTCGGCCACTCCTGCCCGGTCAGCGGCCTCGGTGAGGTCGGCCGGTAACACCTCGACCTCGACGCCGTTGGCAGCCCGCAGCTCGGCGGCCAGGTCCTGTAGTCGCTCGACATTGCGTGCGACCAGGACCAGGTCGTAGCCGTCACGCGCGTAGCGGCGGGCATAACCCGCGCCAAGGCCTGCGGTAGGCCCGGTGATCAGCGCGACAGGACGGGACACCCCGAGACCCTATCGGCTCAGCGCTGGTAGTTGGGAGCCTGTGTGCCAGCCTGACTGGCACTGCGCGGCTGCTGCGGACGCAGCGGCGGCGGGACCTCGGCGCGTCCGGGCGGCAGCTCGCCGCGGCCGGCGGGTGCCAGGGGGCGGCCCGGGGACGCGTTGCGGCGCCCGGCTGACTGGGGCAGCGCGGGCTGCGCGGTCGGCGGCAGTACCCGCAGCAGGTCGTTGAACTGCCGCACAGTCCGCAGACCCTCATCCCACTGGGCGCGGGTCGAGGAGATCGGCATGGACACCAGCGTCCAGTTCTGTTCGTTCCACATGATTTCGGCGCAGTCCGGCGCGGTGTGGGCGAAGGTGACCATCCGGCGGTCGCACGCCCGGCGGGCGGCGTCGAGGTTGGTCGAGTAGACCATCCGCGGGCCGATGGCGCCCAACAGCCAGATGTCGCTCTCGCGCGGCTCGGCGATGCCCTTGAGCCGCAGGTCCATCACGACATTGGTGCCGACCTTGCGGTGCAGGGCGATCACGGTGGCGACGTCCTCGAGGTCGAAGATGTACACCGCCTCACCGCGGATCTGACCCAGCACCACATTCCGGGCGGTGACATCGCCGACGGTCGACATCACGCCGCGTTTCCAGCGGTCGATGATCTCGGTGGACTCGGGTTCGAAGTCGAACCCGTGCGACCGCGCCCAGGACTTGCGGCGGCGGCCCAAGCCACGTCGACGGCCGATGTCGACGTACAACAGCACCGCCGCACCCACGAAGCAGAGCGCGGACAGCGTGAACCAGAACGGAACCATTAGACGTAGCGTATCTGTTCACTGCCCGGTTGCGAGAACTCCAGCAGGTCACAAGCCCATTACGTGCCGCTATCTTGCTCAGTTGGCGATCTGGTCACCGACCGAGAAGCTCGCTGCCGCGAGGTCGAGGATTTCCTGACGGTCGGCCGCCAACACGAACCCGGCGCCGATCGCCTGGTCCAGTGCCGCGGCGAAGCGCGCCAGATACTCGGTCCGCCCGCCGGGATATAGCCTGGCCAGCGTCTCGGCGTCGAACGGCTCACCTGACCCGAAGATCGCGAGCAGCACGTTGTCTCCCGCGCTGGCACCCGACGTCCGGGCGGTCGGGACGTCCACCCAGGGAGTGCGCAAGCCGCCGGTGGCGAGGCCGTTCGCATCGACGACGATCTCGGGCGGGTCGGCATCGGTCAGGTCGATCGGCGGCGCACTCGGCGCCGGCCGCCCGGTCCGCACCCAGTCGTGCAGTCCGGCCACCGCGGCTTGCAGCACGTAGTGGTGCTGCGGCGCGAAGTTGATGCAGTGCGGCAGCTGCTGACCCATCAGCTCATTGGTCGGCGCGTAGGCCGCCACGATCTGATCCAGCGGCACCGCGCCGGTGTCGATGAAGCCCACCTTGATCGTGTAGTTGTCGCCGTGCGCCGAGCCGGGGATCTCCCAGACGCGCAGCGTGTCGGTATCCGGAACGCGGGCGTGGACGTAGCCGAGCAGCCGCGCGCCGAGCAGGTCGGTTTCGGTGATGACGGCCAGCACCGGCACTCGCAGGTCCGCGCGGAACGGCACCGGTCGGGTGTGGAATTCACCAGATTCATCGAGCAGGGACGTGCCGTCCAGCGGGGCCGCCGACCCGAACCGGGAGTGGATCAGGAAACCGTCATAGACACCGGCACCCGGGTCGACGTCGTTGACGTAGGTGGTCAGGAAGGTGGCCGACTGTGACTCCCCCGCAGCGAGCACGAACTGCGGTGTCAGACCGTCGATCACACCGGCGCGCACGGCGCGGCCAACCTGCGTGAAGATGTCGTAGGCGAAGCTGTCACCCGGATGGTGAAGGCTTGAATATCGTTGTGGATCAAGGGTTTTCAGCGACGCATCGCCAACAAGACTCAGGCCGCCCTCGACCCCGACACGCTGAGCGGATACGACGACGTACGCGTAGCCGGCACGCACGATCTCCCGGTGGGCCATGAACCAGACGGCGGGCGCGTCGATCCCGCCGCTGACATTGAGCCATTCGACGATGACGGTGCCGTTCCAGGCAGCCTCGTCGATCGGCTGCAGGACCACGATGCGGGTGGTGTATTCGGCGGTCGTCGGCGGGTTGTACGAAGAGGCTGTGCCGGCAACGAAATATTCGTCGGCGCGGTAGCCGACGGTGGCCAGGTCGTAGGCCCCGGTCAGGAGGTTCGGTTTTCCGGGGACCGCGCTGATGACGGGGTTGATGGTCGGCACCATCAATCAATAGCAGAGGCCGGCACCGGGTAGTCGGGATATCCCATGGCGTCGTACAGCCGCACCCCCTTGTTGTTGAGCTTGGCGACGGCCCTGCTCAGACCGGCCGGCAGCGTATCGAGAACGCGGCCCGCGGTGACCAGCCCCCACACCCCGAACTCCGATCGCGGCACGAGCGTCTTGGCCACGGTGCGGGCGAACGCCCGGCTGTGCCGCACCGGGTCGGCCATGACCCGCTCATAGGCGGCGAAGGCCGCCACGTGGTCGCCGCCGGCCCGCTCGAGTTCACCGGCCAGCACATAGGCGCCCAGTACCGCCAGGCTGGTGCTGCCCCCGACGGCCGGCCCCGGGCAATAGCCGGCATCGCCGACGAGGGTGACGCGACCGCGCGACCAGCTGGTCATTTCCAGTTGGGTGATCGAGTCGAAGTAGAACGTGCCCGGCCCGTCGAGTTCACCCAACCAGCGATCGACAACCGGGTTCAGGCCGGCGAATTGGGTGCGCAGCAGGGCACGCTGGCGGGCGTCGTCGCGGTGGTGATAGTCCAGCGGGGCGTCGGGACGGAACAGGAACACCGCACGCGCATCGTCGAGGTGATCGGCGGTATAGATCGCCGCCCACCGCTTGGCGTCCAGGAAGTTGGTCATTTCGCCATCGCGCGCAAAGGTTTTCGGCACCGACAGCACGGCGAGATAGCCGCCGAGGAACCTGCTGTGCCCGGCGTCGGGGCCGAAGACGAGTTGCCGCACTCCTGAATGCAGGCCGTCGGCGCCGACGATCACGTCGTAACGGCGCTGCGCCGAGCGGGCGAAGTCGACGGCGCCGTCGTCGGCGATCGCGGTGATCTGGTCGCCGAACAGGTACTCGATATCGTCCCGACCCGCGTCGTAGTAGATCTGGCTGAGGTCGTCGCGCATGATCTCGACGTGCCGGTCGGATATGACGCCGACGAGTTTCAGATAGTCGACGTCGACCGGCGGCCGCCCGTTGGTGCGCTGCAGGATCATTCGGGTGGTACCGGTGGCGCGCCCCTTGACCTTGTCGATCACGCCCATCTGTTCGGAGATCTCCATCGCCGGCCGGAAGAGGTCGACGGCGTGGCCGCCCGTCTTTCGCAGTGCGGGTGCGCGTTCGACGACCGTCACGTCGAACCCGCGGCGGGTGAGCCAGTAGGCCAGTACCGGTCCGGCGATGCTGGCGCCCGAGATGAGTACGCGCATGGCGACCTCCATTCCACTTACTTAACGGTCGGTAAGTATATCGGTCGCGAGCTTACTTAACAATCGGTCAGTTAGGGTGGCTACGTGAGCAGGCCCGTGTCAGGAACCCGTGAACGGATCCAGGATGTCGCCCGCGAACTGTTCGGCCAGAAGGGTGTGCAACGGACCAGTCTGCAGGACATCGCCGATCGGCTCGGCATCACCAAGCCCGCGCTGTACTACCACTTCAAGTCCCGCGAAGACCTGGTTCGCAGCATTCTGCAACCGCTGATCGACGAGGGCGAGCGCTTCGTCACCGAGCAGGAGAACCGCGCGCCGACCGCCCGGGCCACGCCTCGCGAACTGCTCGAGGGCTACTTCGACTTCCATTACCGCCACCGGGCCGACCTGATGCTGGTGGTGACCGAGTTGACCACACTGGCTGACCTCGGATTGATCGACACACTGCTGGCATGGCGAGAGCGGCTGTGCCGGTTGGTGTTCGGACGGCGACCTACCCTCGAGCAGTCGGCGCGCGGTGTCATCGCGTTCGGCGGTCTGCAGGACTGCTGTCTGCAATTCCCCGACACCCCATACCGGCGGCTACGCGAGGCCACCGTCACCGGTGCGCTCGCGGCGCTGGGCCTGCCCGACACTTAACGCGTAGGGTCCCCACACCTTTGGTGCGGGGACCCTACGTCGTGAGACTCAGCCCAGGATCAGGTGTTCACCGTCCGGACTGACGTTGACCGGCACCACGTCGCCGTCGTGCACCTCACCGGCGAGCAACAGCTTGGCCAACTGATCGCCGATGGCCTGCTGCACGAGCCGCCGCAGCGGCCGAGCGCCGTACAGCGGATCGAACCCACGGTCGGCCAGCCACTTCTTGGCCTGCAGCGACACCTCCAATTCCAGGCGACGCTGACGCAGGCGCTTCTGCAGCTGCGCCAACTGGATATCCACGATCTGGACCAGCTCGTCGGGGTTCAGCGCGTCGAAGATGAGCACATCGTCGAGGCGGTTGATGAACTCCGGCTTGAAGGCCGCGCGCACCGCCGCCATCACCTGCTCCTCGGTACCACCCGACCCCAGGTTCGAAGTCAAGATGAGGATCGTGTTGCGGAAGTCGACCGTGCGGCCCTGGCCGTCGGTCAGCCGTCCCTCGTCGAGAACCTGCAGCAGCACGTCGAACACGTCCGGGTGAGCCTTCTCGACCTCGTCGAACAGCACCACCGTGTAGGGGCGACGTCGCACCGCCTCGGTCAGCTGACCGCCCTGGTCGTAGCCGATGTAGCCGGGCGGAGCACCGACAAGCCTTGCCACCGAATGCTTTTCGCCGTACTCGCTCATGTCGATGCGAACCATCGCCCGCTCGTCGTCGAACAGGAAGTCGGCCAGCGCCTTGGCCAGCTCGGTCTTACCGACACCGGTCGGACCGAGGAACAGGAACGAGCCCGTCGGCCGGTTCGGGTCGGCGACACCGGCACGCGAGCGCCGGACCGCGTCGGAAACCGCTTGTACCGCCTTCGTTTGGCCGACAACCCGTCGACCGAGCTCTTCCTCCATGCGCAGCAGCTTGGCGGTCTCGCCTTCGAGCATCCGGCCGGCGGGGATGCCGGTCCACGCCGACACCACGTCGGCGATGTCATCGGGTCCGACCTGCTCCTTGAGCATGACGGCCTCGCGGGCCTCGACCTGCGGAAGTGCCGCGTCGAGCTTCTTCTCCACCTCGGGGATGCGCCCGTAGCGCAGCTCGGCGGCCTTGGCGAGGTCACCGTCGCGCTCGGCCCGATCGGCCTCGCCGCGCAGCACCTCGAGCTGCTCCTTGAACTCACGCACGATGTCGATGGCGTTCTTCTCGTTCTGCCACCGGGTGGTCAGCTCGGCCAGCTTCTCCCGAAGGTCGGCCAGCTCGGCACGCAGCTTCTCGAGGCGCTCCTTGGAAGCAGCATCCTCTTCCTTGGCCAGCGCCATCTCCTCGATCTCCAACCGGCGGACCAGCCGTTCGACCTCGTCGACCTCGACGGGGCGGGAGTCGATCTCCATGCGCAGTCGCGAGGCGGCCTCGTCGACCAGGTCGATGGCCTTGTCCGGCAGGAACCGGCTGGTGATGTAGCGGTCGGACAGGGTGGCGGCCGCAACCAGCGCCGAGTCGGTGATCTGCACGCCGTGGTGCACCTCGTAGCGGTCCTTGAGACCGCGCAGGATGCCGACGGTGTCCTCGACCGAGGGCTCGCCGACCAGCACCTGCTGGAAGCGGCGCTCGAGTGCGGCGTCCTTCTCGATGTACTTGCGGTACTCGTCGAGGGTCGTCGCACCGACCAGCCGCAGTTCGCCGCGGGCCAGCATCGGCTTGATCATGTTGCCGGCGTCCATCGCGCCTTCGCCGGTGGCGCCGGCGCCGACGATGGTGTGCAGCTCGTCGATGAACGTGATGATCTGCCCTGCCGAGTTCTTGATGTCATCGAGGACGGCCTTGAGCCGCTCCTCGAATTCACCGCGGTACTTGGCACCGGCGACCATCGAGCCGAGATCCAGTGAGATGACGGTCTTGTCGCGCAGGCTTTCCGGCACGTCGCCGGCCACGATGCGCTGGGCCAGTCCCTCGACGATCGCGGTCTTACCCACGCCGGGCTCACCGATGAGCACCGGGTTGTTCTTGGTGCGGCGGCTCAGCACCTGGATGACGCGGCGAATCTCGTTGTCACGCCCGATGACCGGGTCGAGCTTGCCTTCCCGGGCACGCGAGGTCAGGTCGGTGGAGTACTTCTCCAGCGCCTGGTAGCTGGCCTCGGGATCCGGGCTGGTGACCCGGGCGCTGCCGCGGACCTTTGCGAACGCCTCACGCAGAGCCTGCGGGGAGGCGCCGTGTCCGGTGAGCAGCTTGGCCGTGTCGGAGTCACCGGTGGCCAGGCCGACCATCAGGTGCTCGGTAGAGACGTATTCGTCGTCCATCTCGGTGGCCAGCTGCTGGGCGGCGGTGATGGCCGCCAGCGACTCGCGCGAGAGCTGGGGTTGGGAGGTCGCACCACTGCTCGATGGCAGCCGGTCGACCAGGCGCTGGGCCTCGGTGCGGATGGTGGCGGGATCGACACCGACAGCCTCGAGCAGCGGCGCAGCGATGCCGTCGGCCTGCGTGAGCAGCGCCAACAGCAGGTGGGCGGGCCTGATCTCCGGGTTGCCGGCCGCACTGGCAGCCTGCAACGCGGCGGTCAGCGCCGCCTGAGTCTTGGTTGTCGGGTTGAAAGAATCCACGACACCTCACTTTCGGTCAGGCCGTGCCCGCGGACAGTCGGAAGGGCACGGCAAAATGCTTGTCGCCTTCTTCAACATCGTCAAGGTTGAGTCTGTTCCGCTCAACTTAAACTTTTCTGAACCCTCTTCGCGAGGGGCTTTCGGCCTTGATTTCGGGGTATACCGCCCCGATATTCGAACATATGATCGATACATGGGGGACTTGGCGTCGATCGGCTACAACGGTCAGCCCGTCCGTGACCCGTTCAGATCGGTGCGCCCGCCCATCCCGGTGCTGATCGACCTCACCGTGCTGTTTCCCCGCGAGCCTCATCGGTCGGGGCGCTATCACCCGCACGGTCTGCAGATGCACAAGGTCGTCACCGGAACCCTGAGTTGTTGGGGCATCTGCGAGCAGGGCGACTGGTGGGGGTTGGTGACCTACGAGATCGCGTACGGATCACGCCGAAAGGCGGTGACGCACTGGGTGCCGGCCTGGACGTTGCGACGCAAGCCGGGCTGACTCGACGACCGTCAGAGCTTAGGTACGCCCGGCGTTCGGCGGGGACGTCGTGGCGTACGGATTGGTCAGGGTGACCGTCGTCGTGGGAGTGGAGTCGTCCGTCTCCGGTGGGCTCGTCAGCTCGCCCGCGGTGTCCAAAGGCGACGTCGGCGTCGGCGAAGCCGGAGTCGGATTCATATCGGTGGTCGAGATCCGCGGCGAGGTCGTGCGCGATGTCGTAGACGTCTTACGAGATGTCGTCGTCGGCGTTGTGCTGATCGCCGGCGCATACGTTCCTGGCGAGTCACGTCGCTGCGAGCTGTCCGCGGTGTCCATGACTGCCCACACCAACATCACCAACAGCAGTACCGCTGCGACCCCCGAGACGTAGATCAAGGTGTTCTGCTGGCCATCGTGGCCGCCATCACCCTTTTCTTCGTCGGCATCGTTGCCCACGGGCAGAGATAGTACGGTCAGCCGTGGCCGCGCGTTGTCCGACTATCGCCAGGAGGCACCTGTGACGACCAGTCTGGGCTCAGAACTGATCGAATTGATCCCCCTGGCGCTCGTCATCACGCTGTCCCCGCTGACGATCATCCCGGGCATCCTCATGCTGCACACGCCCTCACCCCGCCCCACCAGCATGGCGTTCTTGCTGGGCTGGGTGCTGGGTATCGGCGCACTCACCGCGGGGTTCGTGCTGGTGTCCGACGCTCTGGGCGGACTGAACAAACAGCCGACGTGGGCGCCCTACGTTCGGATCGCAGTCGGCGGGGCGCTGATCGTGTTCGGTCTCTACCGATGGTTCACCCGCAAGCGCGCAGAACACACGCCCGGCTGGCTGACGTCGATGACCACCATCAGGCCCGCCCGTGCCTTCGTGACCGCGATCGTGTTGGTGGTGGTCAACCCCAAGGTGCTGTTCATGTGCGCCGCGGCCGGCCTGGCGATCGGATCGGCGGGCCTGGGCACCACCGGGGCCTGGACGGCTGACGCGGTGTTCACCGCCATCGCGGCGTCATCGGTGGCGCTGCCGGTGCTGGCCTACCTGGTGGCCGGCGAGCGTCTGGACGAACCGCTGAACAAACTGAAGAACTGGATGGAGGCCCAGCACGCGACGCTCGTCGCCGTGATCCTGGTCGTGCTCGGTGTCATGGTGTTGTACAAGGGCATTCACGGCCTGTAGCCGACACGCCTAAAATCGCCGCCGTGGGCCTGGAGGATCGCGACGCGCTGCGGGTGCTGCAGGCTGCGTTCGAAGAGTCCGCGGCCCCTGAGTCCGCGTCCGACGAACTGCTCCGCCGCTTCTACACCCGGTGGTTCGCCCTGGACCCCGAAGTGCGTGACCACTTCCCGCCCGAGCTGGCACCGCAGCGCGCGGCGTTCGGCCAGGCGATGCATTGGGTGTTCGGCGAATTCGTCGCTCAACGCGCCCATGAGCCGGTGGCGTTCCTCGCCCAGCTGGGCCGCGATCACCGGAAATACGGTGTAACCCAACAGCATTACGACAGCATGCGGCAGGCCTGGTACTCCACGATGCGCAGCCATCTGATCGACAGTTGGACCGCGGCGGTCGACGACGCCGCCAGCCAGGCCATCAATCTGATCACCGGCATCATGGCCGGCGCGGCCGACGCCGAGGACGGACCGGCCTGGTGGGACGGCACCGTCGTCGAACACCACCGGGTGTCGCGCGATATCGCCGTCGTCCGCCTGCGCCTGGATCGGCCGATGCCCTATCACCCGGGTCAGTACGTCAACGTCCAGATCCCGCAGTGGCCGCGGCGCTGGCGGTTTCTGTCCCCGGCCATGCCCGCAGACCCCGACGGCTACATCGAGTTCCATGTCCGCGTCGTGTCGGGCGGCATGGTCAGCAATTCGATGGTGACCGAAACCCGGCCCGGCGACCGGTGGCGGCTGTCCAGCCCACACGGGGCGATGGAGGTGGATCGCGACGGCGAGGACGTCCTGATGGTGGCGGGCAGCACCGGGCTGGCGCCGCTGCGCGCACTGATCATGGACATGTGCCGGTTCGGGGAGAACCCGCGGGTGCATGTGTTCTTCGGTGCCCGCTATCCATGCGAACTCTACGACCTGCGGACGCTGTGGGAGATCGCCGCCTCCAGCCCCTGGCTGTCGGTCTCACCGGTGTCGGAGTATGCCGGCGACCCGCCCTGGGCGGCCGACTATCCCGACGTTTCGCCCCCTCGCGGCCTGCATGTCCGCCAGACGGGGCGACTACCCGATGTGGTGACCAAGTACGGCGCATGGGGGGATCGCCAGATCCTGATCTGCGGCGGGCCCGCCATGGTGCGCGCCACCTATGAGGCATTGGTCGCCAAGGGAGCGCCGCCCGAGCGCATACAACACGACCCCCTGGCCTGACCCCGATCGAGCACGACCTTTGCACCAAGTTCTGTGACTTTCGTCCCTTTCGGACCGACGGAGCTGAGACGACCATCTGTTCTTGGGGTGGCAGTGAGGGATTGTGATGATGACGACTGCCGGACCGACCGACGAGACCGACGAGTGTGAACTCGACACCGTCGCTTGGGAATTCCTGTGTTCGCCCTACACCGGGCGCATCTACTGGGACTGGTCCCTGGAACGACGACTCGACGCGTACCTGCACCATGAAGACCGTGCGGACATCCTGAAAAGCGGTGCCGTCTACGCGACCCTGCTCGACCGGGTGATGGCCAATCTGGGGCGGGCCCGCCGTGACGGCATAATCGCCCCACCGCACGTCTGAAGAACGCCATGGACGTCATCAGCAAAGGTGCGGAGGACCTGAAGGTCGCTCCCAATCTCACCGACTATGCGCGAACGTGCGCGACATTCACCTGGTCGGACGTGCCCGACCTGTGTGCCGGGATGGGTGGCGGCTGCAACATCGCCTACGCCGCCGTCGACCGGCACGCCACAGGCCCCGACGCCGGCCGTACCGCGCTGCGCTTCATCGCCGACACTCCCGCCGCCGCGGCGCTCAGCACCCATGACGTCAGCTACGCCGAGCTGGGCAGGCTGACCCGCACGTTCACCAACGTGTTGCGCGGTCTGGGAATCGGCAAGGGCGACCGCGTCTTCGTGATCATGGGCCGCGTCCCCGAGCTCTACATCAGCATGCTCGGTGCACTTCGCAATGGCAGCGTCGTCTCGCCGCTGTTCTCCGCATTCGGTCCTGAGCCCATCGCCACCCGAGTCAACATCGGAGCCGCCGATGTGCTGGTGACCACCGCAGCCATCTACAAGCGCAAGATCGCCAAGATCCGCGATCAGCTGACGTCGGTCAGACATGTTCTGGTGGTCGGCGACGACCTGGCCGGTACCGAGAATTTCCATCGGCTCATGGACGCTGCCGACGACATCGCGCCGATCGAGCACACCACCGCCGACGACCCGTCGCTGCTGCACTTCACCAGCGGCACCACGGGAACCCCTAAGGGCGCTCAGCACATTCACGGTGCAGTGGCGATGCACTATATCACCGGACGCTATGCCCTCGACCTTCATCCTGACGACATCTATTGGTGCACAGCAGATCCGGGATGGGTGACCGGGACCTCCTATGGGATCATCGCCCCGCTGCTGCACGGCGTCACCTCGATCATCGACGAGGCCGAGTTCGACGCACAGCGGTGGTACCGAATTCTGCAGGACCAGCAGGTGACAGTGTGGTACACCGCGCCGACGGCGATCCGAATGCTCATCAAAGCCGGCCAGGAGCTGCCCGCGCAGTACCACTTCCCACATCTGAGGTTCATCGCCAGTGTGGGTGAGCCGCTCAACGCCGAGGCGGTCTGGTGGGGAAAGCGGGTGCTGGGCTTGCCGATTCACGACAACTGGTGGCAGACCGAGACCGGCGGCATCATGGTCGCCAACACCCCGGCCTTCGACATCAAGCCGGGTTCGATGGGCCGGCCGCTGCCGGGAGTCGACGCCTGCGTGGTGCGCCACGACGAGTCCGGCGCGGTCAGTGTGGTCAGCGAGCCCGACGTCGAGGGCGAACTGGCGCTGCGCGTCGGCTGGCCGTCGATGTTTCGCGGCTATCTGCACCAAGACGAGCGCTACCGCAGAAGTTTCGTCGGCGACCTGTACCTGTCGGGCGATCTGGTCAAGCGCGATGCCGACGGCTACTTCTGGTTCGTGGGACGGGCCGACGACGTCATCAAGTCCTCCGGGCATCTGATCGGGCCCTTCGAAGTGGAGAACGTGCTGACCGACCATCCCGCGGTCGCCGAGGCAGCAGTGATCGGCAAGCCCGACCCCACCTATGGCGAACTGGTCAAAGCCTTCGTCACACTCAAGACAGGCCACATCGGCGACGACGACCTGCGCCGCGAGTTGATGGGACACGCGCGGAAGCGTTTGGGAGCGGCGGTGGCCCCCAAGGAGATCGACTTCGTCGACGCACTTCCGCACACTCGGTCGGGCAAGATCATGCGCAGGCTACTCAAGGCCCGCGAGCTGGGGTTGCCCGAAGGGGACACCTCGACAGTGGAGACCACCGCCGCCCAGCACGGCAGCGAGGTGCCGGCATGACCGACCGAGAGTTGGCGCGCGGTCTGCTCTCGGACATGATCCGGGTCCGCCGGATGGAAGAGAAATGTGCCGAAATGTACAGCGCGGCAAAGATCCGCGGCTTCCTGCATCTCTACGTCGGCGAGGAGGCGGTGGCCACGGGATCACTGCGGGCCCTGGGCCCTGACGACGCGGTGGTGACGACCTATCGGGACCATGCCCACGCGCTACTTCGTGGCATTCCGATGACCAAGATCATGGCCGAGATGTACGGAAAGGTGCAGGGCTGCTCAGGCGGACGCGGTGGATCCATGCACCTGTTCGACGCCGAGCGCCGGTTCTACGGCGGCAACGCCATCGTTGCCGGCGGCCTGCCGCTGGCAGCCGGACTGGCGTTCGCCGACGCGCAGCTGGGTCGAAAGAACGTCACCGCTTGCTATTTCGGCGAAGGAGCGACCGCAGAGGGCGCGTTTCACGAGTCCATGAACATGGCCGAGCTGTGGCAGCTGCCGGTGCTGTTCTGCTGTGAGAACAACCGGTACGCGATGGGAACGGTGATCGACCACGAGCTGTCCCAGCCGGATCTGGTGGCCAAGGCGGCGTCCTACCGCGTGCCCGGCGCATCGGCCGACGGTATGGATGTGCTGGCCTGCCACACCGTCACGCAACAGGCGGTCGAACACATCCGCACCGAAGGCGGACCGTTCTTCATCGAGTTCCGCACCTACCGTTTCCGTCCGCACTCGATGTTCGATCCCGAACTCTATCGGGAGAAATCCGAAGTCGAGGAGTGGCGCAAGCGCGACCCGATCCATCTCTTCGGCGACAAGTGCCTGGCTGACGGCACTCTCACCGCCGAGGACATCGCCACCATCCGGGCGGCCGCCGAGACCGAGGTGGCCGAGGCGGTCGCCTACGCCGAGGCGGGCACCTGGGAAAGCGTCGACGACCTCGCTCGGCATCTGATGTCACCGGCGACCACGGACATCCTCTCATGAAAACGACCTACCGCAACGCCGTTCATGACGCGATTCGCCATGCGATGCAACAGGATTCCCGCGTCTTGTTGATGGGTGAGGACGTCGGCGCCTATGGCGGAACCTACGCTGCTTCGAAGGGACTTCTCGAGGAGTTCGGCCCCGAACGGATCAGGGACACCCCGTTGTCGGAATTGGGTTTCGTCGGCATCGGAGTGGGCGCGGCCCTCGGTGGATTGCGCCCGATCGTCGAAGTCATGACGGTGAACTTCAGCCTGCTCGCGCTTGACCAGATCCTCAACACCGCTGCCGCACTGCGGCACATGTCCGGCGGCCAGTTCTCCGTTCCGCTGGTGGTGCGGATGGCCACCGGCGCTGGGCGCCAACTCGCCGCCCAGCACTCGCACAGCCTGGAAGGCTGGTACGCGCACATCCCCGGCATCAAGGTGCTGGCGCCGGCCACGGTCGCCGATGCCTACGGCATGCTGCTCACCGCGCTGGCCGACCCGGACCCGACCGTCATCTTCGAACACGTCCAGCTGTACAACACATCGGTCGACGTCGACACCCTCGAGCCGACCGACATCACCCGGGCTGCGGTGCGGCGCAGCGGATCCGACGTCACCCTGATCACCTACGGCGGCTGCCTGCCGAAGACGCTGGACGCCGCCGACCAGCTCTCGCTCGCGGGAATCGACTGTGAGGTGATCGATCTGCGGGTACTGCGGCCGCTGGACGACGAGACGATCCTGGAATCAGTGCGCAAGACGCACCGGGCCGTCGTCGTCGACGAGATGTGGCGTACCGGCAGCTTCGCCGGTGAGATCAGTGCGCGCATCGTCGAGGGCGCGTTCTACGATCTCGACGCCCCGATCGCCCGGGTCTGCACGGACGAAGTGCCGATCCCGTACGCCAAGCACCTCGAGGAGGCGGCGCTGCCGCAACCCGACAAGATCGTCGCCGCCGCACGTGGCTTGTTCGGGGTGGAGGAACAGTGATCGAGTTCACGATGCCCGCCCTTGGCGCGGACATGGACGAAGGCACCCTCGACGAGTGGCTGATCAAACCCGGCGACACGGTCACGCGCGGGCAGATCGTCGCCGTCGTCGAAACCACCAAGGCCGCAGTGGAAATCGAGTGCTGGCACGAGGGCGTAGTCAACGAGCTACTTGTCCCGGTCGGGCAGACGGTGGCCGTCGGCGCACCATTGGCAACCCTGGTGGAGCCCGGTGAGGCGGTGCCACCGCGCACCGCCTCACCGGCTGCCACGCCCGTCCCCGCCGCGCACACCGACCCGCGCACCGTCGCGCAGCCATCCGCCATCGCGGCGCCCATCGGTCATCGGCTGTGGGTGTCCCCAGTGGCCCGGCGGACGGCGGCCGCGCTCAACGTCGATCTGCAAGCCGTCACCGGAACCGGCCCCCAAGGGGCGATCACGCTGAGCGATGTCGAGCATGCCGCGGCCACCAGGCATCACGCCGAGCCCAAGCCCGCCGCGGCCGCCGCGCCCGCCGCGAGTTCGGAACCGAAGTCCGCCGCCGAGAAGGCCAAGGAGCGCGGTGCGGCCATGCGCGCCTCGATCGCCGCGGCGATGAGCCGGTCCAAACGCGAGATTCCGCACTACTACCTGGCCGACGAAGTCATCCTGGACACGGCGCTGGCCTGGCTGACCGAACAAAATATGAACCGGCCGATCACCGAGCGATTGCTGCCGGCCGTGTTGCAGCTCAAAGCAGTGGCACTGGCCGCGCAACGGTTCACCGAGTTCAGCGGGTTCTGGCGCGATGAAGGCTACGAACCGCACCCGGCTGTGCATGTCGGCGTGGCGATCTCGCTGCGCGGCGGCGGGCTGGTGGCCCCGGCGATCCACGACGTGGCCGAAAAGAAGCTCGACGAGTTGATGGCTGACCTGACGGATTTGGTTGCCCGGGCCAGGGCCGGCTCGCTGCGCAGCTCGGAGATGTCGGACCCGACCATCACCGTCACCAACCTGGGTGACAAGGGTGTCGACTCGGTGTTCGGCGTCATCTACCCGCCACAGGTCGCCATCGTGGGGTTCGGCCGGCCAGCACAGCGCGTCATTGTGGTCGACGGTGGCATCCGGGTCGCCACGACGGTGCAGGCCAGTCTGGCCGCAGATCATCGCGCCAGCGACGGCCATCGGGGCGCGCTGTTCCTGGCCGAAGTCAACCGGCTGTTGCAGCAGCCTGACGAGTTGTAGAAGGGGATCGACATGAGCGATACCGGAATCCGCGATCAGGTTGTCGACGAACTGCTGGCGATCGCACCGGAGATCGAAGAGGGTGAGCTGTCCGATACTGAATTGCTGCGTGATCAAGTCGACCTCGACTCGATGGACTGGCTGAACTTTCTGGTCCGGTTGCACAAGCGCTTCGAGGTCGACATCCCGGAGTCGCAGTACGCCTCGCTGCGCACGATCGAGGATCTGACGAACTACATCGGCGCGCAGCGCTAGACTCCGACGGTGGCCGAGCTGCCGTCTGTCGTTCTAAAAGATCCGTCTTCCCCACTGACCGCCACCTACGTGCCGTCGGCGGGGATGATCTGCACCTCGCTGTCCGACGACGGGGTCGAACTGCTGGGGCAGCGCCGCGGGCTTGCCGCCTACCTGTCAGACGCTAAGACGATGGGTATCCCCATCCTGTACCCCTGGGCGAATCGGTTGGGCGCCAACGGATATGATGTCGACGGCGGCGCGGTGACCCTGACCCCCGGGGTGGGCGGCGTTCGCACCGACGCGAACGACCTGCCGATTCACGGCGTGCTCTCCGCCTACCCGGGCTGGGTGATCACCGAGCAGTCCGAGAACCGGTTGACGGCCGAGCTCGACTTCGGCAGCCGGCCGGCCTTGCTGGCCGTCTTTCCGTTCCCTCACGTCGTCACGCTCGACGCCACGCTGGCCGACCGGGTTCTCATCGTGACGACAACCGTCACGCCGACGACGGCGGTATCGGTGCCGCTGTGCTACGGCTTCCATCCGTACTTCACCATTCCCGGCGTTCCCCGATCGGAGTGGACACTGCAGACTCCGCGGCTTCGCCGCCTACTGGTGGACGAGCAGGGCATTCCGACCGGAGATTTTGAGGTCTGGCCCGCCTTCTCGGAAAGCTTGGGCAACAAGATATTTGACGACGGCTTTGACGAGGTTTCGCCCGGCGCGATCTTCACGCTCGCGGGCGGTGACCGTCGTCTCGACGTGGTCATGGACCAGGGTTATCCGGCGGCGCAGATCTTCGCCCCGGCCACCGATGATCTGATCGCGATCGAGCCGATGGCCGCGCCCACCAACGCATTACGCGCGGGTGGCTACCGCTCGGCCCAACCCGGACAGCCCGACGTCGCGGTGTTCACCGTTCGCGTCGCCTAATCGCCCAAACCGACGATTCGCCGCGAAAGTCCGAGTAGATCCCAGCATTTCGTCGATCTCGGCACGAGATCGTCAGCGGCGCGGCTTCCAGACCACCAGCGCCGTGCTCTTCGGTACGACCGCCAGATCGCGACGCTGGTTGTTGCGCAACGACTCCAGCTCGCGCATCATCTCTTCGACGCGGGACTGCAGCGCCTCGACCTGATTGGTCAGCTCGATGATCCGCTTGATCCCGGCCAGGTTGACGCCCTCGTCCTGGGAGAGCCGCTGCACCTCGCGCAGCAGCTCGACGTCGCGTTCCGAATACCGCCGTCCCCCACCGGAACTGCGCTGGGGGCTGACCAGACCGAGCCGATCGTAGGTGCGCAGCGTCTGCGCATGCATGCCGGCCAGCTCGGCGGCCACCGAAATCAAAAACGTCCGTGCTTCGTCTGCCGCGGCCATCAGCGATTACCTGCCCATCCGGCGCGCGGGTCGAAACCACTGGCCCGCTCGGCGGTCGCGTAAGCCTCCAACGCCTCCAGCGCCTGGCCTTCGAGGTTGGGCGGCACGGCGACCTTCACGGTGACCAACAGGTCGCCGTGGCCGCCGTCGCGCTTGGGCACACCGCGCCCGCGCACCCGCAGGATCCGGCCGTCCGCAGTGCCCTTGGGCACCCGCACACCGACCTTACCCTCCAGGGTCGGAACGGAAAGCGTTGTCCCCAAAGCCAGTTCGGTGAAACTCACCGGAACCGTCACGGTCAGGTCATCGCCGTCACGGCCGAATACCTTGTCCGGCCGCAAGTGCACAGTCACGTACAGATCGCCTGAGGGCGCACCGCGCAGCCCGGCTTCACCCTGACCGGCCAGCCGAATGCGCTGGCCGTCCTCGACGCCCGCGGGGATACGAACGTTGATCGTGCGGGTCCGGGTGGTCGCCCCGGTGCCGTGGCACTCGTCGCAGGGGTTCTCGATGATCGAGCCACTACCCCGGCAGTCGGTGCACGGCTCGGAGAACCCGAACGCGCCCTGGTTGCGGTTGATCACCCCGGAGCCGTTGCACGACGGGCACACCTTCGGGCTGGTGCCCGGACGTGCGCCGCTGCCATGGCAATTCGTACACGGCGCAGGGCTGGTCAGCCTCAGAGCGACCTGAGCACCCTTCGTCGCCTCCAGGAAGTCGAGTTCGGTCTCGGTCTCGAGGTCCTTACCGCGCCGCGGCCGGCTGGGCCGCGGCGGGGCGCCACGGCCGAACAGGCCACCGAACAGGTCGCCGATGTTCGTCCCGCCGGTTTGGCCGGCGTTGTCGAACAGATCGTTCAGGTTGAACTCGCCGCCGTCGGAGCCATAGCTACTGAAGCCGCCGAAACCACCGCCGTTGCCGCGACGACCGAAGCCGCCGCCGGCGAACATCCGCCTGGTCTCGTCGTACTCCTTGCGCTTGGCCGGATCCGTCAGCACGTCCCGGGCTTCGCCGACTTCCTTGTAGCGCTCGTCGGCCGTCTTGTTGTCCGGGTTGCGGTCAGGGTGATTCTCGGCGAGCAGCTTGCGGGCCACCCGCTTGATCTCGTCCTCGCTGGCGTCGGAGGAGACGCCGAGCACCTTGTAGAAATCCTTCTCAACCCATTCCCGTTGAACCATGCCGCGTCACCTCCTCTGCACCAATTGTCATGCCGTTAGTTCGATTCTGCGTTCTGCGCGCCGCTCTGCCCGCCGTTGACGGGCGTGTCGGCCGTCTTAGGTCCCGTCGGCTCGTCCGCCACGGTGTCGACCACCCCGACGAGCGCGTGCCGCAGCACCAGGTCGCCGAGTTTGTAGCCCTGCCGCATGACCGTGCCGAGCACCGGTTTGGAGCCCTCCCCCTCGTGCTGCACGGCCTCGTGCAAGGACGGGTCGAACTCGTCGCCCTCGGCGCCGAAGGCCGTCAGGCCCAGCCCGGCCAGTGCGGCCGTGAGCTTGTCGGCAACCGACTTCAGCGGACTCGTCTCGAGGTCGCCGTGGCTGCGGGCGCGGTCGAGATCATCGAGGATCGGGAGCAACTGGCTGACCACGGCAGCCTTGGCCCGCTCGCCGGCGACCTGTTGATCGCGCAGCGCGCGCTTGCGGTAGTTGGCGAAATCGGCTTGCACCCGCTGCAGGTCACCCAGCAGCTCAGCGGCCTTGTCAGCCTCCTCCGGCGTTTCGCCCGCGAACCCCGCCGGTCCCGGCCCACTGGGGGCCGGGCCGGTGCCATATCCCGGGTCGCTTCGCTCCTGCCCTCCGGGGGCCTCGCGAACCGCTCCGGTCTGGGGGTCGACACGGCGCTTGTCGGTGACAGTTACCGGTTCGTCCTCGCGACCTTCACTCACTTGTTCTCCTGCTCATCGTCAACGACCTCCGCGTCCACGACGTCGTCGTCGGACGGACGGGCCGATCCACCGTCGGCTTGGTCGGCCTGGCTGGATTCATAGATGGCGGAAGCCAGCGCTTGGCTCTCCTGGCCCAGCTTCTCCATGGCGGACTTGATCGCACCGATGTCGCTGCCGGCCAGCGCCGTCTTGGCGTCGGTGACGGCGGCCTCGACCTTGGCCAAGGTGTCCTCGGGGACCTTCGATCCGCCTTCGGCACTGCGCTGTTCGGAAACGAACTTCTCCGTCTGATAGACCAGCGACTCGGCCTGGTTGCGGACGTCGGCCTCTTCGCGACGCTTGCGGTCTTCCTCGGCGTGCGCCTCGGCGTCCTTGATCATCCGGTCGATCTCTTCCTTGGACAGGCCCGAGCCTTCCTGGATCTTGATCGTGTTTTCCTTGCCGGTGCCCTTGTCCTTGGCGGTCACGTGCACGATGCCGTTGGCGTCGATGTCGAAGGTCACCTCGACCTGGGGCACACCGCGGGGAGCCGGCGGCAGGCCGGTCAGCTCGAAGGAGCCGAGCAGCTTGTTGTGGGCCGCGATCTCGCGCTCACCCTGATAGACCTGGATCTGCACCGACGGCTGATTGTCGTCGGCCGTGGTGAAGGTCTCCGAGCGCTTGGTCGGGATCGTGGTGTTGCGTTCGATGAGCTTCGTCATCACGCCCCCCTTGGTCTCGATGCCGAGACTCAGCGGTGTGACATCAAGCAGCAGAACGTCTTTCACCTCACCCTTGAGCACGCCGGCCTGCAAAGCAGCACCGACCGCGACGACCTCGTCGGGGTTGACGCCCTTGTTGGGCTCCTGGCCACCGGTGAGTTCCTTGACCAGATCGGTCACCGCGGGCATGCGGGTGGAGCCACCCACCAGCACCACGTGGTCGATGTCGGACACCGAGATGCCGGCGTCCTTGATCACCTGTTGGAACGGCGCACGCGTGCGGTCGAGCAGATCCTGGGTGATCTTCTGGAACTCCGAGCGGGTCAGCTGCTCGTCGAGGAACAGCGGGTTCTTGTCCGCGTCGACGGTGATGTAGGGCAGGTTGATCGAGGTGCTGCCACTGGAGCTCAGCTCGATCTTGGCCTTCTCGGCGGCCTCACGAAGCCGCTGCATGGCCATCTTGTCCTTGGTCAGGTCGATGCCGCTGGTGCCCTTGAACTTGTCCACGAGCCAGTCGACGATCCGGTCGTCCCAGTCGTCGCCACCGAGGTGGTTGTCACCGGAGGTCGCACGGACCTCGACGACTCCGTCCCCGATCTCCAGCAGCGAGACGTCGAAGGTGCCGCCACCGAGGTCGAAGACCAGGATGGTCTGTTCCTTGCTGCCCTTGTCCAGGCCGTAGGCCAGGGCCGCGGCCGTCGGTTCGTTGACGATGCGCAGCACGTTCAGGCCGGCGATCTGGCCGGCCTCCTTGGTGGCCTGACGCTGTGCGTCGTTGAAGTACGCGGGCACGGTGATGACCGCGTCGGTGATGTCCTCGCCGAGGTAGCTTTCGGCGTCCCGCTTCAGCTTCATCAGCACGCGGGCGCTGATCTCCTGGGAGGTGTAGTCCTTGCCGTCGATCTCGACGGACCAGTCGGTGCCCATGTGCCGCTTCACCGAACGGATCGTCCGGTCGACATTGGTCACCGCCTGGTTCTTGGCGGGCTGGCCGACCAGCACTTCGCCGTTACGTGCAAAGGCGACCACCGAAGGCGTGGTGCGGGACCCTTCGGAGTTGGCGACGACGACAGGGTCGCCACCCTCCAGTACCGCCACGACGGAGTTGGTGGTCCCGAGGTCGATGCCGACCGCACGAGCCATGTTGATTCCTCCTGCTAGTTACGTCTTTGGGTCTGAGCGAACCAGGCTCAAGACTGCCCCCGCCAGGCGGCGGTTGTCAAGCCAGAGTTGAGTCTGATTCACTCAAGTTGTCGAGACGGTCAACGGCAGGCCTTTCACATTTGTTCCCGTGGGCCCTCTCGACACCGCCCAGATCGACGTCAGCGTGGCCCGCTCTCGGACGTTCACACGACCACGTCGATATCGGCACGAGAGTCTGGTGAATACCGGGGACACACCAATACCAGTACGTTTGCTACCTGTGGGGATTTCACTGGCGGATCTGGACCGGTGGGACCCGGGCTCAATTCGTGGTGTCGCTACCGCGACCAGCAACCGCGCGATTCACTTTCGCGATGTCGCACACAATCAAGGTGCGATCATCGCAAAGCTGGAGTGGGAGGGCGCCTCCAAGGAGGCAGCTGTTGCCCGAGCTCAGGCGATCAGCAACAGCCTGCTCAAGCACGCCGACGAGTGTGATCAAGCGGCACGTGACGTCGCGTCTGCTGCCTCCGAAGTGGAGTCCGTCAAATCTGAATGGACGCGTATTCAGCGGATGGCAGACAGATGGGGAATCACGATCGATATCGCCACGAGTTCATTGTCATCCTTTCATTCGACCGATCCCGAGCAAGAGGCCGAGAACGAACGCCACCTGCAGATCGTCCACGATGCGATTGTCGATCTGCTGCGGCGCGCCGATTCCGCCGATCAGCACCTCGCAAAAGCCGTCGGCAACGCGACATCTGAAATGACCGACGGTGACAGCGCCGAATCGCCCGTGGCTCCCGACCCAATCCAGAAGCGCAACCAAATCGATGCGTTCCGTAGGACGTTCGGCCGCGACCCCGTCACTGTAAGTGACTGGGAGACGGCTGCGGCACTGGATCCGCACAGCTACAACCCGAAGAACAAAGGCGTTGAAGCGAATATCGTCGTCGCTCGCATCACGCCGGTACCGGGTCAAGGTGTCGTCCGCACGAATCTGTTCATTCCCAGCAAGGACGTCTGGGCACCTGCCCTCGAACTCCCACCGTTCGACAACGACCACTTGCTCCCTTACGACAACAACGTCGGCGACAACCGGGGCTTTAGCCCGTACACCGGCCCCGAGGATTCCCGTGTTGCCATCTACACCGACTTCGAAAACGGGATCATCGTCGCCCGCCAAAATCCGTCAGTGAATGCCGACACCGGCCAGGTACGGGCCGGCACACCCGATGTCTCCGCGGTCCAACAGTCGAACGGTGCAGTTCTCCTCCGCTACAACGCAGCCGATCCGTTCTCGCCGGGTGGCGAGGCTCCCGCGAAGGCCATTCCGTTCAGCGTCAACGGAACATTGGGCATCAGCCCAGGTGTCGACGGCCCGCGCGTCGGCGGCGAGGTCACCACCTTCCCTGCGCTCGAGATCTACGGCGACCGTGGTGGCACGACGACGCCGCTATTGCAATCGTGGCCCAGCCTTACCGACGACGCTTCCGGGCCGATGCTCGGTCTGCTGCCCCACAAAGCCGTGGGCGACGGCACCGTCATCACCAGCTTCAACAGTGTCATTCCGCAGTTCGAGCCACCACAGCTCGGGCCAGTACACAGCCCACATTCCGTGCCGATAGCGCCGCCGATGTCCATTGTGCCCCCGGGCAACTTCACCCCCTTCGGACCGGCGACGGGAGGTGAGGCCCCGGTCATCCGGACGTTCACACCGTTACAGGGCACCGAATTCCTTCCCTCACCCTGACCGCGCCGTGCGCGCATTGTTTGAGGTCAGCCGGGGAGGATCGACAATGGCAAGTCCTACAGTCGATTTGCGACGGGAAGACTTGTACCCATCGCTAGCAAGGCCACTGAGGGGCTAAACATGGCACGTCCGGTCGTTGACTGGCAGAGAGCTACGTTCGTTGGCGCTGTTTCTGGTGGAGTGTTCTGGGGGCTGGCCGCAGGGGCGATATTGGTCTCGAAAGCCTCTGCAACGGCTGTCATCGCGATCTGTATCAGCGCGGCTGTCCTGGCGGTCGTTGGCGCATTCATCTACCGCCGCAGCATTAGCCCGCGCAATCGCGCCGTCGGGATCGGCCTGGTCCTAGCCCCGCTCACGGGTCTTGCACCAGTGCTTGCCGTTTGGCTCCCGGGCCTCTTCACCCACGCAACCTCTTGGAAAGGGTGACGACCGACCCATGGGTACGCCGCCGCACAATCCCGAATCTCCGGCACTTCAGGAACAGCATCCGATCGCGCTGCTGGCCGGGCTGTTTGTCGGCTTCGCTTCGGTGATTCTGACCTTGGGCTTCTTGTGGCCGTTGGCCCCACTGTTCCCCGCTGCGGTCGCCGCTGTCGCTTCGGTGCTCCCGTTCAAGAACCATTGGCAGGTCGCCCGTGGCGCGTTCTATGCATGCCTAGGGGTTGTGGCATTCGAAGTGGTTTTTGTACTGATTCTTCTGCTGCGCTGACGATCTAACGGACGGCGTCCGCTTGGTCGCCAAGCCGCTCGAGTTCAGCAGCGCCGCGCTCGTCCATGGATTCGAACGCCCGGGCAGCTTCTACAACATGCGCCGCCTGCTCAGCGAGGGCGGTGTGGTGTGTGTCGGCCACCCGCTGCCAGGCGTTAGACATGCGCACCAGCGCATCGGCCGACCAACCCACCCATCCGGACTCCGAGTCGCTGAGGTCGACCATGGACTGCCGGTGGGACGCCGACAGCGCTGTTGCCTGCTCGGTGATGGCGGATCCGCCGCGGATCAGCCCGTCGACATCCACCTTCAGGTTGTCGGCCACGCGCCCCTCCACAGCAAATTGATCAACCAAATTTTAGGCTGCCGGCTCGACCCGCGGTAGTCGGTCTGCACACCCCGACGCTCGGAGCACCACGGCCACGCCTGCGAGTCACTCTTTTGGCGGAACCGTCAGACTTGTCACAGGTTGGCCCAACCGCCAGACACGAGCGGGCGAGCCCCGCTACCTATAGACGTATGGGTGCAGGGGCGTTTGTCGGTCGAATCGGTGGACTTGCGGTAGCGCTGGGAATCGGGGTCGCGATCGTCTCCGGCGCCGGAGAGGCCGCGGCCGCGCCAGGGGGCTCAACAGGTTCATCGGCGACCGGAAATGCTGCGCCACGGCCCTCGGCCCAGCACAACACCAGGTCGGTCAGCAAGGCTACGACGCCGCGAGCATCCGTTCGATCGGTGACCTCGGCCCGGATCAAGCCGACGGCGACCGCCACCGTGATCCGCACCACGGGTGACGAACCGGCGGTACCGGCCGACAACCCGCTGACCCTGGCGCTGGCGGCCGCATCGCGCCGAGAGGCGTTGGGCAACACCCAACGCACCCTCGTGGCGCCCGTCGCCACGACCACGACACCGGTGACCGCCGCCGCAGTACCCAGCACCCCATCATCGGTGGTGGCCATCCCGCAGCAGGCGCCGCTGGCCTTCCTGCAACGCATCCCGGTCCTCGGACCGGTGCTGTTCACCCCGATCGTGGCGGCCATGCATCAGGTCCCGGTTCTCGGCGACGTGCTCCATCCGCTGTTCGGCTATCCGGAGTACCCGGGCACACCGTCGGATGCCGCGCGGCCGCGGGACGTCAAGGTGGTCTCGTTCGACGGCGCGCAGATCTACGTGCACTTCATGCCTGCCACCGGACTGCAGGAAGGCAGCCAGGCGCCGACGATCTTCTACGGCCCGGGATTGGGGATGCCCGGCCAGACGAGCATCTACGGCAGCGTGGTGGATGGCGTGCTCACCAATGCCCTGGGTATGCCGAGCATTCTTGCGTTGCGCAACGCGGGCTACAACGTCGTCACGTGGGACCCGCGCGGTGAATACAGCTCGGGCGGCCAACTGCAGATCGACTCACCGGAGTACGAGGCCCGCGACGTGTCGGCGATCATCAGTTGGGTCGCAACACAACCGGAGGTCCTGCTCGACGGCCAAGACAGCGATCTCGACCCTCGGATGGGTATGGTGGGAGCGTCTTACGGCGGCGGCATCCAATTGGTCACGGCTGCAACCGATCACCGGGTCGACGCAATCGTGCCCACGATCGCGTGGAACAGCCTGAACACTTCGCTCTACAAATCGCAGTCGTTCAAGAGTGGCTGGGGCACGCTGTTGTCCGCGGTGCTGGTCCTCACGCTGGCGCGCACGAACCCGAAGATCCTTCCCGCCACCGTCTTCGGCGATCTCACCGGGTCACTGACGCAGGCGGACCAGGACCTACTGGCCGAGCGGGGCCCAGACTATCTGCTCTCCCAGATCACCGCCCCCACACTGCTGATCGAAGGCACCGTCGACACCCTGTTCACCCTGGCCGAGGCCAACGCCAACGCACAGGCGCTCATGAACAACGTTGACACCAAGGTGATCTGGTTCTGTGGCGGACACGGCCTGTGCACCAACGATCTGTTCAACACCGGCGGCGTCCTCATCGAGAAGCGGACCCTGGAGTGGCTCGGCCGGTACGTCAAAGATGACGCCTCAGTGCCGACCGGCCCGCAGTTCGAGTGGGTAGACCAACGGGGTCAACACCTTTCATCCGCCTCATATGAGCTCACGCCAAGCGACCCGGTCGTGTTGTCCAGCGCCAAGTCCCGGACGCTGCCACTGGTGCCCTTCCTCGGGGCGGGCGGACTGTTCGGGGTGCTGCCGATCGGATCGTCGCGGGCGATCGACGCACTGAACTACTCCACGCCGGCCGTCACGACGACCACCTATGTCGTCGGCGCACCGCATCTGAGCTTCACCTACTCGGGCACGGGCTCAGGAGACCACCTGTACGCCCAGCTCGTCGACAACTCGACCGGGCAGGTGCTGGGCAACCAGGTGACCCCGATCAAGGTGACGCTGGACGGAACCGAGCGCGTCGCCGACATCGACCTCGAGATGGTGGCCCAAACGCTCAAGCCCGGCCAGAAGGTCACCCTGCAGGTGTTCGGCTCCTCGGCCTCGTACCGCGCGGTCGGGGCGCTGGGCACGGTCACCCTGTCGAACGTGGAACTGTCCCTGCCGACCGTGGATCCGTCGACCATCACCGTCGACGCGGCCTAGAGTTTCGGGTCTCCCCTGCGCGCGTAGACCCGGGCCAACGCCAGCTGCGCCAGGGCGAAAACCCCAAGGATGCCGCCGACGATCCCGAAGGCGCCATAGGCGCTGGCTCCTGACGAAAACGCCCCGCCCACAGCGCTGTTGATGCCCACCGACACCGCTGTCCGGCCGAACTCCGAGGCGGCCGTGACGCCGCCGGCGTGTTCGAGCGGGGTCAGTTCCTGGCGCCACCGCGTCATGACCAGTCGGGCGCACACATTACTGACGCCGAACAGGAACACCGCCACGACCATGACGGGCAGGTTCACCGGTATCCAGCCCACTGCGAGCACCAGCGTCCCCAGCGCGCCGCCGACCACCCAGCCGATCCCGGTTCCCCTGTGCCGGGTCACCGCGTACAGCAGCGCCCCCGCGACCCCGCCGAGAGCGAACGCCGACCCGATGTGACCGACGACGGCGGGATGGTGAAGCAGTCCCTTGGCGAAGAACGCGCTGAGGATCTTGCGCAGTTCGTAGAGGTGGAACAGCATCAGCCCGACGACGACCAGCAACAGATACGGGTGGGCGAGAATGTATTTCAGCCCTTCCCAGGATCCGCCGTGCGGCTTGACGTCAGACGCGGCCCCCGACGCCATCGTTCTCGGGATCAGCAGATAGCAGCCTGCCGAGACCACGAACCCGATCGGGATGACGATGTGCGGAACGACGCCACCCGCCCACACCATGAGACCGCCGAGCATCAGCGGCCCGGCCACCGCGCCCACCTCGAAAGCCACTTCATACCGAGAGTTGATCCGGTCCAACAGATCTCGCCGGTGCCCGACCAGATCGAGCGGAACGGTGTGCACCGCGGTGTCCACGTACCCGCGGACCAGCGCCTCGAGTGTGTAGCACCCCATCACCACGGGCAGGGTCGCGAACCCGAAGATCATCGCGATCGGTATGCCGGCCAGGACGACACCCCGCAGGAGCGTCGAGAAGACCAGGACCAGCCGGGCACCCCACCGATCGGTCGGCCAACCGCCCAGGAAGGTGCCGAGCATGTGGATTCCGGTGCCGAAGGCGGCAAAGAACGCGGCGCTGCCCAACGATCCGGACATGTCGGCGACCAGGAGTGGCTGCGCCAGATGGACGGCACTGTTGACGATCTGGGTCAGAAGGACTCCGCTGAGCAACCCGCCGAGGCGGACCGAATCGGTATCGGTCGCCGAGCTCATGAACGTCAGCGACCCGGCATGTGCTCGAAGGCCCCGTGGCCGACGAAGGCGGCGGCGGCCAACAGGAGTACGGCCACGATCCAGCGACCATGAACCTTCATGATGCGCTCGTAGCCCTCCTTGATCGCGCCGGCGGCCCCCGGTCGCACGATCTCGATGACCGTCGGTGCCAGCGCGGGGATCACCGCGATCACCGCGAACACCACGGCAGCGAGCGTGCGTTCACCGCGGCCGGCGATCTGCAGTATCTGATGCCCGGCGGCGATGGCGATCGGGAACACTTTCGGGTGCAATCCGCAGATGGTGAAGCCCGCCAGCGCGGCGCGGGTAATACGTTGGCGCGCAGGTAGATCCGCCTTCAGATCGAGCCCCGGGAAGCGTTCGACCAGTTTTGCCGGTAGCTTGCGACGCTGGCTCTCGGGTTTGGAGACGTCGACGATCGGCCTGTGCCGGATTGCGCCGAGCGCCCGGCGCAGACCGATCGCCAGTAGCGCGATCGCGATCAGTAGGCGCACGATGAAGCCGGGCCAGGAGGTGTGATGGGCGTCCGCCCCGGCCGCCGAGCCCGTCAAGGCCGCGATCCCCACGCCGATACCGGTGGCGAAGGCAATGCCGACAACGGCGCCGCCGGAGAAGGCGAGCGTCGCCTGCCGGGGCACCACCTTGTCGCTGGCGACGACCAGGCCCAGGACCAGCGTCTCGGGGCTGAACAGCAACGCGAGCGCGAGGGTCGCGATAACGGCGAGGTGTGTGCTCACGTGCACCTCCGCGCTGGCATGGCGGTAGATTAACGCGCCGCCCGCGCTAGCGCGCAGCCCCCTGGGAAAGCTGGCGCGCCACCTCGCCGTAGCGTTCGAAGCGCTCGTCGTCACCGAGTGCGTTGTAGAGCACGATGCGGCTCGCGGTCCCCTGGTATTTGTGTTCGAGCGCGCCGGCCAGCCCGTCCCAGGTCGACTCGGTGGCGAACCTGGCGATGTGGTCGTCGGTGATCTGGGCGGCCATCCCGGGAATGTCGCCGGCCTTCTGGTTTTCCCGGATGCGGGCCGTGGTGCCCTCGAAGCCCGCCTCATCCCAGATGAACGCGTAGTTGGGCGTGCTGCCGTAGAAGCTCATGGAAAACCGGACCCGTTCCCGTTCCGCCGCGCGCTCCTCCTCGGTGTCGCCGACGATCGTCATCACCGGCACGATCAACGCGATTTCGGATGGCGATCGCCCCGATTTTTCCGCTCCCTCAGCCACTTTCGGCACCACGTGGCGGGCGATATAGCCGGGCTCGCCGATCGGGTGGACGTGCACGCCGTCGGCCACCTCACCGGCCATCCGCAGCATCCATGGGTTCACTGCGGCGATGTCGACTTTCGGATCGGGCTCATCGATGGGGCCTGCGCTCCACTGCGGCGTGATGAAGTCGAGGTTGTAGAACTCGCCGTGGTGATCGAGCGTGCCACCGCGAAAGGCGGCGAAGCAGGCCTTGACGGCCAGCACGTAGTCCCGCAGGCGCGGGCCGGGCCGTTCGAACGGCATCCCGTAGCGCCGGGTCACGTGGGTTCGGACCTGGGTGCCCAGTCCGAGCCGGAAGTGTCCGCCGGTCGCCTCCTGGAGTTCCCACGCAGTGGCCGCCGTGATGAACGGGCTGCGTGGAAAGGCAACAGCGACACCGGTCGACAACGCGAGGCCTGGTGCGGCTTGTGCCGCCACCGCTGCGTTGAGGTAGGGGGTGCGGCCGGTCTCGGTGAACAACATCCCGGAGAATCCGGCGGCCAGCGTGCGCTGCGCCAGCCCGCCGATCTGTCCCAGCGGGAGGGCAGTGGTCATGACGTCGACGTCCACCAAACGAATGTAGCGGGCACGCCGAAACGCCATGCGCGGGCTATTCCTGGATTTAGTCTGTGACACAGCTGTCAAATAGCTGTGGCGAAGGATCGGGGACGACGACGTGGCGACGATCAAGCAGGTATGTCTAGGTGTTGCGGTCGCCGGCGTGGTGGCCGGCGGCGGTTCGGCGGTCGCGACGGCCGTCGCCTACGCCGATTCCGGGTCACCGGATTCTCAGAGCGCGACCAAATCGTCGGGTTCGTCGCCCTCGGCATCGACCGCCCGGTCACGCAAGCCGGCGGCGAAGACCGGCCTCGTCACCGGGCCGCGCCGCAGCGCCGCCAGCACAGCCGCACCCGCCGCATCGACGGCCGCACCGACCGCACGCCGGACCATCGCGCCGATGAAACTCGCAGCGGGGCTGACCCTTCCGGCCCCGCTCCCGGCTCCGCCGCTGCCACTGGCCCCGGCAGGCAGCGTCACCACCGGCACTTCCCTGCGCGCCCGCACCGCCGGCGTGACGGTCATCAACGTCGTCAACGACGCGGTCAACCCGACCGACGTCCATGTTCTGGTGATCGGTGTCGACGGCACCAATCTGCGCCGCGTGATCGCCGGCGACAACCCGAACTTCGATGCGCTGATGGGCGACAGCGTCACCGGGGTGGCCAGCATCGTCGGCCACACCACCATCTCCAACCCGTCGTGGACCGCGATCCTGACCGGGGCGTGGGACAACCAGACCGGCGTCATCAACAACATCTTCACGGCCGACACCTACATGAAGTGGCCGACGGTGATCAACCAGCTCGAGTACTTCAACTCCGAGATCGACACGATGGTGATCGCGGACTGGGACGTCATCACCGATATCGCCCAGGCCGGCCAGTACCCCGTCGACCTCTACTCCTTCGTCCCGCAGGTGCCCGGTGACAGCAACTGGTCACTGACCGACGCCGAGGTCACCGCGCAGACGGTGGCGGCGATCGGGAGCGGCGACCCGCCGAACTTCCTGTTCTCCTATCTGGTGCAGGTCGACGAGGCCGGGCACCAATACGGCGGCGCCTCACCGCAATACGCGGCGGCCATCAACCGCACCGACACCAATATCGGCGCGATCATGGACGCGGTGAACACCTCCGGCGAGAACTGGACGGTCATCGTGGTCACCGACCACGGCCACCAGCCGCAGCTGGGCTTCGGGCACGGCTTCCAGTCCCCCGACGAGACCTCGACCTGGGTCATCGCCAACGGTGACGGCTTCGACCCGGGCCGGATGAACCTGGCCTACTCGATCATCGACGTCACGCCCACCGTGCTGTCGTTGTTCGGCGGACCGCCGCCGACAGGTTCACCCGGGGTGTCCCTGACCACGCTGGGCTCGAGCAACGTCCTCCCGGACGACCTGGATCAAGCCCTGCTCGACGCCATCGCCCGTAACGGGTGGCCGGACATCCCCACCAACGTGGCGCTGAGCGCGCGGACCATCTTCGCCAGCATCCCGTACTTCCTGGATGGCGGAATCAACAGCATCAACACCGCTCTGCAGGGGATCGTGGATCAGAACATCTTCCTGATCAGCCAACTGGCCGCGGTGTCCAAGGTCGTGGTGCAAGTCCTCGGCGACGTGGGCGTGGCGGCCACCAGCGCGCTCGCCGAACTGGTTGCCTGGATGACCGGGGTCGACATCTTCTCGGCGGGGCATCCGCTGCCGCCGCCATCGGTGGCGACCGAACCCGAGACACCCCCGGTGCTGGTGGCCTGACAACCGACACCGGTAGGCCATACTCGCTTCGATGGGTACCTACGCCGTCACCGGCTCAGCATCTGGCATGGGAAAGGCCGTCGTCGAGAGGCTGCGCGCCAACGGGCACACCGTGATCGGGGTCGACATCCATTCCGCCGATGTGGTGGCCGACTTGTCGACCCCGGCCGGCCGCCGGGCCGCCGCCGACGCGGTCCGAACTGCCTGTGGCGGGCGACTCGACGGCGCAGTACTGGCGGCCGGGCTCGGGCCTACCCCCGGGCCCGACCAGCCCAGGCTGATCACAGAGGTCAACTACTTTGGTGCGGTGGACCTGCTGCAGGCGTGGCGGCCCGCGCTGGCCGCCGGGGAGCGGGCGAAAGTCGTTGTCTTCTCCAGTAACTCGACGACGACGATTCCGGCGATACCCGGCCGGGCCATCCGTGCCCTGCTGGCCGGCGACGGCGACAAGGCGGTGCGGACCCTTCGCTGGTTCGGCAAGGCTGCCTCGTCGATGGCCTACGGGGCCTCGAAGGTCGCGCTCAGCCGCTGGGTCCGGCGCCACGCGGTGACCCGCGACTGGGCCGGTGCGGGAATCCGGCTCAACGCCATCGCGCCCGGTGCGATCCTCACGCCACTGCTGGAGAAGCAGCTGTCCACGCCGGCGGAGGCCAAGGCGATCCATTCCTTCCCGGTGCCGATCGGTGGTTTCGGCGACGCCGGGAAACTGGCCGACTGGGTGGTGTTCATGTTGTCCGACGCGGCCGATTTTCTTTGCGGCAGCGTCATTTTCGTCGACGGCGGGTCCGACGCGTATTTTCGTGCCGACGACTGGCCGGGCTCCGTGCCGGCCCGGCGGCTGGTGCCCTACCTGCGCAAGTTCATGCGATACAAGGGCGTCGCGCCATGATCCGACTGATAGCGGTACTCGCATTGGCACTGTCATTGGCCGGGTGCGGCGACATCAAGAAGCCACCGGGAACAACGAACATCGACCTGACTTACGACGATCTGCTGAAGGAGAACCACCCGACACTCGACATCACTCTCGGCGCGGGTGGCACATTGCGGCTGAATCTGGCGACCAACCCGTCTACCGGGTACCAGTGGGCGGCCCAAGCCCAGATCAGCGATCCCGCGGTTATCGTCCAACGTGACCACTACGACTCCGGACCGTCGGGGGTCCATCTGCCGGGCGCCCCGGGAACCGCAACGTGGACCTTCGAGGCGCTCAAGCCCGGCACCACCACCGTGGCCACGACCTACGGCCAGCCGTGGCCGGGCGGCGTCAAGGATGCCTGGACGTTCACCGCGACGGTGACCGTTCACTAGGGACGCATCTCATAGGCACCGTCGTAGGCCCGCACCTGCTGCCATACCCGGTTGAAGCGCTCGGCGTCGGCGACCGGCTTCCGCACCGCCGATATCGCCCAGTCCTGTTGCGCTGGAGTTGAACTCGCCTTCCCATGCAGCGCCACAGCGTAGCCGGAGAAATCTCTGACCTGGACGTCGAAGATCTGGTCCACCAAGTCGCGGTCGAGTCCCCGCAATTCGGCCTGCTCGAGAATCAGCTGACCGTAGACCACCAGCGTGAACAAGTGCCCGATGACGAGCATGAAATCGAGGTCGCGCTGCTGCTCGGCGTCGGGTGCCGCGGTGGTGAGCAACGCCTGCAAGGCGCGTATCTGCTCGGTGAAGCGTGCGACATTCGGTATGCCCGAGGCTCTCTCGAACACCGGAACCCAATCGGCGAATTGGACCTTCGAAGCCCCCTTGGCCGGCCCCTGCGCCCAGAAGAACACGTCGTCGGCCGGGTCGTCGCGGGTGCCGATCTGCGGGTACGAACCCGGGTTGAACAGGTAATTGGGCATGAACTTGAGGATCTGCGCGACGTTGACATGCACCGTACCCTCCAGTCGGGGCAGCGCACCGATCATCTGGCGGACTTCGGAAAAATACGTGGTGCGTTCGAAACCCTTGGCGGCCAGAACATCCCAGAGGATCCTCACCACAGTCTCACCCTCAGAGGTCACCTTGGCCTTGGTCACCGGGTTGAACAGCAGGTAGCGACGATCATCGAGGCTGGCGGTGCGGAAGTAGTCGATCGCGCGATCGCTGAACAGTTTCATCGCGATCAGCCGGGCGTAGGCGTCGACGAAGCTGGCCCGGACATGAGGGAAGTCGGTGACCGGATTGCCGTACAGGATGCGGTTGTTGGCGTGGGTGATCGCCTCGTAGAACGCGTGCTCACACATCCCGATCGAGGCGGTGCACAGGTTGAACTTGCCGATGTTGACCGTGTTGAGCGCCACCGAGAACGCCTCCGGACCGGTGCACAGGATGTCCTCGGTGTGAACCGGATAATCCTGCAGCGCAAAGCTACTCACGAACATCTGGCCATGTACGACATTGCCGATCAGCTGGTACGCCGGGTGCGAACTGTCGGCGACGAACCACACGTAACCCTCGGGGCCGTCGATATCGGCCCGGCGGGAGAACACCGAAACCATGCCCGCCACGTTGCCGTTGCCGATGTAGTACTTCTGGCCGGTCGCACGGAAGACGACACCTTCCGCGTCAGCCTCGGCGGGGGTCAGGATCATGTCGGTGTTGTAGATGTCGGCGCCGTGCTCGCGTTCGGAGAGCGCGAAGGCCATGACGCCGCCCGCTTCGAGTTGGTCGGCGGCGCGTTGCTTGGCCTTGATGTTGTCGCTCTGCCAGATCGGGCCCAGACCCAGGATGGTGACCTGCTCGGCGTACCAGTACGCAAGCCCGTAGAACCCGAGGATCTCGCTGAGCGCGGCGTTACGCGAGGTGTCCCAACGCTTGTTGTCGTCACCGGCGCCGAATTCCGACGGGGTGAGGAAGGTCGCGAAGATCCGCTCGCGCTTGATGAAGTCGAGGAAGTCCGCCACCCACACCGCGTCCAGGTCGTCCTGCAGCAGTCGCGTCTTGCCGCGCTCCTCGAACCAGTCGATCAGTGCCCGCAGCTGGCGCCGCGTCACCGGATCGAACCGTCGCGGGTCGTAGGTGTTTGGATTGAACAACAGCTCGCCGGTGCCTGTCATGGCGTGCCCTCCCCATATCGAGGGGTCGAATCTAACGCGATCGCCGTCGCCGGATCGGCGGTTCGCGGGATGCCCGCCGGCCGCGAGCCCGCGAGTCACTCAAGTCACTTCCGTCACTGCATGCGTACCCTGGCAGTCGACGGCAGGAGTTCGGTGTGCGGATATCCAACGGCATGAAAGCCGGTGTTGCAGTGCTGTGGCTGCTGGCAGCGGGCGCCGCCGCGACCGGGTGCAGCACCACCACCGACGGTGCGGCCCGCTGCCCCGGCTGCGGGCCGGGCGGCGAGCCGAGCTTTCCCACCAGCAAGCCGACCGTCTCGACGCCGACGACGCCGGCCACCCCGACCCCCACCACGGTCCCCAACCCGGGCGGCGGCCAGAACCTGGCGCCCAGCGACAGCGGCTACGTGTACATCGAAACCAAGTCGGGCCAGACCCGCTGCCAGCTCAATTCCCAGACGGTCGGCTGCGAATCGGACTTCACCAACCCGCCCGTCGTCAACGGCGAGCCAGCCAACGGCGTCGAGGTGACCGCCAGCGGCAGTGTGCGATGGATCGCCGGAAACCTCGGCGACATCCCCACCACCCCGCTGGATTACGCGACCTATCACGCAGTCGGCTGGACCATCGATGCCAGCCCCGACGGCACTCAGTTCACCAACGACGGCACCGGCCATGGATTGTTCATCAGTACCGAAGGGGTCAAGGTTTTCTAAGCTGGCTCCCATGGACTTCCGTGTCTTCGTCGAACCTCAGCAAGGCGCCGGCTACACCGACCAACTCGCGGTCGCTCAGGCCGCCGAATCCCTCGGCTACTCCGCGTTTTTCCGTTCCGACCACTATCTCGCGATGAGCGGTGACGGGATGCCCGGACCGACCGACTCCTGGGTGACGCTGGCCGGCATCGCTCGGGAGACGTCGACCATCCGGCTCGGCACGCTGGTCACCTCTGCCACATTCCGCTATCCGGGGCCGCTGGCGATCTCGGTGGCCCAGGTGGATGCGATGAGCTCGGGCCGGGTCGACCTCGGGATCGGGGCGGGCTGGTTCGACGAGGAACACCTGGCTTACGCGATCCCGTTCCCGCCCCTCGGTGAGCGATTCAACCGGTTGCACGAACAGCTCGACATCATCACCGGGCTGTGGACCACCCCGGACGGCCAGACCTTCGACTACGACGGCACCTACTACACCGTCAAGGACTCCCCCGCGCTGCCGAAACCGGCGCAGAACCCCCATCCGCCGATCATCATCGGCGGCAACGGCGCCAAGCGCACCCCGGCCCTGGCCGCGCAGTTCGCCGCGGAATACAACCTGGCGTTCCCGGCCTTCGACTTCGTCGCACCGCAGTACGCCCGGGTTCGGGCAGCGCTGCAGGACGCCGGCCGCGATCCCGACGACTTCGTCTACTCGGCGGCGTTCGTGGTGTGCGCTGGGCGCAACGACGCCGAAATCAGCAGGCGGGCAGACGCCATTTCGCGGGAGGTCGACGAGCTACACACCAACACTCCGCTGGTCGGCACGCCCACCGAAATCGTCGACCAGCTCGGACCTTTCATCGAGGCAGGGGTACAGCGGGTGTACCTCCAACTGCTGGACATGTCCGACCTTGACCACCTGGAATTGTTCGCCACCGACGTGGTTCGTCAACTCGCCTGATTGCGGAAAACTGCATCCGCCCTGGCAAGGCATTTAGCATAGGTAGCCATGCGCAAGCAGGACCCTGCCGGGGATATCGACGAGGCCGCCGCGCCCGTCACCGTCGGCGATCCGTTCGGCCCCTATCCGGAGGAGCCGTACCCTGGGTCAGTGCTGCCAGCCGAGGCGCCCGCGACCTCCCCCGGCGAGGACCTGGATCCGCCGACCGACCCGGCACTGCCCGTGGTCAACCTCGACGAGGGCTTCGACCCGTTCGCTCCCGACGCATTCTGGTTCCCGGAACGGCCCTGGTACCGCAAGAAGCAGGCCACGCTCGCGATGGGCGCCATCGGGGCGGCGGTCGTGGCGATCCTGGTGGCCGCGGTGCTGCTGGTGTCGCTGGATTCCGGCGATTCCGACCGGTCCAAGAACGCCCCGTCGTCGACCGTGACCACCGAACCGACGACCACCGGTTTGACCAGTTCACCGCCGCCGGAACCGCCGCCGCCACCACCGCCGCCGGAGACCCCGGCGCAGACGCAGAACACCTGGGTGCCGCAATACCCGCAATATCCGCGCGGCAACAGCGACCGTCCGAACGTGACCACACCGCAGACCAGGCCGCCCCAGATCAGCGTGCGCCCGACCCACCGTCCGGCCTTCCCGGGCCAGCCCGGCGGAGGCTGACGGCTACCATCGGAACCCATGGCACGTGACGGTTCAGACGACCCGAACAACTATTCCGACAGCGAGCCGACGCAGTACGCGAACTACGGCGCGACCGGCGGCGAGGCCTACAGCGATTACCAGCAGCCCGCCTACGGCGCACCGACCGGTTACGGCCACCACCCGCCGCCGCCTGAGCCCGCCCCGTGGTACCGGAAGCCGGCGGCGCTCGTCGGCCTCGGGGTGCTGACCGCGGTCATCCTGGCTCTGCTCGTCTACGCGATCGTGAAGTTCACCGGCAGTGGTGGCTCAGGTCCGGCCACCACGACAACGACGGCCCCGACCAGCCCCAGCTCGGCGGAGCAGTCGGCATCGGTCGTCCCCCAGCCCGGCGTCACCCAGACGGTGACCCAGTCCCCGACCGCGACATCGGAGGCCCCGACCACCACGACGACGACCGAGGCGCCGACCACGACGACGACCACCGCGGCCCCGTCGACGAGCACCAGCACAAGCACAAGCACCACTACGACGGTGTCGACCTCGGTGAGCACGGTGACCGAGACGGTGACTCCCACCACCCGGGAGCAGTTCATGCCGACGTTCCCGCTCCCGCGCCCGGGCGGCTAGCGGGCTGCGTACATCGCGACCAGCGCTTCGGCGCTGCGCACCGCGGCCCGACACGCCCTGGTGGTGAACGGGTCGTTGAGCGGATGTTCTGAACGACGGCGCCAGCGCTGAGCCGCGGCGAAGGCCGCGCGGGGTCCGTCGTCTCGGGCTTCGGGGGCCAACCCCAGCCGGCTGGCCGGATCGGTTCCCGATCCGCCGATCATCCGGCGCAGGGACACCATCTCGTCTTCGGTCAGAGTTGTTGGGCGCGAACGAAGTTGGCTGAGCAGCCGGAGTTCCTCGAAGGCGTGGGTATCGGCGAGCAGCGGGTCGATGTCGGCGATGATGTAGGGCGTCGCGGTGATCGGGTGCAGCTCCACGAACCGGCGCAGCGACACCAGTGCGGTATGCGCCTTGAGCAGTTCGGATCGCTGAGCGAACTGCTGGTCGATCACATCACGCAGTGCGACCAGCCCGCTGCGTTCCAGCAGCTCGTCGGCCAGCCTGACGGAATCGGTTATCCCCGAACGTAATACCGCAATGGAGATCCGGATCCCGAACATGCCGAATCGGTCCAGCAGCTGCGCCCGGGTCTGGGCGTCCACCGGCAGTGAACTGTCTTCGCGGACAAAGCGATCCACGCTGAGCATTGCCTTGTTCAGCTCGGCGGTGTCGACCGCCGCCAACTTCTCCAGTGCGGCGAACTCGCTCTGCCGCAGCGTGCGGGCGGTCAGCGCCAGCAGACCCGAGACGGGCACCACCGCCTGGCAGATACCGGTCCGGTCCAGCTCCGCGGTGAATCGCTGCGCGACGTCCTTGGCCGACAGCATCGCGTCGAGGCGTCCCGCGCCGATCTCGTCGGCCCGCGACGCCACCCCGATCACCCCGAGCGCCCCGGATGACCCGCCGACCAGCTCGCCGATCTGCTTGAGCAAGGCGATGTCGGCGGCGTTGAGCGTACGGAGCAGGAAGACCACCGCATCGACGCGGGGCACCCCGTCCTCGGGTACCAGCAGGCGCAGCGTGCGTTCGGAGACGTCCCGCGACAGCGAGGACGTGCCGGGCGTGTCGATGATGGTGGCGTCGATCAACTCCGGGGCAGGCCACTCCACGTCGAGGTCGACGATGTCGTCGGCGTCAAGGCGGCCGAAGTCGAAGGTCAGACCCCTATCGCGGGCGATCGGCACATTGGAGCGTCGCCCGCCCACGTGATTGGCGGTCACCTTCGGGATCGGGCCGTTCCGGAACCAGGTGACGATGCGGGTGGCCTCGGTGGCATCGGTGGGCGCGATGTTCTCCCCGACCAGGGCGTTGACCAGGGTGGATTTCCCGGCTTTGAGGGTTCCGGCCAGGGCGATCCGGATCGGCTGGTTGAGCCGCCCGGCAATGCGGTCCAGCTCGCCCCAGACGTCGGGCCGCTCGCGGTACGCCGGTTCACCCTGGTACGCGCGACGGGTGCCGCCCAGGATCGCGCGAACCTGATCGCTGGTGCTCATCGAACGACGAGTCTACGGTTCGGCGGGCTGCGCGCATCGCAGCTAGGATCAGCCGCCATGCCTCCGCAGAACACGCCGTGGTACCGAACCCCGGCCGCGACGTCCGCTGCGGGACTGCTCGGGCTGGCGCTGATCGCGATTCTCGTCTACGCCGTGGTGACGATGTCGAGCAAGTGGAGCAACTCGGAGACCGAGACCGTCCCACCGCCCGGAACCTATGTGCCCGAGGCCCCGCACGTCGCCGGCACCACCAAGGGCTCGACGAGCACGTCGTATCCGCCGGTGCGGCTGTCTACCACCGATATCGGGCTGCCCGGCGAAAGCACTACCACCAGCGGGACGCCGACCACGACCGGCGACCAGTCCACCATCCCCCCGGCGGAGCGGACGGCGCCGACCTTCCCCGGCACGTTCCCGACCCGCGTCACCAATCCGCCGGGTCCGCGTGCCACCCGCCCTAGCCGATAGCACCACGGGGAGAGAGCTTTTCGGCGTTGTCGATGACCTGCGTCAGGATATTGACCTGTCGCTCGAGTTCATGGATGCGGCTGTTGCGGTCGGCCTCCTCCATCCGCGCGGCGGCGATGGTGGACTGCAGTGACTCGTTGAGCGAGCGGGTGGTCTGGTTGGCGATGCCGCGGTAGTGGTCGCGCAACTGGCGCTGGACATTCTTGAGCCGGTCGCGCGATTCCTTGGACACGACGAACAGCACGTCGTCGATGAAGCGGCGCAAGTTCGTCTTCGCCTCCCCGCGCACCCGCATCATGCGGTTCTCCATGTCCTCCTTGTAGGCTTTGCGCCCCAACAGCAGGCCCGCCCCCAATGACAGCGGGTTGAACATGCCCAGGCCCGCCACCGAGGTGAGCATGCCGAACATCAAGACACCGCCGTACGAGCCTCGCATGCTGGTGATCACCTTGTGGCCCTTGCCGATCGGCTTGGCTTCCAGACGGGCCATCGATTTGAGCCGGCCCACCCCGGCACCCATCTCGGCCGCGCTCACCTCCGGCATCTGGATGGCGTTCAGGCCGGCTTCGACGAAGGTCCGGCCGACCTCTTCGGCCAGCGCCTCGGCCCGCTGATAGGCCCACACGAAGTTGTCGCCGACGGCGTTGGCGACGCTGTCCTCGACCTCCGCGCCGATCTCCGCCCAGTGCTGGGTGGGGTCGCAGTCGTCGATGACTCCCTCGATGTGCTGGGTGATGGCGCGGAACCGGGCCCGCAGGTCGTGTTCGACGTCGGCGGTCAGATCCGCGATGCCGTCGTTGAGGACCTGTTGCCACAGCGCGGTCTGCTGCAGTGCGTCCTGGGCTTCCAGCTTGCGCCGTTCCAGGTCCTCGGTGAGCTTGCGCGCCTCGTCGGGATCACTCAGAGCCGCCAGCTCCGAGTTCACCGCCATGCTGAGATGTTCTGCTGCCGAACGGATTTCAGCGACCACATGATCGCGCACCTGGTCGCTCTCCCGGGACAGCACCTTCTCGGAGAGGAAGGCGACGATCGCCGGGAAGTTCGACTCGTCGTTGAGTTCGGAGTCGTTGAGCTCGATGGCGTGGCTGCGCAGCAGCGACGACGCCGGAATGACCGGCAGCGCAAGGCCGGCCCGCTGCAGATGGCCGGCGTTGGTCGCGACGATCTCGCGCCAGAACGGATACAGGTCGGTCTTGGTGGCCACGATCGCGCCCGTCGGGCAGATCTCGTGCGCCTGGCGGATGAACCGCATCTCCGGTTCGGTGAACTCCTGGCTGGTGTCACTGATCATCAGCATCGCGTCGGCGTCGGGCAGCAACCCGAGAGTCGACGACAGATGCGGCTGGCCGTGCCCGCCGACGCCGGGTGTGTCGATGAATGCCAGGCCGCCCTTGAGCAGCGGGCTGGGCGCACCGACCTCGACACGCAACACTTCCCGGCCCTGGGCCTGCGGCGCGCGGCGCAGGTCGTGCCGGATGTCGTCGATCGGGATGTCGATCTCCTGCGGCGGAACCCCTTCTCCCACCGAGACGATCAACCGGGCCGACGGCTGGTCGGCATAGCTGATCACGGTCACCAGTGCGGTGGTCTCGTCGTCACCGACGCGGGCCACCGGCATGTTGAGCAGCGAGTTGAGCAGCTGGCTCTTGCCCTGCTTGAGCTGGCCGGCGATGACCACGCGGATCTGCGGGTCGGTGATGCGCTCCTTGGCGATGGCCAGCCGCGTCACCAGATCGCCACGGTCGTTGAGGTCGGCGATAGCGCTGGTGTGATCGATCAGCTCGACGATCACTTTGACCCGGCGCGGGTCCTCCGGTTGCGTCACATGCCCTCCCAATACTCGCGTTTAACACCGTAGGCGCAGTCGAGCGGCGGGGACCTCCACACACTGGTGGAGATCCCCGCCGTCCCTTCCTCAGAAACCCAGCAGGTGATTGCCTGATGCGAGCGCCAGGTCGTGGCTGGCGTCGAGGTGGCTGTTGACCAGGGTGGTGTCGTGGCTGGCGTCCAGCGAGGTGTGGCTGGACTCGTGGGTCGAGCTGTCGACGACCGAGTGCACCGAGTTGTCGGAGTGGTCGGTGACCGTGGTCGTCGCGTGGGTGTCGGTCTGGGTGTAGACCGGCGAGCTGGCGTGATTGGCGCTGTTGGTCGACGTCTGGCTGTCGATGATGGTGATACCGCCACCACCGGCGTTGCCACCCGAGGCGTGTCCACCACCGAGGCCGATCAGGCTGCCACCGGCCGACGCTCCGCCGCCGTTGCCGCCACTGGCGTCGACGTCGTTGAAGACAGGTGCGCCGTTGTCCTTGATCACGGTGCTGCCGCCGGTGGCGGTGGTGCCGTTGTCGTGGATGTGGCTGTGCCCCACCGCAACGTTCGATCCGGCGCCGGCCAGCACATCGCCGTTGTTGACGTCGTTGCCGTTGCCCAGCACCGCGCCGTCACCGCTGACGATGTCGCCGTGGTTGTTCCCGTCGACGACCACGCCGCCGTCGGTGGCCGTGTTGGTGGTCTTGTTGCCGAAGGTGATATCGCCGAAGCCGAGGTTGAAGGCACCCTGCTGGGCGTTGGCGCCGGCATTCTGGTCCGGGCTCAGCAGCGAGGTGTCGGTCTGCGGAGCGAACGTCGGCGACGGTGCGTACACCGGCTGGAACGTCGGCTCGTAGGCCGGGGCGAAGCCGTAATTGTTGGACACTGCGCGCTGCAGCCCGACGATCGGGTCGCCGCCGCCGAGCACCAGGCCCGGGACCGCGGTGGCTGCGACGGTCGAGACCTGAGCGGCCGACACACCGGCAAAGCCGGCGTCGCGCATCGTCTGCTCCGGAGCGTTGACGAACGCGCGGGCGGCGTCTTCGTTGCGGAACAGGTCGAGGATCCAGTCAAGGAGAGTGAGCATGGTCGAGACCTTTCAGTCCAGGTGCTCGCCGGCCTGTCCGGCGATCTGGAGACCACGTTATGGACGCCGTCGTCAGCCGAAAACGGGGTCGAAACCCCTCTTCACCAAGCCCCTACTAGGGATCACTAGGGGCGCTCTCCTAGGGGCATAGGGGATCCCTAGGGCGGCCAGTGGAGATGAAGAAACCCCACGTCACAACTGACGTGGGGTTTCGCGGGAGGGGTCTCAGAACAGGTCGAAGCCGGGGTCGTGGGTGCCGTGGGTGTCGTCGACGTGCGTGTGGTCGAAGGTGGTGTGGTCGCTCCAGTCCGTGCCGGCGTCGGCACCTGGATCGTGCTCGAATGCAACATCGGTGACCTGCGTCAACGTGTCCGGAAGGGCCGTCACCGCGGAGTCGAATCCCGGATCGGTGATCACTGCCGGGTCGAGGCCGGCATGCTGGGCGACCTCGGTGATCACCGGGTGCGAGTCGGACACGGCGGCAGGCAGGTGAGCGTCGAACGCATCGAACGCGTCGAATGCGGCCGTCGCAGCCCCACTCGCCCATACGTTGCCGTCCCCGCCCGCACCGGCCATCGGCCCGAAGCCACCTGCCGATACCGGACCGTTCAGCGAGTCTGCCACCATCGGAATCAGGTTATTGACGTCGGCGCTGGTCACGTCGGGCAGATGCGCATCGGCGATGGCGCCGGCCGGGTCGGCGGCATACCGCGCGGCGGCGTCGGGATCCCGCACGAGCGACATCACGAAGTCGAGCAACGAGTTTGCCATGGAACGCCTTCTCCCCTACCGCCGATAGTCACAGTGGAATCCCAGCTGCTGCCAAGAATGTTATCGGCGGACGGGGTCGCCGTGATCGGTGTCGAAGCCACCCGATCCGCGGCACCGTTAGGGGGTGTGGCCTTAGGGGTTCCGGCGTCATTAGGGGATATGGTGAAGGCCGCCCGCCGACGCGGCGGCGAAGGGATGTGCGAATTGAGCGAATCGCTGGGGTTGTCGATCGGCGCGACCAACCTGGGTGCGGCCCGCCCGGGCCGGCAGCCGGTGACCCGTCGATCGGTGCTCACGTTGTGGGGCAACCGGCCCGCCGAAGTCGGGGTCCCGTCCCAGAATCCGGAGTTGACCAGCCCGAACCTCACTGAGGCCGGCCAGGTGTTCCGCGGGTTCGTCGAGCGAGTGGGTGACCCGGTGCCGCTGGTGGCCGCCGACGGGTCGCCGCATCGCAGCGATGACCTGATCGCGGAGGCGCTCGAAGCGATGGCCCGCACGGTCGATGACGGCTCGCCGCCGTCCAGCCTGGTGGTCGCCGTGCCGGCGTATTGGGGCCCGGGAGCGGTCGGATCGCTGCGCGGTGCGCTGCGCACCCGGCCCGCCCTGTCGCCGGGCGGTGTGCCGCCGACGCTGATCTCGGATGCGACCGCCGCGCTGGCCGCCCTGCAAGCCGATCCGGGACTGCCCGCGCACGGCGTGATCGCGTTGTGCGACTTCGGCGGCAGCGGCGCCAACATCACGCTGGCCGATGCCGGTGCGAACCTTCAGCAGATCGGCGAGACAGTGCGTTTCGCCGAGTTCTCCGGCGATCAGATCGATCAGGCACTGCTGACCCAGGTGCTCGCGGGTATCCGCGACTCCGCCGATCTCGATCCGGCCAGCACCAACGCGGTCGGCGCCCTGACCCGGCTTCGAGATGAATGCCGGCAGGCCAAGGAGCGGCTGTCCTCGGAGACCGCCACGGTGGTGCCTGCCGACCTGCCTGGCTTCCGCTCCGATATCCGGGTGACCCGACCCGAATTGGAAGCCCTGATCGCCGAGCCGCTCGCGGGATTCCTCGATGCGCTCGGGGATGCGCTGGAACGCAACAGGATTCCGGCGGTCAACCTGTCCGCGGTCGCCACTGTCGGCGGCGGTGCGGCGATACCGCTTCTCACCCAACGACTTTCCGAGGAACTGCGGGTTCCGGTGATCACCACGCCCCTGGCCGGGCTGAACGCGGCGATCGGCTCCGCGGTGATTGCCGCGCGCGGCGGCGCACCGGATGCACCGACCGGCATGGCGGTTGCCGCCGCTGACGCGCCGACCGGGCTGGCCCCGGCGGCTTGGGCGGCCGGGACGGCCGGCGCTGCCGCCACGGAATCGGCGACTGACGGCTCACCGTCGGCGACGTTCCGCGCACTGGCGTGGTCGCAGGACGATGTGCCCGGCGCGGAACCGGTGCCGTATTCGGGTGAGGACTACACCTTCGATTACGCCCAGCAGGCGCAGGGCGCCACCGGCCAACGCCCGATGATCGAGTTCGAGCAGGAGACCGCCGAGACCGAACTGGTCGACGCGCCGGTGCCGTGGTACCGGCGCCCGCCGCTGCTGTTCGGCATCGCCGCGGCCCTCGCGGCGGTGGCGGTCGGCGGGCTGGCGATCACGTTGACCAGTGCCGACAGCACGCCCACTACGACGACCACCCGGGTGACGAAGCCCGGCGAGCAGCCCTCGGTCACGAGTGTCATACCGCCGCAGACGGTTACGGTCACCGGTTCGGACGGGGTCCCGACCGAGTCGACGATTCCCGCGACCACCACCGTCGTGCCGACGACGACGCCGTCGACCACAACGACAACCACGACCACCCCGTCGACCACGACGACAACCACGACCACCACCACGACGACGACAACCACCACAACCACGACTCCGCCGACCACCACCACCACCACGACCACTCAGCCCCCGACCACGACCACGCAGCCCCCGACCACGACCGCGCAGCCGCCGACGACAACGACTCAGCCCCCGACGACGACGGTGGCCCCGCCCACCACCACCGTCGCCCCACCGCCCACCACGACGCAAGCAGTTCTCACCGGCGTGACCGCACCGCCGACCAACTGAGTGCCAGTGGCCGATCCGATTCCGGTACAGAATCTTTCGCAGTCCGCCAGAGATGCGGTCGGCGCGCTGGGGTCGGCGCCGGTGAAGCTTCTCGTGACCGGTGGCATCGGCAGCGGAAAGAGCACGCTCCTGGCTGCGGCCCGAGATACCCTGCGCAACGCCGGTTCCGCCGTCCTGACCCGCCCGCCCGCAGCCGGCGACCCCGCGGCCGCCGCCGTAGTGGTCGACGACGCACACCTCTTGACAGACAACGAGTTACGTCTGCTCACTGAGCTGGCCGGTGAGCCGTCCTCGACGGTTGTCGTGGCGGTCCAGCCGCGCGACCACAACGAGGATCTACAGGCGCTGATCACTACGATCGAGCGCCAACAGCCTCGAATCACCTTGGCGCCGATGTCCTCTGGCGAACTGTCCCGGATGATGACCGATCCGTCCGGACATCCGCCCCGCTCCGAGTTGGTGAGCAACATCCTCGTCGCGACGGCGGGCATCCCGTTTCTGGTCGACGCGGCGCTGGCGTCCGCACGGCCCTACTCGGCGGGGTCCATCACCCAAGCCGCGGTGTTCGCCCTCATCGAGCGGTTACGCCGGCTCGGCGAACCCGAGCTCGACGCACTCTTGATCGCCTCCCTCAGCCGCGACCTGGGTGCAGCAGATCTGGCTGCGGCACTGGATATTCCAGCCGACGAGGCCAGGCTGCTGATCGATCGGGCCCGAGCCACCGGACTGGTCGAGCCGGCGCACAGCCCGCACTTCCTGCGCTCGGTGCACCGCGCGACGGCGCAGATCCTGGGCACCGCACGACATCACGACATCGAAACCGCACTTCTGCGCTCGCAGATCGCGATGTCCACGCTCTCACCGGATCTCGCGCTGCGGCTGGCCGAGCACGGTGTGCGCGACGAGCAACTGGCCGACGTCTTGCGGCGCCAGGCGGCCGGCAGCCGAACCGACCCGGCATCGTCGGCACAGCTCTACCGTGCCGCGGTCGACGCCGGCGCGGTGGAACTACGTGCGCAGCTGGCTGATTCACTGGCCCTGGCCGGGGAGTGTTCGGATGCGGCCACCGAGGCCGACGATCTGCTCACGTCCGAGGACCTCGCCGAGCGCGCGGCAGCCGTGCGGATCGCGGCGAGCGTGGCCATGCACAACGGGAACTCGGCACAGGCCGGCGACCTGTTCGGCTGGCTGGGGCCCTACCCCGATGCCGCGGTCAGTGCCGCAGCGGCGATCGCATTGACCGCGACCGGCGACGCCACTGCGGCCGAACGCGCACTGGCCGTCGACAGCGCCGGCCCGCCGACCGCTGCCTCGCGCGCGGCACGCAGTCTGGCCGAGGGCCTGCTGGCGACGTTGCAGGCGCCGTACGCCACCGCGGCGGTCAAACTCGGTGCGGCCATGGCGGCCGAGTATTCGGCCGCACAGGTACTGCCCGACAGCCCCGCGGCGTTGGTCACGCTGGCGGCGCTGCACGGCGGCGATCCGGTCCGCGCGCGCAGCGTGATCGCCAGGGCGGTGCGCACCGACCGGGACAGCGATGCCGCGCTCTATGGGCATCGGCACCGGTTGCTGCTGGCGTGGACCAAGATGCAGGACGGCCAGCTGGCTGCCGCCGCCTCCGACATCACCGGGATCGACGGCCAGTATCGCCGGGATGCGCTGTGGACGGCGGCGCTGCGAACCGCGTTGGCGCGACGCGGCGGCGACGCCGGCGCGCTGCAGAAGCATTGGTATGCGGCCATGGAGGTGTTGGTCGAATACTCGGTCGACCTGTTCTCCCTGCTGCCGTTGGGCGAGCTATGGGTGGCGTCAGCGCGGATCGGCCAGCAGGACCGGCTGGCGCCCGCGCTCGAGCAGGCATTCGGGTTGCTCGACTCGCTGGGCACTCCACTCACCTGGTCGGTGCCCCTGCACTGGGCGGGCGTGCATGCCGGCATCCTGGCAGGCGACCCCGCTGCGGTCGCCCCGCACGGGCAGGCGCTGTCGGCGGCCGCCGCCCACAGCCCGTTCGCCAAGGCGCTGGCGGTGGCCGGACGGACCTGGCTGCGGGTGCTCGCCGGGCAGGTCGACGCCGACGAGGTGGGTACCGCAGCGCGGGGCCTGGCCCAGTTCGGTCTCACCGCGGATGCCACCCGGCTGGCGGGGCAAGCGGCGCTGCAGACCTCCGACCCCAAGGTGTCCGGGTGGATGCTGCAGGTGGCGCGTGATCTGAAGCTGTCGGTGGGCGACAGCGCGGACGACGGCCAACCGCAGGCACCCGAGTCCGGCGGGTCCGCCTCTGCCGGTGCCCGGCCGATGTCGTCGCCGCTGTCGGACCGCGAGCGTGAGGTGGCCGAGCTCTTGTTGCTGGGCATGCCCTACCGCGATATCGGCGCGCAGCTGTTCATCTCCGCCAAGACCGTCGAACACCACGTCGCACGCATTCGCCGCCGGCTCGGCGCGGAATCCCGCTCGGAAATGCTGTCGATGTTGCGGGCCATTGTGACGCCGGAGGGCTGAGACCTCGGCCACTCCTGCCGCAAGTTAGGTCAGCCTTTGTAGCGAGGCTAATGGCCGGGATGCAACTATGAGCTGGATTGGAGTAAAGTTACCGGTCGGTAACTTGCACTAAGTTACCATTGGGTAACTTACGACAGGGAGGCAGTCCGTGACCGCTCTCGACTGGGGCAGGCTGGTGGTTGGCCTGTTGGCCACCGCGATCGTGCTGGTGTTCGCCGCACGCCGTGTGCAGTTTCTGACCAAGCTGATTCGGTCAGGTCAGCCGGTCAGCGACGAGAGCGGGCGCAAGGACGACATCCCCGATCGGATCAAGGCGCAATTCACCGAAGTCTTCGGTCAGAAGAAGCTGCTGAAATGGTCGATCCCGGGCCTCGCGCATTTCTTCACCATGTGGGGCTTTTTCATTCTCGCCAGCGTGTATCTCGAGGCGTATGGCGTTCTGTTCAACCCTGAATTTCACATTCCGCTCGTCGGCCGCTGGCCGGCACTGGGCTTCCTTCAGGACTTCTTCGCGGCCGCGGTGCTTGTCGGCATCATCGTCTTCGCCATCATTCGGCTGCGCTCCGAGCCCAAGGATTACGGTCGCGATTCGCGGTTCTACGGCTCGCACACCGGCGGTGCCTGGCTGATCCTGTTCATGATCTTCCTGGTCATCCTCACCTTCGCCATCTTCCGCGGTGCCGCTGTCAACGTCCTCAAGGAGCACTTCCCGTATCAGAGCGGAGCCTTCTTCTCCGACGGGATGGCCGTCCTGCTGAGGCCGCTGGGTGACACCGCCAATATCTGGATCGAAACCATCGCGCTGTTGGCTCACATCGGCGTCATGCTGGCGTTCCTGCTGATCGTGTTGCACTCCAAGCACCTGCACATCGGCCTGGCACCGATCAACGTCACGTTCAAGCGACTGCCGAACGCACTGGGCCCGCTGCTCCCGGTCGAGTACAAGGGCGAGCCGATCAACTTCGAGGATCCCGCCGAGGATGCCGTGCTCGGCCGCGGCAAGATCGAGGACTTCACCTGGAAGGGCTACCTCGACTTCACCACCTGTACCGAGTGTGGTCGCTGCCAGTCGCAATGTCCGGCGTGGAACACCGGAAAGCCGTTGTCTCCCAAGCTCGTGATCATGAACCTGCGCGACCACCTGTTCGCGAAGGCGCCCTACATCATCGGCGGTAAGCCGATGCCCGACGGCGAGAACGAGGCCGAACAGCTCGTCTCAACCGAGGGCGGTTTCCTCGAGACCAAGCACGACGAGCATCACGCCGTTCCGGAATCCGGTTTCGAGCGTGTGATGGGTTCCGGCCCGGAGCAGGCCACGCGTCCGCTGGTCGGCACCCTGGAGCAGGGCGGCGTCATCGACCCTGACGTGCTGTGGTCCTGCACCACCTGCGGTGCCTGCGTCGAGCAGTGCCCGGTGGACATCGAGCACATCGACCACATCGTCGACATGCGTCGCTACCAGGTGATGATGGAGTCCGAGTTCCCCTCCGAACTCGGCGTGCTGTTCAAGAACCTGGAGAACAAGGGCAACCCCTGGGGGCAGAACGCCTCCGACCGGACGAACTGGATCGACGAGGTCGACTTCGACGTCCCGGTGTTCGGCCAGGACGTCGAGAGCTTCGCCGGCTTCGAGTACCTGTTCTGGGTCGGCTGCGCAGGCGCCTACGAGGACCGGGCCAAGAAGACCACCAAGGCCGTCGCCGAGCTGCTGGCGGTCGCGGGCGTGAAGTTTCTGGTGCTGGGCACCGGCGAAACCTGCACCGGCGACTCGGCGCGGCGCTCGGGCAACGAATTCCTGTTCCAGCAGCTGGCCGCGCAGAACGTCGAGACCCTCAACGATCTGTTCGAAGGTGTGGAGCGGGTCGACCGCAAGATCGTCGTCACCTGCCCGCACTGCTTCAACACACTGGGCCGCGAATACCCGCAAGTGGGCGGCAATTTCACGGTGCTGCACCACACGCAGCTGCTCAACCGCCTGGTGCGGGACAAGAAGCTGGTCTCGGTCAAGCCCGTCGGGCAGGACATCACCTACCACGACCCCTGCTACCTCGGCCGGCACAACAAGGTCTACGACGCACCGCGTGAGCTGATCGGCGCATCCGGCGCGAAGCTGACCGAGATGCCCCGCCACGCCGACCGCGGCCTGTGTTGCGGCGCCGGCGGCGCGCGGATGTGGATGGAAGAGCACATCGGCAAGCGCGTCAACACCGAACGCACCGAGGAGGCCATCGACACCGGCGCCTCCAAGGTCGCCACCGGCTGCCCCTTCTGCCGGGTCATGATCACCGACGGCGTCGACGAGGTCGCCGCCGCGCGCGATATCGAGAAGGTCGAGGTGCTCGACGTCGCGCAGCTGCTGCTGGGCTCGCTGGACCTCAGCACGGTCACGCTGCCCGAAAAGGGCACCGCCGCACGCGAAGCCGAAGCTGCCGCGGCCGCGGCACCGGCTCAGGCGCCCCCGGCACCCGAGGCAGAGGCCGAGGCTCCCGCCGCCGAGGCGGCCGCACCGTCTGCGCCGGCCGCACCGGCCAAGGAAGCCCAGCCGGTCAAGGGTCTGGGTATCGCCGGCGGAGCCAAGCGTCCCGGCGCCAAGAAGGCTGCCGAGCCGGCCGCCGCCGCACCCGCAGCTCCTGCTGCCGAGGCCCCCGCCGCCGCGCCGGTCAAGGGACTCGGAATGGCCGCGGGCGCAAAGCGACCCGGCGCCAAGAAGGCAGCCGCCCCCGCGGCGGAGGCACCCGCCGCGGAAGCAGCGGCCCCCGCCGCCGAAGCTCCCGTCAAGGGCCTGGGTATCGCCGCGGGCGCAAAGCGACCCGGCGCCAAGAAGGCAGCCGCCCCTGCGGCTGAAGCACCGGTCGCGGCACCGGCCGCAGACGCCCCCGCGGCGGAGGCGCCGGCCAAGGCCGAGCCGGAAGTCAAGGGCCTGGGTATCGCCGCCGGCGCCCGTCGACCGGGCGCCAAGAAGGCCCCGGCTGCGGCGCCGGCTGCAGCTGCGGCACCGGCTGCCGAGCCTGAGCCCGCCGCAGCGCCTGAGCCCAAGGCCGAGGAGCCCGAGGCCGACGCACCGCCGGTGAAGGGTCTTGGCATCGCCAGGGGCGCACGCCCACCGGGTAAGCGCTAGGCCGGCACTGTCGGCGAGCCTGTAGTTATCGACACCGTTACTCGGTTGGCTTCAAGAGGTGATTGCAACACTTCGTGATTGGAGTGTTGATGCCGCGGAGTCCGTTGTTGTCGGTTCAGGTGTGGTTTTGGGAGTTGGTGTCCGCTGGGATGACGCCTGGTGATGCTGGGATCACGGTGGGCGTGTCGGCAGGCACTGGAGGTTTGTGGTTTCGCCAATGTGGCGGTGTGAATCCACAGTTGCAGCAACCCCGCGGGGTCAAACGCCCAAGGCTGACACACGCTGAGCGTGAGCAGATCATGATCGGCACGTCGGCCGGAGAGTCGATTCGCTCGATCGCGCGCCGGTTGGGGCGCGCCCCGGCGACGATCATGCGCGAGATCGAACGCAACGGCAGCGCGCGGGGTTTGACGGGCCGATACCGGGCGTTGCATCGCTTCGGCGCCAACCGCGGCGGCTGGGACGCCAAGTCGGGGTATTCAGCGGTGCTGGCCCAACAACGCAGCGAAGCGCGAGCCCGCCGGCCCAAGACCGGCAAGATCGGCCGCTGCCCGGCGTTGAGTGATGAAGTACAAAGGCTGTTGACCAAGAAGTTCAGCCCTGCTCAGATCGCGGGACGGTTAGCCAAGACCTATCCCGATCGCCCGGAGATGCTGGTGTCCCACGAAACCATCTATAAGGCCCTCTACGTGCAAGGACGCGGCGAACTACGACGCGAGCTGACCAAATGTCTGCGGACCGGGCGCACACTGCGCAAACCCCGCAACCGCCGCCAGGCCGATGGCCGTGGACACATCCAGGGCATGGTCAACATCAGTGAGCGTCCCGCCGAAGCCAACGACCGCGCCGTGCCCGGGCACTGGGAAGGCGACCTGATTATTGGCAAGGACCAAGCCTCCCAGATCGGCACCCTCGTGGAGCGCTCTAGCGGATTCGTCCAGTTCGTGCACCTACCCCAACGCCGCGACGCCGCCACCGTCGCCGACGCCTTGACCCAGATCATCCAAACCCTGCCCGAAGCGCTACGTCGGTCGCTGACGTGGGATCAGGGCATCAAAATGCACCAGCACAGCCGGGTCAGCATCGACGCCGACATCGACGTATTCTTCTGCGATCCACATTCCCCGTGGCAACGCGGCAGCAACGAAAACACCAATGGCTTGGCACGCCAATACTTTCCGAAAGGCACCGACCTATCAGTGCACTCTGCGGCCTACCTTGCCGAGGTCGCCGACGAACTCAACGAACGACCACGCAAACGCTTCGACTGGGACAGCCCCGCCGAAGTCCTCAACCGACTACTCTCACCGCCGACAGAATCTACTGTTGCAACCAAACCTTGAATCCGCCTCGGACTTTTCGTCGATAACTACAGCTTCGGCGCTACGCCGAAACGCGGCGCTCGGCCTTCTCCTCGTAGTACCGCGCGCGTTCGTCGACCAGGCCCAAGAACCCGATCAGTTCCTCGCGGGCCTTTTCTCCAACTGGGCCAAAGTCGTTGCGGTCGAACACGTTCCAGAAGCGCAGGACCGGCACCAGCACGTCGTCGTGATGGATGCGCAGGTCGTAGATCCCCGCTTTGGCGATGGTGACGGCGTTCTTGGCGAAGTCGGTCAGACCTTGGCCGGGCATTGCGAAATTGATCGCCTCGTCGCGGATGGCCACCATCGCGGCGTCGGGATCGATATCGAGGGCGGCGCCCATCAGGTTGCGGTAGAAGACCATGTGCAGGTTCTCGTCGGCCGCGATGCGGGCCAGCAGCTGGTCGGCGAGCGGGCAACCTGATGCCCGGCCGGTGTTGCGGTGCGAGATGCGGGTGGCCAACTCCTGGAACGATACGTAGGCCAGCACGGCCAACGGCGACTTGTCGCCCGCGTCGTAGCCCGCGACGGTGTGCTCCATCCGAAGGCGTTCCAGCACAACGGGATCGACGCCCCGAGTGACCACCAGATAGTCGCGCAGGGCGATGCTGTGGCGACCTTCCTCCGCGGTCCACTGCCCGACCCAGGTGCCCCATGCGCCGTCGCGGGTGAACCGGGTGGCGATCTCGCGGTGATAGGACGGCAGGTTGTCCTCGGTGAGAAGATTCACCGTCATGGCGACCTTGGCGACGGGATCGAGGGGCGAATCCTCCGGCCGCCAGTCCTCCCCGCCCAGAAATGCGAAATCACGTCCACGGCCCCACGGGACATAGTCGTGCGGGAACCATTCCCGCGCGACCGACAGATGGCGGTCGATGTTCTGCGCGACGACGGGTTCCAATTCATGCAACACAGCCGCTTGTGCGTCCATGGGTAGCCCTCCCGGTAACCTACGGTTCCGTAGGTTACGGTACCGTAGGTTGCCGGGTGCAACAAGAGAGTTGCGGCCAGGTCAGGTCAGCCGACCTTGGTGAGCTGGAACGGCGCCTGCGTGATCTGGCCGCCCGGGCGTCCCAGTATCGCCGCCGACGCCCGGTGTCACGCAGACTCCAGCTGCGTTACCCACTCGTGTCGGAGCCGCACCTACAGCACGCACCCTGCAGTAGCACCTGAACCCCGTCGCGGCGCCTCGGCCGAACGCCGAGGAGTCAATGCCGATGAACTACCGGTTATTGGTCATGGCATTGCAAACAGCATGCGCCAACCACACAAGCGCTAGGTTGCACTCGTTGCGCGAATGTTGAAGGTGCGTTATCAGAGCTCCGGGCTCGCTACTTAACGCCCGGGCACACCCCGGCGACTGGAGCGGCGCTCACCGTAACGGAGATCGCCTGTAAGACGTCGGCGTTGACCTGAGTTCCACTCGCAATCATGCACGACCCCTGCGTGATAGCCAACGCAGTGGTGGTGGCGCGCTTGACGTACCTCGTCTTATCGTTGACGGGAATCGCGGTCGGCGCGCCGGTGGTGTCAGCCACCAAGACAGTCTGACCATTAACTGCGGTCACGGCACCCGACGACGCTTTAGGGTCGCTGGATTGCCAGCACTTTCCGTTCGTCGGGGCGGCACTGATGGTGACGTTTGCGGCAGGCCCTGGCGGTCCGCCAGGCGCGGCGGCCGCGCGCTTGATCGCGACGCAGCTGCCGCTGGTGATGTCACTGAGTTGGCCTGGGGTGTCTTGCAACACCTTGGTCGTAGGCAGGATATCTACCTTGCTGGGGCCAGTCTTCGTCGTCACCGTGACGTTGTTTTGGGCGATCGCGGCGACAGCGCCCTGCACTGTGACTTTTGGAGGCCCAGGCGGTGGCGGAGTCGTTGGGGCTCCCGGCGACGGAGAAGCCTGAGTCTGGTCAGAAGGCGTTGGTGTCGAAGAGGCCCCCGACTGAGAGGGCGTCGATGAACCGCAGGCGGTGAGGCTTAGGATTGCCGCCGTCAGCACGCCGATGACAGCCGAGCGGAGGAGGGGCTGAAAGACACTGGAGTGACCAATCACTCGCCCAGCGTAGCGGCTTATCACATCATCCGATGCGGGTAACGCACCTCACAGCAATGTCACAGTTTCGTTGCTCGCAACTCTGCCCGGAAGCAGCCGGGCACGTCCAGCGCTTCGAGAAATTACATCGAATGTCAAGCCAGAAATTAGCTGTCAGCCGACCTTGGTGAGCTGGAACGGCGCCTGCGTGATCTGGCCGCCCGGGCAGTCGCCGTTGGAGTCCGCGGTGATGGTCCCGGTCATGGTGGCGGCATCGACCGAGTAGGCGATCCGGACTGGGGCGTAGCTGCCGTTGTCACAGACGATCCCGTCAGGCTTGGTGACGGTGAAGTTCCAGCGGCCGTCGGTAAAGGTGGCCACGCTGGTCCAGCCAACGGTGCTGGTCAGGTTGGCGGTGCAGCCGTTGACCGCCACGGGGCAGGTGGACGTCGCGGTCACCACCGCCCCGTCGTCACCACCCTTGACGGCGTAGGTGCCGTTGATCAGTGCTGGATCGGCAGATGCGGAAGCAGCAAAGCTCAGCGCGGCTGCCGTCGCGGCAGCAGTCGTCAACAAGCGTGTGATCTTCACGGTCATCCCTTTGCGCCGTCGGGCCGGTGGTAACGGCTCAAGCTAGCAGTCATTTCACCGCCAACCAGCGCGACTACACAGCAGAGTCACAGTTGTATCCGAGGTGTCCCTCAATCGTGACTTCCGCGCAGCGCAGCAAAGCCACAATCGGTCACGGAGAAAACCCGGTTGCCAAAGAATGGGACAATCATCGGCGTGACTACTCACCAGTTACCGTGGCACGGCACGAGCCAGCATCCTCGTCCGCGCACGTTCACGCAGTCGACCAAGCTGCAGGACGTGCTCTACGAGATCCGCGGGCCGATCCACGAGCACGCCAACCGGCTGGAGAACGAGGGTCACCGCATCCTCAAGCTGAACATCGGCAACCCCGCGCCGTTCGGCTTCGAAGCGCCCGACGTGATCATGCGCGACATGATCGCCGCGTTGCCCGACGCACAGGGCTACTCCGACTCCAAGGGCATCGTCAGCGCCCGCCGCGCGGTCTTCACCCGCTACGAGCTGGTCGAGAACTTCCCCCGCTTCGACATCGACGACGTCTACCTCGGCAACGGTGTCTCCGAGCTCATCACGATGACCCTGCAGGCGTTGCTCGACAACGGCGACCAGGTGCTCATCCCCGCGCCGGACTATCCGCTGTGGACCGCATCGACCGCGCTGGCCGGCGGCACCCCGGTGCACTACCTGTGCGACGAGACCAACGGCTGGATGCCCGACGTCGCCGACCTGGAATCCAAGATCACCGACCGCACCAAGGCGCTCGTGGTGATCAACCCGAACAACCCGACCGGCGCGGTGTACAGCCGCGAAATCCTGCAGCAGATGGTCGAATTGGCGCGCAAGCATCAACTGTTGCTGCTGGCCGACGAGATCTACGACAAGATCCTCTACGACGACGCCAAGCACATCAGCCTGGCTTCGCTGGCGCCGGACCTGCTGACCCTGACGTTCAACGGGCTGTCCAAGGCCTACCGGGTGGCCGGCTATCGCTCGGGCTGGCTGGTCATCACCGGCCCCAAGGAACACGCCAGCAGTTTCATCGAGGGCATCAGCCTGTTGGCCAATATGCGGCTGTGCCCGAATGTGCCTGCGCAACATGCCATTCAGGTCGCGTTGGGTGGACACCAGAGCATCGACGATCTCGTCCTGCCGGGTGGCCGGCTGCTCGAGCAGCGCGACGTCGCCTGGAGCAGGCTCAACGAGATCCCCGGGGTGTCGTGCGTCAAGCCCGCCGGGGCGCTGTATGCGTTCCCGCGGTTGGACCCCGAGGTGCACGACATCCGCGACGACGAGCAGCTGGTGTTGGATCTGCTTCTGCAAGAGAAGATCCTGGTAACCCAGGGCACCGGCTTCAACTGGCCGGCACCTGATCACCTGCGGATCGTCACGCTGCCGTGGTCGCGCGATCTGACCAGGGCGATCGAACGGCTAGGCAACTTTCTGGCCAGCTACCGGCAGTAGCTCATCCCGGCGCCGCCGGCGTAGCTTGGCCGTCGCCAGCCGAAAGATGAACGCCGGGTGCGCAAGCCGCAATGGCGAGTCGAGAAAGTTGTTGACCCGGAAGAATTTCTCGGCGACGACGATGTCGTATGAACACACTCCGAGCACCCAGTCCGAGCACCGGTTCGCCACCCGCGTCGCGATCGAACGCCGCCCCTCGACCTCGGGGAAAGCCAGGTCATTGCCTGCCGCCATTTGCCATGCCACGGCAATCGATTTCGCCGCCTTGCGGAAGTACCGCCGTGGCAGATCGTTTAGGCCGCCTGAGCGTAGACACTCCCGCAGCGCAAGAGCATCCAGCGCCGCGACCGTCATCCCTTGTCCGTAAACAGGATTGAAGCTGCAGATCGCATCCCCGCACACCACGAGGCCGTCCGGGAACCGGCGCAGCTTGTCGTACCGCCGCCACTGGCTGGACGGCATCCGATGGCGCACCACCTCGCCCAGCGGTGTGCCGGCCCGCGCCGCCGCCAACACGTGGGCAGGCGCGTAATCCGCTGCGAAATCCAGCATCCCGGCCAGCTCGCCGGGCGGCTCGTTTCCCAACATCCCCCACACGGTGAACATCCACTGGTCGTTCTCGTAGCTCGACAGGAACAGTCCCCGCGGCCTCCCCGGTGCGGCGCCGATCACGACCATGCGTTCCACGGTTGCCGAGGGTATCCGCATCAGCTGGCTGGCATACGTCGTGCGCACGACGACGTGGTCTTCGACGGGACGTTCGTACCCGGCACCCGCCAAGAACGCAGGGGTCCGTGATCCTCGACCCATCGCGTCGACGATCAGGTCCCCGGTCAACCGCCGCTCGGAATCACCGGCCCGACTCGCCACCAGCACCCCGGCAACCCGCGCCCGATCGGGGGTCGCAATCAGGTCGACGACATCGTGCCCGTCGAGGATCGTCACGTTGGGGACAGCCCGCAGGCGACATCGAACGTGATATTCCAGGAACGGCCTGCTCGACAGGTACATCGGCGCGTCGGTTCGTTGCGCAAACCCCGACCGGGCCAGCACATGGCCACCGAAGGAGATGTAGATCTTGGAGAAATCGCCGTCGTCGAGCGTGACGGCACCGTCGTCGGCGAGTTCCCGCAGGAAACCCGGAAACAGCTCGTCGATGACCTGGCCACCGCGACCGAGCAGGGCATGCACGTGGCGGCCCTGGGGTACGCCGCGCCGATTCAGTGGCCCCTCGGGCGGTACGTCGCGTTCTACCACCGTGACGGTTCGGTAGAACTCGCTGAGCACTCTCGCGGCCAGCAGACCACTCATGCTGGCCCCGAGCACAATCGCATGGTCCCCGACTATGGCCACCGGCTCCTCCTGACGCTCGCTGACGTCAGAATGAGGGCACTTCAGCAGGCGTGGTTGAGTAGCCGACTACCTAACTCTTCAGCCCGTGGCGACTCACACCCGCCAGCCTTCGCCCATGCAACGGCTCTACCCTGTCCGGGTGACGCATTCGCATTCACACACTGGGCCGGCTCCACTGAGCCCACTGGCGGCCCGGATCGTGGTCATCGCACTGGGCGTGATCGCGCTGGCAACCGTCATCGCGGCGGTCCTGCTGTGGCCGAGCGGCTCCAAGGTCGACATTCCGCTGCCGTTCCAGAACGGTGCAGGCGGTGCGGTCACCACCGAGGGCGGGCATGTGACCTCGAGTAGCCTGGCGGACTGCGGCAGCCCGTCGGCCGGCCAGGTGCTCACCGCATCACCGGCCCCCGGCATGTCCGGCAGCGGCACCTGCGTGCAGACCATGGTGGCGATCGACAGCGGACCGAACCAGGGTGCGTCGACGATGCTGGAGTTCTCCCCCGGCCCAGGTCAGCCGAATCTGTCGGCGGGCGACACGATTCGCATCTTCCGACAGGTCGACCAGCAGGGTGCGACCAGCTATGCGTTCTACGATTACGAGCGCACCTGGCCGCTGATCGCACTGGCCGCAGTGTTCGCGATCGTCATTGTGGCAGTGGCGCGTTGGCGTGGACTGCGGGCGCTGGTCGGGATCATCGTGGCCTTCGTGGTGCTGGTTGTCTTCCTGCTCCCGTCGTTGCGCGACGGCTCCCCGGCGGTTCCCGCGGCACTGGTGGCCTCGTCGGTCATCCTCTTTGCCGTCATCTATCTGGCGCACGGTGTCAGTCTGCGTACCAGCGCGGCCCTGCTGGGCACCTTGACCGCAATGCTGTTCGCGGCGGGACTGTCCTGGGCGGCAATCGATCTCGTTCATCTCACCGGCCTGTCCGAAGACCAGAACAACGAGGTCGCCGCGTACATGGGCCACGTGTCGATCCAGGGCCTCCTGCTGGCCGGATTCATCATCGGCTCACTGGGCGTGCTCAACGACGTGACCATCACCCAGGCCTCGGCGGTGTTCGAACTCGCGAACGTCGGACACGGGTCGCGTCGCCAGATCTTCCTGCGCGCCATGCGCATCGGCAGCGATCACATCGCCAGCACGGTGTACACCCTGGTGCTGGCCTATGCGGGCAGCTCGCTGCCGCTGCTGCTGTTGTTCAGTGTGGCCAACCGTTCGCTGTTCGATGTGCTGACCAGTGAGGGCGTGGCCATCGAGATCGCCCGGTCCGCGGTGGGTGGTATCGCGCTGGCCTTGTCGGTACCGCTGACCACCGCGATCGCCGCGGTCTTGGCTACCCCTGGTCCAGCAGCTTCAACAGGTAACCGCCATAGCCTGACTTGACCAGTTCGGCGCCGCAGCGGGCCAGTTGCTCGTCGTCGATGAAACCCATCCGCCAGGCCACCTCTTCCGGGCAGGACACCTTGAGCCCTTGGCGGTATTCGATGGTGCGTACGAAATCGCTTGCATCCAAGAGGGAGTCGAAGGTTCCGGTGTCCAGCCAGGCGCTTCCGCGCGGCAGCACCTCGACCACCAGTCGGCCCTGGTCGAGATAGGTCTGGTTGACTTCGGTGATCTCCAGCTCGCCGCGCGACGAGGGCCGCAGCCCGCGGGCGATCTCGATGACGTCGTTGTCGTAGAAGTACAGCCCCGGCACGGCGTAGTTCGACTTCGGCCGCGCCGGCTTCTCCTCGAGTGACAGCGCGGTGCCGTCGGCGGCGAACTCGATCACACCGTAGGCCGACGGATCGGCGACCCGGTAGGCGAAGATGGCCGCACCCTGGATATTTCGGAACCGGCTTAGGCTGGTGCCGACACCAGGTCCGTAGAAGATGTTGTCGCCCAACACAAGTGCGACGGGACCGGTGCCGATGTGGTCGGCCCCGATCAGGAACGCCTGTGCCAGCCCATCGGGCCGATCCTGGACCGCATAGCTGAGGTTGATGCCCAGGCGCGAGCCGTCACCGAGCAGTCGATGAAAGGCGGGTGCGTCGCGACCGGTGGTGATCACCAGGATGTCTCGGATGCCCGCCATCATGAGCGTGCACAGCGGGTAGTAGATCATCGGCTTGTCGAACACGGGCAGCAGCTGCTTGCTGGGCCCCATCGTGATCGGATACAGCCGCGTGCCTGACCCCCCCGCCAGGATGATTCCGCGCAAGTCGGTCAGGCCTGCAGGTCTTCGTCGGACATGTCGGTGGCCGCCAGCGCCGCGGCCAGGTCGTCGTGACGGAACGCCGAGGTGACGTGATCGTGCACCACTCGGAAGGCTGCCGCCGCGGTACCCGCGGGCCGTCGCTCTTCGACGACGACAACGCCGTCGCGGTAGTAGATCTCGCCGACTTCGACAGGTCCCGCAGAACGCTGCGCCCAGTCCCGCAGCGCGGCATGACCTTGAGCGGCGCCGTCGGCATCGCCGATCTCGATGTCGTCGCTGGACAGCGAGACCAGGGTGTCGAGGTCCGCGGTGCTCAGCGCGTCATGCCAGGCCAGGACGGTGGCGATCTCCGAAGTGCTCATTTCGCTAAAACTACCGGTCTAGAAGGGCGTGCGGGCCAACCAGGTGTCCCAGACTCCCGCGTCGCCGAATACCTCCAGGCCCTCGCCCGCGGCAGTGCTCCGGCGCACGACGGCCAACAGCAGGCTGCGCGCCGGGCCCTTCAGCGCGGTGGTGGCCTTGCCGTGTTCGTGGTCGAGGGCGATGCCGTCGGGACGCCCCAAGATCGTCCACTCGCCGGCCTCGCCGAGGTCGGGCTCGGTGGCGTGCAAGTGCAGCGACTGGCCGTCACCCAGCGGGCGGTCACCGCCGGCGGGACCTTCCTCGTCGGCCTGGATGACCACCCGCTCCAACCACTCGGTGACGGCGTCGGCGGCCACCGCGGGGTCCACCTCGAACGACCGACCCAACGCGATGGCGGCGTCGGCGCGATGGACGACGACCTCGTGCAGGCGGCGCCGGATCCACCAGGTGGCAGGACGCGGGCCCAGGAACGTCCACACCTCGGTGTCGGCGCCGGTCTGCGCGACGGCGTCGATCAGCTTGCGCGGACCGTCGAGCAGCCACTCGATCTCGTTGTCCCGGCCCTCCGGCGGCTTGCCGCCTGCGACCGTGCGCGGATCGATGAACTCCATCGACTGCTCGGCGACGATCTGGGCGCACCACCGGTCGCCGCGCCCGACGTGGCGCATCAATTGTTCGAGCGTCCACTCCGGGCAGGTCGGCACCAGCGTGGAGAGGTCGGCGTCGCGCAGAAGGTCAGCGAATGCGGCGTTTTCAGCGATCAGTGCGGTTGTGAAGTCCACGAAGGAGAACCTACGTCAGAACCGGGCGACCCAAGGCGTAAACGTTCCATCCCGCCGCGGCCCAGCGCGCGAGGTCGAGGCAATTGCGGCCGTCCACAATGACTCTGGTCCGAACGTGCTGCGCCAGTTCCTCCGGGTCGAGGTCGACGAACTCCTGCCATTCGGTGGCCACCAGCACGGCGTCGGCGCGGTCGCAGGCCTCCAGGGCAGAGGTCGAGTAGGTCAGCGTCGGGAAGAGGCGCTGCGAGTTCTCCATCGCCTTGGGGTCGTAGACGTTCACGGTGGCGCCGTTGAGCTGCAACAGCCCGGCGACGTTGAGCGCCGGGGAATCCCGTACGTCGTCGGACTCGGGTTTGAACGCCGCACCGAGCACCGCCACGTTGGCCCCCAGGAGCGAGCCACCGCATGCGGTGGTGGCCAATTCGACCATCCGGGTGCGCCTGCGCATGTTGATGCTGTCGACCTCGCGCAAGAAGGTCAGCGCGTGGTTGGCGCCCAGCTCACCGGCACGGGCCATGAAGGCACGAATGTCTTTGGGCAGGCAGCCGCCGCCGAAACCCAGTCCCGCGTTGAGGAATCGGCGCCCGATGCGCGGGTCGTGACCCAGCGCGTCGGCCAGCATGCGGACGTCCGCGCCGGCGGCCTCGCACACCTCGGAGATGGCGTTGATGAACGAGATCTTGGTGGCCAGAAAGGCATTGGCCGACACCTTGACGAGCTCGGCGGTCTGCAGGTCGGTCAGCAGGAACGGGATGTCCTCGGCCAGCAGCGGGGCGTACATCTCCCGCAGCACCGCCTCGGCGCGGCTCGAATCGGGCTGCACGCCAACGACGATCCGGTCCGGGTGCAGGGTGTCCTGCACGGCGAATCCCTCGCGGAGAAACTCCGGATTCCAGGCGATTTCGACATCCACACCATCACGTGCCAGCGATTTCGCCCGCCGGCCCAGTTCGGCGGCAGTGCCCACCGGAACCGTCGACTTGCCGACGATCACGGCGGGCCTGGTCAACCGGGGCACCAGCTCGTCGATCACGGCGTTGACGTGGCGCAGATCCGCGCCGTATTCGCCCTTTTTCTGCGGGGTTCCGACGCCGAGGAAATGTACATCGGCGAAATCTGCGGCCGCGTCGTAGTCGGTGGTGAACTGCAGACGACCGGCAGAGAGATTGTCCTGCAACATCTTTGCCAGACCGGGCTCGTAGAACGGGATGTCGCCGGAGGACAGTTTGGCGATCTTGCCGGGATCGATATCGATCCCGACCACCTCATGACCCAGCTCGGCCATCCCGGCGGCGTGGGTTGCGCCGAGATAACCGGTGCCAAAGACTGTGCATCGCATACTGCCCTCTATAGGCAGCCACGATGATCTGACCGCATCGCGACACTTAGCGCGAGGCTAACTCCCGGTGAACTCGGACCTCGTTCAGTGCCCCATACCAGGCCAGGGCCACAACGGGCTGCTGCCCGAACTGCCGCCGGAGCTGCGCGATCCGCCGGATCCGCTCGAACGCGAGCCGCCCTCAGACCCTGAGGATCCCGAACCCCCTGAGCTCGAGCTCGAACCGCCCGATCCATAGCCGCCACCGCCGTAGCCGCCGGAACCCGAGCCGTAACCGCCCGAACCGGCGGCCGCGCTAGGGGGACTCTGTGGGACCTCGGTGATGACCGGCGACGACGGCTGTTGCGGGGACTGGGTGGGGTACGACGGCTCTTGCGGCACCGACGGCGTCGACGGTGTCGTGGGCTGGGTGGGCGTCGACGGTTGGGTCGGCGTGGACGGCTGCGTGGGATAGCTCGGCGACGACGGGTACGTCGGGTAGTGCGGAGCCCGCGGCGGCCGGATGAACGGCGGCAGGATCGGCGGCAGGACGATCACCGGCGGCGCGATGATCGGAGCCGGGATCACCGGCGCGACCGGCGCCGGGGCGGGTGGCGGAGCCTCCGGGGCGGGCGCGGGGGCGGCAGGCGCGGGCGCGGCGGGCGCGGGAGCCTGCGGGGCGGGCGTCACGAAGACGGTCCGCGG
>NZ_JACBJQ010000010.1 GCF_013404075.1 Mycolicibacterium vinylchloridicum
AGTAGGTACGGTCTTCATGGCGGTCCCTTACTCCTTCTTCGAGGTGTACTTGGTCGTTCACCCGAAGACCTACCATCTGGCGGGCATCAGGTGAGGGACCGCCACCTCAAATTCCACGAAGACCGGGGCAACCTCGAAACGGCTTCCGAAACACAAACCGCACCGCATCAGCCGACATCGCAAACAAACCACCAATAGCCTGCATCGGCCCCGACATACCGCTCAACGCGATGCCCGGTGACCAACGATCTGCTGTCCGATTTGCCATGGGTGTCTTCTGAACCTCCAACATCGTCGCGGTCATCGCCCCAGCGCCATGGCACAAACCGGTCCAAAACTGGAACGTGTTTCAACGACGCCAACGCAGATTAGTGCACTTAGCGCCCGCGCGGTAGCGAATCTCGGCAATCGGGACCTGTGACTGGTGGTGTCGGTGTTTCGTCGTGTCGCTTCGAGACGACTTGAGCTCAAGTGTCTCGATTATGCGGCCCAGACGTCGACTCGATTTGGGACAGCCTGGATTCCGGTCAGCGGGATCGACTCCGCGCCCCGGGGACCGCGGCCCACAATGATCGAGGCCGCTGTCCCCGACCCCACAAAGGAGCCGACCCGCGATGTCGATCTTGCAGCGTTACACCGATCGTCGAGTACTGATCACCGGCGGCGGCTCCGGCATCGGGCAGGCCTGTGTACTGCGCATTCTCGCCGAAGGTGGTCGTGTGGTGGCCGCCGATATCAGCGAGTCGGGCCTGGCGGACACCACGGCCAAGGCCGCCGGCGCCGGTGACCGGCTGAGCACGGTGGTCATCGACGTCGGCAGCGAGGAGTCGGTGAAAACCGGTGTCGATGAAGCGATCTCCACGCTCGGCGGCCTCGACACGCTGGTGAACGTCGCGGGCATCCTGCGGTCGGATCACTTCCTCGACACCACGCTTGCGGCTTTCGAGCAGGTACTGCGGGTCAACCTCGTCGGCACGTTCCTCGTGACGCGGCAGTCAATTCCGGCTCTGCGCGCGGGATCTGCCCCGGCCGTCGTGAATTTCAGCTCGACATCGGCCGCTTTCGCTCATCCTTATATGTCGGCCTATGCCGCGTCGAAGGGCGGCGTGCAGGCCATGACGCATGCGTTGGCCGCCGAGTTCGCCACGGACGGCATCCGTTTCAACTCGGTGCAGCCCGGATCGATCTCGTCGGGGATGACCGACGGCACCGGCGAGTCCAAGCAGAGCGTCGGCCCCGGACTGCCCGATGATGTCGACTACAGCCTGTTCGGCCGGGTCGCACCCCTGCTGCCGTTTCCAAAGGGCGAGATATTCGCGAAGCCGGATGCCGTGGCCAATGTTGTCGCGATGCTGGGCAGCCCGGATGCGTACTTCGTGTCGGGCACCGAGGTCCGCATCGACGGCGGCGCCCACATGTGAGTCAGGCAGAGATGCCTGCGGTCAGGATGGCGGCCAGCTCGCGGTAGGCGGCCGCGTCGTCCAGCCCGGTCGCGGACCGCACGGTCCCCTGCTGGATGCGCACCATCATGGCTGCGGCCAGATCCGCGGCGAATGCGGCATGCACGTCCCGGAACTCTTGTGCGGCAACCCCTTCGGCGATCAGTTCGCTGACCCGGCGGGCCGCGATCGCGGTGTTCTGTTCATAGACCGCCCGGGCCGGCGCGAACGCGTCCAGGTCGGCCATGAACCGATCGGAGGCGACTTCGAGCGCGGTGCCGACCGCGGTGAGGTAAGCGGTGATCCGCTCACGCGCGCCATCGACCTCTGAGACCGTGTGTTCCACGTCGTCGGTGGCACGCCGGAAGAAGTACACGGTGACTGCGTGAACCAGCTGCTCCTTACTGCCGGCCAGCGTATAGAGCGTCCCCTTCGAACAGCGCAACCGTGCGGCGATGTCGTCGAGGGTCAGGTGGGCGAACCCCTCGGCGAGAAAGAGCGACAGCAGTGCGTCGAACAGCTCGCCGCGGCGCCGGGTCCCGAACGCCGCCGGGGAGGTGCGGGTGGCCATCCCCGAATAGTACTGATAGATGTAAGTCAGTACTATTCTGAGTATCAATCGAGAGGCCCCGCTCATGCCCGTCGACCGACTCCTCCCCGACCAGGACGCCGCGGATCTCATCGCGCTGACCCGCGACATCGGCGACAAAGTGCTCAGCCCGATCGTCGACGAGCACGAGCGCGCGGAGACCTATCCCGAAGGGGTGTTCGCCCAACTCGGTGCGGCGGGGCTGTTGAGCCTGCCGCAGCCGCAGGAGTGGGGCGGCGGCGGTCAGCCCTTCGAGGTGTACTTGCAAGTTCTCGAGGAGATCGCCGCGCGCTGGGCCGCAGTGGCGGTCGCGGTGAGCGTGCACAGCCTGTCGTGCCACCCGCTGCTGGCGTTCGGCACCGACGGACAGCGCGAACGCTGGCTACCCGGCATGCTGTCGGGTGAGCAGATCGGCGCCTACAGCCTGTCCGAACCGCAGGCCGGGTCGGATGCCGCCGCATTGCAGTGCAAAGCTGTGTTTTCCGCCGCCGAGGCGGCTCCCGGATACGTCATCAACGGTTCGAAGGCCTGGATCACCCACGGCGGGCGGGCCGATTTCTACACCCTGTTCGCGAGGACGGGCGAGGGTGGCCGCGGCATCTCCTGCTTCCTGGTGCCTGCGGATCTGCCGGGTCTGAGCTTCGGCAAGCCCGAGGAAAAGATGGGACTGGCCGCCGTTCCCACGACATCGGCGTTCTACGACAACGCGGTCATCGACGCCGGGCGCCGGATCGGCGCCGAGGGTCAGGGCCTGCAGATCGCGTTCAGCGCGCTGGACTCGGGCCGGCTCGGCATCGCGGCCGTGGCAGTAGGAATCGCACAGGCCGCCCTCGACGAGGCGTGCGCCTACGCCAACGACCGAACGACGTTCGGCCGCAAGATCATTGATCACCAGGGCCTGGGATTCCTGCTCGCCGACATGGCCGCCGCGGTGGCGAGCGCGCGGGCCACCTATCTGGATGCCGCTCGGCGGCGGGACGCCGGCCTGCCCTACTCGCAGCAGGCCAGCGTCGCCAAGCTGGTGGCCACGGACGCCGCCATGAAGGTGACCACCGATGCCGTCCAGGTGCTCGGTGGTGTCGGCTACACCCGCGACTTCCGCGTCGAGCGCTACATGCGCGAAGCCAAGATCACCCAGATCTTCGAAGGAACCAACCAAATTCAGCGGCTGGTTATCGCACGAGGGCTCGCGACGGCCTGAACGGCGATACGATCCGTCCAAGGACGACCTCGAGCCAACCGGGTCCGTGTCGAAAGCCGTGCCTCGACCCGGGTCATAACGAGCGATTCCATCGAAGAATTCATATTTCGTTGCGGAATCGGTTGCGAAGAGCACGCAAATCCGCAATCGTTTAGGAGCGGGGTCGACAGGCTGCTACTTCTCGTCGGCCCGCGGGACTACGAGGAGGACGGGCCCTGACCGACACCGGCGCCACCGCCACCCAGCAGACCACCGGAAAACCCGGATCCAAGCGCGCCACCGGCGCGCCCGTGATCGAGATCGACCACGTCGTCAAACGCTTCGAGGACTACGTCGCCGTCACCGACGCCGACTTCTCCATCGGGGCCGGCGAATTCTTCTCCATGCTCGGCCCGTCCGGCTGCGGGAAGACGACCACCCTGCGCATGATCGCCGGCTTCGAACAGCCCACCGAGGGCGCGATTCGGCTTGAAGGCGTCGACGTGTCGCGGGTGCCACCGCACAAGCGCAACGTCAACACCGTCTTCCAGCACTACGCCCTGTTCCCCCATATGACGGTGTGGGACAACGTCGCCTACGGCCCGCGCAGCCAGAAGAAAGACAAGGCCACCGTCAAGAAGAGCGTCGACGAGATGCTCGAGGTCGTTCGGCTCACCGACTTCGCCCAGCGCAAGCCTGCCCAACTCTCCGGCGGGCAGCAGCAGCGCGTCGCCCTGGCCCGCGCGCTGGTCAACTACCCCAGCGCGCTACTGCTCGACGAGCCGCTCGGCGCCCTGGACCTCAAGCTGCGCCACGTCATGCAGTTCGAGCTCAAGCGCATCCAGCGCGAAGTCGGCATCACGTTCGTCTATGTGACGCACGACCAGGAGGAAGCGCTCACGATGAGCGACCGGATCGCGGTCATGAACCAGGGCAATGTCGAGCAGATCGGCACCCCGACCGATATCTACGATCGGCCCGCCACCGTGTTCGTTGCCGGCTTCATCGGTCAGGCCAACCTGTGGCACGGCCGCCAAACCGGCCGCACCAACCGCGATTATGTCGAGGTGGAGGTGCTGGGCACCACGCTCAAGGCCAGGCCCGGCGACACCACGATCGAGCCCGGCGGGCAGGCCACGCTGATGGTCCGCCCCGAACGGGTCCGGGTGTCGATGGACCAGCCCACCGGAGACTTCGCGACCGTCGCCGCCAAGGTCGTCGACCTGACCTTCCAGGGTCCGGTACTGCGCTTGTCGATGGCTGCCGCCGACAACTCCCCGATCCTGGCCCACGTCGGACCCGAGCAGAACCTGCCCATGCTGCGCCCCGGGGACGATGTCTTCGTGGCCTGGTCACCCGACGCGTCGTTGGTCTTGCCCGCGGCCGACATCCCGACCACCGAAGACCTCGAAGAGATGCTCGACGATTCGTAAACCGGATCGACGCCGCGCCACGCCCGTTCATCGACCCAACTTCCCCCTACGAAAGGCACCACGGCACATGGCCACAGAGATCGACCCCCGGATCCTCGCTTCGCTGTCCTCCCGACGCCGGTTCATCGGTGGCGGTGCCGCTGCCGCGGCCGCGCTCGTCCTGGGACCGTCCTTCCTCGCCGCTTGTGGAAAGTCCGACAACAAGAGCAGTTCCAGCTCGCCTGCGGCCCCTGCCGACGACGGCTCCCCCGCCACCGGAAAGCTGCGGATCTCGAACTGGCCGCTGTACATGGCCGACGGTTTCGTCGCCGCCTTCCAGACCGCGACCGGCCTGACGGTGGACTACAAAGAGGACTTCAACGACAACGAGGAGTGGTTCGCCAAGAACAAGGAGCCGCTGTCACGCAAGCAGGACATCGGCGCCGACCTGGTGGTCCCCACCCAGTTCCTCGCCGCCCGGCTCAACGGGCTGGGCTGGCTCAACCCCATCGGTGAAAGCCGTTGGACCAACAAGAAGAACATGCGGACCGATCTGCTCAACGCCAAGGCCGACCCGGGCCGAAAGTTCAGCGCGCCGTACATGTCCGGCATGGTGGGCCTGGCCTACAACCGCGCGGCGACCAATCGCGACATCACCAAGATCGACGACCTGTGGGATCCGGCGTTCAAGGGCAAGATCAGCCTGCTGGCCGACACTCAGGACGGCCTCGGCATGATCATGCTCGCCACGGGCGGCTCGGTGGAGGACCCCACCTCCGACGCCGTGAACAAGGCGGTCGGCGTGATCAAGCAGCAGAAGGACGCGGGCCAGATCCGGCGGTTCACCGGCAACGACTACGCCGACGACCTGGCTTCCGGCAATGTCGTGATCGCCCAGGCATATTCGGGTGACGTCGTCCAGCTGCAAAAGGACAACCCGGATCTGAAGTTCGTGGTGCCCGACTCCGGCGGGACGACGTTCATCGACACGATGGTGATCCCGTACACCACCCAGAACCAGAAGGCCGCCGAGACGTGGATCAACTACGTATACGACCGGGCCAACTACGCCAAGCTGATCGCGCACACCCAATATGTGCCGGTGCTGTCGGACATGACCGACGAGCTCAACAAGATCGATCCGGGGCTGGCCGCCAACCCGTTGATCAACCCGCCGAAGGAGACCCTGGACAAGTTGAAGACCTGGGCCGCGCTCACCGACGAGCAGACCGACGAGTTCAACAAGGCGTACGCCGAAGTCACCGGCGGCTGACGCATGGCGGGAGTAGCCAGTAGCAACCGGCAGCGGAGCAAGATCGCTCCCTACCTGATGATCCTGCCCGCGCTTGCGTATCTCGGGGTCTTCTACGTGGTGCCGTTCGTATCGCTGTTCCGGACCTCACTGTCGGAGATGGGCGGCTCGATCTATCTGCCGGAGCTCACGTTCGCCTGGGATTTCGCGAATTACGGTGAGGCGCTGAGCACTTACCGCGAGCAGATCATGCGCTCGTTCGGCTATGCGCTGGCCGCCACTGTGCTGTGTATTCTGCTGGCTTTCCCGCTGGCTTATGTGATCGCGTTCAAGGCGGGCAGGTACAAGAATCTGCTGCTCGGCCTGGTGATCCTGCCGTTCTTCGTGACCTTCCTGATCCGCACCCTGGCGTGGAAGACGATCCTGGCCGACGACGGCTGGGTGGTTCACGCGCTCGGCACGGTCGGGTTGCTGCCGTCCGAAGGGCGCCTGCTGTCGACCGGCTGGGCGGTCATCGGCGGCCTGACCTACAACTGGATCATCTTCATGATCCTGCCGTTGTACGTCAGCCTGGAGAAGATCGACGCTCGCCTGCTGGAGGCGTCCCGAGATCTGTATGCCACCAACCGCAGAATGTTCGGCAAGGTGATCATGCCGCTGGCGATGCCCGGTGTGCTCGCCGGCAGCATGCTGGTCTTCATACCGTCGGTCGGTGACTTCATCAACGCCGACTATCTGGGCAGTACCCAAACCAGGATGATCGGCAACGTCATCCAGAAACAGTTCCTGGTGGTCAAGGATTACCCGGCCGCCGCCGCGCTGAGCTTCGTGCTGATGGCGCTGATCCTGATCGGCGTCCTGCTCTACACGAAGGCGCTGGGCACGGAGGATCTCGTATGACGACCGAGGCCGGCGCGGCGATCGCCCAGACGATCGATCATGGCGGGCTGGCCAAGCCGGGCCGCAACATCCGGGGAACGTTCAAGCTCGGCGACGTGGCGCTGCGGGTCATCGCCGGCCTGGTGCTGTTCTACCTATTCCTGCCGATCCTGGTGATCATCGTCTTCTCGTTCAACAAGCCGGCCGGCAAGTTCAACTACACCTGGCAGGGGTTCACGCTCGACAACTGGGCCGACCCGTTCAAATACCCCGCCCTGACCGAGGCATTGAAGCTGAGCCTGAACGTCGCCGCGGTGTCGACAGCGATCTCGGTTGTCTTCGGCACGCTGGTGGCCATTGCCCTTGTGCGCCAACGGTTCCGCGGCAGCAAGACGGTGGACACCTTCCTGGTGCTGCCGTTGACCTCACCCGAGGTCGTCATGGGTGCGTCGCTGCTGACGCTGTTCCTCGACCTGGGCTGGGCCACCGGATACGCCACGATCGTGATCGCGCACGTGGCATTCGAGATCAGCTTCATCGCGATGACCGTGCGGGCCCGGATCCGTGGCTTCGACTGGACACTCGAAGACGCTTCCCTGGATCTGGGTTCGGGCCCCACCCGGACCTTCTTCAAGGTGACCCTGCCGCTGATCGTGCCGGGCATCGTCGCTGCCGCGATGCTGTCGTTCGCGCTGTCGCTGGACGATTTCATCATCACGTACTTCGTCAGCGGCTCGACGGTGACGTACCCGCTGTACGTGAACGCTGCGGTGAAAGCAGCTGTGCCACCTCAGATCAACGTGCTGGCCACCGCGATCCTGGTGATCAGCCTGATCCTGTTGGGCCTTGGAACGCTCTATCGCCGCAAGCGCGACGGCTGAGGTCGACACGCGAGCACCGGTGGTAACTGCCGCCTAAGTGCCGTCGATACGGCATCCTTGGCGGGTGACGGTCGACTCGATACTGGAATCCATCCCGCCGCTGGCGGTGTACCTGGTCGTCGGGTTGATCATCGGCATAGAGAGTCTGGGCATCCCGTTGCCCGGCGAGATCGCGCTGGTGAGTGCGGCACTGCTGGCCTCCCGGCACACCCTGGACATCAGCCCGGTGTGGGTGGGCGCGGCAGCCACCGTCGGCGCCATCGTCGGCGACACGATCGGGTACACGATCGGCCGCAGGTTCGGGATGGGATTGTTCGAGCGGCTCGGCAAACGCTTCCCCAAACACTTCGGCCCGGGCCACGTGGCGCTGGCCAAGCAGTTGTTCGCCCGGTGGGGTGTGTGGGCGGTGTTCTTCGGGCGCTTCATCGCACTACTGCGCATCCTGGCCGGACCACTCGCCGGTGCGCTGCATATGCGGTACCCGCAGTTCCTGGCCGCCAACGCATCCGGCGCCATCTGCTGGGCCGGCGGCACCACCGCGGTGGTCTACTACCTCGGTATCGCCGCCGAGAAGTGGCTCTCGCGGTTCTCCTGGGTCGCACTGGTGGTCGCAATCCTCATCGGTATCGGGATGACCATGCTGCTCAAGGAACGCACCCGTCGCCTGATCGACCAGCTCGACGCCGAGCACGACTGGGAGACCCTGCGCAAGCCACAGTAGATGTGGGGCAGCTGCCCCATGCCCGGCCCCGCTGTGCGAAGCCAGCATGGGGCCATGACAACCATCAGCACCCCCCAGAGCGCGGTCCGCGCCGTCACCGACCATGCGAACCTGCCGGCCGGCACCGACGACCGGGTCGGCGGTTTCGGCATCATGGGCCTGCCGTTCGACACCGGGCACTATCTGGCCTACCGCGACTTCGGAGCGTCCTCGTTCTCCCCCGCCTACCGCTCGGTCTGGCATCGCGACCCCGACGGTCGCTGGACGTTCTATGCGACCACGCCCGCCGAGCAGAGCTGCGCCCGCTATTTCAGTTCGGCGACAACGATTCCGGCAGTGCAGTGCGCGATCGCGACGACGTGGGCCGATCCCTGGTCGTTGACGATCGCCATTCCCGGGCTGCTGCGGTGGACCGTCGGCATGGCCAGCACGGTGACCACCCGGACGGTCAGCCGGCTGGGCCGGGCACTGCCCGAGCGGGCCTGGGCGAGCAGACCGGTTCTGGCCGCGATGGGCCGGATGGCCGGGCCGCTGCTGGGAACGGGCGAGATGCGGCTGACTGGTCATGTCCCCAACGGTCAGGGGTTCCGCGTCGCGCCACGCCAGATCTGGGCGGTACGCGAGTCGCGGGCGGTGTTGCGCGGAATGAACCTCGGGGCCCTCGCCCCGCTGGCCACGCAGGACCGGCTGGCCGATTTCCGTCTCCCGCAGCGGGGGCTGTGCGTGATCGGCACAGCTCGGTTCGACAGCTTCGATCCGCACCGCCACATCTCGGCCCGGCACACCGCGCCAACGATGCCCGAAGCCGCATGTTAGGGAGCACAATCGAGCACGTGGCAGTGCCGAGGACCCCCGGAGGTCCCTCGCCCCGCGCACCGAGCCGCGCCGAATTGCTGGCCGCGCTCTCGGTGGCGATCGACCTCGGCCTGGGGCAGCCCGCCGAGCACATGCTGCGTGCCGCGCTGATCGGAACGCGGATCGCCGACCGGCTGGGCCTCGACCGCGATCAACGCGATTGTGTGTACTACGCGACGCTGGTCATGTGGATCGGCTGTCACGCCGACTCGCATGAATTCGCACAGTGGTTCGGCGACGACATCTCCGTGCGCCGCGACTCGTACCACGTCGACTGGGCCGGGCTGCCGTACTTCCGCTTCCTGGCCGCCAACATCGGCCGGGGCGAACCCCTCGCCCAACGGCTGACCGCGATCGCGACCCTGTTCATCAACGCCCGCGGGAACATGTCCCAGCTGATCCACTCGCACTGCACCTCGGCGGCACTGCTGGCCGACCGCATGGGGCTGGGTACCGGAGTTCAGGACGCACTGGGGTTCAGCTTCGAACGCTACGACGGCCGCGGTCTGCCCGGCGGCGTTCGCGGCGAGGACATCCCGATCGAGATGCGCGTGGCACAGGTCGCCGATATGGCCGAGGTGCACCACCGCACCGGTGGCGTGAGCGCCGCGGTGGACATGGTCTGCGAACGTAGCGGCCACCACTTCGATCCGAAGGTCGTCGAGGTCTTCACCGCCGACGCCGAGGCGATCTTGGCCGGACCGCAGGCCGGCGAGGTGTGGGACAGCGCGCTGGCGTGCGCCCCCGATCATCACCAGCCGCTGCAGCAGCAGCCGCTCGACGAGATGCTGGTAGCCCTTGGCGATTTCGTCGACTTGAAATGTCCTTTCACCCTTGGCCATTCACGCGCGGTCGCGCAGCTGGCCGGCGACGCGGCGGAGTTGGCCGGCCTTCGCGCCGAGGCGGTCACCCTGGTCCGGCGGGCCGGTCACGTCCACGACCTCGGCCGCATCGGCGTCTCCAACCAGGTGTGGTCCAAGCCCTCGACGTTGTCGGCGGCCGAGTTCGAGCGCATGCGCCTGCACCCCTACCTCACCACCCGCATCCTGAGCCGGATCAACGGCCTCGAGCAGGTCGCCCAGATCGCCGGCAATCACCACGAATGCGTCAACGGCACCGGCTATCCGCGCAGCCTGCCCGGCGCCGCGCTCGGCATGCCCGACCGGGTGTTGGCCGCCGCCGTCGCCTATCAATCGGCGTTGGAGCCGCGTCCTTACCGTGCGGCACTGGATCCGGCGGCGGCAGCGCGGCGGGTCCGGGACCGTGCACGTGGCGGCGAGCTCGACGACGTCGCCGCCGAAGCGGTCCTGCACGCGGCCGGCCATCGCACCCGGCGGCCGGGGACACGGCCCGACGGGCTGACGCCCCGCGAGATCGAGGTGCTGTGCCTGGTGGCTCGCGGCGCCTCCAACAAAGAGATCGCGGATCTTCTGGTGATCAGTGAGAAGACCGCCCGCAATCACGTCGAACGGACCTACGCCAAGATCGGCGTCTCCAACCGCATCGGCGCGAGCATGTATGCACTGCGGCACGGGTTGACCGAACCGCAGTAGTTGAGGCCGTTGCCCCATGATCGCCGCGGACGAGGCCGAAAGGATCGACATCATGACAAACATTTCGCCGTCCGCGTCGACGCGGACCCGCCGCATCCTGGCTGTTGGTTACGGGGTGGCCAGTTACCTCGTCTTCCTCGTCGCCTTCTGCTACGCAATCGGTTTCGTCGGCGGCCTCGTGGTGCCGCGCACCGTCGATCGCGGTATCGACGGCGCCCCATTCGGTGTCGCCTTGCTGATCAACACCGCGCTTCTCGGGTTGTTCGCCGTCCAGCACAGCGTGATGGCCAGACCCGCCTTCAAGCGTTGGTGGACCCGATTCGTGCCGCCGGTGATCGAGCGAAGTACCTACGTCCTGCTGGCGAGTCTTGTTCTGCTGCTGCTGTATTGGCAGTGGCGAACGATGCCCGCAGTGATCTGGCAGATCGGCCAGCCGGCAGTCCGGGCATCGCTGTGGACGCTGTTCGCGGCCGGCTGGGTCACCGTCCTAGCCGCCACCTTCATGATCAACCACTTCGAGTTGTTCGGTCTGCGTCAAGTATTCGCGGCCTGGCGCGGATCACCGGGCCGCAATACGGGCTTTCGGGCGAACCTGTTGTACCGGCTGGTGCGCCACCCGCTGATGCTGGGGTTTCTGGTCGCGTTCTGGGCGACGCCCGTCATGACCGCGGGTCATCTTCTGTTCGCGATCGGCACCACCGGCTACATCCTGATCGCCCTGCGACTGGAAGAACGTGATCTGCAGGCAGAGCTCGGTGAGCGCTACCAGGTCTACCGCAACAGCGTGCCGATGCTGATTCCGGGCCTGCGTCCCCGACGGCCGACTCATGTCACGACAGGATGCCCAGTTCGCGGCCCTTCCTGGTAGCCTCCCGTCGCCCGGCGACGCCGAGCTTGCCGAGTATCGCGGCCACATGGTGGTCCACTGTTCGGACCGACAGGTAAAGCCGCTCGGCCAGTTCGGCATTCGTCAAACCTTGGTCGATGAGACCCAGCACCTCGACTTGCCGGGCGGTCAGGCCGGCGGGGTTGCTGAGCGTGGCCGAACGACCTTTGCCCGGGACGACGCCGGCGCCTCCCAAGCGCAGATCACGGCGAATCTTGGCGGCCACGGCCGTCGCTCCGAGTCGATCGAGCACACTCAGACCGCGCCGCGTCAACTCGGCGTCACCGGCGTCGATGAGCGCGAGTGCAGCCTCATACGGCATCGAGCGCCGTTGGAACTCATCAGCCGCTGCTTCGAATTCGCCGTCGAGCAACAGCCGATGCGGCCCCGTCGCGCGGTCGGTGTCGACGCCGGGATCGAGTCGGTGCAACCACACCGCCAGATCGCCGATCGCCATGGCGATCCCGTCGGCGGCGCAGCTGTCCAGCAGAGTCCGGCACGCCGCGATCCGGTCGTCGGCCTTACCCGTCAGCCAGGCTTGCTCGGCGATCGCGGCCGCGGGAAACAGCTGGAAATGCTCGCCGAATCCGCGGAAGATCTGCCACGCCTCGTCCAGCCCCGATGCGGCGACACCTTCACGTCGAAGCGAGATCAGGGCCCGGACGATCCACGGCCAGGTGCTCACCAACGGCCAGCTCACGCCGGCCAGAACGGTGTCCGCGTCGGCGACGGCGTCGTCCCAATCACCCACCAGCAGAGCGATTCTCGCCCGAGTCGCGAACAACCACGACCGACCGAACGGAGCGTCTCGCTCGAGGCACAGCGGGACGCTGACGTCGAGCAGTTCCGCGGTCTGGTCGTGATTTCGCTGCTCGATGTCGATCAAGGCCAGGATCGAACAGCCATAGGCGTAGACATCGTCGGCCACGTGCTCGGTCGCGGCCGTGATCCCCGAGACGATCGCCTCACGGGCTCCAGCGTCGCCCACCAACCCGCCGCGGTAGCCTTCGACGATCGCGATCCGGCCACCGAGCACGGGATCATCGGCCGCAGCGACGTGCTCGCGCGCCTGCGCCAGCAGCAGTTCGGAACGTTCGATGTCGCCAGCAGAGATTGCGAAGTACGCCTGCGTCGTCAGGGCATGACCGAGCAGCACGAGCTCGGATCCGCCGCCCGGCTCGACGAGCGTGGCCACCGCCTGCGCTCCGTGGCGCTCGGCCGCCGCAAGATTCGCCTGGTATGACTCGTACAAGGCCAGAGCGTGATGATTTGCGCTGACTGCGGCGGGCTGCTCCAACTCCGCACGCAAGCTCAGCGCCCGGCGGCGCGCCTCGGTCGCCTCGTCGAGGCGATCGATCAGGTAGCACTCCTGCGCCAGCAGCTCCAGCAGCTCGGCCTCGCGTTCGGGAGCCAGCGCACCGCCGTGTTTGAGCGCGATGTGGTAGAACTCGGCCGCCTGGGTGTGCGCACCGGCTCGTGCCGCGACCCGCCCGGCCTCGGATGCAGCGGACAACGTGCGTGGCTGGTCACCGGCACCGAGTGCGTGGTGGGTCAGGATCGCTGGATCATGTTGGGCGGCAGCCTCGTACGCTGAGATCATCCGGCGGTGCAGCTCAGCCTCGGCGCCAGGCGGAATCACACTGGTGACCGCCAGCCGACACAGGTCATGACGGAAAGCCACACCTCGCTCGGTGCGCCGGATCAGCCGCGCTTCGTCCAGTGCGCGGAGTGCCGGCACGGTGACACCGAGACCGGTGAGCAGAAAGTTCGGGATCACACCGGGTGCACAGGCCAGCAAATTCAGCAGATCCCACTCCGCGACTTCGAGATTGACGGTTCGGGCCAGGATGGCGTCACGCACCGTCGTGGGGAGATCGTCACCGCCGTGCGCGAGCATCTCCCCGACGAAGAACGCGTTACCACCGGTAATGCCATGCAGCCAAACGGGATCGACTCCGGCGTCACCGGCGAGATCGGTCACGGCTGCCAGACTCAGTGGCGGCAACGGCAGCGTGGTGGCGGACACTGAGCGGGCCACGTCACCGAGCAGCGAGCGCATCGGGTGACTGAAACCGATTTCGTCGTCGCGTACCGTCCCGATCACGAGCGAGCGGGTGCGCCTGATCCGCCGCAGGATGAAGCGCAGCAGATCGATGACGGCCTGGTCGGCCCAGTGCAAGTCGTCGATCACCAGGATCGACGGCTGTGCTCTGAGGTCGGAGAAGACGGCGGTGAAGATCTCGTGCGGGTGGTCGGCGGTGGTCAAGAGCTGCCGCGTGTCGGAGCCGAGTTGATCGGCCAGATCGTGGATGGGGCCCAATGGCCGCGGAGTCGACAGCGGATCGCATCCGCCCCACAGCACCCGGGTCCGAGACGATCCCCGCTGCAGGAACGTCTCGACGAACGACGTCTTTCCAGCACCGGATTCCCCGGTGACGATCACCAGGGCGCCGCCGGAATCTCTCGCCTCGGCCGCACACGCGGCGAGAATTGCCAGCTCGTGCTCGCGCTCAGCGAATGCCACACCGGGATGTTACGGGCCGGCGCACATCTCCAGGTAGGTATCGCCGCGGTGTAGGTAGGTCCGGGGCCCGCACAAACATGGGCATCGGCTGCCGATGTCTGTCGCACGCCGATCGCCGAGCGTGAAGTGCATGAAACGATTCATCATCGAGCGTGAGATGCCCGGGGCAAGCGATCTCACCGCAGCCGAAGTGGCCGAGTTCGCGAGGCAATCGAACAATGCCATGGCCTCACTCGGCGTGCCCTACCGATGGCTCAACAGCTACGTCACCGCCGACAAGATCTACTGCGTCCACGAGGCCGACGACGAAGACGTGGTCCGTGAGCATGCCCGCCGTAGCGGATTTCCGGCCGACTCGGTGTCGGTGATCGCCACCGAGTTCGGTCCTTACACAACCCGTTTGATGAACAGCTGAGGACGAACATGGCCACGAACGCATTCATCATCGCACTGACCGCGGGCTCGTTCGCTGTTGTCGGCGCCGCCTGCGCGGCCACAGCTCACGCGGAGACCGACCCCGCACCGATTGTGATCATCGGTGCCGCAAAGGATCACAAGCCCGCAGACAGGCAGGCCAAGCGGGCCGCTTCGACGGTGCCATCTGCCCTGGGTGTCGGGCAGGACCTCGTCGGTTTCTTCATCAGCAACGGCGACGAGCCCGGCGAGAACGCCGGGTTGTTGATCGGCAACGGTGCCAACGGCGGCCTTGGCCAGGACGGCGGCCGCGGCGGCCTCCTGTTCGGTAACGGCGGCAACGGCGGGGTGGGCCTGCCCGGACAGGCCGGCGGCAAGGGTGGTGATGCCGGATTGTTCGGCAACGGTGGCGCGGGCGGCAACGGCGGCACCGACGTCAAGGTCGACACCGCCCCCGCAGCGGGCGGCCCAGGAGGAAAGGGCGGCAGCGGCGGCATCCTCGGTGGCACCGGCGGGACCGGTGGCGTCGGCGGGGCTGCGTTCACCGAGAAAGGCAACGCGTCCGCCGGGGCTGGCGGAACCGGGGGCGCCGCAGGCTTGTTCGGTAAGGCCGGCGACGGCGGCGCGGGAGGCTATGCAAATACCCTGACCGGCACCGCATACGGCGGCCAGGGCGGCAGTGGAGCGAACTCCTCATGGCTGGGCCCAGCCGGCAACGGGGGGCGGGGCGGCGGCGCAGGTGGTGAGGCTGTGGTCCACGCGGGAAACGGCGGCACCGGCGGCCATGGCCAAGGACTGGGCCGGCCCGGCGCCGGCGGCCCCGGTGGTCAGGCGTCGAGCCAGATGACGGCCATCGGAGGCAACGGCGGGAAAGGCGGAAACGCCGGGTTCATCGGGACCGGCGGCACCGGTGGGAGCGGAGGCAACACCGCGACCAACACCGGTGCCGCGTTCGGCGGCTACGGCGGCGGCGGTGGCCGGGGCGGTCTCGCCGGCCGCGGCGGCGCAGGCGGCGCCGGCGGCGCCGGCCAGAGCACGTCCGGCCAAGCCAGCGGCGGCAAAGGCGGGGACGGCGGAACCGGTGGCGCAGCCGCGCCCGGTGGCACCGGCGGACGCGGTGGCGGTGGTGTCTCCAACACCGGCGACGGCATCGGCGGCGACGGCGGAAAAGGCGGCGCCGGAGGCGTCAGGGGCGATGGCGGCACGGGCGGCAACGGCGGCCAGGGCGGCACGACGACGGGCAAGAGCTACGGGGGTAACGGCGGCCAGGGCGGCAATGGCGGCCAGGGCGGTAGTGGCGGCGCCGGAGGGACCGGCGGCCCGGGAAAGACCAGCAATGGCAACAACGGCAGCAATGGACAAGACGGTTAGCAGCAAACAACACACAGGAGGAAAGTCATGAACACCAACAACAAAGCAGCGATCAGCCTCTCCACCGGGCTCGAAGATCCCGAACGCGTCACGGTGGCCTTCCTGGTGGCGCTGGGCGCCGCCGAGGCGGGCCGCCCGACGATGATGTTTCTCGCGAAAGAGGCTGCCCGCCTTGCTGTTCCCGGCGTGGGTGTCGGCACCGCCTGCGAGGGCTGTCCCCCGTTGGGCGAACTCATCGAGCGCTACGAGCGGGCGGGCGGACGCTACCTGGTCTGCCCACTCTGCGTGCGGGCCAAGAATCTGGACACTGCCACCTTCATCGCCGGCGCCGAGGCCGGCGGCACGGTTCAGCTGTGGGAGTGGATCGGCGACGGGGCAACGACATTCAGCTACTGACGGACCAACCGCGACTCTGAAACCCCGCCGGCGTTTGCCGGCGGGGTTTCGTGGGAAGTCCACTGGTCATGGCTGACAATGCGGTACACGGTGCCGTGCAGGCGGCCACACATAGCAGGCCATTCGAACTCGCTGCGCGGGCCGGGTACAGCATCAGCGGCGTGCTGCACCTGCTGATCGCCTACATCATCGTGCGGCTGGCGTTCGGCTCCGGCGGCGGCAACGCCGACCAGTCCGGCGCGCTGGCGACGCTGGCAGCCCAACCCGGAGGCAAGATCGCCCTGTGGTTGACGGCGGCTGGTTTGATCGCCCTGGCACTGTGGCGGGTTGCCGAGGCGGTTATCGGCTCGCACCCCACCGAACCGGGGCGCGAACACGACGGCGCCTATGACGTGTTCGACCGCGCGAAGTCCGTCGGCCTGGCCCTGATCTACGCGGGCATCGCACTCGCCGCGGTGCGATTCGCCAACGGCGGTGGGCAATCCACCAGTGAGCAGAACACCGGACTCACCGCGCGGTTGCTCCAAACCGGTTGGGGCAAGGGAGTTCTGCTGATCGCTGCGGCGGTGATCATCGGCGTCGGCGGCTACCACGTCTACAAGGGAGTGTCGACGAAGTTCGAGGAGGACCTCACGATCAGCGGGGGTGGGCCGCTGATCACCCCATTGGGCATCGCCGGCTACACGGCGAAGGGAATCGTGTTGGGCGGCGCGGGGATCCTGCTGGTGGTAGCGACCGTGACGACCGATCCCGCGAAGGGCGCCGGGCTGGACGCCGCGGTCAAGAGCCTCGGCGAGGCACCCTTCGGTAGGGCACTGCTCGTTGCGGCTGCGATCGGCTTCGCCGCCTACGGCGCGTATTGCTTCGTCCTCGCCCGCTTCGCGCGAATGTAGCTGGCTACTCGGCGAAGTACTGCAGTCGAGTGATGGCGCCGCCGCCCGAACCCAGCTCGGCGATCAGCACCGCCGGCCTGGTGCCGCGCAGCGACGCGGTCACCGACGAACCAGCGGCGATCAGCTTGGTCCACGACGTGCCCGTCAGCTCGTCGCTGAAAGCGCTGAACTTCATCGGGTTTCGCTCACCACGGGTGATCAACGCGCCCGGCCCCAATGACCGCCAGGCCCGCAGTTGATCGCCTGCGGCGACGGCGTCGAGGAAGGCCCGCACCGTGCGCTTGCCCCGGAACCGGGCACCGCGAAAGCCGGTGGCGAAGCCCAGCGACCCGCGCAATCCCTGGTTGCGTATGAGCGCACGGCCCAATTCAAGAGCTTGCGGGCCGGCCGCCAACCCGTTGCCGGCGAACTGCACAACCATCGCGGGCAGTTCCCAGTACGCGCGCAGCCGCTCGATCCGCCACTGCGCCGCCACGTCGCGAAGGTCGTAGCGCAGCACCGCCGGGATACGCATCTTGACCGCCGGTCCCATGCCGACTTCGAGGACCACGTCCCGGATAACCGTTGTCTCCGAGACGATGTCGGCCCCATGATGAAAGACGATCTGGCGCGGTGCGATGAACGTGTCGTAGAACCGGCCGATGTGCAGCGCCCCGACATGCGGTCGCGAGCCCACCGGATCTTCGACCTGGCCGTCGGCGGTGAACAAACCCACCCAGCCGGCGCGGTCATGCTCGGCCGCCATCAACGGAGAACGGTCGACGGCGTCGAGGAGGGCCGAGCGCGGCTGCGGCATCATGCGGTGTGGACCAATTCGACGCCGTTGCCGCGCATCTCGTGCAGCGCCTCGGCCGTCGACCCGGGCGCAACTCCGGCCGTAAGATCCACCAGCACACGGGTTTTGAAACCGGCCCGAGTCGCGTCGGCCGCCGTCTGACGCACGCAGTAGTCGGTGGCGATGCCGGCGATGTCCACTTCGTCGACACCGTGGGCATGCAACCAATCGGTCAATGAGGTGTCGTCGGTGGCCCCTTCGAAACCGCTGTAGGCCGCGGTGTAGGCCCCCTTGTGGAACACCGCTTCGATCGGTGCGGTGTTCAATTCCGGATGGAAGTCGGCACCGGTGGTTCCCGCCACGCAGTGCCGAGGCCACGTGTCGACGAAGTCGGGCTGATCGGCGAAGTGAGCGCCCGGGTTCACGTGGTAGTCCTTGGTCGCCACCACATGGTCGTAGCCGTGGTCGCCGGCGAGCAACGCATTGATCGCGCGTACCACCGCGGCGGCCCCGGTCACGGCCAGCGATCCTCCTTCGCAGAAATCGTTCTGTACGTCGACGATGATCAGCGCCCGCATCTGCCCACCGTACGACAGATCCGATGCCGTCTACCCGCAGTACAGTTCGTAGCGAGATGACACTGTTCGACTTCTTCCAAGCCGAGGAACTACCAGTGCCGGCGATCACCCCGGCACAGGCCGGCGACATCGCCGCGACCCAGTTCGGGGTCGACGCGCAGGTGTGCGCCCTGGGTAGCCAGCAGGATGCGAATTTCTTGTTGAGCAGCTCCGACGGTGATCCGGTCGGCGTGCTCAAGATCGCCAACCCGGCGTTCTCCCGCATCGAGCTCGAAGCCCAGGATGCCGCGGCGGCCCACATCCCGGCGACCGAGCCCGATATCCGCACTGCGACCAATATCGCCCCGGCCGGCGCCGCACCCATCGCCGAACTGCGCGGCGAGGACGGCACCGTGCTCTACGCACGGATCATCGCCCACCTGCCCGGCGGCACGATGAGCGGCGACCAGTACGTCACCCCGGCCCGGGCGGCCGCGCTGGGCGCGCTGGCCGGGCGAACCGCACGCGCGCTGGCCGGATTCGACCACCCCGGCGTCGATCGCGTTCTGCAGTGGGATCTGCGCCATGCCCAACGCACCGTCGAGGTGCTCGCCACGCACGTCACCGACGTTGATCGTCGCAACGCCGTCGAGGCTGCGACCGCCGCGGCCTGGCGGGTGGTCGCCGAGCTGGCCGAGGACCTGCCGGTCCAGGTGATCCACGGCGACCTCACCGACGACAACGTGGTGTGCTCGTCACCGGAGACCGGCCGAATCCCGGACGGCATCATCGATCTGGGTGACCTGACGCGATCCTGGACCGTGGGAGAACTGGCGATCGCGGTGTCCTCGTTGCTCCGGCATGAAGGTGGTGAGCCCGCCGCCACGCTGCCCGCCGTCGCCGCGTTCCATGCCGTGCGCCCGCTGGGTCCTGCCGAGATCGACGCGCTCTGGCCGCTGGTCGTCCTGCGTGCGGCCGTCCTCGTGGTCAGCGGTATCCACCAGGCCTCGATCGATGCCGACAACGACTACGCCACCAGCGCCCTGGATTACGAGTGGCGGATCTTCGAACGCGCCGTCGAGGTGCCCAGCGAGGTCATGACCGCCCAGATTCGCGCTGTGCTCGGTGGTGCACACGCCCCTGATCCGGTTGCGGTCGAGGCCCCGCTACTCGGCGGGTTGGACCCGGCTGCCGTGACCCGGTTGGACCTGTCCACGGAATCCGATGCGATGGACGGTGGCCGGTGGCTGGCCGACGGCGTCGAGGACGACCTGGCCGTCCAGGCACTCATTCAGGGCGCCGACGCCGTCGTCAGCACGTTCGGCCAGCCACGCCTGACCCGCTCGGCGCCACTGAGCCCGCTGTCCACGGCCACAGTCGGCACCGGCGTCGATGTGTGGCCGGGCGCGCCGATGCCGCTCAACGCGCCGTGGGCCGGCGTAGTGGATGCCGTCACCGACGACAGTGTCACCCTGACCGGCACCGCAGGATCACTGCACGTGCGGGGAGCTCTGCGGGTCAGTGACCAGCTGCGGCCCGGGCAGAGTGTGGCCGCGGGCAGCCCGTTGGGCACCGCCGACGGCCATCTGTGGATCCAGTGCCGCACACAGCCCGAAGTGGTGGTACCTGATTTCGTCCGCGCCGAATACGCCGCGGGTTGGCTCAGCCTGGTCGAGGACCCCAGCGCGCTGCTCGGCCTTGCGCCGGCGACCCTCGCGGGCGACACCAGCGAGGGACTGTGGCGCCGTCGTGCGGACTCGTTCGCCGCCGTCCAGGAGCACTATTACCTCGACCCGCCCCGCATCGAACGGGGCTGGCGTGAGCACATGCTCGACAACGACGCGCGTAGCTACCTCGACATGGTCAACAACGTCGCGGTCCTCGGCCACGGCCATCCGGTGCTGGCGGATGCCGTCGCCCGGCAGTGGCGACGGCTCAACACCAATTCACGGTTCAACTACGGCGCGGTGGTGGCACTTTCCGAGCGGCTGGCCGCAACGCTGCCCGACCCCCTGGACACCGTGTTTCTGGTCAACTCCGGGTCGGAGGCCGTCGACCTGGCATTGCGGTTGGCGATGGCCGCGACCGGCCGCCGTGACGTGGTCGCGGTGGCCGAGGCCTACCACGGCTGGACCTACGCCACCGACGCCATCTCGACGTCGGTCGCCGACAACCCCAACGCGCTGGCCACCCGGCCGGACTGGGTGCACACCGTCCCCTCCCCCAATTCCTACCGCGGCGAGTATCGCGGACCGGACGCGGCCCGGTATGCGCCCGAGGCCGTCGAGATCATCGAAAACCTTGCCGCACAAGGAAAGCCGCCAGCGGCATTCATCTGTGAGCCGTTCTACGGCAATGCCGGCGGGATGGCGCTTCCCGACGGCTATCTCGCGGCCGTCTACACCGCGGTACGCGGCGCGGGCGGGCTCGCCATCGCCGACGAGGTGCAGGTCGGCTACGGCCGCACCGGCCGGTCGTTCTGGAGCTTCGAACAACAGGCCGTGGTGCCCGACGTCGTCACGGTCGCCAAGGCCATGGGCAACGGCCAGCCACTCGGCGCCGTGATCACCACCCGCGAGATCGCCGAGAAGTACCGGACGCAGGGCTACTTCTTCTCCTCGGCAGGCGGGAGCCCGGTCTCCTGCGTGGTCGGCCTGACGGTGCTCGACCTGCTGGAGTCCGAAGGTCTGCAGCGCAACGCCTTGACCGTGGGCGACCACCTGAAGGCCCGCATCGAGGAGTTGGCCACCCGCCACGAGCTGATCGGTACCGTGCACGGCAGCGGGCTGTACATGGGCGTCGAACTGGTGCGCGACCGTCTGACGCTGGAACCCGCGGTCGAGGAGACGGCGGCGATCTGCGAACGGCTGCGTGAACTCGGCGTCATTGTCCAGCCGACCGGCGACCGGCAGAACGTGCTGAAGGTCAAACCCCCGATGTGCATCACCGCCGAATCGGCCGACTTCTTCGTCGACATGCTCGACCGGGTGCTGTCCACCGGCTGGTGAGTCAGGCCTCGGAGATATCCCCGCGGGCGGCGAGCCAGTCCCGCTGAGCGGACACGAATCGGGCGTCGACCACCGCACCGTGGCCGGGGACGTAGATCGCATCGGGCCCGCCCAGTGCCAGTATCCGGTCCAGCGCTCGCGGCCAGGCCGTCAGGTCCGAGCCGGCGTCGATCGCCGGGTCGGCGGACTCCTCGACCAGGTCGCCACAGAACACCACCGCAGGGCCGCCTGTTGGCCGGGCCGGCACGACAACGACCAGGTCATGGTCGGTATGGCCGGGCCCGGGTGACTCCAGGTGCACGCTGCGACCGCCCAGGTCCAGGTCGGTGGTGGTCACGACGTGGTCCGGTGCCCGGACCCCGGCAATCGCCCGGTCCAGCCGTTGCGGGTCGGCACCGTAGCGCACCGCATGTGCGCGAACCTCGCCGATTCCGGTGGTCAGCGCCTCCGCCACCGCGGCAGGTGCGTATAGCACGGCCGTACCGAATCCCGCGGAGCCCAGAATGTGGTCGAAATGGTGGTGAGTCATGACGACGTCAGTCACCACGGCGCCAGTGAGGTCGCCGATGTCATCGGCGATCCGCGCGGCTTCGGAAAGCGTTGTGCCGCAATCGATCAGCAGGATCCGATCGCCCCCTGCGACCAATCCGACAGTGACGTCGAGAAAGGGCAACCGGCATCGGTACACACCCTCTGACAGCGTCTCCCAGCTGTAGTGCATATCCGTAGAAGATAGTCCCTGACATAGGGTGGGACCGGGCACTTACGTTGCAGTATGTAGCTAAGCGAATTATAGTCCAGACACATGTCCAGACAGCTCGCTGACCGTGTCCGGTTGTTAACACGATGACATATGCGAGCCCGGCGCGCGGTTCGGCCGTATCGGTCATGGACGTTGCAGGAGTGTGAAAATGCGGATCGCGTTGCTGTCCTATCGCAGCAAAACCCACTGTGGCGGGCAGGGCGTCTACGTTCGGCACTTGAGTCGCGGGCTGGTGGAACTGGGCCACGACGTCGAGGTGTTCTCCGGCCAGCCCTACCCCGAGATCCTCGATCCTCGGGTTCGGCTGACCGAGGTTCCCAGCCTCGACCTCTACCGCGAGCCCGACCCGTTCCGGGTGCCCCGCCCCAGCGAGATCCGCGATCGCATCGACGCGCTCGAGCTGGCCACCATGTGGACGTCGGGTTTTCCTGAACCCCGCACTTTCAGCCTGCGCGCCGCCCGGCTGCTGGCCGCTCGCCGCGACGAGTTCGACATCGTGCACGACAACCAGTGCCTCGGTACCGGCCTACTGCGCATCGCCGACATGGGCCTTCCCGTTGTCGCCACCGTGCACCATCCGATCACCCGGGACCGGGTGCTCGATCTGGCTGCCGCCAAGTGGTGGCGAAAGCCGTTGGTGCACAGATGGTATGGCTTCGCACAGATGCAGAAGAAGGTCGCCAGGAACATTCCCGACCTGTTGACGGTGTCGACGTCGTCGGCCACCGATATCGCCGATGACTTCGGGGTCAGCCCCCAGCAGCTGCGTGTCGTGCCGCTCGGGGTGGACACGGAGCTGTTCAAGCCGTCTGAGGCGCCGCGAGTTCCGGGGCGCATCATCGCGATCTCCAGCGCGGACCGTCCGCTCAAGGGCATCGGGCACCTGCTGCACGCCGTGGCCAGGCTGCGCGCCGAGCACGACCTGGAACTGCAGCTGGTGGCCAAGCTCGAGCCCAACGGCCCGACCGAGAAGCTGATCGCGGAACTGGGTATCAGCGATATCGTGCATACCTCCAGCGGACTGTCCGACGAGGAATTGGCAGGTTTGTTCTCGTCTGCCGAAATCGCGTGCATCCCGTCGCTCTACGAAGGTTTCTCACTACCCGCGGTGGAGGCGATGGCCAGTGGTGCACCGATCGTGGCCAGCCGCGCCGGAGCATTGCCCGAGGTGTTGGGGCCCGACGGGGAATGCGCGGACCTGGTGACGCCGGGCGACGTCGACGAGTTGATCGGGGCACTGGGCAGGCAGCTGGAATCCCCGGCGCGCCGGCAGTGGCTCGGTACCGCGGGCCGGCGTCGCGCACTCGACGTGTTCAGCTGGGAATCGGTGGCCGCGCAGACCGTACGCGTCTACGAGCAGGCCATCGCACGCACCGGCCGGCGCATCACCACCTCCGTCGAGGCGGTGGACGAACCATGCTGACCGTCGATTACGACCGGCTTGCCGTCGGACCGGGAACCAAGGTCATCGACGTGGGCGCAGGCGCCGGGCGGCACAGTTACGAGGCATACCGGCGTGGCGCCGACGTCATCGCGTTCGACCAGGACGCCGCCGGGCTGGCCGAGGTCGACACACTGCTGCAGGCGATGGGCCAGGCAGGCGAGGCCCCCGCGTCCGCCAAGGCGCAAGTCGTGGTCGGCGATGCGCTGGCACTGCCCTATCCGGACGGCGAATTCGACTGCGTGATCGCCTCGGAGATCCTCGAGCACATCCCTGAAGACGACGCCGCGATCGCCGAACTGATCCGGGTTCTCAAGCCGGGCGGCAAGCTGGCGGTGACGGTGCCGCGGTGGCTGCCCGAGCGGATCTGCTGGCTGCTTTCCGACGAGTACCACGCCAACGAGGGCGGCCACATCCGTATCTACAAGGCGGATCAGTTACAGGACAAGCTTGTTCGCGGCGGTCTCACCTTCACCCACTCCCATCACGCGCACGCGCTGCATTCTCCGTTCTGGTGGCTCAAATGTGCTGTCGGCGTGGAGAAGCCGGAACACCCGGCGGTCAAGGCGTATCACAAGCTGTTGGTGTGGGACATGATGTCGAGGCCCGCCCTGACCCGAGTGGCCGAAGCAGCCCTCAATCCGCTGGTCGGTAAGAGCGTTGCCCTCTACTTCGAGAAGCCGATCACGAATGCCGCGCCTGTCTGATCTCGAGGGTGTGCCCGGCGTCGCCGGCATCCTCACGCCACAACAGTGCCGCCAGACGGCGGAATCCATTGCGGCCGTGCAGGAGTCCTCGGGCGAGATCCCGTGGTCGGAGACCGGTCACACCGACGTCTGGGACCACGTCGAATGTGCGATGGCCATGACCGCGGCAGGCCTGCTCGAACCCGCCCGCGCGGCCTACGAGTGGTGCCGCCGCGAGCAGCGGGCCGATGGCTCGTGGCCGATCCAGTATCGACGCGGTGTGATCGAGGATGCCAACAGCGACAGCAACTTCTGTGCGTACATCGCCGCCGGGGTCTGGCATCACTTCCTGGTGACCGGCGATCTGGGGTTCGCCGAGCACATGTGGCCCACCGTTCGGGCCGGTATCGATTTTGTCCTCGGCATGCAGGCCGGCACCGGTGAAATCTATTGGGCCCAAGGCCCGTCGGGCGTTCTCGAAGAAGCGCTGCTGACCGGTTGCGCCAGCGTCTACCACAGCATCCGGTGTGCGGTCGCGCTCGCCGAGAGACTCGACGACCCGCAACCGGAATGGGAGGTGGCGCTGGGCCACCTCGGCCACGCGATCGCCGAACACCCCGACGCCTTCACCGAGAAGCCGCATCATTCGATGGACTGGTACTACCCGATTCTCGGTGGCGCACTGCGCGGCTCGCAGGCTCGCGCCCGGATCGCCCAGCGCTGGCACGATTTCGTCGTCGACGGACTGGGCATCCGCTGCGTCGACGACCGGCCCTGGGTGACCGGAGCCGAGACCTGCGAACTGGTCATGGCACTGGACACGATGGGCGATCGGCGGCGGGCGCTCACCCAGTTCGCCGCGATGCAGCACCTGCGCGAGCAGGACGGCTCCTACTGGACCGGACTGGTGTTCGCCGACGGCAAGCGCTGGCCGGTCGAGCGGACGACGTGGACCGGCGCCGCGGTGATCCTGGCCGCCGACGCGTTGTCGGCGACCACCGGCGGCAGCGGCATCTTCCGCGCCGCCGACCTACCGCGCGGCCTGGAGGGCGACTACGACTGTGAATGCGTCAGGCGCTGAGTGGATCCTCGCCCGCCGAACCGGCGGTGCGTTCCAGCACCCGCAGCGAACCGGTGCAGCCGACCTCGGTGAAATGACCGGATTCCACAGCGCGGCAATAGATGTTGTACGGCGGGCGGCCACCGTCTCTGGGATCGGGGAACACGTCGTGGATGACCAGCGCACCGCCCGCCTCGACCCATTTGGCCCAGCCTTCGAGGTCTTGCTGCGCGGCGGCCTCGCTGTGCCCACCGTCGATGAACAGCAGTTGCAGCGGCGTCCGCCACCCGCGTGCCACGACCGGCGACTTGCCCACCACCGCCACGATCGTGTCGTCGAGGTCGGCAGCGTCCAGGGTCCGGCGGAAGGTGGGCAGGGTGTCGAATCGACCGCTGACCGGATCGACCATCGTCGTGTCGTGGAATTCCCAACCCGCCTGGTGCTCTTCGGATCCGTGATGGTGGTCGACGGTGTAGAGCACACTGCCGGTTGCCGCGGCCGCAGCGCCGAACATGACGGTGGATTTGCCGCAGTAGGTACCGATCTCGACCGCCACCCCGGCGTCCAGGTAGCGCAAGGCCGCCTCGTAGAGCGCGCGACCTTCGTCGGCGGGCATGAAGCCCACGATCTGCTCGGCCAATTCGAAAAGGCGGGAAGTTTGCGCGGCGAGGGTAGTGTCGGTGCGGCTCATGTTCCGAACCTAACCCTTATGCATGGTCCATGGCCAGCGCGCACCTTGTCGCTACAGATGGCTTGTAGTAGCGTCCGGACATGTGTCTGATCCGGTAGCTCGGGAATCGACGCGACGCCGGTTGACAGCAAAGCAGGCCGCTACGGTCGACCGGTTGGGTCGCGCCGCGGTCGACGTGCTGAGCCGAGAGGGATTCTCCGGCCTGACGATCCGGATGGTGGCCGCCGAAGCCGGTGTCGGCGCGGCGACGGCCTACACATATTTCTCGTCCAAAGAACATCTGGTGGCCGAGGTGTTCTGGCGCAGGCTGGCCTCGACCCCGGTTCCGCCCGACGATTCTCCTGACCCGGTCGAGCGCGTGGTGGGCGTGCTGCGACACATCGCATTACTGGTCGCCGACGAGCCCGAACTCGCCGGCGCCGTCACGACCGCGCTGCTGGGCAAGGATCCCGATGTCGAACACCTACGCTTCCGCATCGGCCGCGAAATACACCAGCGGTTGACATCTGCCCTTGGTACGCAAAGTGATTCGGACGTCGTCGAGTCTCTTGAACAGCTCTATGCCGGCGCGCTGGTGCGGGCCGGCATGGGATATGCCTCCTATACCGAGATCGCCGCGAGGCTGGAGGCCTCGGCCCGCCTGCTGCTGACCTGAGACGATCCCGCACCGCGCAGTGTGATGGCTGTCTCAATGAGTCGGCGCACCCGTAATGTCCGGGCGTGACGGGTACGCCTGATCGAGGCCGACGAGGGCCATACATCGACGATGTTCCGATCTCGGGGGTTCCACCGACTGATGCCTGAAACCAGCGAATTCACCTCTGCCACCACGTTCGCCGTCATGGCCGCCTGGGTTGCGGGGGCCCTGGCGGTGGCATATCTGGCCGGAGTGATGTTGTCCTGGACGCTGCATCGCCTGGGGCGCCGAAGCGAGTTGCTCGGCGACGTGGCTTCCCTCACCCGCCGACCCGCGCGCGCCGCGCTGATGATGATCGCGGCGCTCACCGCGTTCGACCGGGTGACCGACGAAGACGCCTTCTGGCGCAACAATGTCCATCAACTCCTGCTGATCATGCTCATCGCCGCGTTCACCTGGGTGGTGAGCAGCCTCGTCATGGTCGCCGAGCGGCGGGTCATCAGCCGATTCGGCGGTGGGGACACCGAGATGACCGATGCCGATCGCCACCGCCGAAAGATCCGCACACAGGTCACCCTGCTGCGCCGAATCGCGATCGCCATCGTGGTCGTCATCGGCACCGCGGCAGCGTTGATGACCTTCCCGGCTTTCGTCGACCTCGGTCGAACACTGTTCGCGTCGGCAGGCGTGCTGTCGGTGGTTGCCGGTCTGGCCGCGCAGACCTCGCTGGGCGCGGCGTTCGCCGGCATACAGATCGCCTTTTCGGACGCGATTCGCGTCGGAGACGTGGTGGTGCTCGAGGACGAATGGGGTCGTATCGAGGAGATCACGCTGACCTATGTCGTCGTGCACCTCTGGGATGAGCGCCGTCTGGTACTGCCGTGCACCTATTTCACGACGACCCCGTTCCAGAACTGGACTCGCCAGGCGACCGAGTTGCTCGGTACCGCCGAACTCGACGTCGATTTCACCGTCCCGCTGGACGGCATGCGTGCCGAGCTGGACCGCCTGTTGTCGGACAGCGACCTGTGGGACGGCCGAGTCGGCGTGCTCCAGGTCACCGACGCGGTGGGCGGATACGTCCGGGTGCGGATGCTGGTCAGCGCGGGCAACGCCGGCGCGCTCTTCGATCTCAGATGCGCCGTACGCGAGGGAATGGTGCGGTGGCTGCAAAACACCAGCCCAGGCGCCCTTCCCCGGTGGCGGGTCGAGGAGTTCCGTGGACCGTCCGGCGCTCTACAGAACCACGACAATGCCCCCCGGCGGCGCCGGGCGAACGCCACGCTGTTCACCGGCACTCCACAGGCCGAGCAGCGCGGGCGCGCGTTCGAGGGACCTGGTCCCGAAGCCCAGGCTGAGCGCGCCGACTCCCTCGATGTGGCGCATTGACGTCAGGGCAACGAGCCCGACCCGGTGATGTTTCCGCAGTCGGGTTCGGGGAATTTCCTCCAGGTGGATGTCGACCATCCCGAGCTGGACCAGCGGTGGAATGCCGCGGCCCGGTCCGAGAGTGAAGCGCAGCGGCTGGACCGCAATTGGTACAGCCTGCTTCAGGAACTCCGGGTGACGCAGACCGGCGTCCAGTTGCTGACCGGATTCCTGCTGACCCTGCCGTTCCAAGATCGGTTCGCCCAGCTGAGCCCCGGGCTGCACGCGACCTATCTCGCCACGGTGACGTGCTCGCTGGCGGCGACGGTGCTTCTGGTCGCGCCGGTGGGCATGCACCGGCTGTTGTTCCGTCGGCACAAGGTCCGGCCGCTGGTGTCGGCCGCCCATCGATTCGCGTTGTGGGGGCTCCTGCTGCTGGGTGCCGCACTCGCCGGCGTTGCCGTGGTCGTGTTCGGCGCAGTGGTCAGCGAATCGGCCGGCGTCATCGCCGGCGTAGTGTCCGCCGTGGCGATGCTCAGTGCGTGGGTGGCCTACCCGTTGTGGATGCGCCACCTCCGCAGCTGACCGCAAGGGTTTGACCTCATAGTCCGTAGGGAACCCCGCCGCCATGTTGATTCGCAGAGTTGCCCGGCCCATGTTGGCAGCGGTATTCATCGGCCAGGGATTCGAGGCACTGAGAAGCCCGAAGCCGGCCGCCGAAGCCGCCCGGCCCGCTCTCGAAGGGTTGCAGAAGCTACCCGACCCGGTCGGCTCGGGCGTGCCCCGCGACGCCGAGACGTTCGCGAAGATCAACGCCGCCGTCCAGATCGGCGGCGGGTTGCTGCTGGCGTCCGGACGATTGCCCCGGCTCGCCTCGGCGGCGTTGGCGGGCACCGTGATTCCGGCCAACCTCGGTGCGCACATGTTCTGGGACGAGCCCGACCAACAACTCAAGGCCGAGAAGCGCCGCGCGTTCCTGACCGATCTCAGCCTGGTCGGTGGGCTGATCATCGCCTCTGCCGACACCGCAGGAAAACCGTCACTGGGCTGGCGCGGGCGTCGCGCCGCTCGCAAGGTCACCGAGGCCGTCTCGGGCGGTTTGCCCGGATCGAGTCAGGGCCTGCTGGACAGCGAGCTGCTGGACAAGGTGGGCCCGAAAGTCGGCCATGGCCTGCAGGTCGGCGCGGAGCGCGGCCGCGAACTGGCGGTGGCCGCCGGAGAGCGCACCGCCCCACTTCTCGAGACCGCCCTCAAACGGGGTGCCGAATTCGCCGAGATCGCCCGCGAGCGCGGAGCCGAGCTCGCCGAGGTCGCCCGCGAGCGCGGAGCCGAATTTGCCGATGCCGCTAGGGATCAGAGCAGCGATGTGGTCGACACCACCCGCGCCCGCGCGAAGAAGGCCAGTAAGCAAGCGAAGAAACAAGCTAAGAAGTTAGCCAGGCACTGAGCCGTTTCGATCGCGCCGAAGCCAAGCCCCTGCGGAGTCACCGCGCCAAGGTAGATTGGGCCGGACTTACTTCAGCGGAGGGAGCGATCATGACCACGGGTGACTACGACCCCAACGCGTACGGGCCGCCCGGAGGCTATCCCCCTCCGCCGCCGACCGGCCAGCCCGGCAGCTATCCGCCGCCGTCCAGTTACCCCCCGCCGCCACCGGCAGGTCCGGCCGGCGGATACCCGCCGCCACCCCCGCAGGGTGCGCCCGGCTATCCGCCACCTCAGCAGTTCGGCGGACCGGGTTACGGCGGCGGCTACCCGCCGCCGGTGCCGGGTGCCGGCCAGCCGGGCGGGGTGTGGATTCGCCTCGGCGCCCGCGTCATCGACTGGATCATCACCGGCATCGTGGTGTTCCTGGTGTCCTTGCCGTTCTGGGGCTCTGACAGTTACAGCTTCATCGCGGGCGTGGTTCTGGCCCTCATCCCGTTCGCCTACTTCGTCGGGTTCGAAGTCAGCCAGGGGTGGACGCCGGGCAAGAAGATCCTCGGGTTGCGCGTCCAGGGACCGGGCGGCGCGGCCAAGCCGACCGCCCAGCAGTCGGCCATCCGCAATTCGTTCATGCTGCTGTCGATCATCCCGTTCGTGGGCCCGCTGCTCGGGTTCGTCGCCGAGATCGTCATCGGCGTGACGATCAACAACAGCCCGACCAAGCAGGGCAAGCACGACGAACTTGCCGGTGGCACGCAGGTCCTCCAGGGCTGAAAACTGCGGTCAGATCACGAGGCTGAGCAGCAGGACGACGAGCAGACCCGCCACCGACAAGATCGTCTCCATCACTGACCAGGTCTTGATGGTCTGACCAACCGTGATCCGGAAGTACTGGTTGACCAACCAGAATCCGGCGTCGTTCACGTGCGAGAAGAACAGCGAGCCGGCCCCGACGGCAAGCACGACCAGCGACACCTGGCTCGTGCCGAGGCCATTCACCAACTCGAGCACCAGGGCCGAGGCGGTGATGGTGGCCACCGTCGCGGAGCCGGTCGCCAGCCGGATCAGCACGGCGAGCACCCAGGCCAGCAAGATCACGGAGACGTTGGCGCTCTTGGCCCAGTCCGCCAGCAGTGTGCCGATGCCGCTGTCAACCAGGACCTGCTTGAAGCCGCCACCCGCGGCGACGATCAGGATGATGCCCGCCACCGGGGGCAGACCCGACTCCACGCATTTCATCACGTCTGCCCTGGACATCCCGGCCCCCCGGCCGAGGGTGAAGATGCCGACGATGACGGCGATCAGCAGCGCGACGAGTGGGGTGCCGAGGACGTCGAAAGTGACTCGGAACCATTGGTTCTCGTCGTCGATGAAGATGTCCACGAGGGCCTTGCCCAGCATCAGGACCACGGGCAGCAGCACGCTGAACATGGTCATCGAGAACGACGGGCGGCGAACACCGGTGTTCTCGTCGGGAATCACCTCACCTTCGGGCCCCAGCGCTGCCGACCCGGACGCGAAGGTATCTGGCGCCGCCACGACGACCCAGCGGCCGGCCAGCTTCCCGAACAACGGTCCGGCTACGATGATCGTCGGAATCGCCACCGCGACACCCAGAGCCAGTGTCAGGCCCAGGTCGGCGTGCAGCAGGCTGATCGCGGTCAACGGCCCCGGATGCGGCGGGACGAAACCGTGCATCGCCGAAAGTCCCGCCAGCGCAGGGATTCCGATCGTGATCAGCGAGAGGTTGGAGCGCCGCGCGACCAGGTAGATGACCGGCATCAGCAGGACAAGGCCAATCTCGAAGAACATCGGCAGGCCGATGATCGCTCCCACCAAGGCCATCGCCCACGGCAGGGCGCGCGGGGACGCGTGGCCGACGATCGTGTCGACGATCTCGTCGGCGCCGCCGGAATCCGCGAGGAGTTTGGCGAACATCGCGCCGAGGGCGATCAGGATACCGACCCCGGCGGCGGTGGATCCGAAACCGTCGGAGAACGATTTCAGCACCTTCTCCAAGTTCTCACCGGCGACGATGCCGACGGTCAGCGCACCAAAAATCAACGCCAGGAACGGATGCAGGTGAATGAGCGTGATCAGGACGACGATCACCGCGATGCCCGCGAGGAACGCCAGGATGAGCTGCCAACCCGGCGCCACCGGTGTCGCAAGCTTTGGCGCCTCGGCCAATAAGGTGGCGTGCAGATTCATCGGCGTCCATCTCCTTCAACACGGGATACGTAGGTGTCGACGATCGAATCGATGCTCTGATCGACGTCGATGCTGATGCCGTGCTCGTCGGCATCGAGGGGTTCGAGGGTTTCGAATTGCGAAGCGAGCAAGGCCGCGGGCATGAAATGGCCGGGCCTGCTTGCCTGCCGGCGGGCGATGACGTCGTGCGTTCCACTCAGGTGAAGGAATCTGACGTCGGCGCAGTGTCGCCTCAGTTGGTCACGGTACTTGCGTTTGAGTGCCGAGCAGCTCATCACGCCACCCGCACTGTGCCCGGCGAGCCACTCGCCGATGGCCTCCAGCCACGGGTAGCGGTCGTCATCGTCCAGTGCGTGTCCTGCGGTCATCTTGGCGATATTGGCCGGCGGGTGAAAGTCATCGGCGTCGGCGAACGGCACGCGCAGCCGCTGGGCCAGCGCCGCGCCGACGGTCGATTTTCCCGAGCCGGACACCCCCATGACGACGATGGGTGAGGCCCCGTCTTCCATGCCTGCGTCTACCCCGCTGTGCTCCATGCCACACAGCATTCATTAATAGTCTTACCTTTGCAAGGTTTTAGCGTGTTGAATCTGTTTTTAATGTCATTTGCGCTGCGTATGACAAGATGTATCCGTGACGTCCGAGCCGATGGTGAGCGAGTTGCACAGCAATGTGCTCACCGCGCTGGGTGAAGGCATCGTCTCGGGGCGCTACCAACCCGGCCAGGTGCTGACCCTCGACGGCGTCAGCACCGAACACGGCGTGTCCCGTTCGGTGGCCCGCGAAGCCATCCGGGTCCTGGAGTCCATGCGGATGGTCGCTCCCCGGCGGCGGGTGGGTATCACGATCCAGCCGTCCACCAAGTGGAATGTGTTCGACCCCAGGGTGATTCGTTGGCGGCTGGACGCCGGTGACCGCGCCGCGCAACTGATGTCGTTGTCGGAGTTGCGACGTGGTTTCGAACCGGCGGCAGCCGCACTGGCCGCACGGCGCGCCGACCCGCATCAGTGCCGCATCATGGCCGCCGCCGTCTCGGACATGGTGGTCCATGGCCGCGCCGGCGATTTGGAAGCATATCTGCTGGCGGACAAGATCTTTCACCGCACCCTGCTGGAGGCCAGTGGTAACGAGATGTTCCGTGCGCTCAACGACGTTGTCGCCGAGGTGCTTGCCGGGCGAACCCATCACGGCATGATGCCCACCCGGCCCAACCCGGAGGCGATCGAACTGCACGACGAGGTGGCGCGGGCGGTTCGGCTGCGCGATGAGGTGGCCGCCGAACGCGCCATGCGCGCCATCATCGACGAATCGGCCGCCGCGCTGGCCGAGGACCTCTCCCCTCGGCCGAGCTGAATCAGGCCGCGGGCTTGTAGTTGAAGTCGATCCGGTCACCTTTGACAGCGGTGACGGTCAAGGTGAAATCCTGGGTCTCCGAGCCGGCCACCACCGTGCAGGTGATGGAGTTGCCGACCTTGCCCTCCAGGTTGTCCGTGCAGTCGGCGGAATCCGGCCTGCTCCCCAACTGGGTGGCGAGCTGATCCAGCAGCGAGCTCTCGACCTGCGCTTTCTCGAGCACCGGCAGGACGTTGAAGTACATCATCAGGCCCTCGACCCGCGTGACGACGACGGTGCGCTTCGAGGTGACGCCGTCGGCCGTGACGTCGCAATGAGTCTCGGTGCCCTGCTTTCCTTCCAAGCCACCATCGCAATTCACCGAGTCGACCGTGACGCTGGAGGCGTTGGACAGCAGGGTGGACACACCCTTCTCCAGCTGCGCCTTGGACAGCGCCGGCTCCATGTCGTAACTCACCGTAGTGCCCTCGACCTTGGTGACGGTGACAACGGGTTCAAAGCTGTTGTCGCTGCTCAGCACCACCTCGCAGCGCGTGGTCTTGCCGACCTCGCCCTTCAGATCGTCCTTACAGGTCACCGTCTGCGGCTTCTGGCCCTCCTTCTCCAGGCGCTGGGAGATGTCCTTCTCGAGATCCGTCTTCGACACCGAGACACCGGTGCTCACGTTGAACGAGCAGCCGGCCAGCGCCGCACCGGCAAGGCCAACGGCTGCGAGCATGGCACCGAGCCGCGGCAACACCATCATCCGTCGCATCATGACCTCCCAGAATTCGCCTGGCGGCGCGGGTTTCCGCACGTCCGCGTGCAAGATACCAAGCGGGCGTGCACTGAGGGGTTCAGCTGTGGTGGTTGACTACAGGGGTGAGCAGATCACCTGAGTTGGCGCGTCGCTTCTTCGACCGCTACGAACCGGTTCACGGCATCACCTACTTCGCTCCGGGCGTGCGAACCGCGTTGGACGCCATGGGGTTCGTCGGATTCTGGCGCGGCTACTTCGCCGCCCGGTCCGCGCCGCTGGGCCGGGCGCCTGCCGAAGTGGTGGCCGCGGTCTTCTACAACTTCTCGGCCGAGCGGGTGCGCAAAGCAGTGCCGGCGATCTGGGACATCGCTACGCCGGCCGACATGGTGGCAGTACGGTCGGACACCGCGGTCGCGGCGCTGCGCGGCTACGGCCTGAGCGACGAGACACCGGGGCTGGCGGAGGCCGCCGAACTGGCCGGCGTGGCAGCCCGCAACGCACCACCGGACGGCCGGCCGCTGTTCGCGGCCAACCTGGCGCTGGAGTGGCCCGACACCCCGCTGACAAGCCTGTGGCACGCGACGACACTGCTGCGCGAGCATCGCGGGGACGGCCATGTGGCGACCCTGGTGAGCGAGGGCATCAGTGGCCGTGAGTCCAACGTCTTCCACGTCGCCGCCGGGGCGGTGCCTGCCGATTTCATCAAACGCAGCCGGGACTATTCCGACGAGGAGTGGGACGCCTGCGTTCGCTCGCTCGGGGAGCGCGGATTACTGACGCCCACATGCACTCTCACCGACGCCGGGCGCGCATTGAAGGAGCACATCGAGTTGCGGACCGACACTCTTGCGCTCGGTGCGTTGAGTGCCCTCGACGATGCGGCGGTGGAGCGGTTGTTCCAGGCACTCACGCCGATCACCCGGCAGGTCATCGCCGGAGGCGATCTTCCGGCGACGACCCCGATGGCGTTGCGCCGCGACGACCTCGACGACAACGCGGCGGGACTTTAGACGCCTTCCCGCGGCGGCGCATTCAAGTCCACGCCCGAATCGTGTGCGGCGTCCCGCAATCGCGAGATGTAGTCCCCCATCGCGACGTCGGCTTGGTCCAGCTGAGACTTGGCGCGCCTCTGCCGTACGGTCTCGGTCACGGCGCCGATGACGAACAGAACGACAAACACCAATGCGCCGTAGAGGTTTCCGAACAGGAACCAGGTGAGCACGCCGGACAGGGCGGTACCCAACGGCAGCACGATGACTTGCGCGAAGACCGACCCCCTGCTCGGCTCTAGGTTGTCCGCCACGGTGTCACCCCCACATCGGCTTTGACGGCAGCGTAAATCGAGCGGCTGAGAGCAGGCTGATATTTCCGTGATCTCCGAATCAGAGATTGCGGTTCCACTCCACCCAGCCGACACCGCTTCTGCCGTCCGCGGTCTCGACCGTGACCCAGGACCGTGGAAATTGGCTGATCTGGCCGTCGGGGCCGACCAGCCGGACCGGAGCATGACCGCGGACGTCGACCGTCGCCTGCACCGGTCCCGGCTCATAGACGATGGTCGTGGTCAGGGGTAATCCGTTGTCGGCGAACGTCGCATCTGCGGTGACGCTCGTCGTCTCGGTGACCGGGTCGCCGGAGCGCTGGAGGTAGCCGACGCTGACCGGCGAGATGCCCGGAATGCGGATGTCGACACCGTGCAGATGCGTGCCGTCCTCGAGGTGCAGCGCACTCCAGACCCAGTCCATACTCCACCAGTCACGTACCCCGTAGGAGTGGTCGCGCTGCCCCGGGACAGCCTCGAACTCGAGAACGCGACCGCCGATCGTGACGGTTCCGGTTATCGTGCAAGGGATTTCGTAGCGCGTGGTGATGCGGTACGCATACGGAATGCCCACCGACGTCCAGGTGAGGTCCATCGCCAGCTCGACCGGCCGGCCGGGCTCGTCACGCAGCAGAGCTGATGGATCGTCGTATTCTGCTGCGGTGCCGCGGACTTCGACGCGGTAGGTGGCAAGCGGCGTGATCGCGCCGTGGCGCAGTTCGGCACCGTCTGCTCGGGCCAGTGCCGGGTCGGTGGGCAGCGGAGCCTCGAAGTTCACCAACGCGACGGTCGGCACTTCGGGCCCGCACACCAGCGCATTGATCCACGCCACGTTCTGATTGGGCACCAGGCCGAGCCGGATCCAGCCGCCGACACCCTGCGCCGGATCGGCGAAATCCCAGTACCAGCTTTCGTTCCAGAGCGGCTCCTCGCCCGGCGGGTGGGCGCCCTCGTCCGCGGGGTCGGGTATCAATGCCTGCGGCGCCTCGGGTGCGGGCAGGATATCCAGGGCCCCGGTGTCGAGCACATGACTCGTGTGCCGGTCGAGCATGGTCAAGAACATCTCGTCCCCGCGATCGGTACGCTCGACGAGCATCGACGACACCACCGCCATCATCACGCCGGCAAAACTCTGGCGGCGCACACCGTCGCGCACATCCTCGAGCGTCAGCGGCGAATCATGGCCCAGCCCTTGGTGATACGCGCGCAGCAGTTCGTCGTAGTGGGCGCGTCGGTCCTCGACGGCGACCGCACATCCGATGAAGTAGGCAACGTCGGTCATGGCCGGCCCCCAGGTGACCGTCTGCCAGTCGACGACGGTCAGATCACGCCGCGACCCGGGCCGGCCGAACAGCAGGTTGTCCAACCGGTAGTCGCCGTGCACCAGACCCTTGATCCGGTCGGACACGGCTTCCTCGGCCAGATAGGCATCGAAGCTCTCCACCAGCCGCTCGCACACCAGCCGCTGATCCGGGGTGATCGCATCGGCGTAGCGGTCGGCGAACCCGGCCCACAGCGAAGCGACCAATGCCTGGTTGAGCGGCGCCGCACGGGTAAGCCAGTCGGCGTGCGCCAGGTGATCGCTGCCGATCACGGGAGCGTGCAGACGGCCCAGCTCGGTCAATGCCAACACGGCGTCTGCGACTGTGGCGCCCTGGATTTCGTTACCGACCTCGGCGGGAGCCGCGTCGTCGAGCAGGAGCGAGAAGATGCCCGTCTCGGGGTCGTATGCGCTGTGATAGCACTCGGCGACCGGGCCGCCAAGGCGCGGTGCGATGTCGGAGTAGAACTTCACCTCACGCTCGTAGAGCCCCAGAGCGAGGCCAGTCTGCCTGCTCGTCGGATCGGTGGCGGCGACCTTGAGAACCATCGAGGCCGGGCCGTCGGCGCCGTCGTCGCAGCTCAGTCCGACGCGATAGCACTCGCTCATCTGGCCGGTGCCGATACGGTCGATGGTGAATCCGGTCACCGGAGCCCCGATGGCGGCGGCGAGCCACTGCGCGGTCAGGTCACTGGGCCGTTCGATGACGATGTCATTGGTCTGCACGCGACCAACCTAGGACAGATCAGCGGCCCGACGAAGGGTTTTCCCGCCATTTCTTGACGGGTGTCAACTCGCGCCTGGTCAGGCTAGCGGCTCGCGAGCGAGAACCCTTCCCACGCTGTGCGGCGATGAGCGTGTGGGTCGTACTCGACCCGGGTGCGCCGATCGAACACCAGCACCGGGCGCTCCGGATCGGTGTAGCGCGGCCAGTCGTCGCCCGGCACGCCCGTGCGGCTGAAACCGCGCCACCTCGTCTGCAGGTCGCGACTGACCGTCAGCGCCGAGCGCCGATCCATGGCGGCTGTCAGGGCCGAGCCGAACCGGGTGCGGTAGATGTCGAAGACGGCCAACAACTCGGTCGCGTGAGTGGCGCCCAGACCCGACCAGTGCAAGGTCCGCGGCGCGTAGTCGTAGCGATACACGTAGGTGGGTGCATGGGCGGTGTGCGCCTCGGCGATCTGCCAGGCGGCCGTCCCGAAGGCGAAGTCGCCACCGAGCGCCACGCAGGCATCCGCGCGCGGATAGCCCGGGTAGGCGGCGGTAATCCGTTCCCGCGCTTGCGGATCGGCGCCCGACAGCAGACGCTCGATCGCCGATTCGGTAGTCGGCAGCAGCTTCATGAATCGGGTGAACAGCCGGCCCTCGTCGGCATTGGTTCCGACGATCAGCGGCACCTTGTGGGCCGCGCCCGCCCGCATCGCGGCGACGGGATCATCGGGCAGGACCTCGTCGCCGTAGGTCGGGCCGAGGGAGAACGCGCCGTCCATCTCGGTGAGGCTGCGGGCAAGCAGCGTGTCCAGCGCGTCGACCAGATCCCGCGGCCGGGCCTGCATCAGTGTTTCCGCACCGTTGTCAGGACCCGCACCCAACAGGGTGGCGAACTTGCCGGCGATCTTGGCGGCGGTCTCCGGGCCGCTCACCAGCCCGGAGGCGGGACTTTCGGAAATGGCTTGGGCGAAAAGGCCTTCGGCGTCCGGAACGGCCAAGAGCGTCGCGACGGCATGGGCGCCTGCGCTCTCGCCGAAGATCGTCACGTTGGCGGGATCGCCACCGAACGCGCCGATGTTGTCACGCACCCAGCGCAGCGCCATCACGAGATCGCGCAGGAACAGGTTGCTGTCGATCGGGGTCTGCGGCGTCGACAGCGACGACAGGTCCACGCAGCCGAGCGCGCCAAGCCGGTAATTCACCGACACATAGACGCAACCCCGGCGGGCCAGTGCGGCGCCGTCGTAAATCGGGGTGGCCGAGCTGCCCATCAGATAGCCACCGCCGTGGATGAAGAACATCACCGGCAGCGGTTCGTGATCGGGCTCGGCGCCCGCCCATTGCGGAGTCACCACATTGAGCGTCAGGCAGTCCTCGCCCATCGGCTGATACTTGCCCACCCCCAACATCGTGTATCGCCGCTGCTGGGGGGCACAGTTGGCGAAGCCGTGGCAGTACCGCACACCGCGCCAGGGCTGCGGCGGTTGCGGCGCGCGGAATCGCAAGGCCCCGACCGGCGGGCGGGCGTAGGGAATCGAACGCCACCTGTTCACTCCGCTGCGGGTGAACCCCTCGACGACGCCGCTGCCCGTGGTGGCGCGGACGGTGTGTTCGTGCATCACACGACGGTAGCGAACATCTGGCTCCTCGACGCGCCTGACAACCCGGACGGGACAAGGCCGCTAGCCTGTCGGGATGCGAATCGCCGTGTTGCTCACCGCGTCGCTGCTGGTCGCGGGATGTTCCGGGTCGACAGGCGGCCAGGCGAAGCAGACCCAACTGACTCCGATCACACCGTCACGCTCTGCCACGTCATCGTCGGCGTCGCCCTCCGCCACGCCGACCACCTCCGCGGTACCGGCGCCCGCGGCCGGCGCGCCGATCGCCGAGGCCATCAAGTGGATCGAGGCCGGGCCGCCGATCGACGCCGCTCAGTACCACATCGCGTTGCGCGGCTCGGTCACGACCGAACTCGGCGACGACATCGCGTTCACGACACCGGCCGGCACAACCTGCATGACCGATGCCAACCATGGCTCGCCGGGGTTGGCCTGCCTGGTGGAGCTCACCGATCCGCCGCCACGCCCGCCCGATGTGTACGGACAGTGGAAGGGCGGCTGGGTCGATTTCGACGGCGCAGGAGTCCAGGTCGGTTCGGCGCACGGCGATCCCGGCCGGTTCACGTATGGGCAGGGCCGCGAATTGCCGTATGACACTTCGCTGTCGTTCGCCGACTACCGGTGCCGGACCGATGCCGATGCGTTGGTCTGCGTCAACTACGCCAAGCAGTCGGCGGTGCGCCTGTCCGCCGACGGAGTCGACGCCTACGCCTGCGCGCGCCAGGTGACGCCGCCACCGGGAATCGGCATTCAGTACGTTTGTTGATGCGTATGCGCCGGATAGGCGTGCACCACAGCGTTATCCAGTTTCGGGATCGCGTGACTGAGCGCATGTTCGGCGCCGTGGGCGATTTGGTGCGCTTCGGCCAGTGTGAGATCAGGATCGATGTCGAGTTCGGCATCGGCGTGCAGCCGGTGACCGATCCAGCGCATCCGCACGCTGCGCACCGACCGCACTCCGGGCCGAGCGGCCAGGGTGGTCTCTGCGGTATCGATGAACGTGGGATCTACGCCATCCATCAAGCGGCGGAACACATCCCGGACCGCGGTGCGCAATACCGCCAGAATGGCCACGGTGATCACCAGCCCGACGATCGGATCGGCCAGCGGGAAGCCGAGGGCGACACCGCCCGCACCGATCACCACCGCCAAGGATGTGAAGCCGTCGGTGCGAGCGTGCAACCCGTCGGCGACCAACGCGGCTGACCCGATTCGGCGTCCGACCCGAATACGGTACAGCGCAACCGATTCGTTGCCGACGAAGCCCAGCAGTCCGGCCAGCGCCACCCAGCCGAGATGTTCGATCGGTCGCGGATTGATCAACCGCCCGATGGCTTCGTACCCCGCAACGATCGCCGAGACGCTGATCATCGCGACGACGAACATCCCGGCCAGGTCTTCGACGCGCCCGAAGCCGTAGGTGTAGCGACGGGTTGCGGCCTTGGTGCTGACCGCAAACGCGATCCACAGCGGTATCGCGGTCAGGGCGTCGGAGAAATTGTGAACGGTGTCGGCGGCCAAGGCGATCGACCCGGAGATCAGGACCACGACGATCTGCGCGAGCGCCGTGACACCCAGCACCACGAGACTGATCTTCACTGCGCGAATGCCGGCAGCACTGGCCTCCAGCGCGTTGTCGAGACTGTCGGCCGCGTCATGCGAGTGCGGGGCGAAGATCTCTGTGATGGCCCCGCGCAACCCCTTCGGATGATCGTGGTCGTGGCTGTGGTCGTGGCTGGCGCCCATCAGGCGCTCCCCCGGCCCGGCAATTCGTGAACGCCGCGGTGGTGCGCGGGTGTCCCGCCTGCCGCGTGCTCGGCGTTGTAGACCGCGTCGGTGACGAGCTGACGGACGTGGTCGTTTTCCAGTCGATAGAACACCTGGGTGCCTTCGCGGCGGGTGCGGACCAGTCGTGCCATGCGAAGTTTGGCCAGGTGCTGGGATACCGACGGTGCCGGCTTGGCGACGCATTCAGCGAGGTCGTTGACGCTGAGCTCACCGTCGATCAGTGCCCACAGCAGCTGCACGCGGGTGGCATCGGCCAACATGCGGAAGACCTCGACCACCAGATGCGCGTGGTCATCAGCCAGCTGCTTATCTGCATTCATACGCAGATAGTAGCGGATGGCGGGATCTCGGCGTCGGCGCCCGCGTTCAGGCGGCGAGCACGCCCTTCGCACGCAGCAACGGGAAGACGCCCTCGGCGAACCAGTAGGCCTCCTCGAGATGCGGATAGCCGGACAGGATGAACTCGTCGAACCCGACCGTGTGGTACTCCCAGATCAGGTTGGCGACCTCTTGGTGGCTGCCGACCAGCGCCGTTCCGGCTCCGCCGCGGACCAGGCCGACGCCGGCCCACAGGTTCGGGTAGATCTCCAGATTGTCGGTGCGCCCGCCGTGCAGGGCGGTCATCCGGCGCTGCCCCTCGGACTCCGAGCTGGCATGCAGCGTGGTGGCCTGTGCGATCTGATCGGGCGTCAGCTCATCCACCAATTCCTGCGCGACCGCCCACGCGGCCTCCGACGTGTCGCGGGTGATCGTGTGCAGCCGGATGCCGAAGCGCAGATCGCGACCGCGCGCCCGCGCCAGCGTGCGCACCTCGTTGATCTTGGCCGCTGCGGCCTGCGGCGGCTCACCCCACGTCAGATAGACATCCACGTGCTCGGCGGCAATGGGCAGCGCCGCCGCGGATGACCCGCCAAAGTAGAACTCCGGCAACGGGTTCGGCGGCTGCGACACGCGACCGTCGCGGACCTTGTAGTACTCGCCATCGAAGTCGTAGGACTCCTGGCTCCAGACCGATTTGACGATCTGCAGGAATTCCCCGGTGCGCGCGTAACGCTCGTCGTGGCCGAGCCAGTCACCGAACCGCCGCTGCTCGAGGTCGTCGCCACCGCTGACCACATTGAGCAACAGGCGGCCGTCGGAGAACCGCTGCAACGTCGCCGCCTGCTGCGCGGCAAGGGTGGGCGGTACCAGCCCGGGCCGGAACGCCACGAGAAACTTCAGCCGCTCCGTCTCGGCCAGCAGCGACGACGCCGTCAACCACGCGTCCTCGCACCATGTTCCGGTCGGTGTGAGCACTCCCTCGAAGCCGAGCCGGTCGGCCGCCCTGGCCACCTCGGCCAGGTACCGCCGGGTCGGCGCGCGGTACCCGTCGGGAATCGTGTGGTGCGCCGACGCGTGCGACGCCCCCACGATCGACCGGCTGTCACCGTTGGTGGGCAGGAACCAGAAGAACTTGGCAGACAAAACGATTCTCCTCTAGTTGGAGCTGATGAGAACGGGCTCCAGCTCGCTGGCGTAGCGGCGGTCGACCCACTTGGAAAAATCGGGGGCAGCCTGGATCTGCCCTGATTTGGCGAACAGATCCGCGATCTTCTGCTCGCTTGCAACCACCTCGTCGCTCAGCGCGGTCGGCAGCCGCAGGCTCCGGCCCTGCGCCACCTCGGCGGCCTTGGGATCCAATCCCACAGCGGCAGCATACTTTTCGGCCCAGTCCTGCGGGTGATCCTGAGCCCATTTGGCGGCCTTGGCAAACCGCACGAGCAGGTCGGCCAGCGCGGTGTTGCGCTTCGGATCCGCCAGTGCGGCATCGGAGGCAACCCCGAACCAGTAGCCGTTCGTGACGCCCTTGGCCTGGGCGATCGACCGTACCTTCAGCTGCTGCTCGGCCTGCGCTGTGAACGGATCCCAAATGGCCCACGCCTCGACCTGACCGGCCCGAAACGCCGACAGCGCGTCGGCCGGCTGGAGGAACACCAGATTGACTTCGGCGGGCGTCAGCCCCGCTTTGGCCAGCTGTCCGAGCACGTTGCCGTGCGCGGAGCTGCCCTTGCCGACCGCGATGCTCTTGCCGCGCAACTGGTCCACCGAAGTGATCGGCGAGTCCGCGGCAACCAGGATCTGGTCGCCGATCCCGCCGCCGTTGTAGGCCGAGACCACCTTCACCTTCGCACCGGAGGCCGCGCCGAAGATCGGCGGCGTGTTGCCGGTGATGGCGAAGTCGATCTTGCCCGCGGTTGCGGCCTCGATCTGCGGCGGCCCGGACGTGAAGGTGGAGAAGGCGATCTTGTACGGCAGGTTGTCCAGCGCGCCGGCGGCGCGAAGCAGTGATTCGGTACCGCCCTTCTGATCGCCCACCTGCAAGGTCAGGTCCGACAGCTCGGTCAGCGCGACCGTCGGCGGCGCCTGTGCCGCGCCGGGGTTCTCCTGGTGCGATACGCAACCCGTCAGCAGGCCGAGAACGGCCAACAAGACCATCACACGGTGAAACACTCTGGGATACAAGCCTGCTCCTGTCAGATCTGAACGCCGAGTTGCTCGAGCAATTCGACTCGGTGACTCTCGTTGGCTGCCGACGGGGTTCCCGTCGGCAACCGTGGATCAGCGATCTCGGTCTGATGCACGACCCGGCCAGAATCCAGGACGAGTACTCGATCAGCCAGTGCCACAGCCTCATTCACGTCGTGGGTGACCAGCAGCACGCCGAACTGGTGCCGGCGCCACAGCTCCAGCAGCAGCGCGTGCATGGACAGCCGGGTGAGCGCGTCCAATGCACCGAAGGGCTCGTCGAGCAGAAGCAGCTGCGGCTCGGCCACCAGCGCCCGGGCCAGTGATACCCGCTGCGCCTGGCCGCCCGACAGCGTCAGCGGCCACGCGCCGGCCCGGTCGGCCAGGCCGACATCGGCCAGCGCCTGCTCGGCCCGCGCCGCCACCTCATCGCGGGGCAACCGAAATCGGGTCAGTCTGTAGGCGACATTCGTCCGAACCGAGCGCCACGGAAACAACCGCGGCTCCTGAAAGGCCAGTGCCGGCGCGCCCGCGACCACCCGCTCGCCGCTGTGATCCTCGGACAGATTCGCCAGGACTCGCAGGATGGTGGACTTGCCGGAGCCGCTGCGTCCCACGAGCGCGACGATCTCGCCGGCGCCGACGGTCAGCGAGACATCCTCCAGGACGCGATGCTCGCCGTACCACTTGTCGATGTGGCGAAGTTCGGCGGCCAACCCGGTCTTGTGTTCGTGTGTCACGGTCATGACCGATACCTCAGGGCTCGGCGCTCAAGCGAGCGGACGATGGCGTCGGTCGTGATGCCCAGCAGCGCGTAGACGATCAGGCCGAAGATGATGGTGTCGATGCGCAGGAAGTCACGCGCGTTGTTGATCAGGTAGCCGATGCCTTTGTCGGCGTTGATCTGTTCGGCGACAATCAAGGTCAGCCAGGCGATCGCCAGCGACTGGCGTAGCCCCACCAGCACCTGCGGGGCTGCGCTGGGAAAAATGATGTGGCTGAACCGCTGCCGAAATGAAAATCCAAGCACGTCAGCGGTTTCGAACAACTTCGGATCGACCTGCCGGATCGCCGAGAACGTGTTGAGGTAGAGCGGGAAGCTGACGCCGAGCGCGACCAACAGCACCTTGGGCAGCTCGCCGATCCCGAACCACAGGATGAACAGCGGAATCAAGCCCAGGTGCGGCAGTGCCCGCAACATCTGCATCGGCGGGTCGACCGTCGCCTCGGTCCAGCGCGACAGACCGACCGCGGTCCCCAGCCCGATCCCGATCACACCGCCCAGCAAGAGCCCTTGGATCACCCGCAGCCCGGAGACCTGTAGCGCGTCGGCGAGCTGGCCGTCGCGGATGAGCTCGAGCCCGGCTTCGGCGATCAGCGAGGGAGCGGGCAGGACTTCCTGGGAGATGATTCCCAGGGCGCTGCCCAGCTGCCACAACGTCAGCAGAACCACCGGGGTGCCCCACCGCAGAAAAGTCCACTTCCGGTGCCGGCGTTGAGCCGGCGCGTGGGGTCCCGCCGGCAGGACCGGCGCGGCTTGCATCGTCACGGTGTGGGTCTCCCCGAGCTGGCACGTAGGTGGCTGTGGGCGTGCGACATCGCAAGATTCGTCGCGTCCACCAACCCTAGGAATCGACCGCCACGGGGTTAAGGGTTTGATTCGCGGTGACGAAAAGAAGCCCGCCCGGGACGGGTGTCCCGGGCGGGCTTACTCGGAGCGGGATCAGCTCAGCCGCGTGTCGCCGTCGACCCGGATCGCCGTCACCGGAACGCCGTTGACGGTCGAGCGCCAGGTGCCGAACTCCAGCGGCGGGGCGGGCTGCAGCAGTCGGGCCAGACGGCGCTGGCGCACCTGGTCACGGAACTTCTGCTCGTTGGCCTGTACGAGGTCCGAGGTGTCGTCCTCGTCGGTCGACCGGAACTGCACGCCGGTGATGGTGTTGTCGGGCCTCACCACCCAGGACGCGCGCACACCATTGGCCGCCGCGGTGTACATGGCCGACGGCAGAGCCACCGAAGCCGCGGTGAACGTGTAGTCGACGTCGTTCATGGTCAGCTGCCCCACGACCGCGGATCCGTCGAACGACGCTTTCAGCGTGTCCTGGTACTTGGATGTGATGTCCAGGGCGCCGTCCTTCTGCGTGCCGAAGAACCACGCTTCGTCGGTGCTGCCGTCACAGGCGTAGGCGGCGATCTTGTCGCCCTCCACCGCCACGCCGATCGTCATCGTCTTGCCGTCGGACATCGGCATGTCGGCGATGTAGTGCGCCGACTGCGGGAAATCCTTGACGACCGCGGCGCTCGATGACGGTGTCGGGGAGTTCGCGGTCGTGGTGGACCCCCCGGAGCAGGCAGTGACGGTGCCGAGGGCGACAGTCGCGATCACGCCGGCCAGCAGGGTGCGTAGGTGTTTTCTCATGTCACCAGCTTCGAGTAACGATCGGTTAGGTACTTGGAGAATGTGTGGAGATTAGGGGGAGATCGCCAGGAATCGGCGGACCTCGTCGCAGAACACCTGCCAGGCCGGCTCGACCCCGGTCAGCAGGTGGTTGTTGCTGGCGAGTGCCACCAGCCGGGATCCGCCGATCAGTTCGGCGAGTTCCTCACCGAACTGCATCGGCACCCGGTGGTCGTTGCGCGAATGCATGATCAGCGTCGGGCATTGCACCCGCCTGGCGGCGTCGCGGACATCGATCGCCGCGAACTCGGTGAGGAACCGCACGGCGTTCTCCGGCGAGGTGGTGCGCCGCTGCAGCTGGTCGAAATCGGCCCAGTCCGAGCGGCTCCCGTCCGGCAGGAACTGCGCGGCGAACACCTGGCGAAATGCCGGGTCGTCCTTGCCCCAGCCGACCCGGGCCAGGTCCAGGTCCAGTGCCGCGGCGCGTTGTTCCTCCTGGCTGACCGCGCGCACGCCGCGCCCGCGCGCATACGCGCTGCACAGCACCAGGTGGCTTACCTTTTCCGGATGCCGCGCCGCGTACTCGATCGCCACCGCACCGCCCTGTGACACCCCGAGCAGCGGAAAGCGTTGCAGTCCAATGGCATCCACCACCGACTCCAAATCGGCCACCCAGTCGGCGAAGGTGAACTCGCCCACCTCCCAGTCCGAGAGTCCGCACCCGCGTTCGTCGTAGCGGATGAACGTGTGACCTTCAGACAGGTCGCTGACCCAGTGCCGCCACACCGGGCTTTCGATGTCGTAGGCCAGATGTGTCATCCAGTTCGCGGCCCGCACCAACGGCGGCCCGTCGCCTGCGGTCGCATAGGCCAGCCGCACACCGTCAGCGGCCCGGCAGAACGAGATGTGCTGGGGCGGCGCCGCGGCGACCACCGGATCTGCCGACGTCGCCAGCGTCCCGACAAAGCGGTAGCCGCGGCCACGCACGGTCCGGATATAGGTCTGGGACTCCCCGTCGTCCCCGAGTGCACGGCGAGCGGCCTTGATCCGGCTGGTCAGCGCCGCCTCACCGACGAACTTGCCGCCCCACACCGAATCGAACAGTTCCTCTTTGGTGACCACCCGCTGGTGATTGGCGACCAGGTGCGCCAGCACATCGAAGACCTGCGGTTCGACCCGTACGACCGTGTCCCCGGAACGCAGTTCGTAATTGGGGGTGTCCAGCACGAAGTCGTCGAAGCGATAAACGCCCGATTCGGCGGGCACCTGTGGAGGTGACTCCGGGAGCACGTTCCGATCTTAGCTGCGAAAACGCTGTGCGCCCCGTCAGGCGTCGTCGGGAAAGGTGACGACGACCTTGTCGGCGGCGCCGGGCGTGGACGCCAGCCGCAGTGCCTCGTCGACGTCGCCGAAGGGTACCGTGTGGCTGACTATCAGCCGATACGTCGCCCAGTTTTCGACGAGATCCCTTGTCACCTCGAATATTTCGTCGGGATATCCGATGGATCCGAGGATCGTGATCTCGTTGCTCATCACATTGATGAATTCGATGGGGACCGGCTCCTTGTGCACGGCGACGACACCGATGGTGGCGCCGCGCTGGGCGGCGGCCAGCGCGGTGTTGATCACCGCGGGCACTCCGGCCGCGTCGAGGTAGATGTGGGTCCCGGCCCTGCCGCCGAACATGGCGTCTCCGGTGCCGTGCAGTTCGACGAGCTTGGCGATCACGTCGTCGTCGGCGGAGTTGATGACGGCGTCGGCACCGATCTGCAGCGCCTTGTCCAGGCGCGCCGGGATCAGGTCGGCGACCACGATGTGGCTCGCTCCGAGCGCCTTGAAGGCCAGGACCGCACCGAGGCCGATGGGCCCGGCACCGAAGATGACGACTTTGTCCCCCGGTCTGGGTTTGCACCGGTTGGCGGCGTGCCGGGCGACGGCCATCGGTTCGTTGAGTGCGGCGACTTCCCACGGGATGTGGTCCGGAATGACCTCCACGCTGACGCCGCGGACGGCGTTCTCGATCAGCAGGTAGTCGGCGAGCGCGCCGCTGTCACCGCCGTTGCCGATGATGTTGGAGGCCCGGGCCATCGGATTGATGACGACGTGATCGCCGACCGCCAGACCGGTGACGTCGGCTCCGACTTCGACGATCTCGCCGGCCGGTTCGTGGCCCAGCGGCATACGCCCCTGCCGGGGTGGCACGCCGCCGATGCTGATGTAGAAGCCGTCGGATCCGCAGACACCGCAGGCTCGCATCCTGATCAACACGTCGGCCGGCCCGACGTCGGGGCGCGGGACATCGACGACTTCGGCTGTGCCGGGACCGACGACGACCGATGCCTTCATCAGCGCCACCCGTCGGCGGCCTTGGCGGCCTGGACCAGCGCGTCGCACAGTTCGCGGAGCTCGTGGGTCGCCGCGCCCTCGTCGACCGCGGTCGCGACATCCTCGGCGGCGCAGCGCACCTGATAGACCCGATCGGACAGCTCAGCGGCCTCGTCAGCGGAGAGCACGACCGCATCCTCCGGGATCGCGCTGCCCTTGACCAGGGCCCGCTGTTCGTAGGCGCGCTGACGGCAGGACTGCCTGCAGTACTGCCTGCGGCGCCCCATCCCGGCGTCAGCCACCTCGCGGCCACACCACCGGCACGACTGGGAGCGGGTACGACGCGTCACGCCTTGTGACTGTAGACGGATTGGCGAAGCGATCCCGGTATCATGGTGGGTCGAGTCGGGAACCGCAGTGTGTGGTCTTGCGTTCACTATCCGGACTTCGTAGAGGGCCCAGGCCCTAGATAGACGCTGAGGAGAGTTGACGATGGCTGATCGTGTCTTGAGAGGCAGCCGGCTCGGAGCCGTGAGCTACGAGACCGACCGCAACCACGACTTGGCGCCGCGTCAGATCGCGCGGTACCGCACCGAGAACGGCGAGGAATTCGAGGTTCCGTTCGCCGACGACGCCGAGATCCCCGGCACCTGGCCCTGCAAGAACGGCCTGGACGGCACCCTCATCGACGGTGACCTGCCCGAGCCCAAGAAGGTCAAGCCGCCGCGGACGCACTGGGACATGCTGCTGGAACGGCGTTCGGTCGAGGAGCTCGAAGAGCTTCTCAAGGAGCGTCTGGACCTGATCAAGTCCAAACGTCGCGGCAGCTGATCTAGCGGACGACGCCGCGGGCGCGGTCCATGCGCCCGCTGATGCCCCACTGGGCGACCTTGACCATCGCTTCGCGGATGTTCGAGCCGCTCATCTTCGACACCCCGAGTTCGCGCTCGCGGAACGTGATCGGCACCTCTTTGACCGTGAAACCGCTGTTGATCGTGCGCCACGTCAGGTCGATCTGGAAGCAGTACCCCTTGGAATCGACGGCCGACAGGTCGATCTTCTCCAGTACCTCGCGCCGGTAGGCGCGGTAGCCGGCGGTGATGTCGTGGATGTCGACGCCGAGTAGGACCCGCGAATAGGTGTTGGCGGTCTTGGACAGCACCAGCCGCCGGTGCGGCCAGTTGCGCACCGTGCCGCCGGGCACATAGCGCGATCCGATGGCCAGATCCGCGCCGTTGTCGATCGCGTCCAGGAGCCGATACAACTGCTCGGGGGCATGGCTGCCGTCGGCATCCATCTCGACCAGCACGTTGTACTGCCGGCCCAATCCCCAGGCGAACCCCTCGAGGTAGGCCGCACCGAGGCCGTCTTTGGCGGTGCGATGCATGACGTGGACGCGATCCGGGTCGGCCAGCGACAGCTCGTCGGCGAGCTCGCCGGTGCCGTCGGGGCTGCCGTCATCGACGATCAGCACGTGGACGTCCGGGCAGGCCTTGTGCACCCGGCCCACGATCAGCGGCAGGTTCTCCAGCTCGTTGAATGTGGGGATGATCACCAGGGTGCGCTGGCTGGGCGGCTCGGCGCCCGTGTTGCCCCGGTCGGTCATGACTCTCCTTTGTCGTGCTGTCCGGCCAGAGCTGAGGATGATTCGCCCTGCTCCGGCGGGTTATCGCCGTCGTCTCCGCCCCCGGACATGCTGTTTGCGTCCCGTTGCCGCTTTCTGCGGCGCAACGGACGCATGAACCAACCATTGTGCAGTATGACGGCCATGACAACGGCAAGGGCGGCCCCGACCAGCACCCATTGCACCCACGGCCCCCAGCGGGTGGCCGGCGTCAGGCTGGTCTTGAGCCGTACGGCCATGTCGAGATAGCCCGGCGTGAAGAACTGGGTCCGGCTCAGCTCATGCCCATCGGGCGCGATCACCGCGCTGATCCCGACGGTGCCGGCCACCACCACGTAGCGGTCGTGCTCGACGGCGCGGGCGCGGGCGAAGGCCAGCAGCTGCTCGCTCATGTTCTGGTCGAAGGTCGCGTTGTTGGTCGGAACGGCCAGCACCTGTGCGCCGTCCAGGACCGACTCACGCAGCGCCCGGTCGAAAATGACCTCCCAGCAGGTCGCCACCCCGACCGGCACCCCTGCGGCGTGCACCACCCCCGAGCCGTTACCGGGCACGAAGTATCCGGCACGGTCGGCGAACGACGACAGATGCCGGAAGAAGCCCCGCCACGGCAGGTACTCGCCGAACGGCTGGATGATCTGCTTGTCGTGCCGCTCCCCCGGCCCGGTGACCGGGTCCCAGACGACGACGGTGTTCGACGCGAAAGGGTTCTCCGGCGTCCAGTCCGGGCGCGCCGCGACGGTGCCGACCAGGATAGGCGCACCGATCGCCTGCGCGGCGACGCTGATCTGCGCAGCGGCGTCTGTGTTGGTGTACGGGTCGATGTCCGAGGAGTTCTCCGGCCAGATCACGAACTGCGGCTGCGGCGCCCTGCCCGCGTGCACCTCGTCGGCCAGCTGGACGGTCTGGCGGACGTGATTGTCCAGGACGGCGCGACGCTGAGCGTTGAAATCCAGCCCGAGTCGCGGCACATTGCCCTGGATCGCCGCGACGGTGACCGTCGGCTCGTTGCCTGCGCCACCGGCGGCGCGGCGCACCTGCGGGGCGACCACCGCGGTGGTCAGAAGTACTGCGGTGATGCACAGTCCGGGCAGCAGCACGCCGGGCAGCGACACGTGTTCTGCTGGCTTTTCAGTGCCGCCGCGCAGCATCCAGCGCACGATCTCGAGTGTCAGCGCGGCCAGCGACGTGCCGAGCAGCACGACGCCGAACGACAGCAGCGGCACCCCGCCGAGTTGGACCAGCGACAGGAACGGACCATTGGTCTGCCCGAAACCGACTACGCCCCAAGGGAATCCGCCGAATGGCACCGTCGCCTTCAGCCACTCCTGCAGCGACCACACCAGCGCGAGCCACAACGGCCAGCCCGGCAGCTTGCGCACCACGACGGCAAGCACGCCGAATAGCGCCGGAAACAAGGCCTCCATCGCGGACAGCGCCAGCCACGGCACCGGGCCCACCAGCCCGCTGATCCACGGAATCAGCGGGATGTAGAACGCGAGCCCGAACAAGAACCCGTACCCGAGACCGCCGACCGCTGTCGTCCTGGGGTGCACCAGAACCCAGCTGAACATCGCGAAGCTCAGCACTGCCGACCACCACCAGCCGATCGGCGGGAAGCTGATGCACAGCAACAACCCGGCGGTCACCGCGACCAGCAACCGCATCATCCGCGGCGGCAGTGCGGTGCGCAACCATGTCACCAGCCGGCTACCCATGGAGGACGACACCGCGATGGACGGTCTGACGGCAGTGCGGCAGCGGCTCACCGGGATCCAGCCGCGGCAGTGCGGGCACCCGGGACTGCGCGTCGGTGGACCAGCGCTGCACGCTGTCGGCGGGAGCAGCGACCTCGGTCGGACCCGTTTCCCAGACCGCATAGGACGCTGGGGCGCCCGGCACGAGGGTGCCGCTGATCCCGTCGTTCTCGCCGCCGGCCCGCCAGGCACCTCGGGTAGCGGCGGCGAAGGCCGCCCGCACGGAGATCGCACTTCCGGGAGTCTGATGATGGCTGGCCGCACGCACCGTGGCCCAGGGATTGATGCTGGTCACCGGAGCATCTGAGCCGAACGCCATGGGCACGCCTGCCGATGCTAGTAGCGAGAACGGGTTGAGCGGGGCGGCTCTGCCGGAACCGAGGCGGCGGGCGTACATGCCTGTGGGGCCGCCCCACAGCGCGTCGAAATTGGGCTGCATGCTGGCCGTGATCCCGCACTGGCCGAGGACGGCGGCCTGCTCGGCGGTCACCATCTCCAGGTGTTCCAGCCGGTGCCCGCAGCGGGCCACCGCAGGCGCCCCGAACCGCTCGACAATCCGGGTGACGGCGTCGACCACGGCACCCACCGCGGCGTCGCCGATCACGTGGAATCCCGCCGTCACGCCGGCATCTGTGCAGGCGATCAGATGCTCGGCGATGCCGTCGGCGTCCAGGTAGCAATTCCCGGTGGTGTCCGGGGCGTCGGCGTACGGCTCGCACAGCCAGGCCGTGTGCGAGCCGAGCGCGCCGTCGACGAACAGATCACCGGCCAGCCCGCGCGCACCGGTCTCCTCGATGAGCGCCCTGGCCTGTGCGGCGCTGGACACCGCCTCGCCCCAATAGCCGATGATCTCGACGCCGTGGGAGGTGGTGCGCAGCTCCTGCCAGTCGTCGAAGCCGCCGATATCGGGTCCGGCGCACTCGTGCGCGGCAACGATTCCCGCGGCGGCCAGTGCATCAAGCGCGGCCAGCCGCGCATCGGTGCGCTGCCTGGCGGTCAGCAGTCGGCGGGCCTCGCCTCGGACCAGGTGGTGGGCGTCGGCCGACAGCGGACGGTGCGGGTCGTATCCGGCGACCGCCGCCAGCCCGGGCACCAGGTCCCGCAGTGCCGTGGAGGCCACGGCGGAGTGCACGTCGACGCGGGCGAGATAGGCCGGCACGGCGCCGGTGACGGCGTCGAGTTCCGCGGTGCTCGGGGCGTCGTCGCGCGCCCAGCCGGTGTCATCCCAGCCGTGTGCCCAGATCGGTTGGCCCGGATGGGCCGCGGCATGCTCGGCGACCATCCGCAGGAAGTGCTGCTTGGAGGTCGCCGCCGTCAGGTCCAGCCCGGTCATCAGCAGGCCGGTTGACGTCAGGTGGATGTGACTGTCCACGAAAGCCGGCGCTACGAAGCCGCCCTGCAGGTCGACGATCTCGGCGTTGCCGAACTGCGAACGGCCCACGTCGTCGCTGCCCAGCCAGGCGACGACGCCGTCACGGACCGCCATCGCGGTGGCATCCGGATGCGACGGGCTGTGAATGCGCCCGCCGAGCAGCAGTGTGGTCACGGTGGATCAGTCTGCCCCGCAGCGGCGAGGTGGCCGGAGGGGGTCAGTAGCGCCGGACGATGTTGGCGTCGTGGACCGGGCCGTAGACCTGGTCCTCCACGATCTCGCCGTCGATGTAGTCGCCGCGGCCGGGATAACCGGGAGCGGTCAGGTTCACGACGCTGACCCGGCGGGCGATGCCCCGGGTGAGCAGCGCCCCGGCCACCGGACGCACCACGCTGCGGGTCGGCGGGAGCAGCATCAGCGCGCCGAGCGCGGTGCTGACCAGCCCGGGGATGAAAACCAGAACGGTGCCGAGCGCAACGAGCATGCCGTCGGCGACGGCGCCGTGCGGATCGGTGCGGGTGCGCTGAAGCTTGAGGATCTGGCGCTTGACCTGGGAACCGGCCAGCGCGACGCCGACCACCGAGGTGGCGAGCAGGATCAGCAACGTCCACCCGAGCCCGACAGACCAGGTCAAGGCAGCCAGAACCGCGATCTCGACCAGGGCGTACACGAAAAACGTCCGCAGCACCATGCATGGGCAACGAGTCGGCGCGACGGCGGGTTCCGGCCAGCCTGATAGCAGCCTGTGAGTTCTAGTGCGCAGTGATCTCGAGGGCGACGTGGACCTTGTCGATACCGCCCCGGACCAGGCTGTGCAGGTAGAACCACCACGAGTGCTGCCAGTAGCGACGCAGCACCTTGTTGTAGACGGCGCGGGTCTCCGCGTCGGGCAGCACCCGGGCCGTCGCCTGCACCGCCACACCCTTGGGCTTACCGAGCGAATGGGACTCGGCGATGGTGACCCGCGGGGTGTTGCGAATCCGCTTGACCTTCCAGGACACCCGGTCGGTGATGACCAGCAGACGGTCGCCGTCGGGCACTCCCCAGACGGCCGTCGGCTTGGGAGTCCCGTCCTTGGTGAACGTGGTGAGCAACAGATACTTCGCCTGCGCGACGTCGTGGAAGGTGGGGGGCATCCGCGTCAAGCAGCCCGCAGTTCCAGGCCGATCGTGCGGTTGGTGCCGCCGCGCAGCTTGCTGAAGAAGTTGAAGACGTGGCCGACGATCCCGTAGCGCTTGCCGATCGCCTGGTAGACGCGTTCGGTCTGCGACTCGTCGAGCACGCTCGCCACGCCCTCCACGGCTTCGCTCTTCACGTTGCCCCGCATATCGCAGATCGCGACGGTCACCCGCGGGGTGTTGCGGATGCGCTTGACCTTCCACGCGTTCTTCTCGCTGATCACCAACGCGGTGTCCCCTTCTGGGACAACCCACACCGGGGTCGGCTTGGGCCGCCCGTCCTTGGTGAACGTGGTCAACGTGATGTATTTAGCCTGGACGACCTCGGCAAACGTAAGCGGCATCTCGCCAATCTAGCGCGCTTCGAGATCACCCTCAGTTTCCAGCAGCACCTGCCGCAGCCCGTCCAGCGTCGCCTGATCGGGGTTCTCCCACATGCCGCGCCCGACAGCCTCGAGTAGCCGCTCCGACATGCCGTGCAGCGCCCAGGGATTGGACTCGTTCATGAACTTGCGGTTCTCCGGGTCCAGCACATAGGACTCGGTGAGCTGCTCGTACATCCAGTCGGCCATGACCCCCGCGGTGGCGTCGTAGCCGAACAGGTAGTCCACCGTCGCAGCCATCTCGAAGGCACCCTTGTAGCCGTGCTTGCGCATCGCGGCCATCCACCGCGGATTGACCACGCGGGCGCGGAAGACCCGGGTGGTCTCCTCGGACAGCGTGCGGGTGCGCACGGCGTCGGGACGGGTGTTGTCGCCGATGTAGGCCTCGGGCGCCCGCCCGGTGAGTGCGCGCACGGTCGCGACCATGCCGCCGTGGTACTGGAAGTAGTCGTCGGAGTCGGCGATGTCATGCTCGCGCGAGTCGGTGTTCTTGGCGGCGACCACGATTCGGCGGTACTGGGTGGACATGTCGTCTCCCGCCGGTTTGCCGTCGAGTCCGCGGCCGTAGGCGAACCCGCCCCACGCGGTGTACACCTGCGCCAGGTCGGCGTCGTCACGCCAGTTGCGGCTGTCGATCAGCTGCAGCAGGCCGGCCCCGTAGGTGCCCGGCTTTGAGCCGAAAATGCGCGTCGTGGCGCGCCTTTCGTCACCGTGTTCGGCGAGGTCGACCTGCGCGTGGGCCCGGACGAAGTTCTGCTCGACCGGCTCGTCGAGGCCTGCGACCAGGCGCACCGCGTCGTCGAGCATCGTGACGACGTGCGGGAAGGCGTCCCGGAAGAAGCCCGAGATCCGCACCGTCACGTCGATGCGCGGACGGTCCAGTTCGGCCAGTGAGATGGCCTCCAGGTCGACGACGCGACGGGAGGCGTCGTCCCACACCGGCCGGACGCCCAGCAGCGCAAGGACTTCGGCGATGTCGTCGCCCGAGGTCCGCATCGCCGAGGTGCCCCACACCGACAGCCCGACGGATCGCGGCCAGTCGCCGTGGTCGGCGCGGTAGCGTTCGAGCAGCGAATCCGCCATGGCCACACCGGTGTCCCAGGCCAGCCGGGACGGGACAGCCTTGGGGTCGACGGAGTAGAAGTTGCGCCCGGTGGGCAGCACGTTGATCAGACCGCGTAGCGGCGAACCGGACGGCCCCGCCTCGATGAACCGGCCGTCCAACGCGCGCAAGATCTGGTCGATCTCCGCGGCCGTGCCGGCCAGCCGCGGTACCACCTCCGTGGCCGCGAACCGCAGGATCGCCGCGACAGCCGCGTCGTCGGTCAGCTCACCGACCCGGCCGGCATCCCAGCCGGTGGCCTGCAGCCCGGCCAGCAGCGCCCGAGCCTGCTGCTCGGCTTCGTCGACGGCGGCCCGATCGGCGGTACCGTCCTCGGCCAGCCCGAGGGCCTGACGCAGGCCGGGCAGGTGCTGTTCACCGGCGAAGAGTTGGCGTGCCCGCAGGATGGCCAGTACCAGGTCGAGCTCGGCCTCACCGGCCGGCGCGGTGCCCAGGATGTGCAGGCCGTCGCGAATCTGGACGTCCTTGATCTCGCAGAGCCAGCCGTCGACGTGCAGGAGCATGTCATCGAAGGAGTCATCCTCTGGCCGCTGCGCCAGGCCCAGATCGTGGTCCATCTTCGCCGCGCGCATCAACGTCCAGATCTGCTGGCGGATGGCGGGCAGCTTGCCCGGGTCGAGTGCGGCGATGTTCGCGTGTTCGTCGAGCAGTTGTTCCAGCCGCGCGATGTCGCCGTAGCTTTCCGCACGGGCCATCGGCGGAATCAGGTGATCGACCAGGGTGGCGTGGGCCCGGCGCTTGGCCTGAGTGCCCTCCCCCGGGTCGTTGACCAGGAACGGGTAGATCAGCGGCAGATCACCCAGTGCCGCGTCGGTCCCGCAGGCCGCCGACATGCCAACGGTCTTGCCGGGCAACCACTCCAGATTGCCGTGCTTGCCCAGATGCACGGCGGCGTGCGCACCGAACCCGTGCCGCAGCCACAGATAGGTGGCCAGGTAGTGGTGACTCGGCGGCAGATCGGGATCGTGGTAGATGGCCACCGGGTTCTCACCGAATCCGCGCGGCGGCTGGACCAGGATCACGATGTTGCCGGATTGCATTGCGGCAACCACTATCTCGCCAGCCGCGTCACGGCTGCGGTCCACGAACAGTTCACCCGGCGGCGGACCCCAGTGGGTGATCATCGCCTCGGTCAGCTCAGCGGGCAGCGTGGCGAACCATTCCCGGTATTGCGCTGCGGGGATCCGGATCGGGTTGCCGGCCAGCTGACCGTCGGTGACCCAGTCCGGGTCTTGGCCGCCGCGTTCGATCAGCGAGTGCATCAGGGCGTCACCATCGCAGGCGTCGACGCCGGGAACCTCGCCGATGCGGTAACCGGCATCGCGCAGCGCGCGCAGCAGTGCGACGGCGCTGGCCGGGGTGTCCAGTCCGACCGCGTTGCCGATCCGCGAGTGCTTGGTCGGGTACGCCGAAAACACCAGGGCCAGGCGCTTATCGGCCGGGGCGACCCGGCGAAGCATGGCGTGCTTGACGGCCAGGCCGGCCACCCGAGCGCACCGCTCGGGGTCGGGCACATAGGAGATGAGCCCGTCGGAGTCGATCTCTTTGAACGAGAACGGGACCGTGATGATGCGACCGTCGAACTCCGGCACCGCCACCTGGGTGGCGACATCCAGTGGGCTCAAGCCGTCGTCGTTGTCAGTCCACGTGGCCCGCGAGCTGGTCAGGCACAATCCTTGCAGGATCGGGACATCAAGGGCGGCAAGGTGTTTGACGTTCCAGCTGTCGTCGTCGTGGCCTGCCCCGGCGGTCGCCGGCCGGGCTCCGCCCGCGGCCAGCACGGTCACCACCATGGCGTCGGCGGTGCCGAGCAGTTCCAGCAGTTCGGGTTCGGGTGTGCGCAGCGACGTGCAATAGACCCCAAGTGCACGGCCGCCGGCCTGCTCGATCGCATCGGCGAGCGCCTCGATGTAGGCGGTGTTGCCGGCGAGCTGCTGGGCGCGGTAGTACAGCACCGCGATGGTCGGCCCGTCAGCCAGCCCACTCGCCCGGTCCAGCACTCCCCATGCCGGGGTTTGCGACGGCTGGTTGAAGCCGATTCCGGTCATCAGCAGGGTGTCGGACAAGAAGGCATGTAGCTGCCGCAGGTTTTCCACCCCGCCCTGGGCCAGGTAGACATGGGTCTGGACGGCGATGCCCGCGGGCACCGTGGAGCGCTCCATCAGGTCGGCGTCGGGGGCCTGCTCCCCGCTGACGACGATGGCCGGGCAGCCGCTGGCCACCACTTCGTCGATGCCGTCCTGCCACGCCCGATAGCCGCCCAGGATGCGCACCACCACCAGGTCAGCGCCGTCGAGCAGCTCGGCCAGCTCACCGTCGATCAGTCGTGCCGGGTTGGCCCACCGGTAGTCCGCGCCGCTGGCTCGGGCGGTGATCAGGTCGGTATCCGACGTCGACAACAGCAACACGGTGGAAGACACCCACCATTCGTACCGTATGGGCCGGGTGGTGCCCTATTCGGCTCGGGGGTTGGCGCGCACGAACGTCACGACCGCCTCGGCCAGTTCACGTCCCTTGTCCTCTTGCAGGAAGTGGCCGGCTCCGGCGATGGTCACATGTGACTGTCCACGTGCGCCAGGGACGTGGCCCCGCAGCACCGGCTCAGCAGCACCGGTAATCGGATCTGAGTCGGAAAACGCTGACAGGAAAGGCTTTTCGAAGCGACCCAGCGACGCCCATGCCTTGCGGTTGGCTGGCGTCGCCGGGTCGTCCGGACTGATCGGGACGAGCATGGGGAACTGCCTGGCCCCGGCCTGATAGCTGGCGTCCGGGAACGGTGCGTCGTAGGCCGCGATCGTCTCGGCCGACAACGTGGACAGGGATCCGCCGTTGACGATCTGGCCGGCCGGGAACAACGGCACTTCCTGACTGAACTTCTGCCACGCGAGGAACGCCTCACCGGGGTGATGATCACCCGTCGGCAGCATGGTGTTGGCCGCCACCACCCGGGCGAACCGATCCGGATGCTCGCCGACCAGGCGCAGTCCGATCAGGCCGCCCCAGTCCTGACAGACCAGCGTGATGTCGGCAAGACCGATCTCCTCGATCGCCGCCCACATCCAATCCACGTGCGCCTGATAGGTGTAGTCGTCGCGGCTGGTCGGCTTGTCGCTGCGCCCGAAACCGACGAGGTCGATCGCCACCGCACGCAGTCCGGCCTCGACCAGCACCGGGATCATCCACCGGTACAGGTAGCTCCACGATGGCTCGCCGTGCAACAACAGCACCACCTCACCGTCGGACGGGCCCTCGTCGAGGTAGTGCATGCGCAACGTGCCGCCGTCGCCGGAATCGACCTCCACGTAGCGCGGGGCGAAAGGGAAGTCGGGCAACGCGGCGAAACGCTCGTCGGGGGTGCGCAATACATCCATGGGTGGTGCTCCTTTGCACTAGCGGGTTGGTTCTGGTTGATCGGTCGGGGCGGGCTTCCACCGCCGAAGCTGCGCCCGTGCCATATCGACCGCGTCGCGCATCGGGGTGATGTCGGCGCGCACCCGGCCGACCAGCATGCCGCCCTGCAGCGATGCAATAACGTTGGCGGCCAATCGATCCGGATCGACGTCGGCGCGCAGATCGCCGTTGTCCCGCATCGTGCGCAGCCCGTCGGAAAGCAGTGCCACCCATCGGCCGAACGCGGCATCGACACGCGGCCGAAAGCTTTGGTCGTCCATCAGCTCGGCAGCCAACTTGCCCAACGGGCACGCGAACGGCCCGCCGGGAGCCGAGTGCATCTGCACGATGCCGGACAGCCAAGAATCCACCGTTGCCCACGACTCGATATGCATCAGCCCGGGTTGGGCGGCGAGCACGATCTCCAGCTGCCGATCGATGACGGCTCCGACGAGCTCGGCCTTGTCGTTGAAGTAGTGGTAGAGCTGGGACTTTCCGCAACCCGCCACTGCGAGCACGTCGTCAAGACTGGTTGCGCGGACACCACGTTGGTAGATCAGCACCGCCGCGGCGTCCACGATCGCGGCACGAGCCCGCCGGCCCCGCTCGGTCACCGGCACCGGCTTGGCCGTTGCGCCCCTCAGCGCCGCGCCTTGGCGTGCTGGAGCAGTTCGTCGACGGACCATTGATCCCCGGCGTGCTTGCCGTACTTGGCGTCGATGACGGTGCCGTTGGTGTCGATCAAGATGTCGGCGGGCAGACCGAGATGGCCCCCGTTGGCTCGATGCATCCCGGCCTTCAGGCGCAATTTGCCGGCCAGAGACGGGTCCATCATGCCCTTGAAGATCGGTGCCACCGAGCGCGGATCGATTACCGATCGGACCGAGGTCTCGACGCCGAATCGTCGGTAGAGCGTCCGGTCCGGATCGGCGACGAGATCGAACGGCAGGTCATCGACGTAGGTCTCCAACTCCTCGGGCGTGGAGTGGAACAGCACCACCTCGCGGATGCCGTTTGCCGTGATCTCGTCGTAGCGCTTGACCACCGACTGCAGGTGCACATTGCAGATCGGGCAGCCAGCAAAACGCCGAAACTGAAGGTGGACAACCTTTTCCGGGTCAGGAACGCTGACCGTGACGCCGTTGATGGAGTGCAATTCGTCGGCTTGGACGATGTCGCCCGGCTTGACCCGCATCGATGCTCCCGTCGGTCGCGGCGCCACAGTCAATGCACCGTCGCTCCAGCCTTACCGGCCGAAACTGTACTGTCAAGTCCAGTTTTCTCGTGCGGGTCGCTCGGCGCGCAGGAACGGGCTCAGCGCAAGGCCGATCACGGCCACGCCGGCGACCGGGGCGAGCAGCGGCAGCCACGGCACTCCGGCAGGCAGCGTGGTGGCCAGTACCCCTACCGCGGCGAAACCGGCGATACCCACGGCCGTCGCCCGGGTCAGCGCTGCGTGCATCAGCACCAGATACGCCGCGGCACACACCCCCGATACCGCCGCCGGCATCGGTTGCGGACCGGAGAGCGCGATGGCGCCGATCACGGCGAGCACCGCCACGGTGGCCGCCGCCCGCAGATAGAGCCCGGCCAGCACCGCGATCAGGGCCACCGCAACCGCGACCATGCCGCGTTCGTCGGCGCCCAGGGCGGCCGAGCCGGCCGTCACCGCCCCGAAGGCCGTCGCCAGCAGCCGCCGCGACGTCATGAGATGCGCCGGGCGCGGTCGGGCACCAGGCTCATCGCCTGATCGAGGGGGACGTCGGCGGGCCAGGACACCACGTCGACACCGATCACCTTCATGTCGCGGTACATCGCCGAGCGTTGCAGCGCCCACATGCGCTCGAGGATCGGGTCGTTGCCGTCGGCGAACGGCCAGCCTTCGAGCACGTCGACCGCCACGACCGGGTGCCCGCGTTTGCACAGGTTGATCAACGCCAGCGCGAATTCGGTGTCGAGCATGGTGGAGAACCCGACGACGACCGCGCCGGGTGGGACGGCTGCGCGCGGCGCCAATGTGCCTGCGGTGTCCTGGTATTCGCTGCCCACCCCGAGCGCGGCGTCGAGTATCCGGTAGAACTGCCTGCGGCCGATATCGGCACCGAGCCACCGGGGCCGACGGCCGCCGAGCCCGACGATGCCGGCCCGGTCACCGTTGCGCAGCGCGGTCTGCACCACCTGGGTGGCGCCGCGCAGGATTCGCTCGGTGACCGCCGTGGCCGGTCCGGCCGGCTGTGCGCTCATGTCGACGAGCACGACGACGTCGGCGGCGCGGTCGGTCAGCCGTTCGGTGACGTGCAGGCTGCCGCGGCGTGCGCTGACCGCCCAATTCACCGCGCGCAGTTGATCTCCCGGAAGGTAGGGCCGAATATCGGCGAACTCGACACCGGGACCGATGTGGCGGGTCAGGTGGGTGCCGAGCCGATCGGGCAGCTCGGTTCGGGGAATCCCGGTCGGCTGCGGGGGTGCGACCGGGAAGACGAAAAGGTCGGCGGCATCGATGATCGCGGTGCCGGTCAGCAGTCCGCCGGCCGCCACGACCTCCACCCGGGTGCGCAGTGGGTAGCGGCCCCACCGCGGCGCCTCGGCGGACACAGTTGCGCGAGTGCGATCGCTCTCGATCGTCTCGGTCAGCAGTCCGGGCACCGCGCACACCGTCAGCGTCGCGTCGGGCGAGTCCCCCACCAACTCGGCGCTCAGCTGCATCCGTTCGTTCTCGAAACACCGCGTCAACGCCGGGCGCCCCACCACCGCTGCCGTCGCCGGCTTGCGCTGCCACCCGATCGAGGCGAGCACCCCGAGCATGGGCGCCACGAACGCGATCAGCTGCCACCGCGCCCCGATCACGGCAACCGCCAGTGCGGCACCGGCGCACGTGACGATCGCCCGAGTCAACGGCGATGCACTCCAATGTAATTCGGCCTCGGTGTGACGGGCGTCCGTCATCACTGTCCCTGACCACGCGCTCGCGGGACCGGCAGCCGCCGCAGCAATTGTTCGACCACATCGGAGCCGTGCACGCTGCGCACCCACATCTCCGGCCGCAGGCTGATCCGGTGCGCGATCGCCGCAACGGCGAGCGCCTTCACGTCCTCGGGGATCACATAATCCCGGCCGGACACCAGCGCACGGGCCCGCGCCAGCTGGACGAGGTCGAGTTCGGCACGCGGGCTGGCTCCCACCGCCACCTGCGGATGGCTGCGGGTGGCCGTCGCGATGGAGACTACGTAGTGCAGGACGTCGTCGTGTACAGATACCTGCTCCACCGATTCCCGCATGGCCAGAAGGTCTTTGGCGTCCACCACCTGGTTGATCGTCGCTTCCGCCGACCCCCGCTCGATGCGGCGGCGCAACATCGACGCCTCCTCGGTCTCGGAGAGATAGTTCAGCGCGACCTTGACCGCGAAACGGTCGAGCTGAGCTTCCGGCAGCGGGTAGGTGCCCTCGTACTCGATCGGATTGTCGGTGGCCAGGACGATGAACGGCGAAGGCAGCTGGTGAGTTTCGCCGTCGATACTGACCTGACGCTCGGCCATGGCTTCCAAGAGCGCGGCCTGCGTCTTGGGCGGGGTCCGGTTGATCTCGTCCGCCATCAACAGATTGGTGAAGATCGGGCCGGGGCGGAACTCGAAACGGCCCGATTGCATGTCGTAGATCGTGGAGCCGAGCAGGTCGGCGGGCAACAGGTCAGGGGTGAATTGGACTCGGGTGAAACGCAAACCCAGCGCGGCGGCGAATGAGCGTGCGATCAGTGTCTTGCCCATGCCGGGCAGGTCTTCGATCAGCACGTGGCCGTCGGCCAGCACCGTGGTCAGGATCAGCGTGAGCGCAGCGCGTTTACCCACCACCACGCGTTCGATCTCGTCGAGTACCGCTTCGCAATAGGCCGTCATCGCCGGGGCCGGCATCGTCATATGTCCCCCATCCGTCGCAGGATCTCCTGGAGCGTGGCGTACCCGGGCCCGGGTTCGCGGCCACGGCCGTGGACGACGTTGTTGGGATCCACCCAGCACCACAGGTCGTCGCCGAACACGATGCGACCGGTCGCCTGCAGTCCCGCCGGATCTCGCTGCCGGGTGGCGAGCACGAACTCACGCGCCAGCCTGGGCCGTAGATGCCGATCCCAGTCGCCTCGGGTGGCATCGGCCCACTGAATCGTCGACTCGGTGCGAGACCGCCAGCGCCGCAACGCTTCCGCGGGATCGTCAGCGCCAGGCTCAGCGGCGCTGCGATGTTGTGCCGCATCGAAGCTCAGCCGCGCAGCGAGAAGGAACACCACCAGCGCCAGTCCTGCCGCGGGCAGAACCCATTGCCGTGCACCCAGAACCACGGCAAGCACCTCTGCCCCCGCGACCAGGGCCAGGCCCCCGGCCACCAGGCGGATCACACCGGGCTCCGCAACTCGTCGAGAACGAGGCGCAGTGCGCGTTCGGCGGCCTCGCGATGACCCTCGTTCATCACGTGCGTGCTGAACCGGGCCTCGGCGAACAGGGCGACGAGTTCGGTTGCGCTGCCGGCGTGGATCGCTTCGTGCTCGACGGCGCGGGCGAGGACTTCCGATGGGGTGTCCGACTCCAGCGGCGCGGCGCCCGGAGCATTGGCCAGCGCGTGTTCCATCGCCGCATAACACGCGATGATGGCCTCGCGCGGCTCGCGGCTGAGGTCACCCACCTCGGCCAGACCCCGTTCGGCGGCCAGGGCCAGCGATCCCGGCCCCGGGGGCACGTGTTCGGTTGCGGCGTCGCGGGCATCGAGCGGGGTCACCGGCTCACGGCGGCGCACCCGCAGTACGACCATCCCGGCGAGGACCACCACCAGCAGGGCGGCCATCGCGAACATCAGATACCAGTAGACCGGGTCAGGGACGTCCGGCTCGGGCGCCGGTAGACGTGGGGTGGGGACCTGACCGGGCGGCGCCGTCCCGGGGGGCGTGTCGCCTGCCGGGGGTGACGGCGGTCCGCCCCGTAGCTGCGGCAGGCGCACCTGTGCCAGCAATGCGGCGACCAGCAGCCAGGCCAGGATCGCGGCGACGATGATGAGAACGAACCGCCAGCTCCGCCGCTCCCTACCGCTCCCGGCACCCGGAACCTCGTAGCGGGCGGCCGGTTTGGCGCGTCGCGGGTCGCGCAACGTCGCCACGATCGAGACGATGATCACCAGCAGGCAGGCGATCACCAACGCCAGCATCCCCAGCAGGCCCGCGGTGTGGTCGGCCGGTTGTTCGCGGCTAGCCGGCTGAGCCCCTGGCAGCTGCCCACGCAACGCCACCCCGAGCAGCAGCACCAAAGCAACCAGTGCGGCCACCCGCACCTGCGCCGCCCTGGTCCCAGACATCTACGGGCTGCGAACCTCGAAGTCGGTGGCAGCCGTCGCCATGGCCCGAACATACGCCCGTACGGTGGACGGGTGAAGCGTTTGCGCGACGACGACGCCTGCCCCGGTGCCCTGCAGGTGCACCAGGCGGCCGACGGCGCGCTCGCCCGGTTGCGGCTGCCCGGCGGAATGATCCGTGCGGCGCAGCTGGAAGCTTTGGCGCACACGGCCACCGAGTTCGGCAACGGCACTCTGGAGCTGACCGTGCGGGGCAATCTTCAGCTCCGCGGAGTACGCGACGCGGGTGCGGTCGCCGATGCCGCTGCGGCCGCCGGCTTGCTGCCATCGCCCAGCCACGAGCGGGTCCGCAACATCGTCGCCTCCCCGCTGTCGGGCCGGGTCGGCGGGATGGCCGATGTGCGGCCCTGGGTGACCGAACTGGACAGCGCCATCCAGGCGGACCCCGCCCTGGCGCGACTGCCCGGCCGGTTCCTGTTCGGGCTCGACGACGGACGGGGCGATATCGCCGGCCTCGGGGCCGACGTCTGCGCGCGTGTGCGCGACGACGGTGTGGCGCTGTTGCTGGCCGGCCGCGACACCGGGATCCGCATCGAACCGGCCGAGGTGATCGCCGCATTGACCACCGTCGCCCGCCGGTTCACCGAGATCCGTGGAAATGCTTGGCGGGTAGTGGAATTGGATGACCCGGCCCCGTTGGTCTCGGATTTCCAGCCGACCGCCGGGGCCGGGGCGACCTGCCCGCCGGTGCTGCGGCCGCCGGTCGGCTGGATCACTCAGGACGACGGCGAGGTGACGCTGGGCGCCGCGATTCCGTTGGGCGTGCTGGCGGCCCGGCAGGCGGAATTCGTCGCCGCCATCGGCGCACCCGTTGTCATCACGCCCTGGCGCTCTCTGTTGGTCTGCGATCTGGCCGAAGGGGTGGCCGACACGTCACTGCGGGTACTCGCCCCGATGGGACTGGTATTCGACGAGAACTCGCCGTGGCTGGACATCAGCGCCTGCGTCGGCAGCCCCGGCTGTGAGAAGTCACTGGGCGACGTGCGCGCCGAGGCGACCCGGGTGGCCGCCGAGGAAGCCATCGACGGGCACGTGCACTACGTGGGTTGCGAGCGGGCGTGCGGCAGTCCCCCGGCTGGTCAGGTGTTCGTGGCGACGGCGGAGGGGTTCCGGCCCGCGTCGCGGTAGGCCGTAGGGTGATCGCGTGCTCGACTACATTCGCGACGCCGCCGAGATCTATCGGCAGTCGTTCGCGACGATTCGCGCCGAAGCCGACCTGACCCCCTTCCCCGGGGATGTCGCACGCGTCGTCGTCCGGCTGATCCACACCTGCGGGCAGGTTGACGTCGCCGAGCATGTGGCGTTCACACCCGGTGTCGTCGCCGCGACGCATGCCGCCCTGCTTGCCGGGGCGCCGATCCTGTGTGACTCGTCGATGGTCGCCGCCGGGATCACCGCCGCCCGCCTGCCGGCCGGCAACGAGGTGGTGTCGCTGGTTGCCGATCCGCGGGCGCCGGAGCTCGCCCGGCGGACCGGGAACACTCGCTCGGCGGCCGGGGTGGAGTTGTGGGCCGAGCGACTGGCCGGAGCCGTGGTGGCCATCGGCAACGCGCCGACAGCCCTGTTCCGGCTGCTGGAGCTGGTCGACGAGGGTGTGCCGGCCCCGGTGTCGGTGCTCGGTGGCCCGGTCGGGTTCGTCGGTTCCGCACAGTCCAAGCAGGAGCTGATCGACTCACCGCGCGGGATCGAGTACCTGGTGGTGACCGGCCGCCGGGGTGGCAGCGCAATGGCAGCGGCCGCGGTGAATGCGATCGCGAGTGAGCAGGAATGACTGCCGAGTCGACGATGCCGCCCGAGGAACGAGGGCGGAGGAGCAGCGAGGCGATCGGCGTGGGAACTCTCTACGGGGTGGGTCTCGGTCCGGGCGATCCGGAGTTGGTGACGGTCAAGGCCGCCCGGATCATCGGCGCGGCCGACGTGGTGGCCTATCACAGCGCGCGGCACGGTCGCAGCATCGCGCGGCGCATCGCCGAGCCGTATCTGCGGGCCGGCCAGATCGAGGAACATCTGGTCTACCCGGTGACCACCGAGACCACCGAGCACCCCGGCGGTTATGCAGGCGCGATGGAGGACTTCTACCGCGAGTCGGCCGAACGCATCGCCGCCCACCTCGATGCCGGGCGCGATGTCGCGCTGTTGGCGGAGGGCGATCCGCTGTTCTACAGCTCCTATATGCACATGCACACCCGGCTGACCGAGCGGTTCAGCGCGGTCATCATCCCCGGTGTCACGTCCGTCAGCGCGGCCTCCGCGGCGATCGCCACTCCCCTGGTGACCGGCGACGAGGTGCTGTCGGTGCTGCCGGGAACCATGCCGGTACGCGAACTGGCCCGCCGGCTGGCCGATGCCGACGCCGCGGTGGTGATGAAGCTGGGCCGGACGTATCCACAAGTGCGGGAAGCACTTTCGATGGCAGGCCGCCTCGACGAGGCGTTCTACGTCGAGCGAGCCAGCACCGACGCGCAACGGGTACTGCCAGCCGGTGACGTCGACGCCGAATCGGTGCCGTACTTCTCGCTGGCGATCTTGCCGGGCGGAGCCGGAGGGTCGGCGACATCGGACATCAGTGAGCGAGCCAAGCCCGTCACGAGCGGTGTCACGGTGGTCGGGCTGGGCCCCGGTGACATCGACTGGATGACACCGCAGAGCCGCCGGGAGCTGGCCGCGGCCACCGACCTCATCGGCTACGGGCCCTATCTGGACCGGGTGCCCGCGCAGCCCGGGCAGCGCCGGCACCCCAGCGACAACACCGACGAACCCGCGCGGGCGCGGTTGGCCTGCGAACTGGCCGAGCAGGGTCGCACGGTGGCGGTGGTGTCCTCCGGTGATCCGGGGGTGTTCGCGATGGCGACCGCGGTGCTCGAGGAGGCCAAGCAGTGGCCGAACGTCGCGGTGCGGGTGATCCCGGCGATGACGGCCGCACAGGCCGTGGCCAGCCGGGTCGGCGCCCCGCTGGGGCATGACTACGCGGTGATCTCACTGTCCGACCGGCTCAAACCGTGGGACATCATTGCCGCCCGGCTCTCGGCGGCCGCCGAAGCGGACCTGGTGCTGGCGATCTACAACCCGGCGTCCAAGAGCCGCACCTGGCAGGTCGCGGCGATGCGCGAGCTGCTGTTGGAGCATCGCGAACCGGGCACGCCCGTGGTGATCGGCCGCGACGTGGCCGGACCGCACGAGTCGGTGAAGGTCGTGCACCTCGGCGATCTGGATCCCGCCGACGTCGACATGCGCTGCCTGCTGATCGTGGGCTCGTCGCAGACGCAGTGGTACGGCGACACGGTCTTCACGCCCCGGCGCTATCCTCAATAATTTCTTTGGGCTCATTCGCCACAGCGGTCACATTTCGACGATTCTTGTCGGCTTATCGAACTAATGTTCGAATCATGTTGGACGCTTTGGACGACGTACTGACAGCCTGGGACAAGGTGGCTGCGTTGCCGGCCGCCGACATGGCCGCCCCTGAAATGCTGGTCGCGCTCGAGCGAATGGAACGGCTGCGCCGACTGCTGCCCGCGGTCGAACACACCGTCCTGACCCAGCTGCAATCACAAACGACACCAGTCGCCGTAGGCGCCAAATCCTGGCGCTCGGTGCTCACCCAGCGCCTCGGGATCAGCAGTGCCGACGCCGGCCAGCGGCTGGCCGAGGCCGCCGAGCTCGGGCCCCGGCTTTCCATCACTGGGGAGACCCTGCCGCCGGTGCTGCCCACGACCGCCGCCGCCCAAGCCCGCGGGGAAATCGGGAGCGACCACGTGGCCGTGATCCGGTCGTTCATGGACCATCTGCCCGCAGCCGTCGATGGGGCGACCCGCGAGCATGCCGAAGCTCAACTGGGAGGGCTGGCGGGCGGACTCACGCCGGAAGGACTGCGCAAAATCGCTCACCAGCTGATGGCCATGATCAACCAGAACGGCAGCCTCGAGGACGAACGCGACCAGGCCCGCAAGCGTGGGCTCACCATCGGGCCGCAACAGGTCGACGGCATGAGCCGGGTCACCGGCTGGGTCGACCCGGAACTGCGGGCGGCAATGGACGCCACCAACGCGAAACTCGCCGCCCCCGGCTACTGCAATCCCGACGACGAAACACCCTGCGTGGACGGCACACCCAGCGAAGCACAGATCACCGGCGACACACGCTCGGCCGCGCAACGCACCCACGACGCACTCAAGACGGTGTGCATCGCCATGCTTTCTTCTGGACAACTCGGCCAGCACAATGGCCTGCCCGTCACCATCGTCGCGACAACCACATTGGAACAGCTGACGTCGGCCGCCGGGCTGGCCCACACCGGCGGTGGCAGCTATCTGCCCATGCCGACGCTCATCCGGATGGCCGCCCGAGCCTACCCCTATCTGACGGTGTTCGAATCGCCAAGAGAGATCAAGCTTTACTACGGGCGCTCTCGGCGTACGGCGTCGCCCGGACAACGCCTTGCCCTCTTCGCAATCGACAAGGGCTGCACAAAACCCGATTGCACGGCACCCGCCTACCAAACCCAGGTCCACCACGCCAGCAGGGACTTCGCCCTCGGCGGCAACACCGACATCAACGAACTCACCCTGGCCTGCGGCTGCGACAATCGGATGGTCAACAACGGCCCCGCTGGATGGACCACCCGAAAACGCCGAAAAGACAACAGAACCGAGTGGATACCACCACCGCACCTCGATCGCGGACAAACCCGGGTGAACTACTACCATCACCCTGAAGAACTGCTATGCCGCGAGACGCACTACCCAGTCGACAGCCTCGTCGACGGTGCCGACCGCGTGCACTCCGGCGGGTAGCGCCGGCCGGTCGATCATCACGACGGTGACGCCGAGGTCCTTGGCGGCGGCTAGCTTCGCCGCCGTCAGCGCTCCCCCGCTGTTCTTGGTGACCAGCACGTCGATTCGGTTGTCCCGCAGCAGTGCGCACTCGTCGTCGTAGCCGTACGGCCCGCGGGACAGCAGCACCTCGTGGTGTCGCGGCAGCGCGTCCGGGTCCGGCGGGGTCACGACCCGGATCAGGAACCACGCGTGACTCCACGTGAACGGACGCACCCCGGAACGCCCGGTGGTGAGGAATATCCGGGAGAACCCCTGTTCGGCAACGACTTCTGCGGCCTCGACGTCGGAGGCCACCCGGATCGCCCCGGCGGGGTCCCACGCCGGTCGGGACAGCACCAGGTGGGGCAATCCCAGGTCGGCGCATGCCTGCGCGGCGTGTGCGGTCATCGTCGCCGCGAACGGGTGGGTGGCGTCGACGACCGCGCCGATCTGGTTGGCGCCCAGCCATTCCCGCAAACCTGCCACCCCGCCGAAGCCGCCGACGCGAACCGGTCCGGCCGGCAGCGCCGGGTCGGGCACTCGTCCGGCCAGCGAGCTGACGATGTCGTAGTCCGGGTGCAGCCTGGTCGCCAATGCGCGCGCCTCACCGGTGCCGCCCAACAGCAGGATCCGCATCAGTGCCTGCTCCCCCGGGTTCTTCCCGAGGAATACAGGTAACTGTCGGTGAACCCTTCTGCGGCAAGCACATCGCCGACGATGATCACCGCGGTCTTGGTGATCTCCGCATCGTGCATCTGTCCGGCGATATCGGCCAGGGTGCCGCGCAGCACGACCTCCCGGGGCCAGCTGGCGAACGCGACGACGGCGACCGGGGTTTCCGGCAGGTAGCCGCCCTCGATGAGCTGCGGGACGATCGCGTCGATCCGGTGCGCGGCCAGGTGCAGGACCAGCGTGGCGCCGGGCCGGGACAGGGTGATCAGGTCCTCGCCGTCGGGCATGGCCGTCGACAGGGTGGCCACCCGGGTCAGTGTCACCGTCTGGGCCACGCCGGGGACAGTGAGTTCTCGCCCGAGTGCGGCGGCAGCGGCGGCGAATGACGGTACCCCAGGCACGATTTCGTAGACGATGCCGAGTGCGTCGAGGTGCCGGCACTGCTCGGCCAGTGCACTGTAGATCGCGGGATCACCGGAGTGCAGCCGGGCCACGTCGTGTCCGGCGGCGTCGGCATCGGCCAGTTCGGCGATGATCTGCTCCAGGGTCAGCGGGCCGGTGTCGACGACCTTGGCATCCTCGGGGCACAGTGCGAGAAGATCGTCGGGCATGATCGACCCGGCGTACAGGCACACCGGGCATCGTTGCAGCAGCCGCTGTCCGCGCACCGTGATCAGGTCGGCCGCGCCGGGTCCCGCGCCGATGAAATACACCGTCACTGCTTGGTCACCACCCATTGCGTGACGGGCATCGCCGGACGCCAACCGGTGAAGTCGCCCAGGGGCTCGGCCTCGTAGTGCTGGAATTTCCGTAGCTCGCCACCGAATCTCGAATGCCACTGGAAGACAAGTGCTTCTGATTCGACGGTGACGGCGTTCGCCACCAGCCGGCCGCCGACTGGCAGATGTTTCCAGCACGCATCCAAAAGACCCGGATTGGTGAGGCCGCCGCCGACGAAGATGGCCGACGGCCGCGGCACACCGTCGACGCCGCCGGTGCTGAGCTTGGCGTCACCGAAAGCCTCCGGCGCTTCGCCATGCACGTCGACGTCGGCGGCGTTGGCTGAGGCGTTGGCTCCGATGAACATCCGACGACGCTCGTCACGCTCGAAAGCCACTGCCGTGCAGCCGGGACGGCTACGGCACCACTCGACGGAGATACTGCCTGATCCGGCGCCGACGTCCCAGAGCCGCTCGCCCGGCCGCGGCGCGAGCGCCGCCAACGTCGCCAGGCGGATGGAGTGCTTGGTGATCTGCCCGTCGTTGACGAACATACTGTCGGTCAGCGTCCAGACCCGCCCGTCAGGCAGATAGCGCACGGCGATCACATGCAGGTCGTCGATGTCGGCGGGCGTCCCGTCAGCCCAATCCCGCGCGGTGCCGTCGTGGCGGCGCTCCCGTGGACCGCCGAGTTGTTCCAGGACAGTAAGTTCGGAGTCACCACGGCCAGAGTTGTTGAGCTGGATCGCCAGCGCTCTGAGGTCGGGTCCACCTTTGGACAACACGATCGCCTGGCCGCCGCGGCGCACCGCCTTTCGCGCGTCCGCGGTCATAAGACTGATCACCTCGGTGTCCTGGACCGACCACCCGAGCCGGGCGCAGGCCAGCGTCACGCTCGACACATGCGGCAGCACCGTCACCCGGTCGGCGCCGCACAGGCGGATGAGCACGGCACCGACACCGTGAAGCATCGGGTCGCCGCTCGCAACCACGTGCACGTCGCCATCGAAGTCGCGGACCGCATACAGCCCGTCCAGGAATGGCTTACCCCATTCCCGGCGTTCGGCTGTCACCGATCCGTCCAGTAAATCGAGCTGCCGCTGTGACCCGTAAACGACTGTCGCCCGGCGCAATTCAGCAGCAGATGCCGACACCAGCCCGGCCATGCCATCGGCACCGACACCGACCACAATGATCATCGGGGCATCCTCCGCCACACGAACCGCGGCGTCATCCGAAACGCGAAGGCCAACACCGCAAGGGGCGCGGGTACCCACACCGTGCTGCGGCCCGTGCGCAGAGCCCGGTCGGTCGCGTCGGCCACCTTGGCCGGCGTGGTGGACAGCGGCGCGGGCTTCATGCCCTCGGTCATCCGGCCGATCACAAACCCCGGCCGCACCAGCAGCAGCCGCACCCCGCTGCCGTGCAGTGCGTCGGCCAGCCCGGAGGCGAAGGCGTCCAGCCCGGCCTTGGCCGATCCGTAGACGTAGTTGGCGCGGCGCGCCCGCACCCCCGCGATCGAGGAGAACACCACCAGGGCGCCGCGAGCGGCTGCCCGCATTGCGGCGGACAGGTGGGTCAGCAGGCTGACTTGAGCGACGAAATCGGTCTGCATGATCGCGGCGGCGTGGTCGGCGTCGGCCTCCGCACGGGCCTGATCGCCCAGGATTCCGAATGCCAGCACGGCGGTGCCGATCGGGCCGTGCTCGGCCACCAGCCGCTGGATCAACGGGCCGTGCGAGGCCAGATCGTCGGCGTCGAATTCGACGGTGTGCACCGCGGTGGCCCCGGCCGCACGCACCGCGCCGATCTGCTCGTCGAGCTGGTCGGCACGCCGGGCGGCCAGCACCACGGTGGCGCCGGATGCCAATCGCTCGGCGACTTCGACACCGATCTCGCTGCGACCGCCGAAGATCACGACCGGACCCGTGTCATTCACGGCTGTGATTATCCACTGCGCTAGGTTGGACTCCGATGGGCAACTCAACGACCCGGCTGACCAGCGATGCACTGGCCTTCCTCACCGAACGCCACCTGGCGATGCTGACGACCTTGCGCTCGGACAACTCACCACACGTGGTGGCTGTCGGTTTCACCTTCGATCCCAAGACCCACATCGCCCGGGTCATCACCAGTGACGGCTCGCAGAAGGCCATCAACGCCGACCGGGACGGAGCCGTCGGCGTGCTCTCCCAGGTCGACGGCGCCCGATGGCTGTCGCTGGAGGGTCAGGCCAGTGTCAATCGGGATCCCGCCGCCGTCCGCGACGCCGAACTGCGCTACGCCCAGCGCTACCGCACCCCGCGCGTCAATCCCAAGCGTGTGGTCATCGAAGTACACGTGACCCGGGTGCTCGGGTCCTCGGACCTGCTGGACCGCAAGGCTTAGACGGGAACCACCGTCAGTTCGTGCGGGCCGTTGTTGACGGCCAGCGCACCGTCGGCGGTGACGATCACAATGTCCTCGATGCGGGCGCCCCACCGGCCCGGGAAGTAGACGCCCGGCTCGACGGAGAACGCCATGCCCTCGGTCAGCGTCAGGTCGTTGCCCGCCACGATGTAGGGCTCCTCGTGCACGGACAGTCCGATGCCGTGGCCGGTGCGATGCACGAAATACTCGGCCAGTCCGGCGTCGGCCAGGACGTCGCGCGCCGCGGCGTCGACCTGTTCGGCGGTCACGCCGGGGCGCACCGCCGCGACCGCCGCGGCCTGCGCACGCTGCAGAACCGCGTACTGTTCGGCGATTTCGGTGCTCGGCTCCCCGAGGCTGTAGGTGCGGGTGCAATCGGAGTTGTAGCCGGGCGCATACGGCCCGCCGATGTCGACGACGACGATATCGCCGGCCTGCAGCACCCGATCGGAATGTTCGTGGTGCGGGTCCGCACCGTGCGGGCCGGAGCCGACGATGATGAACGCCACCGCCGAATGCCCCTCGGCCACAATGGCTTTGGCGATATCGTCGGCGACGTCGGCTTCGGTGCGGCCGGGGACGAGGAATTCGGGCACCCGCGCGTGCACCCGGTCGATCGCCGCACCGGCCTTGCGCAGCGCGTCGATCTCGGCGGGATCCTTGATCATCCGCAGCGAGCGCAACACGTCGGTCGCCAGTATCGGCACCGAGCCAAGCATCTCGGCCAGCGGCAGCAGGTGCAGCGCCGGCATCGAGTCCGTCACAGCGACCTGCGCATGCCCGCCGAGGGCCGCGCCCACCAGCTGGTAGGGATTCTCGCCGTCCACCCAGTCCTGCACGGGCAACCCCAGCTCGACGACCGCGGATTCCTTCAGTGCGGCCAGTTCCAGGCGCGGCACCACCATGATCGGCTGACCGGATGCCGGAACCACCAGCGCGGTCAGCCGCTCGAACGTCTGGGCCGCCGAGCCGACGAGGTAGCGCAGGTCATAGCCGGGGGTGATGACCAAGCCCGCCAGCCCGGCGTCGGCTGCCGCGGCTGCCGCGGCAGCGAGCCGGCGGGCGTAGACATCGCTGCTGAATCGGTCGGCAGTGCTCATGCCAGCCAGGCTAGCTGCAGGCATACGATGACGCGATGCTGCGCGACATCCGTGAGCTCGCCGACGATCCCGCGGCGTATGCCGCCGAACTCAACCGCCGGTGGGGTGGCCTGCTCAGCTATCGCTACCTGGGCCGCAGCTACTCGTCGATGGACATCGGCGCCCAGGACACCGTCGATGTCCGCCACGACATGCGCAATCCGACAGGCGGGCTGTACCTGGCGGTGCTGGGCATCGTCTCACCGGACAGCGGGCTGGTGTCCGACCGCGAGGCGGTGCCCAACCCGGTGGTGATCTCCATCCAGGTCCTCGACCCCGGCCGCGATGTACGCCGCATCGAGATCCAATCCGAAGACCTCAAGCGCGGCAGGCAGATGTCCTACAGCCGGTCCCGGATCGTCGACGCGGACAACCCCTCGCGCGTGCTGGCGCTCAACGAGGGCCAGGGCGTCAGCATCGGTGTTCCGCCCGAGGGGCTGGAGAGGATGGAGCTCAACCCGATCGAGGTCGTCGACTCCCCCGACCTGCCTCCGTTGTGGCAGGTGTTCGGTGCCGCCCGCCGGCCCGACGGCGTCTGGGCACTGCCCGAGCTGTCGGTCGAGGTGGCGTCTCCGGATGCCGCGCTGCACATCGGTCCGCAGTTCGTGGTGCTGGAAACCGCCGCCCTCGATGCCGCAGCCACCGTGACAGGCACCGACCGCCTGCAGGGACTCAGCTCGCACGTGATGTTCCTGGCGCGCGGCAAAGTCGGGCCGTTCCGGGTGGACGTGGAGCCGATCCGCGGCGCCGGCGGGACCGTCGGGGTGCGCGCCACGATGTACGACGAGGGCGCCGGCGACAAGGCCATCACCGCCGCCTCGTACGTGTTCGCTTACGAGCGCGGATAACTCGCGATCTCGACGAGATTGCCCTCGGGATCACGGCAGTAGCACGACGTCATCGGGCCCAGCGCACCGGTTTTGGGGACAGGCCCCTCGGTGATCGTCACGCCGGCGTCACTCAGCGCCGTCGCGACGTCGTCGGGCGATGCCGTGGTGATGAAACACAGGTCCACCGCGCCGGGCGAATCCACCGCTGCGGTGGGCCAGTCCGGCGCACCGGTTGGGCGCAGATTGAGCTTCTGAGCGCCGAATCGCAACGCCACCCGGCCGCCGGAGAACACCTCGCGACGCATGCCCAGCACGCGGACGTACCAGTCGGCGACGGCGTCGACGTCACGACAGTTGAGCACCACGTGGTCGATCCGCTCGATGGCGAACGACATACGCCAACGCTACTGGCAGGATGGCTGACATGTCTGCACCGGTGTTGCTGCTCGACGGCGCCAGCATGTGGTTTCGCTCCTTCTTCGGCGTTCCGTCGTCGATCACCGCTCCCGACGGCAGGCAGGTCAATGCCGTGCGCGGGTTCCTCGACAGCGTGGCCACACTGATCACCCGCGAGCGGCCGTCCCGGCTGGTGGTCTGCCTGGATCTGGACTGGCGCCCGCAGTTCCGGGTCGACGCGATCCCGTCGTACAAAGCGCACCGCGTCGCAGAGGAAATGCCCAGCGGTGAAACGGATTTGGAAGAGACTCCGGACGAGCTGAGCCATCAGGTGGACATGATCATGGAGCTGCTCGACGCGTTCGGGATCACCACCGCCGGCGCGGAAGGCTACGAGGCCGACGACGTGCTGGGCACTCTGGCCACGGCCGAAAAGCGGGATCCCGTGGTCGTTGTCAGCGGTGACCGCGACCTGCTGCAACTGGTCGGCGACGACCCGGTGGCGGTGCGGGTGCTGTATCTGGGCCGTGGCCTCTCGAACGCGACGATGTTCGGGCCGGCCGAGGTCGCCGAGAAATACGGCGTGCCGGTGCATCGGGCCGGGACCGCATACGCCGAACTGGCTCTGCTGCGCGGTGATCCGTCCGACGGGCTGCCCGGAGTGCCGGGCGTCGGGGAGAAGACCGCGGCCACGCTGCTCGCCCAATACGGCTCGCTGGACGACATCCTGACTGCTGCTCACGACCCGAAGTCGAAGCTGTCCAAGGCTTTTCGCGCGAAGCTGCTGGCCGCTACCGACTACATCGAGGCGGCCGGGCCGGTGGTGCTGGTGGCCCGCGATGCGCCCGTGACACTCTCGAAGGCCGACGACCGGCTTCCGCTGGCGGCCGCCGACCCCGCCCGTGTCGCCGACCTGGCGCACGCCTACGGCGTCAGCTCGTCGATCGGTCGCCTGCAGAAGGCACTGGACGGGCTCTAACTAACTGCGAGCGTGCGTGTCGGTACACCGACACGCCGCCGGGGCGGGCATTTCGCGCACGCTCGCCGCCCAGCGGCTACTTGGGCCGGCCGACCTCGTAGGTACCCTTGTCATCCTGGAACGTCACCGTCACCTGGCGCTTGGTGCCGTCGATGCTCACCTCGCAGGTGAAGGTGTCACCCTTCTTCACCGTCGGGTTGGCGCCGTTGTTGCACTTGACGTCCTTGACGTTCTTGGCGCCGTAGCCGTTGGTCTCGTCGGTGAGGATCTGCTGCACACCCACCTGGGCCTTGGCGATGTCGAGCTTGGTCGTGACGAAGAAGCCGGGCTTCCAGAAGCCCATCACCAGCACGACGGCCACGACGATCGCGGCCAGCACGCCGATGACGGTGAAGATGACTGCCGAGGACTTCTTGGCCCCCTCGCCGCCGTCCATCTGCGGGTAGGTGCTGTACTGGCCGGGCTGGTTGGGGTCGCCCGGCTGCTGCGGGTACTGGCCCGGCTGCTGCGGATACTGACCGGTCTGCGGGTATTGGCCGTACTGCGGCTGACCGTATTGGGGCGGCTGACCGTATTGGCCCGGCTGCCCGTAGGCGGCCGGGTTGTATTCGGTCGGCGCCTGGTACGGCGGTTGCTGTGGGTAGCCCTGCGCCGGTTGCTGGCCGTACTGCGGGTACTGCGGCTGGGTGTAGGCGGGCGGCTGCCACGCCGGAGGCTCGCTGGTGGGCTGCTGCCCCCAGGCGGGAGTCTCCGGGGCCGGGGTTTCCGGCGGTTGCCAGGCGGGCGTGGGCTGCTCGGAGCCGGGGGCGGGCTGATCCTGACCCTGTGCGGGCTGGCCCTGCCAGGGATTGGGGTCAGATCCCTGCGGTCCGCTCATCGTCTCTCCTTGATCTGGTAGCGATTCGCCGCTCCCACCGTAGCGTTTGCATCACCCTACCCGCCATCAACAGCGACGACGCCGCGCCGGATGTCGTCGATGGCACGTTTCGCAGTGCTGCGCAGGCCCGCTTCCGGCCCGGCATTGCGCACCTGGTCGAGCAGATCGAGCACCTGACGACACCACCGGACGAAATCGCCCGCGGGTAGCGGTGTGCCGCCACCGGCAACATCGGAAGCCGCCAGCGCGGCGGCCAGGTCGCCGGTCGTCGCCCACCGGTACACCGCGGCGACGAATCCCTCGTCGGGCTCGCGCGTCGGCGAGATCCGGTGCCGGCTCTCGTCGGCGCGCAACTGCCCGGACAGTCTCCGCGTCTCGACGAGGGCGCGCCGCACGTTCGGGGTCGGCATCTCGATCGCGTGTGCCGGGGTCGGGCCGTCACTGCCCCGGGTCTCGAACACCATCGCCGAGAGCACCGCGGCCAGCTCGGCCGGGGCCAGCCCCTTCCAGATCCCCGTGCGCAGGCATTCGGCGACCAAGAGATCGCTCTCGCTGTAGATCCGCGCCAGCAGCCGCCCGTCGGCCGTCACCCGCGGCTGTCCGTCTCGTTGCTCGATGAACCCACGCTCGGAGAGCAGCCCGACGATCCGGTCGAACCTGCGCGCCAGCGAATTGGTTGCGGCGCTGACCTTCTTGCGGATCTGCTCGTTGTCCCGCTCCATCCGCAGATAACGCTCACCGATGCGCACCTTGGCCTCTCGGTCGGGCAGTCCGTGCGCCGAATGCTTGCGCATCGCGACGCGCAGCGCCGCCAATTCCGGGTCGATATCGGCGGTTTCGTCGCTCTCACCGCGCCGACGACGGGCCGAGGGAACCGTCAGCCCAACCGCCGCCGACCGCAGCGCCGACGCCAAGTCCCGGCGCACTCGCGGCTGGCGATGCTCGACCCGCTTGGGCAGCGACATCGACCCGAGCGGTGCCGCCGCCCCGGTGAAATCGGCCGAGGAAACCCTTCCGGCCCAATGGTGTTCGGTCAGCACCAGCGGGCGCGGATCGGATTCTTCGTGGGCGGCTTCGAGCACGACCGCCAACCCGCCGCGGCGACCCTGGGTGATGTTGATGATGTCGCCCTTACGAAGCGCGCTCAGTGCCTCAGCGGTCGCCTGCCTGCGTTGCAGGCGCGAGGCCCGGGACTGCGCACGCTCCCGCTCGCTGATCTTGGCGCGCAGCCGTACGTAGTCGAGGATCGGCGGTTCGCGGTCAGGGTTGGCGCGGCGATCCCAGCCCAGTTCGGCGGCGATCTCGCCCAGCATCTTCTCCCCCCGCTCGACACCGCGGACCAGCCCCACGACCGACCGGTCGGCCTGATACTGCGCGAACGACCGCTCCAACAGCGCATGCGCCTGCTCAGGGCCCATCTGGTTCACCAGGTTGATCGTCATGTTGTACGACGGCGCGAACGAGCTCTTCAGCGGGAACGTGCGGGTCGACGCCAGCCCGGCGACCTCCGCGGGTTCGACGTCTGGGTGCCACAACACGACGGCATGACCCTCGACGTCGATACCGCGCCGCCCCGCGCGCCCGGTCAGTTGGGTGTACTCCCCCGGCGTCAGCGGCATGTGCTGTTCGCCGTTGAACTTGACCAGCTTCTCCAACACGACGGTGCGGGCCGGCATGTTGATGCCCAGCGCCAGCGTCTCGGTCGCGAAGACGGCCTTCACCAGGCCGGCGGTGAACAACTCCTCGACGGTGTGCCGGAACACCGGCAGCATTCCCGCGTGGTGGGCGGCCAGTCCCCGCAGCAGCCCCTCCCGCCATTCGTAGTAGTCGAGCACCACCAGGTCGGAATCGGCGAGATCGCCACAGCGCCGGTCGATCACCTCGGCGATCCGCTTGCGCTCCTCGTCGTCGGTCAGCTTCAGCGGGCTGCGCAGGCACTGCTTGACCGCCGCGTCGCAGCCTGCACGCGAGAAGATGAACGTGATGGCCGGAAGCAGCCCTTCACGGTCGAGCGAGGCAATCACGTCGGGCCGCGACGGCGGGCGGTACAGGCCCGACCGGCCGCCGGGGCGGCCCGGGCCGCGGCGGCGCGGCTCCCAGTCGGTGAGGCGTTCGGCCTCGCGCCGATGGGCGATGTGCCGGATCAGGTCGGGGTCGACGAGGTGTTGCTTTCCCTCGCGGTCATAGTCGAACAGGTCGAACAGCCGCTTGCCCACCAACACGTGCTGCCACAACGGAACCGGCCGGTGTTCGTCGACGACGACGGTGGTGTCACCGCGCACGGTCTGGATCCAGCCGCCGAACTCCTCGGCATTGCTCACCGTCGCGGACAAGCTGACCAGCCGCACGTCCTCGGGCAGATGCAGGATCACTTCCTCCCACACCGCGCCCCGCATCCGGTCGGCCAGGAAGTGCACCTCGTCCATCACGACATGCGAAAGTCCGTGCAAAGCATCAGATCCGGCGTACAGCATGTTGCGCAGCACCTCGGTGGTCATCACCACCACGGGCGCGTCGCCGTTCACCGACTGGTCGCCGGTCAGCAGACCGATGTTCTCCGCGCCGTAGCGGCGCACCAGATCGTTGTGCTTCTGATTGCTCAGCGCCTTGATCGGCGTGGTGTAGAAGCACTTTCGGCCCGCCGCAAGCGCGAGGTGCACCGCGAACTCACCGACGACGGTCTTGCCCGCGCCGGTCGGTGCACACACCAGCACGCCATGGCCACGCTCGAGGGCCTCACACGCCTGCCGTTGGAACGGGTCGAGCCGAAACGTCAGCAGCTCGCTGAACTGCTGAAGCTGGCTAGGTGATGTCGTCATGCTGTGCCGCGAACGTGACCGGGGCGGTAACCGGAGCCGGCGCCTCGATAGGTGCGGCCTGGTCGTCGGGAATCTCGGCTTGCGCCTCCCGCTTGGCTTTTCGCCGGTCGTGCAGTCGGGCGATCTGGATCGCGAACTCGAGCAGCAGCGTCAGCGCCAAACCGAGTGCGAGCATCGAGAACGGGTCGGAGCCGGGCGTGGCGAACGCGGCAAAGACGAATACCCCGAAGATCAGGCCGCGGCGCCACGCCTTGAGCTTGGCGTACGGCAGCACGCCGATCAGGTTCAACATGATGATCAGCAGCGGGAATTCGAAGCTGACGCCGAAGATCAGCAGGAGGTTGATCAGGAAGCCGAAGTACTGGTCGCCCGACAGCGCGGTGACCTGAACGTCGCTGCCGACCGTCAGCAGGAAGTGCAAGGCCTTGGAGAGCACGAAGTAGGCCAGCACGGTGCCGGACACGAACAGCAGTGCGGCGAAGAAGACGAAGATCGACGCGAATCGGCGCTCGTTGCGATAGAGGCCGGGGGTGATGAACGCCCACAGCTGGTGCAGCCAGACGGGGCAGGCCAGCACGATACCGGCGGTCAGGCCGACCTTCAGCCGCAACATGAATTGGTCGAACGGCGCGGTCGCCAACAATCGGCAGCCACCGTCGGCGCTGATATCGGCGCGCGCCGACTGGGGCAGCGAACAGTAGGGCTCGCGCAGCCATTCACCGAGGCTCTCGATACCGAGGAAACCGTGGCTGTACCAGAGGAAGCCGACGATGGTCGTCAGCGCGACGGCGGCCAGCGAGATCAGCAGCCGGGTCCGCAGCTCCCGGATGTGGTCGACGAGGGACATGGTCCCGTCGGGATTGGTGCGGCTGCGGCGTTGTCGTGGATCCAGCCGCGACAGGATTTTAGGGGTGCGCACGGCAGCGTCTGACTACGGCGCACGAGCGCCTGGTCGTTGTGGGGTTCAGGCCGGTTTGGCGTCGGTGTGGCTCTGGGCCGGTGGTGTCACCGGTGCCTCGACGCGCTCGGACTGAACCTGGGTGGGCGGCTGCGCGGGCGTGACGGGAGTGTCCGCCTTGTGCTCGTTCTGCAGCTCCTTGACTTCGGACTTGAAGATGCGCATCGACTTGCCCAGCGAGCGGGCAGCGTCAGGCAACCTCTTCGACCCGAAGAGCAGCACGACCACCGCGATGAGAATCAGCCAGTGCCACGGTTGTAGAGCACCCAATTTGGTCACCTCCAGACGTTGGTTCGATGCTACCCCACCGGGCCCCTGACGAGCCGGGATGCAGGTCAGCCGGTCAGTTCAGCGTAGGCGGCCAACGCCGCCCGCGCGCGGGTGTGCACGCGCTCCACCAGCGATTGCGGCTCCAGCACCCGGACGTCGGCGCCGAATCCCAGCAGCACCCGTGCCATCCACTCCTCGGAGGCGTAGGTCATCACGGCCTTGTGGTGGCCGTCGGACAGCTCTTCGAGGATCCGCATCGGGTAGTACTCGAGCATCCACGACGCCGCCGGGGCAAGCAGCAGGGTCGCGGCAGGTAAGGCGGGGTCGGCGTCGAACAACGAGGTGTCCGGGCCGGCCTGGACGGCGGGCTCTGGCGGGACCGCGGCCTGGTCGAGCACGGTCGCCTCGACGATGCGGTCGAACCGGAACAGCCGCACCCCGTCGGCGTCGCGCGACCACGCGTGCAGGTAGCTGTGGTCGCCGACGAGGACCACCCGGATGGGGTCGACGACACGGCTCGACAGCGTGTCCCGGGAGGCCGAGTAGTACTCGATGCTCAGGGCGCGCCCGTCGCGCACCGCCGCGCGCACGGCCGCGGCAGTGTCGCTTTCGATGGGCGCCCGCTCCTCCACCGCGCCGACGGCGTGGGTGTGGTCATGGCTGACGGTGCCCGCCGCAGACTCGATCTTGGCGATCGCGCTCAAGGCCGCCTGCGGGTCGACGACACCGGGAATGTCGATGAGCGCGCGCAGCGCGACCAGAAGCCCGGTGGCTTCCGGCGACGTCAACCGCAGCGGTTCGTCCATGCCCGCCGAGAACGTCACCTTGATGGTGTCCCCGGAGAATTCGAAGTCGATCAGGTCGCCGGGCCCGTAGCCCGGCAGACCGCACATCCAGAGCTGGTCGAGGTCCTGCTGGAGTTGCTTGCGGCTCACGCCGAGGTCGGCGGCGGCCTCCTCATAAGTGATGCTCGGGTTCGCCTTGAGGTACGGCACCATGTTCAGCAGCCGCACCAGCCGGGTCGACACGGGAGTCATGCGCGATCCCCCGCCTGCGCCTTGAGCCGGGCGATCACGTCGTCGCGCAATGCGGCCGGTTCCAGGACAAGGGCATCGGCTCCGTAGCCCGCGACTTCGCGGGCGAGCCGGTCGCGGGTGCCGATGTCGAGTTCGATCACCTCACCGGGGCGTCCGCCGATGCTGCGCGGTCCGAAGACTTTTCCGTTGCGACGCAACGACATCGCCTTGCCATCGGCAACCCACACCGAGGCCTGCACCCCGCTGGGGGCTTCACCGATCGCCCGGTCGACGATCGCCCGCAGGTCGACCCCGGCGGGTCTGGTGACAGATCCTGGCGCGCCGACGGTCTTGATGTCGGCACCGATGCGGGACAGCCGAAATGTCCTGGTGGCGTTGCGGTCCCGGTCGTGGCCCACCAGATACCAGCGGCCCCGGTCGGTGATCACGCCCCACGGTTCCACGGTGCGCACGGTGTAGGGGTCGGTCGGCAGCGACCGGTGCCGGAACTGCACAGGTTGGCCGGAGTCGATGGCCGACAACAGGTTTCCCAGCACGTCTTCGGATCCACGCAGACCTGGCGGCCCCGACGCGGTGGTGATCGCGACGGCGGCATCGGGATCGACGTCGACGCCGGCCGCCCGCAATTTCAGCAGCGCACCCTGGGTCGCCGTGATCAACTCCGGGGACTCCCACAGCTGGGTGGCGATGGCGACGGCACCTGCCTCCTCATTCGTCAGCTCGATATCGGGCAGCGCGTAGGTGTCCCGGTTGATCCGGTAACCCTCGGTGGGATCGAAGGTCGACACCCGTCCGGTCTCCAGCGGGATACCGAGATCGCGGAGCTCGTTCTTGTCCCGTTCGAACATCCGGGAGAACGCCTCGTCGCTGGGGCTGTCGGCATACCCGGCGACGCTGGCACGGATGCGATCGGCGGTGATGAAGCCATGGGTGGACAGCAGCGCGATGACGAGGTTCATCAACCGCTCTACTTTGGATGTCGCCACTCGGAAAACCTTAGCGGGAAACGGTGCGCCGCCCCTGCGGCGCGCTCGTCACATGCTGGCGATGAGTCGCTTCACCCGCTCGTCGACCGAGCGGAACGGGTCCTTGCACAGCACCGTGCGCTGAGCCTGGTCGTTGAGCTTGAGATGCACCCAGTCGACGGTGAAATCCCGGCCCGCCTCCTGGGCGGCGCTGATGAACTCACCGCGCAACTTGGCCCGCGTGGTCTGCGGCGGGGTGTCGACGGCGGCCTCGATCTCCTCATCGGTGGTGATCCTGGTCGCCAGGCCCTTGCGCTGCAGCAGGTCGAACACACCGCGGCCGCGCTTGATGTCGTGGTAGGCCAGGTCGAGCTGGCTGATCTTGGGGTCGGACAGCTCCATGCTGTAGCGGTCCTGGTAGCGCTGGAACAGCTTGCGTTTGATCACCCAGTCGATCTCGGTGTCCACCTTCGCGAAGTCCTGGCTCTCGACGGCGTCGAGCTGGCGGCCCCACAAGTCGACGACCTGGTCGATCTGGGTGTTGGGCTCGCGGGTCTGCAGGTATTCGACCGCGCGGGCGTAGTACTCGCGCTGGATGTCCAGGGCGCTGGCCTGCCGCCCACCGGCCAGCCGCACCGGCCGCCGGCCGGTCAGGTCGTGGCTGACCTCGCGGATGGCGCGGATCGGGTTGTCCAGCGAGAAATCGCGGAACGCCACCCCGGCCTCGATCATCTCCAGTACCAGCGAGGCGGTGCCGACCTTGAGCATGGTGGTGGATTCGCACATGTTGGAGTCACCGACGATCACGTGCAGCCGGCGGTACTTCTCGGCATCGGCGTGCGGTTCGTCGCGGGTATTGATGATGGGCCGGGACCGGGTCGTCGCGCTGGAGACCCCTTCCCAGATGTGCTCGGCGCGCTGCGACAGGCAGAATGTGGCGGCCTTGGGGGTCTGCAACACCTTGCCGGCACCGCAGATCAGCTGGCGGGTGACCAGGAACGGCAACAGCACGTCGGAAATCCGGGAGAACTCGCCCGCGCGCACGATCAGGTAGTTCTCGTGGCAGCCGTAGGAGTTCCCGGCCGAATCGGTGTTGTTCTTGAACAGGTAGATGTCGCCGCCGATGCCCTCGTCGGCGAGGCGCTGTTCGGCGTCGATGAGCAGGTCTTCCAGCACCCGCTCACCGGCGCGGTCGTGAGTGACCAGCTGCGCCAGGTTGTCGCACTCGGCGGTGGCGTACTCCGGGTGGCTGCCCACGTCGAGGTACAACCGCGCACCGTTGCGCAGGAACACGTTCGAGCTGCGGCCCCACGACACCACCCGGCGGAACAGGTACCGGGCGACCTCGTCCGGACTGAGCCGACGATGGCCGTGGAACGTGCAGGTGACACCGAATTCGGTTTCGATGCCCATGATTCTCCGCTGCACGACACCGAGCCTACTGGTTCGTTTGCACTCACGGTGCGCAAGCGGTCCGCGAAACACGTTCGCAACCCCTGTGGATCGCGGAGACAAGCCGGGCGCCGGGCATGCCAGCATGAGCCGTGCCCGAGCCGGTCGCCGTCGATCCCACCACGCTCAGTGCGCTCGTGAGCCGTCTGACCCGCACCACTGACGACCTTTGCGCGATTCCGATTCGTGGCGTCGACGCATTGCCCGGCTCTGCGCTGGGCGGTGTGACGTTGCCCCAGCGTGTCACCGCTGAAGTGCGCCGACTCGGCGCAGCGGTACAGGACTGGGTTTGCTCGGCGTGCCGGTCGGTCGACGAACTCGCCGCCGCGGACGACACCGCCGCCGAACGACTGCAGCCGCGGTGACCCGTCCGGGTATCGCCCAGGTGCTCATCTGGCGGCCCGAGGCGCTGACCGAACTGGCCGACGAGTGGGTCAGTGCCGCAAGCCGGTTACAGGCCCAGGCCGCCACCGTCGACGACGTGATCGCCGGCACCCCGGGCGTGTTCACCGGGTCGGCCGCGGGCGCGGCCCGGCATGCCATCGGCCCCACCGCCGCGGGGTTGCGCCGGATGTGCCAAGCGCTGATCCTGGCGGCCGCCGAGGCACGCGATGGCGCCGAGGTGATCGGCCGGGCCCGAAATCGGGTGCTGGCCGTGCTCGCCGATGCTCGCGACGAAGACTGCCAGGTCGCCGACGACGGAACCGTGCGGCCACCCCCCGCACCGTCACCGCTGCTGGTGGCATGCAGCGGCGGATCCGACTCGGCGGCCCGGGAACTGCTCGCCGTGCGCGCGGCCGAGCTGACCAGCGCACTGCAGGGCGCGCTACGTGCACTCGGTGCGGCCGACGCCGACGCCGCCGTGGCGATCGACGCGGCGTTCGACGCCGCGTCGGCGGAGCCCGCTGCGGTCCGGCCGGCCGCGGCCGCCGGCGACCCGGTCGCCGACTGGCCGCGGATGAGCCAGGACAGCATCGCCGCACAGATCGCGGCGATGCCGCAAGCCGAACGACAACGACTGGTCGAACAGAGGCCCGCCGACGTCGGCAACACCGATGGAGTTCCCTGGCAGCTCCGTATCGCGGCCAACCGGATCAACATCGCCAACGCGATCCTCGATACGCACCGCACCCTCGATGCCCCAGAAGAGGTGAAGTTGCGCGCCGCCGTCGCCTCCACACTGGACCCCGCAGACGCCGAACGGCTTTGGGCCACACTGCATGTCGATCCCGTTCTGAGAGCCGCTGCCATCTCCGCCCACGACCACGAGGCCCAGCGCCGCGTCGAGTACTACCAGACACTGCTCGCCGACGTCCCCGATCCGCTGGACCGTGATCGCAGGGTGCCGCGGCAGATTCTGGCGTTCGATCCCGACCGGCAATCCCTCATCGAGTTGTCCGGCGACCTCGGCCGGGCCCGCGCACTGGCGGTGCTCGTCCCCGGCCTCAACACCACATTCGACGGCTCGGCCGACGATGTCGCCACCGCACGGCGGTTCGTCGCCGGGTCCGGTGGCGACATGGCGATGATCAGCTATCTGGGTGGGCGCTTCCCCACCGGCCCGTTGCCCGCCGGCGTCGCCGACGCCGCCGACCCTCGCTACGCGCTGCAGATGGCGCCTCGGCTGGTGGCATTCAGCGAGGACGTCGAACGGCAGGCGGGGACGAGACCGGTGACCTACCTCGGCCATTCCTACGGTGGCTCGATCCTGGGCACGGCGGAGAACTTCGGCCTGACCGCCGACCGGGTGGTCTACGTAGAGGCCGCCGGAGCCGGTGTGGGCGTGCACGATCCGTCGGACTGGCACAACCGCAACCCCGCGGTGATGAGGTTCTCGATGACCGCACCCGGTGATCCGATCGCCTTGGTGCAGGGCATCCCATTCGGTCCGCACGGTGCCGACCCGGATCTGATGCCCGGTGTGCTGCAACTGGAAACCGGGCGCCGCCTGACCGGCGCGCCGATGGCCGGCCCCTCGGCGCACAGTGACGTCCTGAACGAACCATCCGACGCCTGGCACAACATCCTCGCGGTGATCACCGGCGACCGTGAGCACATTCGGGTGACCGAGTAGCGCAGGAGGAACTACTCGACGGCACCGGAGTTGATTCGAGTAGCCGGTTACTCTGTCCGCCCACGTGAGTCTCCAACCATCATCGACTGGTCTGGTTGACAAGGGAGACTACGATGACCGCAGATACCGATAGCACCGTCCGATACGGAACATGTTGGGCCAGAAACGATCTCAATGATGACACCCCAGGAGACGATAGCCGCCCGCGCCTGACGCGCACCGCGGTCGCGGCACTGCTCGAGGGCAAAGGGGACGTCGTGGCCGGCCTGCTGTCGATGCCGCTGCGCACGATCCGACGCGATGCCCGGGGGTCGGATCTCATCAAGAGTTTGGACAACATCGACACCGCCTTCTACGACGTTCTCGCTCCCGTCCTCGACGGTTCGCCGGAACTCAAGCAGCATTTCACTCAGTGGATACGCGACGCCAGCCAACTGGCCGCCCAGGCAATCCATGAACAGGGCAGCACGGTCACAGCGGCCCGACTCATCGACGACGGCACCGCGCTGGCCAACGACCTCATTGCCGCGACTCACGACGATGCGCTCGCCGCCGCGCTCGGTGAAGTGGTGCGGCTCGGCGATCAGCTCCGTGAAGTCCCCGCCTCTGAATTGCGCACGCGCCTGGCAACTTTGCGCGACTTCAAGGATCCGGTCGTGATCCAAGGCGGCGCAGGCTCCGACCACATCGACCTGCACGCCGGGGTCGGGTTGCTGAACTCGCCTCCGTGGCTGCGCGCCGACAGCCTGAAGACGGCCATCGACGTGGGCAGCCTGCTTCAGGAGGCGGCTCGCCAAGCGGAAGCCGAGAAACAGATCACGCAGAAAGCCGCGGCTATCGGGGCCGGCGCCCCGAAGAGCTCGCTACGGGTGGCCGGAGACGGCTACCTGATCCGATATGCGGACTACTACATCTACTTCAGCGAAAAGACCGGGGCCCACGAGATTCACGGGGACATCCTGGCCAAGTACAAGGCCAACAACGGCGTTGCGCAGCTTGGCTTGCCGACCACGGACGAGACCGGCACGCCGGACGGAATCGGTCGCTACAACCACTTCGAGAAGGGTTCGATCTACTGGACGCCGGACACGGGTCCGATGTTCGTCACCGGCATGGTCCGAGCGAGGTGGGCGGCGGCCGGCTGGGAAAACGGACCACTCGGCTATCCCGTCGCCGACACCTATCACGTCCCTGGCCTTTATCCGCCGGACAATCCAAAGGTGGCCTGGTCGCTGTTCCAGAACGGCGCAATCGTCCAGACCAAGGACGGTGTGAAAGAGGCTGGAACGGCCAACCTTTCACCCGAACGACTGCGGATCATGCTTCGCAAGTTCGTCGACGACGGTCTGCACAGGGCCGGTCAGAGCTTGGGCCTGCATCCCCAGACCGAGATCACCGCGGTCTCGCGGTGGAGTTACGGATTCTGGTCCTCGTCGCCGAGATTGGTGACGATCGCACTGCACGGATTCCGAGACAACGGATTGCTTCCCGACACCGATTTCGACATCACGATGCGGATCCGTTTCAGTCTGGTCTGGCTGCCCGCGTTCACGGCACCAGCATCGAAAACGCTTGTCGCAGCCCTAGACTGGCACAAAGTGAGCGCGAGCGGTGTCGCCAGCGAGAGGATCGCGACAGGCGTCTACAACGGGATCGCAGCCTCATTCTGGCGCGGCGGCGCCGACCCGGTGCACCCGGAGGTGCCGGACGGAGCGATCTTCATCGCCGGCATTCCGACGGGCATCGACCAGACGGGCGACGGCAACGTCGACGTCGTCGATGTCCTGACCACCGCGCAGGGGGGCTTGCAGGTTTTGGTCAACCCACTGCCCCCGGTCTTCGGTGAATTCCGCCGCCAGCAGGCGCAACGGGCCATCGACAATCTCGGCTAGCCACACCAATCGGAAAGGGGGCTTGAAATGCCCATCGAACAAACACCTATCGGCACCTGCGTCGGCGGCGAACTGAATGGAATGAGGGTCTACGATTTTGCGGACGTCGCGTCCTGCCAACACGCGGGTGGCGAAGTCTCCCCTGTCACAAGCGGCCCGCCACCCCGGGTCATGCATTCGCTGTTCAGCGAGCACGTCTCGTCTGCCGGTACACCATCCGAGGAGGCAGCAGAAGTCAACCTCCTCTACTTTCCGCTCTGCAACCTCCACCGCCGGTTCCCGAACTCGCCGATCGCGAGTACACTCGACGCTCTGGATGTCGATGCAGGCCGGGACATCACCGGGATCCTGAAGGAAGACAAGGCGCTGCGTACCAGGGCGCTCCGGTTCGTGTTGGACGTGGCGTACGTCGTGGCGAAGGCGTCGGCCCTGGAGGCCACCGCCGGCACCACTCCGACGCCGCCCATCCCTGCCGAACTGGTGGCCACCGGCCGGGAATTGGCCGACATCCTGGCCTCGCGCGTCGACGATCAGGGCCTGGCCGACACCTTCGTCACACTCATCGACCGAAGCGCCGACCTCGACGGCGCGAACGTGCTGGACATCATCCGCCTCCTCGCGGAAGACCGACGAGCAGCCGCCAGCTGACGTTACCGGCCGCGGGCCTGCTCGATGAAAAACCTTGCGGCTCTGCGGATCGACTCCTCGACGGGGGCCGGCTTCCAGCCCAGCTCGCGTTCGGCCTTGCTGTGGTCCAGCGGCGACATCAGTTCCGCCATCCGCAGTCCGGCCACCGCGAAGGGCAGGTCCCGACGCAGGAGCCGGGACGCCAGATCGTTGGCGTGCGCGCCGGCGTAGAGCAGCGGCAACGGAATCTTGATGCGCGGCCGGGCGACTCCGACCGCATCGGCGGCGATCTCGTGTACCTCGCGAGTGCTCAGGTAGCGATCGGAGATGATGTAGCGCTCCCCCACCCGGCCATGCTCGGCCGCGAGAAGCATTGCGCGCGCGGCATCTTCGATCCCAACCACCTCGGAAGAGAAGTCGAGGTAGAACGGGAACCGGCCGGATGCGACCTGTGCGATCATCGAGCCGTGGGGTGTCGGCTGCCAGTCACCGGGCCCGTAGGTGGTCGAGATGCACATCGCGACGGCCGGCAACCCTTTGTCCCGCGCGTAGCTTAGGACAAGGTCCTCGGCCTGCACCCTGGCCTCGATGTACGGCCCGCCGCCGGTCCAGTTGTGCTGGTCCTCTTCAGTGATCGGCGTACCGTCGCTGATCGCCAATGTGCCTGTGGTGCTGGTGAAGACGAACTTCCTCAGGTCTGCCTCGACGGCGGCGTCGAGTACATGCCGCAGACCTTCGACGTTCGTGCGGAACAGGGGTGCGGGATCCCGCAGCCACATCCGGGCATCGACCACGCAGTAGTAGACGACATCGCAGCCGCTCATCGCGGCGCGCAGGGCATCGTCGTCGAAAATGTCGCCGTAGTGCCGTTGGACATCGAGGTCGTCGATGCCTGCGGTCGAGCTGGTCTTGCGGACCATCACCCGCACATCGGCACCGCTGGCAACCAGCCGGCGCGTCACATGCGAGCCGAGGAACCCGCTGGCGCCAATGACGAGCTGGGTCAGGAGTTTTCCTCCGCGGGAGGCGCATCGGCCGGCGCGCTCTCTGCCTTCGGCAGCAGCGCTTCCAGCGCCGAGCCGGTGATCCGCCGGAACGCCCGGCGCGGCCGCTTGGCGTCCAGAATGGCCACCTCGAGTGTGGCGGGGCCGAGCACCCGAGGCTCGGCGGGCGGCGTACTGCTGCCGCTGCCGTTGATACCGGCACGCAGCGCCTCGAGCGCGATCCCGACCGCATCACCGAGCGCGGCGTTCTCGGAGTAGGACTCCTTGAGCGCGGTGATGATCGGTTCGGTGGTGCCGCCCATCACGACGAAGTGCGGTTCGTCGGCGATCGAGCCGTCATAGGTGATGCGGTACAGCTCGGGGGCTTTCGCCTCGCCGTAGTGCGCCACCTCGGCCACACACAGCTCCACCTCGTACGGCTTGGCCTGCTCGGTGAAGATCGTGCCGAGCGTCTGCGCGTACACGTTGGCCAGCTGACGGCCGGTCACGTCGCGGCGGTCGTAGGCATAGCCGCGGGTGTCGGCGAACTGGATGCCACCCCGGCGCAGGTTGTCGAACTCGTTGAAGCGGCCCACCGCGGCGAAGCCCACCCGGTCGTAGAGCTCACTGATCTTCTGCAGTGACCGCGACGGGTTCTCGGCGACGAACAACACACCGGAGTCATAGGCGAGCACAACGACACTGCGGCCCCGGGCAATACCCTTACGCGCGAGCTCCGAACGCTCACGCATCGCCTGCTCAGGCGAGATGAAATATGGGAAGCTCACTTAGTCCACCCGCGGTGCTTCGTTGCCGGGACCGTTACCGGGCCCGAATGTGTTTGTTCTGGACCGCTTTTCGATCACCTCGCGCGCCAGCGCCGAGATCCGCGCCTCGGGCACGTCGGCCGCACCTTCGGCCCCGATGGTGACAGCGGTCGGGAAGATGCCACGCACCAAGTCCGGACCGCCGGTCGCGGAATCGTCGTCGGCGGCGTCGTAGAGCGCCTCGACCGCCGCCCGCAGCGCCGAATCAGCATCGCTGACACCGGAATACAGCTTCTTGATCGACGACTTCGCGAAGATCGAGCCGGAGCCGACCGATTGATAGCCCTCTTCCTCGATGTTCCAGCCGCCTGCGGCGTCGAACGAGACAATGCGGCCGGCCCCCTCGGCGTTCGGATCGTCGAGGTCGTAGCCCACCAGTAGCGGCAGCGCGACGAATCCCTGCAGTGCCGCACCGAGATTGCCGCGCACCATGGTCGAGAGCCGGTTCACCTTGCCGGGGAACGTCAGCGGGACGCCCTCGACCTTCTCGTAGTGCTCGAGTTCGACGGCGTAGAGCCGGGCGAACTCGACGGCGATGGCCGCGGTACCGGCGATGCCGGTGGCCGTGTAGTCGTCGGTGATGTACACCTTCTGCACGTCGCGGCCGGCGATCATATTGCCTTGCGTCGAGCGGCGATCACCGGCGATCAGCACGCCGCCCGGATACTTCAGCGCGACGATCGTGGTGCCGTGCGGCAGCGCATCACCGGGCAGCGCTGCGCTGGTCCCGGTCGGGGTCGGCAGCAGCTGCGGGGCTTCGCGCCGCAGGAAATCGGAAAACGAAGAAAGATCCGTCAGAGGTGAACTAGTGGCCAAGCGATCAGAAAACGGCCAGGTCACTGTCCGCCCTTTTGAACATATGCACGCACGAAGTCCTCGGCGTTCTCCTCGAGGACATCATCGATCTCGTCCAGCAGATCGTCGGTCTCCTCGGCGAGCTTGTCGCGACGCTCCTGCCCGGCGGCACCGTTGCCAGAGAGGTCGTCGTCCTCGCCGCCACCGCCACCACGCTTGGTCTGCTCTTGAGCCATCGCTGCCTCCTGCTCGTTATCGGCGACTATGTCGTGCCATTCGGCCGGGCCGCCGGTTCCTCCACACTACCGGTCGCGACCGGTATTGCTCCCTCTAACGACCGTCAGGTCGTGAGTTGTTCCACGAGTTGCGCTGCGCTGTCGACCGAATCGAGCAGCGCGCCGACGTGGGCTTTGCTGCCGCGCAGCGGCTCGAGAGTCGGAATCCGGACGAGCGAATCACCGCCCAGATCAAAGATCACCGAGTCCCAACTCGCCGCCGCGATGTCGGCACCGAACCGGCGCAGGCACTCACCGCGGAAGTACGCCCGGGTGTCGGTGGGCGGGTTGTCGACGGCGTCGATCACCTGTTGCTCGGTGACGAGACGTTTCATCGATCCCCGCGCCACCAGCCGGTTGTAGAGGCCCTTGTCCAGCCGCACGTCGGAATACTGCAGGTCCACCAGATGCAGGCGCGGCGCCGACCAGCCGAGGTTCTCCCGCTGGCGGAAACCTTCGAGCAGCCGCAGCTTCGCCGGCCAGTCGAGCAGCTCAGCACACTCCATCGGGTCGCGTTCCAGCAGGTCAAGCACGTGAGCCCAGGTTTCCACGACGTGCGAGGCGCGCGCATCGGGGTCGCGGGCGTCCACCAGTTTGGCCACCCGGTCCAGATAGATGCGCTGCATGGCCAGCGCGGTCAGCTCCCGGCCGTCGGCCAGCGCCACGGTGGCCCGCAGGGAGGGATCCCGGCTGATCACGTGCACGGCGTGCACCGGCCGGGCCAGCGCCAGATCCGAGAGGTCAAGGCCGTACCGGGGCCCCTCCTCGATCAGGTCCAGCACCAGCGACGTCGTGCCGACCTTGAGATAGGTCGACGTCTCGGCCAGGTTGGCATCGCCGATGATGACGTGCAGCCGGCGGTATTTGTCGGCGTCGGCGTGCGGTTCGTCGCGGGTGTTGATGATGCCCCGCTTGAGCGTGGTCTCCAGGCCGACCTCGACCTCGATGTAGTCGGCACGCTGGGAGAGCTGAAAGCCGGGCTCGTCGCCGGACGGGCCGATGCCGACGCGGCCGGAACCGGTCACCACCTGCCGCGACACCATGAACGGCGTCAGACCCGAGATCACCGCCGAGAACGGCGTCTGCCGGCTCATCAGGTAGTTCTCGTGCGTCCCGTAGGAGGCGCCCTTGCCATCGACGTTGTTCTTGTACAGCTGGAGCTTGGCCGCGCCGGGCACGCTCGCCACATGCCGGGCCGCCGCCTCCATCACGCGCTCACCCGCCTTGTCCCAGATCACCGCGTCCATCGGATCGGTGACCTCGGGAGCCGAATATTCCGGGTGGGCGTGATCGACGTACAGCCGGGCGCCGTTGGTCAGGATCATGTTGGCGGCGCCGACCTCGTCGGCGTCGACCACCGGCGGCGGTCCCGACGCGCGGCTGAGGTCGAATCCGCGGGCGTCGCGCAGTGGAGACTCCACTTCGTAGTCCCACCGGGTGCGCTTGGCCCGCTGAATGCCTGCGGCCGCGGCGTACGCCAGCACCGCCTGCGTCGAGGTCAGGATCGGGTTGGCGGTCGGATCGGACGGCGATGAAATGCCGTATTCGACCTCGGTCCCGATGATCCGTTGCATGGCCGCAAGCCTACGGGTCCTGGGACAGGCGGTGTCGCGCGCCTCATGGGTGGACGCGGCGACTTCCCGCTAGGGTGACCTCACCCCAGATGCCTCCACACCGGAGTCGCGCAACGATGACAGCACCCGACCGCTACGCCGAAGAGCGGTGGTTTCTGGTTCGAGGGCTGCCCGCGGTGGTGCGGCGCGGTGCCCTGCTCCGGCGGGTGTGGGGCCGCTCGGCTCCCGCACTGGCGGGGCTGGCGGTCATAGCGGCCAACTCCATCCTGGTGGTGGCGTTGTCGGGCAAGCACACCATCGACATCGACGGCCATCCGACGGTGACCGAGGGTTTCGTGCTCGCCCTGGTGGTGCTGGTCATGCCCGTCGCTGGTCTGGCCGGCTGGCTGGTGTCGCGGATCGCAACCCCCGTCAAGCGCGTCGTGGCGGCGAACGTGAGCCTGGTGGTGATCGTCCTCGGTTGCATTTTCGGCGGTCCCAGCCCCAGGGAGTTCGTGAATCTGGTCATGTCGGCGATCGGAATCGCCCTCATCCTGGTGGCCACCGCATCGGGCATCGGCTCGATCCTGGGCTGGGCGGCGCGCGACACGATGTCGAATCTGGCGCTGGCCAGCGGCATGTTCGTTCGCGCGCTGCCGGTCGTGCTGCTGACTTTTCTGGTGTTCTTCAACACCTACGTCTGGTTGATGGCAGCAATCGTGAGTCGCGAGCGCCTGTGGCTGGCCATCGGGTTCCTGTTCCTGATCGCGTCGGCCTTCTTGATCTCGAGCACCATGGAGCGGGTGCGCCCGATCCTGGAGGCGGCCGACCCCGCGCTCGAAGACCAGGATCGCCTGGCGGGCACGCCGTTCGCCGGTATTGCCGACGAACCCGGTGCCGATCCGTTGTCCCGGCCCGAACGCGCCAACGTGGTGTTCGTCGTCGCCGCCTCGCAAGTGGGTCAGGTGCTGACAGTCGCGCTGGCCACCGGGGCGATCTTCGGAGTGCTGGGTCTGATCGTGCTCAGCCCGCCGCTGCTGGAGTCGTGGACCCGCGGCGCGGGCAGCAACGACGGCCACATCCTCGGCATGACGCTGCCCGTTCCCGATCCGCTGATTCAAACGACGATGATGCTCACGGCCATCACGTTCATGTATCTGGCGGCGAAAGCGGTGACCGACAAGGAGTACCGCTCCCAGTTCCTCGACCCGCTGCTGGCCGACCTGCGGCTCACGCTGGTGGCGCGGGATCGCTACCGCTCGTCGCGCAGGGGGCGCTGAGATGAGCACCGACAGCCGCGATGTCCACGAGTGGTTTCTGGGCCGCGGCCTGCCCCTCGTTCTGACTCGCCGGGTGCGATCACGAGCCCTGATCGTGCGCTCGGCGCCGGTGGTCAGCGGCATCGGAGCGCTGATCGCGCTGACCGCGCTCGTCGCCGATCTCAGTGACGGCAGTGCGGAGGTCGGCACCGTCGCGCGACTGGGCGCGATGGCCGTGCTGCTGATCGCGGCGCCGTTCGTCCTGTATCTGCTACACCAGGCCGGCACGACCCGCAGCGAGGCCGGGCGGCGCACCGCGGCACTATTGGTGATGGCACTGTTCGTCATCGGCTTTCCGCTGGCCGACAGCGGCTGGACCGGTCTGGCCGCGGCCGAAGTGGCCGGCTTCGCCTTCGTCGCCGTGCTCGCGGTGTGGCTGACCTACCTCGGTATCGGCTCGATTGTCTTGTGGGCGTTCCGGTTTGCCTGGGTCCAGTTCGGTGCGCTCGGGACGTTGATGAGTCGCGCACTGCCGCTGCTGATGCTGACCGTGGTGGTGTACTTCACCGGCGAACTGTGGCAGCTGTCAGCCCGGATGACCCGCGAACGGCTTTGGCAGACAATCGGTTTCCTGTCGTTGGTAGCCATCGTTTTCATGGTGGTGACGATTCGCGACGAGGTGAAGGCCCTGCGCGAGGACAGGTCTGGTCAGCGCGACACCGCGGCACTGCTGGCCGACACCCCGCTGGCAACCGAGTCCGACCCGGAGCGCACGCCGCTCTCGCTGGCCGAGCAGGTCAACGTCGTCGCGGTAATGGTGGTGTCACAAGCGATTCAGGTGGTGTTCTTCACCACGGGGCTGTTCGCGTTCTTCCTGGCGCTGGGAACCATTGCGATTCCCGACGACGTGACTATGCTGTGGTCGGGCGAGCAGTCCTGCCCGGTCGGCGAACCACCTTGCGCCGGAACGTGGTTCGGCATCCACGTCCCGGTTCCGCAGACTGTGGTGCACACTTCATTGTTCGTGGCGGTGCTGTCCGGGCTGTACTTCACCGTCAGCACCAGCGTCGACCCGCTGTATCGGCAGCGGTTCTTCGACCCGTTGATCGCCGACGTCGCCGTGAGCCTGGCCGGCCGCGACGCGTATCTGCAGATGGAGGTAAGCGATGACCGAGCGTGACGACGTATTCGACAAGCGGTACGGGGAAGTGCTGCTGGTCAAGGCGGGCGAGGATGGGCCCGAAGCGACTGTCTACTGCAGCTTTCCGCTCAACGACTGCCCGGCCGAGCTGTGGGACAAGCTCGACGCCGAGGCGATCGCCAAGGAGCACGGTGCGGTCGCGGCCCTGTTGAACGGCCCGCGGCACTGGCTGATGAGCAGCATCGAGAAGGATGCTCAGGGCGAGCCGGACACGATGACGTTCGGCGGTATCGACATGATGCGGCAGGCCACCGTCAAGCTGTCCTCGATGAATCCCGCGCCCTACAGCGTCAATCACGTCGACCGCAAGACGGTCTTCAACTTCGACGCCGGGCGACCGGTGTTCGAGCTCGTCGACCCGCAGGGGCAACGCTGGGTGATGCAGACCTACAGCCAGGGCGTCGACCCAGCCCTCAGCCTGGCCGGTCTGCCGGACCTCGGCGCCCGCCTGACCCTGCCCGAGGGCTGGCGCTACGAGACCCGGATGCTGACCGAGCGCCTCAGCGTGGACACCACGACCCGCGACGCGCACGTCACCCAGGACAACTTCGCGAACAGCTACTCGCTGGAGTTCTGAGCGGGCTGGGATGCGGCGGCGAGTCGGCTGTAACGAATTGACGCCAACGCCGATATCGCTGCAAGGAAGGCACGCCTTCCCATAAAATGCCAGGTCGGGGAAGGAACTGCCATGAAGAAGTTCGCCATCACCGCAATCGCCGCGGCCGGACTTGGTGTGGCGCTCGCCGCACCGGCGTACGCGGACCAGGACTCGTTCATCACCACGCTGGCCAACGATGGCTGGAGTGGACCGGTCTCCGCCGCCGTGGAGGTCGGACAGCACATCTGCAGCGACATCGCCGCCGGCGTGCCGCAGGCGACCACGCTGCAGACCATCTCGGACAACACCGCCGACGGCGTCGAACCGAAGGACGCTGCGTTCTTCTACAACGCGGCCGCTCAGCACCTCTGCTGAGGCCGAGCCCACCGCTCGCGAGGCTACAGGTACTGACCCAGGTTCGACTCGGTGTCGATCGCCCGGCTGGCACTGCTGCTCTTGCCGGTGACCAGCGTGCGGATGTAGACGATCCGCTCGCCCTTCTTGCCCGAAATCCTGGCCCAGTCATCGGGATTGGTGGTGTTGGGCAGGTCCTCGTTCTCGGCGAACTCGTCGACGATCGAGTCGAGCAGGTGCTGAATTCGCAGACCCTTCTGCCCGGTCTCCAGGACTGACTTGATCGCGTACTTCTTGGCCCGGTCGACCACGTTCTGAATCATCGCGCCGGAGTTGAAGTCCTTGAAGTACATGACTTCCTTGTCACCGTTGGCATAGGTGACCTCCAGGAACCGGTTGTCGTCGATCTCGGCGTACATCCGGTCGACGACCTTCTCGATCATCGCCCTGATGCACAGCCCGCGGTCGCCGCCGAACTCGTCGAGATCGTCGGCATTGACCGGCAGGTCTTCGGTGAGGTACTTGCTGAAGATGTCAAGTGCGGCTTCGGCATCCGGCCGCTCGATCTTGATCTTGACGTCCAGGCGGCCGGGCCGCAGGATCGCCGGATCGATCATGTCCTCGCGGTTGGAGGCGCCGATGACGATGACGTTCTCCAGCCCCTCCACACCGTCGATCTCGGAGAGCAGCTGCGGGACGACCGTCGTCTCCACGTCCGAGCTCACGCCCGTGCCGCGGGTACGGAAGATCGAATCCATCTCGTCGAAGAAGACGATCACCGGCGTTCCCTCGGAGGCCTTTTCGCGGGCCCGCTGAAAGATCAACCGGATATGCCGTTCGGTCTCACCGACGAACTTGTTCAGCAGCTCCGGGCCCTTGATGTTGAGGAAGTACGACTTCGCCTCGCGCGCGTCGTCGCCACGAACCTCGGCCATCTTCTTGGCCAGCGAATTGGCAACGGCCTTGGCGATCAATGTCTTTCCGCATCCGGGCGGACCGTAGAGCAGCACGCCCTTGGGCGGGCGCAGGGCGTACTCGCGGTAAAGCTCCTTGTGCAGGAACGGCAGTTCCACGGCGTCACGGATCTGCTCGATCTGCCGGGTCAGGCCGCCGATGTCGTGGTAGGCGACGTCGGGCACCTCTTCGAGTACCAGATCCTCGACCTCGGCCTTCGGAATGCGTTCGAACGCATACCCGGCCTTGGTGTCGACCAGCAGCGAGTCGCCCGGGCGCAGCTTGCGCGGACGCAGATCGTCGTCGAGCGCCTCGGCGACGTCGACGGGCAGGTCCTCGATGGCGACAAGCGGTTCGGCCAGCCACACGATGCGTTCCTCGTCGGCGTGCCCGACCACCAGCGCGCGGTGGCCGTCGGCGAGGATCTCGCGCAACGTGCTGATCTCGCCGACGGACTCGTAGGTGCCCGCCTCGACCACGGTCAGCGCCTCGTTGAGACGGACGGTCTGGCCTTGCTTGAGTTCCTTGGTGTCGATGTTGGGAGAGCAGGTGAGCCGCATCTTGCGGCCGGAGGTGAACACGTCGACGGTGTCGTCGTCATGGGCGCCCAGGAGCACGCCGTAGCCGCTCGGCGGCTGACCCAGCCGGTCGACCTCCTCGCGGAGCGCCAATAGCTGCTGACGAGCCTCTTTGAGGGTGTCCATCAGCTTGGCGTTGCGCGCGGCAAGGGAGTCGATACGCGCCTCGAGCTGATGCACATCGCGCGCGCTGCGGGCGCCGCCTTGCCCAATGGCGTTCTCGAGCTGCTCGCGCAGGACCGACGCCTCGCGGCGTAGCTCCTCAAGCTCGGCAGCATCCTCGCTCGACAGTTGGGGGTCTTGTGCCTCACTCATGTTGCGCTCCTTTCCCACACCGAGAGTTGGTGCGGTGGATACCTCAACGCTACCGGCCCAACCTCGATCATGTGCGTTCGGGGAATTTCGACACACTGGCAACACTGTTAATCTTTTCCATGAGTCGGGCAGATCGAGAGGACAGCCGTGACCCTGAAACTGCTAGCCACGGGCGTTGCCGCCGCCGCGATCGTCGGCGGCGCGGCCGCCGGTGTGACGTCGGTTGCATTCAGCTCGCCGGTAGCGCCGGCCGTGCAGCCCGTCGTCTTCGGCGCACCGCTGCCGCAGACCCCGGCTCCCGAGCTCCAGAGCCAGCTTGTCGCCACCCTCGACGGCCTCCAGAGCGGCGGGTCGTTCTCCGGCGGCAAGGCCTCCTACATCCAGTTCGGCCTGGGCCGCTTTGAGGGCATTGCCGCAGACCGGGCGTTCAACAACGCCTCGGCCAAGGGACTGCTCCCGCTGAGTTTCGTCGTCGCCGACATCGACCAGGAAGGTCCGACCGCAACGGCGAATGTCACCGCGACGGCGCCGAATGGTCAGACCGCCACGCAGAGCATCCAGTTCGTCCAGGGGCCCAGCCCGTCCGGCTGGCAGCTGACGAAGCAGTCGGCGCTCGCGCTGATGCAAGGCGCCGGCTAGTCGCTGGATGCGTCACCCGCTGTTCGGAGTTCTGAGCGCCGCCACAATTGTGGCGGCGCTCAGCCTCTCTGGGTGTTCTGAGCACACCGAGCCGAAATCGACACAGAGCCCGTTCGAGCAGTCGTCGACGGCGCTCGCGCCGCCGGAGACCACGGCGGCCGCCCTGCCGACCCCCGAGGTTCTGACCGACGTGCTCTATCGGCTGGCCGACCCGGCGGTCAAGGGCGCGGACAAGCTGCAGCTCGTCGAGTCCACCACGCCGGACGATGCCGCGACCATCGACAAGTTCGCGGCCGCGCTGCGCGACGGCGGTTTCACCCCCCTGACGTTCACTGCCACCGAAATCCGCTGGTCTGATCGCCAGCCCGGGGACGCTTTGGCGTCGATCAACGTCACAACGTCGAACCCGGCCAATCCCGGCAACTTCACCTTCCCGATGGAGTTCCGCCAGGACAAGGCGGCCTGGCAGCTGTCCCGTGAAACGGCGAACATGCTGCTGGCCTTCGGCAATGCCAGGGGCGGCGGCACCACCCCGGCGAGCCCCGCCAGCCCCACCCCGACACGCTGAATGTGGATCGGCTGGCTGGAGTTCGACGTCCTGCTCGGTGACGTCCACTCGCTGAAGGAGAAGCGGGCGATCGTGCGTCCGATCGTTGCCGAACTGCGGCGCCGATTCACCGTCTCCGCGGCCGAGACCGGCTCCCCCGACCTGCATCGGCGCGCGGGCATCGGCGTATCCCTGGTGGCCGGGGACCGCGCGCACGTCGTCGACGTGCTCGATGCCGCCGAACGGTTGGTGGCCGCGCGTCCCGAGATCGAGCTGCTGTCGGTCCGCCGCGGGCTGCACCGCAGCGACGATTAGACCTGGCGCTTGCGGCGCAGCGGGGTCGGCGTGACCGTGTCCGGGGCCAGCCGGCGCGCAGAGACCAGGAATGCCGTGTGGCCGCGCATGCTGTGCTGGGGACGGACAGCCAAGCCCACGACATCCCACCCGCGCTGCAGCGACTCCCAACTCCTGGGTTCCGTCCAGCACTGCTGTTCGCGCAGCGCCTCCACGACCTTGGACAGCTGGGTCACGGTCGCCACGTAGACCATCAGCACGCCGCCGGGGATCAACAGCCGGGCGACGGTCGCCAGCACCTCCCAGGGCGCCAGCATGTCCAGCACGATCCGGTCGATCGAGGCATCGGCGAGATCGGAGTCGACCAGGTCGCCGATGATCAGCTGCCAATTCTCGGGTGGCTGCCCGAAGAACGTCTCGACGTTGCGCTGGGCGTGTACGGCGTGGTCGTCACGCACCTCATACGAGATCACCTCGCCGGTCGGCCCGACCGCACGCAGCAGGGAGCACGTCAGCGCCCCGGAGCCGGCTCCGGCCTCGAGGACCCGGGCGCCGGGGAAGATATCGCCCTCATGGACGATCTGGGCGGCATCCTTGGGGTAGATGACCTGGGCGCCGCGCGGCATCGAGAGCACGTAGTCGATGAGCAGCGGCCGCAGCACCAGGAACGCGTCGCCGTTCGACGACTTGACCACACTGCCTTCGGGCAGGCCGATCACGGCGTTGTGCTCGATGGCCCCGCGATGGGTGTGGAACTCGCTACCCGGGTTCAGGACCATCGTGTAGTGCCGGCCCTTGGGGTCGGTGAGCTGCACGCGATCCCCGACGACGAAGGGACCGGTCCTTCGTGCTTCGGCAGATTTGTCCTCTTCGCTGGCGCTCATCGGACGGGCAGGGTGCTCGGTCACAGCCGTTCAGCCTGCCATACCTGCCATATCGGACTCGCCGCGCGACGTGCCCTCGACTGTCGGCGCACCGTCCTAGGCTTCGGTCATGTCCGATCAGGCGTTGGAGACGCGTCGCCCCGCGCTCTCGCCGTCGCGGGCCGCCGATTTCAAGCAGTGTCCGCTGCTTTATCGCTTCCGGGCGGTCGACCGGCTGCCCGAGCCGCCGTCGACGGCCCAGTTGCGGGGTTCGGTGGTACACGCCGCCCTTGAGCAGCTCTACGGTCTGCCGGCCGCCGACCGCGGCCCGCAGACCGCGTTGTCGCTGGTCGACCCGGCCTGGGAGAAGGTGCTGGCCGAGCACCCCGACCTTGCCGATGGCTTCACCGACGAGCAGCGCGGCCAGCTGCTGACCGAGGCGCGGGCCTTGCTGACCGGCTACTACCGGCTCGAAGACCCGACGCGGTTCGACCCGCAGAGCTGTGAGCAGCGCATCGAGGTTGAGCTCGCCGACGGCACGCTGCTGCGCGGCTACGTGGACCGCATCGACGTGGCGGGTTCGGGCGAACTGCGGGTGGTCGACTATAAGACCGGCAAGGCACCGTCTGCCGCCCGCGCACTCGCCGAGTTCAAGGCCTTGTTCCAGATGAAGTTCTACGCCGTGGCGCTGCTGCGCTCCCGCGATGTGCTGGCGACCCGGCTGCGCCTGATCTACCTGGCCGACGGCCAGCTGCTGGACTACACCCCCGAGCTCGACGAGCTGCTGCGCTTCGAGAAGACCTTGATGGCGATCTGGCGGGCCATCCAATCCGCTGGTGCAACAGGCGATTTCCGCCCGAACCCGTCGCGGCTGTGCAACTGGTGCAGCCATCAATCGCTGTGCCCGGTCTACGGCGGCACGCCGCCGCCCTACCCCGGCTGGCCCGAGAAGCCCGCCGCGTGAGCTGCTACTACCGGCGACTCGGCCCTGATCTGTTCGCATCAACCGACCAGACCCGCAGCAACTGGACACCTGAAATTCAGCACGGCTCACCACCTTTGGCGTTGTTGACCAAGGCCATCGAAGAGATCTCGAGCGACGGGATGCGCATCGGCAGGTTGACCCTGGACATTCTGGGCGCCATCCCGGTCACCGAGGTGCGCGTGCAGGCCAAGGTCGACCGGCCGGGCAGTCGCATCGCGATGCTGTCGGCCGAGATGTCCGCCGAGCGCCCGGACGGTCCGCCGCGGGCGGCGGCCCGGGTCACCGCATGGGCACTGGCCACGTCGGACACCGCCGACGCCGCCACTGACCGCTATCCCCCGCTGACCGAAGGGCCAACGGCCGCATTGGAACTGCACTGGAAGGATGCCGGCGGCTACATCGATTCCGTGGACTGGCGACCGCAACAAGACAAGTCCGGGAGCGGCACGGTGTATTGGATGTCCCCCATCGCGAACCTGGTCGACGACGAGCCGACGACCGCACTGCAGCGCCTGGCGATGGTGGTCGATTCCGCGAATGGCATTGGCGCAGCGATAGATCCGGAGAAGTTCATCTACATGAACACCGATACCGCGGTGCATCTGCACCGAGCGCCCACCGGCAGTGATTTCGCCGTGCGGGCCCGCGGTTCGATCGGGCCGGACGGTATCGGCGTGACCACGGCTGAACTATTCGACCGTGACGGGTTCGTCGGCACGTCCGCCCAGACGCTTCTGGTGCAGCGCCGCTAGGTTTGCTATTCGACGCCCGTGGTTTGGTGCCGCAAGGCGCAGGTCCAGGTCATCCAACATCCCGCGCTGCGCCGGTCCACGGCCGGGTTGTCAAGACGTGTCAGCATGCAGTCACAAACCAACTCCGCGACGTCAGCGCGGCTTCACGCCGGCGAATCCCGACTAAAATTCAGGGATCGACTGAGTCAGGATAGTCTCCGGCATCAACTCAGCACGCGCCCAAAGGCGTTGGAGCGCGACGGCCGCAGCAGCAGGCTGCTCGGCCGGCCAGAAGTGGTTCGCATCGAGGGTGACCAGCTCGGCTCCCATTCGCGCCGCCATTCTCCGGCCGAATTCCACGGATACCACGAGGTCACGCTCCCCCCAGATCAGCATGCTCGGCACGATGATGTTGGCGAGGTCGTCGGCCCATTCCTGTCCGATGCGCGTGGCTGAGCGATACAGCGTCAGCGTGATTTCCCGGTTCCACGCGTACCGCCAAGAGTGAGTTCGCGCGACAGCCTCGGGCATCCCCGACATGAGCAGCACCTCGGAGAAGGCTTCAACGTCAAGCTCATCCATCCACCGCTCACCTGCACCCTCCTCATTCCAGACACGCCACACACCGTGCAAGGGCCAGCGCGGGTCGATCGGCCCGTTTCCAGCTGCGACGCTCCTCAGCAGCTCGGGGCGAAGCGACGCGGCGCGTAGCGCCAACAAACAACCCCAGTCGTGGCCGACGATGTGCACCGGGCCGGTGCGCGCGTATTCTGCCTCGATCTGTTCGATCAACCAGGCGACGTAGTCGTCCTTGGTACCCGCCCATCCCGCTGGCGGCGGCTCGCGAAACCCCGGCAAGTCGAGCGCGATCACGTCGTCACGGTCGAGGCAATCGATGACCGGTTGCCACACAGCACTCGTCATCGGCATTCCATGCACTAACATGACCGTCATATCGTGAACGATAGCGCCAACTATCGGTTCCTTCTTGGCTAATGCAGAACTCCCGATGCTGAAGTGAAGCACGGGAAGCCCTGTTGGACAGCGATATACCCCGCCTCAGACGGGGATCCATAGCTCACCCATCATCGTAGGACCTTCGAAAGGTGTACACGACTGGTCGCATACTAGCAATCACCCCTTTGGAGGCGCGACAGTGATGAGAATCCCAATTATTTAGAATAGAAAGTCTTCGATCTCGCTGCCGATAGCAGGCATATCCGGGCAACCGGGGACCTCAGACCTGCAACTGCGAGCGCGCGAACCCAACCTTCGTTGACCCGCCCAGGATGTCGCCGCCAAGCGTCCATCAGCGGCGCGGTAGGTATCGCCGGGCTTATGGGTGCCGGTTCTTTACATTCACTGCATCGGATTCGCCGTCGCCTGTTGAACATCCCCGGATCCGCTTGAGTTGAGGCGGCACATCGGGGCATCGTGTTCGGTCAAGCGCACGAGCCTTCGACGCTCGGCAAGTTGGTGCGATGGCGTGCCCACTTCCGGGTTTGGAATTCTGACGCTCGCGCTGATCCGGTCAATGTGAATGGCGGCACGGCATCCCGATCTGGTAGGCACGGGCGGTGATGAGCGGCCGCCCCGAGGGGAAGATGCGGTGATCGGCCCAAAAAGCGAATGATGTCCGCCTCGACGCGCGGGCGGCTGTAACGACTGCGCCCGCTGCAAGGTGGCGCGACTCCCGACTCTTCAAAACGGTCACCCGATCGAGGTGGCGACTTGGTATGAGCTGTAATGCTTTTGGTATCTTACGCAGAACAACCCGCGCGGCATGCAGTAGGCACCACGGCGGGTGATCACTCGGTAGTTCGGTCGTGCAGGCAGTGAGGCTTGGCCGTCCGGCTATGACCTTTCGCCGCCGAATCATATGTGCCTCGTCATATTTGATGACGCGGTCAGCCCTTCCCCGGTACGGCTACTGGTTCGTCAGGACCGATCGTGTCCGTGTGCTTACGCATGCGTCGGGGAGAGGACAGCCCGCACCGCGGAAACCTGAACGTGCGCACCCGGGCTTCACTAGCCCCTGGCGGGACTCGGCCTGCAGATGCGCGATTGGTTTCCCCCGGCGCGTTTAGCGGCGTACATCGCTGCATCGGCGCATTGGATAAGGTAGTCGATCGCGGCCGTATCACCCCACCGGACGACGGCGGCTCCAACGCTTGCGGTGACCGGTTGCGGCGATCCTGCGATGGCGGCGCACAGTTGTGCAGGCATTTGTTCGGCCAAATCGGCTGTCACGGCGTCGATGAGAATGAACTCCTCGCCGCCGAAGCGCCCGATGATCGCGGAACCGGTGCTGGCCTCGCGCAGAATCCACCCAACCGTGCTCAACGCCTGATCGCCGGCCACGTGCCCGTACAGATCGTTGAGTTTTTTGAACTTGTCCAGGTCGATCATGACGACGATCAGGTGCAGGTCGTTTCCCGGCGACGTCAACAATGCGCTCGCACGCTCGTAGAAGGCACGCCGAGTCAGGACACCGGTAAGCGGGTCTTGGTCGGAGCGCACCACGTCAGCGCCCAACGTGCGCACCACCGCTTGGATCGCCAGCGGAACGGCCAGGTTGAGTTCAATGACCAGCCATAATCCGGCGGCAGCGACTACTGGATCAGTGACAATGCCGACGCGTGCTGCGCTCACTGCGCCCACAGAGAGGGCGACGCCGATGTTGAAGACGATCGCCTTCGTGTTGTGGAAGAACGCCGCGTATCCGCCGGTGATGGCCAAAGATGTGCAGCCCATCAGCCCGATCACGGGGCGCGGATCCAACAAGCACCCCACGCCGACGAGCACACTCCCGAGGCAGATCATCGCCAATGACTGCGACCTCGTCGGCCAACGCCGCAACCACAACACCGCATAACTGGAGCCGACGGCCACCGCAGCAATGCTGAAGGGCCATACCGCTATAGCGGGCACACCGCGCAGGGTAAGCGCGGCCATCCCCATAGTCGTCATTGCTGCTGCGATGAGCACCATCAGCAGCCGGGTTGGCACCTCCAGTCCACGCGCACGCAGATAGCTGGTAAGCCAATCAAACTGATCGGGTTGCCTCCACCACCGCCCGAGACACCCCCAGATCCGACCGATGCGCAGAAATGCTTGCTCCTCGGTCATCGTTCCCCCTCCCCTGCGTTTTTCCACGGTAGCCGCACAAATCCGGTGGCGAGGTGAAGCAGCCAAAGTGCGTGAACGAAGTGTTGGGTGGCGCCATAATGGCAGGTGGGCGGGCGCAATGTCTCGTTTGCCGGCGGATGAGACATTGAGGCGGTAGCGGCTTGCGGTGCCGCCGCCGTTACCGCGTCCGCTGCTCACTTCGTCGACCCGGCCGATCCCTCGATCGCGCAGCTGAGCCATACAGCCTCGATGAGTGCGTCGCTGAACCCTCCGGTTCTATTCCGGAGCGTTGCCATTGCCGAACGACCGCCCGAAGCGGCTTGACGGGGCTGGGTCAGGCCTTGGCGGGCGGTCGGTAGAAGATCGCCAGCTGCCCGATGCCACCGCCCAGACCGAGCACCAGCGCGACGAGCAGTCCGCACCAGCCGTGCAGCCACGGGTAGATCCCGGTGTCTGAGAACAGCGCGTAGTCCAGGCTGTACTTGCCAGCTCCGGTCGCGGCGAGCGCCACGGCCGCCGCCGCCAGCACCAGGTTGTACTCCCAGCCTTCCTTGACGATGAAGAAGCCGTTGTGGCGGTGCACGGTCCAGGCCGCCACCAGCATCAGCGCCACGAAACCGGCGGCCGGGACCGGCGTCAGCAGCCCCACGGCCAGCCCGATGCCGGCAGCCATCTCGGTGCTCGCCGCCACCCGCGCGTGGAAGGTGCCCGGCTTCATTCCGATGCTCTCGAACCACCCGGCGGTGCCCTTGATCCGGCCGCCGCCGAAGAACTTGTTGTAGCCGTGGGCGGCCATGGTCAGGCCGAGCACCACACGCAAAAGGAGGAGACCGACGCTAGCGGTTTCATAGTAGGCAGCAGTCATGCGAGTAAACCTAGAACATCGGCGTGGACACGTCGTTGGGTGCCCACTGTGCGGTCGGGAGCGCACGCCAGGTAGGCCGGTGCTGCAAGCAAGGCCGATACTGGGCAACGGCTGGCGACATCGTCGATCGGCCAGTCGTATGACTCTGCTTGACAGGCCGAGAATTGTTGCGGTTCAGGCAAGTTAAGACGAACAGTCGTACCGAAGAACAACCAACACAGTTATGAAAGGCAACAACGCTGAGACGTCGGCGGCACACGCGAACTGCGAGAAAGCTCTGTCGCGCTCAGGAAGAACAGCTATTCCCAAACTCGGGTGTCGGTGCCGACGAGACATCCGAGTTGCGCGAGACCTCAACGGTATGGCCCACCGTCCGGAACGCCGGCCGCACCGTCTCGACTTGTCCTGTGGACCGTGTCGTCACGCCGACCGCCGACGCAAGTCAAAAGATGATCAACGCTGCGGTGGAGCGTGGCGACGATGATGTGTAAAGGTTAAGGTGGAGAACGTAATCAGCGACCGAAGAGGCTACTACGGCGCCGCCTCCTCTCCCCATCGGGCCAGGACGTCTGCGTGGAAACGTTCAAGCCGATTGACGAACTCGAGAAATGCCCGAAGTTCGGCTGCGCTGGCCGACCCAAACAGCGCGTCGCCCATCGAAGCCCGATACTCTTCGGCGATTCGCGCCGCACGCAGTCCGCGTTCGGTGAGATGGAGGCGTTTGCGTTTTCCATCGCCGGCAGTCAGTACCTCGTTGACGAGGCCCTTACTCTTGAGCTTGCTGATGATTTGGGACGTGGCCGACCGCGTCACGCCGAGTTGGTCGGACAGTTCGCTGCCCGTGATCCCCTCGTGGAGAAAGATCATCCCGCACATCTCGGTCTCCAACCGAGTCATCGACACTCCAGCGCCGTAGTCGCGAGGAGTTCGACGGCCGTGTTCGATCCTGTTGATGACGCGCAACAGCCCCACGGTGATCGCGTCGATGATGTCGCCGTCCGGTTCGGAAGTCATGGCCGACCAGCTGATCCTTTCCGTCGAGGTCAACGTGTGGGCCCGGGCCCACGCAGGGTGCACGCCTACGGACGATCATCCGTCGCCTGGGATGACGGTCGTGACGGTTATCGGCCTCCGGGCCGCGGCGCGGACCGGACGCCCGTTTGCGGCTCGCATTCCAGACCGCAGCCCGCTGACCGAGTCGGGTCACAATGCGCGAGTTCATATCCGCCCGAGGAGCTCTAAGGACGTCGCGTACTTGACGATGTGTGCGGCGGTGATGTGCGGTATGTCCTTACCGGGGCCGACCCCCGCCCTTCGGACCGCCTCGCGGAACCGATCGGTGGAGGCCATTGCGCCCACCGGAGGTGTGCCGCAGTAACGGTAGGTGTCCAGCAGCGGCAAGACCGACGCGTGGCGTTGACGGTCGGGCAGTGCGCGGATGCAGGTTTCGAATCGCTGGAACCAGTCGTCGTAGCGGGCGATCCGGTGCAACTCGTAGCCGGCCTCCGCCAACCAATCGACGTATTGATCAAGACCGATGCCATCGTCGTGAGGGTTCATCACGTGATAGCTCTGGAACCCGCAAACCTGTTGCGCGCCCAGCGTGGCGATCGCTTCAGCGACGAAATCGACTGGTAGTCCGTCGTAGTGGGCCCGCTGACGAACCCCGTTGTTGTCGAGTCGGTAAAATGAGCCGGGTGCCACACCCGTGGCGAGGAGACTCAGAATCAACCGGGTGAAGGTATCAGGCATATTGAGCTGGCCCTGGTATTCGGCATCAGCCAGAATCATCCCGCAGCGGTACACGGTTACAGGCAGTCCGCACAGGTCGTGCGCCTCGCGCAGCAAAACCTCGGCCGCCCACTTACTGTTGCCATAGCCATTCGCGTAGAGGTCGTTGATGTCGCGCGACTGGCTGATGACGCGCAAGTCTGCGTCCTCGGTGAACGCCGTTGGCTCGATTCCAACCATGACGCCGATGGTCGAGACGAACGCGAACTGCTTCAGTTTGGTGGTGATGGCGAGCCGAATCAGTTCGCCGGTGCCCACCACGTTCGGTCCGAATAGCTCGCTGTAGGGCAGGATGTGGTTGACCAACGCGGCTGGATCAACGATGAGATCCACCGCGTGGGCCAGATCGCGCCACGTCGCCTCATCGAGCCCAAGGTTCACCTCGGCCTTATCACCGGCTAGGACACGCAGGTGGTCGGCCGCCAATTCGCGGTATCGACGTAGTAATTCGGGATCACCGCCATCGAAGGTCGCGTCCAGTCGCGCGCGAGCTGCCGCCGCGTGTTTGGCGCGGACGAGACAGATCACCTGGCCCCCCACTTGCTGCATACGTTGCAGCCATTCCAGCGCGAGGTAGCGGCCTAGGAACCCGGTGGCGCCGGTCAACAGCACCGTGCGGATCTCACCGGTCGGATCCGGCAACGTAGGTGCCGCAGTCAGTGTCGGGCCATCGATGAATTTGTCCAGTGTCAGGTCCCGCGCGTGCGCACGGGTGGCGCCCTGGCCGTGGACGATTGTGCATGTCGGGCGTGTCGGGTCCTGTGCCCGTTGTGTTTCGATGTAGTCCGCGATTGTCTGTAGGTCGCCGGTCGGGCTGACGATCACACCGACCGGCATATCGACGTCGAAGATGTCGTTGATCAGCCGGCCAAATGTCAAAGCTGACAGCGAATCACCGCCGATGTCGGTGAACAGCGAACCCGGATCCAACTCTGAGGCGCCCGCACCGAGTAGTGCGCTGGCGGCGCGGGTTACGACCGCGAGCACAGGTTGATCGGCGCCGCCGCGACGCAGAGTGCGTAGTTCGTTGTCCTGCGCTGCAGCGATATCGGCGTAAAGCTGTTCCAGCGCATCGCCGTAGCGCTCTTTGAGCGCCGGGCGCGCCAGTTTGCGAATACCGGTGAGGAGGCCGTTCCCGGTGGTGAACGGGGTTGTCTCAAGGATGAAGTCGCGTGGGATCTCATAGGATTGCAGCCTCTCGGTTCGAGCCACCATCTGAAGCGACTCGCCGATCAAGGACTTCAGCGAGGTGGCGTTACCGGTGTCGGGTGCCGACGCGCCTCCCGCAGGGACGATGACCGCGAGCAGATAGGGCCGGGAGCTGTTGCCGTAGACGTAGATCTGGCTGATTAGCGGGCTGTCGGTGAAGACAGCCTCCAGTTTGGAGACGGAAACGAACTCGCCCTGCGATAGTTTCAGGACGGTGTTGCGCCGATCCAGGTACTGCAACCGGTCGGGGCCGGTCTCCACGACGATGTCGCCGGTACGGTAATAACCCTCGGCGTCGAACACTTCCGCATTGAGGTCGGGGCGTTTGTAGTAACCCGGAAACATGCTGGTGGTTTTCACGAGAAGCTCACCCCGAGGGTGCGGCCGATCAGTGCTGAAGTAGCCGAGTTCGGGGACGTCGGCAAGCTTGTAATCGATCACCGGGGGTCGGCGAACCATTCCGCCGCCGATCACCGTGCCGGCTTCCGTCGAGCCGTAACCCTCCATCAGCGGTTGGTCGATCAACTTTTCGGCCCAGGCCTTGGTTTCCGGCGAGATGGCCGCCGAGCCCGATGCCACGCCGATGTACCGGCCGCCGAGGATTGTGTTGCGGTACTCCTCGAGTACCGCAGCCTCGGCGACGGCGGGCTCAGCGCCGTCGGAGACCCGCCGGTCTGTCTCTCTGGTCACCTCGTCGTAGAGGATGTCCCAGATCCTGGGTACAAAGGCCAACATCGTCGGCCGCACCAACGCGAGGTCGTCGACTAGCGTGGACAGATCGCTGCGGGGCGTGAAATACGCTGTGCCGCCGGCGCCGAGCGTTGTGTAGAGCAAGCTGCGGCCCATCACGTGACTCATGGGCGCAAATATCAGCTGGATCAACGGCAACGGGCTGTGCTGGCCGTCATGCGTCGGGCCGAACCACCAGGCCCTCCCGGTACGTTCGGTATGCATCGCACCCTTGGGCGATCCCGTGCTGCCAGAGGTGTAGACAATCATTCTTACGGGGTCTGGATCCGCAGAGAGGTAGGGCGGTAGTGGAGCCAGTGCTCGACCAGTTTCGAGCAGGGCGGGCATCGTCTGTACGGGGACGGAGCTGCCAGCGTCGGCAAGCCGGGCTATTGCGGACGCCACGGCATCGCGATGTGCGTCAACGGGTCCGCGGTAGTCGAAAACGACGATCTTTCTTGGTGCGTGCGCGGTCAAAGCGAGTTCCACTGTGTCGTCGAGATACTCGACCGATGAAGCAATGACCGACGGCTCGGTCTCCGTCACAATCGGCATGAGTTGAGCGACGGGTGCAGAGGTCGTCAACGAAACTGCTACCGCCCCAATCTGAATCAGTGCGAGATCGATGGTGGCGTAGTCGTTACTGGCGAAGCCCAGGATGCAAACCCGGTCCCCAGGGCGCACAGTCGCGTCGCCGCTGCCGAGGCCGGTTGCCGCGGCGCAGAGTCGGTCTCCGAGCTCGCGATAGGAGATGGTTTCGAAGCGAGGTTGCAGCTCGGCGGTGGTACGACCGGCCGCATCGGTGACGAACTCCACCGCCCGCTGCCCGATGGCAGGCCGCTCTGAGTACCCCTCAATCAGAGTCCAGATGATCTGGGGCATTCGGAGCCCCGGAGCGTCGAGGGCGGCATTGACCCGTCCGTCAGGCATGGCAGCGGCGAAATCCGCGTCATTGGCGACTAAATCGCTGATGCGGTCGACCATCCGTCCCAGGAAGACGTCGTCGGACATGCACAACCCCACTTATGTCAAGATACTTAACAATGATGTTAGGGGCGCTCGCTTGTACGTGTCAACGCGGCCAACGATCGAGGAGTGGGGCGTCCGGCACACACTCCACCAACTGGCGCTTCCGTGAAACCCCCAACATCGTCGGGGTTTCACGGAAAGGCCGAACTGCCGCCAACAGACGCGGTGCCGGGCGCCGCTTCTACTCGGTTCCTGTTGTGACGGTGCCGGATTCGACCAGCGCGGCGATCTCCTCGGCACTCAACCCGAGCTCGGCCAACACAGCGGTGGTGTCGTCGCCGAGTGCGGGTGCGGGCTGGGCCGCGACGTGTTCGCCGTCCACCGACATCGGCAGCCCCGGCGCCAGGTAGCTGCCGATCCTGGGCTGGGTCAAAATCGTGAACAACGGGTTGGCCGTCACCCGGGGATCCTGCGCAACTTCGGCGAAATCCAGGTAGCGGTCCCACAACACGGAACTGGCCGACAGCGCGGCGGTCACCTCATCGGCGGTGTGCCTGGCGAACCACGGCGCGAACAGGCCACTGAGCACGGCGCGATGTTCGTAGCGCTGGCCTTCGTCGTTGAAGTCGGCACCCAGCGCTTCGGCAACCGCGGCAACGGCTTTGGTGGTGCCGGTGAGGTCGGCGAGGTCACGGAAGTGCCGGTTGGTCAGCGCCACCAGCATGAAGGTGGCGCCGTCGCTGCTGGTGTAATCCTGGCCGTACTGGCCATAGATGGCGTTGCCCAGACGCGGGCGCTGCGTGCCGTTGACCATCGGCTCGGTGATGAAACCGAGATTGGCAGCGGTGGCCAGCGCGACGTCGTCCAGCGGCAGCCGGATGCGGCTGCCCTCACCGGTGGCATCGCGGCGGCGCAGCGCGACAAGGATCGCCAGCGCCGCATACAGACCGCAGCTAACGTCCCAGGCCGGCAGCACGTGGTTCACCGGGCCGCTCTGCGCGGGTGAGCCGGTGACCAACGGAAATCCGGTGGCCGCGTTGACCGTATAGTCCACCCCGGTGGAGCCGTCCCCGCGACCGACCACCTCCAGGTGAATCAGGTCAGGACACTGAGCACTCAGCTCGTCGTAGGAATGCCACTGCCGCCCAGCAACATTGGTGATCAGAACGCCGGCATCGGCGATCAACCGGGCCACCAGCTGCTGGCCCTCCTCGGACCGCATGTCGGCAGCCACCGACCGCTTGCTCTTGTTGAGCCCTGCCCAATAGATGCTGGTCCCTGTTTCGGTCAGCGGCCAGCGCTTGTAGTCCGCGGCACCGCCGACCGGGTCGACCCGGATGACTTCGGCGCCCAGCTGCGCCAGCGTCATCCCCGCCAGCGGCACAGCTACGAAACTCGAGATCTCAACAATGCGGACACCCGTCAACGACAGTTCAGCAGAAGCAGTCACCCGACGAGTATGGCGGGTGGGTTGATCATCGGGTCGAAGGAGGCGTTCACGTTCGCCGTGCAGATGTGATGCCTCACGGACGTCATGCGTTCCGCCGCCGCTCAAAGAGCGTACTCCGACAACAGGTTTCTGCTGATGATGGACTTTTGAATTTCGCTCGTCCCCTCACCTATCAGCAAGAACGGCGCATCCCGCATGAGGCGCTCGATCTCATACTCCTTGGAATATCCATATCCGCCGTGAATTCTGAAACTCTGCTGCGTCACCTCAGCGCAGAGTTCGCTGGCCATGTATTTGGCCATCCCAGCCGCCACGTCGTTACGCTCGCCAGAGTCCTTGAGCCGCGCGGCGTTCACCATCATGAGATGCGCCGCTTCGACCTTGGTCGCCATCTCGGCAAGTTGAAACGCAATGGCCTGGTGACTCGATATGGGCTTACCAAAAGTGTGCCGCTGCTGTGCGTATCGGACTGCCAGCTCAAAGGCACGCAATCCGACGCCGCAGGCGCGTGCCGACACATTGACCCGGCCGACTTCCACGCCGTCCATCATCTGGAAGAAACCCTGGCCGGGCGCATTGCCGAGAATGTCGTCTTCGCTGGCGACGTAACCATCGAAGATCATTTCGGTTGTATCGATGCCCTTGTAGCCCAATTTCTCGAGTTTTCCCGGGATCGTCAGACCCGGTTTCACTTCGCCGAAGCCGGCCGGCTTCTCAATCAGGAAGGTCGACAGGTTGCGGTGCCTGCTGTCGGAACCCTCTTCGGTCCTGACAAGGGTCGCCACCAGCGTGGATGTCGCTCCGTTGGTGAGCCACATCTTCTGCCCACTGATGCGATACGCACCAGCGGAGTCGCGGACGGCTCTGGTGCGGATGGCTGCGACATCAGATCCGAGTTCGGGCTCCGACATGGAGAACGCTCCACGAATGTCACCCGTCGCCATCGCCGGCAGAAACCGTTGCTTTTGCTCGGCGCTGCCGTGTCGGCACAGCATGTACGCAACGATGAAATGGGTGTTGATCACCCCAGAAACACTCATCCATCCACGAGCAAGCTCTTCGACGCAGAGCGCGTAGGTCAGTAGCGATTCGCCCAGACCGCCATATTCCTCGGGAATCATCAACCCGAACAGGCCCATTTCACGCATCGCCTCGACGATCTTCGTGGGATAGGCATCCGCACGCTCAAGCTCTTGCGCGTGCGGGATGATCTCCTTGTCGACGAAGACCCGGACGGCATCGACGATCTCGTACTGTGTCTCGGTGAGTCCGACCGTTTGCGCTAGTCTGGTCACGCTTCAACTCCCTTCGTTGAGGTCCCGCGTCGCCCGTAGTCCCTCACGGGAGCGCCGCTTTGGTCGGCGGACACGCGCAATGTTGCGTACCGACAATAGCGGCTTGATGTTTTTGAGAACAATCTCTCTCAGACGGTAACTTGATTAGGGGTTAGGGTCGCGCGCCGTGCGGCTAAGGACCGCCGAACATGGCGTACCAAAGCCGAGCGATCGCTGCTAGTTAGCTACTTCATCTCGCGAACAAATTCTGAGCGCTCCCGCATGCGTTCCTGTGCCAGCTTGGCGATCATCTGCTCAAACGTATCCTCAGACTTGAACATCCGTCGAACGGTGCCGATGAGCATCGCCATCACCATCGTCACAGTTAGGCAGCAGATCACGAACGCCAAGCCCACTTTCAACTAGAACGAATAGGAGCCATCGCATTGAGGGTAGACCGGTGTGAAACCACGGGCAAGAGCGAACACCAGTGCAGGGAAATGCACATTCTCACAGTGGCAACCTCTTTCCATTGCATCTGGCGGTTCGCTGTCGCTCTAGTCGCCGCCGCAGCAGGTGCGGCGTGGCCACAACTCTCGTCCACGCTGATGAGCCTACGCTCCATCATGTGCGTTACACCGTCGGCGCCAGCCAGCTTCTTGCCGAGATCTACCACCGCGATATGCACCCCGTGACCTTTGCCGACTATAGTCACGACCCGTACGTGCACTCCCCCATTGTCCAGGCCGATGTCGGGCCCGGTAAGCCGTGGGTGTTAGAGACGAGCCTCACCAATGCCGAGTACTGAGCGATGGTCGTGGCCACGACTCCCGCATTCCACCCCGAGCTAGCGGCCACCCGGAATCCTACGAAACGAGTAATTCTCGTATGCGAGAATTAATGGTTTCCGACTGGGAAGAGGGAGATATGCCGGCGGCGTATGAACATTTCGTGACAACCAGCGACCCGAACATGGACACGACGCGAGAGGCAAGAAGTGACACAGGGCGAAAGAGCGGACGGCGGGCCAAGACCAATGCAGGTGAACATCCCCGGCCACTTATTCGCCCAGTTGCCGTTCTACGACGTGGCCGAATCGGACGATGCAGTGGTGGTTGATCTTCACCATAGGTCGGATCTGGTAAACACCCGCGGCGCCATGCAGGGCGGACTGATCGCCACTCTGATCGACGTCGCCGCCGGTCGGCTGGCGTTCAAGTTCTGCGACCCTCGAGCGGGTGCGGGCACAGCGGATATGTCAATCCACTTCCTGGCACCGGTGACTGAAGGTCCAGCCCGAGCAACGGCGACGCTCGTGCGTGCCGGGAAACGGCTGATCGTCGTCGATGTCGACGTCCACGACGTTGGGCGTGGTCGGCTTGCAGCCAGGGCGACCCTCAGCTTTGCTGTTATGGAGGCGCGAGTAGCAAAGGAGTCCGCGTCGGGGGCCGCGTAGCCATTTTGTATACGACTATGTAACTTGTATACAAGTATGTAATCTGCCCACAACCATGGTCGTAATCAGCGTCATGGTTGCAGGCGCCGGCCACGAAACCACCACTCGCCTGATCGGTTTCGCCGGCCAGTTGCTCGCCGACCACCCGGTTTCGCGCCGTGAACTCGCTGACGATCGTGCACTGATCCCAGGCGCCATTGAAGAGGTCTTGCGCTACGAGGCACCCTCACCGGTGCAGGCGCGCTGTGTGGCGCACGATGTCGAGCTCTACGGCCAGACTGTGCCTGAAGGCTCGGCGATGCTGCTGATCAACGGATCCGCGAATCGCGACGAACGCCACTTCGATGAGCCGGATCGCTTCAATATCCACCGGCGGGCAACCGATCTGAGCTTCGGGCAGGGTCTTCACTTCTGCTTGGGTGCTGCGTTAGCGCGCCTCAGACCCGCGTCGCCATCGAGGAAATTCTTAAGCGCTGGCAGGACTGGGACATCGACTACGCAAACGCCGAAAAGGCTCACACCTCGATAGTGCGGGGATGGGCCAAGCTCCCCCTGACGTTCAGTTAGCGCTCAGCTGGGCACATCCGCGTCACCAGGATCGTATCGCCGCGACCAATGCCGCCATGACCTCGTTCGGATCGCCGGGTGCGTTCCGCGGCCACCAGGTGACTCGAAGATCTGTCACGCCGGATTGTGCCATTCCGTGGGCATATCGCGCCATCGCCCCGATATCTGCTCTGCCACCGGCGTCGACGATGCGGGGTATTTGGCCCACCACGCCGAAGCCATGCGGATCTCCACCGGCGTCGGCCACAGCCGCACGCATCACCCCTATCGCGCTCGCCACATCGTCGGCGGCGGGGCCCCACGGGATCCACCCTGAGCCAAAGCGGGCCAGCCTGCGCGCCGATGCGCGATTGACCGTTCCACTGACCCAGATCGGGATACCTTCCGGCTGAAGCGGTTTGGGCATTTGATGAATCCGGTCAAAGTTCAGACCCGGCGAGGTGAAACTGGCCTCGTCCCCACGCCAGAGCAATTGGCACACCTCGAGGGTGCGATCCAGCAGCCGCCCGCGGCCGTCGAAGTCAACACCGACAGCGTCGTATTCGGCACGCTGCCAGCCGACACCAACCCCGAGGTCGAGCCGCCCACCGGAGAGCACATCGAGGGTAGCCGCCGTTTTGGCCAACAGAGCAGCAGGTCGCAGCGCAGCCAACAGAATGTTGGTGCCCAACCGAATCCGATCAGTGCGCGCCGCCAGATAACTCAACGTGGTGAGCGGCTCAAGCCAGAGCCCGTCCGGGCTCGTCGGCTGAACCCCGCCTTCACGCCCCCCGAGCTCGGGACGCGCATACGACGTCAGATCACGGCCGAACGCCACGTGATCGGATACGACGATCCGATCGACACCCAGCGACTCGAGCATCTGCGCGTGTTCGACGAGGTGATTCCAGCTGCCGGGATCGCTCGCCTCGAACGAGGGCAGCGCCGAGGAGATCTGCACATTCGGGCTCATCGCGCAGCACCGCCCATCTGCACGATTCGATCTTCGGTCGCGTCGATCAACACCGTCCTGCTGATGATCCGCCAGTGATCGTCGGGGCCAATCCGGTATTGGTCCTGGTAGCGGATATGCATGACGAGGTCGTGGCCTTTGCCGTCGGCAAGCGTTGTGAAATGATGTGCTGTGCAGTGCACTTCGCCGCCGGCCCGCTCGCCGTTGAGTTCGTACAGACCCGGCGAGACCAGATGTGCGGTACGGGCCCAGCCGGCAACCATCTGAACAACGGTGGCCAGTTGATCGTGGCCGGCAAGTACGACGGGCTCAGAACCGGGCTGCTCGATACGCATCATGGCGTCGGAGCCGAACACGCTGAGCAGCGCCTCGTGGTCGCGGTGGTCGATGGCCGAGGCGTAGCGCCGTGACAACACCTCGAGTTCCGGTACGCATACCGCAGAACGGATGTCCACGTCGGCCTCCTGGTGCTTCGCTGGTCATGGCACGCCTGCTACGGATGCGGTTTCAACCGGTCTGCGGGACCATGGCTGGAAGACTCGACTGTGGCGACTTCGAACCGCGTTTACGCACTCATGATTCCGCATAAGCATGACGTTCGTGGAGGAACGCAACATCACGATGCCCTTCGGTTGGTACGGCCTTAGACGTAGTTCCCTTGCTACCGAGCAGTAGATGACACAGCGGGACATCCAGACGAGGATCGCCCACCCCGTACGACAAACAGGTCGTCTGGACACCTCACGCAAAGTGTCCTCGGGGTGGCAGCTTGAGCTGTGTCCTTCAAAGTAGTGCATTGCGGCACAGGCAATGTCGGCTCGTTTGCACTCCGGCAGATAATTGACCATCCCGACTTGGAACTCGTTGGTCGCTACCTCAGCACACCCGAGAAGGTGGCGTGCGATTCGGGTGAGGTCGTCAGTATGGACCCGGTGGGCGTCACCGCGACCGACAACTGGGCCGATTTGGTCGCGCTGACGGCAGATCGCCTGACCTACTTCGGTAACACAGTGTGAGTTGTCGTTCCGTATCGAGGTTCAGGGAGACCCGAGTCTCGAGGTCGAGCTGTCCCTCGGCGATGACGGCAATGCCCTCAGACCGATGCCTGTGGTCAACGCGATCCCCGCGGTGTGCCAAGCTCGGCAGGTCCTGCTGGGCCCCGTGGACGTGCCGCGTTATCGGAGTCGTAACACCGGAAAGCGGTAACTGGTGTGAGCCACTCCCCTACCGTGAGCACTCCACTCGACATCGAACATCGGGTGGGCGCCCTTGGCCCCCATTGAGTTTAGGCCGGCGGCTTCCCCGGCCCATCGAAGCCTGGGTAGCGCTGCGTTCCGCCCAGGCCGCCGTGCAGTGGCTGGTTGGGATAGCCCGGGAATATCTCTTCGGTCGGACCGACGTTTTGATATCCGGCCAGCTTGGTGATGAGGTGCGGCAGGAAGACCGCCGCGTAGGTCACATGGCCGACGACGATCACCGCGGCGATCGCCAACGCGATCGTCTTGCCCCTCGTCGACGTACGCTTGGCCGCCCACGACTCGAGCACTGTGCGGCCCTTCGAGTCCGTTCGGCCCATCAAGTAGGTGAACAGCATCATCTGCACACCCATCGCCAGCGTGTCATAGAGCGGGTACTGCCATTTCTCGCCTTCCCACAGCGCGAGCCCGCCTATCACGTAGCCGTACTGGGTTGAGCCGCCACGTGCCCCCAGAATCGCGTTGAACAGGAACGCCCAGGCACAGCCCACAACGAGGCCCACCGTGAGCAGCGTCCATGGCCGCCGCCAGTGGAACTTCGCGGCCAGCCATCGACCGATCGGGGCCCCTATAACGGCCGGCAAGACGAAGTAAGGGATGTAGCCCAGCGGTACCGAGGCGGGCAGGCCACCCCAGGTGTAGTTGAACGGCCACCACGAAGGCATCCGGGGCCACGACGGATCGAAGTTGGCGTAGCACGCCCAGTCGTATGGTGCCTCCATCCACGAGAACGACAACGCGCAGACCGACAGCAACAGAACGGGATTCAGCCGCCTCTGTCGATAGCTCAGGAGTGCGCCGAGTAAAAGGAAGAAGACACCGCCTGCCCACGCGAAGATGACGGTGATCAGTGTCGCGGTGCTCACTACTCAACCTTCTCGGGTGCGGCACCACGAGCCTCGGGGTCAAAGAAATACACCAATGCCCATATCAGGGCGATCAGGCCGAACAAAGTCCCGAGCATTATCAAGGCGCCCATGCGAGTAACCTTCCGACTGCACCGCTTAGATACCGGCCACTTTTCAAGTTAAGATAGTGGGTACTTCCTTGAAGAATGTCAACCACCCAGGTGCCCATCGATGACTACGTCCGCGCCACGCTCTGCCCGAGATCAGCCCTCGGCCAAGCGCCGGCCCCGCGGCGCCCCGCGGCGACTCATTCTCGATGCGGCGCGCGACCTGTTCGCCCGCCAGGACTACCGCAGCACGACGACGCGTGAGATCGCGCAGGCCTCTGGCATCGCCGAACATCTCTTGTTCCGACACTTCGGCTCGAAGGCTGCATTGTTCCGTGAATCCCTCGTGAAGCCGTTCACTGACTTCGTCGCCGAGTTCGGTGACACCTGGCAATCGGTCGCCCCCGAGCATGCGAACGACGACGATTCGCTCGCACAGCTGTTCGTCGGCCGACTCTACGACGTCTTCGTCGAGCACAAGGGACTGCTTGTGACCCTGATGAATTCGGACACGCTGACCGAGGCAGAGATGACCGACATCGGCATCGCTGACGTCAGAGAATCGCTCGAAGTTCTCGGACAGATCGCGGTCGAAGCCATGCGTTTGAGCGGCGTGCATCCCAGCGACGAAGATCTGCCCGTACATTCCACCGTCGCGACGATCGCGGGTATGGCGGCATTGCGATCGTCCTTTTTCGGCGCCGGCCAGCCGTCGCGCGACACGATAGTCAGCGAGCTCATCCGCGCGATCCTGCACGGCTTTCTGCATCGGCCCGACTGACGAGGCCCTAACCGGAATGGGTCATGTGACGGACGAGCACCTTGATGTCTGCGGTCGACCCTGAATGCAGCTCCCGAAGCTTGGCGTCGGCCTTGCCGAGTTCGACGACCGAGGTGACCAGCGCTTCGGCCTTTACCTTTCCCAAGGCCAGCAGCTCCAGCGCTTCGGTGAAGTCGTTGCGGCTGTAACCCGTCGAGCCGATGATGACGACTTCCTTCAGCGCGACCGCCATCAGCTGAACTTCAGCCGGCGCTGAGGCGATCCCGAGAATGACAATGCGCGTGCCGTATCCGGCAACATCGACGTTGTGCTGAAGGCAGTCGGCGCGACCCGTGCAGTCGAGGATGGCGGCCACACCCTCGGGGAAGTGTTCGGCCACCATTGCCGCGACGTCGGCCGGTTCCGCCGTCAGCACTCCCCGTCGCGCCGCCATCGCCCGACGCTCGGGGTTGGGCTCGACGACGAGGATTCGCTCGTGCCCGTAGGCCTTGAGGACCTCGAGAGTCAACGCCCCGATCGGGCCTGCGCCCGTGATCACCACGCTGTCGCCACCGGACACTCGGGCGTGCCGGACGCCGCGCACGGCGACCGCGAGCGGTTCGGCCAGTGCAGCGTGCTCGAGGCTGAGATGGTCGGGTACGCGGTGGAGCATATAGGCCGGCACCACCACCGAATCCCCCAGGCCGCCAGGGCATCCCAACCCAGGCCCACCCATGATTCCGGCGATGCAGACGGCGTTGTCGTCGCCTCGGCACTCCCGGCACGACCCGCAGGACTTGATCGGCCGAACCACCACGCGATCGCCCGCGCTCCAGCCAGAAACACCGGAACCCGTTTCGCGCACCACTCCGGAGAACTCGTGGCCCATGACGTGTCCGGCCAGCGGCTCAGGCGCCCCGAAAAAGATCAGTAAATCCGAACCGCAGAGTCCGCAGAACGCGACGTCGACCCGCACCTCATCGGCACTCAGAGGCTGTTCCTCGACCTCGATCACCGATAGTGTGCGGTCACTGCTGATTGCTGCTGCAACATTCACTTTCGCCTCCTTGCCTCGCCCCGCCTGGCGACGGAACCCTTCGGCACGCTCGGGTGCTCGCGCCATCTCAGGTGAGAACACGCATTCTGATCGCCGAGCATAGTGTCTTTCAACGGCAAATGGTGCGATCGTCTCGGCAGAGTCTCAAAAGGCCTTCCCGCGGATGGTGCAGGGCCCAACGAGTTACTGGAGAACGTAATGTCGGTTCTGGGGCGCGGGCGTGGTGCTGGTGTTCGCGAGACGTCGACCGGGGACGCTCACACCTGTTTGGAGCAGGCGTTCGCGACAGCCGGGTCCTCGTCGAACGTGAGATGCAGCGCTACTGGGCCGCTCACGCCGAGTATCGGCTTCCAGTGCGTCGGAGCGACCCGGCGCAGGTTCGGTAGGCGCGCTGCCAAGATCCGCACTGCCCCAGCAAGTTCACGCCTGGCGAGGTTCGCTCCCAGGCAGTAGTGCACTCCACCACCGAAAGTCAGGATGGCCGGCGCGTCCGCGCGGCCGATGTCGAAGCGATCAGGAACTTCGTAGACCGCCGGATCCCGGTTTGCTGCGAACGTGTTGATGATGATGAGGGCGCCCCGCGGAAACACATAGCCGCCGAATTCAGTGTCCTCGAGGGCCATTCGGGCCGAACCGCAGATGGCGGGCGAGTGTCGCATGGTCTCCTCAACGGCAGACGCCGCCAAATCCGGCCGCCGGCCGAGTAATGCCCACGATTCCGGGTGGTCGGCCAGCACATCGATGGAGGCGGCCAGCTGGTTGCGCGTGGTATCGGTCCCGGCCATCAACAGCCCCGTCACCAACATGCGCAGCTCCGCTCCATTGAGCTTGTCGCCGTCGTCCTGGGCGCGGATGAGTTCGGAGAGCAGGTCCTCGGTCAGGTGGCGGCGTCGGCGCGCCACCATCTCATCTACATACGCATCGAGTTCCGCCCAGGCCGCCATAATGATCGGTTCGTCACGCGGGGCGTTCGACGCCATACCGAACGCTTTGAAGACAGCGTCGGTCCAGGCTGAGATCTGCTGCCAGTCTTGCCGCGGGGCCCCGATCAGCGCACAGATGATCGGTACCGGGTAGGGCCGAGCGATTGCGTCGACGAATTCGCACAGCTCGTCGCTGATGACGCCGTCGATGAGTTCGTTGACGATCCCATCGATCGTCTCGTCGAGCCGCGCGGTCGACCGCGGAGTGAAAGCCTTGGACACCAGGCTGCGCAGGCGGCGGTGAGGGGGACCTTCTAGGCAAATGATGTTGCTACACACCTTGTCCCACATCGGCCCTGACGTCACCCCCTGTGCCATCAGGTTCATACCCGGCGGCATGACAAACCGTTCATCACGCAGGATCGCTCGGGTCAACTCGTAAGAGAGAATTTCCGGCCCGACCGGTCCGATCGCGACCGGGGCGAGTCGCTGAGCTTCGCGAATCTCGGGATAGGCCTGCCCCGGCGTGGCATACAGGTCGTAGTCCAGCACAGGCAGGCCCGCGTCGAAGACGCTGCACGCTCGAGTACCGGCAGTCACAGAGGCACTCCCTTTCGCGCTGCTGACAACACTTCGGTCACGCCTGAGGGCCCGCTCTCGCACGGCCAAAGTTCGTGCTGTTCCCTTGCGCGAGCAAGCATCTCGCGGTGAACCACTCGACCCGGCGCGAGCACTTGCTCGGGGTTGAGCCGCGTCTAGATCGCCGAGGCGCTTCTGCTGCGCAATCGGCTGGACAACTGTAGCAATGTGCCTATCTGGCCGCCAAGGAGCGAGTCCGCGGCCAGCCCGTGCGGCCATGTCGTCTGCGCGCGATAGCACTGCGTGATACTTTTGTTCTCCATATTGAGAAGTGCCGTTCTCTCTATCCACGAGGAAGCGCAGCATGACGAAGTCCGCTGGTTATCCGGTATACGACGCCGACAACCACATGTACGAAACCCGTGATGCGCTGCTGAAGTACCTCCCCAAGGAGTACGCCGGAGCAGTGCGATACGTCGAAATCGATGGCCGCACGAAAATCATGTTCAAGAACCACCTCAGCGACATGATCCCCAATCCCACATTCGCGCGCGTCGCGCGGCCCGGCAGCGCCGAGGAATGGTTTCACGGTCGCAATCCCGAAGGAAAATCCTTCCGGGAGTTCATCGGCGAGGCGATGGACGTCCTACCGGCCTTTCAGGAGCCAGGCGCGAGACTCGAGCTGATGGACGAGCAGGGCCTCACCGCCGCGGTGATGTACCCAACCCTGGCGAGCCTGGTGGAAGAGCGCACCGCCGACGACGTGCACCTGACCCACGCGATCCTGCACGCGCTCAATCAGTGGATGTACGAGCACTGGACGTTCGACTACCAGGGTCGCATCTTCGCCACTCCGGTGATCTCGCTGGCGATCGTCGAGAAGGCGATCGAGGAACTGCACTGGTGCCTCGAACGCGGCATGAAGACATTCCTGGTCCGGCCCGCCCCGGTTCCGAGCATCACGGGTAAGACGCGGTCGCCGGGGCTGCCCGAATTCGATCCGTTCTGGCAGGCAGTCGTCGACGCGGGAGTGCCCGTGACGTTCCACGGATCCGACAGCGGCTACGCGAAACACCTCGCGGAGTGGGAGGGCGGCGACGAGCAGGGGTCCTTCGGCCGTCATGGTGCGCTGCACCAGATTGTGATCGGCCACCGCGCGATCGAGGACACCATGTCTGCGCTGATCTGCCACGGCGCGCTGTCCCGCTTTCCCGAGCTGAAGGTGCTCAGCGTCGAGAACGGGTCCAGCTGGGTACGTGGCCTTCTCGATCAGCTCGACAAGGCCTACGGAATGATGCCGCAGGAATTCGCTGAGCCTCCGGTCGAGGTGTTCCGCCGGAACATCTGGGTTCACCCGTTCCTCGAAGATGACTTCGGCGAGATCCTCGGACTCGTCGGCGAGGACCACGTGCTGTTCGGCTCGGACTTCCCCCACCCGGAGGGCGTCGCCAACCCCTTGGCGTTCGCCGACCGGCTAGCCGGGCTGCCGGCGACAACCGTCGAGAAGTTCATGGGGGCCAACTACGCTGGGGTCCTCGGCGTCGAGGCTAGAGCCTAGGGCGCGATGAGCATCCAAGCCCCCGACAACGTCCCGCCGATCGGCGACTGGAATCGATTGCTGGAGGGACGCGTTGCCGTCATCACAGGAGGCGGCGACGGGATCGGCGGGGCGATCTCGCGGTTATTCGCCGCGCACGGCGCATTGATCGAAATCGCCGAAATCGACCCAGAACGTGCATCGCTGATACAGAAAGAAATCGAGCGCACGGGTGGAGTCGCACGATCACACATTGTCGACGTGCGTAACGATGACCATGTGGAGCGGCTGGCGGCAGCCGTCCTCGAAAAGCATGGGCACATTGACGTATTGGTGAACAACGTGGGCGACTACCGGCCCATCGTTCCCTTTGAACGGTCCGGCCCGGACTCGTGGGAACAGATGTATCAATACAACCAACGACACGTCTACGCGGTCACCCGCGCTTTCACGGACTCGATGATCAGTGCCCGGCGCGGATCGATCGTCAACATCCATTCCGTCGAGGGGATGCGGGGATACCCACAAGATCCGGTCTACGGGTCGATGAAGGCGGCCATCGCGCACTTCACCACCTGCCTGGCGGTTTCACTCGGGCACCTCGGCATCCGGGTCAACGGGATCGGGACCGACTTCACTCAAACTCCCGCAGTGGACTACTTCGCGGGCTTTGAGGAGCATCAACATCTCTGGCCGACATGGGCGCCGGTAGGCAGGCTCGGCTGGCCGGAGGACCAAGCGCGCGTCGCGCTGTTCCTGGCCTCAGATCAGTCCGCATACGTCACCGGGCACAACATTCCGGTGGACGGCGGCACCAGGGCCGGTGGCGGATGGTTCTGGTCGCTCACCACACAGTCATGGGTACATCGGCCGACATCACTCAAGTAGGCCGCTCGGCATCACGGGTGCCGACTCGGCCCCGCTGCAACGGTTCGAAAGGGAGCGCGAGGTGCAGGAGATACGTGAAGTCCGTGGGCAAGTCGGCGAAATCGGCTTCGCAGAAACTCATTTCACGACTGACGACGCCGTTCCCGAGCTTCCGGATACTGAATTCACTCGAGTCCGAAGGGATGTGCCGCCGCTAGTTCTGCGAAGGAGGCCGGAAGCCGCCGTGCGCGAGGGCAACCGCGACACAGGTCCCTACCGGGCCTTGTGTGTCAACGAGTGTCGCCGAGCCCGTCGCCACGCCCTCGGAGCTGTGGTGCGCTTCGGCCGCAAGCCCGAGCACCGGTCCTTGCGGTAGGCGACTCAGCGTCACGGTGTAGTCGGCATTGATGAATTGCAAGCCCGCAGTTCCCCAATTGGACAGCGAGGCTGTGATATCCCCGGCCATCGCCGCGCGCACGAACGGTGTGAGTTCTTCGCCTTCGACCGCAGGTTGAGTCATATTGAGCCACGCGTACTTCCGGCCGGCCTCGCCGGACCAGTCCTGGTCCGGGTTCTGTATCGGCGCGCCCCAACCGTAGGTGTGAATGAAAAGTGCCGCAGCAGCCACATCGTCGTCCGAGGGTAACGGCGGCATCACAACCTGCGGCGACCATACGTCGCCGCCAGGCTGCACGCATCGCCGGAGAAACAGCCCACTCGCCCTGGCGACGATCGCGCCGCGCTGCGCCAAGGAGGCTTCGACGAGTCGGAGTCGTCGACCGTCGCGCAGTATTTCGGTGTGCAGTTCAACGGGTTCGAGGGCCATGGGCTTCGGCAAGTCGACGGTCAGCCTGGCCGGTTGCATATCGCTGTCGCCGACGACGCGTTCGAGCGCCCATGCCAATAGGCCGCCGACCGCATGACCGCTGACAGACTCGCCCCACCCACCCCGTGCTGTCGAGCCGGGAACAAAGCCCCCGCCTTCACGAGCGAAACATGCACCCAACTCCATCGACGCACCTTCCCAATCGTGGCCACGACGCCTATCGGCAGGGTTACAGTAGCACCGCCGGGTAGTGCGCAAAGCCTCGGCTGTAGCGCCAACAGATGTGGGATAGGAAGTCCACGCGCTCTGGGAGTTTCCGGCCTCATGAACCCGATTGAGTGCCGCTCACAGGGCGAGAGCCGTCGGACGCCGCATCGATAATCGCTGTGCTATTGCGCCGACATCGGCCGCACTGCGAGCTCGCTCCGGTTTCCGCGGCAACCTGCTTGGAGGTGATGGCGCCCGCCTTGATCGCGTCCTTGACGTCTTGACTGGTCACTCCCAGACAGAGGCAGACATACATGAGGGCTTACCTCCCCGGGCGTTGGGCGGGAAAGTGAATGGCGAAATCAGCCGACCCGAGGAAGACGGGCGGGTATATGCCTACCCCGGCGGAGGTGAGCCAGGCGGCCGCCGCATCGGACTTGGACAGCCACAGATGTGCATGGGCCTGGTTGTCGACTGTCAAGAGGAGCATCAGCTCGCGACGGTCGTCGAATGCTTGGTATACCCGCACCTTGCGGATACCGTATCGGCGAAATCGGGCTAGCGAAGCCTTGACCTGCACAACGAACGCCTCCGGTTCTGGTACGGGAAAGATTGCGGCGACGATGAATTCACGGCTCAGCGGCGACGGGTCGGCGGTGTCGTTGTGGAAGACAATGTCACCTGCGAAGACAGCGGGTACCTCGTCCAAGCCAACCGCGTCGAACCAATCGAGAAGGTAGTGAGACCCAAGAAGTTGCCGCATCGGTTGTCGCGACCTGAAGCCGATCGTCGTCAGTACCCGGGTTGGTTCAACGTCTGAATGGTGAACGACGACCTGATGGGCACCGAGCGCGCCGAGGGTGTCCCGGTTGCGATCCAGGACTGTCCGCACCCGGTCTGGCTCTGGGATCGAGAACTCCATCGCGAGCAGAATCACGGGAATCTCGCGACTCACGCTGCGATCCCTTCTGTGAGAGAACATTTTGCGATCAGAGCGTGATCGCCCCTCGGACGACGATCATGGGCATGTCGAGCACCGTGTTGACAAGCATCACGTCTCCTTTGTCGTTCGACGCGTCCTTGACGGGCGGCCCACACCTCGCTGGCCACCGCGAGCTGTTGACGGCCGCAAGAGTCCGCTGACGCCCCATATATCTCAAGTATGCGAAATATTGATTCTCACATCGAAGAACAATAATTTTTCCCGGTCGTCCGCGCGGATCGCCAACCGCCTATCCTCATTCCAAAGAACCACTGTTAATCGCAACATCCAGATGCCAGGCCGGGTGCAATGACCGAATTCGCTCTTGTCAGCAGTCCAGCTCATCAGATTCATCGACCGCTTCGCGCGTGGTCAGCCGTACTGCTGCTCACCGGAGTTGGTGTGCTGAACTACGCCGACCGCTTCCTGCCCGCGATCCTCGCTGAACCAATCAAAGCCGAACTGCACCTGTCCGACACGGCGATCGGAGTCATCAACGGGTTCGGCTTCCTGATCGTCTACGCCGTCGTCGGCATCCCGATCGCTCGGATCTCCGACAAGGGTGCATTCGGACTGGTGATCGCCGGCTGCCTGACCCTGTGGGGCGCGATGACGATGCTCGGCGGAGTGGTCCAATCCGGGTACCAACTCGCGGCCACGCGGGTGGGTGTGGCGATCGGAGAGGCCGGCAGCAACCCGGCTGCGCACGCCTACGTGGCCCGCAACTTCGCCCCGGAACGCCGGGCAGCGCCGCTTGCCGTGACCACCCTCGCGATACCGATATCCAGCGCCGCCGGCTTGCTCGCCGGGGGTATGCTCGCTGAATATCTCGGCTGGCGTGCGGCATTCGCGATTCTGGGCGGACTGAGTGTGGCCGCCGCCCCGCTACTGTTGGCGGTACTCGGCCCACGCCAAGCCATGCCCCCCACCCCCGCACCTGCGCGGGCGGTAGTCATCAAATGGTGGGAGCTTCTCCGCATCCCGAACTACGTCGCCATCGTGGCGGGTGTTGCGTGCATCTCCATCGCCGGATACTCGCTCTCGACCTTCGCCCCGGCCTACCTCATGCGGGTACGCGATATGTCGCTGTCAGAGGTCGGAGTGCAGTACGGCATCGCCAGCGGCGCGATCGGAGTGCTGGGCCTTCTCGTCGTCGGGCGCTTGGCCGACATCTTGTCGAACAAGGATCGCCGCTGGCTGCTGTGGCTGGTCATCGCGATCATCGCAGTGGCCCTACCATTTTCGATCCTCGCGTTCATCGTGACTCAAGCGGGTCTCGCGGTCTTTTTCATCGCGATGAGCTACATCGTGGGAGCCGCTTATATGGCACCGTCGGTAGCGGCCATTCAGCTGCTGGTCCCGACGGAGCTGCGGGCCACGGCGTCGGCAATTTTCCTTTCCGCGGCCGCCATCATCGGCGCATCCGGACCCTTCGTGACCGGTCTCATCAGTGACACGCTTAGAGATGACATCGGCGTCGCATCGTTGGGCCGGGCGTTGATCATCGTACCTGTCGCGCAAGTACTAGCCGGAATCTGTTTCGCTCTGGCCGCCAAGGGATTCAACGAGAAGGTCATAGACAACGGCCCGGTACTCCTCGAGCCCTGAGGCCGACGCCGGCCGAATGGTCACCCCCGCCTTGGTGTCGCCGCTCTGATCGGCGGGGGATCGCTAGTCACCCGCGGCTTGCGTCGCACGCGGTAGATCAGGGTGACCATCTCAGTCCAGATGCGGTCGCAGTTGAGGATCATCACGCCTTCCCGGAGTCGGTAGGCTCCAGCCGCAGCCGGGTGAACCCGGTGACGGCAACCGACGTGACGGCTCGACCGTCCGCGTCGGCGATGAACTCGGCGACTTCACGTTCCGAGTCACCGCTGAGGTTGGTGACCGTGTAGCACCGATGCGGCTCGAGTGCCTCCAGCGTGAGACCAACATCGGGCAGGTCATGCTCCCCGCTCGGCGTGAGCGCCAGATCCAGTGACCGACCGTCAGTCGATCGGGCAAGTACGACGAGAACGTCATCCCACGCCGTATCGATCAGCAGCGGTCCGGTAGGGGGAACATACCCCCGAATGTTCAACTCGCCCAGGCTCAGCGGCGCCGACCACCGGGCCACCAGGAATCCCCCAATGCTTGCTGCGCTTCCGTCGAGCGGACGTTCGGGCCAACGGGCACCGGTGGCCAATTGGGCATCAGCCCCTGCGATTGCGGCGCGGGCAAGCGTCTCGTCGCCGACCAATGCCGCTCCGCCGATCAACTTCGTCCATGTCGTGACGGCAGTCGACGTCTGACGGTGTCGATCAGGTTCTCGAGGCAATTCCAAGTCCAGCTTGCCGTCGACGACCATGCTCGACAACGCGTCCATCATCGGTCTGGCCTCCTTGAGGTCCAGCGCCAGCGCCCGCCGGTAGTGACCCGGCAGAATGTCGATGAAGCGGCCGCTGGCGTGAGCATGGTATGCACCACCCGGCATCTCTCCTGTGTCCCAAGATAATCCAGTCAAATTGCTCCGGATGTGCGAATAGCTGCCGTCAGGAGTGAGGTATTCCTCGTCGAGCGTTCGTCGCCACCTGTCTTTGTAGTCTGCCCACTTGGTGGTTCCGTGCAACTTGTCGTGGCCGTACATCCCCTGGGCGGCGAAGATATTGCAGACCGTGAACGACCATCCGGGCTCGCAGGGAAAGAAGCCCAGACGGCTGTTCTCGAAATTTCGCTGCACCGCCTCGATGATCGAGTGGTGGTCATACGGGAACTCTCGGCCGTCTTTCCACACGAAGTTCAGCGACCCCGGCTGGTCGAAGTACGCCGAGCCGGTCGCCGCTTCGAAGTTACCCAACACGTCGCCGAGGAACCCGGAGAACATGATGTTGTCTTTCTTGATCGGGTCCGGGTCGGCACTGAAGTTACCCAACAGATTCAGTGTGCGCCAATAGCCCCAGACCCGTAAGTCGGTGTTCTTCAACACCATCCGGGTCAGCGCTTCTCGCGCTTGGCGCTGCCCGTTAGGTACGTAGTTCGCAGCGAAGATGCACATTGCCCAGCAGTAGGAGAACACCTGATAGCGAAGCTGGGTGCCACCGTGGAATTGTTCGCCCCAGTCAAAGCCCTTCAATCCGTCGTGCGGCTGCTGCGCCAGGTCGTAGCACCACCGGACCAGCTCGGCGTCGACCGCGTCAGGCTCGCGCGGTCCCGGATGCCCACTAGGCAACTCGACCGATGCGAGGTATTCGTTCAGTTCACCGACTTTGGCACGCTTGGCACGAAATCGGCTCTCCAGCTTCCAGAGTCCCGTGCCTGCAACCATCACCGCGAGCAGGTAGACCACCGGTACGCTCCACGGCCAGGTGGTGCCCTGCTCGAGAAACAGCCGCGGCGAATCCACCAGCGACCAGGCAATAATCGCGCTGCCCAACCACACCAGGGGAATCGCCAGATGCGCGCTGATCCCCCACCACAACACCAGCGCCACCACAAGTAGCACGACGCTGAACAGGAAGGCGATGGGGTGCGCTGTATAGAGCAAACCTCCGCCGGGAAAGACCAAAGAGAGCCCGAAAGCCCGCGCGGAGTCCGTTGCGACACCGAAAACCAGCACTGCTGCGAATAATTCGACCAGGCCGACACCGACCGCGGTGCGGGCCAACAGGCGGCGCGTCACGGGACCGAATCGGACAGGTCGCGGCTCAAGCAGGGGAATGGGTGCCGGCGAATCGGCTTGTGCGGGAACTGTTTGGGTCATGTGCTTCCAGGCTCCTCGATGACGTGCGATGCGCTGCCAGCGCGAAGGTGCTCCGCCAGCCGGTCGATGGCCGCGGCCAGCGGATCGTGTTCGACAGTCGGACGGTAGAGGACCGCGGCGGCGGCCGGGTCGTCGACGAAGTTGAGCCACACCCGGCCTGCCGCGACGAGTCGTTCGTCGTCGCTACGTTCGCTGCCCCGCGCCGCGGCGCCGAGCACGCGCTGACGCAGAGCGGGCCAGTCCTGCTGATCGGTCCAACCACGGGAGTGCGCGATCGCCGTAACCAGCGCGTGTTCCCAGTCGCGACATTTGCCGGCCGAGAGTCCCAGCGGACTCCACCACCACGCTGGTCGGTGGCCGCGACGTATGGCGAAAGGGCCGGCCAGAGCGAGGCGCCACCGCTGGGCCGCCGCGCTGTCCTGGGCGTCTTCCAATGCCACCGCGACCAGGGTTGCATCGAGCGGGCGCACCCAGGTCGGTTCGCTGCACGGCACGCCCACCCGGCAACGGCGCGCGTCTGCGGTCAACTGCTCGATCCCGGTTGCGTCGAGGAGCCCGCACATCATCATTGCGGCCCTGGTGTGGGCATGATCGGCGCGCAGCGGATCACCGGTAAAGCGCCACCGTGCGACCGCACCGACCCGGCGCGCCCGTCGACGTACCTCCGGCGAGCCCAGGACGTCTAGCGTGGCGTCGTCGACGGCTCGCGCCATGGACAAGAGGGCAATCGCTCGACAGCGCTCGGGTACCGACAACTCGGTCAGGGTCCGCGGTTGAGATCGCGACCGCCGCCCGGCGAGCCAGCGGAATCCAGGCACCCCCGCCAGAGTCGCACGAGCCCAACCCGCCATCGCCAAGAAAAGCAGCACTAGAGGAAACTCATGCGACTGCGTGTATGTCACCACTGCCGCAGCCGCATCAGACGCCTCGTGCGTCGTACTCCCCCACTTCGCGGAGGCGACCATCGAGGCGATCACGATCAGTGCGACAAGCCAGTCCGTTCCCCACAACAGCCACGCGGTGGTCCCTGCGGCAGCGCAGACCATGAAAACCACCGCAAGCACTGGCCGTGCTTCGAGCATTCCGGCCCCCGGAATCAGGAAGCTGCGCGCAGCGTGCACACCGGGGTGACCGCACCCGAAAGCGATTACAGCCGGAGTCAGGGTCACGCAAACCGCGATCAGCCAGCGTGACCACGGCGTGCGGAGCGGGTCACTCAAGGAGTTCGAGCGCATCGAGTTCAAGCGCCTGCCGTCCGTGACGTTGGATCATCGAGGCCAGCAACCTCTCTCCTCGTTCGGTCTTTTCGGCCATCAAAGATGCGGAGACGGAGTTGAACACACCCCACAACGAACCGAGACGGTAGTCGCGCCATGTGGTGTCCGCCGCAACCGAAACCCCGGCGGACGTAAGTTGGGCGTGATACTCCGCCACGAGATCACGCTCAACACTTGCGCGCCCGGTCTGGTCGGCAAAGCTCCCCCCGATCAGGTACGCGATATCGCCGGCTGCGAAACCAATATTCAGCGCCTGAAAGTCGACCACTGTCACCGGCGGTGCATCCGGCCCGGCACCAAAGAGCAAGTTGTCGGCACGGAAATCGTTGTGCACCAGGGTCCTTGGAGTACCGAGACCGACCGGTAGTCGGCCAGCGCTCGGCGCGAACTGTTCGATCAAATGAATGACGTCGGCATCGAGCTGGTTGCCGAATCGATCGAGGAAGTCCGGCAGCGCGGCTTCGAAGACGGCCTGGGTCAGGGCCGCGATGTCAACGAGAGAGGTCAGCGGCTGCCCGGCTGTGACGATCGCCTCGATCGACGGGTCACCCCACCGGGGCGCGTGCAACTTGACGGCTTGCGCGATGGCGATCGCGATCTGATCGGCTGACAGGCCCGCCACTTGGTCGCCAGCAACCGCATCCACAATGTCTTCGAGCAGCAAGACGAAGTCCTGTGCCTCTCCGTCGTACGCGGCGTAGTAGCACCGCGGCGTTCGTACTTCGACGAGCGCGGCCACCTGGTCGTAGAACACGTGTTCTCGCAGGTAAGTGCCGGAACCAAACAGGGCTGCCCGCGGCATCGGATCGACGCACGGCACCTTGGCCATCAACGTCTTCGGATGGCCGTCGGGCACGTCCCACGTGAGTCCGATCCGTGCTACCCGCCCAGCCTGTCCGGTTCCGACGTAGCCAATGAAGTGCGCATCGATCAGGTCGGCCCCACGCGTGATAGCCGACTTCTGCAGTGCGCGTCGCACCCAGTCGGCACTGATGGTTTCGGGATCACTCAGGACTTGGGCCATCGACAGCTACTCCTTACACGGGCGACGGTGCACGCGGGTCACTCCTCGTGCATACAAGTATGCATCTTCGGCCGGGCGATCTCATCGAAGCCGGGTTTCAGCGATGCTGGATGTGTTCGTATTCTCGATCCAGAACCTCTACTCTCGATTTCGAGAACATCTGAAAACGCCATGATCCGGGATTGCGTAGCCGTCTGCACTTGTGGAGGAAGCGAAGACATGAGCCGAGTTACCGACGACGCCGCGCTGGTGTTCGTCGACCCGCAGGCCTACACCGACGAGACCCGTCTACACGCGGCATTCGCGCACCTGCGTGCCAATGATCCGGTGGCATGGGTCGAAGCATCGGGCTACAACCCGTTCTGGGCGATCACCAAGTACGACGACATCATGGCCGTCGAGCGGGCCAACGACACCTTCACGAATTCGCCCCGGCCCGTGCTGGCCACCGCCGAGCAGGACGAACAGTCCGCTCAGCTGGGCGTCAATACCTTGATTCACATGGACGACCCTGAGCACCGCAAAGTCCGCGCGATCGGTGCCGATTGGTTTCGCCCCAAGGCCATGCGCGCGTTGAAGGTCCGTGCCGACGAGTTGGCGAAAGAACATGTCGACAAGATGCTCGCCGTCGGCAACGAATGCGATTTTGCCCAAGAAATCGCGGTCAACTATCCGCTGTACATGATCATGTCTCTGCTCGGCGTACCGGAGGCCGACTTCCCGCTGATGCTGCGGTTGACACAGGAGATGTTCGGCAACGCCGACGCGGAGATGCAGCGCGGCGGCGACGACGTCCTGGCGTCGCTGATGGAGATGTTCGCCTATTTCAATGACCACACCGCGGCGCGGCGAAAGAAGCCCACCGAGGATCTGATCTCGGCAATCGCCAACGCCAGGATCGACGGCGAGCCGCTGTCCGACATCGAGACGGTGTCGTATTACCTCATCGTCGCGACCGCGGGCCATGACACGACCAGTGCGACGATCGCCGGTGGTCTGCACGCCCTGATCGAGAATCCAGATCAGCTGCATCGTCTGCAGCAGGACCCGTCGCTGATTCCGGCAGCCACCGAAGAAATGATCAGGTGGGTCACCCCGGTCAAGCACTTCATGCGGACCGCCCAGCATGACGCTGTCGTTCGCGACACAACGATCGCCGCCGGCGAATCATTGCTGCTGGCTTACCCGTCGGGCAATCGCGACGAAGACGTCTTCGACAATCCTATGAAGTTCGACATCAGCCGGGCACCCAACAAGCACGTCGCTTTCGGCTTCGGTGTCCACTTCTGTCTAGGTGCCGCTCTCGCCCGACTAGAGCTCAACAGCTTCTTCACCGAATTGGTCTCGCGCCTGACGTCGATCGAAATGACCTCCCAACCCGAGTGGATGGCCACGACGTTCGTCGGCGGCATCAAGCACCTGCCGATCCGCTACGAGCTCACCGAGCCGCAGTGACTCCCTCAGGGGCTCCCGCGTCCAGGCCAGCCGGATCTGCCGCGAATCGTCGCTAGTGATTTGATGCGGTGCGTTGAGTTGTCATTGGTCGGGTGTCGTGACGTACCCCATTTCGTCGTACAGCGTGCGAGGAACGAGAAGCCCCGTCGTATCCAGGATCTCAGGTAGGTGCGCTGCGACGTCTTCTGCGCTGAAAGAACCGTCCGGAGCCGTCCAGCCGCGGGTGATCCCAATCTGGAGTGCCGCCACGCGGCCCATGAAGGCGCTGAACACCGTCTGGTTCGCCGTACACGCCTCGCTGGCGAGGTAGGCAACGACTGGGGCCACCTGGTCCTGGCGCAAGGTATCCAGGAATGCGCTGCCGTCGGGATCTTCTGCGCCCACCCCGGTGACGGCGTCGGCCATGCGAGTGCGGGCCATGGGCATGATCGCGTTCGCGACGATGCCGAACTCCGCACCCTCGAGCGACAGGATGTTCATCAGACCGAGCATGCCGGTCTTGGCCGCGGAGTAACCGAGCATGCCGTGCTGACCGAAAACGCCTGCGGAAGAAGACACTAGGACCACGCGGCCGTAGCGGGCGCGTTTCATTACCGCGAAACCCGGGCGAACCACGTTGAAGGCCGCCACGAGGTGGTGCCGAAGCAGCGACTCGAAGCGGTCTGTCGGCCAGTCCTCGATCGAAGCGTTAAACACGTTGCCCGCGTTGGCGACGATAGCGTCGAGGCGACCATACTCACCCTCTGCCAGATCAACCGCCAGCTGGCCGCCTTTCTCGGTACTGAGGTCCTCGGTGGACGCCACCGCCCGTCCCCCGTCGGCCACGATGGCCTTCACGACGTCTTGCGCGGGTGCCGGATCATGTCCATTGCCATCGAGGTCGCAGCCGTTGTCGGCGACCACGACGACGGCGCCGCGGCGCGCGAGCTCGCGGCTGTAGGCCGCCCCCAACCCGCGACCGCCACCGGTGACGATCACCACGCGGTCGGTGAATGAAATGGTGCTCACAGATACTTGTCCTCTTCTTCCGCCAGGCAGCGACAGCGGGGTTCGCTGTCGGTGACCATCTCGCCGTGCACACCCCGGGGGTTCCGGACGTCCGTGCCGGTCTTACTGACTAAGAATCAGCTCAGCGGAAGGGCACCGTCAACGTTCTCAGCGCAACCTGCAAGCCCCCACCATGACCTGAACACTTGACTTTGCGCGACAGAAAGCCCGTCAGCTGCAGCGCTGGGTGAGAAAATGTGCAGATGTTTCTCGTAAGTGAGAAAGAATATTTTCATGCGATTCGGGAGAGGTTTCGGGATGACGGGTCAGGACTGGGCGTTGGGAACAGACCGCAATGCCGTTGCGCGCGAACGCATCCTCTCCATGGCCTCGGATCTAGTGTCGCGGGACGGCTTCGAGGCACTCACCATCGCTGCGTTGGCCACCCAGCTGCACTGCTCGCCGGCCACGGTGTACCGCCACGCGGGCGGCAAGGCAGCCATCTCCGAGGCCCTCATCTCGCGATTCTCCGAACGGATCGCGCACGCGGTGAACGAGGCGATCGCCGACCTGCGCGGCACCGACCGGATCGTCGGGGCGATCTTGGTCGGATTGGAACACATGCGCGCCGAACCACTTGGTCAACTCATCATGGGCGACCTGCGTCCAGGACGCGACGGCGGCACGGTCAGCGCCTCACCACTGGTGAGCAAGATCTCCGAAGGCATGATCGGACACCACGATCCACTGGCCGCGCAATGGCTGTTCCGCATCACCTTCTCACTGTGGTACTGGCCGCTGAAGGACCCACGAGCCGAACGCGAACTAGTGAGGCGATTCGCCGCACCCTCGGTCACAGCTGGACTTCAGCGATGATCGACACGCCCGCGGGCGGAAGCACTCGCCCCTTCACTGCCCGGTGCGCACCAACTCCAACGCTTCGGGGGCCGGTCCAACCCGAGGGTGGGTTCGATCATCGGGGCGGGAACGACGGCGGCGGTGGGAACGCCCCCCTCACCCGCACACCGACCAGCCGCGGTTCGGGCAGGTCGAGGCATCCGGCGAGGATTTCCCTACCGACTCCGCCAGTCGACCACCGGATAGCGCGGTAGTTCTCTTTCGTGCTCCGGATTCAGAGGATGTCGAAGAGTGCGGCCGCAGAGGTGATCGCCTTGTCGCCGTTGCCTTCATCGTGGAGCAGCATACGCACTCCGACCTTGTTCGGGCCCCCGACGTACGCGCCACCCTCGACACGGAACGGGCCAACTTTGCCACGCGCCATGAACATCACGTGCCAACTGACAGTCTGCAGCCTGCGGGTGCCCGCACGATCGGCTGCGAAATCGATTGCCGCCGTCTCCAGAACCACGTGCTGCGGGCCGATGTGCAGCGCTGCGTCGGGCGATGCCAACTCGGTACTCAGCGACGGTAACATCCAGTACCCGTCGTCGCGCCGCGATGCCCCGAACGCCTGCCACAGCGGAGGCAGGTCCGGCGAATCAGCGATGACCAGTTCGGTCCCCGAAACGTCCATCCGGTCGAGCCCATCGGGCGGAATCCCGATGACTGCGCCCTGGCCCTCGTTGAACGCGATGATCCGCTGCGGGTTGTCGGCGTCGACGATCACACAGCGCCCATAACCCATCGTGCGACCCTGGTGCACGATGCCTGATCCGACGATCTGAACCTTGTTCACGTCGAAGCCGGGATCGACGATCTGCACCGACCCGATGACCGGGTTGGGCACCGCGACCATGTCGGTCTGGCACCCCTCCGGAGACGCAATCGCCAACGGGGCGGCCATGATTCCACCGGCCTCGTTGCGCATATCGCGACGGATGACCACCGTGTCGTCGACATCGCCGGTGTTCATTGCCGAGTGGTTCCGGCCGATGTAGCGGTAACTCAGCAGTCCGGTCCAGCGCTTGTACAGCTCGTCGCGGTACGCATCCTGATCATTGACCAGTGCGCGGATGTCGCGTGGCCGGTCGGTCATTTCACCGGCTTTCGCTGTTGAGTTGCGCACGCGCCACCCGTACCGGAATTCCGGTGAGTCGAGACATGCCGGAAAGTGACTCGACATCGGCGACGTCGCTCGACATCAGTTCGTTGACGTTGGCGCCACGGGCACGATTGGCGAGCTGCCATGTGCCGGATCCGTTGTGCCCCCATCCATGTGGGATCGCGATCACACCGACCACGATGTCTTTGGTGATCTCGACGTCGACCTCGATCTCCCCGGTTCGCGATGCCACCGTGATCCGGTCGCCGTCGCGGATCCCCAGCGGGTCGGCATCGAGTTCGTGCATCAGCGCACGATGCCGGCGTTCGCCGCGCATCAGCGATGACGTGTTGTGCATCCATGAGTTCTCCGACTTCGGCTCACGCATGCCGATGAGCTGCATCGGGTAGTCGTCAGGGCTATCGTCCCGCGACAGCTTGTCGACCTCACCGCGGATCTCGTCGTGCTCCAGCTTCATTCGCCGGCTTCGATACGCCACCATCGACGGGAGTACACCGGTCGGCAGATAATCCGAAAGCACCTTTCCGTGTGGATGCTCCTTGGTGAGGCGGCCGAACGTAAGCCCAGACTTCTTCAGCCCGAAGCGATCCCCGCCCTCGGACAGGCGGACAATCGCGTCGGCGAGCACGCGGGGATTCATCCGCTTGCCCCCCAGCCGGAGCGCTCGTCGGATGACCGCCAAAACCGCGAACATCGGTGTGTGCCTGGCGAGGCGTTGCATCAGGTCGTCGAAGATCTCCCACTCGCCGCGCGCATCACCTCGCGGGGGCACCACCGCCTCGGTTGTCTGCCGGAACGCGGTCGCCTGGAAGCCCTGAAAAGTGAGCGCGAAGTCGTCGCGTTCGTACATCGTGGTGACGGGCAGGATGTAATCGCACAGCCCAGTCGTCTCGGTGACATAGAGATCCAGTGCGACCGACAGCTCGAGTTCGGCTATTGCGGAGGCGAGTTCGTTGCCGTTGGGCACCGTCAACACCGGGTTGCCGGCGCTGACTAACAGCGCCTTGATCTGCCCGTTCCCGGGAGTGGTGATCTCTTTGGCCATCAACGCCGCCGGCTCGTAGCCGGTGACGAGCGGGAAGCTTCCGACGCGGGTTCGCTTCTTGCGGTAGGCACTGCGCAGCCTGCTGCCTAGTACGGTGTTGGTCCATTTCATGCCCGGGATCTGCAATCCGCTGAAGACCGATCCGCCGGGTACGTCGAGGTTTCCCGCCGCGAGGTTGACCGCATCCAAGAGGTACGACGTGAGGGTGCCGAACTCCCCCACACAGGTACCCAGCCGACCGTACAGAGCCGCGCGCCGCGCACCAGAAAGTTCGTGGGCGAGGGCGCGCACCGCATCGGGCTCGATCCCAGTACGAGCGACCGTATGTTCAGGAGACCACGGTTGCGCGAGTCCGCGAAGCCAGTCCAGTCCGTCGGCCTGGCGGTCGGCTCGGCCGCGGTCGACCAGGCCGTCCTCGAAAAGCACATGCAGCAACGAGAGCAGGAAGTAGGGGTCACTGCCCGGACGTATGCCCAGCCACTCGAATTGTGTTGCCGTCTCGGTCCTGCGGGGGTCGACGACGACGACTCGGCCGCCGTCCTTGACGATGTCGCGCAGACGGTCGTGGATCCGCGGTGCGGTCAGAAAGCTACCATGCGATACAACCGGGTTGGCGCCCACGATCACCAACAATTCGATGCGTTGCAGGTCGGGGATCGGAACTGAAGTTGGTGTACCGTAGAGGAATTGGCTTGCCAGAAGCCGGCTGCTCGTGTCCTGGGTCGAAGCGCTGAAGTTGTGACACTTCGCGCCCCGCCGGCCGCCGAGCCCTTTGACGAACATTGTCAGCCACATCAGGTGTGCGTAGCTGAACGCGGCAGGATTGCCCATATAGCAACCGATCGCCCCCGGTCCGTGCGCTCGCAGGATCGCCCCGAGACGGTCGGCGATGTCCGACATCGCCTCGTCCCAGGACACCGGCTCGAAGCCCGCCGCCGTGCGGCGTAGCGGCGTCGTCACCCGGTCCGGATCGTTCTGCACCTCGGTGAACGCGATGCCCTTCTGGCACGCGAAACCGCTCGACAGCGGGTGCTCCTTGTCCGGCCGTAGTGCCACGAGTCGGCCGTCGTCCACGGTCGCGACCATGCCGCACAGCGGTTCGCAGATCCGGCAGTACGTTGTGTGCTGTTCGACCATGCCACACCTCTCAGTGCCACGTGCCTTGCTTGTAATCGCTGTTCCACACCTCGGTGATCCGACCGAGGACTACGCGAAACACTTCAATGCTGCTGATCGTCATGTCCGTGCCATCGCTGAAGCGCATGGGTGACTCGTAGACGACGGCGACATATTCACCATCGTCGACGACGACCTTGAGGGTGAAGCTCATCTCCTCGAACATCGCCAGTGAGTCCACGATGCGCTGGACCGCCTGCTCGTGGGTCTGCACGACTGCTTCACCCACCTCGTGGCGTATCACGGTGTCGCCCATAAGCTCGTCGGCCAGCGCGAAATCCCGCTGCCCCCAGACAACGTGGTTGTACAGCTCCACGACCTCGCGTGCGGACCGGCTTGTGCTCGTCACGCCACCACCTCGTATGCGGCGGTGTCGTCGATTGCGGCCACGGCGCGGTCGACGAGGGCCAGGCACAGGGCCTGAGATCGTGGCGCCATGGTGTCCCAGCCAGTTAACAGAATCGTGGGTATCACGATCCAATACGCGGTAGCGGCGCGGTACTGTCGCCACGCGTCGTCAAAGGCGTAGTCATCACCGCCTGACGTCCGGAAGCGGTCGAGGTATTCGCGCACCAGCGCTTCGTCGCCCGCATCGCGGCGCACCTCCGTCGGCAGACTCTGACTGATCAGGTAGGCGACATCGACGGCACCGGCGCCATGGGCCATGAACTGCAGGTCGATGACCTTCAGCCGCGCTCCGTCGAAGAACATGTTGTCGGCCCGGATGTCACCGTGCAATAGCACCGGCTGTTCGGCCATGACAGTCAGCGCAGTCGGCGCATGTGCGGCGAAGCCCTCCGCGTATCGGGTCACCGCACCAGACACCACCGTCTCCGAGCGCTCGCGATAGACCTGCCAACCCGACGCGAACATGGGAACGAACAAGTCGCGCGCGACCGGTCCATCGATGCTCGGAAAAAGCATCGGGACGCCTGCATTGGCCGGTTGCCGTGACCACGCGTGCAAGGCTGCCAACTCCTCGAGACATAGCCTGGCCCGGTCGATCGTCAGGCCGACAAGATGGTCGCCGCTTTCCCAGGATTCGAGGTCTTCGAGGATCAGGACGAAGTCGTCACTGGAGCACGCGATGTCGGCGGCGTACACGCGCGGAGTGGAGATCGGCACGCTGTTGGCGAAACGCTGATAGAACAGCAGTTCCCGTTCGTAGCCGCCGAGCACACTGATCGCCGCTCGCACTTCCGGTTTCGCCGGGAGTTTGGCAACCACGGTCGCGGGGACACCAGCGCTGCCGACAAGGTGCAATCGGTAGATCCGAGAAGCGAACCCGGTGTCTTCCGCGATCTGTTCGGCGCACACGTCGGTCACCAGGACCCCCTCACCGAGCTGGGACCGGAATACCTGGGTGAGCCATGGCGGGGTGATGTCTCCGACGGTCTTCGGCACCTCTCGCAGAGCTGGATCCGCCATGCTCTCCTCTGATGCTGGCCGGTCAACGACAATTGAGAAACTACCTTACCGTAGATCGTAAATATCTATTCTCGATGATCATGGCGGCATCGCTTAGAGATGCGAGGACCCATACGTTTACACGACAGTGCTCCCTGCTTTCAACGAATCAATGATGCTCTCGATCGTGGAAAGTTCAGCATCCGGCGGGCGTTGTCCTCGACGATGAGCTGGCATTCCTCGTCGGGCACCTTGGCCAGCACCTCGCCCGCCCTCTTTCGCGAGTTCGGCCAGTTGGAGTCTGAGTGCGGGTAGTCGATCTCCAGGGTGATGCGGTCGACTCCGATCTTGTAACGGTTCTCGACGCCGTGTTCATCGTCGATGAAGCAGCCCCAGAAGTGATCCCGCCACAGGTCCGACGGCCGGGTGTCAAAGTCGATCGGCTGGTAGTAGCGGTGGCGCTCCCACACGAAGTCAGTGCGCTCCAAGATGTAGGGCACCCAACCGATCCCGCCCTCTGACAGCGCGATCTGCAGCTTGGGAAACTGCTGAAGCTTGCCTGACAGCAGCAGGTCGACAGTCGTCCAGGCGAGATTCGAATTGAACAACGTGAAGGCGACCGCGAACGGCGAATCCATCGCCACCGGGGGCATATCGCTGTCCAGGTCCGAGACCAGCTGGCGAGGATCGGGATTGAACGACGAGAACGAGAAGCCAGGGACAAACCCGCCCGATCCGAAGTGCAGCGACACCGGCATCTCCGCCTCCGAGCAGACCGCCCACAGCGGGTCCCAGTACTTCGAGTGGAACGACGGAAGACCCAGCGGGACGGGACTGTCGGGGAAGCTGATCGAACGAGCGCCCTTGGTCGCTGCCCGCTCCGCCTCAGCCACCGCATCGTTGATGTTCCAGAACGGCACCAGCGCCATGGGGATGAAGCGATCCGGAGCTGTGGCGCACCACTCGTCGATGTAGAAGTCGTTCCACGCCTTGATGCACAGCACCGACAACTCTTTGTCCTGGCCGCGGAAGAACATTCCACCGGCGAATCCCGGGAACGACGGGAAGCACATCGCCGACTGAATGCCGTCGATATCCATGTCGGGGACGCGCGCCGTGGGGTCATAGCAGCCCGGCAGCATGTCCTCGTACCGGACGGGATCGAGCCCCCATTCCGCGGGCGGCTTGCCGGCTACCGCATTCAGTCCGATGTTGGGATACACCTGTCCCTCGTACCGCCACATGTGTTTACCGTCATGCTCGATAATCTGCGGACCGGCTTCCTTGAACTTGTCCGGAAGCCGGTCCTGCCACACCCGGGGATGCTCAACGAGGTGGTCGTCAACCGAGACGATCTGCATATCGTCTTGCAAGGGCATCGCGCGCTCCTAAGCTGAGAATCGTGACAAGTGGCCGATACTCGGCGTCTGTTTGACAGACTAGACAGTTGGCGCGGCCAAGATGCACGATTAGGAGAACGATTATTTCCGAGAATGAGAGAGTGCCGATACTGCGCAAGGCTGTCGGAGACCTCGGTGAGAACGACCATGACCTGCTGACTTTCGACGAGGCCGGCGGCCGGTTGCAGAACGAGATCCACCGCGCCGCGACATTGGTGGCTGAACTGCAGCAGACCGACAACACCACGGACCTCGATCGTGCACAGGCCCGACTTGCGGCGCTCCAGAAGGCCGCGCAGCGGATCAGTGAATACCGCACCGACGGTGCCGATTTCGAGAGGCTCTTCGGCTATTCCGCCAATTCGCCCGACGACAGCCGCTGAATGATCAAACGGGTGCCGGCTGACGGCCGCGAACCAGCTTGCCCGGGCGGGCGGCGGTGGGCACACCGCATTCGGCGATGACCTCGCCGCTGACCACGGTCAGAACGTAGCCGTCGGCGGTCTGGTCAAGCCGTCGTCCGCCCGAAGGAAGGTCGTGGGCGACTACGGGCCTGCGCAACCGAAGCGCATCGTGGTCGATGACGTTCAGGTCTGCTTTGAAGCCCAAGGCGATTCGGCCGCGGTCACCCAGCCCGACAACCCCGGCCGGCACCGACGTCAGCTCGCGAACCGCCTCGGCCACGGACATCCGACCAGCTGGCCGATCACGGACCCAGTGCGTCATCACGTAGGTGGGAAAGCTGGCATCGCAGATCATTCCGTAGTGTGCTCCACCGTCGCCGAGTCCAAGGACGACGTCCCGACGCCGGATCAGCTCGGCGACCGTATCCAGGGATCCGCCGCGGAAATTGGCCATTGCGACCAGCAGCATGGCGCGACCGTCGTCATCGAGCAGTCTGTCGTAAGCCTCCTCCAGCGGGCTCACGCCACGCGCGCGCGCCCGCTGCGCAATGCTGTCACCGGGCTCGGGCTCGTAGTTGGGTGGATCGCCCATCGGGAACATCCAGTCGAACGCCTGGGCGGCCAACATGAGTGGATGTCCCTCAGCCGTCGGCGCGTCATTGAGGATCCGTTCGCGCACCGCGGGTTTACGCATCTCAGCGACCCGCTCGGCCAGCGGCAAAGCAGCAAGTTCCTGGTAACTCGGATACAAGATGAACGGATTGCCCGATAATTCCAGACTCAGTACCAGCCCGATTGGGCGCGGAAAGATCTGCGCGCTGATCTGTCCTCCCGCCGCGTTGGCCTTGTCGACGATCTCCAGCGCATCGATGAACTGCGGGTCGCCCGCATTGCCGATGACGAGTGTGAACGTCACCGGCAGGCCAACGTCGGCCGCGACGTCGAACACCGTCTTCAGCACCGGCTCGTAGGCGTCGGTGACCAGGTCGGGGACGAACTGAAGCAGTCCACCGCCCGCGGCTTTGATGCCACGCGCAATCGCCTCGTACTCGGCATAGGCCGCCCCGTAGCTGGGTATCGGGACTCCACTTTCGCTGCGGTGCACCATCATCTGGGACGATGCGAAGCCCAGCGCGCCAGCGGTCATCGCTTCGGCCGCCAGCGTGCTCATGAGCTCAAGGTCACCGGCGGTAGCGGGTTCACGGTCGACTCCCCGCTGACCCATCACATAGACGCGCAACGGTGAGTGCGGCAAGAACGCCGCCACATCGATGTCACGCGCGCGAACGTCGAGTGCATCAAGAAACTCGGGAAAGGTCTCCCACGTCCACGGTAGGCCGTCGGCCATCACCACACCCGGAATATCCTCCACGCCGGCCATCACATCGACCAGCGTCTCGTGGTCCTCAGCGCGGCAGGGGGCGAAACCCACACCACAATTCCCCATCACCGCAGTCGTCACACCGTGCGCCGAGGAGGGCGTGAGACGGTCAGACCAGATCGCCTGTCCGTCGTAGTGGGTGTGAAGATCGATAAAGCCCGGAGTCACAAGCAATCCAGTGGCGTCGATCTCACGCGACGCCTCATCCTCAACCGACCCGATGCCGACAATGATTCCCGCCGAGATCGCAACGTCTCCGACGAACGGCTCACCGCCAGTGCCGTCCACGATCGTGCCGTTGCGGATAATCAGATCGCAAGCCATAAGATAAACGTACGGCGTCAGCGGTCGGATGAGAACAGGCATTCTCTGTGAACACGGTTCATGCTGACCCGCGCCCCCGTGCGTTGACTACAGTCGCCCCGCTATGCGAAGCGCGGGATGAACCCATTGAGGTGAGCGTCGATCCTTGAACGCTCGAAATCCTTCGACAGCCTCCAGACCTTGGAGACTGGCCTGCATGCCGATCCGGTCACATAGCCCGAGGAAGTCATCGAGACTAGATTTGATCGATGCCCGTGCGTTCGGCGCCGTCCGACAGCATTGGGCGAGTACGTCGTAAGCGCCCTCGAGTAGGTCCTCGTGCGCCACGACCCGGCTGAACATTCCCCACTCCTGTGCCTCAAGGGCACTGAGCGTTCGTCCGGTGAACATCAGGTCACGTGTGCGAGCCGGACCGATGAGCCGCGCGAGCATCTGGCTGTAATAGGTGTCTGCGATCCCGCGGTATAACTCGGGAACTCGGAAGCTGGCTCGATCGCTGATCACGGCCATGTCAGCGCACAGCGCCATTTGAAGCCCACCACCCTGGCAGAGGCCGTTGACGGCGGCGACGACAGGTTTCACCGATTGGCGTAAGGCATCGAAGGGGGTGACGTCGAAGCCCAAAATTGTGCCGAAACCTATCCAATCGTCGTCGTTGCCGGCCGCGCCGCCCATGTCACCACCCGGCGCGAACACGTCACCGGTACCCGTGATGAGCAACCCTGCCAGGTCGGGATCATCGTCGACGAGCCTGATTGCGTAACGGACGCCGAAGTACATGGCCCCTGTCATCGCGTTGCGCGCCCGCGGCCGGTCAATTGTGCAGACGCCGAAGGGTCCCTGCCGGGTGAACCGGAGGTAGGGCGTACCCAACCAGTCACCGTCCGGCGGAGTGGCAGTCATTGCAGTCTTCCTCTCGCCCACAGGAATGAGCACTTGCTAGGAGAAGCGCTGTCGCAGTTCGGCCTTCAATACCTTTCCGGTGAGATTGCGCGGCAGCGCGTCAACCAACTCGACGCGTTCTGGCCATTTGTACCTGCTCAAACCCTGCGCATCGCAGTGCGCGGCGAGGTCCGCGACCGCGACCGTCGCACCGGCAGTGGGCACCACGATCGCGCACACCCGCTCGCCAGTCCGCTCGTCGGGAACTCCGATGACGGCGACGTCGTCGACGTGTGCGTGCGTCGCCACGGCCTCTTCCACCTCCTGCGCCGAGATGTTCTCCGCATTGCGGATGATGGCGTCCTTGAGCCTTCCGGTCACCCGCACATTTCCGTCAACATCCACACACCCCTGATCCCCGGTTCGGAACCAACCGTCGGCATCGAATGCATCAGTGTCAAGGGTGGAATCGACGTAGCCAAGGAAGCACTGCGGACCCTTGAGCCGCAACTCGCCCAGCGCACCGGGTTCGGCGTCAGATTCTCCCTGACCGACCACTCTCACGTGGACGCCGGCCACCGGGTGTCCGACTGTGTGGTCGAGCACCTCCGGACCCGCCGTCGCAGAAGGCGTTGTCGCGACCGGGAATTCGGTCAGCCCCCAGGCGTTCGCGATGCCTGGCACGCCGAGGCCATCCCGGACCCGCTGCGCCAGTTCGGCAGTGATCGGCGCGCCGCCTCCCGTACAGCCGCGAAGTTCTCCAAACAACGGTTGTGTGCCGTGCCGGTCCTGCGCGGCCAGATAGGCGGCGAAGAACGGGGTTGCCGACCCCAACAGTGTCGGACGATGAGCCGCCATCGCAAACGGTGTCGTTGCCGGATCGAACGCGTCGAAGAGCACCAGCCGCATTCCGGTGATCAACGCCGCCGCCAACGTCGCCGCGCCCCCGATGTGAGAGACGGGAAAGGCAATCGGATAGATGTCGTCACTGACTGTCCCCACCAGATTCAGGATTCCCGAGGTACCCGCAATGATTGTGGCGTCGCTGTGCTGAATTCCCTTGGGCGCCGAGGTAGTACCTGATGAGTAGTAGATCCACCGCACCACCCGAGACGACGTCGGGACGGGGCCTAGCTGGTCGGGTTCGCCCGTGGGTAGACGCAAATTCAGGTTGGCCGGCGGCCCATCGAAGTCCAGCACCACCGCGCGTGTTCCGTGCGATTGCGACATCTGTTGGGCGAGGGCGGCGTGGTCGTACCCCCGCCACGCGCGCGGGACGATGTACACCTGTGCGCCGATCTGCGATAACGCGTGCGTGACTTCGTTCTTCCGCCAAATCGGAAGGATGGGGTTCTGAACTGCGCCCAGCCGTGACAATGCAACCATCACGACCATGGTCTCCAATGTGGTGGGCAGCTGCCACGAGACGACAGTTCCCCCGGTGACGCCCCGTTCGGCGAGCGCCGCCGCGGTCTGCAGGCCAGCGTCGCGTAGGTCGCGGGTCGTGAGTTCCCGGCCATAGTCGTCTGACAGCACAACATGACTGGGTCGCGACCGCGCGGCGTCATCCACCAGGTTCCAGTAAGTGTTGTCGGCCGCTTCGGACGATTCCGCTGCCATGACTGCCATCGTCTCCTATTGGATGCGGTAGATGAGATCGTCAACCGCTATGGACCACCGTTTGTATGCCGGTATACTCACATACAGTTGACTGGCGAACAGGAAGGTCTGATGTGAACAAAGACGACATGATTCTGGTCAGCGTTGACGACCACCTCGTCGAGCCGCCCGACATGTTCCGCAATCACCTGCCCAAGAAATACCTCGATGAGGCGCCGCGGCTGGTTCACAATCCCGATGGCAGTGACAGCTGGCAGTTCCGCAACGTGTCGATTCCGAACGTGGCACTGAATGCGGTGGCAGGGCGCCCCAAGGAGGAATTCGGCCTGGAGCCGCAGGGGCTCGACGAGATCCGGCCGGGGTGCTACCAAGTCGACGAGCGAATCAAGGACATGAACGCCGGTGGCATCTTCGGGTCGATCTGCTTTCCGTCGTTCCCCGGCTTCGCCGGCCGCCTGTTCGCCACCGAGGATCCTGAGTTTTCTCTCGCACTCGTGCAGGCTTACAACGACTGGCATGTCGAGGAATGGTGCGGGGCCTACCCGGCGCGCTTCATCCCCATGTGCCTGCCGGTCATCTGGGATGCCGAAGCCTGCGCCAAGGAGATCCGGCGCAACGCCGCCCGCGGTGTGCACGCGTTGACGTTCACCGAAAACCCGGCGGCCATGGGCTACCCGTCGTTCCACGACGACTACTGGCGACCGGTCTGGGAAGCCTTGGTCGACACCGACACCGTGATGAACGTGCACATCGGGTCGTCCGGCAAGCTGGCCATCACCGCCGCCGATGCACCGCTTGACGTGATGATCACGCTACAGCCGATGAACATCGTCCAGGCCGCCGCGGATCTGTTGTGGTCCAAGCCCATCAAGGAGTACAAGGACCTCAAGATCGGACTGAGCGAGGGCGGCACCGGCTGGATTCCCTACTTCCTCGACCGCGCCGACCGCACCTACGATCTTCACTCCACGTGGACGGGCCAGGATTTCGGAAAGCAAAAGCCCTCGGAGGTGTTCCGTGACCACTTCCTGACGTGCTTTATCTCCGATCCGATCGGGTTGGAACTGCGTCATCACATCGGTATCGACAACATCTGCTGGGAAGCCGACTATCCGCACAGCGACTCGATGTGGCCCTCTGCGCCCGAAGAGCTCGATGAAGGGCTCAAAGCCCACAACGTCTCAGACGACGACATCAACAAGATGACCTACGAGAACGCCTTGCGCTGGTATCACTGGGACCCGTTCACCCACGTCCCCAAGGAGCAAGCGACCGTCGGCGCGTTGCGCAAGGCCGCCGAAGGCCACGACGTCTCCGTCAAAGCCCTGTCCACCCGGGAGAAGACCGGCGCTGGCGCGGACGTCCTGCAGGCGGCGACTCAGCAGCTGCGCTAACAATGCAGTCGGCCGCGGGGGCCGCGCGGCTGCTCAGCCGATAAGCAGAATTCTCACTTCCAAGAATGGATAGTGTGTAGTTCGCCCGTGCAGTCGGGACGGGACGAGAGGATTGATGACGTGGCGGGCAAGACCATCGTCATAACCGGCGCCAGCGACGGCGTTGGAGCAGCGGCGGCCCACCGTCTGATCGCCGATGGCGAGAACGTCGTCATTGTGGGCCGCTCACCGCAGAAGACCAAAGCGGTCGCCACCGAGACGGGAGCCGACTTCTTCGTCGCCGACTTCTCCGAGCTCGACCAGGTACGTCAGCTTGCCGACGACCTCAAGGAGCGCTATGAGCGCATCGACGTCCTGGCCAACAACGCCGGCGGCATGGTGGAGTCTGACCGGCCGACGGTGGATGGCCACGAGAACGTCCTGCAGGTCAACTACCTCGCGCCATTCCTGCTGACGAACCTGTTGCTGGATCGTCTGATCGAGTCGCGCGCCAAAGTGGTCAACACCTCGAGCGCGTATCAGCCGCTGATTCGGAAGGTCAGTGTCGACGACCTGCTTCACGACGGCCGGACCAGCGGCATGAAAGGTTATGCGCTGTCCAAGATCGCGATCAACATGTTCATCTTGGAACTGGATCGGCGCTATCGGTCTGAGGGCCTCACCAGCGCGGCGTTCCATCCGGGCTGGGTGGTCTCCAACTTTGCGCCGGGGTCGAGTTCGCGTGGGATCGCACTCTTCCAGGCCACCGGCATCGGCCGACTCATCGGCACGACACCCGAGCAGGGATGCGACCAGCTCGTCTGGCTGGCCACGACCGCGGCCGGCCGCGGCTGGACGTCCGGTGAGTACTACGTCAAACGGAAGGTCGGCAAGAACCACAAGATCACCCGCGACCGCGAAGCCGCGCGCGAATTGTGGGATCGCACCGCGGCGTTGTTGGCCCTCTGAGGTCGGGACGACGATGACTGGTACCACGAGGCCCAGACTTCGTGTCGTGCACGTGGGCACCGGGCTCACCGGACGGGAGGCGTTGGGGGCGATCATCGACGATCCCGCACTCGAGCTCGTCGGCGTCGCAGTTACGACACCGGAGAAGGCCGGGGTCGACGCCGGTAGCCTCTGCGGCCGCGCCGACGTCGGCGTGAGGGCAACCGACGACGTGGACGCGGTCATCGCATTGCGACCGGACTGCGTGTGTTATTGCGCCACTGCGGTCCGGCGCGAGGCGCAGGCGGTCGAGGACATCGCCCGTTACCTGCGATCCGGCATCGACGTCGTGGCGATCTCGACCATCCCGCTGGTCTACCCGCCCGCGGCCCCACAGGAGTGGCTCGACACCATCGGGTCCGCAGCTGACCAAGGTGGGGCGACGTTTTACGCGACGGGCAGCGAGCCGGGCTTCATCAGCCTGAACGTCCCCACCGCTCTGCTTGCCGGCGCTGGGCGGGTCGATGCGTACCGAATGGACCTCTACGCCATCCGGCTCGATGAGCAATATCCCATTTGGGATGTCTTGCACGAGTCGATGGGTTTCGGTAAGCCCGACGGTTATGTGCCGGCGCGCATCGCCTATGGCAAGGTCGAAGCCGACTGGTCAACCGTTGTCCGCTACGTCGCCGACATCCTCGGACTCACTCTCGATGGCCTCGAAGTCGACTGGGAGACAGTACTGACTCCGACTGACCTTGACACCGCTATCGGGGTGGTTCCGGCCGGCACGATCTGTGCGCACCGGTGGCGGCTCGCCGGGACAATAGACAAGCAACCCATCGTCGCAGTGCAGTACTTCGCCGCGGTGTCGAACGCACCATGGCCGTCTCACTGGCCCGACCCGGGCCGGCTGACGGGCGGGATGTCGTTCCACATCTCGGGCCGCCCAAGCTTTCGGTTCGACTTCGAATTCGACGAGGCCGAAATCGGCGACATCGTCAACCCCGGCGTCACCGCCACGGCCATGGCGGTCGTCAACGCCATACCGGCCGTCGTTGCCGCCGCGCCCGGCATCATCAAGGTTCCGTTGTCAGGCCCGTCAATCGTGACTCGGCGCGCCACCCCTAGTCCAGCCCCAGTGATCACCCGGGAACAGGAGTTACGCCATGGTTGAAGCCACAGCGAGCGACGTCTATTACGACCCATACGATTTCGACATCGACTCAGATCCCTATCCGTATTGGAAGCGCCTGCGCGACGAGGCGCCGCTCTACCACAACGAAAAATACGGCTTCTATGCGCTGACCCGTTACGACGACGTGCAGCGTGAACTCCACAACTGGGAGACCTTTCGGTCGGGCAAGGGCACGATCCTGGATTTCTTGGTCAACAACATCGAGGTGCCTCCCGGCATCCTGCTCTTCGAAGATCCGCCGATCCACGACCTGCACCGGAAGATGCTGTCGCGGGTGTTCACTCCGCGACGGATGAACGCCATCGAACCGTTGGCGCGCAGCTTCTGCGTGGAAGCACTCGAGCCACTCGTCGGTGAGTCCGGATTCGACTTGATGACCGTGCTGGCCAAGCACATGCCGATGCGTGTCATCGGGGCGTTGCTCGGCATTCCGGAAAGCAGTCAGGCCACCATCCGCGACGGCGCCGACGACTTCCTCGCCATCTCCGAAGAGGGATTCGGCGAGTTCAAAGACGACCCGTTCGCGAACATGTTCCAGCTGTTCGCCGACTACATCGACTGGCGCGCTGACAATCCGTCCGACGATCTGATGACCGATCTGCTGCACACCGATGTCGAGGAGGCGGACGGCACCGTCCGTCGGCTGACCCGTGACGAGGCACTCGCTTACAGCGTGATGATCGCCGGCGCCGGGAACGAAACCACCACCCGCCTGATCGGTTTCGCCGGGCAGCTGCTCGCCGACCACGACGACCAGCGCCACGAACTCGCGGCCAACCCGGCTCTCCTCGGCGGCGCTGTCGAGGAGGTCCTGCGTTACGAAGCACCCTCGCCGGTGCAGGCGCGCTACGTCGCCCGTGACGCCGAATTCTATGGACAGCAGGTGCCGGAAGGGTCCGCAATGTTGCTGATCAACGGTTCGGCCAATCGAGATGAACGCCATTACCCGGATCCTGATCGCTTCGACGTCCATCGCAAGGGGAGCCATTTGAGCTTCGGGGTCGGCCTGCACTTCTGCCTGGGATCCTCGTTGGCGCGGATGGAAGCCCGCGTGGCACTCGAGGAAGTGCTCAAGCGGTGGCCCGACTGGAGCGTCGACTACGACAACGCCGAAAAGGCACATACCCAGAGCGTGCGCGGCTGGGCGAAGCTGCCGCTCGTAATCGACTGATACGGCAGGAATCGCGTGCGGTACCTCAACCGAGTCGCCGTCGTCACCGGTGCAGGTTCCGGCATCGGCCGCGCGCTCACGTGCGCCCTCGCGCGTGAGGGCGCACGCGTCGCGGCCGCCGATATCGACTCCTCAGGACTAGCCGACACCCAGGCCCTGTCCGGCTCCGATCGGGTGAGCGCCTATCCACTCGACGTCACCGACCGGGCGGCAGTCCTGTCGTTCGCACACGACGTGCGCCGAGACCTCGGATGCGCGTCACTGGTGTTCAACAACGCCGGAGTCGACCTCTACGCCAGCGCAGCAGACATGTCCTTCGCCGACTTCGACTGGCTCATGGCGATCAATGTCGGCGGTGTGGTCAACGGCACCAAGGCATTTCTGCCACAGCTGATCGAGGCCGGATCCCCGCAGCGGCCCGCGCGTCTCGTCAACATCTCCAGCGCGTTCGGGCTGATCGCGTTCGCCTATCAAAGCGCCTACAGCGCTTCGAAATTCGCCGTGCGGGGCTTCACCGAAGCCGTTCATCAGGAAATGCTCGTCGAGCGCCATCCAGTGACCGTGCACAGCGTGCACCCCGGCGTCGTGCACAGCAATTTCGGGATGAACATGCGTACAGCCGACACCGAGGACCGCGGCAAAGCCGTGCAGCAGTACGAACGCGCGGCCCGGACATCGCCGGACAAGACGGCCGAGCTGATCCTGCGCGGGGCCGACAGAAACCGGCCGAGAATCGTCATCGGGCCCGACGGCTGGGTGGCCGCCGCGCTGCCGCGGTTGATCGGCGTGCGGTATACCGGATTGATGGCATGGGCCACCCGGCTGAACAACAGGCGGTAGGACGACTCACCAGGTGGGGACGGCAGGCAGCTCCTGCGCATCGCCGATCCCGCCAATCTCATCGAGATTGGCGGCAATGTCTTCCGCGGTCAGCGACGACCGCCAAATACCCGGACTCCGAACCACCGCGATGCGTGCGATCCCGCCAAGACCCACCTGCAGCACTTCGCCGTTGAGCGGGCACGTGCGGTGCGCCAGGAATACAGCCGCAGGAGCGCACTGGTCCGGAACCATGGCCGAAGCGAGGTTCGCCGTCGCACCGTCGGGCGGCGCAAGGTTCGCGGCCATCTGGTCAGCCTGCGAAGCCGACATCCGGGTGTAGGCGCGCGGAGCGATCGCATTCACGGCGATGCCGTGTGCGACGGCTTCCACCGCCAGGGTGCGGGTGAACCCGAATATCGCGCATTTCGCCGATCCGTATGGGGTGACCCCGGGCAGTCCACCCAGCATCACCTCGGAGACGGTGTTCACGACCCGGCCGTGATTCGCCCGCACGAAGTGGGGCCACGCCGCGCGGGTGACGTTGATGGTGCCGAAGTAGTGCACGTCCATCAGAGTGCGGAATTGCCCAGGATCGGTGTCCGCGAATAAGCCGCCGAGACCGAGTCCAGCGTTGTTCACCACCGCATCGATCCGGCCGTAGGTGTCCACGGCCGCAGCGACGATCGCGGCGGCTGATTCCTCGTCGGCCACCGAGCCGTAGCACGCGATCGCCTCCCCACCATGCGCCCTGATCTCCCCCACCACCTCATCTGCAGGGTCAGAGGAGGGCGCGCTTCCGTCGACCTGGACGCCAAGGTCGGCGACCACAACGCGGGCTCCGCGGGCCGCGAACGACAGCGCGTGGCTGCGGCCGACTCCTCGGCCGGCGCCGGTGACGACAACTACCTCGTCGTCGAACCGGAGCTCGCTCACGTTGCCACCCGGGGGCGTAGCAGCTGTGCCTGTTGGATCTTGGCGATCGCGCCGCGCTGATCGAACAGCGTGCCCACCGAGACTCCGACACCATCGGGACCATAATTCGTTTCGGCCCGCACACCGATCCAGTCGCCGTCAGGAACCCGGTGGATGTGCACTGCCAGATCGGTGTTCATGAACATCCAGTCGAGCATCTCGATCCGGGTACCCAGCCCATTGGCCATATCGGCCATGGTGAACAGCCGCTCCAGTGGCGTCATCACCTCTCCCGCAACCAGATTGACGATGGGTCTGGCCCACGATTCGGCGGGAATATCGTGCAGCTCAGTGAGCATGCGCCACTCCAGGCTGGTGATGTAGCTCTGTGCGGCGGTCCCGTCGACCTCGAACCGGGCGGCCTCCGTGACCGGGCGCAGCGGCAGATCCGCCGCGAACGTCAGCGCCTCGGTATCAAACCGGGCGAACCGCCAGGCGGCGGCTTTAGCGACAGTGCGAAATCCACCACCGGGGGCCGGAGCGAGCATTTCGGCGCTCACTAATTCGATCTTCGAACCCGTCCGCTCCAATTGCGCGATCACCCACAGCTCGTCAGAAATCGGCACCGGACCGAGCAGATCTACCACCACCCTGGTCAGACGAACGTCCTGGCGGGGACTGCATCGCTCCATGGCGCGTACGAGTAACGCCGACACCGGCGCTGCGTTCTGGATCGTCGGATCCCACCCACCGCGGACGTACTCGGTCGCGCTGAATCGCTCACCGAACAAGTCGTTTTGGTCGATACGCTCGTAGTAGGAATCCGCCATCAGCAGCTAGAGAGTCAAGAGGAGCTTGGGCTGATAACGCGCCTTCACTCCAGTCCAGCTCGGCGTAAACCCTTCGGCTACACGCATATTGGGGAACCTGTCCATCAACAGGTTCATCCCGACCTCGATCTCGCTGCGGGCGAGCATCGCGCCGAGGCAGAAGTGCCGCCCGCCGCCGAACGCAAAGTGCTCTCCGGTGTTGTTGAATACCTTCTCGTGATCCAAATCCGTTCGCCGAGGATCGAATACGTCGGCATGGTCGAAACGCCGTTCATCCCGATTCGCGCTCGCGATAAGCAATACCACCAATGACCCAGCCGGAATGAACTGACCGTGGAGCTCGACATCCTCGGTGACCTGCCGGCTGTTCATCTGCGACGGCGGGATGTAGCGCAGCGCCTCGCTGATCGCCGCGGTGACCTTGGAGCGATCTTGGCGCATCTCCTCGAAATACTCGCGCCGCTCGAGTACCAATGCGATCATGCTCGCCAGCGCCTTACCCGTGGTCTCCGAGCCGGCATTGAGAAGCTGAGTGATGTGGGTCTTGACCTCGATATCGTCGAACATCTCGCCGTCGACTTCGGCGGTCACCAGGGTAGAGATGAGGTCGGAAGCGGGATTCGCGCGTCGCTCGGCGATGATCGGCGTCAGGTATTCCCACAACTCGGCAGTCGCAGCCCGCCCGATCCGATCGATCTCGGGATCAGAGCCGAATGCACCGACGAAATTGGTATGGGCCGTGTACCACCCTTTGAAGCGCGGGTAATCCGACCGCGGCAGCCCGAGCATCTCGGTAATGACAAACACGGGAAGGTAGTTACAGAACTCCTCGACGATGTCGATCGTCTGGCCCGGCTCGAACCGGCTGGCAAGATGTTCGGCGGCGCCGGCGGTGGCATCCCCCAGGATGGCCACGGCATTCCGTGTAATTACGCCGTGCCACGCCTCCAGGCCCTTACCGCGGAAGTAGGGGGTCACCAGCGCACGCTTGCGCGCGTGCTCTTTGCCGTCCATCTGGAGAAGCGAGCGCCCGAACACCGGCTCGATAATCCGCTCGTAGCTGCGTGAGCTGAAGATCGGATCCCGGTAGGCCTTCGCCACGTCGGCGTGCCGACTGATCAGATACCCGTTCAGATCGGGGTCGTAGTGCGCAGGCTCCTCGGCACGCAGCCTTCGATAGAACGCGTACGGGTCAGCAGCGACTTCGTCGGAGAAGAAGGTCGGGATGTCGGACAGAGTGGTTTCGCTCACGACGCGCCCCCCACCGAGAGCCGCCGGTGCGGTCCCGCTGCAATCTTGGGTTCAAGCACCGCGCGAAGCTGTTCGAGTTCATAGAACTCGTCAGCAGTGATCTCCCGGAGATCGGTGGCCGGCGAGTGATAAATATGTTCGCCGACGAGCCGCGGCTCCTCGTTGTAGACGAAGTACATCGACGTCCAGTGATCCTCGATGAAATATCCGTCGAGTTCCCGATCGGCGATATCGTGCCCCTTGGCTCGTGCCGCACGACCGCGCAGGTGCTGGTGGACGAACTGCTCCTGGGAGAATCCCCAATCGTTGACGGAGATGAGCTCTTGCTCCTTGGTCTGCACGGTCTGCCCATTTTCGACAAGGGGCGCGTAGAAGTCGTTCTTGACCTCGTCCATGCCGTCGTAGACGCGATATCCCGTCTGGGGAGTGCAGATTCGATACACCGGATGCTCAACGGTCATCGTGGGGGCGAGGAGTTCCTCGAAACGACCGCAGTACTCCAGCATCGCGTGCATGCGGTAGTTCTCCATGATCGCGATGTGCAGAGGGTTGTCGAGCTGGTCGATCAACCGTTCGGCCGCAGAGAAGATATTCGCTAACTCGTCAGACACTGTCGCCCTTCCGCCATGGCACCATCGTGTGCCGCTCTTCTGATTCGGGGTCTGGAGTTGCTACTCTGGGCTACCAGCTGGACATTCGCATACAAGCATGCACCAGGCCACCAGGCCTGGCCCGACTGGGCCGGCGGCCCGAGAAGGCTGATCGTGCGGCCACCTCTCGGAGGACGAGAGAGAGGACTCCTTCGGTGCAACCGAATCCGTTCGCGACCACTTCGGCCGCGCAGCACCGCTCGTCGTCGGCCGTCGGCGATGTATTTGTCGCGGTCCGCGACGGGATCCTCTCCGGGGCTTTTGCGCCAGGGCAGACGATCACCGAAAGCGAGATCGCCACTCAGCTCGGGGTCAGCCGCACGCCCGTGCGGGAAGCCCTGCGCGAGCTTGAGATACAGGGTCTGCTGACCCGCCATCACCGACGAATCTTGGTGGCCAGCCTGTCGGCTGCCGAGGCCGAAGATGTTCACGAAATCCGGGTTGCCCTGGAAACGCTGGCGGTTCGTCAGGTGATTGCCCGCCAGCCGGTCGACACGATCGTCCCGCAGCTCGAGAGAACGATCTCCGAAATGCGTTACGAGATCAAGAGTGGCGACACGGCGATGGCGCTGTCGTCTGCGCGCGCATTCCATCAGGCGATCTTCGAGGCGACCCATAACAAAATGCTGACGCGATTCCTCGACCAAGTCTATAACCGCGTCGACCAGTACCGGTTCTACAACTCCAGCCAACGCAGCTCTGCGCGCCTGCGTCGCACCATCGAAGAGCACGTGGCAATCGTCAGCGCGATTCGCGACGGCGACGTTGAGCGGGCCGAGAAGCAAATGCAAGCGCACCTGTGTGCCAGCCACGATTTCGACGCCACCACCCACGGTAACGATGCCGGCAAATCCGGCTGAGGGCGCCGTAACACACAACGACGCCGTCATGATCCCGCACGCATTCGGTCACGAAAGTCGGGATGACACACGGCAATAAGTTCGCGGGCGCGTTCCTCCAGCGTGCGACCAGTCAGCCGCGCGATTCCGTACTCCGTGACTACGAAATCAACCAGCACCGCCGGTAGCGTTACGACACTTCCAGTTTCGAGGGTCGGCACTATTCGCGAGTACTTGCCACCCCCCGCTGTAGACGGCAGCGCGACGATGCATCGTCCACCACGGGACACCGATGCTCCAATAGCGAAGTCGAGCGAACCGCCGGTGCCGGCGACCTGTCTCCCGCGCAGGAACTCGGAATTGACCTGACCGCGCAGATCCACCGCGATAGCGGAGTTGAGCGCGTAGAAGTTGCTGAGAGCACCGATGATCCGGACGTCATGGGTGTAGGACGCCAATCGCATGCTGACCGCGGGAGACGTTGCCGCAAAGCGATACAGTTCCTCGGATCCGTGCAGCTGGTTGGCTACCAGCAGCCCCTGATCGATCTCCTTACGTTCACCGGTGAGCACTCCTTTTTCATGCAGCCGCCGCATCCCATCGGTCAACAGTCCCGAGTGCATGCCGAGTTCACGACGGCCGCTGAGTGCTCCGAGTGCAGCATCCGGAATTGCCCCGATGCCGACCTCGATACACGCCCCGTCCGGCACCAACTCCGCCACGTACGCGCCGATGCGTTCGGCCACCTCGTCGACGATTGCCGGCGAGGCGACCGCCAACGGCTCGTTGACCTCGACAAACCAGTCGATCTCTGAAACGTGCAGACGCGCCTCGGACCACACCCGAGGCATTGCGGCGTTGGTCTGGGCGATGACGACGGGGGCTTGGTAGGCCGCCATTGCGGCGAAATCAGTACTAGTACCGAACGAACAGTAACCGCCTTCGTCGGGCATGGACAGGTTCAGCACGGCGACGTCGGGTGCAATGTCGCCGTCTTCCAAGAGGCGGCAGATGGTGTGGATCGATCCGGGCATGTAGCTCGCGGCGCCGCTGGCGACGGCCTTGCTGGCCGAGCCTCCGGGGGAATATGTCAGCAGGCGAAACCCGCCCGTCACCTCCGGATCGGCCAGCAGCCCACGGGTGCCCCGCACCGATTGGAAACCCCGGCACGTGCCCAGCACGCCCTCGGCGATCATGGCATCGATCAGGACCGTTGGCTCTCCCTCATAGGACGTGAACACGAGGAGACTGCCTGCGGGCACCTTGGTTGCCGCCGTGCGAGCATCCACCGCACGGCTGCGGTACAGGTCGCGCCAGTCGGTTCTGGGCCAACTCGCTTCCATCTGGTCTGCCACGGTGCGGGCTCAGACCTCCGCCGGGACTGCGCCGAGTTCCGTCGCGCCGGAGGCGACCAGATTGTCGATGTCCTTATTCGTGTACGCGAGCAGCTCGTGCAGTACCTCTACGGTGTGCTCGCCGAGCATCGGCGAAGGACGCAGCGGTTCCCGTTCCCGCCCAACGAATTTGATCGGACGTCCGGTCATCTTGACGGTACCGGCAATCGGGTGCTCGACCTGTTCGATCATCCCCCGGGCTTCAGTGTGGGGTGCCACCACCACCTCGCTGACCTTCTGCACCGACGCGTTGGGGATATCCGCCTCATCGAGCGCCGCGGACCACTCGGCACGAGTCTTGGTGATCAGAACCTCTTCGAGGATCTCTGTGAGTTCCGCCTTGTTGGCGACGCGCAGATCGTTGGTCGCAAACCGCTCATCCCGCGACAGCTCCGGGCGCCCGATGACGTCACACAGCCGCCGCCAGAACTGCGTCTGGAACGCGGCGATGATGATGTCGCCGTCCTTGGCGTGATAGGCCCCGTAGGGCACGATGCTGGGATTACCGGACCCCACCGGACCCGGGTCTTTCCCCGTCAGGAAATAGTCGGTCAGGTAGTAGTGCATCAACCCCAGCATCGAGTCGTACATCGCGATATCGATGGCGGCGCCGCGGCCGGTGACCGACCGTTCGCGAACCGCGGCCAGGATGGCGATGATGGCGTAGAGCCCGCCTGCCAGGTCTCCCATCGCGACGCCAAGCCGTGACGGCGGCTGGTCCGGATGACCGGTGACTGACATGGCGCCGGTCATCGCCTGCGCGATCACGTCAAAGGCGGGCCGATCCCGAAGCGGGCCATACGCACCGAAGCCGGAGATCGAGGCGACCACGATGCCGGGATTCACCTCACGCAACGCTTCGTAGTCCAGGCCCAGCCTCGCCATCACGCCGGGACGGAAGTTCTCGATGACGACATCGCACTTGGCCGCCAGTTCGCGCGCGACCCGAACGCCTTCGGGATTCTTCAGATCGAGAACGACGCTCTTCTTATTGCGGTTGGCGGTGATGAAGTGGGTGCTCTCCCCGTTGGCCTTCGGCCCGCTGTAGCGCGAGTCATCACCCTTACCGGGGCGCTCGATCTTGATGATCTCGGCGCCCAGGTCGCCCAGCATCATCGTCGCGAACGGACCCGCAAGCACACGGGTGAAATCGAGAATCCGGATTCCGGACAGTGGTCCGGCGAGTTCGCCGGCGCCGTTGGTGGTTGGTTCTACAGAAGTGTCGGTCATCGCGGCTTCTCTCCGTCGGTCTTTCGCGGTAGTTCGATCTCGACCTCACCGGCGGCGGTGACAATGCCGCGTTGATCGGTCGCGGATATCTCAGCCCTCACCACCGATTTGCCGTCCACCTCGGCCTTGCTGGTGACGTGTCCGGCTAATGTGGTCAGATCGCCTTGCAGATTGAACCGGCGCAGCGTCACGTTCAGCTTCCGCAAGGTGCCGTGGTCACCAGCCCAGTACGTCGCGAGCGTGCACAGCCATGCGATCCGCTCAGGACCGTAGTCATAGGCCGCGGGCACCCCGACGCTGCGGGCGTACTCGTTGTCCCAATGGCCGCGTGACGGCCCCTCGGGGATGCCCTGATGATTGGGGCGGCCCGCCTTTGGATGCTTGGCCAGATAGTCGTACCAGTAGCTGTGTGTCTTCAGGAACTGCCCGCCATAGACCCGCATGAAGCACACCGAGTTCGTTGCGGTCAAGTCCAGGGGCGTGGTGTACGACGTCGTCGTGTGATTCTTCGATGTGATGGTTCAGGCGGTCAGTGCCGCGGGGGTGGCCTCCTGTTCGGTCGGTGAGCTCTGATCGGCTCGGGATTTGCTG
>NZ_JACBJQ010000100.1 GCF_013404075.1 Mycolicibacterium vinylchloridicum
TTGACTACCGTGAGCACGAAGCGTGCCTTTCCGCCAGCGCTGCAACGCTGACTTGATCAAGTGACTACCGGGATCATATTTGCGGGAAGGCACGCCCTCCCAGATCCACAAGTCTTGATCATTCCTCTCGCACAAGACGATAACCCTCAACCTTTCAATGTGAGAACCAAAGAAGAGGGCCAGCGCTGCGCAGCTGGATTTAGTGCCTTGATGCACAGCAATTGCCCGCCGAATGCATCGGTAACCGAGAACTTGCCGAGGCCTTCTTGCCCATGCGCCGGAACGACTCAGTCGACAGACATACCGGCTAGCGGTATTTGAATCAGCCAGGCTCGGAGGGTTCAACATCCAAGTCACTAAGGCGCTGCGAGGGTGGGTTGTAGTCGGCAGGGACGGGGGACCAGCGTTGTTCGATGCGTCCGAAGCGCCATACCGAGATGGCGATGAGCCACGAGATAATCAACAGCGCCACGATGGCATAGCCGGCGTAGTCCAGCTTGACGTTGGCAATAGCCGCCAGCGGGCCGGAGTTGATGTGCAGGCGGTCGGCCAGCACGCCGATGAGTTCGATGGTGCCGACTATTAAAGCGACGGCCACCGATATCGAAGTGATCGTCATGTTGTAGAAGATTTTGCGGACTGGTCTCGCAAATGCCCAACCATAGGCGTAGTTCATCAAGACCGCGTCGGTGGTGTCCATCAAACACATGCCGGCCGCAAACAGGATGGGTAACACCAGGATTGCATAGAATGGGAGACTGAATGCGGCTGCGCCGCCGGCCAATACGAGCAATCCGACCTCGGTGGCGGTGTCGAAACCTAGGCCGAAGAGCGCCCCAATCGGATAAATGTGCCACGGCTTGGCAACCGATTTGGTCAGTCCGCCTAACAAGCGGTTCATGATGCCCCGGGAATCGAGTTGGCGATCTAGTGCGGCCTCGTCGTAGCAACCATGGCGCAGCCGGCCAAGCACCCGGACGATGCCGACCAGGGCAACCAGGTTGACGATGCCGATGATCCACAAGAAAATTCCGGACACTGATGGTCCGATCACGCCGGTGATGGTGTGCAAGGTAGAGCTTTGATCTTCGACTGGTCCGACAATCGCGCGAACTCCGACCGCCAACAGAAAGGCGAGAATGAATACGATTGTGGAGTGGCCCAGGGAGAACCAGAACCCGACCGCCAAGGGCTTGCGGTCTGCATCCGGGCGAAGGCCGGCGGCGATCAGCTTTCGCGTGGTGTTATCTACCGCGGCGATGTGGTCGGCGTCGAACGCGTGCCGTAGGCCGAAGGTGTAGGCCAGCACGCCCACGCCGGTCGTGAATACGGGGTGGTCGCCGCCCAGCTGGTAATGGTTGGGTACGACAAACGCGCACAGCAGGGTGAACCCCACCCCATGTAGGAGCAGGATAAACCCGTACATTGCGGCCAGCGACTGCTTGTCCGGGCGCGACAGGCTTGCGCGGGACTGAGCCGAACGCCGAGGTGCCACCTCGACGGTAGGTTCAGACACGAGTGCGCGCCCTTTCATACGGCGTGATGCCGTGGGTCATCTGATGAGTCGACAGCCTATCCATTGACATGTCCGCCTGTCTAGGTGAACACATGAGTTTTGGAGCTCCGTCGGACAACCCGCTCAGTGCAGATGTCGGATGTTACTCTCCCCGTTCCGTCTGCAAGCATCGGAGCGCACCGACGAAAAACTGTTGCCTGACAAGCACTTTCCCGACTTTCGGGCTCAACTAAGAGGGGTCGCCGACGGCAGCAAGCAGGGCGATACACCTCGGCGATGCGCAGATGTTGAAGCCGCGCCACCAGAATGCATGCGGGCGGAGTCGAACGGGTCCAGACTCCCGGGCCTATGCCTCATGTGACCCACATCAATTAGTGACGACGACGGCTGGGGGCCTCAGGCGCAACAACATCCGCCGGGTGCGACCATTGGCAGCTGACGCCGCGGCGGGTCGATGGCGCCTTGAGGGGTGTAGCCGGCGTCGGCAATGGCGGCGTTAACCGCCGCGAGCTCGTAGTTACCGTCGACGGTGACGACTCCACGCGCCACATCGACCTCGACGCGGTTCACTCCGGACAACACCGAAACCGCCTGGCGAATGGTTTTGGCGCAATGCTCACACGACATCCCGGCAACCTGGATGGCGACGTTCATGGTGGTACCTCCTTTGCAGAGGATATACCCATGGGGGGTATGTGCAAACGGGGCACGGGCGGCTTAGGGACGGAACGCAGTGCGGTCGCGTTCTTTATCGAATCTTCACAGAACGACTAGGGCAGCCCTATCGAGCACGGGAAGTCTGGAAGGCGGAATGAAATTGATTGACCACACGAAGGGATGCGTTGTGAACAAGTCAAAGGCTGTGGTCGCCGGTATGGCCGCGTTGGCCACGGTGGCCACCATCGGCGCGTGTAGCAACACTGCGACCAAGAATGCCTCCTCGCCGGCGCCCTCCACGACCCAGAGTGCAACCGCGACGCCTGCCGCCGCTCACAACCAAGCCGACGTGATGTTCGCCCACATGATGATTCCGCATCATCAGCAGGCGATTCAGATGAGCGACATGATCTTGGCCAAGCAGGGTGTGGATTCGCGCGTAGTCGACCTGGCCATGCAGATCAAGGCCGCGCAAGGTCCCGAGATTGACCAAATGCAGGGCTGGCTCGATCAATGGGGCGCGTCGGGTATGCCGGGGATGAACGGTCCAACGAGCAGTGCTCCCTCCGACCACGGAAGCATGCATGGCTCCGGTACCCCCACGTCATCGCCGGCCACCACGGCTATGCCGATGCCGAGTGGCTCGATGATGCCCAGTGGCTCGATGATGCCGGGTATGCCGGGAATGGGCGATATGTCCGGCATGGACGGGATGATGTCGCCGGCCGACATGCAGGCGTTGCAGGGCGCGCAGGGCGTCGACGCCAGCAAGCTTTTCCTGACCGGAATGATTAAGCACCACCAGGGCGCGATCACCATGGCGCAGAACGAGATCAAGAACGGCCAATTCGCTGATGCCGTTGCCTTGGCCAAGTCGATCGCCACCAGCCAGCAGAAGGAGATTGACACTATGAACCAGATCCTGAGCTCGCTGTAGGTACCGTCGATGTCACAGGCGCACACCTACGAGGTCCGCGGAATGACGTGTGATCATTGCGCTCGGGCGGTGATAGCCGAACTTAACAAACTCGACGCGATCACCGAGATATCCGTAGATCTTGTCCCAGAGGGTATTTCGGCGGTCACCGTTGTGTCATCGACCGACGTTCCGCTAGCCGCGGTGCGCGACGGCATCGATCGCGCGGGTTACGAGCTGGTTGGCACCCGATCGCGCTGATCGCCGTTGTGGGGCGCGGTCGATGCGGGGACCGGTAGCGCGACGGTGAACGTTGTGCCCTGGTCGGGCCCGCGGCTGGCCACACTAATGTGGCCGCCGTGAGCCTCGGTGAGCGCTTTGGCGATCGCCAGGCCGATGCCGGAGCCTCCTCGCCGGCGGTCGCGTGCGAAGTCGGCGCGATAGAAACGTTCGAATACATGCGGCAGGTGCTGGGCGGCTATCCCGTCACCGTCGTCACTCACTTTGAAGATCATCTCATCGTTGATCCGGTCGATCGAGAACGTGACGTGCCCACCAGGAGGCGTGTGGCGTAGCGCGTTGTCGAGCAGGTTCCCCGACACTTGCGCTAGCCTCTGCCGGTCCGCCCAGAGTCGAGTTTCTTTACCCACCTGAATGTTTAGCGCCACCTTCTTGGTGTCGTAGCGGTCAGCCATCGCGGCGCCGACCGATCGCGCGATCTCGCCGGCGTCGACCCATTCCGGGGTGATGGTGGCATGGGCCTCTTCGGCCTGAGCGAGGGCGGCGACGTCCGCCGAGAACCGCACCAAGCGACCGGTCTGTTCGCGCAGCATCGCGATGGTCGGCTGGTCCAGCGTCTTCACGCCATCTTCGACGGCTTCCAGGTAAGCCTCCAGCACGGCGACCGGTGTGCGAATCTCATGGGCCAGATCGCCGAACAACTGCCGACGGGTCGATTCCACCGATTGCAGCCGCTCGGCCATCTGGTTGAAAGCCGTTGCCATTTCGTCGAACTCGTGACCGAGGCGAGGGGGCGCAACGCGGACCTCGTAGTGCCCCTCGGCGACTGCTGAAGCGGCCCCGGATACCTCGGCGATCGAATGCTGTAGGCGGCGACTGAGGTAGACAGTTGCGAACAGGGCGGTGATCGCGGCCACGGTGATCGCGACCGCGATGGAAATTGCCGTGGCGTGCTGGTAAGCCTGCTCGGCGTGATACTGCTCGTTGGAATTATGGGCGACGCCCGCCATGTGGAGATGATCACGGAACAGCGGCGGCCCCACCATCGACGCGACAACCCACGTCGTCACTCCACCGGCGATGAGAACCAGACTCTGAGCCAGCAGCAATCGCCGCCGCATTCCAAATTTCGTCAGATTCATGACTGCCCGTCTCCCATCCGGTAGCCCACACCCCGCACGGTCAACACGAACCTCGGCTCGGCCGGGTTGTCACCGAGCTTGCGCCGCACATGCCCGACGTGGACATCGACAAGGTGATCGTTGCCCACCCACGGCTCACCCCACACCGCGTCGATCAATTGGCGCCGACTCCACACCACCCCGGGCCGCGACGACAAAGCGGCCAAAATGTCGAACTCCGTGCGCGTCAGCGGGATTGGCTCCGAATCGAGGAATACCTGCCGGCTTGCCACGTCGATCGACAATGGTCCGAACATCCGTGGCGGCACCTCGCCGCCGGCCGCCCCGACATTCGGTGGGGCGGGTGAACCGACCGTCCGTGGTCGGCGCAGCATCGCCCGGATCCGGGCGACCAGTTCGCGCGGGCTGAAGGGTTTGGTCACGTAGTCATCAGCACCCACCGACAACCCGACGATGGTATCGACTTCGGTGTCGCGGGCGGTCAGCATTACGACATAGGCGTCGGAGAACGTCCGCAACTGGCGGCACACCTCCACCCCGTCAATACCCGGCAGCCCCAGGTCGAGCACCACCACATCCGGGTCTACCTGTCGCGCGACAGTCAATGCGTCGACCCCGGAATGGGTCACGGTCACTTCGAAATGTTCGCGCTCCAAGTAACTGGCGACCACTTCGGCCAGCGGCTTTTCATCATCGACCACCAGGGCGCGATAACCCAGGTCAGCGCCGTCCGCCGACAGCTGCGATGTGCCATCCATGCCTTTATCGTGCCGCGCTCTCGCGCCAAGGTTGGGTCTTGAGCGAATCTTCACAAAACGAACACCAAATCCGCTGCAGAGCGCGCGCAGTCTGGGACATGAACTTCCAGAGGACGGGATTGGTGATGAGCCGACAGGGCTTGGCTGTGAAACCGATGACTCGGCGGGGCTTCCTGGCCGCCGGAGTCCTCGGCGGGGCGGCCTTGGTGGCCTGTGGCCGACCCACACCCCGCAGCTCGAGCGCCGGTACGGCCTCTGATGCGATCGCTGTGGCCGAAGCCGCCCGGCCGCACACCGGCAAAACGGTCGCCGCGCGCTTGACCCCCGGATCGGCCGACATCGACCTCGGCGGGACCAGGGCTCACACGTTCGCCTACAACAACCAAGTCCCCGGGCCCTTGATTCGAGCCAACGTCGGCGACGACATCGCCGTCACCGTCGACAATGCACTCGATCACCCGTCCTCGATGCACTGGCACGGCATCGCATTACGCAACGACATGGACGGCGCTGATCCCGCGACTCCCAATATCGCGCCGGGATCCAGCTTCACCTATCGATTCAGCTCCCCATATCCCGGAACCTACTGGGCGCATCCCCACACCGGGCTGGACACCGATTACGGGCTGTACCTACCGGTGATCATCGATGACCCGGCAGACCCCGGCCGCTATGACGCCGAATGGATCGTCATGCTCGACGACTGGACGTCCGGTGTCGGAACCACCCCCGACGCGATTTTCAAGGGGCTGCGATCAATGGGCGGCATGGGGCACATGCCCGGCATGGGTGGCATGGGGTCGATGCCCGGCACGCCTGGTGTCGGAGGTGTAGGCGCGAGCGAGCTTCTCGGTGGAGACGCTGGCGATGTGAGCTACCCGTACTACCTCATCAACGGCCGGATCCCCACAGCAGCAACGGCCTTCAACGCCAAGCCCGGTCAACGCATCCGCATCCGCATCATCAACGCCGCCGCCGACACCGCCTTCCGAGTCGCTCTCGCAGGACACCGCATGACGGTCACCCACACCGACGGCTTCCCTGTCGTGCCCACCGATGTCGACGCCATCCTGCTGGGCATGGGGGAGCGGTACGACGTGATCGTCACCGCCGGCGATGGGGTGTTCCCGCTCGTCGCCTCTGCCGAAGGAAAGAACGCTGTGGCGCGCGCGCTGCTGTCCACAAGCGGCGGCAGCGCACCAGACGTGGCATTCCGGCCGCCGGAACTCAATGGGCGCATCGGTACAGTCGAAAACTTCACCGCAACACCAGAAGTCCAATTGTCCGCCCGGAGCGACCTTGCTTTGCAGGCGCGGCTGATGGGTACGATGATGGCCTACGACTGGACGATCAACGGTCGCCCCTACGATCACACAAACCCGCTGACAATCCGTCAGGGCCAACACGCGACGTTGACCTTCGCCAACCAATCGATGATGTGGCATCCGATGCATCTGCATGGCCACACATTCCAGGTCATTAAGGCCGACGGCAGCGCGGGACCGCGCAAGGACACCGTCATCGTCAAACCGATGCAGACAGTGACGGTCAGATTCGTTGCAGACAACCCTGGAACCTGGATGCTGCACTGCCACAACGGCTACCACATGGATGCCGGAATGATGACCACCCTGAACTACGCCAGCTGAACTCGTCAGCGGCCCCGCACCGAAGAAAGAACAGAAAGGAGAAACTCCCATGATGTTCTGGTCCGACCACGACATGAGCGGATGGGGATACACAGGCATGGCAATCGGAATGGTCGTGTTCTGGGCCCTCGTCATCGTCGCAATCGTTGCGCTGGTGCGTTCCGGCGCCGGAAGCTCTCAGCCGCGCGCTGCCGCTCAAATACCGCCGCCCTACACCGAATCACCGGAGCAGCTTCTCGCCGCACGCTTCGCCCGCGGCGAGATCGACGAAGCCGACTACCAACAACGCCTGGCTGTCCTTCGCGGCAGCACGCCACGCTGACACTCACCAAGAGTGGAAGGCATCGACCCGTGAGAACCACTCTGAGTTATGCAGCCGTCCGGCGGCAGATACGACGACAACACTTCGCGGTGCTGTCGACGACCGACGGGGCAGACCGCCCCGCGTCGGCCGGCGTCACCTACGCTGCCACGCACTCGGGTGCAACGCTCTACGTGATGACACGCCGCCATCTGCAGAAGGCCCGCAACATAGTTGCCAATCAGCGGGTCTCGCTCGTCATACCGCAGGCTCGCCGGCTGCTGTGGTTCGTGCCGCCTGCCACGATCCAGCTCACCGGCCGGGCTGCTGTCATCGATTGGACTGACTCGGAAGCGGTCAGCGTCTTCTCCAACTTCTGGTTAGGTCGAGAGATTCTCAGCAGCTACCGTCGACTCCATGCCGCGGGAGAGAACCGAATCGCCTTCTTGCGTATCGAACTGGACCCGGTGATCCATACCTACATGGTTGATACACCGGTGTGGCGGATTCGCAACCACATGGAAGCTGGAGCGTCGACGGTAGTCCGATTCGAATGACGTCGTGCGGAGCGCCGTCGGCCAGGCTCATGAAGCCGTGCGCACTGTACGTTCCACTGCTACCCAACTTCCAATCCCGCGTTGCCACAGCGGTCTACGTCATCAGCTGATATAGATCGGGTTAGTCCTTCTCAAATGCCTCCGGAGGTGTCAGGAAGGGATCTGTAACTGATTCCTTTTCGGGGTCCGTGTGTTGACGCACGTGGACCTCCTGACACGCCCCGGAGGTGTTGTTGTGTCTGTGCATGAAGCGCCAGCCACGTCGTCCACGATTGTCGTTGCTATCGATGTCGGCAAGACTTCGGCGTTGTTCTCTGTGATCGACGCGGCGCGACGTCGGCTGGTCGGTCCGTCGGAATTCGTGATGACAGGGTCGGGTCTGACGGCCGCGGTGGCACGGGCGGCGGCTGTCGTGCCTCCGGACGGGCGGGTGAAAGTCGGCGTCGAGGCCGCTGGTCACTATCACCGTCCAGTGCTCGATCATCGATGGCCAGATGGGTGGGAGGTGTTGGAGCTCAATCCCGCTCAGGTCGCCGAGCAGCGTCGCGTGCAGGGCCGGCGCCGGGTCAAGACCGACGCTATCGATTTGGAGGCGATCACGGAGCTGGTGGTGGCCGGCTACGGGCGCCCGGTGACCGCCCGCGACGTCGTGATCGGTGAGGTGAGCGCTTGGGCGGTCCATCGGGGTCGACGAGTCGCCACGCGAACCGCGACGAAGAACCAGCTGCTCGGGCAACTGGACCGAGCGTTTCCCGGGCTGACCCTAGCTCTGCCCGACGTGCTGGGCACCAAGATCGGCCGGCTGGTCGCCACCGAATTCGCCGACCCGGCCCGCCTTGCAGCCCTTGGAGTCAACCGATTGATCCGGTTCGCCGCAACTCGTGATCTGCAGCTGCGGCGCCCGGTCGCCGAGCGTCTGGTCGCCGCCGCCCGCGATGCACTGCCGACCCGTGATGCGGCGATCGCACGCCGAATACTGGCTGCCGACCTGGCGTTGTTGGCCGATCTCAACGATCAAATCCACTGGGCGGAGTCCGAGTTGGAGTCGTTGCTGCCTCGCAGTCCGTATGCGCCGCTGACCTCGGTGCCGGGCTGGGGAGTGGTGCGCGTATCCAATTACGCTGCCGCCCTCGGTGATCCGCAACGGTGGCCGGGACCGCGGCAAATCTACCGCGCGTCGGGGTTGTCCCCGATGCAGTACGAATCCGCTCACAAACGCCGTGACGGCGGCATCAGCCGCGAAGGCAGCGTAGCGTTGCGCCGAGCTCTGATCGACCTCGGTATCGGCCTGTGGCTCAACGATTCGCCAGCCAAGAGCTACGCTCGCGGACTCAAGGACCGCGGCAAAAACGGCGGCATCATCGTCTGCGCGCTGGCCAATCGAGCCAACCGCATCGCCCACGCACTCGTCCGTGACCACGCCACCTACGAACCCGCCCGGTGGACCTGACCCCGGGAACCCCACGAGCGAAGGGACCGATCGGACCGCTTCACAACTTCTTTCGGTAGTGCCAGGCTGAGGGGACGGGACGAAGGGCCGGATCAGATGCCGTCTCAGCTATGGCGGACCCATAGCGGGTTACGCCGCGCCTAGCTTGGCACCCGGCCCTTCGCCTCCACGGCAGCCCGAACGACGCCAGATAACCCACCCGAGGTTGCATAGGTCAGCGTGGGCGCCAGGCGCCCGCCCCTCACCAGCTCACCACCGACTGCACCGAACCACCACCTGAGCAGCAGGTGGCGACCAACTACGCCCACCAACGCCTTGACTCGACCTACAGCCAGCTAGGAGAGGGCCACAATGGGTCCATGGAGTTCCAGACACCGCCTGAGCCCAGCATTCTGACGGGAAACAAGCGAGAGCTGAGGTGGGCGGTCGGCAGCGCAAACGGTCCGCGGTCCAGTATTTGGAAGGTAAAGGCTGTGGTTCCCCCGAAATCGTGGAGGGTTTCCTATGCCGCTTCGGGCTTGGTCTTGGATTCCCTGATCTCGTAGTTGACGGGCGATAGCCCGTCGGCGGCACTGTGGCGGCGTTGGTGATTGTAGAAG
>NZ_JACBJQ010000101.1 GCF_013404075.1 Mycolicibacterium vinylchloridicum
CAGCAAATCCCGAGCCGATCAGAGCTCACCGACCGAACAGGAGGCCACCCCCGCGGCACTGACCGCCTGAACCATCACATCGAAGAATCACACGACGACGTCGTACACCACGCCCCTGGACTTGACCTCGTAAGAGAGCATTCCGAGCAGCGCCCAGGCGGTCGCGGACAGCGACGGCATCGAGGCGTTGTCGGGTTCGGTCACGAAGCAAGGGTATCAACCCAGGTCACAGGTTTGCGTGTACCGACCGCTGGCCGGGATGCCGCGTTGCACACCGACCCCCGCCACGAAGAGGCTAGGAGATGCAGTTGCGGAACGGAATGAAGGCAACGGGGTCAGCGAAGATATGGGCAACGAATTCGGAGTCGTCGACGTCAAACGGGGCGAAACGGTGTTCGCACCACTGACCCGGTCCGTTCAACACCTCATCGATGCCACAATCCGTTCCGAAGTCGACGACGAGACGATTTGCGAGGCTCGTGCGCTCATTATGAGGGCCACTGAACTGCTCGCTGGTCAACAACTCCCGGGGTCATTCGGTGTCCAGCCGACGACTGATGGAGGCACGGTTGCCTGGGGGAACGTCGCGGTCGGCCTTCGTAACCCGATCGCTCCCCCGCTGGTCATACACCACGATGCGGACGGCTCGGTGTACACCGATATAGACCTGGGCGCTGCATACGAGGGTCCTGCGGGACACGTACACGGCGGGGTATGTGCCCTGATCCTCGACCACATGCTCGGCGCCACGGCACATCAACCTGGCAATCCGGCCTTTACCGGCACGCTCACCGTCCGTTTTGTGCAACCAACCCGCCTCGGCAGCCTCCACGCCGAGGCTCGTGTCGACCGTCATGAGGGCATCAAGACATTTGCCGTGGGCCATATCGCCGACGCCGACGGCACGATCACCGTTGAGGCGCACGGCGTCTTCATCCGCCCCAACAAACCCTCTTCGGGCTAGGTGGCCGTCCGTTGAGCGGACCATAACGATAACTCGGAGCTTCGCCGGTGTTAGCTTCGCGAAAGATGCCCTCCGGGCACAGCACCTGATCGGCCTCGAGGAGAACGATGCGTGGATTACGCACTGTCACAACATGGTTGATAGCAGCCGGCGCGCTGCAATGCGGCAGCCTCCCAGCTGCTGCCCACGCGGCTGACGACTGGGGTCTCAACGGCACCTTCACCGCCACTTCCAATGGCGAATGGGCGAGAACCAACGACGTCTTCCATGACGAGAAATCGGTGCGATCCAGCTGGACCATCAACACCCAGTGCAGCTATCCCACCGAGTGCACTGGCACCGTTACCAGCGATGCCGGCTGGTCCGCGCCGATCTATCAGACGGGTGGGATGTGGTATGTGAAACGGACCGTGGCCAATTGGGAGCCGTGCCCCGACGGAACGTCAGCCGACGGATTCCAGGTGTTCTGGTTTCAACCCATGACCCCCGGCGGCGAGGCCGGTGACCCGGACTCCGCCACGCTGCTCGGCGAAGACCAGACAACCGGGCCCAGCGGGGCCTGCGGTCGCAGCCTCGCCCTGTTCATCAACATGCCGTTCAAACTCGTCAAACAGCACTGACAACGGACGGCGCGGCCGGAATCTTATGTGGTCGGCAGCAAGTCCTTCCACGATCGGGCGTCGCCGGGCACAACCAGATCTGACTGCCGGAACACCGCGCCCTCCGGCGTGACGTATTGCCCCGTCTTGGGGTTGTACCGAGTGACGGCCACCGACGGTCCAGGTCCTGCACCGGGGGTGAATGCGCTCGGCGCGGCCGACGTTGCATCGTCGGCAGGCGCCGGCGGCACTACCGCCGGGGGCGGTGCCGGCGTGCCCTGCAGTGGTCCGAAGATATTGTCCTGGAATGTCGTTCGGTCGTCGGGCGGGATCCCCTGTGCGAGGAGGTTCGGATCGATCGGGTAGGCGCCCGTCGCATGCTGGCGCATCGCCAGCGGCTCGTAGGGCTGGTCGCTGTTGCAGATCTCCACCGTCGGAGCGCGCTTGCCTGGCTTGCCCATGCAGGGATAGTTGCGGGCACCACGCACACCGATGGGGGAATCCTGGGGCAGCTTGCAATAGAGCCCGTCGGGCGTGTCGACGTCGGACAGATCCTCCGGCGACCGCCAGGAACTGGGCGGTAGGAAGCCCACGCTGCATGCCGGCGGATCGTTCATCACGACGGTGAAGTCACCAAGTGACATGCCGGTCGGATTACGCGGCCCCCCGCCCATGGACTGGGTGGCGGCGATGTTGGGCGGCAGCAACACCAGCAACTGTTCGAGCGATGCGTGGTACGTGACGGCTACTTGGCTGATAGTGGTGAGGTTGGCCAAAAGTACCGGCAGGGTTGGCTTTATCTGGTTGAGCAGTCGGGAGGCCTCATCAGCAGCACCCGGACCATTCGCCAACAAGCCCCGCACCTGCGGGTCGTTGTCCGCCAGTTGTTCGGTGACGCCGGCGACACTGTGCGCCCAGGTCCGAATGGCGTCGGTGGACGCCAGTTGACCATCCAGCAGGGGGCGGCCGTCGTCGACCATGGCGCGGAGCCGGTCGGCGGTACCGTTGACGGTGGCGGCGAGTCGCGAGGACGAATCCATCAGCGTGCTCAGATCGTCAGCTGATCCATTCAACCCCTCGAACGAATTGTCCAGCAGATCCCCCAGCCGCTGTTTGGGAATGCTCTTCAGCAGCTCACTGGCTTGATCGAGCATCGGGCCGACCGCCTGGGGAACGGTGACATTGCTGGCTGCAATCACCGATCCGTCGTGCAGATATGGGCCGGAGGCGCTGCGCGGTACCAGATCCACGTACTGCTCTCCGACTGCCGAGACACTGAGAACTCGTGCCTGAACATCGGCGGGGACTTCCGGCGAGGTGTCGAGCATCAATGTCGCTTCGGCACCTTGTTCAGTGGCTTGCACGTCGGTCACCTTGCCGAGCTGCACGCCACGGTAGGTTACGTTCGAGAACCGGTACAGCCCACCGGTCTCGGGCATCTCCAACTTCACCGTCATCTTGCCGATACCGAGCAGCGTCGGAACCTGTAGGTACACCATGAACATGACGGCGACCGAGATGACCGAGGCGATCGTGAAGATGATGAGCTGATTGCGGATAAAGCGGGTCAACATCACTGGCCACCCTCGTTGTGCGGTGCGGATTGCGGATCGGGACCCGGTAGCGGCCCCGTCGCTTCAGCCGGCCCGGGATCGACCAACGGCGGAATCGACGCAACATCGGCGGGTTTGGGGCTCAGCGGCGCGTTGAGCGGATCGTAGGTGTAGGTCGCGTACCACGGATCACCAGGCGCGGGAACCAGTTTGGCGCCCTCCTGGCCCCACCGGGTGCCCAGGAACAAGGTGCGCTTGAGTCGCGGGATGGTGAAATCGAAGACGATGAACTGGTTCATGTAGTCACCACGAATAGCCCGGTCGATGAAGTTCTGGGTATAGGGGAAGGTCGTGGCATAGGCCAGCACCGTGTCGATCTTGGGACCCACATCTGCCAGGGAGCGCAAGGTGGGTTCGAGATTCTTCAAGTCACGCACCAGGTCCGCCTGGGTATCGGAGATCAGGCCGGTGGCCAAATCGCTGAAGGTGCGGAACTTTTCCAGCGCGGTGGTGATCTTCGGCTGCTCCCTGACCAGGATCTCCAACGCCGGCGGGATCCGTTTGAGCGCCTCGGTCAGCACATCACGCTGGCCGGCGAACACATCTGCCAGCCGATTCAACGAGGCGATAGAGGCATTGATGCTGTCCCGCTGGGCGGCCAACATCCCGACGAAATCGTTGAGTCGGCCCAACAAATCCCGGATCTGGTCTTGACGGCCGTTGAGTGCGGTATTGAATTCGTGCACGATGTCGCCGATCTGGCCCAAGCCGCCCCCGTTGACGACCACCGACAATGCCGACAACGTCTGCTCGGTCGAGGGGTAGGTCGACGAGCGGTTGAGGCCGAGTGTGGCACCGGGCTGCAGGCTACCGGCCGGTGCCTGGCCGAGCGGCGGATTCAGGGCCAGATGCATCGATCCCAGCAGGCTGGTCTGCCCGACCACGGCCACCGCGTTGGCCGGCACGACCACACCGGGATTGACCGACACCTCGACGTCGGCGTGGCCGTCGCGCGCCCGCATCTTGCCGACGCTCCCGACGACGACGTCACCGATGAGCACCGGTGAATTCGATTCCAGCGTTCCCACATTGGCCAGCTCGACGTGATACGTCGCCGCACCCGCCCCGCGGCCTGCTGTGCCCGGCAGCGGTTGCGAATTGAGTCCGCCGAATGCGCAGCCACTCACGCTGACCGCAACACACGATGTCACCATCGCGAGCCGGCCTAGCGAACGATCTCGAGTCATGATGGCGGTGTTCCTTCGGCCGGGAGCAACATGCCCTCCAGGTTCGACGGTGGCGGCGCGGCAGGGGAAGACACCACACCGGGCGGGACCGGAGCGCCGGGATACAGGGCCGGCTGCGGATCGGCCGGAAGACCATTGGGCGCATACGATCCCGCCGGACCGGGTGGGGTGCCCCATCCCGGCGGCGCGGGAACGTCGCCGTTGTATCCGGTGTAGGCCGACACACTCGGCGGGATTTCGGCAGGCGGGACCGACGCGCCCGAACCCCCGGGCGCCAGTTGCGGCTCGGAGTACACCAAGTTCTCCGGGCTCGGCGACTTGCCCAGGTAGGCGTTGAACGGGAACGGCAGGTAATTGAAGTTCAGCAGGCGCAGCGCCGGACCGAGGTACTGCGCGCACAGTTTGCCCGTCTCCGACGCGGTCGCATTGCTGACCGCACCGATGGCCGAGCAGATCACCTGCACCGGGTTGGAGAAGTTCGCCAGCGCGAACGCCCCGATACCACTGCCGGTGTCGGGGTTGTAGATGTTGTAGCTGTTGCCGATCGCGTTGGGCGCCACGTGAAGCACGTTCTCCAACGTCGTCTTGTTGTCGGCGACCTTGCGGGTGACATCGCCAAGTCGCTGAATCTGCTCGGCAGTTTGGTCGCGGCTGCCTGCGATGAAACGTTGGACGTCGACGACGGCACCGGACAGGTCGGTCAGGGCGGCGTCCAGATCCGACCTGCTACCGTCCACGACGCTGCTCACACTGGCCAGCCGATGCTGAAACTGGACGATCTGGGTGTTGCTGTCGCGCAGTGCGGTGACGAACGTCTGCAGATTCTTGATGATGTCGGCGATGTTGCCGCTGCGGTTGGCCAGGATGCGGCTGATGCCGGCGAGCTGGGCGATGGTTTGCCGCAGTTTGTCGCCATTCCCGTCGAGTGCCGTGGCCGCGGTGTCGATGAAGCGCGCAACCGAGGTGCTCGACGCGTCGTTGGCCGGGCCGAGGTCGGTGGCCAGTCGCATCAGTTGGGTCTTGACCTCATCCCATTCCACCGGGATCGCTGTGCGGTCCAGGCCGATCACCGCGCCGTTCGCCATGGTGGGACCGCTCCCCCGGTATGACGGCGCAAGCTGGACGAAGCGGGCGCCGACGAGGTTCTGGGCGACGATGATCGCCTTGCCGTCCGCGGGGATCGACACGCCATGGTCGACGTCGAGTATCACTTTGGCCTGAGTTGGTTCGGCTTCAATGGATTTGATGGTGCCGACTTTCACCCCCGAAACACGGACGTCATCACCGGGGTAGATCGCGGTGACGCTGGTGAAATACGCGGTGATCGTGGTCGGTTTGTCAACCGACTGGCGAATCAGCACCGCGACGCCGGCGACCAGCACCACCGCCAGGAGCAGCGCCGCGCCGACCGTCACTCGTTTGCGAGATGTCATGGCTGTCCCCATCGCTGGCCGGGCTGAGGTATTCCGTTGCGGGGGAAGGGGAATTCCGCCCTGGGGCCCGCATTGTCGGACGGCTGACCCGCGTCGGTGCCCCGCCGGAAGCCCAGCGCGTAGTCGAGGAAGGGCTGCAAGGTCTGGGCCGGCAACAGGTTGCCGACAAAGGCGTTGTAGTAGAAGCCGTTGTTGACAGCTTCCGCCTGGGTCAACTGATACTTTGCCAACCCGTTGAGCGCCTTGACGATATTGTCGTTGTTCTTCTGCAGCATGGCGGTCACCGAATTGATCTTCTCCAGCGCGGGGGCCAGCGTCTTCTCGTTGTCGTGCACCATCCCGCTGATCTGTTTGGACAACGCGGAGGTGTTGGTCAGCAGATTCACCAGGGCGTACCGCCGCTGATCCAGTACCCCGAAGAGGTCGTTGGCATTGAGAAGTAGGGTGTTGACCTGCTCACTGCGCTGCGAGAGAACGCCGGTCACCTGCGAGGCGCTGTCGAGCAATCCCGCCAGCGAGTCATTGCGTTCGTTCAACATCCGCGACAGTGCACTCACACCATCGAACGTCGGACCCACTTGCGGGGTGACGCGATCCAGAGTGTCCGACAACGTATCCAAGGCCTGATTCAATGTCGCGGTGTTCGTGTCGGCGGTGTTGGCGGTGAAATCGTTCACCGAATCGGTGAGCGAATAGGGCGATCCGGTACGTGACAGCGGAATGACGTCAGACGACCGCAATTTTCCAGCTCCGCTGGGCTCGAGCGTCAACACCCGCTGACCCAGCAGCGTTCCGGTGCGGATGTGCGCGGCGGTCTCCGAGCCCAACCGCACCGTGCCGTTGACCATGAAGGTCACCAGAGCATCGCCACGCATCAACGACACCTCCGAGACAGTGCCGACTTTGATGCCGGCGACGACGACATCGTTGCCCGCTGCCAGACCGCCCGCTTCGGCGAACACCGCCTGATGCCGAATCGCACTGGCCCACGTCATCATTCGCTCGGGTTGTAGTCCGACGACGATGACGAGAATGATCAGGACAAGGCCGATGAAGCCCGCCCGAATCAGCGAAGATCCACGGTATTTGAGCATTACGGCTCGGCGCACCTTCCAGTGTGTTGAACAATCCAGGGGAAGTAGGCGGTCTGGCCCTGCAAGTCGGTGACCCGCACGGACAAGCCACACAGATACTGGTTGAGCCAGCTCCCATATGCGCCCAGTCGCACCAGTTTTCGATAGTTGGCGGGTGCCTTCTGCAACGCAAGGTCTACCCGGGCTTTGTCCTGGTCGAGCAGCGGTGCCAGGCGACCCAGCTGGTTGATGCTGCCGCTCAACGGTGGACGCGCCTGGGTCAGCAGATCCGCGAGCGATGCCGTGCCGTTGTCCAGGGCGGAGATGGCCGCTCCGATGGGGTCTTTGTCGGCGGCCAGACCACTGATCAGCTTCTCCAGTTTGTCAATGGTTCCGGAGAATTTCTCCCCGTCCTTGCTGATCGTGGCGACCACGGTGTTGAGGTTGTCGATCAGCTGCTGCACCGTTCTACCGTTGTCGGCCAGCGCGTTCGTGAACGATGACGTCCGAGCGAACAGCGACTCGAGATTGCCGTCCTGGCCCTGCAGAATCTGGATCAACGAGTTGGTCAGCGCGTTGACATCCTGCGGATTCAGGCCCTGGACAACGGGTTTGAGCCCACTGAGCAGAAGGTCGAGATCCAGTGCCGGCTCGGTGCGGTCGAGCGGGATCCGCGAGCCCGGCGGTTGCACCTTCCCCGAGCCCGGACTGATGAGCAGTTCAAGGTAGCGATCGCCGACCAGGTTGAGGTACCGGACGACGGCTTTGGTACCCGACGTCAGCACGACATCACGGTCGGCATCGAACGTGACGACCACCTTGTTGTCGACCTGCAGCGCGACATCACTGACGGTGCCGACCCGGACTCCGGCCACCCGAACCGAATCGCCTGATTTCAAGCGCGATGCGTCGGCGAACACGGCCGAGTAGCCGTTGTCCGAACCCGACCGGTACTGCCCGAAGATGGCGAACAGCGCCCCGGTCAACAACATCATGACGACACCGAAGATGCTGATCTTGATGATCGTCTTCGACAAGCCCGTCATCCTGGCATCCCGATCTGCGTGGTGTTGCGCGGCGGCCCGTCGATCGGGCCGAACAATGCCTGCTTGAGTGCGTCGGAGTTGAGAAGGATCCCTTGGTTGCCGTATTGCGCCTGGTTTGCGCCGATGTCAGTCACCACGTACGGGGGCCGTTGTTCAAAGCCCACTGCTGGCAGGTCGGCACACTGAGGGCCGCCCTTGGCGGCGACCTTGGGCAGGTTCGCCGGGTACCGGTAGCGCTCACGCCCCAGAAAGAACGAGTCGAGCAGCATGACACCTGGTTGTGCGGTACCCGGACCGGTGGCCAACGGGATCATGCCCTGTAGTCCACAGGTGAGGGCCGCGTTGTAGTTGTTGGTCAAGTCGAGGGTGGGGACCAGCAGATGGACAAGGTCGGTCAACGGTTGCCGGTTCTCGGTCAGAACCTCGGTTCCGATGTCGGCGAGGCCGATCGCGCTGATGAGCAGGGTGTCGAGGTTCTGTTCCTGGTCGACAATGGTGTCACTGATTTTCGTCGCGCTGCTGACGGTCTTCACGAGGTCCGATGAGGCATCTGCGTAGGCATCGAATACCTGTGGAGCAATGGCGATTTCGTGATTGATCGTGTCAAGGCTGGGGTTGATCTTGGCCAATGCTTCATCGAGGTCGACGAGTGTCTGGCCGAGCTTGTCGCCGCGCCCGCTCAACGATTTGGCGATCGCTCCGAGCGTTTGGTTGATCTTGACGGGATCGATCGCCGAGAGCACCGAGACGAGCTGCTCGAAGACCGTGTTGATTTCGACGGTGACGTGCTTGCCCTCGATCACCTGTCCGGTCTGCACACGCTGCGCGGACGGGTTTGCGGGCGTGCGCAACTCGACGAATTTCGCCCCGAAGACGGTCGAGGAGGTGATGTCGGCGTTGACGTTGGCAGGGATGATGCGGACCTTGGCGGGGTCGATTGCCAGGTGCAGCGCGGCCTTGCCGTCGGGCAGAGAGTCGATGGAGGCCACCGTGCCGACCTGGGCGCCGTGCATCTTGACCCGGGCGTCGGGGTTCATCACCAGGCCGGCGCGGTCGGAGACCACCGTCACCGGAACGGTTTTGGTGAAGTCACCGCGGAACAGACCGGCAGCGACGGCGACGATCACCACAACGGTCAGAACCGTCAGGCCGCCGGCAATTGGTCTGGCGTAGTTTCGTGCGCCGAAGCTGGTGCCGACCCGGGGTGCCACCGGCGCTGCGGCGGTTTCGGTTTCCGACCGGTCGGCCGGCCCCGGCCCAAAGTTTCTCGTCACGTCTTCTCCCTATCCGGACAGGTTGAAGTTGCCGTTGGATCCGTAGATGGCCAGTGAGACCAGCAGGGTGACGGAGACGACCACGATCAGGGAGGTCCGTACCGCGTTGCCGACCGCGACGCCGACTCCAGAGGG
>NZ_JACBJQ010000102.1 GCF_013404075.1 Mycolicibacterium vinylchloridicum
AACTGGGCCTGCTCTACTTTCACCGCGCCTGGACCCGATTCCAAGCGACCTAACGAACCGCCGGATGCGAGGCCCGCACGTCCGGTGGTGTGAGAGGGGGCCGGTAGCCCCGGCCCCCTACTCGATTGTTTCGAATGGCTCAGCGCCAGTCGATGACCGCTGCTTCCTTGTGCTCGGTGATCGGACGCGCGAGTCCCTGCTCCACACAAGCCTTCTGGAGCAGCTCCAGCGTCTCATCGAGCCCGGGGCCGAGCCGCGGGCCGGGCGTGAAGTCGGCCGGCAGGTGCTTCATGCCCTGGATGACGCCGATGGTCTCGTAGTGCACGGTGCCTTCGGGGTCACAGACATAGTCGGGCATGCGGTCGAGCACGGCGGTCACCATCGACTTGAACACCGTGCGTGCCACGTTCGATCCGACGCAACGGTGCACGCCGATGCCGAAGCTGAAGTGCCGATTGCCTTTTCGGTCGAGGATGACCTCGTTGGGTTTTTCGAACACCGACGGATCGCGGTTGGCCATCGCCCACGACAGCCAGAGCCGTTCACCTTCCTTGAACTGATGACCCTCGACCTCGACATCGGCCGAGAACGTGCGTCCGTCGCCCGGTGCGGGCGTGAAGAACCGCAGGAATTCCTCGGTCGCCGGGTCGAGCAGCTTGTCCCGCTCGCGGCTGAGCCGCTCGCGCTCAAGGGGATTCTCGCTCAACCACTCCAGCGAATGCGCGGTCAACGCTGTGGTGGTGTCGAAGCCGCCACCGATGATCAGCCCGAGATTGCCCAGAATTTCCAAGTCGGGAGCCGGCTCACCGTCGATGCGCAGGTTCAGCAGGGCGTTCACCAGACCGGGTCGCGGGTTCTCCCTGACCTCCATCATGGTGGTGACCATGTCGAGCCCCATCTGCCGGTTCATCTCGGCGACGCGGGCGGCATCCGGGGAGTGCTCCGGTGTGGACACCGACAAGTGCGCGGGCTCGCTGTAGACCGGCCACTTCTTGAGCTCGATACCCATCATGGCGAGGGTGAGCACCGCTGGCACGATGTTGGCCAGGTCATCGACGAAGTCGATGTGCCCGGTCTCGATCTTCTCGTCGAGCGACGCACGGACGATCTCGTCGACGAACGGCGCCCACCGCTTCACCGCAGCCGGGGACAGGTACGGGTTCAGCGCCCCACGGTATGAGCTGTGCTCAGGCTCGTCCATCTCCAGGATGCCACCGCGAACCACCGTGGCCCGCTGAGCCTTTGGGATCGTGATGCCCTGATAGGGCGTCTCGCCGGTTAGGTCGTGGTGGTTGGAGATGGCGGGGCACCGGGCGAGCTCGAAGACCTCTTTGCTGCCCGCGGCCACCCAGTGGCCGTTGTAGACATCGGTCCACGCCATCGGACACCGTGACTGCATCTCCTCGGTGATCTTCTCGAATTGCTGCCGATACTCCGGGGTATGCCGATCGAAGTGATAGTTCGGCTGCTTCCGCTCGGTGTCGTCGGTGACGTCATCGATACTCAAGGCATTGTCTCCCTTGATAGTTCATGGTCTCAGTCCTCGTCGATGAGGATTGCCTGCTCGGGACAGGAGTGCGCGGCCTCGCGTACGAGCTCCACCTGGTCGGGTGGGACCACTTCGGTGACGGCCGACGAGCTGCCGTCGATATCGCTGAGCTGGAACATATCTGGAGCGATCATGGCGCACAGCGTGTGCCCCTGACACCGCTCCTGGTCAACCCGGACCTTCACAGTTTCCCTTTCGTGTACGGATTACTCGTCGGACTTAGACGTGGTAGTCGTACCACTTGAGGTAGCCGCCCGCGTCGACACGCAGCTGCATACCGGTGACGTAGCGGGCCTCTTCGGATGCCAGCCACAGCACGGCATTGCTGATGTCCAACGGCTCGACGAAGTTGACCTTCATCGCCTGCTGGATCCCGAACACTGGTTCGGCGTCCGCACGGGTCGGGTGTTCGAGGTCCGGGCGGAAGGAACGGTACATCGGCTCACTCTGCAACATGTCGGTGTTGCAGTTGGTCGGGTGCACGACGTTGGCCCGAATGCCCCGCACGGCAAGCTCGGTCGCCAGATCGTGGACGTAGTGAGACAGCAGCCGCTTGGCGACCATGTACGACATGCCGCCGGGGTCCGAGCCCGGGTTGTCCTTCTGGTGGGCGTCCATCAGCGCCGCGGTGGAGCCGGTCGCGATGATCGAGGCGCCCGCCTCCAGGTGGGGCAGCGCTACCTGGATCGCATTGATGGTGCCGATCAGGTTGGTGTTGATGACGTCGCACCAGGCCTCCAGCGGAGGCTGGCCCTTCATGCCTGCGATGCCGGCCTGCGCCACGACGATGTCGACCTTGCCGAATTCGGCGAGGCCCTGCTCCAGCGCCGACTTGAGTTCGGCGGCCTCGCGCACATCGGCCTGCGCGGTGACGATGCCGCGGCCGGTCTTCTTGACCAGTTCGGCGGTCTCCTCGAGATCCTCCGGGCTGGCCATCTTGTAACCGATGGTGTCGATGTCCTTGCACAAGTCGACAGCGATGATGTCGGCGCCCTCTTCGGCCAGCCGCAAGGCATGGCTACGGCCCTGCCCGCGTGCGGCGCCGGTGATGAAGGCAACCTTGCCTTGGACTCGTCCCACAGGTGTTCCTCTCTCTAACTGCCTAGATGTCGGTTCGTCTATCGATATGTGCTGAATGCCTTGAACTGCTGTGTGCTCAGGTGTCGGGCAGTACGGCCTGGATGGTGTGGAAGACCCCGTGCGGGTCGATGTCGACGATCTTCTTCCAGTCCTCGAAGCTGGTGTCGGTGAACCGGCAAAAGGAGTCGGCGAGTGCAGCGTCGACCTGCGCGCGGTCGGAGACGTCGGCGACGTAAGAGAAATCGGCATCGGAGGGATTCAGGTCGATCGTTGCCACGTGATAGCCATCGGAGCGAAGCCGGTCGGCCACGGCCGCACCGATCCCCGAACCGCCGCCGGTCACCACTGCCGTCTTCACGGACGGTCTCCGTTGCGGGAGGAGAGGGGACGACACCGTTCACTACGGCGTCCGCGCACCGTAGCGTCGCCGAACCAGTGGATCTCGGATCTCAAGAATCTCCCTTTCTGATATGAGAACGCTACTCTCGGTGTGATCCATTTCGCAAGACACTTCGGCGCAATCTGTCTAACTGCGGAGATGCTCCACAGAGTCCAGCACATCGGACGCGTGTCCGATGACAGAATGTTCCTCCAACGCGGCTTGAGTTCTCATGGGCCGAATGTATGATTCGCCGGAGATGAGAACCGAGTTATCCACCGACCGGAGGAGTTGCTGATGCCTGCCCAGGACGCGACGGCAACCATCGCGAGCGGCGAGCAAGCGGCCGGGGGCCAGGTGTCCGAGCGGCGGATGCTGATCGACGGCCAGCTCGTAGGGGCTGCGCAGACGTATCCGTCGATCAATCCGGCAAACGGTGAAGTGGTCGGCTACGCGCCCAACGCGGACGTCGCCGACGCCGAGCGCGCGATCGCCGCGGCCCGCAACGCCTTCGACACCACCGAGTGGGCGACCAACGTCGATCTGCGGATCCGCTGCCTCGAGCAGCTGCACGCCGCGCTGGTGGAACACAGCGACGAACTGCGTGCACTGACGATCGCCGAAGTGGGCGCGACCAAGGCATTGACCGAGAGCGCCCAGCTCGACGACCCCATCCGGATCGTCGGCTACTACGCCGACCTGCTGAAGACCTATTCGATGAGCGAGGACCTCGGCGAGATCGAGAGCCGTGGGCAGCGTCACCACCGCTGGGTGGAGAAGGAAGCCGCCGGTGTGGTGGCCGCCATCATCGCCTACAACTATCCGAACCAGCTGGCGCTGGCCAAGCTCGGTCCGTCGCTGGCCGCGGGTTGCACCGTCGTCCTCAAGGCCGCTCCTGACACCCCGCTGACCACCCTGGCGCTCGGCGAGGTGATGGCGAAGTACACCGACATCCCGGCCGGCGTGATCAACGTGATCAGCTCCACCGACCCCGCCGTGGGCGCCGCGCTGACGACGAGTCCCGACGTGGATGTCGTGACGTTCACCGGGTCGACCGCGACCGGCCGCAAGATCATGGCCGCTGCCAGCGACACGATCAAGAAGGTCTTCCTGGAGCTCGGCGGCAAGTCCGCGATGATCGTGCTCGACGACGCCGACTTCAACAACTGCGCCATGATGGCCGCGTTCATGATCTGCTCGCACGCCGGTCAGGGCTGCGCGATCACCACCCGACTTCTGGTGCCCCGCACGCACCACGAGGAGATCGTCGAACTGGTGAAGAACTTCATGGGCATGGTCCGCTACGGCGACCCGGCCGACCCCGCAACCTACATGGGGCCGCTGATCAACGACACCCAGCGCGACAAGGTCGACGGCATGGTCCAGCGTGCGGTCGCTGCCGGCGCGACCGTCGTCACCGGCGGCAAGAAGGTCGATGGTCCTGGCTTCTTCTACGAGCCGACGCTGGTCACCAACGTCGACCCCGACAGCGAGCTCGCGCAGGAGGAGATCTTCGGACCGGTACTGGCCGTTCTCGCCTACGAAGACGACGACGATGCGGTCCGGATCGCCAACAACTCCATCTACGGCCTGTCCGGGGGAGTGTTCGGCGGCCATGACCGCGCGCTGGCGATCGCTCGCAGGATTCGCACCGGCACGATGGGAATCAACGGCGGCAACTACTTCGGCCCGGACAGTCCCTTCGGTGGCTACAAGCAGTCCGGTGTCGGCCGGGAGATGGGCGTGGCCGGCCTGGAGGAATTCCTCGAACGCAAGACTCTCGCGGCGGTCGTGTCGTGAGGCCACTGGAAGGGGTTCGCGTCCTCGAGGTCGCGATGTACGGCTTTGTCCCGTCGTGCGGCGCGGTCCTCGGTGAGTGGGGCGCCGACGTCATCAAGGTCGAGCACGCAGTGACCGGCGATCCCCAACGTGGATTGCGGCAGACCGGCCCGTTGCGGGTCGAAGGTGATCCCAACCCGAACATCGAGCACGCCAATCGGGGTAAGCGCAGCATCGGGCTGGACATGTCCGTGCCCGAGGGGCGAGAGGTGCTGCTCGAACTCGCTCGCCGCGCCGATGTGTTCCTGACCAGCTTCCTGCCCGGACACCGCACGAAGTTCGGCATCGACGTCGATGACATCCGCGCCGTCAACCCGAAGATCATTTATGCGCGCGGCAGTGCACTTGGGCCGCGCGGCGAAGAATCGGTGAAGGGCGGCTACGACATGACCGCCTTCTGGTGCCGCGCCGGCACCGCCGCCACCATCACGCCGCCCGGTATCGAGGGCATGATCGGCCCGCCAGGACCTGCCTACGGCGACACCATCTCCGGTACCAATCTGGCCGGCGGTATCGCCGCCGCGCTGTTCCAGCGGGAGCGCACCGGCGAGCCGTCTGTTGTCGACGTGTCCCTGCTCGGCAGCGGGCTGTGGGCGATGGGCCACACCGTGGCGCTGACGCAGCACCTCCAGCAGCTGATGGTGCAACCGCCCCCGGGTGTGCACGGTTCGCCGATCAACCCGCTGGTCGGTGTTTATCCGACCGCCGACGACCGCTACATCTCGTTCGTGATGATGCAGCCAGGAAAGTTCTGGGCCGACGTGTGCAATCACATGGACCTCAGCGAGCTGGCCGACGATCCCCGATTTGCCACCGCGGAATCGATTGCGGAGAACACCGCGGCAGCCGTGGAGATCCTGCGCGAGGCGATGGCCAAGCGGCCGCTGCTCGAGTGGAGCGAGCGGTTCTCGACGCTGGCGGGACCGTGGGCACCGGTGCAGGACACCCTGCAGGCGGCCAAGGATGCGCAGATCCGCGCCAACGAATACATCGTGCAGGCAGGCGAATTGGAGCTCGTCGCCAATCCGGTGCAGTTCGACGTCGCCGCGCCGCAGACCGGGCCGGCACCGGGATTCGCCGAGCAAACCGACGAGATCCTCGAAGAGCTCGGCCTGGACTGGGACCGCATCATCGAACTCAAGACCGCTGGCGCGGTCACCTAGGTCGCGCCGGAGAATCTATGCCTCACCTCATCGCCATTGGCACCTACCTACCCTCGTGGGGGTGTGATGCACATCGCATTTCTGGCGACGACGAGGACGCGATCACACTCGCTGTTGAAGCGGGCCGTGCGGCGCTTTCCGACGGCGGTGCCGTCGAACGGGTCGTGCTGGTCAGCCGGGACCTGCCGTTGCTGGAGAGCAGCAACGCCGCAGTGCTCCTGGCGGGGCTGGGCCTCGATCCCGAACTCGAGGTCGACGAGCGACTCGGGGGAGCGCCGGCCACTCTCGACGCGGTCACCTCGGCCCGGCCGCGCACGCTGGTCATCGGAGCCGATCTGGATCCCGCTGGGGCAGCTGCGATCCTGACCGCAGAGAGCGGGCTGGCTGTGCGCACCGCCGCACGCGTGGCGCGCAGCCTTCCGGTCCGCACCCGCAACGCCAGCGGGGCGGTCCACGACTACGGCGACCCCCGATTGCTTCACGAACGCGGCCTGGTCGCCTCGCTTGCCGCGGCCTGGCTCGACACCCCGGTCGCCCTGGCCGGGGTCGATCACGACCGCGCTGCCGAGTTGTGCGGCGGTGACCCGCCCACGCTGCCGACTATGGGGGCCAGTGCCGGGTTGTTCGCATTGGCAGCACTCGCCGAATCGCGCACCAGCGGTCCGCTGGTGGCCGTCGAGCAGGCCAGCCTGTCCGGGGTGACCGTGGTCGGCGGCAATGCCCCGGTGTACCGGCGCGAACCGGCCGCTCGGCCCCGCCCGCAGACCAAGGTGGTCGCGGGCCGCGAGATCCCGATCTCGCTGGCTGCCTACGAGCGGGCCTTCGAGGCCAAGGTGCGCTGGGAGGCCGGCCGCCACAGTGGCAGTGACGAGTTGGACTTTCCGCCCCGCTATCGCCTCGATGAGGACGGGCGGCTCGCCACCGACTACGAGATGGTGCCGCTGCCCCGGGTGGGCACGGTGTACACCGAAGTGACGGTCCACATTCCGGTGCCGGGATTGCGCACGCCCTACTCGCTGGCGCTCGTCGAACTGGACGACGTCGGTGTCCGCGCGCTGGTGAAGGTCACCGGTGTCGAAGCGGGCACGGTACGCATCGGCGATCGCGGACGGCTCACACTGCGCAGGGTTGCGATGAGATCCGGTGTGCCCGACTACGGGTATTCGTTCGAGCCGTATCAGACCGCAGGCCGGCGCGAACCGTCTGTCCGGTCATGGGGTGCGGCATGAGGCGCGTCGCAGTAGTGGGCGCCGGCATGACGGCGTTCGGGGAGCATTTCGCACTCGGCATGAAAGACCTGCTCCCGATGGCGTTCGCCGAGTGCGCCGCGCGTGTTGACAAGGGCGTCAAGAAGTCTGACATCGATGCGGCGTGGTTCGGCGCCATGGGAACTCCCGACGGATTCCCGGCGGGCATCCTGGCCGATTCGCTCGGCCTGCCAGACCTGCCGGTCACCCGGATCGAGAACTCCTGTGCCACCGGCAATGACGCGGTCCGCAACGCCCTTTACGGCGTTGCGTCCGGTGCGGCCGACGTCGCTCTGGTGATGGGTGCGGACAAGCTGCGCGAAACCGCTTCCAAGCAATTGCTGTGGGAGTGGGAGGCAATGGCCCGCGATATGGCGTGGGATTATCCGCTGGGATTGGTTGCGCCCGCCGGTTTCGCACTTCACGTTGCGCGTTATTTGCACGAAACTCCCGCCACTCGTGAGCACATGGCGATGGTAGCGGTGAAGAACCATCGGCACGGTGTGTCCAATCCGAAGGCGCGGTTGCGTTTCGAGGTGACCCTCGAAGAGGTGCTCGCCGCTCCGACGGTGGTGACACCGTTCGGTGTGTACGACTGTGCACCCCAAAGTGACGGTGCCGCAGCACTTTTACTCGCGTCCGAAGATGTGGTGGATCGCTATACCGACCGGCCGGTATGGATCCGGGGAGTGGGCCTGGGCTTGGACTCGGTCATGCATCAGCACAAGGCCGACTTGGCGACATTCCCCGCGACGGTTCGGGCGGCCAAAAGAGCGTTCAGTATGGCAGGTTTGGGGCCTGCGGATATCGATGTGGCTGAAGTTCACGATTTCTTCACCGGTATCGAGCTGATCAGCTATGAAGATCTCGGCTTCGCCGAACCTGCGGAGGCCTACAAATTGATGGAGGCCGAGGTGACTTGTGTTGGCGGAGCGCTGCCGGTGAATCCCAGCGGGGGCCTGAAGGCCAAGGGGCATCCGCCCGGTGCCACCGGAGTGGCGCAGTGCGTGGAGCTTTTCGAACAACTCCGTGGCGAGGCGAGAAATCAGGTGGACGGTGCCCGAATCGGGCTGGCCCACAACATTGGTGGGCCGACGGCAGTGTCCGCGGTGACGATTCTGGAAGGACCGGGTACCGATGGCAGGTAAGGGACCGGATCGGTGGTCGACGGGCATATCGCTGAAGAGTGCGGCAGGCCCGATGCAGGCTATTGGTGGTTTGTTTGCGATGTCGGCTGATGCGGTGCGGTTTGTGTTTCGGAAGCCGTTTCAGTGGCGGGAGTTTTTGGAGCAGTCGTGGTTTGTGGCGCGGGTGTCGTTGGCGCCGACGTTGTTGGTGGCGATTCCGTTCACGGTGTTGGTGTCTTTTACGTTGAATATTTTGTTGCGG
>NZ_JACBJQ010000103.1 GCF_013404075.1 Mycolicibacterium vinylchloridicum
GCCCTACCCCCCGCCGAGCTACCCCACGCCCTACCCCGTCGGCTACCCGCCGCCCGGTTATCCACCGAGGCCGCCGCCGACCCCGACAGCGGGCCGCGGTTTGATCATCGCGGGCACGATCCTCATCGCCGTCAGCCTTGTGGGAGCAGTCGGCCGGGTGGCCAACTCGGCCGGCGAGCACAAGGCAGCCGAAAATGTCGCTCCCCCAGCCAAAATGGGCCAATGCATCACCAGTGAGGCGATGGCGTCGGGGGTGATCGGGCGTCGCGACGTCGTCGACTGCACCCAACCGGCCGGGGTCTTCGAGGTTGTCAGCACCGGCCCCCGGGATGCACGATGCCCCGACGGAGGTCGAGAGGAAACGGATTTCGCGCGCTGGACCAACGACTCGGCCACGCTATGCCTCATCCCGAATCTGTTGGTCGACCAGTGCTACGCCACCGTCAAACACCCGGTCGCTGATCGCACCCGCACCGACACGATCAAACCCGTCGCATGCAGCGACGCATCAGCGGACTTCAAAGTGCTGCAGCGCTTCGACAAGGCTGACTACGACCTATGCCCCGTGGGATCGCATCAGCGCATCTGGACCATGCCGCCGCGGACCTACTGCACGGGCCCACCATCGTGACTCCGGCGCGTTTTCGTACGCTCCGCGGCGGTTAGCGCGCCGAAGTCACGGGAATAGTCCGAACACGAGAGGAGTTGAGCGGTCCATGACTGAGCATGCCGAACTGAGCCCCACTGATTGGGTGCGCGAACAGACCGAACAGATTCTGAAGCAAGGCACCACCGACGGGGTCCAGATCATGGACCGCCCGGTCGTCCTGTACACCACCACCGGCGCCAAGTCCGGCAAGAAGCGCTACGTGCCGCTCATGCGCGTCGAAGAGAACGGCCGCTACGCCATGGTCGCCTCCAAGGGCGGCGATCCCGAGCATCCGTCCTGGTACTTCAACGTCAAAGCCAATCCGACCGTCACCGCGCAGGACGGCGACAAGGTCGTGACCCTGACTGCACGCGAGGTGTCGGGCGACGAGCGCGCGCACTGGTGGGATCTGGCCGTCGCGGCCTACCCGCCCTACGCGGAGTACCAGACCAAGACCGAGCGGTTGATCCCGGTTTTCGTGCTGGAGTAGCACTAGCATTCAGCGCATGTCGGGGGAGATTTCCCGTCAGGCGTTTCTGCGACGAGCACTCGGCGGGCTGGCGGGCGCAGCTCTCCTCACCTCGTGCCGGTCGGTGACCCCGAACGCGGTATCGATCCCGGGCCCGCCGGACTGGGACGCACTGGCCGGGCAATTGGACGGTCGGCTGATCATGCCGTCCTCCTCCGGATACGCCACGGCAAAAACCGTCTTCAACTCCCGCTTCAGCGGTTCCACTCCGACGGCCGTCATCGCCGCAGCGTCGGTTGCCGATGTACAGAAGGCGGTGGCGTTCGCCTCGACGAACCAGATCGGGATCAGTGCCCGCAGTGGCGGGCATTCCTACATCGGTGCATCGGCCCTCGACCAGACGATGGTGATCGATCTCCGCGGACTTCCCGGCGGGGTCGACATCGATGCAGGACGCGGTGTGGTGACGGTGCCGCCCGCGACGGACCTGGACACGGTGCAAACCGAGCTCGCGGCGCGCGGACTCTCGGTCCCGTCGGGGAGTTGCCCGACGGTCGGCGTCGCGGGCCTGACGTTGGGCGGCGGGCTGGGGTCGGACGCGCGGCGGTGCGGTCTGACCTGCGACGCCCTGGTGTCGGCCTCGCTGGTGTTACCCGACGGTGCGATGGTGACCGCATCCGCCGACGATCGCGACGACGTGTTCTGGGCGCTGCGCGGCGGTGGGGGCGGCAACGTCGGCATGGTGACCTCGCTGACGTTTCGCACCTTTCCGGCCACCGAGCGCGACGTGGTCACCATGACCTTCCCGATGGAGTCGGCCGCGACGGTGATGATCGGCTGGCACAACTGGCTGAGTGCCGCCGCGCGGGACATCTGGGGCATGGTCAACCTCACCGTCGGTGACGGCCCGGGCCGCTGCACCGTCATCCTGGCGACACCGCCTGGCACCGGATCCTCGGTCGCCGGCGACATGCTCGCCGCGACGGGATTGTCGGCGTCGTCGAGCCGCACCCGCACGCTGAACCGCGTCGAGTTCATCCACTATTTCGAGGGCGGCGATGCCGCCCGGGTCCCTCGGGCATTCGTCGCCGGCTCGGACATCATCGGTGAGATGACCTCGGCGGCAGCTGATTCCGTCGTTGCCGCGATGTCGGCATGGCCGCAGTCGGCAGGTTCGGCGACTGCGGTGGTCGAGTCGCTGTCGGGCGCGGTCGGTGACATCGATCCCGCGGGCAGCGCCTTCCCGTGGCGGCGGCAGGCGGCGTCGGTTCAGTGGTACACCGAGGCGACCTCCGATGCGGCGAGCGACTGGCTGACTTCCGCCCATCACGCGGTGGCGTCGGCCTCGGTGGGCGGCTATATCAACTACCCCGAGATCGGCGATCCGCTGGCCCGCTACCTGGGACCGAACCTGCAGCGGTTCAACGCCATTCGCCATCAGTACGATCCGGCCGGATTGATGCGCTCCGGCATCGGCGGTTAAGGGGCGGGATCCACGACGACGTGGACGGCCGTCGCACCCGGGTCCGATGCGATGACCAACTGGGCGGCGTTGGCGGCCGAGACGACATGTCCGCCCGTGACAGTCACCTGATAGCCGTTCGGATACTGGACCACGGGAACCGAGATCGTGCTCAGGGCACCGTCGGCGAAAGCACCCGAACCGTCGACCTTCGCTGTGGAATAACCGAATTCGAAGGTGCCGTTCTTGAAGGACCAGGCGTTCGGGGTGCCGGACACCACCTGCGGGTACGGAGCGGACAGTATCGCCAGGTTGCTGGTGTTGACGTTGTCCCCGACCGGCGGTAGCGCCGGGTCGTGCACCAGCCCTTCCACGTCCGGCGATCCGGTGATGTCACCGACACCGGTGTAGGCCCACTCGGCCCAGCCCATGAAATACCGGTCCGCGGACCGCATGGTGTCGATGAGCGTCGCAGCGTCGCTGGTGGCACCGAACTCGTTCATCAATGCCGGGATGTTGTGCCGCTTCGAGTAGTTCTCAGCCTGAACCGCAAGGGTATTGACGATCTTGGTGCACAGCGCACCACCGATGGGGCCGCAGTAGTTGTGGAAGGCCAGGACGACATTCGGGTCGGTGTAGTGACCCAGCAGAGCGACCGGCAGACCGAGCAGCGTGGGAACTTCGGTCACCGCCGGGTTCGGCGGCTCCAGGTACAGCGCGGTGTTCGCATCGACGGACCTGATGGCGGCAGCCACCTGGTTGTACATCGGAGTCAGCTGTTGGGTGGCGAAGAACGAGCCACCGAAGAGCGCTACCGGATAGGTCGAGCCCGCCATCGGCTCATTCATGATGTCGTAGCCGATGACAGCCGAGTTTCCACTGAAGTAGCTTGCGACGTGCTGCCAGACAAGTGCGTAATTATCCTGCAGCCCAATACCGTTCGGCGCATCAGCGTTACCCCAGAACGCGTCCCAGGCATGGTGCAGGGCGGGGTTGACGTAGTAGTTGCCGGGGAATCCGGCGTTCTTGTTGGGCCGGCCGCCGCCATCGGACGCCCACTCGGGGGCACCTTCGCCGTAGAAGGTGGTGCTGTAGAGATCCTGATGCATGTCGATGATGGTGTAGATCCCGTGGTCGGCCAACATCTGCACGGTCTGCTGGATCGAGTCGAGGTAGGCGGTGTCGATCACCCCGGGCTGGGGCTCGATGCCCGCCCAGATCACGCCCAACCGCACGACGTTGAAACCGTTGTCCGCCAGGAATTGTGCGTCCTCCTCGTCGAAACCGCTGGCGGACGGTTCGTATGGCGCGAGCTTGTACACCTCGTTGAAGCCGTGCAGGATCACGACCTGCCCGTCGCTGGTGGTGATCCAGGTCCCGACGTTGGACAGAGGCGGCAGCGTTCCGCTGGGCTGCGTCACGGCGGCCGCGGCCCCCGCATTCCCGGCAGCACCGTGGCTGCCGAGCCAGCCTGCGGTCCCGCCGGCCCCACCGAGTGCGGGCAGTCCCGTGGCGAGACCACCGACATTGCTCTTTCCTGCGTCGCCGCCGTCGCCCCCGCTACCCAGGAACGCCGCGCCGTTACCACCGTTACCGCCTCGGCCACCATCGGAACCGTCACCGCCGGCACCGCCGTGGCCGCCGACGCCGAAGACCAACCCTGTGCCGTCACCGCCCGCACCCCCGATGCCGCCGGCCGCCCCTGCGGCACCCGCGCCACCGGCACCGCCGGTTCCGCCGATGCCCATCAATCGGCCACCGGCACCGCCGTCGCCTCCGGCGGCCCCCGCGCCACCCCCGCCACCAGCACCGCCATCACCGAGCATTCCGGCCGCTCCGCCGTTGCCACCGACGACACCGGCCACCGTGCTGTTCCAGCCGGCACCACCATCACCGAGGAGCCACCCTGCGGCACCGCCGTCGGGGTGGTCTTCAGTGCCCGACCTGCCGTTGCCGATCACGTACGACCCGGCCGCGGTGTTGATGAAGTCGTCGACCTGACGACCGACCTCGCTGAGGATCCACCCCTGCACGACGGCGTGCAGCGGGGTGTACACCACGTGCTGGACCACCGCGGTCAGATTCGGAGGTGCGGTGATCTGCGCGGCCACCGCGGACGCCGGCGTGGACACCGCGGACGCAACGGTGACGCCCCTCGGACGCGACGCGGGCCGGGTCGTCGACGTCGATGTCGTCGACTTCTGCGCCGACGGCCGGGGCTTGGCGCCGGCAGTTGCCTTCGTGGCTCGCGGGCCGGCATGACCGCTCGCCGATGCTGCGGCGGAGGAACCTGAGCCTGAGTCATCCGCGTCTGCCCACGCCACCGCGTTTGCTGAGGCCAGTGCTGCACCGATGCCCAGTGCGATGGCCAAACCGCCGACCCGGCCGATATGAGCAGATGCATTCATAGATTTGTGTATACGGGACCCGTACTGCGGCGGAGTCAATTTCGGGCACATCGGCATAACCGTGTTTCCTGGGCGACGGGTTCACACCATCGCGGCTCGAACCGACGCCTGTCGCCATTGTGAGGATCGTGCAAGGAAATGCCGTCCTGCGAAGCGTTGATCTTCCCTCGCGCGTCAATAACGCTCACTGTGAGTGCAGCACCAGCCGACGAGGGAGGCGACCGATGACCGCACCAAGCAAAACCGGGAAGTCAGTCCGCATCGATGACCCTTACCTGTGGCTGGAGGACCTCAGCGGCGAGCGCGCTTTGCGCTGGGTCGAGGAGCAGAACGCCTCGACGCTGAGCGAACTCCGGTCCGAGCGGCTCGAGGAGATGCAGGCCGAAGCGCTGGCAATCATGGACGCCAGCGACAAGATTCCCTCGGTCCAGCGCCGTGGCGACTTTCTCTACCAGTTCTGGCGCGACGCCGACCACCCCCAGGGGCTGTGGCGCCGGACCACCCTCGACCAATACCTGGCTGAGCAAACCGACTGGGAGACCGTTGTCGATGTCGACGCCCTGGCCGCCGCAGAAGACGAAAACTGGGTGTGGGCCGGCGCCGAAGTCCTCGAGCCCGAGTACGCCCGGGCACTGATCTTGTTGTCCCGTGGTGGTGCCGACACCGTCGTCGTGCGCGAATTCGACATGACGACAAAGCAATTCGTGCCCGGCGGCTTCACAGTGGCCGAAGCGCGGACCGACATCAGCTGGGAAGACGACGACACGGTGCTGGTGGCCACCGACTTCGGCGAGGGGTCATTGTCGGCGATCGGGATGCCCTTGATCGTCAAGAGGTGGCGGCGGGGCACGGCCCTGGATCAAGCCGAGACGGTATTCACCGCCCGCGCCGGCGATCTCGGGGCGGCCGCCGGTGTCTATCGAACACCGGGATACGAGCGCACGCTGTTCGTCCGGATGATCGACAATCGCAACAAAGAGATCTTCCTTTTGCACGGTGGTGAACTCGTCCAGCTGGACATCCCCGCCGACGGGTCGGTGAGCATGCACCGCCAATGGATCGTGATCTCGGTTCCCACCGGCTGGACGCGCGGCGACGCCAGCCATCCGTCCGGCACGGTGCTCGTTGCCGACCTCGACGAGTTCCTCTCCGGCACTGCCGATTTGCATATCATCTACGAACCCGGCGGCCCATCGATATTCCAGGGTGCAGTCTGGACCAGAGACTATCTGGTCGTCGCCACGCTAGAGGACGTCGCCAGCCGGCTGCACGTCATGACCCCGGGCATCTGGGAGGCGCATCCGATCCCCGGGGTGCCGGAGAACACCGACACCTACATTGAGGCGATCGACCCTTTCAGCAACGAAATATTCCTCAGTTCAACCAGTTTGGACAAGCCAAGACGGATCTTGCACGGGCTGGTGGGCGGATCGGTCCGCGAAATCAAGACGGCCCCGGCCCGTTTCAATGCCGACGACCTGGTCGTCAGCCAGCACTTCGCAACATCGCTCGACGGGACCCGAATCCCGTACTTCCTGGTTACACACCGGGATTCCACCGGACCCGCGCCCACCCTGCTGCACGGCTACGGCGGATTCGCCATATCTCAACTGCCCGGCTATCTCGGTGTCACCGGGCGGCTGTGGGTGGAACGTGGCGGCAACTTCGCGCTGGCCAACATCCGCGGCGGCGGGGAGTACGGTCCGGACTGGTACTTCCAATCCATCAACGCCGGCAGACACCGGGTGGCCGAGGACTTCGCCGCGGTGGCAACCGATCTCATCGAGCGCGGGGTCACCACCGCAGCGGGGCTCGGCGCAACCGGGACCAGTGCCGGCGGCCTGCTGATGGGTGTCATGCTCACCCAGTACCCCCAGTTGTTCGGGGCTCTGGTGTGCGGCCAGCCGCTACTGGACATGCGCCGCTTCCCCGTCCTTGGTGTCGGCGCGGCGTTCGTCGCCGAATACGGCAATCCCGATGATCCCGATGATTGGGAATTCATCAAGCAGTATTCGCCGTACCACAACATCGACGCCGACCGCACCTACCCGCCGATTCTGATCACCACTTCCACCAACGACGACCGCGTGCACCCGGGGCACGCCCGCAAGATGACCGCGGCGCTGCAGGCGGCCGGGCACCAAGCGGCGCTGTACGAGAGCACCGACGGCGGCCACGCGGGTGCGTCGACGAATGCCCAAGCCGCGTTCGAGACCGCGTTGATGTACGAATTCTTGCACCGCAACCTGGATTGGGCCCTGTCTCATGACCGCCATTGACGCCGTCATGCTCATCGCCTGCTCGCTGCTGCTGATGACGACGATGGTCATGCTGATGGCTCGGGCGAACGCGAAGGAACGTGATGTGATGCGGCGCCGCCGTGAGGAGTGGATTGCCGGTGGCAGCAATCCCGACGACGAACCGAACTTCTTCACCGGAAACAGCGGCGGCACGTTCAACTGATTGCCACGATGACTCATGCTTGGGCATCTGGGAATCAACGTCACCGACCTGGCGGAGGCCAGGACCTACTACAGCGCGCTGATGCCCGTCGTCGGGTTTGAGCACTTCCTGGACGATCATGACCAGTTCGCCTTTCGACCCGCGGAGGGCAAGCCGGGAACCTACCTGTTCTTCTACCCCGCCAGCGAGGCGACCCCGTACTCGCGCGATCGCACCGGACTGCAGCACCTGGCCTTCATGGTCAAGTCACGCTCGGCGGTCAGACGCGTTCATCGCCTGGTGACAGAGCTCGGCGGCGAGGTATTGCATGAACCCCAAGTCTTTCCGCAGTATCCGCCGCCCTACTTCGCGACGTTCTGGCTCGACCCGTTCGGTTTGATGCTGGAGGCCGTCTGTCATCACGACCGGGATTGACGCGTCGACAACGGTCATTGTCCATCGATGCAGCACTGGCCATCCGATGGGCGGGAAAATTTAGAGTAGTGGACTACCCGTTTCTTGTGGTGGTCGCGACTGTACGGTCACGCGCGGGGGGAACCGGTCTGGCGACACGACGAGGTGCCCCTATAGCCACAGAGAGCGCGACGCACTTAAGGCTGCTTGCCAGCATCGATCCCCGGCTATGGGATGTTCTGTTTCCGCCAGCACCGCAGTGGGGCGAGGTCGCGCCGAATGGCCCGACCGGAACTCTTTCCGAGCCCTGGGGCGCCGAGCGTAGTGACTTCCAACTGCAGGTTCAGATCGCGGTTCGCGACCTTACCCGGCGGATCGTTGATGCCGCCGCTGCCGCCAGCGCGCAGGGCGGTGATGGCGCGGCGGTGATCGCCAACGTGGTCGACGAGTGGGTCAGTGTCGACGACGGTGACGGCATCGGACTGGTACCGGTCAAACTGTTTTTCCCGCGGTTGCGTCCAGCAGAGTGGTGTACGAGTCGGACCTGATCAGCGGTACCGGCGTGTCGTAGCCGGATGAATGAAGGTCATCGCGTGATTCTTCGAGAGACCCGCGAAAGTCACTCGAGCAAAGGAAT
>NZ_JACBJQ010000104.1 GCF_013404075.1 Mycolicibacterium vinylchloridicum
CGGCGCCGTCTTCCACAAAGGCAAGCTACTCGAACGCCCCGCCGACATCACACCGCCCGAGCCGGCCGAATCAACCGAAACGGAGGTCGCCTGAAACACCCCGATCCACAGGTATTGACAATTCCTCACTGCGGGGACCTGTACCCCGATTTTCACGATCTCGCCCTCGATGGGATGCCGTACGGGTCGCCGCGTTGCTGAAGAACACCTCTAACGCACGCAACTGCGCTCCCCGGCCCAAAAAGCCAAGGTCCAAAAACAAAGCGGCCTCAACGAACGAGTAGTTCACTACGCGTTTTTTGCTCGCGAGATTTGCGCGCGCAATCTGGACCCATCCGTATCCGAAATATTGGCGACCCGACCCGCACGTGAATTGTCAGATCCGTGAGTATGGTCTGACGTCGTCGCTCAAAATTGACCGGCGAAAGCAGATCGATTCGCCACGGGGCGGGGGTGCTGGTGCAGATAGCAGACTGTGTTGCGGCAGCTTCGGGTATACGTCAGCCTAAGCATGTGCAACGGCCATGAGCTCCAATAGTCGCCCATTGCCTCCAGCCGCCGAGGCTGGTCACCGCATCCTCGCCGAACATGGACCACTCATGGCGACGGAGCTTCGCGACCGCTTGCGAGAGCAACAATTCGTTGTTGCTCTAGATCGACTCCTCCAACTACCAGACCGATTTCCCCTCCGCTTTCAAATCGCCGCCGATGGGCGCCTCTCAATCGCGGCGGCAAACGAAGACGATGGACGTATCCAGCCGGAAGCACCAGAGCTGGCAACGGCGGATTGGTATATCAAACGCCCGGACCGTGTTTCGCTCGATCGTGTCGCCGTGCTGGACATCGAGACGACCGGGCTAAACCGCGCCAGCGACTTCATCAGCGAGATCGCGCTCGTCCGCATGGACGGCACAGTCTTGGTCGACCTCGCCGTCGAGCTACCCGAAGAAGTCGAACGACCGGTGCCTGCCGAAACCGAAACCGTCTCCCTTGACAACGCTCTACGCGCCTTGACGACGCAGCTGGGAGACGTCGACCTGGTCCTCGGCCACAATCTGCTCGCCTTCGATCTTCCGTTCCTAGCGCACGCCGCCCGCCGTGCCGGCGCCGCACCAGTCCGCTTTCCCTCAAGCGCTGACAGCATTCATCTGTCATTGCTTGTGGACGTCGCAATGCCCAATCGCCAGCTCGCAGATCTGTCCCTGGCCTACGCAATCAACAACGACAACCCACATCGAGCAGTCTCGGACGCCGCCACGACAACCGAGGTTATTCGAGCGTTGCTCGCCTCAGTCGACGCGAGTGATCCAAGCTGGCAGCTCGCCATCGCTGCACTCGAAACCTACGATCACCCCCTCGTCAAGCTCCTCCCCGAGTTGACCGCGGCGCCGACATTGTCGGCGCTGTCCCGACCGTCCGATCCCCTACTCGAGGCGACCGGATCGCCGTCACCAGACGCCTGGTCGGCGGTGCGCGATGACTTCCCAAGTCTCCTTCAGCGACATGGACTACGACCACGTCCAGCGCAGCAGGAAATGGCGCACGCCGTTGCGCAAGTCTTCGACGGCGGTGGCCGCCTCGCTGTTGAAGCTCCGACCGGAACGGGCAAGTCCCTCGCCTATCTGCTCCCTGCCCTTGGCCGCGCGTCTCAGGCAGCCCGACCAGTGTTAGTCGCAACCGCAACCAAAGCGCTCCAGAATCAACTTCGTGCCGACGCAACCCGCCTCCACGAAGACGGTCTATTACGCGCACCATTCAGGCAGATCCAGGGCGTAGGTAACTATGTCTGCGCGCGCGAGCTTGAAACCGTGCTGTCTGACCCGGAGGCGTCCGGACTTGCAGTGGCCGTTGCCATTCGAGCCGTGGCCACAGCACCGTCAGGCACGTGGGACGACGTCACTGATTTCACGTTGCGCAGTACGGATGCTCATTACGCAAGAACCCGGGCTCGGCTTCGTACCAACTCCGGAGGTTGCGATCGGCGAAATTGCGCGTGGGCGGATGTCTGCCCGCTTATGCAGCAGCTGGCCGGTCTCGATAAGGCGCCTGGCGTCGTGTCGATCAACCATGCACTCATTGCGAGCTGGATCAAGCTAGAGCAGCAAGGTTCGCGAGCTCCAGGAGACGTCCTCGCCGACGGGCGAGCCGATCTGGTTTTCGACGAGGCCCACGCCCTTGAAGATTCCTTAACCACCGCCTGGACCGAACGCGTGGATGCCCTCGAGCTCGAGATCCTCGTGAACAGCTTGTCGCAACGTTCCAGGCTAATGCGAGAGATTCGGTCGAAGGCCCGCGCCGAATCGGGCGTCATCGACGCACTCGAGTCAATTGCGACGGTGTCTGCGCAGGTGCGCTCAACCGCTACAGAACTCGCGGAGGCAATTGACACGTATCTCCATGAGTACGCCGGGAAAGCCGACGCTGTAGTACTGCAGGCCGGGGTGGTTAACAACCGACCGGAGTTTCGAACTCTGAGACAAGCTTCATCGACCGTCCGCTACTGGTTGATTCAGCTAGCCAAAGCTGTTACTAGCCTTAGAGACTCTCTGTCAGAGATCAGCGGATTGAGGTCAGCAAAACAACGGCTGCGGGGCTACTCCGAGCGCCTCGACAACGCCATCGCCCTCCTAGAAGCCATGGGCACTCTGCCCGACAGCCACCTTTGGGTCTACCGACTCGCTGCGGAGGAAGACGATCCTGCGGCGTGGACGTTTGAGCGCATCCCCATCCACGTCTTCCCCGAGTTCAAGCAACACGTGGTTGACCGTACTCACTCTTCTGTGCTCTGTTCGGCGACGCTGACCGTGGAACGTCGCTTTGATTACCTCGCCTCCCGTTTAGGCATCCGTATCAACCCGGACCCGGACGACGATGCGTTCCGGGCACTGCTCTTGTCGTCGCCGTTTGACTATCAGAATCAGTCGGTAGTGGTGCTCACCAACCATCTCCCCGTGCCCGTGCCGGTTAACGAACGCGAATTTTGTGAGGAAATGGCCGCGGACCAAGCCGGCTTTCTGTCGCTGTCTGGTGGAAAGACGTTGACGCTGTTTGCTGCCCGTAAGCGTATGGAGGCGGTAGCTCACGCTGTACGGACGAAAGAGGCAGAGCTCGCGGCCCGCGGGGTTGAGCTTCTTGTTCAAGATGAGCTCGGACGCTCTCAGATATCTCATCGTTTCCGGACTGAGCCCGGCACGGTGCTCTACGGGCTGAAGTCGTACTGGGAGGGATTCGATGCCCCCGGCGAGACGCTGTCATACCTGTTCCTGGAGAAGCCGCCCTATCCCCATCCCGACGACCCTCTCGTATCGGCCCGGCAAAGGGCCATAGCCGAGCGGGGTGGCGATCCGTTTGTCGACTACGTTCTGCCGATGACGGCCATGCTCTTCACTCAGGGCTTCGGTCGGTTGATTCGTTCCGAAACGGACAGAGGCGCAGCCTTTGTGTGCGACCGCCGACTTCACGCGCCCACGCAAGCCCAACGGGTAATCCTTGGCTCACTGCCTAATCCAGTCATTCATGAAGCCATCGACCGCGACGACGCGTGGACACGCGCTATCGAGTTCGTCACCGGCGAGCCTCCGATCCTTGAGGACGCCATTTCATTCGGGCGTGACGACGTCACCGCACTACTAGAAACCCTGAGGCTCATCGAGGGTGAAGATCCCACTGCGAAGCTCACCGAGGCGGCCGAGAGGCTCTTCGGCATTACCAAACTGCATCCCAAGCAACTCGAAGTAATGCGCGCAATCATCGAGGGCAAGGACGTAATGGCCGTATTACCTACGGGATTCGGCAAGTCATTGTGCTTTCAACTGCCAGCATTGCTCGCCCCACAAGCTCGGGCGACCGTCGTGGTTTCGCCGCTCGTTGCACTAATCAAGGACCAAGTGAACGACCTCCGCGGTCGACGCGGAATCCGACCGGTACAGGGCATCACTGGCGCCACGTCACGAGTGGTTCAAACCGAAATACTGCGCGACACGGCCAACGGTCAGGTGCGCCTCTTGTATGTATCGCCCGAACGACTGGCGCGCGACCCGATCCTACGCGGTGCCCTTGGTCGCCAACAGCTCAACGGTGTCGTGGTCGATGAGGCGCATTGTGTGTCGGTATGGGGACATGACTTCCGGCCGGAGTTCCGTCAAGTTCCCGCATCCGTTGCAGCATTCGAAACCCGACCTCCGCGCGCAGGCCTGACCGCAACGGCCACCACCGAGGTCGAAGCTGACATCACCTCGGCAATGGATATGCAAGATCCAGTAACCATCCGCGAGCCGAGCGACCGCCCCAATCTTCGCTTCCGGGTGGTCAGGTGCGCGGACGAGCGAGATCGCGCACGGGAGCTGCTGCGCTTCGTCACCTGGGCGGGTGACAAATCGGGAATCATCTACGTCTCCAAACGCGCTCTGGCTGAGGAGATTGCCGCGCTGCTTCGCCGCGCCGGTCATGCTGCCCGGCCTTACCACGCGGGCATGGTTCCTGAACAGCGCGACGCTGTCCAAGAAGACTTCGATTCCGACACAACAAGAATCATTGTCGCGACCAAAGCTTTCGGCATGGGCATCAATAAGCCCAATATCGGGTGGGTGGCGCATTACGACCTCCCGGACTCCCTCGACGGCTATGCCCAAGAGGCCGGCCGCGCTGCCCGTGCGCGCGATATCTCCGGCGAATGCGTGCTGCTGTACACCAGCGCCGACCTTGCCCGCCGCCGCCGACTCATCGAGGCACACGGAACCAAGGCCGACGCGGCCATTACCCAACAACTACTGGCCACCTTGTGGGACTGCCCTGAGCGCGGCGATGACCGAGTCTTTGATATCGACGAAGTGGCCGACAGACTCGCCATCGATGACGACGAGATTAACGTTCACCTCGCTCAGCTCGAACGCGTCCACGCCATCGAACAAGGATTGGACTGCTCGGCGAGAGGCACTGTTGATGTCGGGTTCCGGGAGCCGGATGACGAAGACGAGCGGCGTCTCTTCCGTAACCTCTTCTATAGGGACCATAGAACGCGCCCCAACGTCCGTATCCAGCTTGACTTTCAACAGCTAAATGATGAGCACGGATACGATCCCGACAAGTTGGAGCAGCAGCTCATCAACTGGTCGCTGGACCGCCTGGTCACCTTCTCCAGCTCGCACCGGCTGCGTCGTGTCCGCACGCTCACACGTGTCGCACCTAAAGAGGCGTTGGAACGCGAATCGGCCCGATGGAAGTGGTGGCAGAAGCGTCGTCTGCAGGCGATGATCGATTACGCCACGGACGATTCACACTGCCGTCGGGTGGCGGTTGCAGAACACTTCGGGGACGTGGTTCCGGATTGCAAGAGCAGGGACGTCGAGCCATGTGACAGGTGCAGCGGCGAGACAGCGCCGTGGGCTGCGCTGGCTGACCACATGGTGCCTGATCCTGAGCTGCTGGTGAATGTTGATCTCATTGCGCTGCAGGCTATTGCATGGGCATCCGCCTTCCGTCGGGGCGCGTATGGGGAGACCAGCCTCAAGGCTGCGGTTCTCGGGCGCGAGTCATTGGGCGAGGGACGGCCGCTGGGCGCCGGCGTGCTGAGCTGCCCGCAATTCGGAGCATTACGCCATGTACGGAACGGCGAGCGTCGTTGGGATGAAGCAGTTAAGAAACTCACCGACAAGGGATTGATAGAGCGCCGGGCTGCTGTACGCGAAAACTCTCAAGCCGCATATCAGTCGCTCGCACTCACAAATCTCGGCGCGAAAACCCTTGGCATCACGGAGCCTCAATGATCGAAAAGCGAATCACTCAGCAGCTGTTGGAAACCGGCCAACTCGCCTTAACCGAACGTGAATGTTCGGCACTCACACTCCCAGAGCACAGTTCGAGCATAAACCTCGAACTCGAGAGCGAGCCGTTTCTTGCCCAATGGAGTGGGCGCAGCCGACAACTCACCGGCGACCTCCTCGGCGAGCGTCTCCAGGACTACGGCCAAGAGGGCGGCCTGCTTCGCTTGCGTCTCGTTGATCAGGTATATCGACTCCAACTCCTGCCTCCGGGTACGCCCAGCGAGTTCAGCATCGCAGCACCGCCTCCGGCTCCTATCGCGAAGTCGAGCGGGGCCAAGGCTAAGCGACGCCGCGCCACCGTCGACCGCCAGTTCCACCCCGACGCCGAATATGACTGGGGCGCTGGATCCGACAGGACAATCGGATTCCTTACGAAGGCACGCGAATTGCTGGCCGAACAACTGAAAGCTGCTGGCTTCGACACACTTGACCTTGTCGAGCTGCGCCTTCAAGGCGAAGAGCTTGGAACACTTGATGACTTTGAGGAGCTGTTGGCGGTCGACGTCTCGAACGTCGACCGGATGCCACACCAGGAAGCTGTTGCACGTCACGCATTGTCTCGCCTGCGTGGCCGCGCAGTACTCGCCGACGAAGTCGGCCTTGGCAAGACCATCGAAGCCGGTCTCGCGGTCAAGGAGCTCGCTCTGCGCGGCCTCGCCAAGAGGGTGCTCATCTTGTGCCCGGCACCTCTGCGCGACCAGTGGCGAGAGGAGATGAACAGCAAGTTTGACATGACCTTCGACATCGCCGCCCGAGGCCCAGAGATCCAGCAGCAGGACAGACTGATACTTAGCCTGACACTGGGGCGAAGCAATGCAGAGAAGCTCACCAAGAAGCCCTGGGACATCGTCATCGTGGACGAAGCTCATCGCGCCGCCGGCGGTGGTGCGCGGAAGACTCGTGATGTCATCACTTCGTTGACGACGAAATGCCGCTACGCGTTCTTCCTGACCGCGACACCAGTCCAGAACGACTTGCTCGAGCTTTACCGGCTTGTCGAGCTGCTCAGGCCCGGCACCTTCAGCTCGGTTACCGAGTTCAAACGTCAGTTCATGAAGGGATACGACCCTCGCACGCCAAACGACCCCGCTGCCCTTCGTCGACTCATCAGCAGCGTCATGATTCGCACCACCCGCGCTCAGGCCGGCGTGGACCGAGTGGTGCGTCGCGCGGTAGATGTCCCGATTACTCTGGGCGCTCGGGAGCGCGAACTGTATTTCCTGGCAACTCAACTGCTACGTGGAGTGATGCACGATCCTGGGGACGCAATGCGTCGTCGAAGCCTGGCACTTCGCCTCACGGCAAGCCCATTCGCGATGGGGACAACTGCGCTACGGATGGCCGAGCGTCATCCTGATCCTCGCGTTCGAGAAGTGCTCCTCGAGATCGGGCATCGCGCCATGGACATCAACGAGTCAGCGCGTGAAGACACCGCGCTGAAGATCACCCGAGACTGGTTGCGGGAACACGGCCGAGTGTTGATCTTCACCCAGCACACCGACACGGTCACGGGACTGCTGCGACGAATGGAGCTGGAGGGGCTCAACGCCCGCTCCTTCCATGGGTCGATGTCAGCGGGAGAACGCGCCACGACTATCGCCGCCTTCAAATCCGGTGAGGTTGTCCCGGTCTTCGTGGAATTTGAGGTGGCGGTCCCTCACCTGATGCCCGCCAGATGGTAGGTCTTCGGGTGAACGACCAAGTACACCTCGAAGAAGGAGTAAGGGACCGCCATGAAGACCGTACCTACT
>NZ_JACBJQ010000105.1 GCF_013404075.1 Mycolicibacterium vinylchloridicum
CGGCGCCGTCTTCCACAAAGGCAAGCTACTCGAACGCCCCGCCGACATCACACCGCCCGAGCCGGCCGAATCAACCGAAACGGAGGTCGCCTGAAACACCCCGATCCACAGGTATTGACAATTCCTCACTGTTTCCAGTGCAAGCACTATGCAGAACCTCTCGCCCTAGGAGACATACTTCCCGAGATTCTGAAGATCTTCGTGGCAACTGTTGTCGGAGAGTGCGTTCTGCCGGACAGCTACCAGATCTTGGCTCCCCGCGGTTGCAGTACAAACTGCGGTCGGATGCTCAGCAGCCCGCAGAAGTTGAGGAAAAAGTTCCTCGACCACTTGGCCGACGACGACAGCACCCTCGCGAGGGGCCTTGAGTCGGACCTCGTCTCTTCGGTTCAGGAACTGGCGTCGGTCACGGATTTCTCGATGTTCCGATCCGTCGAGCTGACTGATGTGCTTGAACTGCATAAGACAACTTGTTGGTACAGCGACCGATTCGCCACAGCGCTTCAGCCGCGACCCGCTCATGTGCCAGCTCCCGGTGACTTGGCGACACACGAACGGAGATACGTACAACAACTGGTTGATGTTTACGCCGAAGCACACCCCGAGGAAAGCCTCCAACCCGAATCAGTGGCATCAAATCCCAGAGTGGGCGAACGCTTTCGCCGCCACCGCGAGAACTTCTACAAGGCGGAGGCGCTACGAGTGTACGCGCGGGATTCAGTGCCGCCGGGGACTTTTGAGCGATTGCAGGATGACATTCATTCGGGTGTTATCGATGTAGTCGAGGACCACCACGCCACGGGCCTGAGACGTTTGACGAGTGTGCTTTCGCTAGTTGGACAGCTGGATCTGAGTCGGCATCGTCTGATTTCGGTGGTCGAGATCGATGATCGACAGGGCATGTGCCACCAGCTGGCGAACGTCGATCGGATTCAATGGATGTCGCGCAATGAATGACTACGACAATCGGGCACCGAACGGTCCAGCGGGCGACCGTCGGAGGCCGCAAAGCATCAATGAATCGCCGCTGAACGGCCCTTTGGAGGTCGGCATCCGCGTGTTGATGATCTTGACCCAGGCCTTCCCAGCTGAACTCGACCTGAATCAGCTTGTCCTGCTTGATCACTTCGTGCTCCACAGCAGGGACGTCGGTGGCCCTGAAAGTCTGCATCCGGCTCTGCCGATCCGTGCAGGCGAGATTGCGGCCAAGCGTGAATCTATCGAGGCAGGAATTGGTCTTCTGCTGAGGCTGCATCTCGCCGAGATTGCGGTTGGAATGAACGGGGTGCGGTTTCTTGCCGGCGACGGCGCCCTGCACTTCGTGGGAGTCTTGGGCTCGTCGTACTCACATCGCTTGCGCGATCGTGTCGGATGGGTGTTGGGAAGTTTTCCCGATCTGGACGAAGCGAATCTGCGACGGCAGACAAAGGCGATATTCGATTCCTGGTCCGAAGAATTTCACTGGCCCGATACGGACGGGAACAATGGCAAACCGCATTAGCCTGACGCATCTGACTTTCGTGGGGCCCGGCAAGGCTCCAGCGACGGTTGATTTCGGGCCACGAACGACTGTCATCCATGGTCCCTCTGACACAGGGAAGTCGTTCATTGTCGACGCCATTGACTTCATGCTTCGTGGTTCCACTCTTCGGGAGATTCCGCAGCGCGCGGGCTACAGCACAGTCCTATTGGGAATTCGGACGCCGACTGGTGAAGACGTCACGCTCACCAGGGGGGTCGAGGGCGGCAGTTTTGGCTTGCTGGAGGGAGTACTGTGCGGCGCTTCTCTAAAGCGATCGGTGAGAGGCTTTCCGCGTGGCAGGTCCCTGATGGTGATGAGGTCCGTTATGACCGGGATGAGCAGGATCTGATAGCGGGCGATCAATTACGCTCTGCTCACGGTAAAGGCGTTCGCGCAATCCTCCACTCCGCCTTCACCATTGGCCTTGCTCAGTATTGCTTTGAAAATGATCTTCCACACCCTGGATTTGTCGTTCTGGATTCACCATTGGTGACCTATCGCCCACCGAAGCCTGGCGAAGCCGTCGATCGTGAGGTTCTCGACATCGGCATTGCTGCGCGGTTCTACGACGACATTCAGCAGTCGGTTGGTGGGCAGGTCATCATCATGGAGAACATGGATCCACCATCTGGACTCCGGAAGGAGTCAACCGACGTATTTTTCACAGGCGTTGCGGGGGAAGGCCGATTCGGCTTTTTTCCGTCTCAGCCGTTGCCGTCGTAACCAGAGACCTTTGATATTTCGACAACGGCAACGTCATCGTCGGCTTGCGGCACTCGATCGCGCGTCGTTGCGGTCGACTTGTACGGACTCGAAGCTGAACGTATCCGCTGAATTCCATCAGGCGAACGCTACCCGGTTTCGTCGCCGAGGCTGTTGGAGGCGAACAGTGAGCCCATCGAGTCCAAAGCATCCCGTTGAACGGCTTCGATGACCTCGACATAGGTTCCCGTCGTCACCGTGATTGAGCTGTGGCGCAGAATCTTCTGAACCGTCGCCGGCTGAACTCCCATTGTGAAGAGCAGGGTGGCGCACGAGTGTCGGAGGTCGTGGACGCGAAGTTGCGGCACCTCCGCCTTCGCGCACAGGCTGTGGAACATTCGGTTGACGTTGCGCGGCTCCAACGCGCCGCCCTTAGGGGTCGTGAAAACCAGTCCCGTGTCGCGCCACGTTGATCCGGCGGCCAGGCGCTCCTCCAGCTGGCGCCGGCGGTGGTTAGTCAGAATCGGCACAAGCGTCCGAGGTACTGGCAGAACTGCGACGGATCCTTCAGTTTTGACGTTCTCAAGCTTCAGCTGGCCGTCCACGCGGTGCAACGCTCGCCTGATTGTAATCCGCTCAGCGTCTAGATCGACGTCGGACCATTGCAGCCCGAGCGCCTCACCACGACGGAGTCCCATCGACAGCGCGACTGCCCACAGTGCATAAAGTCGCGTCGTCTCAGCGGTCTTGAGAAAGCGCATCGCCTCAGCCCGCGTGAAAGAGCGCACCTTCCGGTCATCGGTCACGCGCAACTGAACGAGTCGGGCGACGTTGCGGCTTAACATCTCTTCGTCGACCGCATCCTGCAGAGCAGCCCGCAAAACGCGCAGAATGTGGCGAATCGAGCTGGCAGACAACGCGTCGTTGCAGCACTTGGCAGGCACGAGAGCGCAGCACCGTGCCTGCGACTTGCGCCCTCGCGCTGCGTCCTTCCCTTGGGCGCAGCATTGGCATCGGGTCTGCAATCCGGTCAGCCATGCGCGAATATGCGAGGCCTGCAGTGACTTCAGCTTCCGATTGCCAATTCCCGGGATGATGTGCAGGCGCACGTCGCCCTCATAGGTCGCATACGTCGTGCGCCGAACGCTAGGCTCCGCAATGTGCTCTAGCCAGTAGGTCATGTACTCAGCGACCGTCAACGTCGTTGTTGCAGTGGGTATGCCGCGTCGCTGTTGATCGAGAACCTTGCCGAGTTCGTCCAAGGCGGCACGCTCACTATCGCCGTAGACGCTGATGCGCTTCCGTCGTCCGTCCGGCGTGTCGACGAAGACTTTCGCCTCCCAGCGCCCATCACCTCGTCGGTACACGCCGCCCTGGCCGTTCGCGTTGCGACGTGCTTTCCCACCTGCAGCCATCACGCGGCTCCTTCAATCAAGCCGGATAGGTAGTCGTCGAAAGACTGCCGCACGATCCGCCGGCACCTACCGATCTGTACCGATCTGACACGTCCGTCCCAGATCAGCCGGTACACCATCCATCGACTGACTGCGAGACGATCCGCCGCGGCCTGCACGGTGATCAGCTCAGCACTGAATTCAGTATGCATCCGTTTTCCTCTCCGTGTGGAAGTAATTCGGAATGCCGGCGTACGGCTTGTGGGGGTGAAGTAACACATACGGGTTGTGCTGCGGGCGAGGCAATTTCAGCTATTCGCAGGGTCCCGGGACCGGTCTTCTCGCGATCGAATACGGGCGTAGTCATGTCGACCAGTCTGGTGGCGAGGATTGATCGTGCGTCCAGCGATTCGCACGGACGATGTGGCGATGTTCGATCATTCGGTGCGCCGCAGACACGACCAAAGTGCGTTCACCGAGATTGCCCAGCCCGGCTCGATCGAATGTCCATTCCACTTCTTCTTCGGCACCGTGAAGCGCCCGATCATGTTCGTCGGTCGCGAGGTCTGAGCGGTGGCGTTGCTCCCGAGTCCACTCAGCTCGATGCTCGCGCAGCGCACTCATCGTGGTGGAGAACAGCCGGGATTTGGTGGTGATATGCCCACGAAAGCCGAGAGTGTGCAGCCAGCGGTCTATCTCCGAGTAGGCGCCATGATCGGCTAGATCGAGAATTGTGGTCAGAATCGCCCGGATATGTGTGGGGACGTCTAAATCGGGAACGGCGAGCGGTGACATCCGTCGGACCCCAACGCCGAAGTCGGCGACGGATTTGGTCACGTACTTGGCCAGGTAGGCCGGGACCGACCGACGCGACTGGCGAGGTGTTGCCCCGCCGCAGTCACTACTGTCCGACCGCAATGGCCGCGCATCCGTCTGAGTGCCGAACTGTATTACACGGCTACTGATTTCAGCGCCGTGTGCTGGGGCGGCGACAGTGAGTGCGACGCCGCTTGCGGCCTGATGGATTAGGAGGGCCAGGTCGGTGGCTGTGATTGAGGACTTGGGTGGTGTTGGGGCTTGGCCCGGCTGTGGCGGCTCGTCGAGGCGGATTACGGCGTGGAAGTGCGGGATCGCCCGACGTTGCATCTCGGTCACCTTCACGAAATTGATTCGGGCAGCGGTGGGGGATTCGCCGAGCGCGCGTAAGCGTCTACGCAACAGCCGGCGCAGGGCGATGGTGAAGCGCCGCCACAGTTCAGGGGCATGCCAGGCGAACAGGACATGCCCCATGTAGTCGTAACAGTCCTCGCAGAGCGGCTGACCGACATGAGCATCGCCCTCGTGGTGGATGGAGCTGCACCACAGGGGTCTCCCGTGCTGGCAACGTTGGTGGGCATTCCGGCCCCGGTCGTGGCACCGCCGAGCCTGGCCTCGCTGGCCGTCATCGCGTGTGGTGTGCACGGCCCCGAAACTGGGCGCGGTCAGCGTGACGAACACCTGAGGGTGTTCGGCGACTGTGGGCGGCAGATCGTGATGGCCACCGTGCACGCCGGCGTGTACGAGTTGCCAGGTATCGCGGGCATAGAGATCAGAGCAGGACGGGCAGGCGACAGCGCGTCGGTTGTTGCATCGGGTCCACACCCGAAGCTCGCGACCGAAGCTGTCGGTTCCTGTCAGACGGATCGGATTCGCACAGAACCCAGCATTCTCCGCTTTATTCCACCAGGTCTCGAAGTCGCGGGAGGCGGCGCGACGCACCATCTGCGCCACCACGCCGATGGTGTCGGTACCGGCCGGAAGGCCTGGCAGTGTCGAAACCGCAATGCCCAGCGCAGCAGTGGTCACGACTGGCGACCTTCAGTCTCGGCGGTCCGAGGATGCGCTCTTGTGGGGGCAAAGCGAGCGACGAGATCATCAATGGCGGAATCGGTGACGTGGAAGGCCCGAACTCGCAACGGTTCAGCGTTGCCGTCAGTGCAGACGTAACCGACACCGGGAGTACCGGTGGAGATTCCATCACACAAGGCGCCGGCTTCTCGGGCGGCGGCTCCGAGCACCATCGCGGTCTGGGTGGCTTCACTCATGCGCAGCCCGACCCGGATGGAGAAGAGCTGCCGGATGGGCAAAACATCTTTAGACGGGTCCTGTACCGCGGCGACCACCGAGATACCGACTGCGCGGCCCTGGGACAGCAGCAGCCCCAGCAGCTGCTCAACCTCGGCGCGTGTTCTGCGGTCCCCGAGATAGGCAGTCAGCGAGGCGATTTCGTCGATAATCAATACAATCAGTGGTGCGGAGACACTCGGAGTGTGAAGCCGAGTCTTCCCCCGCAGCCGTTGCGCACGTTTCTGCATCACCGCGACAACCGCCCGCAGCGCAGCGAGTGTCTGTTCACCGTTGTCATGGGCGAGCGAGGTGAACAACACTTGTCCGCGCCCGAACTCCATCCCTCCCTTGGGATCTACGACGACGAGGCGTGCGCAGCCCGCCCGCACGGCGGGGCCGACGGCGGCAATGATTGACCAAAGCACCGAGCCCTTGCCCGAGCCGGTCGCGCCTGCGACCAAGATGTGCTGTCCCAGTAGCGGTAGGCGCCAACGCTCACCGGCCTCGGTGAGCCCCACCCACAGGCGGGACAGGTCCGGTGTGGTGCCCCTGGCCGGACGAGGAAGTTGGATGGGTGTCGTCAGCGGATCGCCGTGATGGGCGGTGATGCGGATCGAGCCCGGTCGGGTCGAGCGAATGGTCACCCGCTGGGCGCTCAGCGCTTCGGCTAACGCGTCACCTCGGGATTGCCAGTCGGCCAACGACTGGCCCGTGAGGATGCGTACCTCGAGAACGTCGCTCGTGACACCGATCGTCACCGAACGCAGAATCGGCACCATGACGTGACCGTCGAGACCGGCGGTCAGGCCACACAGCGTGCAGACCGTGGCCCATCGGCCTCGATAGATACCCCATGTGCGCCACTGGACCCGCAGACGTACCGTCACCCACTGACGGAACGTTTGGGGGGATAACAGAAACCAGCTGAACAATGCGAGAGCCGACCAGATCGCCGCCAAGAGGCCGACCAAGGGACCGCAAGTGACGGCCATCCAGACGCTTGTGATGGCCGGAATGCTGATCATCGGAAACAACACCGACGCCCATACCAGCGCAGCAGTCGCTTTGCCAAGCGCCGTGGCTGCACGGAGGGCAATGTCATCGGAGTCCGAGTGGTTCGGAAGAGAGCGGTTGGAGCGGTGAGCTCGTGGGTGGCCAGGCATGGCAGACCTTCCGGCAGGCTTGCGGGATCGGGGTAAGGAGAGGCTTCGGCCGAGCGGGCGCAGCACCACCGTCTCTTGGTGTTGCGGTGCTGCGCCCACTCGACGAAAGGGTCAGGCGGCCGGCTTGCTCGTGCCGCCGGGTACGCCGCTCGGTGACGCATTCCGAGGTGCGGCAACGACTCCCGCCAGTGGTGCACCTGAAGCGCGGATCGCTTCAGCGCGGAACGCGACTCCGCTGCGACTGTCCTGGCTCCACGGCAGGGCAACCAAGCCCTCGATGTGGATCGGCTGCCCGACCGTCACATTCGGGTCGCCGGCAACCGTCACGGTGATGACGTCGCCGCCCGTGGAGTCCAGCGCCATCACCTGGACCTGCCACAGCGGCAGACCCGTCTCGCGATCCAGCTTCGGCTGGCCGGTGTCAAACGCGATCCGCTGTTCGGGTGCCCGCGTGCACACAAATGACACACCGCCGGTGTTAATACGTAGTTTCATTCCAACTGTCTGTCAATGGCCAAATGGAAGTACCCGCTGGTGGCCGGATAAAAGTCTCCACCCCGTGTGGTGATTCCTAGGTTGGTTGGGTGTTCTCCTTCCGGTGTTGGGCGTCTTTCATGCGGTAGGAGTCGCCG
>NZ_JACBJQ010000106.1 GCF_013404075.1 Mycolicibacterium vinylchloridicum
GTTGCATCTACGAGATGCCCTTCGTAGTGGCCGAATTTGATCCTAGAGAAATCTCATTCTCTCACTACGACAGGGCATTTCACTGATTCAACCCGCCCCAGACACCACCTCAATCGGTGAATCCAGGCTAAGCCGTTAGCAGGGGTCGCAGCGTAATCGGCCGGGGGCCCGACCCGTCAACCCACGCCCGGTGGTGGTGCCGGCGGCGGAGGACATGTGCGGCCCTATCAGCTCGCTGCCGCTCGCGGGCCACACATCCGCCGGCACCACCACCGGACTCTTCGGGGTTGACGGCCCACCCTCAGCCGATTCCCCCGCACCCCAGCGCTAACCGGCGCACTCAACACCTTCACGAACGGAGAACAACCATGACCGCCATCCTCGACACCGAAGCCGTCGCCCTCAGCACCGCACACAGCCTGGCCATGGCCCGAGCCGGCGTTCACAGCGCCGTCAACGCCGACGACACCCACCGACGACGCCAGTACGCGCTGTCCGCCCGAGACAACGCCGTCACCGTCCTCCTGGAACCGACCAGCCCGCGCAGCGAACGCGAATACGCCGAGTACTACCTCGCCGACGCCGAAGCCATCATCGCCGCCACCACGCCCGTCGAATAGCTCTGCACCACAGCAACTCTGGCCGGGCCGCCGCACTCAGGTGGCCCGGCCACTACCCTCACCACTCAGAAAGGATCACCCCATGGTCGACAAGGACTACGCGTTAGCCTGGCAATTTGTGGACAGCTCCGGCAAGCCGCGCCAGTTGCGATTCCGGATGAACTTCGCCCCACCTGACGACCCCCGAACCTTCGACGGCACCGGCCAACTCGTCGCTGCCATCGCCGATGCCGACCGTCCGGACAACTTCCACGAGATCCCCATCAGCCGGCCCAACGTCAACGAGGACGACGTCGACGCCGCAATCGAAGGATGGGAACACTGGGCGTTGCTCTACACCGAGAACAACGGCATCGACCGCTGGATCAGCCTCGATGCCATCCAAGCCCGCATCAACGCCGCCGGCCTCGGCATCGACACCGACCCGCCGCCGAACGCCACCTAGCTCCCACGACAAGGGGTCCGTCTGGCCAGCGCCAGGCGGGCCCCTTTTTTCGTCCGGCCGCGAAACCGCCCCTATCCGAAATTGGTGACTCCACCCCTCCAGCGCAACGGCGATAATCGATACCAGGAGGAGACAGCGTGCCCAACAGCATCACCGACTACCCGGAACGCCTGATCGTCGACACCGACGGGCAGACCTACCGGCTTCAGTTCAGGTCCCCGCACGACACGACCCCACCGATCGGACAGCTGGTCGGCATCCCACACAGCAGCGAGTCCGATGCCGACCCAATGCCGCTCACCGCACCAGATGTCGCCCAAACCGACGTCGACGCAGAAATCGAGCGCTGGGACAACTGGCCCAGCAGAATCCACGCCGACGAGCACGGCTACTGGAGCGAACTCACCCTCACCGAGGTACACCGCCGCTTGGCCAACGCGGGCCTGCGAGACCAGCCCTAGCTCGTTGCACCCGCGGCCGCCGACGAGCGCGCCTGCGGCGCGGATGGCCACCTGGCGGTGGCCGCTTCCGTAGCCACTCACCTTTAACCGTTCAGCTGGGCCCCAAGTATGACCGACCGGGACCCGTCACGCGCCAGCCACGCCCGCGCCGAACTACGCAGGCCCAGTGACCCTTTCGGCCCAACCGTGGTCAATCCCCAGGCGCTGCCGCGCGGGGATTGCCCCGGGGCCGAAAGCCCTGCTGCGTCCACCACGGCCTCTTCGGGCTTGCGCGCGCCACCCCGCCGGTCGAGCGCACCCCAGCGCTGTCCGGCACCCCGCCGGCCGCCAAACGGAAGGACTCCACGATGCTGCACCCATTCGACAAAATCGCCGTCGAGACCACCGCCGGCACCTACGAGATTGCCTTGCACTACGACATCGACGCCCAGGTACCCGACTACACCGACGACGGGGGTCTGGTCTACCTCGGTGATGCGCGCACCATCAGCGCAGAACTCGGCGACGCCGCCCACGACGTTGCGGCCCTGCTCCGAAACCACAACGCCACCAACGACTCCCTCTATGAGCACCGGTACCGATCGGCGGCCGCGATCGCACGCTACCTCGGCCTGACGCTGGGACTGACCGGCATCCTCGAAGTGACCCGCTGCACCGACCGCTACTGCACCACCTCACCCAGCACCGACCGCTACGAAGGCACCGACGGCCTGGCGTGGGCACCCCGCGACGCCACCGAGCCACACAGCTACACCCGAGCCACCGTGGCGACCTACAGCGCCTGGGCCAACAGCGAGGTCTACGGGTACATCGTGACCGGGCCTGACGGCCGCGAAATCGGATCCTGCGGGGACTTCCACGCCGACCCCGACGAGCCGATCACTAGCTAGGCACCGCACGGACTGGCCTACATGGTGAGCCAGGCCCGCGACGAGATCGACCACGATGCGGCCGAGCGCATCAAAGAGGCCAACACCGCCGGCGCCGGCATCATCGCACTCATCTGAACTACCACGGCGGAGCCGGGCATCCTCACCATACGAGGACCGGCTCCGCCCCCCTTTTTTCTTCCGGCCCTGACTCAGCAAGCGCGCCTGCGGCGCGGATGGCCACCTGGCGGTGGCCGCTTCCGTAGCCACTCACCTTTAACCGTTCAGCTGGGCCCCAAGTATGACCGACCGGGACCCGTCACGCGCCAGCCACGCCCGCGCCGAACTACGCAGGCCGAGTGACCCTTTCGGCCCAACCGTGGTCAATCCCCAGGCGCTGCCGCGCGGGGATTGCCCCGGGGCCGAAAGCCCTGCTGCGTTCACCACGGACTCTTCGGGCTTGCGCGCGCCACCCCGCCGGTCCCCCCAACCCCAGCGCTAACCGGCGCACTCAACACCACCCGAACGGGAGAACAACCATGCGCATCAACCTGAGCTCCAACACCGACATCCTCGCCGCCACCCCGGCACTGATCGGCTTCGCACCCACCGACAGCATCGTCGCGATCGTCCTCGACAACATCGGAGATCGACGCACCGTCCACGTCGCCGCCCGCTACGACATCGCCGAACCCCTCGACGTCACCGCCCACCTGGCCAACACCCTTCCCCTGCAACAACCCAACGGGGACATGCGGATCGTCATCCTCATCGCCATCACCGGCACCGCGGATCTCAAGCACGCCGGCGACCACCTCGACGCCGCGCAACGCCACATCACCGCACGCGGGGCCAGCATCCTCAAGCGGTTGCACACCCCGAACCTCGACGCAGGCCAGACCTGGACCGACATCGACACCGGCGACACCGGAACCACCGTCGACTACCGCACCTCCGAGGCCGCCCTGCTGATGGTCGTCGCCGGACACAGCGTGCGCGCCACCCGCGACGACATCACCGCCGAATTCGCCACCACCGACCAGGCGCCAGCCCCCGACGTCGACACCGACACCGCGCAGTTCACCGCCCAGACCGCCCGCAGCATGTCCGCGGCGTTCGAAGACCCCACCGCGCTCACACCACAGCTGGCCGCCAACGTCGGCCTGCTCATCACCACCAGCGTCACCCACCGCGACGCGCTGCTCATCGCCAGCACCGCGCACCCCCAGATGGGTGCCACCGTCTGGACCCACCTGGCCCGCCAGCTGCGCGGCCGCGCCCGCGTCGAAGCACTTGCGCTCGCCGCGGCGTGCTTCTACTGCAGCAGCGACGTTGTGCGTGCCGGCGTTGCCTTGGAAGCAGCCCACGCCACCGCCGTGGCCGCCGGCCTTCCCGACACCACGCTGGTCGTGCTCCTCGACACCGCGGTCCAGGCCGCAGTCCCGCCGACCAAGCTGCGCCAGGTCTTCGCCCAACTCGCCGCCAAGCCGCCCACCGAGTAATCAGCCCAAACGTCCCCACCGTGGCCGGCCGCCTCACACCCGAGGTGGCCGGCCACACCCATTCACCCACCACCCACTCTCGAGAGGACCACGTCATGACCAACCCCGAGCCCACCGAGCGCCGCGACGGCCACACCCCGCGCTACTCCTACGAACCGGACGGCACCCACTACATCGAGCAATCCGTTCGCGTGTACCTCAGGCTCTCCGATGACCGCACCCATTGGATCGTTGATGCCGCCACCGTCGACGGATGCGCACTCGACAGCGCCGCCAGCGACGAATGCGCCACCAACGACGAGTGCGCCTGCGGCTCAGCCGAATGCGATGCGATCCGCGACGCCGCCGACCGCCTCCCGCTGCCCAACGGCGAGGAACTCGCCCAACTGATCCTCGACGCCCTTCCGCCGCACTAACGCGCCACACGGGGGCCTCGTCGAGCACTCAGCACCGAGTGGTCGGCGAGGTCCCCCTTTTTTGCTCCGGCCACCGGCCGCGTAGACGTCGGCGCACCAGGTGCGACCGACGAATAGTCCGCCTGCGGCGAACTGACTGCCGCCACTCACCTTTAAGCCATCAGCAGGGGTGTGCAGCGTAATGGGCCGGGGGCCCGACCCGTCCAGGGACGCCGGCGCCGCTGCCGGCGGCGGAGGAAATGTGCGGCCCTATCAGCTCGCTGCCGCTCGCGGGCCACACATCCGCCGGCACCACCACCGGACTCTGCGCCCTTGACGGCCCACCCTCACCCCATTGCTCGCACACCAGCGCTGACTGGCGCACCCCATCAGATCCGAACGGAGAACAACTCATGAGCGCATTCGTCGTCCACCCCGAGCACATCAACGTCCTGCTGTGGGCCGGCCTGAACGACCCCCGCCTTGGTGCCCTGCGCTGGGAACACATGCGGCCCACCCACAGCACCGAGCTGCAGCCCGAAACAGCCAGCGAAATCGGTCAGAGCCTGCTCGACGAAAACGTCAAGTCGGTCAACCACTCCTACGGCACCGAGATGTACACACCCAAGCTCTACACCTACCGCCCGCCGCAGCAGCGCGGCTGGACCAACGTCGAACTCCTCAACGCGCTGCACTGCTACCAGTACCAGGCCTCCGGGCACCCCGACTGGGAGAGCAGCCAGGCCTACGCGTTCTGCCAGGCCCTCGAACGGCGCCTGATTCGCCGCCTGCCCGGCTACAGCGACGGTCCCTGGGCGATCGGACCCGAGAGCCTGCCCGCCGCCGCGCGACGCGCCTTCCGGTCAGCCTGACCCGGGCACCGGGACCCGGCCCGCAGTTCCTCCGCGGGCGGCCGGTCGGGTCCCCTTCCCACACCCAATTCCCGGCATCTCAGCGCCGACCGGCGCACCCACACCAATCCGAAACGGAGACACAACCATGAGCACCCACCTCGATCACTTCTGGGCGAATGTTGATGCTGCCCTGGACCGCTGCGCCGCCGCCGCCACCGTGGCGGACATCATCACCATCCTCAACGAGCACTTCGAACCCGAGGGCGGCAATGTCGACGCCTTCTTCGGCGGCTCCGGCGGCGATACCCAACTGCTCGACAAGCTCTATTGGGAACGCCGCAACCGCACCTGGCAGATCGTCCGCTACGACGCCCCCTACTACTGGTGCCTGGCCGACATCAACGGCGATCTCCTGACCTACATCGAGGGAGACGTCTACCGCGGCAACACCATGACCGACTGACACCCGATCGCAGGGCGCCCCGACAGCCACCAGGCGAGCCGGGGCGCCCTGCCGGGTCCCGGCCCCTTTGCCGTCCAGCCGCCGGCTCGCGTAGACGTCGGCGCACTAGGTGCGACCGACGGACAGCCCACCCTGCGGGCGGGCTCCCTGGCGCCACTCACCTCTTGCCGTTAGCAGGGGTCGCAGCGTAATCGGCCGGGGGCCCGACCCGTCCAGGGACGCCCGGTGCTGGTGCCGGCGGCGGAGGACATGTGCGGCCCCATCAGCTCGCTGCCGCTCGCGGGCCACACATCCGCCGGCACCACCACCGGACTCTCCGCCCTTGACGGCCCACCCTCAGCCAATTCCCCCGCACCCCAGCGCTAACCGGCGCACTCAACACCTTCTGAAACGGAGAACAACCATGACCGAGAACAACTTCGACCTCGCCGCCGCCCTCCTGTCCGACGTGGCCGACCTCATCGGCCACGCACCGCACGGAACACACACCGTCGACGACCACGCCTACGGCGCACTGCAACTCGTCGCCACCGCCGACAGCACCCGCCAGATCGTCCTCTGGGCAGCCGACAACGATCGCGTCCTGGCCGCCGTCGAAGCGACCACCAGCGCCGACACCGATCAGACCGCCACTCGCATCATCGCTTTCCGCGCCGCCGGACTGATGTTCGCCGGCCGGACCGACCACACCTTCGCCGCCCACGGCCGCCACACCTACGTCCTGGCCGCCACCGTCGGAGCCGACACCTGGCAGCTCACCGTCGACGCCGACACCACCACCCTCACCGACAGCGACCTAGACACCGCACTGAGCCTCATCGCGCGCTTCGAACACGCCGCCTACGCCGCCGGATAACACCGGCCCCCACGCCGCCCGCGCGTCCGGTACCCACTCGGTGCCGGCCGCGCAGCGCGGGATCACATCCCTGCCACTGGCGTGCGCCGGCACCGCCGCGTTCACCACAGCGTCGGATGGGCCCCAGCCAACGCATCGGCGACCGCTTGCGCGTCCCAACCATCACGCACGGCTTCCCGCAGCGCGAGCGACCGTTCACGCCGCGCCAGCAGGCCCGCGTTCCCGCGGCGCACCGCCACCCGGCCCCCGCCGCGGCCGGAGCGGCCCATCTGCTCCATGTTGTCCCTCTGGGTACCCGCGTACACGTGCCGGGGGCGGCCCAGCTCGTCGGCGACGCTCGGCCGCACACACAGCGGCACATCGCAGCCATGCAAGGACCGCTCCCACGGCTCCAGCGGCGCGCCCCTGCGGGCTAGCGCGAGCGCATACCGGTTGGAGCGCAGCATGATCCGGCGACCGTCGCGGCGAACCCAGAAGGCTGGCAAACGGCACATATCGGGAGGCTGCACTATTCCGGCATCCACGGCGCCTTCCCTGCGGAAGCACCCTCTAGGACTGAGCTGCTTGTAATGCCTTTGTCACGCTACGACTTCGACCTTG
>NZ_JACBJQ010000107.1 GCF_013404075.1 Mycolicibacterium vinylchloridicum
ACCACCAAGCAGCCGCCGAAACCCTGCGCCGAACCACCACCGGCAACCGCCAACAACTACACTGACCGCTGCTCACAGGTGAGGAATTTCGGCGAGCACACCTGAGGACTTTCGACGAGCGCGATCAGCCTCGCAGGGCGGCGCCGCCAAGCACCCGATGTGGTATCTCAACCTCAAGGCCGATCCGAAGATCACCGTCCAGATCAAGGACGAGATCCTTTACCTGACCGCCCGGGACGCGACCGAACAGGAGCGTGCCGAGTACTGGCCCAAGCTCGTTGAGATGTACTCGAGCTTCGAGGATTACCAGGCGTGGACCGACCGGGTGATCCCCATCGTGATTTGCGATCCGTAAAGCTGGGCAATTCAGTGGCGTGAGCCGGCCGTCGCATCCCATCCGCAATTCAGCTCTGCTGTCGTGGGTGCTGAAGCACTTCACCCGCGCGCACATCGCGGTGTATTTGCGCACCAACGGGAGATGGGGCGCCAAGCTCCTGTGGTTTCCGGCCGCGTTGGTGACGACGACCGGCCGCAAGTCCGGGCTACCGCGGGTCACCGCGACGCTGTATTTACAGGACGGCGACCGCATCGTGTTGCCGGCGTCCTACGGCGGGCGCAGCGCGCATCCCGCGTGGTACGTGAATCTGAAGGCCGACCCGAGGGTACGGGTCCAGGTCCGCGCTCACGTGTGGGAGATGACCGCGCGGGACGCCACCGACGACGAGCGGCGGCGCTATTGGCGCAAGCTCACGCGAATCTACCCGCCGTACAAGGGTTATCAAGAGGCGGCGGATCGGCGCATCCCGTTGGTGGTGTGCGAGCCGCTGTGAGTCAGGCGCCGAAGACCGGCAGCGGAGTGCGCGAGTTGGCGATCAGGTCGCTGACCACCGGGCCGAGTTCGGCAGGATCCCAGCGGGCGCCCTTGTCGATCGTCCCGCCGCGGTTCCAGCCCTCGGCCACCCGGATGATGCCGCCCTCGACCTCGAATACCTGACCGGTGACGTCCTTCGACTCGACGCTGCCCAGCCATACCACCAGCGGCGAGACGTTCTCCGGCGCCATGGCGTCGAAATCGCTGTCCTGCGTGGCCATCATGTCGGCGAACACGGTCTCGGTCATCCGGGTGCGCGCCGACGGTGCAATGGCGTTCACGGTGACACCGAAGCGGCCCATCTCGGCGGCGGCGACCAGCGTCAGGGCCGCGATACCCGCCTTGGCTGCGCTGTAGGTCGCCTGCCCGACGCTGCCCTGCAGGCCGGCACCCGAGCTGGTGTTGATGATGCGGGCGTCCACGGCATTGCCCGCCTTGGACTGCGCGCGCCAGTACGCGCCGGCGTGCTTCATCGTGGCGAAGTGGCCCTTGAGGTGCACGGCGGTAACGGCGTCGAACTCGTCCTCGGTGGCGTTGACGAACATCCGGTCCCGCACGATGCCGGCGTTGTTCACCAGCACGTCGAGTCCACCGAAAGAATCGACCGCGGTCTGGATCAGCGCCTCGGCCTGCGCCCAGTCGGCGACGTTGGAACCGTTGGCGACGGCTTCTCCACCGGCGGCAACGATTTCGTCGACCACGCCCTGTGCGGCGCTACCGCCACCGCCGGGCGACCCGTCGAGCCCGACGCCGATGTCGTTGACCACCACGCGCGCGCCTTCAGCGGCGAAGGCCAGCGCGTGCGCGCGGCCGAGGCCGCCGCCCGCTCCTGTCACGATGACGACACGACCGTCGAGAAGTCCCATTGACGTTGTCTCCTTATTTGATGTCGGCAGTGGTGGTCGACAGGTAGTGCGGCGGTTCCCCGCCACCATGTACCTCCAGCGAGGCACCACTGATGTAGGACGCCGCAGGCGAGGCGAGAAATGCTGTGGCCCAACCGATGTCCTCGGGTTTGGCCAGCCTGCCCAGCGGCACGTTCTTCGAGATCGCCGCGATCGACTCGGCGTCACCGTAGAAGAGTTCGGACTGCTCGGTTTCGACCATGCCGACGACAACGGAGTTGACCCGGACCTTCGGCGCCCATTCCACGGCGAGCGTCGTCGTCATGCTTTCCATGCCGGCCTTGGCCGCCCCGTAGGCGACGGTGCCCGGCGTCGGCCGTCGGCCGCTCACGCTGGTGATGTTGATGATCGAGCCACCGGAGTCCTGGGCCTGCATCACCGCGTTGGCGTGCTGCGAGACCGACAGCGCACCAAGGAGATTGAGCTCCACGATCTTGGTGCTGAATTTCGCCGAGGCATCGGCCGCGAGTACATAGGGTGATCCACCCGCATTGTTGATGACCACGTCGAGGCGCCCATGATCGGCGACGATCCCGTCGATGAGAGCTTTGACGGCCTCGTCGTCGCGGATGTCGCATGCCCTGAACTCGTACGGCGACCCTTCGACCGGGCGTCGGGCGCACGTGATGACGGTGGCGCCCTGCGCGGCGAAGACGGCGCTGATTCCGGCGCCGACACCTCGCACACCCCCCGTCACCAGGACGACAAGACCGCTCAGTTGCAGGTTGATACCGCTGTCAGCCGCTTCGGTCACTGTGCTAGCGTACCAAGCAAGTGCTTGCTTAGGTATTCACCCCGTCAGGAAGTGGCCCAGGTATCCCGATGACCATCACCACCAGCACCGTCGAACCGGGCATCGTCGCCGTCACGGTGAACTACCCGCCCGTCAACGCGATCCCCTCCCGCGGCTGGTTCGAGCTCGGTGACGCCATCACCGCGGCAGGCCGCGACATGAACACCCACGTGGTGATCCTGCGCGCCGAGGGCCGTGGCTTCAACGCCGGTGTCGACATCAAGGAGATGCAGAACACCGAGGGCTTCACCGCACTGATCGACGCCAACCGCGGATGCTTCCACGCGTTCCGCGCGGTGTACGAGTGCGAGGTGCCGGTGGTCGCAGCCGTCAACGGATTCTGCGTCGGCGGCGGCATCGGGCTGGTCGGCAACTCCGATGTGATCGTCGCTTCCGACGACGCCAAGTTCGGCCTGCCCGAGGTGGAGCGCGGCGCACTGGGCGCGGCCACCCACCTGTCCAGGCTGGTGCCCCAGCACATGATGCGCCGGCTGTTCTTCACCGCCGCGACGGTGAGCGCCGAGACGCTGCATCACTTCGGCTCGGTGCACGAGGTGGTGCCGCGCGCCGATCTCGACGAGGCAGCACTGCGGGTGGCCCGCGACATCGCATCCAAGGACACCCGGGTGATCCGCGCCGCCAAGGAGGCGCTGAACTTCATCGACATCCAGCCGGTGAACGCGAGATACCGCATGGAACAGGGCTTTACGTTCGAGCTGAACCTGGCCGGCGTCTCAGATGAGCACCGGGATGCGTTCGCCGGCACGGACAAGGGATCCAAGTAAATGGCAGATAAGAGAACGACTCTCGACGAGGCCGTCTCGGTCGTCGAGAGTGGGATGACGATCGGCATCGGCGGCTGGGGCTCGCGGCGCAAGCCGATGGCGTTCATCCGGGCGCTGCTGCGCACCGACGTCACCGACCTGACCGTCGTCACCTACGGCGGCCCCGACCTGGGCCTGCTGTGCTCGGCGGGCAAGGTCAAGCGCGTCTACTACGGTTTCGTGTCGCTGGATTCGCCGCCGTTCTATGATCCGTGGTTCGCCAAGGCCCGCACCACCGGCGCGATCGAGGCGCGCGAGATGGACGAGGGCATGCTGCGCTGCGGGCTGCAGGCCGCCGCCCAGCGTCTGCCGTTCCTGCCGATCCGCGCCGGGCTGGGCAGCGATGTCCGGGCCTTCTGGGGTGACGAGCTCAAGACCGTCAAGTCCCCCTACCCCGTTCGAAACCCCGGGTCGCTCCGCTCCTGCCCGCCGGAAGGTGACCTCGGCTACGAGGAACTCGTCGCCATGCCCGCCCTGAACCTGGACGTCGCGTTCGCACACCTGAATCTCGGTGACGCACAGGGCAATGCCGCCTACACCGGCATCGATCCGTACTTCGACGACCTTTTCCTGATGTCGGCGGAAAAGCGTCTGCTGTCGGTGGAGAAAGTGGTGTCCACCGAGGAGCTGGTGAAATCCGTTCCGCCCCAGGCCTTGCTGATCAACCGAATGATGGTCGACAAGGTCGTCGAGGCACCCAACGGCGCGCACTTCACCACCGCCGAGCCCGACTACCGCCGCGACGAGAAGTTCCAGCGCCACTACGCCGAGGCCGCCGGAACCGACGAGAGCTGGGCCGAGTTCGTCTCGACGTACCTGTCCGGCAGCGAGGCCGACTACCAGGCCGCGGTACGCAAGTTCAAGGAGGAGCAAGCGTGATATCCGCAACCCGCGCCGAGGTATGCGCCGTCGCCTGTGCCGAATTGTTCCGTGATGCAGGCGAAATCATGGTCAGCCCGATGGCCAACATGGTGTCGATCGGCGCCCGGCTGGCCCGGCTGACCTTCTCCCCCGACATCCTGCTCACCGACGGCGAAGCCCGCATCCTCGCCGACACACCCGCAATGGGCGCCACCGGATCGATCGAGGGCTGGATGCCGTTCGGCCGCGTCTTCGAGACTCTCGCCTGGGGCCGGCGCCACGTGGTGATGGGCGCCAACCAGATCGACCGCTACGGCAACCAAAATCTGTCGGCGTTCGGCCCACTGCAGCATCCGACGCGCCAGATGTTCGGCGTCCGCGGCGCACCCGGCAACACGATCAACCACGCCACCAGCTACTGGGTCGGCAACCATTCCAAGCGGGTGTTCGGGACCGGCGTCGATATCGTCTCTGGCATCGGCTGGGACAAGGTCGATCCCGACAATCCCGCGTACCGGTTCGTCAACGTCTACCGCGTGGTGACCAACCTCGGTGTGTTCGACTTCAACGGACCCGACCACCAGATGCGGGCAGTGTCGCTGCACCCCGGCGTGAGCGCCGAAGAGGTCGCCGAGAACACCTCCTTCGAGGTGCACGGCCTTGGCGAGGCCGAGACCAGCCGCCTGCCCTCCGACGAGGAGCAGAAGCTGATCCAAGAAGTCATCGATCCGAAATCGTTGCGGGACAAAGAAGTACGATGAGCAAACTCAAGACTCCGCTGACCGAACTGGTCGGCATCGAGCATCCCGTCGTGCAGACCGGGATGGGCTGGGTGGCCGGCGCCCGCCTGGTGTCGGCCACCTCCAACGCCGGCGGCTTGGGCATCCTGGCCTCGGCGACGATGACGATCGACGAGCTGGCCACCGCCATCCGCAAGGTGAAGGCCACGACCGACAAACCTTTCGGGGTCAACATCCGGGCCGACGGCGCCGACGCCGGCGATCGCGTCGACCTGATGATCCGCGAGGGGGTCAAGGTCGCGTCCTTCGCTCTGGCACCCAAGCAGGAGCTGATCGCGAAGCTCAAAGAGGCCGGCTCCGTGGTCATTCCATCGGTCGGCGCGGCCAAGCACGCGCGCAAGGTGGCCAGCTGGGGAGCCGATGCCGTTATCGTCCAGGGTGGCGAAGGTGGTGGCCACACCGGTCCCGTCGCCACCACACTGCTGCTCCCCTCGGTGCTCGACGCGGTGGACATTCCGGTGATCGCCGCCGGTGGCTTTTTCGACGGACGCGGTCTGGCAGCCGCACTGTCCTACGGCGCCGCCGGTGTGGCGATGGGTACCCGGTTCCTGCTGACGTCGGATTCGACTGTGCCCGAAGAGGTCAAGCAGCGTTACCTCGGCGCCGCTCTGGACGGCACCGTGGTCTCCACCCGCGTTGACGGCATGCCGCACCGCGTCCTGCGGACGGAGCTTGTCGAGAAGCTCGAGAGCGGCTCGCCGATTCGTGGTTTCACCGCGGCGGTGCGCAATGCGGCCAAGTTCAAGAAGATGTCCCAGATGACCTGGGCCGGCATGATCCGTGACGGCCTGGCGATGCGCCACGGCAAGGACCTCACCTGGTCGCAGGTGCTGATGGCCGCCAACACCCCGATGCTGCTGAAGGCCGGTCTGGTCGAAGGCAACACCGAGGCGGGCGTGCTGGCCTCCGGACAGGTCGCCGGGATCATCGAGAACCTGCCGTCGTGTGCCGAGCTGGTCGAGACGATCGTCGCCGATGCCGTCAAACATCTACAGGCCGCCGCCGCCTACGTCGAATAGGGCGTAGTTTGGCCGTGCACGATGAGTCCGAAGACCTCGGAGGACGCCATGGCCCTCGCTCCCGACACCTGGCCGCGTCAGTTTCGCGACCTGATCCGCTTGTCCAACAAGTACCTGCTGAACCCGGTCATGGTTCGTCTGGCCGGAAGCCGGTATTGGTATGCCTCGACGGTGCACCATGTCGGGCGTCGGTCGGGTAAGGAGTTCGCCACACCGGTGGTCGCCGAGCGGGTCGGCGACCGAATCATCATTCCTCTGCCCTACGGCACACAGGTCGACTGGCTGCGAAACGTCCTGACCGCGGGTCGGGCCCGCATCACCAGTAAGGGTGAGAACTACGAGCTCGCAGCGCCCGAGATCATCGACGCGACAGAAGCGCTACCGCTGCTCTCCAGCGATCGTCGGCGCACGTTTCAGCGCGTCAGAATTGAGCACTTCCTGCGCGCCACCATCGTCAAGTAAAGCTATTAGCTTCACTTGACAGAATTGAAGCTATGATCTTCATACTTCAGCGCATTGCGAGAGTCGCGAAGGAAAACCCCTGAGCCCAGCTGCCATACGCCGCGCTGTCGACATGCCTAAAGGCACGTTGATCATGTAGGAATGGCTGGCGCGCAAAGTCGTTGGGCGTGCCAGCCTAACCTACCGCCACCCACCACTGGCCCAGACGCCCACTGATCCGAGTGCCGAGATGCGTGCTCCGTTGGCACCTACGCCACCAAACACCCATGCCAAGGATTTCAGGGCGTTATTGGGCGGCGCTGCGCCAAGACGAGCGCACCTCAACGCCGTGTACAGCTGGGCTTACATCGTTGTGGCAATGAGCAATGATCAGAACCTGTGGATGACCCTCGGTGGGGCGGCATGAAAGTGGGCGCACCTTCCCGGGGATGATCTGAAGTCCAAGGTTCTCTGATCAAGACCGGCGTTGACGCGCTGGTTGGGAAGG
>NZ_JACBJQ010000108.1 GCF_013404075.1 Mycolicibacterium vinylchloridicum
GTAGCGCCACGATCACCATCAACGGCACCACCCAAACCTTCCCGCCACACATTCCCCCACATCAACGCCACATTCTCGACTCACTCGGGATCAAAACGGGGTACTAAGCCAAATGTCCTAAGTCGGGAGAATTGCGCAAGCATCGCCCCGCACCACGCCGCCGGTTGCTGAACCGTCGGCATCCGCGAACGCATCGCCCAGCGGGGCGGCGTCTGGCACAACACAGTCTTTTATCGAACGCCGCTCAGCCGTCCGATGATCGGTCGGCCCAGTCTGACTGGACATTTGCCGCAACGAGTGGCCATTCCGCAAAGGCTCGGCTACCGCCAGTTCGCAACGCGGCCATCAAGAGTTCAGTGAGACATGAGGGTCCTTGAGCGGCTACTTCACCGTTCGATGATCGGGCAGATCGATCTGTTCGGTTCCGACTCGGTATCGGCTGCCACGGCGGTGTCCCGACTGGCGGTGAGGCTCGCACGCAGCGCCAGCAATTCGGTAATGGTGTTGTCGATCTCCGCGATCCGGGCGTCGAGTAGATCCCGTACGGCTCCGCACGGGGTGGGACCGGCGCGGCGGAGGGTGAGGATGGTGCCGATGTCGTCCAGGGGGAGGTCCAGGGCGCGGGCGCGGCGGATGAAGGTGAGGGTGTCGACGTCGTCCTGGTTGTAAAGGCGGTACCCGGCCGCAGTGCGCTGGGCGGGCGGCAGCAGGCCGCGCTCCTCATACAAGCGCACGGCCTTACGGGTGAGCCCGGCCGCCTGGGCGGCCCGCCCGACGGTCATCGCCTGGGCCATCGTCTGCCTCCTTCGCGTCCCGGCCGCTCGCCTTGACCTTCACCTGGGGTGAAGGTTTTAGCGTCTCCAGTGTAGGACCGGAAACCGAAGGGAGGCGCAGGTCATGGCAATAGTCGAGTGCGAGGTGTACCGGCGCCCGGACCCGGAGCGCGGATGTGAGATGACCGTCACCAAGGGCGCCGTCCCAGGCCACGGTCGCGACCGCAACCCCACCTGTTGCTGCGGGCACACCATGGAGAAAGTCCGCTGAGCCGCGGCCAGCCAGGACGTGCGGGCACCGGGCTGCGCCAGGTGTTCTCCCATCCTGGTTACCGCCGGTTGTGGGCGGCGCGCACCGCTTCTGCCTGGGGTGACGCGTTCGCCACCGTGGCGTTGGGCCTGCTGGTGTGGGACCGCACCGGCTCCGGGCTCGGTGTGGCCGGGGTGATCGTCGCGGAGATCGTCCCGGTGCTGCTGCTGGCACCGTTCGCTGGGGTGGCAGTCGACTGGTTCTCGCCGGTGCGGGTCATGGTGGTTGCCGACTTGGCGCGCGTGCTGGTGGCTGCGGGGCTACCGCTGGTCGCCGGCTCGGTGCCGGGCATCTACGCGGTGGCGTTCGCCATGTCCGCAGCGTCGGCGTTGTTCAATCCGGCCGCCAGTGCCGCGCTGCCCGCGCTGGTGAACGAGGAGGAGTTGATCGCCGGGAACTCGGGGATCTGGACCGCCGCGGTGCTCTCCCAGATCGTGCTCGCCCCGGCTGCGGGTGCCGTGGTCGCGACCGTCGGCTATGGCCTGGCGTTCTGGGTGAACGCAGCGAGCTTCGCCGTCTCGGCGCTGCTGCTGTCCCGCCTGCACCTGCTGCGCCCGGCAGCCGATGCGGCCCGTGCCGCCTGGTGGCATCAGGCCCGAGACGGCATCAGGGTGCTGGCCGGGCACCGGGTGCTGCGAGCCTTGGCCGCTGGTCAGGCCCTGGCGGCGTTGTCGGCCGGAGCGACCAGTGCCCTGCTGGTTGTGTTGATCCGCGAGCGCCTGGGCAGGGGCCCCGCCGGATACGGAATCGCGCTGGCCTGCATCGGCGTGGGCGCCGCAGCAGGCCCGTTACTGCTGACCCGGCTGATCACCGATCCTCGCAAACCCGCGTTCATTTTCGGACCCTATCTGTTGCGCGCCGCCGTAGATGCCGTCCTTGCGAGTGTCCGCGTCCCGGTGGTGGCGTTGGGCAGCCTGGCCGGCTACGGCGGGGGCACCTCTGCCGGCGCAGTCACCTTCAACTCGCTGCTGCAGGCCGAAACCCCACCCGCCGCACGCGGCCGGGTCTTCGCCGCCTTCGATCTGATCTGGCAACTCGGCCGCCTGGCCTCCCTCGGGCTGGGTGGGTGGCTGGCTGATGCGGCAGGGATCACCGCCGTCTACGCCGCAGGGGCTGCACTGCTCGTCGCTGCCGCTCTGATCGGCCGAGCCGGTCTGACCGACCATCGCCACCACCAAGAGAAGAGGCGCTGACGCGAGGACTTCGGCGCCGGCGACGACGCTCGGCCACTGGCATCAGTCCGACGAACAGAGCTCCGACTCCGCAGCGATCACCAGGGGCCGGCTGGAAAATCGCCATTCACACCAGGCCCGCCCTTGGAGAATCCCGAGGTAGGTTCCACCGAGGCGCCGCCGCCCTGCGACACCGTTCCTTCTGCGACAGCTTGACTGTTTACATAACCACCGCCATCCTGCTGCGCTGGCTCCACGAACCGGCGAGCCGAGACTTCGACCTGGACAAGCTGGTCGTGGTCATCGCGCACACGGGGAACGAGTACACCGATACCCTGCGCGACGCCCAAGACGTGGTGCTGCCCCTACTGGCCCGCCACGGCGTGCGACTTGTACAGACCGGCCGCACCCAGCTCAACACCACCGCGGCCGGGGCCGGCGTCAGCATCTTCGATGACAGCACCCACCCCACCCGCCTTTATGCCGACCACGGCTATGCCCTCTCCGACGAGCTGCTCACTGCAGGCACCGTCCCCCAACTGGGCAGTCGCCGGTGCTCCCTGCGCGCGAAAGGTGCTGTCCTGGACCCGATCATCACCACCCTCACCTCCGGCCAGCCATACCGGCACTACCTCGGATTCGAGACCGGCGAGCTGCGCCGAGCTCAACGCGACACCGCCTACAACACCGACACCCGATACGGGGTCTATCCCCTGCTCGACTGGCAGTGGTCGCGCACCGACGCCCTCGAGTACCTGGAGAAGGTCACGGGGCGACGCTGGCAGAAATCGGCCTGCTCGTACTGTCCGTTCCAGTTCTCCAGCAAGGCCGGTCGCGCCGACGCGCTCGAACGCTACCGACGCGACCCAGACGCCGGAGTCCACGCGCTCTACCTCGAACATGTCGCCGCCTGCCTCAACCCCCGCCAGAGCCTGCTCGCGCAAGGGCGCCTGATCGATCTCATCACCGACGCCGGACTCACCGAGGTCCTGGGCCTCTTCGCCGAGCACCTTGCCGCCCAGCAGCACGCCCTCTACGAGGTCCGCCGGGTGGCCACTCCGCGTCGGGCCGCCACCCCGGCGATCGCACGCAGCGTCCGCCGCCTCGACACCGGCGACGCTGCCGCGCTGCACGCCACGCTGATGGAACTGCCCGCCGACATCGACACCACACCCGATGGCATCACCCGGGCATGGCGACACCGGCGCGGTACGGCCGCACCGTGGGCCGAACACTTCTACGTGGTGGCACCCAGCACCGCCATCGCTGACAAGCAGCGGCCCGGATTCGAAGCGCTCTACGCACGAGCCACCGGTGCCGTGCCCACCCTGGTCGCCTGAACGCACGGCCACGCGCGTCGGTGGCCGCCAACAACGACAGGCACCGCAGTGAGCTTCTCGCACATTCCAGCATTGACCGGAAAGTACCTTCGCGCAAGGCCGTGGGACAGCCGTAAACGGCTCGAAAAGTTTCCAACGAATGTCATCAAATCGCCCGCTATTGCGGAAAGGAAACTTTTCGCCCGGACCTATGCACTGCGGCCTCTTTCCGGTCGCTGATAATGCGCCGAGAAGCGCCAAAAGAATGGTCAGCACAATGACACGAGACGACCGATTCGGGGCGTGGAGCGCTGCTCACATACGAGTGACTAGCTGGGAGGATGGCTATAGCATGGCATCGGTAAAAACCGGTACAAAACGCGCCGAAATTGCTCCGGATTCTTTTGCAGAGGCGTTGCTAGTGGCGAAAACCGAATATAGAATGGACCTATCATCACCACCGAAAAGGAGCAGATCATGAGCACCATTACCGTCTACACCAAGCCCGCCTGCGTGCAGTGCAACGCCGTATTCAGAATGCTCGACAAAGAGGGCATTTCGTACGAGAAGGTCGACTTGACCGTCGACAACGAGGCTCGCGATTACGTCATGTCGCTGGGCTACCTGCAGGCGCCCGTGGTGTACGCCGGGCCCAACGAACACTTCTCGGGATTCCGGCCCGACCGGCTCAAAGCGCTCAAAAGCCTGACCGCCGCCTGACCTCGATCCACACCTGAGAAGCCGCCATGTATGAGCTCACGATCGCCACCGACGACGGTGTGCACACCACGTGCCACGCCGAAGCCGAACAGGCCAGCCGAGCACTGCTCGACTTCGCGATCCAGGCTGACATCTACCTGCTCGGTGACGACCGCAACGAGTGCCGGGCAAGCAGCGCAACGGAACTGACTGTTGTCACTCTGCTGCGGCTCGACCCGCCCGCCGGCCACCAGCCCAGGCGCGTGGGCACCGCCACGATCACCGCGACGGCGCTCGTCGCGCCAACCACCAACACCCTGACGGAAGCTGCCGCATCATGACCGCCGCCCTTCGCCACACCCTGCACCTGGTCACCCCCGCCGACTCACTGGCCGAGACTCCCGAGCAAGCCGACACCTTCCTCGCCGAAAGCGTTGTGCAGCAATGGCAGCCAGAACATCAGTTCATCGGCGCGCTGCTCTACCTGTCGGTTGATGAAGCACGGCCGCTGCTCGATCTCGTGCCCGACACCGCGATCGCCAAGCCCGTCGCCCGCTGGGCCTACGAGCTGATCCGCCGCCTGGTCGACCACGAGGACAAGCCCGATCCGGTCAGCGTCCTGGCCGCCGGCAAGCGTCACTCCGCTCGAGATGCACTGTGCCCCGACCAGCCGCCCACCGAAAAACGACTCAAACAGCTCGCGCTGTACCTCGTCGACGCCTACACCCAGAACATCAGCGCAGCGCTGGCCAGCAGCCTGGCCCGCCAAGTCCTCGACGATGCGTACCGCCGCGCCTTCGGCGTCCTCGGTCAACGCATGCAGCAGCTCGCCGAAACCGACATTGACCGCGCTGAGCTGACCGAACAGTTCGGCCTCATCCGCGAAGAACTCGCCGACCTGTGGCGCCGCGGAGAAGCCGCCGCCAAGCTGTCCGCCGGCGGTGCCCGATGATCGCGCGCCGCACCCTGACGGCCTGCGCGTCCGTCGACCAACGCGCCGGAGCCGCAGCTGCAGGCCGCACCCACCGTCACGGGCATTCGGCAGTCCTGGCCGCCGCCTGGATCGAAACACTGAACAGCCGAGCCCAACGCAACGCCGAACGACGTGAGCGGGCCCAACGGGCCGCCTGATCGTCAGCCACAGCGCTACCGATACCTTGCCTCGCAGAGAAAGACGGATCGCGATGTCTCCCACCCGTGCCGCCCTCGCCGCCGCGGTCCTAGCCGTGGCCTCCATGCTTGTCGCGACACCAGAAGCGCACGCCACCGTGACCTCGATTGGTCCCGGTGACCGGATCGATTACGTCACCGACGATGGCTCGGCATCCTTTTGCACCACCGGATACGTCTACACAGGAGCCAACGGTCACGCCTACGCGATCACCGCCGGCCACTGCCAAACCGACGAGCCCGGTCACGTCGTGGAAGAAACCACCGGCGCGACAGGGCGATTCATCAACACGGTCGTTGCCCCGGCCCGTTCAGGCGGTCCCGACTACGGCCTGATCGACTTCGGTCCGCGCGTCGCCAGCCGGCCCGCTAACGGAGCCATCGGTTTCGCCTCCGACAGCAGGCCACCGGCTGTGGAGGTCGGCCAAGAGGTTTGCCATCTCGGCGTCTCCAGCGGAACCCATTGCGGCGCCGTGGCATACAGCTACGGCGACGATCAATTTATGACCACTGGCATGCCCGCCAGCGTTCCCGGCGATTCCGGCGGCCCGGTCTGGGTGACCGACGACAGCGGCCAGGCCCACATCGTCGGGATCTGGCTGGGCGAGAAGTCCAGCGCCGACAGCAGCCGCCGATACGGCCGCTTCGCGAGCCTGCGCGCCGCGCTGGACATGCTCACCTGAGCGGTCACAACTCCACGGGCGTAGCCGGCCACACCACGTCGAGACACGCTCCGGGTGCGGCCGTGGCGCCGTCGACCAGCCATGTCAGACACCGCGTCGCCGCCGTCCCGCCGCCCTCGACGAGCGCGCGCATCAGTTCAGATTCCATCAGCCCAGTATGACCGCCGCGGCCCGGTCCACGCGGTGCCCTCAGCACCTCGGTCTCATCCCGCGATCCCGTGGCCCGGCTGGTTCGCACGTACGCGCTGCGGGTGGAGATCGCGCCTGCGGCGCGCCTGGCCGCCTGGCGGCGGCCACCGTCCGTAGCCCCTCACCTCTAAGCCTCGATCCACCGATGGGCTGTGGTTGTGGAGTCGAGTTCGGTTATGTGCGTTGAATTGTGGGTGCGCGGTGGTGAGGGCGTGGGTGATCGCCCGACCTCGGTATCGGGTTGTTCCTGTGGGTTTTTCGTGTCGGGTGAGCGGCCGGGGTGTTCTGTTAGGCGATGATCGGCTGGTTTCTGCCAAACAGGCTGTTAAACAGCGTGTTCCATGCTGTTTCCCATGGCCAGCCGCGCGGTAGGTGCAGCCGGAGGCGTCGGGCTGAGGACGCGATGCGTGCCGGCACGCTGATCAGGGTGCGGCGGATGGTCGCGGTGCGGGACTTGGCCAGCGCCGGCCCGGTGAGGGTGGCCGCGGCGCGGGTGAGGTTGAATGCCATCACCGCCAGCACCAACCAGCCACTATTGGC
>NZ_JACBJQ010000109.1 GCF_013404075.1 Mycolicibacterium vinylchloridicum
GGCGGGGCAGGCGGCGCCGCCGACCCCGCCGATGCCGTTGCCGCCGGCGCCGCCTGCCCCGCCCGCCCCGCCGGCCCCGCCGCTGCCGCCGGTGCCGCCTGCGGCGGCCGTCGTGCTGCCCGTGCCCGCGGTACCGGTACCACCCGCGCCGCCGGTGCCGCCGCTGCCGCCATTGCCGGCACTCCCGACGCTGCCAGCCGTTCCGGTGCCTGCGGTGCCCGCGCCGCCGTTGCCCGCGGCACCGGCGTTGCCGCCGGTGCCGCCCTGGCCGCCACCGCCGCCGGCGCCGCCGAGGACGCCGGTGTTGGCGCCGCCCGCGCCGCCGTCGCCGGCCACGCCACCGATACCGCCCTTCCCGCCGGCGCCGCCGGTGCCGGTACCGCCGTTGCCGCCGGTGCCGCCTTGGCCGCCCACGCCGCCCGAACCACCCTTGCCGCCGGTGCCGCCTGCGGCCGCCGTCGTGCTGCCCGCGCCCGCCGTTCCGGTACCGCCCGCGCCGCCGTTGCCGCCGGTGCCGCCCGCTCCGGCGCTTCCGACGGTGCCCGCTGTGCCACCGTTCGCTCCAGCGGCTCCGGCCGCGCCGGCGTTGCCGCCGGTGCCGCCCTGACCGCCGCCGCCACCGGCGCCGCCGAGGACGCCGGTGTTGGCGCCGCCATTGCCGCCGGTGCCGGCCACCCCGCCGACGCCGCCCTGGCCGCCGGTCCCGCCACCGACCCCGGCGATTCCTGAGCCACCCGTGCCACCTTGGCCCCCGGCGCCGCCCGAACCACCCGTGCCGCCGGTACCGCCTGCGGCCGCGGTCGTGCTGCCCGCGCCCGTCGTTCCGGTACCACCGCCCCCGCCGGTGCCGCCGACACCGCCGTTGCCGGCGCTGCCGATGCTGCCGTTCGCGCCGCCGCCCGAGCCGCCGAGGCCTGCGGCGCCGGCGTTGCCGCCGGTGCCGCCCTGGCCGCCGTCGCCTCCGGCGCCGCCGGTGGTGCCCGTGTTGGTGCCGCCGGCCCCGCCGTTGCCGGCCAGGCCGCCGATACCGCCGTTGCCGCCCTGGCCGCCACCTGCGCCGCCGGTGCCACCTTGCCCGGCATCACCGCCGTTGCCGCCTGCGCCGCCCGCAGTCGCCGATGTACCGCTCGCGCCGGTGGTGCCCGCGCCGCCGTTGCCGCCGTTGCCGCCGAGGCCGCCGGCTCCGCCCAGCCCCATGCTGCCGCTCGCGCCGCCATTGCTGCCGCCGGCCCCGGCTGCCCCACCGGCGCCGCCGGTGCCGCCTTGACCGCCCGCCGCGCCGTTGCCGCCGGAGGTACCGGTGTTGGAGCCGCCGTTGCCGCCGCCACCACCTTTGCCACCCGCGCCGCCGTTGCCGCCCTTGCCGCCGACGACCCCGCCGCTGCCGTTGCCGCCCTTGCCGCCTGCGCCGCCGTTGCCGCCTGCGCCGCCCTGACCGCCGGCGGTGGGGGTGGTCGTGGAGTCTGTTCCCGCAGTCCCGGCGTCTCCGTCCGCGCCTGCGCCGCCATCCCCGCCATCCCCGGCAGTGCCGCTGACGCCGTGAGCTGATCCACCCGCTCCGCCGCTGCCTCCGGCGAGGCCCACTCCCGCGCTGGCTCCGCCGCTACCACCGGCACCACCGGTGGCAGCTCCGGTGGCGAGGTAGTTGTAGGCCATCCCGCCGTCGCCGCCGGCCCCGCCGACGGTGGCGCCAGCGCCGCCCTGACCGCCGGCGGCGCCGGTAGCGTTACCGACCGGCACCGGCACCGTGCTGTTGAGCGTGAAGTCGTAGGGGCCCAAGATCGCGGCGCCGCCGGTTCCGCCGTCGCCACCTGCTCCGATCGTGCCGGTGCCGCCCTGACCGCCGGCACCACCGACGGTGCTTCCGAATCCGAAGCTGTTCGCGACGCCGCCGGTGCCGCCGGTGCCGCCAGTTCCGCCGGTGCCGCCCTTGCCGCCGGTCCCGCCGAACAGGACGCCGCCGCCGCCGGTGCCGCCGGTGCCGCCGGTGCCGGTGTCGCTGTTGCCGCCATCTCCGCCGTTGCCCGGCAGGTTCAGATAACCGCCGGCTCCGCCGTCTCCGCCGTTGCCTCCGTTACCGCTGCCGAGGCCGGCCCCGCCGGCCCCGCCATTGCCGCTGTTGCCGCCGCCGATCAGTCCGCCCTGGCCGCCGGCCCCGCCGTTGCCGCCGGCCTGACCGGAGACGGTGGCGGCCCCGCCGGCGCCGCCCACCCCACCGGAACCGAACCAGAGGGCTGAGCCGCCGTTTCCGCCGTTTCCGCCGGAACTACCGGCACCACCGGCGCCACCCTTGCCGCCGTTACCGACCACTCCGGCCAGACCGCCGTTGCCGCCTGCCAGTCCGGAGCCGCTAGGTGCCGACCATCCGTCGCCGCCGTTGCCGAAGAGCCAGCCGCCGGGCTTGCCGTCGGGGCTGTCTGCGGTGCCGTCTGCGCCGTTACCGACCAGCGGTCGGCCGGTCAGGATCGTGATGGGATCGACGGTCGCCGACGCGCTCGCTCGCCGCGAAGCATTGGCGGTGGCTGCGGAGAACACATGTGTCAGGGCGTCGGCGGAGGGGACTGCCGGCGCCGGTGCGGCCGACACGTGCGGGCGTGGAAGCGCTTTGACCGGGAAGTGCGCGACGCGTTTCGAGCCGGCCGCGTCATCCGTCGAACCAGGAACGGCCGATGACGTGTTCCGTCGACCACTAGCGGCCGTCTTGGAGCCGGTGTCGCGGTGGCTCGAGGTTTCGCCGTGGGCTGAGTCGGCGTGGGCGACGCCGGCAGCGGCGCCCAGCGATGCGCAGAAGCCGACGGCGACCGCGCCTGTCCCGAGCCATAGCGAGATCTTGCTGTGTGGGGTGCGGGAACGGCGGCGGACCGCTTTCGAACTGTTGCGGCGCGCCGCCCGATGCCTAACAGCCATAGTTTGCCCCCAGACCAATACAGCTACAGGTTGTTAACTCTAGCAATTTCAATGGCAATCTGGCCGCTGTCCACACATTGAGTGTGTCGCTAGACAAAGACTGAATTCTGTTCACCAATTTAGCTGGGCAGATGCGCCAGGTAGAACGAATTCTCCAATTGATGGGCGCGTACTTCCGATTCGCATTTTCGACCCACAGAGTCCAGAATAGTTATTTTTCGTAACTACATCTGATTACTTGCCATCAGCGCGTTATAGGCGAAGGTTTCGGCGCTCGGTCGACGGTGCAGAACAGGTGATGTGGTGCCGGAGGCCCGCAATCGGGCACTGATGGCGAGGCGCTGCAGCCGCCGACCGGGAGGTCACCAGCGGGTGCTAGCGGGGTTTCTTACCCCCGGTGCCGGAACCGGACTTACTGCCGCTACCGGCGGACTTTGACGACGCGGCGGGCTTTTTGTGGCCGACGCCGCGAGCAGCCGATGCGGTACTGGTTGTGCCAGAGCCGGACGACGCGGTCGGGGCAGTTGTTTCGGTGCTGTTGGTGCGCAACGCGGCGGCGCTGGAGACCTTCTTGCTGCTCGCCACCGCGGCCGCCCCGCCGGCGGTGCTGCCGTTGATATTGATGCCCGGCAGCGATCGGGTGATGGTGCGCAGGTTCTGAGCAATCGCCCCGGCGATCGCGAACGGGCCCAACCCGGCCGTGACAGTGTTGTTGTCGCCGAAGAGATTGAACGCCAGGCTCAATGTGGTGTTGGGGTACGGGCCCTGCGAGGTAATGATGTTGCCGTTGCCCAGAAGATTCCCGGCGGCGGTCAAGATGCCCTGCGCCTTGACGATGCTGTCGCCCAGCATGTTCGTGGCGGAGTTGAAGAAGCCCTGGGTGAGCACGGTGCCCGCGTCACCGATGTTGAGTGACAGGTTGCCGAACCCGCCGCTGCTGGTGGCCTTGCTGCCGTCGCCGCCGACCCCGCTGGCAATGGTGAGGTTGAGGCTGCCGATATTGGTCATGGTGCCCGGTCCGAGCTGGAAGGCGATGTTGCCAACGCCGGCCACTCCAGCTGACTGTGTTCCGTTGGCACTGTTCATGATGCCGATTACAAGGTTGAGGGCGCCCATCGCTGCAGAGCTGCCTGCCCCTTGTTGCAAGACGACATTGAGGACGCCGGGGAGCACCGATGCCCTTGCGTCGTCGCCGACAGCCACCGCGAAGCTCATGATGCCGAACGTCGTCACGGAAGCCGCGTTGGTGCCGAACGACATCGCGGTGCTGAGGAACCCGTTGCCGGCGTTGGCGACTGCACCGGTGCCGATCGCGATCGCGACACTCGTCAGGTTGCTGGTGCAGCCGCCTCCGTTGCCGATACCGAAGGCAGAGATACAGGTTGCGTTCGCGGCTGGAGCATCGCCGAGGGCGCTCGCGGCGAGTGCGCCGGACACTAAAGCGGCAACGACCACACCGCTCCTAGCGCGAACCTGACTCTTCGACATGCCCTGCGACTCTCGACGTCTTTGCTGAATTGGACCGTACCCGACGCGTTCGGAGCTTACAGCCTTTCCGGAGGATATTGAACTATGCACTCCCAATGGGCGGACAGCGCGCGCCACGCCAGCCCCACGCGGCGATGTCGGCGGCCAGGGTGTCCGGCGGTCGATTCCAGGTCTGATTTGCTAGATAAAGCCAGTTCAAGTCCCAATAGACACGGCATCTCAGGTGTCGGAACTGCGCGCCGTGGGCGCCACATCCATGTACAGAACGCTTAGTTGGTCGACTGTCGTTGTGTGCGTGGGCATCACCCGAATTGGGCAGTGTGCCGATACGGCCGATGAAGGCACAGGTATTTGCCACACTTAAATGATTCGGTTTGTGTCGGACGCTGCGCGGTTTGGTAGCCCGGCGTGGTCTGCTCTGGCGACCGCGGGAGGTGCCCCATGTTCCCCGCGCACCAACGTGGATTTGGTAACCCGACACCTCTTCCCAGAAATTTACGTCTCGGAAAGTTCGGGTCACGGACGAGCTGCGTAGGACCTCTTCGCCTGCGCATTGCTGGCCCTGGCCGGCCGTGCACTACTGCTTGCGGTGCTTTCCGCCGCCGCCACTCTTGGCTGTCGAATTCGTGCCGCTTTCGCCCGAGCCGCTCGACGACTCCGCTTTCCGATGGCGTCCGCCTGTTGCGGTGCTCGTCGAAGGTCGGCTCTCCCCGGAATCGCCCACCGTCTCTGGCTTCCGGTGGCGTCCACCGGTGGCAGTGTCCGACGCGGCCCCGTTGTCAGCGCTGGTGGTCGTGGTGACGTCGGTGTCGATGGACGTCGTCGTTGAGGTGTTGTCGACGGCGGCCGAGGCGGGCGTGGCCGCCGCCGTGGTGCGCAGGGACGCTGCGTGGCGTCCGCTGCCCCCGACGCCTTCGGTCGTTTCGTTGCCTCCGCCGGTCGAGCTGTCGCCCTCGCCGGTCGAGCTGTTGCCCCCGGCGGTCGAGCTGCTGCCCCCGGCGGGCAGCTGGAATTCGGGCAGGGTGAACCGGGACAGGTGGAAGTTGTTGAAATTTATCCCGGGGCCCTTCAGGAACAGCGTCTGAGCCTCTTGACCGAACGACGTCATGAACGAGAACGGGCCGTTCAGAGCGTTCAGCACGTTGTCGATGCCAAACGAGTTCACCACGGAGCTGAATAGCGCCGGGAAGCCGGTCTGAGACACCAGCTGGACCACATTGCCGGTTCCGATGAGGTTTGCGGCCACACTGAACAGTCCCTGCACCTCAACGGTGTTGGTGCCCAGAAGGTTTGCGGCGGTGGTGAAGAGGCCTTGGGCTAACACACTTCCTGCGTCACCAAAGAAGTTGAGAGCCCAGGCGCCGAGGCCGCCGGCCGCAGTGGTTTGCAGGCCCGTGCCGCTTTGCAGGATGCTAAAGGCGAGGTTGAGCAGGCCGACGGTGGTTACCGTGCCCGGCCCGATCTGCAGGGAGAGATTGCCCAGGCCGGCGGCACCTGTCGTCTGAGTGCCCGTTCCACCCGGCAGACCCACGGCGAGGTTGAAGCCGCCGACCGTCGTCGTCGTACCTGGCCCGAGTTGAATCGCGACATTGCCGAGGCCGACGGCGCCGGTCGATGTCGCCCCTGTGGTGCTGGCACCGAGGACGAAATTGAGCATGCCGCCCAGAGTCGACGCGGTGCCGGCCCCGAATTGCAGGTTGATTCCGAACAGGGTCCCGAGTGTCGCCGAGGACGCCCCATTGCCGAAGGCTCCGCCAAAGGTGAACGCCGCGATATTGGTGAGAACGTTGGCGCCATCGCCGATCGCGATGGCACCGCCGAAGAGTGCGTTGCCGGCATTTGCGGTGGCGCCGTTACCGATCGCGATCGCGAGCGTGGTCAGGTTGCTTGTGCAACCACCACCATTGTTCAAACCGAAGGCCGACATGCACGTGGCGTTGGCGGACGGGGTGGGGGTGAATACACCGGCGGCGAGCGCACTGGCGACCAGCGCGCCAAGCGCAGCGTTACGCCCGTTACGAACCCGCCCCACGACATCTCCGTTGCTTCGAATGTGTCTTTGCTGGTTTGGACCGTACCGGACAATCGTGGGTAACTGACAGTCTTCCAATGGATAATTGTCGGTGATTCTTAGCTGGCCGTGGAGGTCCTAACGACCTCAAATCCGTTGCGCGCCGCGGGTCGCAGCGTTGCCGCACAAGGGATTGAGCCGCCTGTCGGGGATACGGGACCGCATATCGGACCATTGTGGCCGCGACGCCGAGGACGTTGCTCGGCGGGTAGCGGCCTGGGGTGGCGAACTTCGGTGCCCCCGGCAGTGTGTGGTTCCAGGACATAGGAATGGCGTGTCTCAGGACATTGGAATAGGTGCGGCCCGCACCGTCGGCGTGTGTCGAAGGCGCGTTTGGTCATCACTGCTGTCGTGGAACAAGGGCTGAGCCA
>NZ_JACBJQ010000011.1 GCF_013404075.1 Mycolicibacterium vinylchloridicum
GCCCGGAGGTGGCGGCACGTACCCGCCCTGCGGTGGGGGCGGCGGCGGGAAGTTTCCCGGTGGGGGACCCGGCGGTTGTTCAGTCATGGCACGCCTTCCACATCCGAATGATCACCTGAGGTAAAGCGGCATAAATGTACCTGAGAAGTACCTGGACATCGCGGCAAAGCGGAATCTTCATCTGCCCGACACATCCGGGCGTCAACCAGCGGCAAGTATTTGCTCAGGCAACAATATCAGCGGCGGCGCGGCCCGTCGGAGAGGAAGCCGAGCAGATCGTGGCGGGTGATGACGCCGACGGGCTTGCCGTCCTCGACGACCATCAGCGCATCCCACTCCCGCAGCGACTTCGCGGCCGCACTGACCAGCTCACCCGACCCGATCAACGGCAGCGGCTGACCCATGTGGAGTGACACCGCGTCGGCGAGCTTGGCCCGCCCCTCGAACACCGCGGACAGCAGCTCGCGCTCGGACACGCTGCCGGCCACTTCCCCGGCCATCACCGGGGGTTCGGCACCGACCACCGGCATCTGGGAGACGCCGTACTCGCGCAGGATGCCGATCGCATCGCGCACGGTTTCCGACGGGTGGGTGTGCACCAGGTCGGGCAGCGCGCCGGACTTGCCCCGCAGCACGTCGCCGACCGTCGGTTCGACCACCGAGCCGTCCAGGCGGGAGCGCAGAAAGCCGTACGACGACATCCAGCCGTCGTTGAAGATCTTCGACAAGTAGCCGCGACCGCCGTCCGGCAACAGAACGACGACCAGCGAATCCGGCCCCGCCTCCTGCGCCACCTTGAGCGCGGCGACCACGGCCATTCCGCATGAGCCACCAACCAGCAGGGCTTCCTCGCGGGCCAGCCGTCGCGTCATGTCGAAGGAGTCGGCATCGGAGACAGCGATGATCTCGTCGGGCACCGACGGGTCGTAGGCCGCCGGCCAGAAGTCCTCGCCCACGCCCTCCACCAGGTAGGGCCGGCCGGTCCCGCCCGAATACACCGACCCCTCCGGATCGGCGCCGATCACCTTCACCGTGCCGCCGGAGACCTCCTTGAGGTAGCGCCCGGCACCGGTGATCGTCCCGCCGGTGCCGACGCCGGCGACGAAGTGGGTGACCTTGCCGTCGGTGTCGGCCCAGATCTCCGGACCGGTCGTTTCGTAGTGGCTGGCCGGCCCGTTCGGGTTGGAGTACTGGTCGGGCTTCCAGGCACCGTCGATCTCGGCGACCAGCCGGTTGGAGACGCTGTAGTAACTGTTCGGGTCGTCCGGCGCGACCGCCGTCGGGCAGACGACGACCTCGGCGCCATAGGCGCGCAAGACGTTCTGCTTGTCCTCGCTGACCTTGTCGGGGCAGACGAAGATGCACTTGTAACCCCGCCGCTGTGCCACCAGGGCCAGCCCGACACCGGTGTTGCCGGAGGTGGGTTCGACGATCGTGCCGCCGGGCTTCAGTTCGCCGCTGGCTTCGGCCGCGTCGATCATCTTGGCGGCGATACGGTCCTTGGCGCTGCCGCCTGGACTGACGTATTCGATCTTCGCCGCGACCAGCCCCGAGCCCTCCCGAACGACGGAGTTCAGTTGGACCAGTGGGGTGTTCCCGATCAGCTCGCTGATGTGCGACGCGATTCGCATGCCTACATCGTGTCAGGCTTTCGCGTCGACTGGTTAGCCGGTGGCTTCGCGGATGTACTCACCGATCTGCCGCAGCGAGCGCTTGGCTTCCGGAATCAGCGGAGCGGCGAGCTGGAAGTCGTGGATCTGGCCGGGCCACACCCGTACCTCGGTGGGCACACCGGACGCCGCCAGCCGGCGTGCGGCCAGCCGGGCGTCGTGCAGCAGGACCTCGGATCCCGACACATGGATCAGCGTGCGCGGGAGTCCCGGCTCGATGTGGTCGAGCGGTTCGTAGACGCCTTCGGGTTCGCCGTCGACGATGTTCTTGGCCGCGGCCCGCGCGACCAACGCGACCAGTGCGTCGAAGGCCTTGGGCGGGAACATCGCATCGGTGTGCATGTTCGGGTGGTTGACCTTCTGTTCCTGGTCGAGTTGCAACAGCGGCGATATGGCGACCAGCGCGGCGGGCTCTTCGCCGAGGGCCTGCAGCCGCTGCGCGAGAGTCAGCGCCAGATATCCGCCGGCGGAGTCGCCCGCCAACACGATCTGGTCGGGCTCGTAGCCGCGAGTCCGCAGCCACTGATAGGCGTCGTAGCAGTCGTCGACGGCGTTGCCGATGCTGTGCTTGGGAATCAACCGGTAGTCGACGACCAACACCGGCGAGTCGGCGAACTTCGACAGCGCGACCGAGATCCGGCTGTGGGAGTTCACACCGCAGGTCAGGAAGGCTCCACCGTGCATGTAGAGGACGACGCGGCGGTTCCCGTCGGCCGGCAGCACGCCGGGCGCGCGCACCAGCTGAGCGGAAGCGTTGGGCAGGCCGACAGTGGCCCGGACCGTGCCCGGGGTGGGCAGCAACGCGCGGGCGACGAAATCGACCAGGCCGAACGGCCACGGCCAGTGCGGGACGTGGCTGAGCACGGCCAATGTGGGCCACATGGAGACGCGGGTGCCGATCGAAACGAGCCGCGCGGCGACGCTGGGGCCGCTCTCGACGACCTCGACCGGTGCGCCGTCAGAGACCGGGTACCGGCGCGGGTGATGCCCGCTGCCCGTGGTTACGCGGTGCGGGGCCGAAGCCCGGACCTTACTGGGTGCGGTCATCGTCAACACTCCCTACGCCAATGTAGATACGTGTCCCGGGTAATCGAGCGAACCCCGGTGACTTAGCTTGCCATGCGTATTACCTACAACAACTAACGATCTGATTTCTTACCGGATCTGATACCTGTCCGTAATCGCGGGGCCACTCTGGCGACCGGATTCCAGCCCGAGCAGCACCTAAACTGGACCCGTGGGCATACGCGCTCCGCGAAAGTCGACAGCGGCGCTGGCAGCGGCGGGGGTTCTGGCATCCACCGGTACCGCTGTGCTGGGTGCGCGCAGTTTGCTCAGCGGTCAAGCGGATCAAGTTCGCAATGTCATCCCCAAGTCGTGGGACGTGCCGCCGCGCGCAGACGGCGTCTACGCGCCCGGCGGCGGGCCCGTCATCCGCTGGGAACGCGGCGTGCCGTTCGACCTTCACCTGATGGTGTTCGGGGACTCGACGGCCACCGGCTACGGCTGCCGTAACGCCGACGAGGTACCCGGCGTTCTCCTCGCGCGTGGGCTGGCCGAGGAGTCCGGCAAGTCGATCCGGCTGTCGACGAAGGCGATCGTGGGGGCGACGTCGAAGGGCCTGTCGGGTCAGGTCGACGCGATGTTCGTGGCCGGACCACCGCCCGATGCCGCGGTGATCATGATCGGCGCCAACGACATCACCGCTCTCAACGGGCTCAGCGCGTCCGCGCGCAGGCTCGGCGCGGCGGTGCAGCGCCTGCGGGCGTCCGGCGCGGTGGTGGTCGTCGGCACCTGCCCGGATTTCGGTGTCATCAAAGACATTCCGCAGCCCTTGCGGTGGACTGCCCGCGCGCGGGGCCTTCGGCTGGCGCGCGCGCAGGCCGCGGCGGTGCGTGCCGCGGGCGGCGTTCCGGTACCGCTGGCCGACCTGCTGTCACCGAACTTCCTGGAGGCACCCGAGCTGATGTTCTCCGAGGACCGCTATCACCCGTCGGCGGCCGGCTACGCGCTTGCGGCCAACCAGTTGCTGCCTGCGCTGTGCCACGCCCTCGGTGAGTGGACCGGGGCGACCGTCCCCGATCTGCCGTGGGCCACTCGCTCGGAGGTCCGAGCGTTGACCGACCGGCTCGGGCCACTCGTGCGGCTGCTGCGCCGCCGGACCACCGGGGTCCCCGCACCGATCGTGGTGCCCGCGAGCTAGGTTCGTGTGCATCGTCGCTGCACACCAAGGAGCCGTCATGCCCGAAGCCGTCATTGTTTCCACTGCCCGCTCGCCGATCGGGCGCGCGCAGAAGGGGTCGCTGGCCAGCATCCGCCCGGACGATCTTGCCGCGCAGATGGTGCGCGCCGCACTCGACAAGGTGCCCTCGCTGGACCCCCGTGAGATCGACGACCTGATCATGGGGTGCGGCCAGCCCGGTGGTGAGTCCGGTTTCAACATCGGCCGCGTCGTCGCGGTCGAGCTGGGCTACGACTTCATGCCGGGTACCACGGTCAACCGCTACTGTTCGTCGTCGTTGCAGAGCACCCGGATGGCGTTCCACGCGATCAAGGCCGGCGAGGGCCACGCCTTCATCTCGGCCGGCGTGGAGACCGTCTCGCAGTTCGGCAAGGGCAGCGCCGACGGCTGGCCAGACACCAAGAACTCGCTGTTCGCCGAGGCGCAGGAGCGGTCGACGGCGGCTTCCGCCGGCGCCGAGGAGTGGCATGACCCCCGCGAGGACGGCCTGATCCCCGATGTGTACATCGCGATGGGCCAGACCGCCGAGAACGTGGCGCTGCACACCGGGATCAGCCGGGAGGACCAGGACCATTGGGGTGTGCGTTCGCAGAACCGCGCTGAGGAGGCCATCAAGAGCGGCTTCTTCGAGCGCGAGATCGTGCCGGTCACCCTGCCGGACGGGAGCACCGTCTCGACCGATGATGGCCCGCGTGCCGGCACCACCTACGAGAAGATCAGTCAGCTCAAGCCCGTCTTCCGCCCCAACGGCACCATCACGGCCGGCAATGCCTGCCCGCTGAACGACGGCGCCGCCGCGGTGGTGATCATGTCCGACACCAAAGCCAAGGAGCTGGGGCTGACCCCGCTGGCGCGCATCGTGTCGACCGGGGTGTCGGGCCTGTCGCCGGAGATCATGGGCCTCGGCCCGATCGAGGCCATCAAGAAGGCGCTCGCTTCGGCGAAGATGTCGCTCTCCGACATCGACCTGTTCGAGATCAACGAGGCGTTCGCGGTCCAGGTGCTCGGCTCGGCGCGGGCGCTGGGGATGGACGAGGACAAGCTCAACGTCTCCGGCGGCGCGATCGCGCTCGGGCATCCGTTCGGCATGACCGGCGCCCGGATCACCGCCACGCTGCTGAACAATCTGCAGACCCACGACAAGACGTTCGGCATCGAGTCGATGTGCGTGGGCGGTGGCCAGGGCATGGCCATGGTCGTCGAGCGGCTGAGCTGAGCGCACGCTCGGCGCACACACGACAAAGCCCCGGCCGCCAAGGCCGGGGCTTTGTTCGTGAGAGCAGCTAGCGGTTCTGGAAGTACGACAGCAACCGCAGGATCTCGATGTAGAGCCAGACCAGCGTCACGGTCAGGCCGAGGGCCACACCCCAGGCGGCCTTCTCGGGCGCACCGGCGCGGATCATCTGGTCCGCGGCGTCGAAGTCGATCAGGAAGCTGAACGCCGCGAGCCCGATCACGAACAGCGAGAAGATGATCGCGATCGGACCACCGCTGCGCAGGCCGAGGCCTTCACCGCCGCCGACACCGAACATCGCCAGCACGAAGTTGCCGAGCATCAGCACCAGCACGCCGACCATGCCGGCGACGATCATGCGGGTGAACTTCGGGGTGACCCGGATGGCGCCGGTCTTGTAGACGACGAGCATGCCGAAGAACACGCCGATGGTGCCGAGCACCGCCTGGCTGATCAGCACGCCGGCGTTGGCGCCGGACACGACGACGTTGGCGAAGATGAACGACACCGCGCCGACGAACAGGCCTTCCAGCGCGGCGTAGCTGAGCACGATGGCCGGGTTGTCCTGCTTACGCCCGAACGTCGCGATCAGCACCAGGACCAGGCCGCCGAGGCCACCGATCAGGGTGAGCGGCATGGCCAGCGCCAGGTTGGCCGACACGATGAAGTAGGAGATGACGGCGACGACAGACAACACGCCGAGGGTGATGCCGGTCTTAGTGACGACGTCGTCGATCGTCATGGGCCGCGAGACACCGGTCTGCGGCTGGTAGGCCCCCGCGTAGGGGTCGGTCTGGTAAGCGACCTGCTGGGCACCGGCGACACCGGTACCGAATTGTGCGTATCCGCCCTGCTGCCTGGGCAGCGAACGAAATACCGGGTTGCTGGTCTCCCGCACCGTCGGATCCTCTCCTGGAAATCGAGTAACGCACCGTCAACGAACGGCGCCCAGAACCGGTTCCCAGGAAGTCCACAAGATTCTTCCCGCGTGTCCGGCGCTACAAAGCCTGACCTTACCTGCGGACGGTATCCGGCGGGTCACGAACTTCTGTCGACTGGTACTTTTGCCTTTTTAAAAAGCTAGGACATCCAACCTTTTATCCGGAAGGACCTCACTGTCGTGACGGCTGAATCCGACGAAGTCTTGACCCGCGTCGACGGTGGCATTGGCTTCCTGACGCTCAACCGCCCCAAAGCCATCAACTCGCTCACCCACAACATGGTGACGATCATCGCCAAGGCGCTGACCGACTGGGCCCACGACGACGGCGTGCGCGCGGTGGTGCTGACCGGCGCCGGCGAGCGCGGCCTGTGCGCCGGCGGCGACGTGGTCGCGATCTACCACAGCGCGCGCGACGAGGGGCACGAGGCGCGCAGGTTCTGGTTCGACGAGTACCGGCTCAACGCACAGATCGGCAGCTACCCCAAGCCGTTCGTGGCGATCATGGACGGCATCGTCATGGGCGGTGGCGTCGGCGTCGCCGGGCACGGCAGCGTCCGGGTGGTGACCGACACCTCGAAAGTCGCCATGCCCGAGGTCGGCATCGGCTTCATTCCCGACGTCGGCGGCACCTACCTGCTGTCCCGGGCTCCCGGCGGGCTCGGACTGCACGCCGCGCTGTCCGGCGCACCGTTCTCCGGATCCGACGCCATCGCGCTGGGCTTCGCCGACCACTACATCCCGCACGAGTCGCTGGCGGCATTCACCGCAGCGATCGTCGCCGACGGCGTGGACGCAGCTGTCAAGGCGTTCTCCATCGAGCCTCCCCCGAGCCATCTTGTGGCCCAGCGGGATTGGATCGACGAGTGCTACGCCGGCGAAACCGTCGCCGACATCGTCGCCGCCCTGCGCGGCCACCACGAAGACGAGGCCAAGAAAGCCGCCGACCTCATCGCGTCACGCTCCCCCATCGCCGCGGCCGTCACGCTGGCGTCGGTGCGACGGGCCGCCGAGCTCGACACGCTCGAAGACGTTCTGGTGCAGGAGTACCGGGTGTCCTCGGCATCGCTCGATTCGCACGATCTCGTCGAGGGCATCCGCGCACAGATCGTCGACAAGGATCGCAATCCGACGTGGAACCCGCCGTCACTGGACGCGGTGACCGACGAGGATGTGGAACAGTACTTCGCGCCAGCAGACCCGGACCTGACCTTCGAGGAGCACAAGTGAGCTTTGAAACCATCCTGGTCGACCGCGACGAGCGGGTCGGGACCATCACACTCAACCGCCCCCAGGCACTCAACGCCCTCAACAGCCAGGTGATGGCCGAGGTCACCACGGCCGCCGCCGAATTCGACGCGGACCCCGGTATCGGCGCCATCGTCATCACCGGCAGCGCCAAAGCGTTCGCGGCAGGCGCGGACATCAAGGAGATGGCCACCCTCTCGTTCTCGGAGGTCTTCGACGCCGACTTCTTCGCGGCCTGGGGCAAGCTTGCCGCGGTGCGTACGCCCACGATCGCGGCGGTTGCCGGTTACGCCCTGGGCGGTGGCTGCGAGCTGGCGATGATGTGCGACGTGTTGATCGCCGCCGACACCGCGAAATTCGGCCAGCCCGAGATCAAGCTGGGTGTGCTGCCGGGCATGGGCGGCTCGCAACGGCTGACCCGCGCGATCGGCAAGGCCAAGGCGATGGACCTGATCCTGACCGGCCGCACCATCGACGCCGCCGAGGCCGAGCGCAGCGGACTGGTGTCGCGGGTGGTGCCCGCCGACGACCTGCTGACAGAGGCCAAGACCGTCGCGACGACGATCTCGCAGATGTCGCGGTCGGCCGCCCGGATGGCCAAGGAAGCGGTCAACCGGGCCTTCGAGTCCACCCTGACCGAGGGCCTGCTCTACGAGCGTCGACTGTTCCATTCCGCCTTCGCCACCGACGACCAGACCGAGGGCATGGCTGCCTTCACCGAGAAGCGCACTCCGCACTTCACGCACCGCTAGGGTGCTGACGTGACCGTCACCGAGCCGGAGATTGTGCAGGAGCCGAAACCCGAGCCCAAACCGGACTGGTGGCAGCGGCGCTATACCTTCACCGGCACCGCTGTCGGTCTGGTGTTTCTCGGCCTCTCCCTGAGCCCGTCGCTATTGCCGCGCGGCCCCCTGTTCCAGGGTCTGGTCAGTGGCGCCGCCGGCGCCATCGGGTACGGCCTCGGTGTGTTTGCCGTGTGGCTGGTGAATTTCATGCTGTCGCGGCCTACCAGTCCGCACCCGCCGCGTTGGGCCTGGCCGGTTCTGGTCATCGTCGGCGCCATCTGGCTGGTCCTCACGATCTACTGGTTTCACGTCTGGCAGGATCACGTCCGCGACCTGATGGGCGTGCCACGGCTGAAGTGGTTCAACTATCCGCAAGCCGGCCTCATCGGCGTCATCACGTTGTTCGTGTTCGTCGAAATCGGCCAGCTGGTCGGCAAACTCGTCAGATACCTGGTGCGCCAGCTGAATCGTTTTGCGCCACCGCGGGTTTCGTTCGTTGTCGTGGTCGCGATCCTGCTGAGCCTGACGATCGCGCTGCTCAACGGCATCGTGGTCCGGGGCGGCATGAGCTTCCTGAACAGCACCTTCGCCTCGGTCAACGACGAGATGGATGCCGACAATCCGGCCCCCACCACGCCGCTGCGTTCAGGCGGACCGGGCTCGCTGGTCACCTGGGACACGTTGGGCCATCAGGGTCGTGTCTTCGTCGCCGGTGGCCCCACCGTCGAACAGCTCACGAAGTTCAACGGCACACCGGCGGTCGAACCGATCCGCGCCTACGCCGGCAAGAACTCCGCCCAGAACATCAAGGCCGCAGCCGATCTCGCCGCCCGCGAACTGGAGCGGACCGGCGGGTTCAAGCGCAAGGTCATCGCGGTCGCGACCACGACGGGAACGGGGTGGATCAACGAAGCCGAGGCTTCGGCGCTCGAGTACATGTACAACGGCGACACCGCGATCGTGAGCATGCAGTACTCGTTCCTGCCGAGTTGGTTGTCGTTCCTGGTCGACAAGGAGAATGCGCGTCAGGCCGGCCAGGCGCTGTTCGAGGCGGTCGACGCGCGGCTGCGCGAGATGCCCGAAGCACAGCGGCCCAAGATCGTGGTGTTCGGCGAAAGTCTGGGTTCGTTCGGCGGTGAGGCGCCGTTCCTGAGCCCGAACAACATCATCGCCCGCACCAACGGGGCCCTGTTCTCCGGCCCGACGTTCAACAACACGATGTGGGACGACGTCACCGTCAACCGCGACGCCGGTTCGCCGATGTGGCTGCCGATCTACGACGAGGGCCAGAACATCCGGTTCGCGGCACGGCCGGACAACCTGGGCCGCCCCGATAAGCCGTGGGGGTACCCGCGGATCGTCTACCTGCAGCACGCCTCGGACCCGATCACCTGGTGGAATCCGGATCTGCTTTTCGCCGAACCGGATTGGCTGCGCGAGCCACGCGGCTACGACGTGTCCGAAGACATGTACTGGATTCCGATCGTGACGTTCCTCCAGGTGTCCGCGGACATGGCGGTTGCCGTCGATGTGCCCGACGGGCACGGGCACCGTTATGTGCGCGACGTCGTCAACGCGTGGGCAGCGATCCTGCAGCCCCCGGGCTGGACACCAGATAAGACCGATCGACTTCGGGGAATCGTTCACGCGCCGGAGTGAGTTCGGCGAGCACGCCCGCCTCGACCAGTGCTTCGTAACCACCGATGACGTCGGTGGCGCGGTGCAGTCCGAGGTCGAGCAATGAGGCCGCGGCCAGGCTCGAGGTGTAGCCCTGCGAGCAGAGCACCACCCACTCGACATCGTGGTCTTTCGCTTGGGGCAGCCGGGCGTCGCTGGTGGGATCGCAGCGCCACTCCAACACATTTCGTTCGATCACCAATGCCGCCGCGGTCTCGCCTTCGACGGCACGCTGGGCCGCAGGCCGGATGTCGACGAGGATCGCGCCGCGGCGCAGCGCGGCCGGGACTTCGCCGGCCGCCAGTCGCCGCAGGCGCTGCCGCGCGACGCTCAGGATGCTATCGATTCGACTGGCCATCGGATCAGGATCCTTCGGGTTCGTTGGTCAGTTCCGTGCGCGTACGGCGCAGCGTGTTGCGTTGGGTCAACTCGTAGTACGACATCGCGGTCAGCGGCGGCGAGTAGGCGTGCACGCTCAGCGTAGTCGCCGCGGGCGTCGTGGTGATTGGCGCCCGGACGACATCGTGCACCCACCCGAGCGGGAACGCCGCCTGATCCCCGGCGTCGAGCCGACGGCGGTGCAAACGCTCACCGTCCCAACGATATTCGTGCAGTGCGCCGGAGAGCACGGTTAGCGCACCGAGCGATCCGCCGTGGTCGTGCAGTTCGGTGAAGTGGCCGGGCACCCAGCTGATCAGCCAGACGTCCAACTCGTCGTCGGCATACAGCCGGGTGAACCACCGGTCTTCGGCGGGCGGTCCGCCGGCGGGCAACAAGTCGTTGAACCGACCGCGCAGCACCTCGTCCGCGTACTGGTCGGTGGTGTGCAACAGGTCGGGCAGCCGCAGGCGGGTGGGCGCCGACACGGCTGGGGCGGTGGAGGGGAAGGTGGCAAGAGAAAGGGCAGCGCCCGAATACGGCATGACAAGGGACTTTCGACAGAGATTGCAGGGCAGATCGGGGGTCGGCTAGTACCGACAACACTCCTGAGACCCGGTGCGCTCCGTCATGGTGGCCAGTGTTGCATAGATTGAATCCATGCGCGGGTACCGAAGTCGCTCCCTGTTCGGCGCAATTGCGTGTGCTGCGGCGCTGGCCGCGTGCTCGTCCGGCGGCGGGGGGCAGGGCACGTCGACGACGACCGCACCGTCGAGCAGCGTCCAGAAGTCCGGGGAGACGGCCTCGCCCTCAGGCGACATCGCGGTGTCGCCGGGCGGAGTGACCACCCGGATTGACGTACCCGCCGAATCGACCGAAGAACAGTATGCGCAGGCCTGCATGGCCACCAAGGCATGGATGGAAGCCAAGGGCGGTGATCCGACGACGTTGGTCGAGCCGTTCCTCAAAGATCTGCAGAGCAACGCGGCCGCCGGCCCCCCGACGTTCGACAAGACTTGGGGAGAGTTATCCATGGCCCAGCAGGCCGCGGTGATCATCGCGGTCCGGGCCGCCGCCGAGGGCGGCTGCTGAGCGGTTGGAATCACGGGTAGCAAAAGTCGCCGCAACGGCGAGATTCTGCCAGCCGCCACCGGATTCCTGCCATCGGAATTATTTGCCTGACCTCGCGGTTTACTTCCTTGTAACTGGCAGAACCAACAAGAGAAGGCAACACAATGACCAAGTACGCAGTCGCAACCCTGCTGGGTTCCGCGATGAGCGCGCTCGTCATCGGCTTGGCCGCCCCCGCGGCCGCCGCCCCCAGCGGGTCCGGTGACGCCCGCCACACCCAAATCGATTCGTTGGGATACATGGTCGGCAGCGACAAGATCGGCGCCATCGACGTAATCCAGCGCGACTAGCCGGGGCGCGATGACGCGCACCGACGACGGAAGGGCACCCCGCAAGGGGTGCCCTTTCCCGTTCGCGTGGACCGGGGTGAGCAGAATGGAGCCATGGCCGAAAAATCCCCGAAAGGCCGGGTCGCGCTGGCGCTCGGTAGCGGTGGCGCACGGGGGTACGCGCATATCGGCGTGATCGACGAACTCCAGCGCCGCGGTTACGAAATCGTCGGTATCGCCGGCTCGTCGATGGGCGCGTTGGTCGGCGGTCTACACGCCGCCGGATCACTCGACGAATTCTCGGACTGGGCCAAGACCTTGACGCAGCGGGCCGTCCTGCGACTTCTCGATCCGTCGATAACGGCGGCTGGTGTGCTGCGGGCCGAGAAGATCCTCGACGCGGTGCGCGACATCCTCGGCGATGCCACCATCGAAAGCCTGCCGATCCCCTTCACCGCGGTGGCGACCGACCTGATCGCGGGCAAGTCGGTGTGGTTGCAGCGTGGACCGGTCGACGCCGCGATCCGCGCCTCGATCGCGATTCCGGGCGTCATCGTCCCGCACGTGCTCGACGGCCGGCTGCTGGCCGACGGCGGGATCCTCGATCCGCTGCCCTTGGCGCCGATCTCCGCGGTCAAAGCCGACGTGACCATCGCCGTCAGCCTGTCCGGTCCGGCGCCCGACGACGACGCGGCTGCCGCGGCCGACCCCGAGGCCAGCCCCAGCTCCGAATGGCTCGGCCGGCTGCTGCGCAGCACGTCAGGACTGCTCGACACCAACGCCGCGCGCTCCATCCTGGACACGCCGGCCGCCCGCTCGATGCTGAGCCGGTTCGGCACCAGCTCCGACGGCGACGACATCACCGAGGACACCGAGCCCGTCCCGAAACTGGGCAGCTTCGCGGTGATGAACCGGACCATCGACATCGCGCAGGCCGCGTTGGCCCGCCACCAGATGGCGGCCTATCCACCCGACCTTCTGATCGAGGTGCCCCGAACAGCTTGCCGCAGTTTGGAATTCCACCGCGCCGCCGAGGTCATCGACCTCGGTCGTGAACTTGCCGCCAAAGCGCTGGACGGCTACCGCAATACCGGACCGGAGATCATCATCACCCCAGAAACTCCGTGACCGCGGCCGCCACCCGGCGGCCTTGTTCACGTCCGGCCAGCGTCGACGGCCGTCGGCAGCGGGGATCGAGCAGGTTGGGACCGAAGGCCGCCAGCGACGCATCGTCGGCGAAGACGGCGAAAGTCCGCGCCCCGAACGCTTCGACCTCGGCGGCGGTGCCACTGCTGAACGGCGACGGAGCAGTCGCACTGGCCGGCACCAGCACCACCGCCGTCGCGCAATCGTCGGCCACCGCGGTGTGCACCGAACTGCTGACCCCGCCGTCCATATAGCGCTTGTCGCCGATGGTGACCGGCGGCCACGTTCCCGGCACCGCGCAGCTGGCGGCCACCGCATCGACCAGTGGCACGCCCGAGGACGCGGTGAACACCGCGAGCTCGCCGGTCGCGGTGTCGATGGCGGTGATGCGCAGATCTTGTGCGGGCCAATCGTGCGAGGGCAATCGCCCTTCGATGACTTTTCGGCGTACCGACTCGGGCACGGTCGGCGCGTCCAGCGCGACGGCCCCGATGCGCTGCAATTTCTCCGTGACCTCACCGGGCTGCGCCACCGCCGACATGAACAGCGCGGTGATCGCGTCGAAGTCGGCGCCGGAGTCGATCTCGGATGAGATGTCCCCGATCTGGCGTTCGAAGAGCTCCTCCAGCGACATCGGGCTGCTGATCTGCGCCGCGACCGTGGAGCCGGCCGAGGTGCCGACCAGCACGTCGGAGCTCAGCAGCGCCCGCGCGGTATCCGGCGCCTCGTCGGCGATTCCGCGCAGGATGCCGGTCTCCCAGCCGATGCCGGCGATCCCGCCGCCGGCCAGGATCAGGGCCCGTTTCGTCGTCACAGCGTGCGAGTCTGCCAGCTGTCCAGATAATCGGCCGCCTCGGTCTGGTAGGCGTGCTGCGCCCAGCCCAACGGGGTCGTGCCAAAGCGCGAGTCGACGACGGTCGGGTCTGCTCCGGCCTCGAGAAGCCGACGGATCAGATCGACGTCTCCGCTCCATGCCGCGTGGTGCAGTGGCGTGGCACCGTCGGCGTCGCGCGCATTGGGATCTTCGGGAAACTCCGGCTCGACCAGCTCGGCTCCGGAGACGTCGATGCCGTTGCGGGCCAGCAACGCGAGCCGCTGCGCGAAGCCGTGGCCTGCAGCCCAGTCGATTTGGCGTTGCCACATCTGGTTCCGCGTTTCCATCGCCTCCCCCAGCCGGCGTTCCCACGGGCTCGGCCCGGCGTCGGCGAGACCGTGGTCGAACAACAGCTCGAGGTGCGAGTCGTCGGCGCGGAACATTCGGTTGTAGAGCGTCTGCTGGTCGACGGGGTGCGCCCCGCGCTGCAACAGCAGTCGAGCCAATGCCGGCGCGAACCGATGTCGCGGTTGCCGACCCGGTCCTTGTTCACCTTCACCGAATACCCCGGTGAGGGCCGTGAACGGTGTCGACATGGCCCGCCACAGATAGCCGGAGTTGGGGTCAGCACCAGCGTCGAGAAGTGTGGCTGCCGCGGCGAGCACGTCATCTTCGTTGCAGGACAACGGAACCCGCGAGTAGCACAGGTAGAGCAGCGGAACCCAACCGAACGGGCCGCCCATCGTGGTGGCCAGCTCAGGACGGGCCGCCAGGTGACGGCGCAGCGCCACAGCGTCGGCAGCGGAGGCCGCGGCCCAAATATGGTGTTGCGGCACATCGAGATTCGCTCCGAGCAGGTCGGCGGCCGCACGCCATCGTGGCGGGGCGTCGGTGTGGTCGTAACGCAGCGACGCCAGCGAGCAGAACCGGTCGGCCACATTCATGGCGTCCTCCTCGATCCCAGTGGGATCCACGGCGAGTTCGTCGGCGACCCTCAGATAACCGACCAGTGCCGGCCAGCTACTGAATCCGTAGCTGCGGGCAACGACCAGTTGTGCGTCGTGCAAACGGAATCGTTCGGATTCCAGAGCGATATCGGGACGCGGGTGATACCGACGGATCATCTCCACCGTCCCGCGGTCGTTGGATGTGACGCCGCGTTGCAGAGCACGGGCATCCGAGCGCAACCGCTCGAGCGACGGATTGTCGGGCAGGGTGCTGGCCATCACGGCCTCCTCTCGCGTGCCCTGCGTCCGCGAGGCCGGGCCGAGAAGGAGGTCGGTCAGCTGTCAACGATCATGGCAGGGAGGCTGGGCCTCTTCGAGCGGACATCGGGCGGTCCTGCGCGCCCGGTCCGGACGCTACCACTGAGTCGCTCGCTCAGCGAGACCCGCTGTAAGCCCGGGCCACCCGGGTGACGAACTGGTAGACGCCGTCCTCGTCGGGAGCCAGCGGCCCGGGGCGGGCGTGCGGGGAGCTCAGGCCGCGTTGGACCGATTCGCAGGCCGCCCAGTCCTGCCGGTTGGTCAGGTCCCAGAAATCCACCGCGTACGAAGGATCGAAATCGGGCCTGTCCAACGCTTCTTTCGGGAACGCCCAGGCACATTCGACGTGGGTGCGGTCGACGGCCAACGGCATCATCATGTGCGTCATCACGTAGTCGGGATGCAGGCTCACCAACAGGTTGGGGAATCCCACCAGATACATCACGGTGCGCAGTTCCTGCTCGGACAGGCCCTTGATCGCGACGCCACCGCTGCGCCCGCTCAGCGACATCGTCTCGGCCTCGTCGATCATGCCCATCCAGCCGCCGATCCAGTCGCCGGGCAGGTCGAGGTTCTCACCACTGGTGGGTGGACTGATCTTGGACAGTTCGGGGTGAATCGTCGAGCAGTGGTAGCACTCCTGGTAGTTCTCGACGATCACCTTCCAGTTGGTCTCTAGCTCGTAGGAGTGGCGCGCCACCACGGTGAGATCCTCCGGGCGGTAGGGGCCGATGACGTCTTCCATGCCCGCGACGTGCAGGTCGAAGTCGGAGTCGCGGCCGCTGGGGTCGACGAACAGGTAGCCGTGCCAGTCCACGAGGCGCAGTTCGGCCAGCCCGAACTGACCGGCGTCGAACCCTTCGGCCGTGTCAAAGGTTGGCGCCCTGCGCAATTCACCGTCGAGTTTGTACGACCACGAATGGTAGGGGCAGACGATGCCGCGCCGCTTGGCCGTCGCGCCGCACGCCAGCATCTCGTGTCCGCGGTGGCGGCACACGTTGGCGAACGCGCGCACCTTGTTGTCCTCGCCGCGCACCAACAGGATTCCGTTAGCGCCCGAGCCCACGGCCTTCTGCGCGCCGACGCCGTCCAGGTCACTGGCGTGACCCACGCAGTGCCAGCCGGAGAAGATGTTGCGCTTCTCCCACTCGAACACAGCCGGGTCGACGTAGGCCTCCCGCGGCAGCATCCGGGACTGCCCGAACGGCGCTAGGGAGGCGGCGAGATCGTCGGCGGGTACCGGCGCCGGAGTCTGTTTGAACATACAGTCAGACTAGGCCTCGCCCGCGAACGCGGCAATCCCGCCGCGGGTGGAATCGTCGCCGCGAGTCAGGCGGCGATACACCAGATATCCGACGGTCACCGCGACCAGCGCCGCCAGCAGCAGCACGGTCGCCAGCGCGTTGAGCGCCGGGGTCGGCGCGGCGCGGGCGGTGTTGTAGATCTTCACCGAGACCGGCTCGGTCGAGGCGTTTCCGGATAGGTAGCGCACCAGCACGAAGTCATCGATGACGTCGGCGAACACCAGCACCGTGCTAGCGAAGATCGCCGGGAACAGCATCGGCACCGTCACCCGGCGCAGCGCTTCCATTGGCGAAGCGCCCAAATCCATTGCCGCCTCTTCATATTGGTTGCCGATCGTCGCCAGCCGAGCGCGCACCAACACGGCTGGATAGGCGATCTGAAAGGTGACAAGCCCGATCACCTGCGCAGAGGTACCCAGCCCGATCGGCAGCGCCAGCGACGTCATAACGAACAGCAGCGCGACGGCCAGCAGCACCTCGGGAACCACGAAGGACACCAGCATCAGCAGATTGGCCCCTGCGGGCAACCGCCCCCGCCAGCGGTCGATCCCGATGGCGAACAGCACGCCGAGCGGCACCGTGATCAGCGTGGTGATCACACCGAGCTTCAGTGTCTGTAGCAGCGCGGTGTGCAGCGAGGCGTCGTGCCACACCGACTTCGTCGCGTCGCCCCAGTACCAGCGGAACGAGAAGCCCTGCCAGTTGGTCCGCGACCTGCCGTCGTTGAAGGAGAAAATCACCGCGATCAGCACCGGTAGCAGCGACCAGATCAGGTAACCGGCGGTGACCGCCTGCAGGATCCGCGGCGGCCGCCACGGGTCTTTCCACCACGTGACCGGGCCCCTCATGCCAGCGTCGCTCATGTGGACACCTCGTCAGCGCGCGCGGTCACCCGCACGTAGTAGAACATCGGCACAACAGTGACGATCAGCACCAGCATCACGAACGCGCCGGCCTGCCCGGTCTGTCCCGGCGACTGCACGCTGTCATTGATCAGGTTGCCCACCATCGCCGTCTTGGGCGAGGCCGACAGCATGTCTGAGGTGAAGTAGTCACCGAGCATGGGCAGGCAGGTGAGCAGCACGCCCGCCACGATCGTGGGCCTGCACATCGGCAGCGTCACCCGCCAGAACGACTCGATCCGGTTGGCCCCCAGGTCACGGGCGGCCTCCAACGTCGACTGCGGCAACCGGTCAAGGCCTGCGTAAAGCGGCAGGATCATGTAGGGCACGTAGCCGTACACCAGACCGAGCACCACCACCAACGGTTGGCCGGTCAGCCAGTGCACGTTGACGTCGAACAGTCCGCCAAGGCTGAAGATCCGATTGACCAGGCCGTCGTCCTGAAGCAGGTTGACCCAGGCCAGCATTCGCATCATGTAGCTGATCCAGAACGGCGCGATCAGCGCCGCGAGCAGGACGCCGGCCCACCGGCCGGACAACCGCGCGGTGTAGTAGGCAACCGGGAAGGCGATCAGCAGGCACAGCACACTGGCCAGCACTACATAGATCGCCGTGCGCAGTAGCGCCGGCCCGAATACCCCGTCCTCGCCGACGATGTGGGTGAGCACGTAGGTGAACTGAGACGGGTTCCATTCCAGCGGGTTCCACACCGGGATCGGCGTGCGAAAGATCGGGTCGATCTGTCCGAACACGATGGCCAGCACCACGTAGAGCGGGGCCAGGAAGAACACCGCCAGCCAGACGACGCCGGGCATGGCGAGCAGGGGCCACAGCCCACTGCTGCGTCTGGGCTTTCGCTGAAGCACTATCCCCCGGCTTTGAAGGCGCGCCAAACATTGTGCCAGGCAGCGTCATTGGCGGTGTCAAGCTCAAGCAACCGGTATCCGACGTCGAAGTACTCGGGACGCACGATCGCGGTCTTCAGGTTCTCCGGGATGAACCCGTCGGCCACCAGAGTGTCCGGATTGATCGAGTTCTGCGGCGGTTGGTAGCCGATCGCCGAGAAGTTCTGCTTGGCGACCTCGGGTTCGAGCATGTGGTTGATGAACAGGTGGGCCAGCACCGGGTTCTTGCCACCGCGCAGCGCCACCATCAGGTCATTGTCCACCAGACCCTTGCCGTCCGCAGGGAACCAGTAGCGCAGGATCTCCACACCGGTGCCCTCCGGCAGGTAGCTCTGGGCGTTGATGATGTCGCCCGACCACATCTGCGAGAGGCCGATCTGCCCGGCGGGCAGGTCGCTGTACATCGTGATGGTGACCTTCGGCGAGGTCGCAGCCACCAGTGCGGTCAGCTGCTCGCCGAGTTTCTTCAGGTCATCGGCCGACGACGTGTTGACGTCGGTGATCCCCATCTTCAGCAGCACCATCGCCATCGCGGTGTGCCAGTCGTCGATGACGGCGGTCTTGTTCTTGTAGGCCGGATCCCACAGTGCCTCATAGGGATTCTTCAGCGCGCCGATGTCGGCGGGCACCTGGTCATTACGCCAGCCGATGCCGGTGGTGTAGACGGTGTACGGAACCGTGTATTGCCAGCCCTGGTCATACCACGGGTTGGTGAAGACCGGCCAGACGTTCTTGATGTTGTCGATGTAGCTGTGGTTGAGCGGGCGGAGCAGTCCCCCGGTGACCAACCGGCCGAGCTGATCATAGCTGGGGAAGAAGATGTCGTAGTCGACGTTGCCGCCGCGGATCTTGGTCAGTCCCTCGTCTGTGTCGTTGAACGTCGAGATCTGCACCTTGACGCCGTACTTGTCCTCGAAGGACTTGACCGACTCGGGCGCCATGTAGTCGGCATAGCTGTAGAGCTGCAGCGTGGCACCCTTTTCGGGGGCCAGCCCGTCGGCGATCGGCTTGTTGTCGCTTTGGATGTCCCATTTTATCGGGTTCTGCGGGGACGCGATCTTCAGGGACGGTGCCGAAGTCGACTGTCCCCCTTTGGAACACGCATCGAGGAACGCCACGAGCGCGGGAGTTCCAGCGGCCAGTAGGGCGGCACGCTGCAGGAACTGTCGACGATTCGGGCCGGGTCCTGTCGGTGCTGGCATCCGCGCCTCCGTGGTTTCGAGTCTTCTCGAGCCTTGTCTGTTCCTTGGACTCTGGCATAGACTGAACGCTCAGTCAATAGAACTCGCGGCGCTTTTTCGCAGGTCCGCGCAGCAATCGAGTGAAAGGTTCCCCCGTGGCTTCGCCGATGATCGAGAGCCCGGTTCATGACGCTGTCGACCAGTTGATCGCCGACGAGGAGAAGGTATTCCTGGCCCGCCAGCCGCGCAGCACCGAAATGATCAGCCGCGCACGCGAACACCTCGCGGGCGGGGCGACATCGAACTGGCAGATCGCCCAACCGCAAGCGGTCTGGATGAGCCACGGTGCGGGCTCGAAGGTCTACGACGTCGACGGCACCGAGTACGTCGACATGCACGGCGGCTACGGCGCGTCGATCGCCGGGCACGCCCACCCCGCGATCGTCGAGGCGGTCAGCAGGCAGGTCCGTCGGGGCACGCATTTCGCGCAGCCCACCGAGGACGCGATCTGGGTCTCGGGCGAACTGGCCCGCCGGTTCGATCTGCCGCTGTGGCGCTTCGCCAATTCCGGCACCGAAGCCACCATGGACGCCGTCCACCTGGCCCGGTCGGTGACGGGGCGGGACCTCATCATCAAGGTCGAGGGTTGCTACCACGGCCACCACGATTCGGTGGAGGTCTCGGTACTGCCGGAGGCCGATCAGATCGGCCCACGGGAGCACCCGATCGGCGTGCCTGGCAACAGCGGGATTCCCGCGGCGATCCGCGATCTGGTGGTTGTGGTGCCGTTCAACGACCCCGAGGCGGTCGCCCGGGCGTTGACCGAACACCGTGGGCAGGTGGCGGCGATGATCGTCGAACCGGTGATGATGAACGCCGGCATCATCCCGCCCGACGACGGCTACCTGGCCGCGATTCGCGAGCTGGTGCACGCTGAGGGCGCCCTGCTGATCTACGACGAGGTCAAGACCGGGTTCACCACCGGGCCCGGCGGTGTCACCGCCATATCCGGGGTCGTGCCCGATATTGTCTGTCTGGCAAAGGCTTTGGGTGGAGGGATCTCGGTCGCCGCGATCGGGGGCACCACCGCGGTCATGTCTGCCATCGCCGACGGCAGCTACGAACAGGTCGGCACGTTCAACGGCAACCCGCTGGCGATGGCGGCCACCAGGGCCACCCTTGCCGAGGTGCTGACGCCCGCCGCGTACGCGCGCATGGGTTCTCTGGCCGCGCGGCTGCGCGGCGCTTTGGAAGCGACCACCGCCCAACACGGTTACGGTTGGCACGTGGTGAGCCTCGGGGCCAAGGGTTGTGTGACGTTCAAACGCGAGCCGGTCCACGACTTCCGCGATTTCCTTCAGATCGACGACCGGTTGGGCCATCTGCACTGGCTCATGCAGCACAATGGCGGCGTATTCCTGCCGCCTTGGGGCAAGGTGGAGCAATGGTTGCTATCAGTTCAGCACGACGAGGCCGATGTCGACCGGTTCGCCGCGAACTTCGCCCGGCTGGCCCAGGCGGTGGCGGCCTGAGCCCCTGCGGTGCGGACGGCCGCCGGTGACCGGCGGCGCCATCCGGCTGCACCAACTGGCGAAGTCGTTCGACGGAGTTCCCGCCGTGACAGGCATCGACCTGGATATCCCAGCGGGACAGTTTTATTCGCTCCTGGGCGCATCCGGCTGCGGTAAGACCACCACGCTGCGGATGATCGCCGGATTCGAGAAACCCGACTCCGGGCGGATCGAACTCGACGGCCGTGACGTGGCGCAGGATCCGCCGCACAAGCGTCCGGTCAACACCGTGTTCCAGACCTACGCCCTGTTCCCGTTCATGACGGTCTGGGACAACGTGGCGTTCGGCCTCAAATACCGCAAAACCCCCAAGGACGAGGCCAAGCGCCGCGTGGGTGAGGCGCTGGAACTGGTCCGGATGAGCGGGTACGCCAAGCGTAAACCCGCCCAACTGTCCGGCGGTCAGCAGCAGCGCGTGGCGCTGGCCCGCGCGCTGGTTCTGCAGCCAAGGGTGCTGCTGCTCGACGAGCCGCTCGGTGCACTGGATGCCAAACTGCGCAGACAACTCCAGCTCGAGCTGCGGGCAGTCCAACGCGAAGTCGAGATCACATTCGTCTACGTGACCCACGACCAGGACGAGGCGCTGACGATGAGCGACCAGATCGCGGTGTTGGCCGAGGGACGCGTCGAACAGGTCGGCCCACCACAGGAGATCTACTCCGCCCCTGCCACCACGTATGTGGCCGGATTCCTCGGTGCGGCAAATATTTTCGATGCCGATGTGCTGCAGAACGACAACGGGTCGGCGCTGTGTTCGGCACTCGCGACACGATTGGGCGCAGCGGTGGACAACGCGTGCCAACCCGGCCCGGCCGCCATCGTCATCCGCCCGGAACGCATCACGCTGCAGTCGCCGGACGACCCGGTGTCGTCCGGGCACAACGCGATCAACGGCACCGTGGCCCAGGTCGTCTATCACGGGGCATCGACACAGGTGCACGTCAACGTCGGAGAACCGACCGCACTCGTCGTCGACGTCCCGAACCAATCCGGGCCCGGCTCGGTGGCCTATGACGCAGGGATGGCGGTCACCTGCGTATGCACCCAGGACGCCGTGCGGGTGCTGGCCCGAAGCGCCGCCGCCGTCATCAAGGATCCGGCGGCAGAACTGGTCACCTCAGCGTGATCGTCGGCCGCGGCCCGCGGCCACCGGTCGGCGCCGCTCCCGCGGCAGATCCAGCTCGCGCTCGGCGAACCGCATCGCGATCTCGTAAGCCACCTTCGAGTCGACTTCCGGATCCTCCAGTGCGACCTGAATCGACAAGCCGTCCAGCAGCGCCGAGAACTCCAGGGCGAACATCTTGGGGTCCACGTCGGCCTCCAGCTCGGCCGATTCCACCGCGTCGACGATCATCCGGCGCCAGCGCGCGTCGAGCTCGACCCGCCCGGCCTTGACCTCGTCATGCCGGAACGCCTGCGCCCACAGGTCGAACCACAGCCCCCAGGCGCCGGGGATCTCGTTCGTCCCCTCCGGCACACAGGTCCACTGGATCAGTAGCGACAACCGGTCCCGCAGCGAGGGCACCTCGGCCAGCATCTGCTCGGCGGCCTCGTAGAACGATTCCTCGGAGTAACGCAGCGCATCGACGAGCAGCCGATCGCGGGTGCCGAAGTAGTAGATGACCAACGCCGAGCTGACCCCGGCCCGTTTGGCGACATCGGAGATCCGAGTCTCGGAGAAACCCCGTTCACAGATGAGCTCCGCTGCGGCGCGCAACATCTGGATGCGCCGCGCTTCGTTGTTCTCGGTCGCGGGTGCCGGATCTGCCATCGTGTCGCTCTCCCCTTCAGCCGTGCCTGCGCTGGCACTTGTTGAAAGCTTAACACTTGGTTAGATTGAACAGTCAGTCAAACGATCCCGGATGGGGACGACGAAAGTGGAGCGCCATGTCGAACACCTACGACGCCATCGTCATCGGCGGCGGACACAACGGACTGGTCTCGGCCGCCTATCTCGCACGCTCAGGCGCCAGAACCGTGGTCCTGGAGTCACGGGGTGCGCTGGGCGGAGCGGCGACCACCGAGGCGCCGTGGGAAGACGCACCACATCTTCGGGTCACCCGGCTGTCGTACGTGATGAGCCTGATGCCGCCGACGATCGTGCGAGACCTGAGTCTGGAGCGCCACGGCTACAAGGTCCACCCGATGGGCCCCTACTACCAGGCATTTCCCGAGGGCGGCTCGCTGACCATCTACGAGGACGATCCGGCCCGCACCCATGAGCAGCTGGCCAGATTCTCCAAGAAGGACGCCGACACCTGGCCCAAGTGGAACGCCTGGCTGGAGGGCATCGCCGACGTCATGGGTCCGCTTCTGACGCAGGTGCCGCCCAACATCGGTTCGCACAAGCCGTCGGATCTGTTCGAACTCGCGAAGCTGGGCTGGAGCCAGCGAGGCATGACCACCCGGATGATGGGCGACGTCACCCGGTTGCTGACGATGAGCATCGCCGACCTGCTCGACGACTGGTTCGAATCACCGCAAATCAAAGGCGCGCTCGCCGTCAACGGGGTCATCGGTACCTGGGCCGGGCCGTACGAGCCGGGCACCGCCTACGTGATGGCGCATCACTCGATCGGCGACGTCGGCGACGGCCAGCTCGGCAGTTGGGGATACCCCGAGGGCGGCATGGGTGCGGTGTCGGAGGCCATCGCGAAATCCGCACGCAGCTTCGGCGCCGAGATCCGCACCAAGGCCCGGGTGTCCCGGATGCTGGTGCGGGGCGGCCGGATCGAGGGCGTGGCCCTGGAGAACGGTGACGAGCTGCGGGCACCCCTGGTCGTCACCACACTGCACCCGAAAATCGCTTTCCTGGAACATATTCCGCCGGGCGAGTTGCCCGCGGAGTTCGTCTCCGACATCGAGCATTTCAAGACCCGAAGCGGTGTGGTCAAGATCAACCTGGCCCTTGGCGAGTTGCCGAACTTCACCGCCGATCCCAGCGATGGGCAGGCCGAACACCACACCGGCTCGGTCGAGATGGCACCCACGATGGAGTACATCGAGGCCGCGTTCCAGGATGCCCGCGTCGGCAAGCCCGCGCTGATGCCGTTCAGCGATGGCGTGATCCCCACGACCCTGGACAAGACGCTGAATCCCGATGGCACGCACATCATGTCGCTGTTCACGCAGTGGGTGCCCGCGGCGTGGGCCGACGCTCCGCACACCGAGGAGCTGGACGCCTACGCCGACCGCCTGATCGACCTGTACGACCAGGTCGCCCCCGGCTTCAAGTCCTCGATCCTGCATCGCGACATCGTCGGGCCGCATGAGATGGAGCAGGAGTACGGCCTCATCGGAGGCAACATCTTCCATGGGGAGCTGTCGCTCGAGCAGTTGTTCCACATGCGGCCCGCACCGGGCTACGCCGACTACCGCACACCGATCGCCGGGCTCTACAACGGAAGCTCGGGCACCCATGCCGGCGGCGGGGTGTGCGGCATCCCCGGGTGGCAGGCCGCGAGGGCCGCGCTGGCCGACACCAAGAAGAAGCGTTTCCGCAGGCGATGACCGACAGCCGCCGGACGCCCGTGGCCGCCATGCTGGAGGCCCGCTCGGTGGCACTCGTGGGGGCCAGCCCGAAACCCGGCAGCTTCGGCGAGCGGATGATCATCGAGGCGCGCCGCAGTACCGCGCGCATGCAACTGGTCAATCCGCGCTACGACAGCATCGACGGCATCGCCTGCGCACCATCACTGGCGGCGCTCGATCAGCCGGTCGATCTGGTACTGCTCGGAGTGCCCGACGCCGTCCTGCTCGACGAGATGAAAGCCGCTGCGGCAGTGGGCGCACGGTCGGCTGTCATCTTCGGCTCCGCGCATGGCACGGAGCTACGGCAGGCCGTCGCCGAGGCCGCCACCGAGGCGGGGATGGCGGTCTGCGGTGCGGGCTGCATGGGTTTCGTCAACAACGTCACCGGCCTGCGCGCGCTGGGCTATCTCGAGCCCGATCCCCTACCGCCGGGCGGGGTTTCACTGGTGACGCACTCGGGGTCGGCGTTCTCGACGATTCTGCGGGCCGGCCGCGGGTTCGGGTTCCGGCTCGCGGTCTCGTCGGGTCAGGAACTGGTCACCGACACCGCCGACTACGTCGACTACGTCGTCGAGGACCCGGGAACCACGTTGATTGCGCTGCTACTGGAAACGCCGCGGTCGGTGGGCCGGTTACGGGCCGGGTTACACCGCGCCGCCCAGCGCGGCATCCCGGTGGTGATCCTGCCGGTCGGTCACTCCCCGCGCGGGCGCGCGATGGTGGCCGCCCACTCTGGTGCGCTGGCCGGCGACGCCGCGGGGTGGCAGGCGTTCTGCGCCGACACCGGGGCGATCCTTGTCTCGGACATGGCCGAATTCACGGACACCATCGAACTTTTCGAAGCGGGTCGCCGACGCAGGGCGGGATCGCACGGGATCGCGACCGTGCACGACTCCGGGGCCGAGCGCGCGCTGTGCGCCGATATCGCCCACGACCTCGCCGTCGACTTCGCCGAACTGGCCGCCCCGACGCTGGCCGCGATCGGTGACCTGCTCGACGACGGACTGGCCCCCGGCAATCCGCTCGATGTGTGGGGCACCGGTGCGGACACCCGCGAATTGTTCGGCGGCTGCCTGCGCGCGCTGGTCGACGACGCGGGCGTTGCGGTGACCGCGCTGGCGGTCGACCTGGTCACCGAGTTCGACGATGACACCGCCTACGCCGACGCCGCCCTGGACGTCACGGCCGGCAGCGACGCCCCGCTCGCGGTGCTGACCTCGGTGCCGTCGGCGATCGACCCGCCCACCGCGAAACGGCTGCGCGATAACGGCGTTCCGGTACTCGAGGGCGCCCGCAGCGGTATCGCCGCGCTGGGTCATCTGGCGCGCTGGCCGCTGCCGGTGGCGACGGCAGTCCCCCCGATCGACAGCGCGCGCGCACGGCGCTGGACGGCCCGGTTGACCGAACCCGGCTGGGACGCTCCGGCCGCCTTCGCTCTGCTCGCCGACTACGGCATACCGGTGACGCAATCCCGCGCCGCCCATGATGTCACCGAGGCGTTGGCCGCAGCCGAGGTGATCGGCTATCCGGTCGCGATTAAAACGCTTGGCAGCGCGCACAAGAGCGATGTGGGCGGGGTGGTTCTGGGTGTCGGTGACCGCGAATCGTTGCGGCTCGCCTACGAGGAGATGGCCGGCCGCCTGGGGCCCGACGTCAGCATCGACGCGATGGCCTCTGCGGGCGTGGAGATCTCACTGGGCGTGGTGCGTGACGACAACTTCGGCCCGCTGATCGTGGTGGCCGCCGGCGGCACGCTGGTGGAACTCCTGGCCGACCGCGCGGTCGCCTGCGCGCCGGTCAGCCGCGAGGCCGCCGTGGCACTGCTGCGGTCACTGCACACCGCGCCACTACTGGCCGGCTGGCGCGGCGCACCCCCGGTCGACATCGAAGCCTTGGTTGAGGCAATCGTCGGATTCTCGCAATTGGCAACCGAACTCGGCGAGCATCTGGACGCCGTCGAGGCCAACCCCGTCATCGCCTCACCCACCGGGGTGGTGGCCGTCGACGCGTTGGTGTTCCCGCGCAAGCCCCGACATCAGAAGATGGCGTAAGCCTTGCGCAGGGTTTCGTGGATCACCCAGGTCCCGGTCCAGCCGAGCGGGAAGACGGCGAGGTCGCCTGCACCCACCTCACTGGGCTCGCCGCCATCGGGAGTCACGGTCATCCGCCCGGACACCACATAGATCACTTCGTTCGTCGCGAGCGTCCAGCGCGACGGGCCGGGCGCGCACTGCCAGATGCCGCCCGACTTGTCGCCGTCGACCCAGACCTCGAGCCCGTGAGTCGCCATCGGGTCTCCGGTGGCCTCCTCGAGCGGGCCCCAGTCCTCGAGCTCGGCGTCGGCGGCATCGGCAAGGACAGCGGTGAGTACTGCAGCAGTCACGTGAAAACCTTTCGTATCAAGCGTGTTCGGGGAACGGAAGAGAAATCGGCTCGGGTTCCAGTCGGCTGTTACCATCGGCGTCGAAGCGGTCCAGCCCGAGATCGGTCAGGTCCAGCCAGTCGCAGCCGCCGGTGAGCGTCATGTCGGCGGCGGCCTCGGCGACCGCGGGACCCCACATCATGCCGTGCCCGGCCGCGCATGCCACCACGGTGCCGTCGACCGGACCGTCATCGGTCAGCAGCGGACCCAGAATCGGCAGATGGTCGTTCGTGTAGTCGATCGTCGCCGCCCACGTGCGTCGAAGGCCCAAGCCGCGCACCGGCGGGAACAGCGACTCGATGCGGGCCAGTGCCTTCTGGTAGTAAGTCCAGTCGAACTCGGTCGCCTCGCCGGGCTGCTCGTCAGGGTTGCTCATCCCCCACAGCACCCCACCGTATTCACCTGGGCGCCAGTAGATTCCCTCGCTGACGTCGAACACCATGGGAAGCTCGTCGATGTTGGCGTCGCGTAGCGGTTCGGTGACCACGACCTGGTGCCGGGTGCCGCCGGCCGGGATCCGGCCACCGGCCGCCACCCCGACCTCGCCGAGCTGCGGGCCGCCGGTGAGCACCACCCGGGGGGTGTCGATGGGTCCGTCGGAGGTGTCGACGCCGAGGACGCGCCCCTGCGCCACCCGCAGACCGGTGAAGGCACACCGTTCCCGAACGTCCACGTCGTGCGCGGTCAGCGCGGCGGTGTAGGCCAGCACATTACGCGGCGCATTGATGTACCCGTCGCCGGGTGCATAGGAGCCGCCCGCCGTCACCCCCGGGGCCAAACCGGTGTCGCGGCTGTCGATATCGGAGCTCGACAGCCACTGAACGCTCAGCCCCAGGCTGCGCTGCAGCGCAATCCGCTCGTGCGCCTGCTGCACCTCGACATCGGTGAAGCACGGCATCAGGTACCCCTGTGCCACGAACCCGCAATCCAGTGGATAGCGATCACCGGAGGCGGTATAGAACTCCTGGCTGCGCAGGCCGAGGCGGATCGCGGTCTCGGTGCCACCCTGGGCACGCACCATCCCGGCGGCGCGACTACTGGCACCGTCGCCCAGCGTCTGGGCTTCGAGCAGCACAACGCGGCCGGCCCCGCGTTCGGCCAGCTGGACTGCCGCCCACGCCCCGACCGTGCCGCCTCCGACCACCACGACGTCCGCACTTTGGCTGCTGGTCATACCTCAAGACCGTGACATAGACTGAACGCTCAGTCAATAGCTTCCAGCGAGTAGAGAGCACCGCGAATGTACGGGTTGACAGCGCAAGATCGACGGATCCGCGAGACCGCGCGTGAGTTCGTCGAGACCCTGATCCCCTACGAGACCGAGGCGGAAATGGCCGGCGGCCAGCTGCCCAAGGAGCTGACCGCCGAGCACCATGCGAAGGCCATCGAGCTCGGCCTGTACGCCACCAATATGCCGACCTCGGTAGGTGGCCCGGGATTCACTGCGCTGCAACAGGTTCTGGTGCAAGAACAGGTCGGCCGCGTCACCAACGCGATCGCCTGGGTGATGCACACCCCGCCGCAGTGGTGGGCAGACGTGGCCACTGAGTACCAGAAGCAGCGCTGGCTGCTGCCGGCGGTGCGCGGCGAGAAGCACGAGGCCTACGCCATCACCGAGGAATTCGCCGGGTCCGACGTGTCCGCGCTGGAAACCACCGCACGCCGCGAGGGCGATGAGTACGTCATCAACGGGATCAAGTGGCATGTCACGTCGTTCAACCTGGCCGAGTACGTGTTCGTCCAGGCGGTGTTGGTCGGCGGGCCACATGAGGGCGACCACGTGCTGCTGGTGGTGGACCTGCCATGGCCCGGAGTGGAAGTGGTGCGCACACCGCACTACTCCCACAACATTCCCGACGAACACCCGATCGTGTCGTTCACCGATGTGCGGGTGCCGGCCAGCCATCTGGTCGGCGCCGAGGGCGAGGGTATGCAGTTCACGCAGGACTGGTTCCGCTTCGAGCGGATCATGGTCGCCTCGCGCTGTGTGGGTGCCGCCCAGCGCCTCGTCGACGAAATGACCGCGTTCGCCACCGAGCGCATCGTCGACGGCAAGCTGCTCGGTGAGCATCAGCTGGTGGCCGGCATGCTCGCCGACAGCGCCACCGAGCTGTTCGCCGCGCGCAGCCTGCTCTACGAGGTGGCCCGGGGTATCGACGCCGGACTGGATCGCAAGGCGCTGCACGGCCAGGCGTCGATGGCCAAGCTGTACTGCTCGGAGATGGCCGGTCGCGTTGCCGACCGGGCGGTGCAGATCTTCGGGGGGCGAGGCTACATGCGGGAGAACATCGCCGAGCGGATGTTCCGCGAGCTGCGCGTGGAACGAATCTGGGAGGGCGCCAGCGAGATTCAGCGGATCATCATCGGTCGTCAGCTGATGCAGCGCGGCCCGGCTGCGGTGCTGGAACCTTAGGGCAGACGCGCCACACCCACCCCATCGGCGTGGTACCTGCATGATCGCAGGTAACTCAACGCGAAAAACACCAGTTCCAAGATGCAATACGGCGCGCCTGCTTCCCGACATGGCATAGTTACGTTCTAATATGCATGCAAATGATCGGGACGGAATGGTGGGATGGCGGGCAGCGACGGCGGTGTGACCTGCGGTTTCCGACTTGTCATCGCCGCGTTCGTGCTGATCGTCGTCACGGCCGTCGAGCAGATTTGGGGACTTCCAATGCTGGCATCACAAGCCGAAGTTGACGGCTCGCCGAGGCTCACCGGCCCTGCCGCCGACGAGCCGGTGCTGACTGTCGTCGAACTGTGGGGTGTCTCGCCAACTGGCGACACCGATTTCGGCCAGGCGGCCGCGGTCGCAGCTTCGATGGGACACCCGAACCCACATACGTCGCCCTTGATGCGCAGTGTTCGCCGATCAGTACGGACAGTGCGACTGATGGGGATGCCGGTGCTGGACATCGTCCCGTGGTGACCACGGGAACTGCGGCGATCTTCTTGCTCATCGAGCGATGTATGGACCGAATATTCAACTGAAATAGCAGATTTCGAGAATCCAGTGCGATCACCCCGCCCTACGCGATGAGCGTGCTTAGATCGGAAGGCGAGAGTTCCTGATGCTTCACGGTTCAGCCCGATGCAGGCTGCTGTCGATCTTGCTCGTCATGACGACGACTGTCGCGGCCGTCGTGATCGCCCCGCCCACCATCGCGTCGGCGGACTCGTCACCCTCACTCGAACCCTTTGAAGTCGAACGGGTGCTGAGCTTCTCCGTGCCCGCGGGCGTGACGGTCGACTCTGCCGACGTCGCGCCCGACGATCACCATCTCGTGGTCGAGGTCATGATATCGGGCAACTCGCAGATCGCGACGACTGATCTCAATGGGGATAACTACCAATGCATTTCGTGTGGCGTGGCGACCAACGCCACGAAAATCAAGGCGATGGGTGACAGCAAGCGGGTCTGGTTTGCCAACACCTCGGGCCAGCAGGGTGGCGGGGCCGGACACATCGATTACCAGATTCTGGAATGCGCTCCCTCGATCTACGACTGTCAGACCAAGACGAGCAAGAAGGTTCAGTTCCCAGCCGGCGGCAGCCTGCTCAGCGGCCAGAACCGGGAAGCCAAGCCGGACTGGTACGGCGAGTACGTCACCTGGAATGAAGTGAACCCCATCGAGGGCACCCGGATGAGCATAGCGCGGCTCACCCTCAACGGTGACCGATACGTGCTCACCGACCAGCGCATCTTCAACCCGTCTTGGGTCAAGAAGACGGACTTCGCGGCCGATCTCGCCAACGCCGCTCAGTTCTACGAAGGAGCGAGTTGGCACAACGGTGGGCGGACACTGAAGTATCAGACCACCAGCACCGGACTGAACTACGACATCTGGCTACTCGACACGGCCACGGGTGATCGGCGTCCGTTGACCAGCGACTTGGACTACAACGAGGCCGGGGACATCGCGCCCGATGGCAAGACCACCTACTTCAGTTCGGCTCGCGGATTGAATCGGATGACGGTCTTCACCCAGCTGGTCCGCCCAGCATTGATCGATAGCGCCAGCTTCGGTCAGATCGGCCGGGTGAGTCTCTGGAACAACCGGCGCTGCATGAACGAACCCTGGCTGATGGATACGGCGATCGGTCAGCAAGAGGGCGGCTACTCCGGCCAACCGATCGTGATCGACCCGGCCTGGACCATCCGCGGCTGGAGCTGGTTCGACGATTCCACCCGGGCGCTGGTCAACGAGCAACCCGGACCGGGCGGCCCTGGAAAGCAAACGCGGATAAGCATTCTCAGGTTTCCCGCGCGCACACCGACCGTCCCCCAAACGCCGATACACCAAGATCCGGCGAAGATCGCGCAGTGGTCGGGTCCGGTCAAGGACTTCAACCCCTTGATGGGTCGTATTCGACCCGTCCGGCTGCTGAAGGGGAAGTACTCGGGGACCGCCTTGCTGTCGTATTTCGGTGCATACGCGTCGGGGCGGTTCTCGGTCTCGTACGCCAATTACTCCGACGACGGCGCGACGTTCTTGAACGGCGTGGAAACCATCCTCGTAGTCCTGGCTCCACTCACCGCAACCTGGAGTGCCAACCTGACAAGCTCCGGAGCGCGCAAGGGCTACCTGCGCGGACTGGTCGTCGTCGGGCCAGACAGCAACTACTTGGGCGGGGTGGAATCGGCCATCAACGGCGTCAAGCTCGCGGGTATACCCACTCAAAGCAACTGCCCGGCGCGATCACAACCGCCGCTGTCGATTTCGTTTCCCGCCGGGGAGGGCAGCGTCTTGGTCACAGCCACTATTCCCGAGGACTCGCAAGCTCGGCCAGTGCGCGGGGCGACGGTTTCTGTCGGCCCGGTCACCGTCACCACGAACAACGAGGGCACCGCGGTGATCCCACTCATCCCGGGAGCGACGGTATCTGCCTTCGCAGGTGGGTTTCAATCGGCGACACGTGTTGTCGGCGGCCCCTGACCACAGCGCCTAACGCAACAAGTAGTCAGACAGCGTTCCGAGCGCCTTGGCGGCGTAGCCCTTCCAAATCCGGGCGAATACCGGTAGGGCCGGGGCGGTCAGGGCCGATTTCGGATGCAGGGTCCACTGCCACGTCACCAAGGTTCCGGTGCCCTGCGGCCTGAACTGCCAGAGCCCTTCGATGTGGTCGATGAGCGGTGACATGGCGCCGCGCACATCGGTGAGGGTGTAACCGAAAGCGTCGGGCGCATCCACGCGGGTCAGCGTCTCCCGCATGCCGCCACCACCGACAAGTGCGATGGTGCGGGTCTGGCCCACCGCGGACCAGTCGCCCGTTTGGTCGTGGACGGCCTTGATCGGCGGGATGGGGCCATACCAATGGTTGAACAAGCTGGGCAACGGCATTGGCAGTGTTTTGGCGAACGCATCCGACACCGCCACGGGAATCGCGCGGGACTGCTCGACGACGACGGGATTGGCCATATCGGGAGATGATAGTCAGCGGGACAGCTGCGGCGCCGCCCGTCCGGTGACGAGCGGCAGGTCGAAGAAGCTGGCGATGCCCGGCTCGGCGGCGCAGGTCGCGGGGATGGTGTTGACGCAGTGCGCGGCGGTGGCCACCACGCCAGGGTTGCTCACCAACCCTTCCTCGACGCTTTCCGGCTGCCAGCCCTTGACTGTGACGAAGGTGTTCGGATTGCCCCGCACCTCCATCTCATAGCGCTCCCCTGCCGGGCCGAAAGACCATGCGGGATCCATGTTTTTCTCGCCCATCAGCCAGTTGACGGTGATGCGCACGACGATCGTGTTGGTCACCACGGCATCCCAGTGGAAACGCCGACCGGCGACCTGGCCGGGTTCGATCACCCCGATCGGCGAGTCGATGGGCGCGGTCGCCACCGCGATTTCCTGGGAGGTGCGGATCTTGGGCTCGGCCGCGAAACCCAGGCGGTCGACGATCAGCCGAACCGATTGGAAGAAGCCGCCGTTGAGCAACTTCTGCATGGGTCCGGTCAGCGCGCTCTCGGGTGTGCCGCCAAAACCCATGACGTGGCGCAGCACGTCGGGTGCACCGTAGGTGCGCAGGTCGGAGTACTCCTCGGCGCGAACGTAGGTCACGCCGGTGGACATCACCGACAGCAGCAGCGGGAACAGTTCGGTGGCCGCACCCGGTCCGATCCCGGCACCGTGCAGGGTGACGTTGCCCTCGCGGGCGGCGGCCTCCAGCGGGGCGGCTTCGGATTCACTCGGGTAGAACCAGCCCAGTGGGCTGACGACGTTCTTGCCCGAGCGCAGCAATGCGGTCACCTCGTCGAGGTTGGGCAGCAGCGGTGCGTAGATCACCGCGTCGGCGTCCAGGGCGAGGATGTCGTCGATACTGTTGGTGGCAGTCACGCCCAGCGGTTCGGTGCCGATGATGTCGCCGACGTCCTTGCCGGCCTTGTCCTTGGAATGCACCCAGCAGCCGGCCAGTTCGAGTTCGGGATGTTCGAGTACGCCTTTGATCGCCGCTACCCCGACCGAACCGGTTGCCCACTGCACGACCCGCAACGCCATTGCTGCTCCTCTGCGGAAAACTAGAACGTGTTACAGGCGTCTACACTAACGACATCTCCCATGCGGACGGAAGGATTAGCGCATGCCAAACAAGGTTTTCGTCGTCGGGGTCGGGATGACCAAGTTCGAGAAGCCGGGCCGTCGCGAAGGCTGGGACTACCCCCAGATGGCCAACGAGTCGGGCACCAAAGCGCTGGCCGACGCCGGTATCGACTACGCGCAAGTGCAGCAGGGCTACGTCGGCTACTGCTCGGGTGACTCCACGTCGGGGCAGCGCGCGCTCTACGAACTCGGCATGACGGGCATCCCGATCGTGAACGTCAACAACAACTGTTCGACCGGATCCACCGCGCTGTACCTGGCTGCGCAGGCCATCCGCGGCGGCCTTGCCGACTGCACGATCGCGCTGGGCTTCGAGAAGATGCAACCCGGCTCGCTCGGTGGCGGCGCCGAGGACCGGGAGTCTCCGCTGATGCGTCATATCGTCGCCCTCAACGAGACCGACACGATGACGTTTCCGGTGGCGCCGTGGATGTTCGGCGCAGCCGGTCGCGAGCACATGAAGAAGTACGGCACCACCGCCGAGCATTTCGCGAAGATCGGCTACAAGAACCACAAGCATTCGGTCAACAACCCGTACGCGCAGTTCCAGGAGGAGTACACCCTCGACGACATCCTGGGCGCGAAGATGATCTCCGACCCGCTGACCAAACTGCAGTGCTCGCCCACCTCTGACGGCTCGGGTGCGGCGATCGTGGCCAGCGAGGCATTCGTCGACAAGCACGGCCTTGCCGCGCAGGCGGTGGAGATCGTCGGGCAGGCGATGACCACCGACTTCGCGTCGACATTCGACGGCAGCGCGGCCAATATCATCGGCTACGACATGAATGTTCAGGCCGCACAACAGGTTTACGATCAGTCCGGGCTCGGCCCGGAGGACTTTCAGGTGATCGAGCTGCACGATTGCTTCTCAGCCAACGAACTGCTGCTGTACGAAGCCCTCGGCCTCTGCGGTCCCGGTGAGGCGCCCTCGCTGATCGACAAAGACGACACCACCTATGGCGGACGCTGGGTGGTCAACCCGTCGGGCGGCCTGATCTCCAAGGGCCATCCATTGGGCGCGACCGGCCTGGCCCAGTGCGCCGAGCTGACCTGGCAGTTGCGCGGCACCGCCGACAAGCGTCAGGTGGACAACGTCAGCGCAGCGCTGCAGCACAACATCGGGCTCGGCGGGGCGGCGGTCGTCACCGCCTACCAACGCGCGGAGCGGTAGCTACTCCAGGTGCGTGACCTCGTAGACGTCGTCGGCGTGTCGGGCGCGGATCGTCTTCTTGTCGTATTTGCCGACGCTCGTGCGGGGGATCTCGTCGATGAACGTCCATCGTTCCGGCAGCCACCAACGGACGACCTTGTCGGACAGGAATTTCCGTAGCTCCTCGGGCGAGGCCTCGGCACCCTCCTGCAGCACGACCGCGGCCAGCGGTCGTTCCTGCCAGCGCTCGTCGGGCACGCCGACGACCGCGGCCTCCCGCACCGCCGGGTGCGCGATCAAGTGGTTCTCCAGCTCTACCGACGAGATCCACTCACCACCGGATTTGATGACGTCCTTGGCGCGGTCGGTCAGGGTGATGTAGCCCTGTTCGTCGATGCGGCCCACATCCCCGGTACGCAACCAGCCGGAGGCGAACTTCGACTCATCGGTATTGCGGTAGTAGGAGCCGGTGATCCACGGACCGCGAACTTCCAGTTCGCCCACCGCATCCCCGTCGTTGGGCAGCACCGCGCCACCGTCGTCGACGATGCGGGCCTCGACCCCGCACATCGGCCGGCCCTGCGTGCCGCGGATCTCCCAGACCTTGTCCTCCGGGGTGTTCGGCGCCGGCCAGGCCAGGGTGGCCATCGGTGAGGTCTCGGTCATCCCCCACAGCTGGCGGATCTGCACGCCGTAGCGTTCTTCGAACGTCTTCATCAGCGACACCGGCACCGCCGACCCGCCGCACGCGACCAGCCGCAGCGACGAAATGTCATGGCCGGGATTGCGGTCCAGATGATTCATCACGTCGTTCCAGATCGTCGGCACCGCGCCGGCCACCGTCGGGCGCTGCGTCTCGATCAGATCCACCAGCGACTTGGCGTCCATGAAGCGGTCGGGCAAGACGATGTCGGCGCCGGCCATCAGCGCCGCGTACGGCAGCCCCCAGGCGTTGGCGTGGAACATCGGCACAATCGGAAACGCCTTGTCCGAGAAGCTCAGTCCCATACCGTTGCCGCTGCACACCGACATCGAGTGCAGGTAGCTCGACCGGTGGCCGTACACCACACCCTTCGGGTGGCCGGTGGTACCACTGGTGTAACACATTGCGGCGGCCGAATTTTCGTCGATATCAGGCCAGTCGAACTCGCACGATTCGGCGGCGGTTAGCTCGTCGTAGCGCACCACCCGCTTGCCCGACGCCTCCAGCGGCCCCAGATCTCCTGCGCCCACAGCGATCACGGTGTGCACCGTCTCCATCTTGGGGAGCACGGGTGCCAGGATCGGCGCCAGCGACAGGTCGGCGATCACCACCTGGTCCTCGGCCTCATAGGCGACGAACTCGATCTGCTCGGGGAAGAGCCGAATGTTCAGCGTGTGCAGCACCGCCCCCATCGACGGCACCGCAACATAGGCCTCCAGGTGTTCCTGGTTGTTCCACATGAAAGTGGCGACGCGGTCGTCGCCGTCCACACCGAGGCGGCGCAATGCGTTGGCCAGTCGGCCGGCCTGCTGGCCCAGCTCGCGGTAGGTGGCGTGCCGGTAACCCCCATCACCGGTGGCGGTGGTCACCGTCCGGTCGCCGTGAACGGTGACGGCGTAGCGCAGGATCGCGGCGACCGTCAGAGGAAAGTACTGCATGGTGCACTGCATGGCCCGAATCTATCGGACGGGCAGCGTGACGGGTCCCGTTCAGCTCGTTGAGTGAACGGTGACGCCGCGATTGCGGCGTTTCTTGGAGCGTCAGCACTCAATGAACGGCTCAGCAAGCGCAGGTACTGTTGCGCGCCATGGTGTTGAAGTCGACCGCGTTGTTCGTCGCCGCGGCGCTGCTGGAGATCGGCGGCGCCTGGCTGGTGTGGCAAGGGGTGCGCGAACACCGCGGCTGGATCTGGGCCGGTTTTGGCGTAATTGCTTTGGGCGCTTACGGTTTCGTGGCTACGCTACAGCCCGATGCGCATTTCGGCCGGATCTTGGCGGCCTACGGTGGCGTGTTCGTGGCGGGCTCCTTGCTCTGGGGAATGGCCGCCGACGGGTTTCGTCCCGACCGCTGGGATGTGGCGGGCTCGCTGATCTGCCTTTTGGGCGTGGCGCTGATCATGTACGCCCCGCGCGGACGCTGAACGCATACGGGCCCGGCCGGAGTCACCGACCGGGCCCGCATGGGTCTGCTACTGGTGCGACTCTTGTCGCTTCTCTTGGGCCTTGGCCTCGCCGCGTGCCTTGTCGGCCTCGGCTTCCTTGGCCGCGGCGTCACGCTGAGCGTCGGCCTTGTCCTGCTGGGCCTTTCCCTCTTCGGTGAGGTCGTCCCGTCCCGTGACGGTGCCGACAGCCTCCTTGGCCTTGCCCTTGACGTCCTCGACGACGCCCTTGATGCCTTCTTCGGGTCCGCTGTTGCCCACGAGTCCTCCTCGATGCCTGTGAATGTTGTGCAGGATGAGGCGCATGAGCACCGGATTCATCCTGCCGAGGTACGGGCAATCCATCGCGACGGCCCCTCGTTGACCGTTCGCGTCACCCGCCCAGGCCTTCGGGTTCCCGACCCCGCGAGAGCTAAACAACCGCAGGCAGAATGCAATTCGCTCGGCAATACCAGGTCGTGTTCTCTGCCAGCGAAATGGCCACCCGGTAGCGGAACGTTTCCGACGGCGGCGACGATGTAGATGGAGAATCATTGGGGGCGGAAACGAGGAGGCGCGGTATGCGTACCGCATCAGCACTAGCGGCGATGGCGGCAGTCGGTGGCATCATCGCCGGGCCGGCCGCCCCGGCCTGGGCCGATGACTCGGCCCAGAGCACGATCAGCCAGTTGCAGCAGCAGGGCTACACCGTCAACATCGACCGCATCGGAACCGGGCCGATGTCCAAGTGCGTGGTCACCAACGTGCGCAACCCCCAGACCCTCACCCAATGGGTGCCCTACACCGGTCCGGGGCGCAACGGAGACCGCACGATCCTGGTGCCGGTCGTGACGAGCCAGACGATCTCAGTGTCACTGGACTGCAGCGCCCACTAGTCCAAATCGACGCGGATGGTGAGCAGGTTGTCACCCATCGCGCGCACCGCCGCACTGTTCATCCGCGGAAGTTCGGCCAGCCTGGCCCGCGCGTCATCGTCGGGTAGCAGGGTGGCCGTTCCGCTGTGCCAGCGTCCGCGAACGCGAACCCGCACCCGCGGATTCGCCGCGATGTTGCGGACGTACTGCGATCGATCACCGAACTCCGATACCAGCCAGAACTCACTGCCCGTCAGCCGGCCACCGATCGGGGTACGTCGCGGTTGTCCGGATTTTCGGCCCGTCGTCTCCAACAGGGTCTGAATCGGAACCATCCGCATCACCGGGTTGGCGATGTGGCGCTGAACGAGATTGACGACGCGCTGCCGGGGAGTCACGGTCGCGGCAGGGGTTCAGGACGCCGCGGCGGCCAACTGCGGCTGCTGGGCCGCGGGGTCCAGGCGCAGCGCGGTGATCGCGCCGGTGTAGTCGGCCGCATACAGGCGGTTGCGCACCGGGTCGGCGGCCAGGCAGGACAGCTGCGGGCCGATGACGACGCTGTCGACGATCTCCGAAGTGGCGGTGCACAGCACGGCCACCTCGTTGCGGTCGACGATGTAGGCGCAGGCGCCGTCGCGGCTGAGGACCAGCTGCGTGGGCACACCGCCCATCGCGATCGTGTCGGTGACCCGGGCACCCGCGACGTCGATGACGTGGATGGCGCCGCGGAACTCGGCATCGCAGCCGGTGCCGAACACGGTGCGGCCGTTGGGCATCACCGCGATGTCACCGATGGATCCAGCGATCGCCACCATGTTGCGGACCGCGCGGTCCTTGGTGTCGACGATCGCGAGCAGGCCACCGGCGGGGGTGGTCAGCGCAGCGAACAGGCGCGAACCGTCGGCGCTGATGCACAGCGCCTCGACGGAAGCGCCCGGAGCGGCCGGGATCTCGACGGCCGCGACCGAGCCGGTCTCGATGTCGACGACCGCGATGTCGACCGTGTCGTTGGCGGTACGCGCGACGTAAAGGACGTCGGCGGCCGGGCTCACCGCCATGCCACCGGCAGTCATCTCAAAGGTCTTGGCCGCCAGCGGCATCCCGGTACGGGTGTCGACAGCCACGACGGCGTCGACGTCATTGGACGCCGCGCTGACATACGCGCGATCGGCGACGACAACAGCGGCGTAGGGCTCGGACAGGCCGTCGATGGTGGTGGTCACCGTCAAGGTCGCAGCGTCGATGACGCAGACAACGTCGGCGCCGTAGTGTGCGGTGACCAGGTAGCGGCCATCGGGGCTGACGGCCATGTCACTGACCGGCCCGTGCCCCGCGGCGAGCGTCCTGGCGATGGTGACGACCGGCGCGGCGATCGGCTCGGTCAGCGGCTCCAGCTCGGCGCCCCGCAGCAGCTGCGGCAGCAGATCACCGATCGGGGCGCGCCCGATCGCCGGCAGCGACGACAGCCACAGCGAGTGCGCAGCGGCGGCCCGCTCGGCGACCGCAACACCGGTGTGCTGCGCCCCTTCCGTAACTCCCGTTGCGTTTGCCATGATCTCGTACCTCCGCCGACCGGATGCGGCCGGACATTGTCTTTGGTCGTTGTTGCGTTACCTGGCGGTAACTGCCTTCGACGAGTGTAGCGAGTGAATTCGGGGAGAATTCGCGGCTTTTCACAACCTAATTCCCATGCACCCCGCGGGTCTCAGCAAGGCCTAAGGCGCGCATCGTTATCAATTCGTTGCAAAGCCGGGGAATGCCGCCAAAAATACACGTTGACATGTGATTTCGCATTTGTTCAAGATCACGAATCACGCGCTTCAATGTCTGACCGGCTTAGATTTTCTCAGCCCGGCGGGGCCGAAAGAGGCCGAAATCACAATGCCTCAGTCGCGTCTAAATTATTAAGGAAAATCCTTAAGTTATTGACACTGTCGACACCCGCACTCGACCAGGTAGCCGAATACTCGATCTTGATCCCCGTCAAGTTCGCTGATCCGCGTAGTTAGCGAGTGAGTCTCAGCAATTCGCTAGTGGTTCAGGTCACACCATCTGCTCGACGACCTCGCGACTGCGGGCCGGATCGCTGCCGAGCACATAGGCCGGTTCGGTGTGAGCGACCGTCGTGCCGTTGGCGACCCGCTGCTGGGCTTGTCTGAACTCCGGCAGCGGGCCCATCGCCACCCACGCCGTGTTGAGTGCGGCCCACGTGGCGGCGCGGCGGGCGGCCCACTCGATCGGGTGCGGCCGACGATAAGCGATCATGTCGGCCGCCCAGTCCGGCATGCTGTCGCGGATCGCCCAGTCGAAGAATTTCGCCTCCTGAGGGACGTCGGGATTCTCCATCAGGTTGGGACCGGTGAACTGGGCGGCGCCGTGGGTCAGGGCCAGCTTGGGCAGATACGAGCGTAGGCAGTCCAACGTCTCGCCCTTCGTCGCCGGCAGGTCCGTGCCCCCCAGAGCATGGCCGACGCGGACGAACTCGCCGTAGTAGCGGTCGATGTCGCGCAGCGGACTCGGGTGGTAGAGCTCGTGGGCGGTCGCGATACCCCAGACCACGGTGGCATAGTTCCAGCGCAGCCACTCCGGGTCGTCGGCGTCGTAGGGCAGTCCGTCGGGACGGACGCCCTTGATGGTGTGGTGCATTGCCCGCACGGTCTGGGCAACGCGTTCTGCGGTTTCAGTGGACCCGTATGCAGTCCCGATGAAGAACGCCACCGAGTGCGCAAGCCGGATACCGGACCCTTTGAGGTCCAGCTTGCCGGTGGGATTGCCATCCTCGTCGTGCTGTACCACCCGAGAATGGTCCGATCCCATCCAGAAGATGCTGGGGTCGAAGCGCTCGATGAAGGCGGCGCACTGCAGGCCGAAGATCAGCATCGGGGTGTGCGAATGCACGTGCCACACCGCGCTGCCCGGACCGAACCAGCCCGGGTCGCCCTCTGGTCCGGCGAACTCCAGGCCGCGGAAGAACTGGCTGCGGATGTTCTTGTCGAAGTCGGATCTCACCTTGTTCTCGAGAAGTTGGTGCGGCAGCAGCAGTTTCATCTCGGCTGGCTCCTTCCCCGGAAGCACGACACTTTGGTTACGCCTGTAACCAAAGTAGCATGGGGCGGGCCGTCGGCCGGTATATCCTCAGCGAATGCCGAGTGCCACCCGGTGGGCCGGAGTGTCGCCCGCCGATCGCCAGGCCGAGCGGCGGACGCTGCTGGTGCGCGCCGCCTTCGGTTTGTTCGGCGATGGCGGTGAAGCCGCGGTCTCGGTGCGGTCGGTGTGCCGCGCGGCCGAGCTCAACACGCGGTACTTCTACGAGAGCTTCACCGACACCGACGCACTGCTGGGTGCGGTCTACGACGAGGTGGCAGCCGAACTCGGCGGCATCCTGACCGCGGTGATGGCCAGCGCTCGTGACGAACGTGCCCGACTGCGCGCCGGTATCCGCGCGGTGCTCGACTTCAGCTCGGCCGACCCACGCCGCGGCAAGATCCTGTTCACCGAGGCCCGCACCAACCCGGTCCTGGCTGCGCGTCGCACCATCGCCCAGGACCACGTGCGTGAACTCGTCCTCGACGAACAGCGCCGCGCCGCGCCCCAATCCGACCGGGTGGCAACCGAAGTCGGCGCCGCGATGTACGCAGGCGCGATGGCCGAGCTGGCCCAGCAGTGGCTGGCGGGCACCCTCGGCGACGATGTCGACGCCGTTGTGGCGCATGCCGTTCGGCTATTGCTCCCGAAGTGAGGCCAACCGCTCGTTGGACGGCGCGACCCACACCGCGGCCACCCCGGCGACGATGTTGAGACCGAGCAGCGTCAAGATCGGACCGACCACCGCCGCGTTCTGCGCGACCGCGCCCAGCGCGGCGCCCAACAGCGAGGACTCGACGGCGATCACCAATGACCCGAAGCCCAGCAGGGTGGCCCGGTGCTGTTCGGCGGCGAAGGCGCCGACCCAGGCCAGCCCGGCGCTGAAGATGGCCTGGTAGGCCATCGTCGCGAGGATGAAGACGATGCCGTAGATCCAGATGTGGTTCAGGTCGTCGCGGTACTCCATCGCCACGCACACCGCGGCGGCGGCGCTACCCAGCAGAGCAGAGTTGATCAGCATGCCGCGCACCCCCAGCGTGCGGCTGACGAAGCGCCAGAACAACGAGCCGGCCACCATGCCGATGCTCGACGAGATCACCAGCACGTGCAGGCTGCCCGCGGAGTCACTGTGGTTCACCGACGCGTGGATGCTGTAGAACGACGTGCCCAGGCTGACCGGAACGAACAGCAGCTGGATGACGACGTAGCGGCGGAACCACGACTGCGATTTCGCGGCGCGGACGCCGTCGCTGTACGTCTCCCGGAACGTCACCCGGCTGGTCGCCGAGGCCTGCACCGGCCCGATGAAGACGGCGGCGATCGCAGCGGCCAACAGGCCCGACGAGCCCAGCCAGAGCAGGTCGAGGTGACTGTGCGCCGGGTCCCGCTGCGCCAGGAACGGGAGCAGCACCAAGGTGGTGCCGATGGCGAGAATAGCCCCGATCGCCCCCTGGGTGAGCACCAGGTCGCTGCGACGGTGGTCGTCGAGCTTGCTCGAAACAACCTCGGAGAAAGCAACTTTGGAGATGCCACCGACCACGCCAGTGGCCAGTGAGACGGCCAGGAAAATCCCTGCGATGAACAATTTGGTCCATGCCGAGAAGGCGCTGATCACCACGAGGGCAGCCATCATCAGCGTGGTGGTGGCGATCACCAGGTGTTTGAGATGTCGGGCACGGGCGAGCACGTACGGCGACAGTGAGTTTCCACCGACGATGCCGATGCAGTAGGCCGGATAGAGCAATCCGGCCGCCCAGTAGTACCCCTCCTGGGCGCAGATGAACGGCAGAACCACCGACACGTTGGCCAACTGAGTGCCGGTGGTGTACAGCGTGCCCTGGGTGAGCAACGCGCGGTAGGCGACCTCCACCACGGGGATATTGCCGACTGGAGGCACACCTAGCAATAGTCTGATCACCGACCTGATCGAGGAGCAGGAGCCGATGAACCCAGACGACGATCCCGAGAAGCGCATCCGGGACCTCGAGCGTCCACTGACCGAGCAGGCGCGCGAACTGGGGACCACTGGCACCCCGGGCGGCTGGCCGCCCCCGCCGCCAGCGGGGTACTACGGTCCGCCGATGCCGCCGCCGTCCGTCCCGTCGCCCTCGTCTGGCATGCGGGTGGGCTGGATTGTGCTGGCGCTGCTGGTCGTTGGGCTGATCATCGGTGGCGGCGCGATCGTGGCGACCTCGCTGTTCGCCGTCAACCGTGCGGGCACTCCGACCATCTCCGGCGGCGGCGGCACGTTCACCACGCCCACCCGGCCCAGCCGCACCACCAGGACCCCGACTCCGACAGCGCCGTCCAGTTCGGCGGCCACGGTGGAGACCCCGGCGCCCGGCGGCAACGTCAGCGTGTCCGGCGTCAGCGAGAACAAGAGGATCGCCTGCGACGACACCGTTGTCACCATCAGCGGGGTGGACAACACCGTGGTGACCACCGGCCACTGCAAGCTCGTTCAGGTGTCCGGCATGAACAACATTGTGACCATCGATGCCACCGACACCATCGACGTCTCCGGGATCGACAACAAGGTCACGTATCGCGGCGGCTCGCCGAAGATCAGCAAGTCCGGCTTCGACAACACCGTCCAAAAGGAGTGAGGATCACCGGCGCGGGACGAACCGGGTCAGCTTGCCGGTGGCCTGGCGACGCGGGAGCTGTTCGACGACGGTGACCGTGATCTGCGGGTACCGCAGGACATGTCGAAAAGCGCTGGCCGGCACCGTGATCGCGCCGTAGGAGAAGTCGTCGTCACGGCGGCCGGTGACATCGGCGACCCGCAGGAACGCACTGCCGCACGGGCATTCCCCTGACAGCAGGGTGACCTCGTCTCCGAGGTCGTGCAGACCTTCACCGTGGCTGCAGCCGACCGCGTGGAAGGGCGAACGCTCGCGGTGCCGTTCGATCTGTGCGCGTGACCATTCCAGACGGCCGAGGTGGTCCTCGAGCGCCGCCGAAACCGCCGTCAGGTGTGCGGCGCGCAGACGCTCATAGGCGGAACGGGGGTCCGGCACAGCCGGGTGCTATTTCGCGCATACGTCGGGGGCGTCGCCACGAAGCGGCGCATCGACGGGAAGCGTGTAGGTCAGCACCACCTGCGCTTCCGATGCCGACGGGTTGTCCACCCGGTGCGGCACACCCGCCGGGATGAACACCGCCTGGCCGGCACTGTAGGTCACCGGGCCGCACGCACTGGCGGTCTGCAGTGCCACCGTCCCTGCGGTGATCACCGACAACTCGCTGCCAGGGTGGGTGTGCCAGCCGCTGGAGGCGCCGGGCTGCAGGACGAGGCTCTGAACGATCAGCGTCGTGGGGCCGTCGGTGGTGATCGAAACCGGGGTCTCGGTGGTGCCCTTGGCGAGATCGGTGCGCGCGGCATCACCATCGGGAGGGGTCGCCCCGGCCGGCGCTGCCGGCAGCACCGCGCACACCGCGACAGCGATGCCCGCGACGGTCGATGCTCGAACGGTCATGGAACTCCTTGTCGTAGATGGTGGTCCCCAGCCTGACCGACGTCGGGCCGCGGCGCCACGGAATTGCGGTTCCCCGAGCAGGCGGCAAGCCATGGCATTAGCGTGAACCCCACGCCCACAATCCGAAAACAGGAGGGGAACGCATGCCGACGAGATGGTTACGGCGAATGTCTCGACGAGGGACCGGCCGGGCAGGCGCCGCAGTGGTCTTGGCAGCACTCGTGACCGTGTTCGCGGCCGGATTGCTCTCCCCCGCCCGCGCCGTTGCCGACGGCGAGAACTATCTGATCGCCACCGACACCACCTTCGCTCCCTTCGAATTCCAGGACAAGCAAGGCAATTTCGTCGGCATCGACATGGATCTCATCCGTGCGATCGCCGAGGATCAGAAGTTCACCGTCGACATCAAACCGCTCGGCTTCGACGCCGCACTGCAGGCCGTGCAGGCCAATCAGGTCGACGGCGTGATCGCCGGCATGTCGATCACCGACAAGCGCAAGCAGGTCTTCGACTTCTCCGAACCGTACTTCGAGTCCGGCATTCAGATGGCGGTGCTGAAGACCAACAACGACATCAAGTCCTATGAGGACTTGCGCGGCAAGAAGGTCGCGGTCAAGAACGGCACCCAGGGCGCGACGTTCGCCAACTCCATCAAGGACAAGTACGGCTTCCAGGTTGTCTCGTTCGCGGATTCGTCTTCGATGTTCGACGAGGTCAAGACCGGTAACTCGCAGGCAGCCTTCGAGGATTACCCCGTACTGCTCTACAACATCGCGCAGGGCAGCGGGTTCAAGACCGTGGGACCCAAGGAGGACCCCACCGGTTACGGCTTCGCGGTGAACAAGGGCCGCAATGCCGAGTTGCTCCAGAAATTCAACGCCGGCCTGGACAACCTCAAGAAGTCCGGCCGCTACGACGAGATCGTCAACACCTACCTCGGCGAGAAAGCCAGCACCGACGACACCTCGTACCTCGGCCTGATCAAGAGCACGTACCCACTGCTGCTCGAGGGCCTGAAGATGACCGTCTTCCTGACGGTCGTCTCGATCTTCTTCGCACTGATTCTCGGCATCATCTTCGGCCTGTTCCGGGTGTCACGCTCGATCGTGCTGCGGGGCATCGGCACGACGTTCGTCGACATCTTCCGCGGCACCCCGCTGCTGGTTCAGGCCTTCTTCATCTACTTCGGCATCCCGACTGCCCTCGATTTCCAGATGTCGGCGCTGACGGCAGGCGTCATCACACTGTCACTCAACGCCGGCGCCTACATGACCGAAATCGTCCGCGGCGGCATCCAGTCGGTCGACAAGGGGCAGATGGAGGCCGCTCGCAGCCTCGGCATCGGCTACCTGCCGACGATGCGGAAAGTGATTCTGCCGCAGGCGATCCGGACGATGATTCCGTCGTACATCAACCAGTTCGTGATCACCTTGAAGGACACCTCGATCCTGTCGGTGATCGGTATCGCCGAGCTGACTCAGACCGGGCGGATCATCATCGCGGGCAACTACAAGTCGTTCGAGATGTGGCTGATCATCGGGATCATCTACTTCATCGTCATCATGGCGCTGACCAAACTCTCCGACCGCATCGAGAAAAGGATCGTGAAATGAACCTCGTTCCCGATTCCGCCGCGGCGGAACCCGAAGGCACGGTGATGATTCACATCGAGGGACTCAAGAAGGCGTTCGGCGAACTGGTTGTCCTCGACGGCATCACCACTGATATCAAGCAGGGTGAGGTGGTGTGTGTCATCGGTCCGTCGGGATCCGGGAAGTCGACATTCCTGCGGTGCCTGAACAAGCTCGAGGACATCACCGCGGGCAAGGTGGTCGTCGACACGTTCGACCTCACCGACCGGAAGGTGAATCTGGACAAGGTGCGTCAGCACATCGGCATGGTGTTCCAGCATTTCAACCTTTTCCCGCACATGACTGTGCTGCAGAACGTCACGCTGGCGCCGCTCACGACCAAGAAGATGGACAAGGCCGCCGCCGAGAAGAAGGCGATGGAACTCCTCGGTCAGGTCGGACTGGCCGAGAAGGCCCATGTGAAGCCGTCCACCCTCTCGGGCGGCCAGAAGCAGCGCGTCGCGATCGCCCGGGCACTGGCGATGGATCCGTCGATCATGTTGTTCGACGAGGCCACCAGTGCACTGGACCCCGAGATGGTCGGTGACGTGCTGCAGGTGCTACGCGACCTGGCCGAGGGTGGCATGACGATGGTGGTGGTCACCCACGAGATGGGCTTCGCCAGGGAGGTGTCGTCACGGGTGATCTTCATGGCCGACGGCAACATCGTCGAGGACGACTCCCCCGACGAGGTGTTCGGCAACCCCAAAAGCCAGCGGCTGCAGGACTTTCTGTCGAAGGTGCTCTAAACCGGCCGCGCGCCGTGGCCCAAAGTCAAAACGTGGGCCGGTGACACCGGCATGCGTTCGGGTAGCCGCACGTGCAGCATCGAATCACTCACCCGCCAGTCGACCGGTTCGCCGAGAGCAGGCATCCGCACCTCGGTCACGTCGGTGGCATCGATCCCCCGGATGCCGAACGCCGGTGCCGACACATCCAGCAGCACAGCGTTGACGGCACCATCGCGCTGGGTGAACCGGATCGCCCCGCCCTCGGTGGTGGTCGTTTCGGCGATGTGCCACGGCCGGGTGCCGAATATGGCATCGCCGTTGTGCCGCAACCATTGCCCCAATCCGCGCAGCGGCACCAACTGTTCGTCGGGGAAGCGGCCGTACTGGTCGGGGCCGATGCCCACCAACAGATTGCCGTTCTTGGCCACGATATCGACGAAGGAGCGCACCAGCTCGGTGGCGGTCACGATGTCTTCTGCTCGCTCATTGCGGTTGGCGCCGAACGAATGTCCCACCCCGCGGGTGGACTCCCACTTCTTGTCCTGAATGCTGTCGAACTGCGCGTATTCCGGGGTTCGGATGTCGTAGTGATGGCTGGCCGGGAACGTCAGCGATTTGCGATCCTCCGGGATCAGTGGCCAAAAGCGTTGTAGCAGAGACCCACCCAACCGGGCCAGCGAGTCGGTGACGGTGCCGCGGTGCACGGGTGGCTGGATCCACCGGTCGTTGATCACGCCGTCGGGTACGGCGTTGTAGTACTCGGCGAACAACTCGGCCAGATCGCCGCCGGCGGGCCAGCAGATGTCATTCCACAGCACCGACGGCTGATAGCGCGCTATCAGCTCGCTGATGTGGGCGGCAGCGTAATGCCGGTAATCGGGCGTGTGGGGCACGGCCAGGAAACTGTCGGCAGGGTTCTCCAGGAGTGCGTCGTTGTAAGGCCAGTCATAGCCGCCCGAGTAGTACAAGCCCATCCGCATCCCCGCGTCGAGGACGGCCTTGCGCAGGTCACCGACGATGTCCCGGCTGGCGTGGTAGCGGCCCTTGCGGGGATGCTCCAGCGCCGTGGGCCACAGGCAGAAGCCGTCGTGGTGTTTGGTGGTGAGGACGACATAGCCCGCACCGGCGTCGCGGCATACGTCTGCGATGGCTGCCATGTCTGCGCCGGCAGTGCCCTCGTCGAAGGGCGCGACGAAGTCGTCGTAGGTGGCTTCGGGTCCGTAAGTGTCGCGCTGGTGATGCCAGGTGGGGCTGCCTGTCAGCCGGCTGCTGTTGAGGTACCACTCCGCATAGGGGTTGTCCCGCAACATGTCTGCGGGGCCCTTGGTCTTCAGCAGCTGCTGGATGTCGGCTACCTGCGGGGCCCAGCCGGGCACCGAATACAGCCCCCAGTGCAGGACGATCCCGAGCTTGGCGTCGTCGTACCAGTCCGGAAGCGGATGCGTTCCCACCGATTCCCAGGTTGGGGCGTACATGCGCGCAGGGTACGCGTAGGTTGGCTCCGATGAAGGCGTTCGCCGGCACGGTTCCCCCCTATCCGGATGATTCCTGGCGAGCCCGTGGTTTTTGATGTCGCAAGTACCACCTAGGAAGGGAATCGGCATGAACGTTCTGTATGTCGCAGAGGCGCTGGCCACCGGCGACGGCCGCGATGGCCACGGGCGCACCTCCGACGGCAAGCTCGACCTCGATCTGAGCATCCAGAAGGAGCTGGGCGGTTCGGGTGTCGGGACCAATCCCGAACAATTGTTCGCCATCGGCTATGCGGCGTGCTATCACTCCGCGCTGCGGCTGGTCGCCCGTCAGGAGAAGGCCGACGTCACCGATTCGGCTGTGGGAGCCAAGGTTTCACTGGGCAGCAATGATGCCGGCGGTTTCGTCCTGGCGGTCGAGCTCGAGGTGGTACTGCCCAACGTCGACCATGAGACCGCCGTCGCGCTGGCCGAGAAGGCGCATCAGGTGTGTCCCTACTCCAATGCGACGCGGGGCAATATCGACGTCAAGCTGACCGTCACCGACGACTGAGGATCAGGCGGGCCGACGTGACGTCGGCTTGCCCTTCTTCTCCTCGTACATCAGCTCGTCGGCGCGCGAGAGCAGTTCGTCAATGGTGTCGGCGTCGGCGGGCGCCACGGGGACCATCCCGATACTGGCCGACAAGACGTACGTCCGGTCGCTGTCCTCGTTGAAGCGGTCAAAGGCGTCGAGTAGCCGGTTCCGCAGGGCCGTCTGGTCGCAGTCGGGTTCGACGATCAGGACGCAGAACTCGTCGCCGCCGATGCGAGCGATGACATCGGACTCACGCACGGTGCCGCGCAACAGCTCGCCGACATCGGCGAGCAAAGCATCGCCCACCTCGTGCCCTTGCGTATCGTTGACCAGCTTCAGGCCGTCGACATCGAGGAACACCAGCAGACACGAACCGCCCTGCCTGCGAGACGCGTGCAGCGCCGCCTCCGACCGCAGATAGAAACCTCGCCGATTGTTCAGCCCGGTCAGCTCGTCGGTGATCGAAAGTTTGTGGATCTCGTCGTTGGCCTGCTCCAGCTCGGCGGTCCTGTCCCGCACCCGCTGTTCGAGTTCCGAGTAGAGCTGCACGTTCTCCATGGCGATAGAGGTGGAGTCGGCCAGCGCCTGGAGCAGGAAGACTTCCTTCTCGGTCGCCTCCCGCTCGAAGGCCCAGTAGTTGCCGATCGCGCCGATCGGGTCGACCTTGCGGATCGGGACCATGACCATGCTCTTGACGAATGTGGGGCGGTACGCCTCGTGCGGGACGCGCTCGTCGACGTAGATGTCCGGAATCACCACCGATTCGCGGTGGCGCATCGCCCACCCGCTGACACAGTTCTCCAACGGGAAGCGGCTGCCCTTCCACAACGGTGCGATCGCGTACTCGTCGGCGTAGTAGCAGAACCCATCGTCTTTGAGCACGAACGAGGCCCCGTCACACCCGGTCAGCTCGCGTGCCGCGGTTCGCACGATGACCTGGATCTCCGGGAGGCTGCGCGCCAGCGACAGTTCCTGGACGGCTTGCAGGAGCCGCTCCATCCGCCGCGTGTAGTCGGTTTCGCCCGGTGTTTCGACTGTCATGTGCACCCCCCGACCCCACCGCTGGATGCAACTCATGTCGCTTCTTGACGGCAAGCCCTGGCAAAGTATAAGCCGACTTCTGCCGACCGAGCGGATGGCGCTGCTAGGAAAAATGCGTCCTCGGCCGGCCCACCGCAAGGCCGTCGACCGTGATGTCGAGCTTCTCGTTGTAGAAGGCGACCAGGTTGGCGATCGGCGCGACCGCGGCCAGCGGAGTGTTGTAAGTCCAGGCCAGATCGTTGTGCAGCCTCTCGCCGGCCCGCACCGACCAGTACTGCGACGTCATGCCTTTGTACGGACACAGTGTCTGGGTGTCCGAGGGCTCGAGATTCTCGAACGCGACATCGGTGCGGTCGATGTAATACCTCGTCGGCAAGCCGGTTTCGAACAGCAGAACCGGACTTGCGGTCTCCGCCAGCAACACGCCGTCGAGCTCGATCCGGACGTGCCGATGCGAGCGCAGCGCATCAACCCGGACGTAGGGGTTGCGGGGATGCCCGTAGATCGGCTCGTCCTCCTCGAACCAGGTCAGCGCCGCCCAGTCGAAGCGCACCAACCCGGCGACCGGACCGTCGCCGTCGTCGAACACCCGGGCCGCCGACGGATACGACTGTGCTCCGTCCGTCAGGGCGAACCTCCGCGACGCGCCGAACTGCACGTGCTGCGGATGGTTCTCGTCGCGCAAGAACTCCGCCCGGACGTCGATGCGAGGGATGTAGTACTGCGGGTAGTACGGGACCTCCCACACATAGCGCGCCGAGGTGGTGTCAAAGACCAGCTGGCTGCCGAGGTAGCCGCGAACCCGCCGGGGCGACGGTTCGATGCGTCCACGGGCCGCGGCGCCCTGTGGGTAGTCGATTGCAGGCTGCTCGGCTGCTGTGCTCACGCTGGACTCCCTTGCCGTCGATCACGTCACCTTCCATGATGGCCGAATGACTAGACCGAGCGCGGATGCCATACGCGCGGAGACGATCACCATCACCGGGCATGGCGGCGACGAGATCGAGGCCTACCGGGCCGGGCCACTGGCCGACGGCTCCCGGGGCGGGATCGTCTGGATCCACCACATGCCGGGTTATGACCGGGAGACCAAGGAATTCGTCCGCCGGCTCGCCGTGAGCGGCTATCACGTCGTCTGCCCCAACCTCTACTCGCGCGAGGCGCCCGGCGCCGATCCCGACGACGCCGCCGCCGCGGCACGTGCTGCCGGCGGCGTGCCGGACGAACGACTGGTCGGCGATGTCGCCGGCGCGGTGGTGCATCTGGGCGGTCTGCCGGGCGCCAACGGGAAATACGGCGTCATCGGGCACTGCTCCGGCGGGCGGCATGCGTTTCTGGCGGCGTGCTCACTGCCGTTCGATGCCGTGGTGAATTGCTATGGGGCGTTCATCGTCGAGGATCCGCCTGAAGGGATGCCCAAAGCGATGAAACCGATTCTGGAGCTGGCACCGACGCTGAGCGCGCCGATGCTCGGATTGTTCGGGGCCGAGGACAGGTTCCCGACGCCGGCCGCGGTGGCCGCCCTAGACGCCGAACTGACCCGGCTGGGCAAGCCGCACGACTTCCACAGCTACGACGGTGCCGGCCATTCGTTCTTCTCGGTCGACCGGCCCGCCTATCGGGTCGATGCCGCCCTCGACGGCTGGCGACACATCGACGCGTTCTTCGCGACTCACCTGAAGGGCTAGCGCCATATGTGCACCTATCTCACCGAACGCATCGCCATCGAGGGCAGCGGCAAGGGCGCCACCGGATGGTTCGGCGCCGACCGGGCCACGGTGTATGTCGATCACGCCGTGCATGCCCCCTTCACGCACACCGCCAACATCGATGTGCTTAAACCCGCACTCGGGCCGTCAGCCCGCGTGGCGCTCGAACTCACCGAGGAGAGCGCGCTGGCACTTGCCGACGCGATCCACCGGGCGATCGGGCACGCGCCCGTCGGGCTGGCTTCGCGGAACCAGTAGGGGTTGTCCAGCGACGCCGGGCAGGTCCCCCTCCGTTGCGGATTCTGCCCGGCGCCGAGTCGAGGAGTCGCTGACAGCGACTACTTCTTCTCCGCATCCTCAGACGACCCCAGCGCTCGGTCGGCGCTGCGAATGAGGTTGCGGTTGAACTGATATTGCGCGGTGACAAGCGTGTCCGCCAGCTCGATCGCGGCGTCGACAAGCTTCGTGCGCAGCGGCTGCAGCGCCTCGGGCACGGCTTCGTTCACCGTCTGCCGGAAAATCCGCAGAGCCTCGGCCGCAGCATTCTGGCCCACCTTGGCCGATTCGTGTACCTCGTCGAGGAGCTCGCTGGAAGGGGACGGTTCAGTCTCGGTGACATCAGTCATCTCAGGTCATCTTTCGGTGTCGATGGTTACCGTCATCGACGACGCTAATCCGAACAGCCACCCGAGCCATATGGACGAAGGTCCCCAGGGATGCGGCAGAAGGTCGTCGGTCTCAGTGCAGGCAATCCACCGACACGAACACGGTCGTCACCACGTCGGGGTTGATGGGCTCTCCCCCGTCCTCGGTTCCGCGCAAGCCGTTGATGCTCGTGACGGTGCACCGCGACAACCCGTTGGGCACCGCCCCGTTGACCTGGACGGTGAAGCCGCGTGCCTGAAGCGTCGAGATGACGACGTCGGCCTGGCCACCTTCCAGCGGGACTGCGGATGCGACGGCGGCCGAGCTGACGGCGGCCGCCGCGATGATCGCGGCTCCGCCGGTGGTGATGATGAGTGTTTTCATGGCCAGAGCATCGCGTTGTTCCACCACCCGGTGCTTGGAGGTTCTGTGGAGATTCGGTGGAGTTCCGGCCGGGCGAATCCGCGGTGTCGCGCCGGTGGCCGATCTCCAGCCAATCTCCACAGAACCTCCAAGCCGGGACTGTCCCGCGCCGCCACTGTGGAAGTCATCACTAAGGCGCGAGCGCAATAGCTCGCCCGCACAGGAGGTTTCACGATGACCCGCACTCTCAAATATCACCTCGCAGTGACCATCGCCGGCGCAACGGCGGCGTTCGGACTGCTACTCAGCCTGGCGAGCCCGGCGGATGCCGAGTCCGCGATTGTCACGATCGGTCAGCTGGAGGCACAGGGCTTCGACGTCAAGATCGACAGGGTGGGGTCGGCGCCGCTGGCTCAGTGCGAGGTCACCAGCGTTCGCAACCCCCAGAACCAGACCCAGCTGGTGGAGATCGACCGGGGTCGCGGCCGTGACGTCCTGGTGCCGATCGTGGTCAATCGCACGATCACGGTGTCATTGAACTGCTCACGCCGATGAGCAGGACCACCTATCCTCATCGCGGTGGACAGGCCGGTGGTGGTGGTCGGCAGCGGCCCGATCGGGGCCGTTGCCGCCCGCCGGATCGCCGAGGCCGGCCAGGCGGTGACCGTCCTGGAATCGGGGCCGGTCATCTCCGATCCCCCGGGTTCGCACGTTCGCAACCAGGCCCGCTTCCAGCAGGATCCCGATTCGTACCTGGCCGGAATCGCTGCGGAATTCCGCTATTTCGACCAGACGGCTGCGCCGCGGGGACTGCCGGGGGCATGCGTCACGTCCGCCGTCGGCGGGCAGGGCGTGCTGTGGACAAACAACTGCCCACGACCCACCGTGTCCGAACGTGGCGGGCTGCTTTCGGCTGCCGAGTGGGACCGCTATCTCGGTGACGCCGAACGCTATCTGGGCGTCGCCGACGATACGTTCGCCGGCTCCGTTCGCCAGCAGCGCATCCTCGAGCACCTGGGACCCACCCTCACGGCGACCGGCCGTGAAATCCGCGAACAGCCCATGGCGGGTCACCTGGTCGATGCCGGCACGATCCACTACGCCGCCACCCAGGACATCCTCTCCGGCACCCGAGTGCGCATCGAAACCGGTGATGTGCAGCGCATCGTCCTCGACCAGGGTCGCGTCCGCGGGGTGCAACTCGCCGACGGTACGATGCTGGAAACCTCGGTGGTGGTGGTCGCCGCCGGCGCCTTCGGCACACCAATCCTGCTGCACCGCTCGGGAATTCGACCTCAAGCGCTGGGCCGCTACCTGACCTATCACCCGGTCCTGTACTCGCAGCTGGTGCTCGGTCCGCAGCTGTGCGGTGGCGCCGACGATCTACCTCCGCGGCTGTGGATCCCGCCGGCCCAGGGTGCGCCGTGGAACACGATGGTGCTGCGCGACACCAATCCTGCGCAGCCGTCACCCTCCGATATCGATGTGCCCTGCGCTCAACTCGTCGAGATGCAGTCGTTCTGCCCCGTCGACAACCACCCCGACAACACGATGACCATCACCGACAGCGGAGCCGTGCACTTCGATGTTCCGCTCCGCGAAGCCGATCACGCGCGGATGGCCTCGGTGCTGGCCGACCAGCACGAGCTGGCCGCTGCGTTAGGGCGCTTCCGTGCCGGCATAGAACCACAGTGGATGACGCTGGGGTTCGCGCACGTGATGGGCACCTGCCGGATGGGAGCCCATGACGACGGCACCTGCGTCACCGACGAATTCGGGCAAGTGTGGGGTACCGAGAACCTCTACCTCGCCACCGTCGGGGTCATCCCGACTGCGCTGGCGGTCAACCCGACGCTGACCGGGGCGGCGCTGGCGATCCGCAGCGCCGACCGGTTACTCGCCGGCTGACCGGCTCAGCAGAATTCGTACTGGACATCCCAGAAGCCGGGCGCCGGATTCCACCACGCCGAGAAGTGGCCGCCCAGTGCGGGATTGGCGTCGTTGATCATCCCCTGCCCGCCGATCCCAGGGATGAAGCCGGGCGGATCCCAGGTGATGGACAACGGGTCGCCCGGGGTCTCCGGGGTGCACCCGATCTGTTTGACGAAATAGCCGTCAGTGACTGTCCATTCGGCGCTGGCCTGGTCGGGGGTCGGCGGTGGCGGTGCGGCATGCGCGGTCCCCGTCGCACCGATGATCGTGGCGGCGGCCACGCCCGCCGTCAGTGTCAAGCAGCGTCGAACACGCATCGGCGGCACCCCCGTTTTCAGCAGATTCGATCCGTCCCGCACCACGCTAGACCACCGCGGGCTGTCACCGCGTCGGTTCGGTTACCGCGGGCGTCGTCAGCGGCGAACGTCCGGCGGCACCATGCCCGGGGTGCCGGCGGCAATCACCGCGCGATTACGTTCCGCCACAACCGCAATCGGCATCTTGACCTGCCAGCGGTCGTAGCTCAGGAACCCGTTGACCTCGTTCTCGACATCGGTGGTCTGGGTGTAGATGGCGCCGGACAGACCGGTCCTGCGGACGATGTCCTCGAGTCTGCGACTGACCTCGACGTAGCGGTCCGTCAGACGCGCCGGGGTGCTGGCCATCTCGTAGGCCTGCGGCCGCCCCGGCCACCGGTTGCCGTCGAGCACCAGCCCCAAACCGCCGTATTCACCGTCGACACGCACCCGCCTGTCGACCGGGATGGGGCCCTTCGAATGTGCCTTCACCAGATCGTCGTGGATCTTGGGCTCGCCGGGCCCGACGTAGGTGTGATCGTCGTACACGTCGCCGGCCAACGTGTCCCCCCGCGACTTGCAGCAATTCACACCACTGTTCGCGTCCACCATCCGGGTCGGGTCGGCGGCCTTGGCCACCCCGGCGATCCGGGCAGTGTCGAACTCACCCCAGCCCTCGTTGAACGGCACCCAGCCGACGATCGACGTCACGCTGCGCAGCTGATCGATCATCGCCAGCATCTCTTTTTCGAAGTTGGCCTTCGCGGCCGCAGACGGCTCTGGCGCGGGGCCCACCGGGATGGCCAAGGACACATCGAGCGACGGCATGTCCTGCCACACCATCAATCCCAGCTTGTCCGCCCAGTAGTACCACCGTGCGGGCTCCACCTTGCCGTGCTTGCGCACGAAGTTCATGCCAAGATCCTTGATCCGCAGGAGGTCGGATTTCAGCGCATCATCGGTTGGCGCGGTGTAGATCCCGTCCGGCCAGTAGCCCTGATCCAGCGGGCCGTGCAGGAAGGTGATCCTGCCGTTCAAAGCGATTCGCGGCCTGCCCTGCGGATCGGGCATGGTGCTGATGGTGCGCAGCCCGGCGTAACTGGAGACCGCATCGACCACCTTGCCGGACGGATTTACCAGTGCGACCTGCAGGTCATACAGGAACGGGTCGTCGGGCGTCCACACGTGCGGATTGGGAATCGGCAGGCGGATCGTGTCACCTGCACCCGCGGACGCAGCCGAGATCACTCGACCGCCGGGCTCGGATACGAACACCATGGTGCGCTGGCCCCTGGTCCCGGCAACCCGAGGCGTGACAGCCAGACTCGTCAGATCACTCGAGATGTCGAGCTTGTTGATGTAGGTGGCATGCACCGGCTCCATCCACACCGTCTGCCAGATTCCCGAGGCACCGGTGTAGAACAGTCCCTCTGGGTCGTTGCGCTGCTTGCCGATCGGGAATGGGTTGGCTTCGTTGCGGTCCTGGGCCCGCACCGTGATCTCCTGGGCGCCCGGCCCCCGCAACGCCTCGGTGATGTCGACACTGAACGCGGTGTAGCCGCCCTCGTGGTGGGCCACCTGTTCGCCGTTGACCCAGACGGTGGCGATTTGATCGACCGCGCCGAAGTGCAGCAGCACATGCTGTCCCAGCCAATTGCTGGGCAACTTGACGACTTTGCGGTACCACATCTCGTCGTCGTGACGCGCGATACCGGACAGGGCGGACTCGACGGGATACGGGACGAGGATCTGCTCGCGGAAGGCGGCCGGCGGTGGCGGAGCCGGCAGCACCGTGCCGGCGGAACGGCCCATATAACTCCACACCCCGTTGAGATTCAGCCACGCGGTGCGCGCCATCTGCGGGCGCGGATAGTCGGGCAGTGCGTTATCCGGTCCGACCAGCTTGGTCCACGGCGTGGGCAGCAGTGCCGGCTTCGGATGCCACATGACGACGGCCTTGGCCGGTGGGCTCCCGAGCATGGCAAAAGCCAACAGGGCCAAGGTGACTGCCGCGAATCGACCGGTCCAGATCCGACGGCGGTGGCGGCGCTCGCACGGCAGCGCAAGGTCGTCGGTCACGATTCTTCCCCCCGAGCTAGACACCAACCGTGGCGCGCCCCTGCGCGACCGTTTTTCTGCACAGCAAACGAACCGTTCCAGTCGCGACACGAAGTGATCCGGCAGCAGCCTTCGGGTTGACCGCAGTTGACCGGGAAGATGCCGTTGCCAGACGCACTCTAGCCGGTGGAAACCGGGGTGGCCATTATCTTTAGGCCCTATTCCCGCAGCAATGTTTCAGTCGTCGGCCTTGTTCAATGACAACCTGCGGCAAGGGTTTACGGCGGCGCCGCGGCCTCGGCTTTCACGGTCGCGGACGCGCGGATTCATAGCTTTCAGCAAACGCCGTCCGGCGTGTCGGCGCTGCGCCTGGCCGATATGGCACCATCGCCACGTGGTGTCACGAACTGCCAAGGCCCGCGGAGAGACGATCCCGGTGATCGCACTCACCGGCCACCTCGGCGCGGGCAAGACCACGTTGCTCAACCATGTTCTGCGTGCCCCGCACGCCCGGATCGGGGTGGTGATCAACGATTTCGGGGAAATCAATGTCGACGCCGGACTGATCAGCGGGCAGATCGACGAACCGGCATCGATCGCCGGCGGCTGCATCTGTTGCCTGCCCGACGACGGCCAGCTGGACGCCGCTCTGGCCCGGCTGGCCGACCCCAGGCTCCGGCTGGACGCCATCATCGTGGAAGCCAGCGGGCTGGCCGACCCCGCGGCACTGGCCCGCATCATCGGATTCAGCGAGATCGGCGGCGTCCGCGACGGCGGCGTCGTCGATGTGATCGACGCGGTGCAGCATTTCGACACCGTCGACAGCGGTGGCGCGGCGCCCGCCCGATACGGTGCGGCGACATTGGTCGTGGTGAACAAGCTCGATCAGATCCGGGACGCCGACCGCGACACGACGCTGCGACGTGTCGAAGCCAGAGTGCGGGAACGCAATTCACGGGCTCATGTGATCGGTGCCACGAACGGGCAGATCGACCCGGCCCTGCTCTACGACGTCGCCGCCGCCACCGACGAGACGGGCCAGCTGTCGTTCCGCGAGGCATTGTTCTCCGAGCCCGACGAGCATGCGCACGTGCACGCCGAGTCGGTGACGGTGACGGCCGACGGCGCCGCCGATCCGGAGCGGCTGATCGAACTGCTGGAGGATCCGCCCGCAGGGGTGTACCGGATGAAGGGCCGGGTGGCAGTGCGTCATCGCGCGGGGATCCGCGGCTACGTGGTCAACGTCGTCGGGCCCGCGGTCCACATCGCACGCGGCGGCGCGGCACCGGGATCCGAAAGCCACCTTGTCGCGATCGGAACACATTTCGATACCGGAGCCGCGCGCACCCGGATGGCCGACGCGCTGCGGCCCGCCGATGGACCGCCGTCGGCGACGGCGCAGCGACGCTGGCAGCGCTACCTCACGCGGGCCTGACAGCACGGCGCCCCACCCTCTGTCGAGGATGGGGCGCCGCGCGAAACAGCCTGCGTTTAAACCACTTTGGAGACGTAGATCGTCTCGTAGTTGTCGGTCGCCCACGCGCTCATGAACGCGCCGATCGTGATGGGTTCGCCCTTCGGGAACCGCTTGACCTTGATCGTGATGGGATTGCCGTCGTCGTCGGTGACGACCTTGTCGACCTCATCAGCCTGGGCGCTGCTGCCACTGTCGTTGAGGTAGACGATGCCCTTGTTGGTGTCCACCCCGATCACCACGACGCCGTGGTTGGCCGTCTGGAAATCCTTGATGCCACCGTCGAGACCCTCGCAGTCGCCCTTGGCGCACTGAACGGCTGCCCACAGCGTCTCGGCATTGAGACCGACAATGGGTGCATCACCCCGAGCGACCGCCGCCTCTAGATCGAGGAGGGCCTGCTGGCCCTCGTCGGGCTCGTAGACCTTGAGCTCGGCGTGAACGTATTGGCCGTAATGGATGTTCAGCAGCGCCGCGGTGTCCGGCGCGTTGGCGCCGTCCGCGCTGTTCTCGTTGATGTAGATCTTCCGGCCCGGCTTGCTCACGCTGTCAGTGGTCTTGGCCAGCTCGACGATTTGGGCTTCCGTCGGCTGCAGGGACTTGTCGCCGCGGAGTTGCCCGACGACCATTGCCGCTGCCATCAAGATGCAGTTCTCGTAGTTTTGTTCGACGTAGTACTGCGAGTTCAAGGCCGGGTTGCCGTACACGCCGTTCCCCTGGATCGCGATCTTGACCACGACGCTTTGGGTGTCAGCCTCCGCGAGCCCCATGTCGACTGCCAAGGAATGCAAGAAGTTCTGCACCTGACCGGCGACCCCGGGCAGTTTCGCGCCGCTGCCGTTTTCCGCCGTGATCACGAAGCTGTCGGTGATACCCGGCGTAACCAGTGACGAATCGACGCGATAGGTGTAGCTGCCGTCCGCCTCACGGGTGACCGTGCCGTACTTGGGCTGGGTCGTGACGGTGTAGGTCACCCCGTATCCGTTGTTGCTCTCGGCGTTGACGTCGACGCTGATCAGCTTGCCGGGCCCCGAACCCGCGCTCACGCGTGGATCCAGGCCGGGGCCGTCGTTGAAGAAGATGTAGGTCAGCCGGTCGGAAATGTCCTTGAACACAGACTGGGGTGACGGGAGCTGCGCCGCGGACGCCGCCAGCGAGGCGTCGGGTGTCGGCGGGGCCGGGGTGCCGTCGTTGCCGGGCTGGCCGGTGTGGCCGTTGTTCGCGGACGTGCCGCCGGCGGCCGGATAGGACGCATCACCGAAGTCTCCGCCCTTGCCGCCGTAGCCTCCGGTCTCGGTGCCTGCACCGCCGTCTGCTCCGCCGTCGCCACCGTCACCGCCCTTGCCGCCGTTACCCCCGTCGACGCCGTTGAAGCCCGAGCCGGCGTCACCGCCCTTGCCCCCGACTCCGCCGGACCCGCCCATCCCGCTGGTCTGGGTGCTCGATCCGGCTCCGCCATCGCCGCCGCGCCCGCCGGTACCCGGAGTTCCAGGGGTCCCGCCGATCCCAACGGCCGGCGCTTTGGAGTCTGCCGTCGACCAACCGCCGTAGCCACCATTGCCCGCGGCGCCCCCGGCACCGCCCTCGCCACCGTTGCCCGCGGCCGCATTGGTGGTCGCCGCCCCGCCGGTTCCGCCGACGCCGCCCTTTCCGCCATTGCCGCCACTACCGCCGGTTCCGTTGCTATCGGCGGTATCTTGACCGACACCACCGCCGCCACCCTTTCCGCCTGCACCGCCGTCACCGCTGCTACCGGTATTGCCGTTGGACGAGATGACGAAGAAATACTTGCCCGTGCCGGCCTCCCCGCTGCGCTGACCGCCGACACCGCCAACACCGCCGTCACCGCCATTACCGCCGGCAGCACCGTCACCGGTAACCGCTCCCTTTTGTTGGTTCGCGCCGCGGCCACCGTCTCCGCCGGCGCCGCCCGTACCGCTGGCGCCCCCGTTACCCCCGACACCGAGGAAAAGGCTTCCGTTGCCGCCGTTTCCACCGCTGCCGCCTGCCCCACCGGCTTTACCGGCCGTGCCGTTGGGGTTGCCGGGACTGCCGTCGACGTTCGTGACCGCACCGTTGATGCCGAAGCCGCCCTTCTGGCCGGCACCACCGGCGCCGCCGTCACCACCGGCGCCGAGGATCGACAGGAGGCCGACGTTGCCGCCGTTGCCGCCGTCGCCGCCGCCGTAGCCGCCGGCTCCGCCATTGCCCGCGTTGCCCATCCAGAGGCCGGCATTGCCACCGGTCCCACCGTTGCCGCCCTTGCCGGGATTCTCGGACGTTTCCGGCCCTTCGCCGCCCGCACCACCGTTACCGCCGTTGGCGAACACCGACAGCAGTCCCCCGTCGCCACCGTTGCCGCCGTTGCCACCGATGGTGCCCTCGCCGCCTACGCCGCCATTGCCGGCGTCACCTTTGAGTGAGAAAAGTCCAGTGTTGCCGCCACGACCGGCGTCGCCACCGTTCGCCCCGATCCCGTAGGCATTGCCGCCGGCGCCACCCTCGCCGCCGTTGCCATACATCAAGCCACCGTTTCCACCGCCGCCACCGGTACCGCCCTTGGTCCCGGGCGGGACGGGTCCGCCGTTGGTCTGGGCGACGCCACCGGCACCGCCGGCGCCGCCGTTGCCGTTCAGACCGGCCGAACCACCGTTACCGCCGTCGATATGGCCTTCGACCGACTCCGCGCCGTTGCCACCGCCGCCGCCGTTACCCTGCACCAAGCCGCCGCGGCCGCCGTTGCCCCCTCGGCCGCCGCTGACCGCGACCACACCGTCGCCGCCCTCGCCACCGTTGCCGAACCAGCCTGCGGCACCGCCGTTTCCGCCATTCCAGCCGTTGCCGCCATTGCCGAGAATTCCGCCGTTGCCGCCCGTGCACTTGGTGGCCGCCGCGCAGGTGTCAGCGGTCCAGGAGTAGCCGTTGCCGATGATGATGCCGCCGTTGGGATGTGCGGCGGTGCCGTTGCCGAAGAAGAAACTCACCAGCGTCTCGAGGCCGCCGCCCACGCCGACCGCGGCCGAGGTCGGCGTCTTGGTCACCGAAGCCGCGGCGGCCGAGACCTTCGATACCGAGCTCACCGGCTCCGCCGATGCGGCGTCGGGAATCACCGTGGCGGTCTTCTTGGTGGGCTTCGGGTTTCGACTGCCCGCGACCGACGATCGCGGCTTCTGCCGGGCGGGGCCCGCCTTCGCCGTCGATTTGTCACTGGATGACGAGTTGCTCGAGGAAACCGAGCCCTTCGCGCCCGCCGTACCGGTCGAGTCGGCCGTCGCCACCGCCGGCACCGATGCGATGGCGGCGCCCACACCGAGCGCGACCACCGAGGCCCCGATCCAGGTCAGCATCCTGAGATGACCGGATGCGGACTCCTTGGGTGCCGACATTCCGCCGAACTCGGCGGGCAGCATCCGCAGTTGTTGGGATTCGGACTCGAAGCGATCGGTCACATCCATATCGGCAACTCCCCGTTAGTAGCCATAGTTTTGAATTGACCGCCAACTCACAGTTACCTGGCAGCCAGACTGGAGCATAAGGCGAACTAACTAACGCGTCTATAATTTGCTCAAAATTGTTCGGCCGCGTCGAGAAGCCGTCGCCTTCCGGGCATGGGGTGTTAACTGATCGCGCCGGCAGCTCGGACTTGTGGCCGAGCACACCGACCAAGTCGCCGCAGCGGGTCGGTACATCGGTGCCACTCTGGCGCGCCGTGCATTAGCCCGCCCACATCGCACGTTGGCGATCACTCGCAAGATATATGCGTTCAGCAACAGCATCTTTCAGCGATCACCTACGCGCCAAGAATGCCCGCAGTCCTCGATTCAAACGGCGGAACGAAGAATTTCCGCTGGGGAACGCGTTTCCCCCACCCGGCCACCCACCCGATCGACCCAAGAAAACCTACGGTAACGGAGGTTGCTCCCGGCAAATTAACGTATCCGACAACATTGTGCGGCGACGTTGCTGAATTGTCGCCGATCCACCCCGGCTGAATTTGGTGCGGCCATTTGAATAACGGCGTCAGAGGTCGACGACGATGCCCTCGGACGGCGTCGCGATGCACAGCAATACGTTCCCCTCGGCGGGCGGCTCCAGCGGCTCGGGGTCGTACTGGACCCGCCCGGACAGCAGCGCGGTCTCGCAGGTGTGGCAGACCCCGGTACGGCACGACCACCGAGTCGGCACATCGCACGCTTCGGCGAATTCGAGCAGGCTGGTGTCGCCGGGCCGCCACGGAGCCGAGAGCGCGCTGCGCGCAAACTGCACGATGGGTCCGGTTCCGGGCGGCCCATCGGGGACGTGAGGTGAGACCGTTGTCGCGGCCGCGATGCCCGGAGTGATTGCGGCGCGCGCGCCGAATCGCTCGGCGTGAATGCTGCCTGCGTTGATCCCGTACGCGACGAGGCCGTCGGTGACCGAGTCCATGAACGGCTCCGGTCCGCACACGTAGACGTCGGCCTCGACCGGAAGTCCCAAATCACCAAGCGACTCGGGCGACATTCGCCCCCGCCGGTCGTAGTCGGTGCCCTCGCGGTCGCCGGCATCCGGGCTGCTGTAGAAGATGCGAGATTGGCCGTGCGGCAACTGGTTCAACAGATCAACGACTTCCGGCGCGAACGCGTGCTCGCTGCCGTTGCGAGCGCTGTGCAGCCACCACACCGGACGGCCCGGCGCGCTGGCGGCCACGGAATGCAGCATCGACAGCACGGGTGTCACACCCACGCCCGCCGAAACCAGAACCACCGGACGCGGATTGTCATCAAGGAAGAAGCTCCCGCGCGGCGCTGCGACCTCGATGAGATCGCCGACCTTCACCTGATCGTGGAGGTAGCCACTGACGGTCCCGAACGGCTCGCGCTTCACGCCGATCCGGTACTGCGCCGAGCCCGGTTCGTTGGACAGCGAATAATTGCGCACCTGCGGCGCCCCGGCCGGATCCGCTAGAACCCGCACCACGATCGATTGGCCGGCAAGCCAATTCGGCAGTCCGGTATCGCCGGGGTCGGCCAGCAGCACCGAACGCACGTATCGACTCTCGTCACGGATCGCGGTGACCTTCAGCGGCCGGAATCCCGGCCAGGCCGGTGGCGGCGGCGCCACACCGGTCAGCCCGCTGTTGCCGGACGCCCCGGCGGTTCCCGCATCCTGCTCGAGCAGACTCTGCAGCGAGCTCTTCCAGCCGGGACTCAACGCCGGGATGTCGAGGGCACGTTGCAGGGCGTCACGCGGGTGACCCGGAAGGTAGAGCAGGGCATCGAGCTCGGCGACGCTGACCCCATGTGGCCCGTCGGCGATCTTGACCACCTCGTGCCCGGCCGCCACCTCACCTTCGGTGAGCACCCGGCAGTAGAAGCCGGGTCGATGATGCGCGACCAGCAGGGCGGCCATGCGCGGTTCGCCGAGGCGCATTCCGACGCGGTAGCAGGTGACCCGGGGCTGCGTCACCTCGAAGACGACATCCCCGATCTGATACCGATCGCCGATACAGACCTCGTCGTCGGGAAGCCCGTCGACCGTCAAGTTCTCCCCGAACGCGCCCGGTGTCAGGTCATTGCGGCCGAGCACAGTCGCCCAATGATCGTAGGAGGCAACCTGATACACCAGCACCGCGCGGTTCTCGCCGCCGTGGCCGCCCCGATCCCCCTGGCCGTCACCGTCGATGTTGAGCCGGCGGACCCACCGTGGACCGGTCACCGGTGCCTTCCAGGCGCCGGTGTGTACGGTGCGCCCGTTCCAGTCCACGTCCTTGGGCAAGCCGACGTTGACCGACACCAGCTTGGCCACGGCGGTTACTGCCGGCCGCTCTCGAGCTGCTCACGCAGCCGGGCATTTTCAGCCCGCAGGGCCGCCAGTTCGTCGCGCAGTGGCGCCAGAGCGGATTCGAGCTCGGCGACGGTGAAACGCGGGGTGATGTGCTGTTGGCAGTTCCAGTCGTAAGCCTCGACGTCGACGAGCACCGCACGTTCGACCACCGCATCATAGGTCGGGTCGGTCAGGGACTTCACCAGCTCGGGGTTCTCCTCGGCGGTGACAACGCGGGCGTGGCCATAGATCTTCAGACGGCGCTGATGGCCGTAGTCGAGAGCGATGATGGCGACCCTGTCATCGCCGCTCACATTGCCGGTGCTGACGTACTGCAGGTTGCCGCGGAAGTCCGCCCAGCCGATGGTGTGATCGTCGAGAACGCGAATGAATCCTGGTTTTCCGCCCCGGAATTGGACGTACGGCCAGCCGGTCTCGGATACCGACGCCAGGAAGAAGCCGTCACGCTCGCCCAGGTAGTCCTTCTCGTCGTCGGTGAGGGGGTCGGCGCCCGGTGCAGCCTGACCAGCGGCGAGCTTACGGCCGTAGAACTCTTGGCTTCCATGCTCGCTCTGGACGGCGCGAACATCGTCGGTGAACGCGATCGACGCGTAATGCTTGCTCATATCTCTTGGTCAACACCCTTCACCGCAGCGGGAATTCCCGGCCGCGCTCGCTGTCGGGCCGAGGCCCGAAATAGCGGCGCTCGGATTCGTCGATGGCGATGTCGTTGATACTGGCCTCACGCCGGCGCATCAGACCGTTCTCGGCGAACTCCCACAGCTCGTTGCCGTAACTGCGCCACCACTGACCGCTCGCGTCGCGGCATTCGTATTGGAAGCGCACCGCAATGCGGTTGCCGTGGAAGTCCCACAGGCTCTTTCGCAATGCATAGTCGAGTTCGCGTTCCCATTTGGCGGTGAGGAATTCGACGATCTGTTCGCGGCCGGTGACAAACCGATCGCGGTTGCGCCAGGCGCTGTCGGGTGTGTAGGCCAGGCTGACGAGATGCGGATCGCGGGTGTTCCAGGCGTCTTCGGCGGCCTGCACCTTCTGCATGGCGGCGTGCAGGTTGAACGGTGGAAATGGTGGACGGGACTCGGTCACATCGGGCCTCCCGTCGGTACTTCCATGGCTGCGATCACCTCATCGGTACTGAGAACAGCGTGCGCCAGAAACGCGAAGTTCACCAGTGCTGCTTGATAGCCGTCACCGCGGGTGGGATGCCGGGGACCGGCGGTGGCGTCGCGCAGGTCGGCGCTGTTGTTGCCCGATGGGCTGAGTACGTCGTTCTGAGGGTCGATGACGACGACGGCGGTATCGCTGGGGGCAAAGTTCACGACGGCGGTCTCTCCTTGGCTGCGAGTGGAGCCTGCCACGCAAGTCTCGGACGCCGCCGCCGGTTTCGCCACCGCGCAGTCCCATAGCTGCTAAGACTTGACCGGAACCCAGCCCCTCTTCCACGGGTCGACCCTCCACGCAGAGCCGGTGTCGCTGCGGAAAGCGAGCCGCAATGTCACTGATCGACGCCTTCGGGCTGGCAAGCGGGATTTTCTGGATCATCACCTACGTGTGCGTGATCCGGCAAGGCATCGTCGACCGCACCTACGCGATGCCGTTTCTTGCTCTGGTCATGAACATCACCTGGGAGTTCCTGTTCACCTTCGTCTATCCGTCAGTCGGCGGGGTGCTGCAGGAATCCGTCAACGCGGTCTGGTTCGCCGCCGATGTCGCGATTCTGGCGGTGTTCCTGAAGTACTGGCGTTCCGACTACCCACAGAACCTTCCCCAGTCGTACTTCTGGCCGAAGTTCGTTTTCGCGTTCGCGATGGTGACGCCGGTGATGGTCGCGATCGTGTCGGTCTTTGGGCGCGAGAATGGCTCGGTCTACACCGCATACATCGACAACCTGATCATGTCGGTGTTGTTCTTGACGATGCTCATCCGGCGCGGTGACCGGCGCGGCCAGAGCATGTGGATCGCGTGGGGCAAGCTGCTCGGCACCCTGACCGCGGCGATCTCGCAGTATCTCTACGACCCGTCAAATGTCCTCTGGTTGGTCATCTACATCGAGATCGTGGTGCTGGACACGCTTTATGTGATTCTGTTGTCGAGAGCTCCCCGCTACCAACGTGATCTGCAGGCCGCACCAGCGCTCGCCTGATCTGCGACGGGCACCGGTCACGAAGCATAAGATGCGTGACAGGTCACCCTTATGCGGAAGGAGTCACGTGGCTGCACGTCGGAAACGCTATCCGCTCAACGAATCCCAGCAGCGCACCTGGCTGAACTACATGCGGGTCTACCACCGCCTCGAATACGAGATGAATCGGCAATTGCTGGCCGACTGCGCGCTGTCGCTCAGTGACTACACGGTGATGAACGCCCTGTCCCAGGCCCGAGAGCGGCGCACGCAACTGACCGCACTGGCGACCACCATCGGCTGGGAGCGAAGCCGGCTGTCTCACCACTTGCAGCGGATGAGCGGCCGAGGACTGGTCGAACGCGTGCGGTCCGACACCGACGGGCGCGCCACCGACGTGGTGCTCACCGACGCCGGCTGGACCGCGCTGCGCTCGGCCGCGCCGCTGCACGCCGAATGGATTCGCACCCTGTTCTTCTCCGACCTCGATGCCCGCCGAGAATCGGAGCTTGCCGACACGTTGGCGATCGTGTACGACAGCATCCTGCGGGAGGGCACGTTGCCGCGGCCGGACTAGACCTGTGCTGCTCCACCGTCGACGAACATCTCGGCACCGGTCATGAAGCTGCTTTGATCCGAGGCGAGAAAGAGTACTGCAGAGGCGATTTCGCTGGGCTGCCCGATCCTGCCCATCGGCACCTTCGCCGCCTCACCAGCCAGCAGCGCCTGCTCCTGGCCGCTGGGCGCCAGCCCCTTGAGTCCCGGCGTCTCGACCGGTCCGGGCACCACGGTATTGACGCGGATCTTGCGGTCCGCCAACTCCGCTGCCCAGGTCCGGCCCAACGAACGGATCGCTGCCTTCGATGCCGCGTACGCTCCGAACGCCGGGATGCCGGCGGTCGCCGACGTCGAGCCCGCGAGGATCACCGACGCACCCTCGTTGAGCAGTGGCAGCATCTTCTGCACCGTGAATACCGTGCCGCCGACGTTGCGGTCGAAGGTGGCGGCCAGGTGTTCGGGTGTCTCGTCTTCCAACGTCGCAAACTCCCCGCCGCCCGCATTGGCGAAGATGACGTCCAGGCCTTCGCCACGCTGCCCGATGGCGTCGGCAAGACGATCGAGATCGGCGAATTGCGTGACGTCACCCGCGACGCCGGTCGCACCGTCACCGATCGCGGCAACGGCCGCGTCGACCCTGTCCTGCGTCCGTCCGGTGACAAAGACATGCGCACCTTCGGCCGCGAGACGTTGTGCCGTCGCCAAACCGATGCCCGACGTACCTCCGGTGACCAGAGCCGTCTTTCCGCTGAGCTGGGCCATGATTACTCCTTACGTATGGAACCGCCTACGACCGGTAAGAACTACGTGATATGTCACGTTATTCCTAGAGCGCCGTATCGGCGTCCACCGCGACGAGCGGGAGTTGCCGGCCTACCGAGATCGACATCCGCTGACGGCTCAGCGCGGGCCATGCCTGCACAGCGCAAAACGGTGCGCACTGGTGTTGGTCGGTGCTGGTACCGACGTGCACGCAGCATTGCACCAATCGTTCTTCGATCATGGTTGCCATGTCCATGAACGGCTTGACCGTCACCCGCACCACCCGTTCGCCAAGCAGCTGCCGCAGCTTGCGCCGACGCCCCGGCAGCGCCGACGACGCCATGGCCAGCAGTGTTCCCATGCCGAGATCGCAGCTCTGGCAGATGATTCGCCACACATCGCCGATGTCCGGGTGCGACAGCGACGACTGCTCGGACAACAGCCCGAGAAGCGATTCCCGGACCGCAAGTCGCAGCTGCTGAGGCAGTTCACTATCGACGATCCGGTTCGAGACGAGACCGAGCCTGGCCTTGAGACCGTCATGGCCGAGCAGCGATACCAGCGATCGCCAGGCACCGGAATCGTCGCGAATCATGTACCCCACCGAACAACAGTGCGGGTGCGAACACGGCAGCGCGGTCAGATCTCGCCATGTCACCAAGCCGTCGGTCTGCGGCCCCAGTCGCTTCAGTACGCCGGTGTGAGTGAGTCGATCGAGCGGATCGATGAGCCCGGAACGACCGGAGCCGAACTGCGGCTGGATACTGATTCCGCCGACATAGGGCGTGTCCAACGCGAGCTGTACCATGGCGCCGATCTCGTTGTCATTCACACCCAGAGCGGTCGTCATCACCAATGTGGTGAAGATCTCGTGTTCCGAGAGCCGTTGCAGCGCCAGCTGTTTCATCGCCCGCAAATCCCCGCCACGATGGTGGCGATGGGCTGCCTCGGAGAGCCCGTCGTATTGCAGGTACACCTCGACCCGGTCGCGGTGCCCGGCAAGCAACGCGAGCAGAGCGTCATCGGTGGCGATACGAATACCGTTGCTGTTGATCAGTATTCGGGTGATGGGTCGCGCGGCCAGTTCGGCAAGAAGTTCGGGCAGTGCGGGATGCAGGGTAGGTTCGCCACCGGACAACATCAGCACGTCGAGGCGGCCGTTTTCGCGGCCCAGCCGCTGATCCACATTGGCCAGCACATCGGTGACGGGTACCACGTTGCGCAGATCGGGCGAGGAGTCGGTGAAGCACGTCGGGCAGCGCAGGTTGCACGTCTCGGCAATGTCCTCGAGCAGAATGCAGGTGTGCTGCGTCTGCATCTCCGGTAACCCGCGCAGATACGCCGACGGGATCGGGTCGAAGTTGCCGGCCACATCCGGAGTGTGCGCCTTGGTCGGTGCCGTCCACTCCTCCAGATAGGACAGGATCTCGGGATCTTCGTCGTAGAGGGTGCGCACCAATCCGTGTGTTTGACAACCACGTTCGAGCCACACCCGACCGTCACGCTCGACCAGCCGGCCGCTGAGCCGCGCGACGTCGCTCAGCGGCCGTTCGGGTGCCTCTTGGTGGCAGGCGGGACAGAAGGCGGTGACATAGCGCAACAACCGGTCACCGCGCAGTCCCATCCCGCTGGCTGTCACGTGTACATCTCGGGGTTGAGACCGGTGCAGAAACCGACGGAGACGACGGAGAGAAACGCCCAGCCGATCATCAATCCCAGGCCCAGTCCCTTGACGTTGGGATTCTTGGTCGCGAGCAGCGCACCGCCACCCCCCAACGCGCCGAGGGCGAGCGCCGCCGCGCCGGTGGCGACCGCCGCGCGCCCGTTGCTATCAGCCATCGTCAGGACGGCGAATCCCACGACGAAATTGATCGCGAAGTACAGGAACGCCCCGAAAAACGCCATGCCCACCGAGATGCGGGCGCGCCTCGGCGGCGGCGCACCGTACTGACCTGGCGGCCGATACCCCGGCGGCGGTGGATACCACGGTTGCGCAGGCAGATAGGCCGGCGGCAGCGGCTCTTCAGGCGGCGGGACATCGCCGGTCTGGTCATCGTCAGGTGGGGGCGTCGTCATGCGGGTACCTCCTGCCGACGCGTCGGGGATCGATAGTAACCGCGACGGTAGCCGTGCCACAGCCGCAATCCCACGAGGGCAAGCGACGGCAGCAGAAACCATTGCGGCCGAGTCAGATCCAGCCACACCGTCTCGTTCGCTCTGGTGAACTCGACGAGAAACCGGAACACGGCGTAGGCCGCGACGTAGAGGACGAACAGTTCGCCCGGCCTGGTGATCCGCGACCGCAACCACATCAGTGCCGCGAACGCCGCCAGCTGGAAAGCGATCTCATACAGGAATGAGGGATGCATCGCCTGCCCGGCCAGGCAGCCCGGGCATTCCGGGGTGCTGGCGGCGGCGTGCACGCCCCATGGCAGGGAGGTCGGGCGGCCGGGCGCCTCGGTGAGAAAGCATCCGATCCGGCCGACCGCCATCCCGAGCGCCACCGCCGGGGCGAACAGGTCACCGGTCTTACCGCGATACCCGCCGATGCGCTTGGCGACCAGTACCCCCACATACGCGCCGACCAGACCGCCCAGAATGCTCTTGGCGCCGTACTGCCACGCTTCGGCCAGGGTCGGGTTGGCGCTGAAATCGAGGTGGCGAGCCCACCCTGAGAGCCGCATTCCGATGGCGCCACCCACAAGCGCGCCGGCGACCGCGACCAGCGATTGATCGTCGACGGCCCCCCGCGGCCGTGCTTCGAGCACGAACACGACCATGGCCGTCAATACCCCGAGCCCGACGAACAGGCCGTGCACCGGCACGGCCATCGGTCCTATCTGCCATTCGGGGACCACATCGGAAAACCTATCGGCAAATGCGCCGGCGCGGCATCACATCGGCGGGTCAGTCCTCGGTGTGCGACATCTGGTTGATCAGTGATCGTTTGAGTTCGGGCCGGCTGGCGGCCACCGCGGTGAACAGCGCCGAACGCGCCAGCAGCTGGGCAGGATCCGAGCGCAGCAGCGACGGCCCGCCGCGTGCCGCGACGAGTGCCCCGGCAGCGCGGGTGGCCAGCTCGCAGCCATCGGCGCGGGCCCGCAACAACGTCGTCGCATCACCGAGTCCGGCATCGAGCCGTTCCCGTATCGCGTCGGCTTCCTTGCGCAGCGCGGTCGCTGCCGCGGTCTCGCCGGCCTCGTCGAGCAGGCGCACGCAACGGCCGGCGAGGCCGATGGGCAGTGTGGCGTTCAGCCGCGACCCGAAGTTCTGATTGGCCATGAATTCCGGGCGCGGCACGCGGCTGACGACCCGGTCGTCGGGGATGAACAAGCCATCGACTTCCAAGGCCACCGTCTGCGAGGCGTCGGCGACGAACAGCTCCTGGGCGGTCACGGCGGTGATGCCGGGTTGAACCTCGGCGTTCACCAAACCCGCTACGATATCGCCGGTTTCGACGTCGCCTGCCGAGATCTGGATGACATCGATGATGCCCCAGCCGCTGACAAATGGGGCGTGCCCGGACAACCGCCATCCGCCGGTTTCCCGTCGCGCACGCATCCGGGGTGGCACCGGCACCGCCCCGGCGTAGGCGACGCCGCCGCGAATCTGCCCGGCGATCGCGTCGGGGACGATCTCCTCGCGCAGGGCTTGGTTGGCGGTCGCCGCGACGGACGCGAGCATGCCGTGGTGCTGCACCCAGGTGAACGCGGTGGTCAGGCACCCACCCGCCATCGTCTCCAAGATCTCGACGATCTGCGGCAATTCCAGCCCCGGGCCGCCGGCGTCGGCGGGTGCGGCAATGCCATAGAGGCCCGCTGCGGCCAGCGTCTCCCAATGGGTGTCGGGAACGTGTCCGGTCCGGTCGACCGCCAGTGCGGCCGGGAACAACACGGTGTCGGCGATCTCGTGCGCCCGCTCGACCAGGTTCGTTGTCACCGCACGACGGTAGCGCGGTTGCCGCCTAGCCCGACCGGCGGGCCCGCTCCGAGTTCGTTTCCGGCCCGACCAGTTCGACGGTGTCTCCCACGTCGACTGTGACGACGTCTTCAGTTGCGACGAAAGGGATTTGGAGCAGACCGTAGAAGTCGTCGGTCATGACGAATGTGTGTGCGCGGGCGAACAGTGGTTGCGCATCGAACACCCGTACCCGTAGCTTCTCGCGGTTCAGTCTGCCCAATTCGCGACCGGTCTCGGGATCGGTGATCACCGGGCCCTGACCGGAGCTCACCGCGAAGACCATGCCGATGGCGACTCCGGCCTCGGTGCCCCGGTTGATGACCAGCGTGTGGTCATCCTCGACGAGCGCCACCTGCCCGGTAATCGGCTCTCCGGTCACGATGCCGCCAATGAATTGCTTTCTCGCAACGCCGAACTCGGGCCTGCTTTGATGCGTGGCCGCAAGCCGTAGTCATCCGCACGAAGCGGCACGTCGAGGTAGCTCGCCGGGTCCTGCTCCGTCCCCAGCGTGAGCTCGACCGCCGTCTTCGCCTGGAAGAGGGCGATCACGGCCTGCTGGTGATGTTCGGTGCCGAACGAGCTGAGCGCCTGGCCGAGCTTCGCGTCGACGTATCGGACGGAGCGCTGCAGATCGGACGGGCTCGGTTCAGCGGTCTCGGCCTGTCCCGGCGTTTCGGCGGTGCCAAGCCCGCTGTACCAGCGGTGCCCGAGTGCCCCGACGATGCCTGCGCACACCGGGATCACCACGACGGTGCACATCAGGCCGAGGTTGTTGTGCAGCGTGATCGCACCGACGAGACCCAGCAGCATTCCGACACCCGCGCCGCAGAACAGTTGCACCGCTGCCGGCACCGCTTCGATGACGCGCCAGATCCGGCGGATCGTGTGGGCGCCGGATCGTGCGATTCCCGCGACGAATCTGGCGATCGCCGCGATGGCTTTGGCCGCAGCACGGCCCACCTCGTCGGCTTGCTTGCGGGTGAGCGGGGACTTCGGCATCGACCAGGACCGCCGCTGCGCCGCCGTCGCCTCAGCGGCTGGCTCCGCGGCGGGAGGTGCGGTGGGTTGCTCGGCGGGCGCCTCGGCCGTCGGTTCAGGCTGAGTCACATTCGCATCATTAGCCACATGGGTATCATGGCCTGAACTCGCTGAATCGCACCCCTGGCACGCCGAGGGAGGCCAAAAGAAGCAGCCCGCCGGCCGCGCAATAGTGGCGCGCTTCCGCCGGGTCGAGCGCAAGTGGCCGAAGGGCAAGCGCAGGTCTGCGCTGGCGGCAAGGGTGGAACCGGTGGCCCCGCCTAACGGGCCGAACGGGCGTGCCGTCCCTGGCCCGCGGTGCTGTTCGTAGCCTTAGCCGATGCCGACGACGCCACCGTGTCGGCGCGATGCTTTCCACCGGTGGTTCGCTTGGCCGCGAGGTCGGTGGGCACCGAGCTCGCCCCGTCGCGGATTACCTTGCCTGCGTTGACATACCGGCCCCTGGCACTGCTGGCGGCGAGCGGTGCGGTCACCGTAGGCGTCGCGGAGTTCACAACGGAGCGAGGCACCTCGTTGGCTGCGGCCACGCTCGTCACCGAAGCGCTCCGCGCCGCAGCGGCACCACGTGGGGCCTGCCACCCGATCGCTTTCGCGATCGTCCTGGCGAACTCCATCATCGCCCCGATCGGGCCAACCGGTGTTCCTGTCGCGAGCGGGACGTGGATGTGCAGAACGCCGAGAAGATCATTGTCGTAGGCGAAGTCGAGCGCGTTGAATATCGAACCGCCGGGGCTGAACAGACCACCGAGAGCAATGCCGACTTCGACACCGTCTGGAAAGCTCACGCCGATGGCGGGCCCGAAAGCTTTGGCCAGGGCGGTGAGGTCGACATGTTGTCCGCCATTGAGGAACGCGTCGGTCATGGCGGCGGGAATGCCGGCCAGGGTGCTCATCGCACCAGCCACGTCCGGGGTTGCCGCGCCGAGGTCGGTTCTGATCGCCTCCAGACTGGATGCCAGCACGACGAGGGGGCCCAGCACCGGACCCGCCATGCCCAGAAGCACCCCGCTCAGCGCGGTGGTGGAGAACGCCAGCAGCTGCTCTCCTGTGGGAGAGATGCTGAGCTGCAGCAGATCTGGCACACCCGGCAGTTGCATGATGGCAGGCAACAGTTCGTAGAAGGTTCGGTGAGTGGTGTCCAGAGTCGACGGGTCGGGCGCCAGCGGCGCGGCGAGCGCATTCTGAAGGTTGGCCTGGATCTGTGCGGCAATACCCGGCAGGTCGGGCAGTTCGGTGAGGTAGGTGCGCAGATTGGCGGCGATCTGCTGCAAGATCGGGGCCGGCGCTTCCCGCCAGGTGTCCAACAGGGCCGTCGCGTTCTCGCTGGCCTTCGCGAAGACTTCCGTCCAGTCGGTACTCGCAGCCAATTGGACCGTCGGTGCGGCGAGAATCGGGGGCGGCGGGACCACCACCGGGCTCAGCGCGATGGCACTGGTACCCACAACAGCCACACCGGCTGCGATGAATGGGCGAGGGATTGCAGGCATGTCGACTCCCCGTCGTCGCGTCACCCCTGACCCACGAGAACCGTATCCGAGGCAAGACGCACTCGGACCTGAATTCGACGGCGGACTGGGCGTTGAGGGCAGACGTGGGTGCTTGCTGCCGGCGAACTTCGCAAGATTTTTCGTCTCTCGCGCAACACTCCTCGGCGGGCCGACGGCTATCCGGGACTTTGCCGGTCAAGCGGGTTAAGCGCGCCGAAATTAGCTCGGCGTGCGACGCACTCGCGCCCTGGCGGATGGACTTGAATACAACACAGCTACCGAATGGGTATTTGCTTGGCCGTAATTTTGTGACTACAGTCACAGCCGGGTCGGGGATCTACCACGGAAATTAAGGATCAGAACGTGAAATCGTGCTCCACCCCTTCATTTGCAGCAAAGATCTGTGCGGCGTGCATCGGCGGCCCACTGATTGCGCTCACCGTTGGCGCGCCGATAGCTCTGGCGGCGCCGTCTGCGGGCTCCGGCAGTAAGCAAGCGTCGTCCACCGACAACCCGCAGTCCGGCACCAAGGCCGGCCCGCGAAGCCCGAGCAGCGCCGCTCGCGTCCACGCGGCGGACGAGCCGCAACCGACCCCGGATTTCGCGATGTCGTTCAACGGCCGCAGCATCGTCCAGTCAGGCAATGCGACGGCGACCTCGGATCCCGGCTTCAACCTGGCGGTGGCAGGCGCCGGCAGCAACGCCTACGCCGGCGGCGGCGGTCTGTTCAATGTCGCGGTCGCCGACCACAACAGCACGGCCAAGGCGACCGGAGGGATCTTGAATTTCGCGGCTGCCGACGAGAACAGCACCGCGATCGCCGAAGATGGCATCTTCACCGTCGCGCAGGCCCAAAACAACAGCACGGCAAAGATTTCCGGCGGGAAGCTGAACATCGCTGAAGCGGACAACGGCGGCACGTCCACGGTGAGCGGCGGCGACCGCAACACCGCTACCGCCGACGGCAGCGGCAGCACCGCCTTCGCAGGCAACGGCAACAACAACGAGGCCACTGCATACTGCGGCTCCAACGCCGACGCGAGCGGAGGCGACGACCTGGTGGTCACCACGCCAGTCGGCGGGTGTCAGTAGTAACCAACCGTCGCCGCCGGGTTTGGTGAGGTTCCCCCGCACCGAATCCGGCGGCGATGTCGGCGTGGCTCGATCCTCGAGGGATGCCTGGGCCCAACACGTTTCAGTAGTCGGGTACTGACGTTCGCCGGCCAGAGCCATGGGAGCCTTCGGTGAACCTGTGGACGCACACTTGAGGGAGCGACCGATGTCCCTGCATCGCAAGACCAAGCACACGCTGACGACGTCGGCCCGGCGGTACGTGGCCACCGGGCTCGGCGGAGCAGTCGCGATGGCCGGCGTGGGCGTGCTACTCGCGACCGGACCGGATATTCCGGCACTCACCGACACCAGGCCTGTTCGACTGGCTTCCTTCGAGTCGTTGCCTTCTCCCCCACCGCTGGCCCCGGTGGATACCACTTACTGGTGGTTGACCGACACGGGCAACAAGGTGATTCCAGCCAGGGTCACTTCCAAAGCTGTTCCCTCTCTTCCCTCTATCGGCTTCTTGATCGGCGACGGCGCTGACGCCGCGGCGGATTGCACGGGCGATGCGTGCAACGGCGGCAACGCCGGCATCTTGTTCGGCAAGGGCGGCGACGGTGCCAACGGGGGCCACGGCGGGGCCGGCGGATTCTTCTTCGGTGTCGGCGGCCGCGGCGGTGACGGCGTCAACGGGGCCGACGATCCCAACTACACCGGCGAGGACGGCGGGCCGGGCGGCCAGGGCGGCGCCGGTGGCTTCTTCTTCGGCCGCGGCGGCGATGGCGGCACCGGAGGCGAGGGCGGCCAGGGCGGCAACGGCTACGCCACCGGCTCGAAGTTCGCCGGCACGGGCGGCAACGGTGGCGCCGGTGGCGCCGGCGGGGCAGGCGGGCTCTTCGGCGCCCGTGGATCGACCGGCGACGGTGGTGACGGCGGCAACGGCGGCGATGCGACCGGCGTCGACCCCGAAGTCATCAGCGGCGGCACCGGCGGCGACGGCGGCGCGGGCGGCAAGGTGGGCGGTAAGGGCGGCAAGGGCGGGATCGGCGGCACGTTGGGCGTCGGCGGAACCGGGGGTACCGGTGGCTCGGGCATCACCGGTGGTGCGGGCGGTGACGGCGGCGACGGAGCTGCGGCCGGATCTTCGGGGTACCTGGGTGGCGGAGGCGGAACCGGTGGGCAAGGCGGCACGGGGACCGTTACCGGTGGCCAGGGCGGCACAGGCGGCCAGGGCGGAGCGGGGCGGGACGACACCGCCGTTGGTTACGACGGCTACACCGGTGGCTACGGCGGCCAGGGCGGTAAGGGCGGAACGGGCCCGACCGGCGGCAAGGGCGGCACCGGAGGTTCCGGGGGCAAAGGCGGAACCGGGGGCGCCATGGGCTACGGGGGTATGGGCGGCCCCGGCGGACAAGGTGGACAGGGCGGCACCAGCACCAGCGGGACCGGCGCCGCCGGCGGCACGGGTGGTGCCGGCGGCGGCGGTGGCGATGCTGGAGCCGGCGGGTTCGGACGCCAAGGCGGCAGCGGCGGCCCCGGCGGGACGGGCGGCAGCAGCACGGTCGGCGCCGGCGGTACCGGCGGTGCCGGCGGTGTGGGCGGCGACGGTGGCACTGCGGGCGCCGGCGGGTCGGGCGGATCCGGCAGCGGCGGCGGGGGCGGCGGCACGGGTGGCCCCGGCAAGGGTGGCCCGGGCACAAGCGGCACAAGCGGCACTCCCGGCACTGGCCCCAGTGGTAATCAGGGTGGCCACGGCGGCGCGGGCGGATCTGGGGGCGCAGGCGGCCCGGCCTGATCGGCCACCGGCGCAGCTAGGGATTCACGAATCGTTCAGGCGGATAGCCGAATTCACGATGCAAACCGGTGGCGATGTGTGCAGGCGCTCACTGACGGAGCGATGCTGACGCACAACGGCTTGCGCCGCTACCAGATACGGATCCAGTCGACGAGCATCGCCGCCGGCCAGGTGCCCAGGGCGGGATCACCACCACCGGGACCGCCGACCGCGAGGGTGAACATCGGTGACATCCAGTAGCCGGGATTGTTGAACGGCCAGCGCAGGTCGGTCGGATTACCGTGGACCGGAATGGGTTTCGGCGGCACCGTGAAGTACGGCTTGGCGCCGTCGACGTAGTCCCGCCAGAATTTGAACCCGTCTGCGTCCCAGCGCATCCGCCAGGTGTGCCAGGCGCCGTCGATCAGACCGGCAATCGACTTGCTTTCCCACGTCTTTCCGTTTGACGCCGCGTGGACCGTGGTGCCCGGGGCCCAACTGCGGTTGCCGTAGAACTCGAAGATGTCGACCTCGCCGTCGGGCAGCGGATCTTCGTTCACCGCCCAGTACGCGGGCCAGGCCCCCGAGGTCAGGCAGTCGAGCTTGGCCCGCGCTTCCCAGGTGTGGCCCATGGGGACTCGCCAGTTGCCGCGCACCTTGCCGCTGAAGTACTGATCGTCTTCTCGGGTGGCGAGCAGCACGAGGTTCGAATTCCCGTCGAGGAAGACGTTGCGCCGGTCGTCGCGGTACTGGCCCTCGACGGGCGGCCACACGTCGTCCTGCCAGTTCTGGATCGACCAGTTCGCCGGGTTGGGTGCCGACCCGGCAGGCCCGTCGAAGTCGTCTGAGAACAGGTAGGCAGATCCTTCTGCTTTGGCGCCCGGGAGCGGTAGGGCCGCGGCCAGCAGGCCAAGCCCCGACATCATCATCATGCTTCGACGGTCCAATTCGGCCACGGCTAGACCATAACCTCTCCGATCACGCCAAAGGACGGATTAAGGGGCCGGGACCTAGCGCTGCCAGTCGCTGGACCCGTCGACCCTGGTGTACGTGCCGGTGGAGTTCTTCACGATGATGGGATCACCGGCGCCGAAGTTGTCGTAGAACCATCGCGCATTGGCCGGGCTGATATTGATGCACCCGTGGCTGACGTCGCGCTTGCCCTGGTCGTCCACCGACCACGGAGCGCTGTGCACGAAATTGCCGCTGTCGTCGAACCGGACGGCCAGGTCGACGGTCACCTTGTACCCGTACGTCGAGTTCACCGGGACCCCGTAGGTCGAGGAGTCCATGACCACCGTCGGCATCTTTTCTTGCACGTAGTAAGTGCCATTGGCCGTTTGGTGACCGCCCGCGGCCATCCCCATCGACATCGGGATGGTCTTCTCCACCACACCGTTACGGGTAACGGTCAGTTGGTGCGTGGCGTCGTCGGCGGTGGCGATCAGCGTGTCTCCGGTCCGGAACGTGGAGACGGTGCCGCCGGCGTCGACGGTCACCGCGGTGTGCGCGGGCCAGAAGCTCAACGGACGCCAGCGCAGCTGCGTGGGGGTCATCCAGTAAAACTTGCCGGGAACCGGTGGGACCGACGAGACGTGGATGGCGTTTTCGGTGGCGCCGGCATCGTCAACGAGCCCCGGGAAGTCGATGATGATCGGCTGGGCCACGCCCACCGTCGAGCCGTTGGCGGGGGCGATCCTGGGTGGGCCGAATGGCGCGGCGCCGACGAACGGTGTCGGGTCCTGTCCCGGGGCAGCCGGATCCGGATCCGCCAGCGCAGGAATCACATTCGCGGTGAGCATCAACCCGAATATCGACACCAACCCGGCCGCCCTCAGACCCGCGGCGCGAATTCTGTCTGCCCACCCCGACATTGCATCCCTCCCATCAGCTGGGAGCTAGTGTCGCACAGCGCCGCCACGACGCGGCGGAGCTACTGCCGAACAGACCCCGCCAGCGCCGACGAGCTCGTAGCGCGCCGCACCGCGACCGCCGACAGGCACGCGGCGGCCGCGCCGATCGTCCCCCACATCAATGCCTGGTTCAGCAATGAGTAGACCCGGAAATCGGCCAGTACCTGGGCTGGAAAGCCATCGACCAGGACGCCGTCGGGACTGGTGAGTGGTCCGGGAACCTCATGGAAACCGGGCAACACCACGAAGGCGATCAGCACGACCGCGAGGTAGCCACCGACCGCGGCGGCCGCGGCCCGCCAACTCCCCCACCGGCGTGACCACGAAATCCCGGCCGCGACCGCGGCGCACGCGCCCACCACCGAGATCACAGTGATCGTCAGGAAGGCCGAACTTCGCGCTCCGATGGTCTCTTCGAGGCCGACTGTCGGCGGATTCGCCGGGTACTTCAGTCCCGGCACCACGTTGATCGCGACGAACATTCCCGCCGAGAGCAACAGAGCCAGGCCGGTGGGATCGGGTGCGGCGCCCCGTCGTTCGAGCATCGTGCGAATCACCGTGTACGCCACGACGAACAGCACACCCATCGCGACAGCGAGAGCGATGACTCCGACCGCGGCGCCGACGTTCTCCTGCACCGAGCGAGTGAAGAGCTCGTGGCCGTGCTCGTGACCACCTGCGGTGATCTGGGCCTCGGCATACTCGCGTTCCCCTTCGTAGTCCACTGCGGCACTGATCAGCGGCTCGATCATCACGCGGCTGAACACGAAGGAGACGACGCCGCCCATCACACCGGGCACGAGATAGCGGACCGCGGCGGGCAATTCGGCGTTCAGTGGCACGGGAACCCCAGCAGGTGTCGCGCGTCGTGGACGAACTCGTGGATGTGAGTGTCCGAGCCGAACACTGACACTGCGCCCTGGTCGAAGCCGACGAAGTAGTAGACGATCAGCGCGAGCAGTGTCAGTACGGCCAGCCGAAGCGGAGTGGCGAGACTGGACGCAGCCGCATGCACGTCGACATGCGGCACACCGACGGCGGGGTTGGCGTCGTTCATCGAGGAGTCCTCACAGTTCTAGTGGTCGTGGTCGAGTTCGTGGGCAAGTGCGTGGTCGTTGGCGTCGGTGGCGACCGGCGCGGTCAGTAGCTCGTGGCGATCGACGAGCTTCTCGAGCGTCGCGACCCAGTGGTCGTAGTACTCCCATTGCCCCCGTTCGGGTTCGGGCGTCTGCTCCCACTCGCCGATGGTCGCGATCAGAGTCTCCTGGAACTCACTCCACGGGTAATGCCGGAACTCGGAGAGGGCCAGTGCCAATCCGAAGGCCCGGCGTTGCCATTCGTGGTCGAATTGCGGCGCCGCCTGATCGGTGGTGCACGTCTCGTGCAGCTTCATGACGCCGGACCTGCCAATGCCACCCCGATCATCGACTCGGTAGTCACCAGGTCCATCAACATCTCGTCGGTGAAATCCTCAGTACCAGAGGGCCGTTCGGGAATGACGAACCACCGCGAGTGACCGCTGGAGTCCCACACCTTGATCTCGGTGTCGGCCGGCAGGTCGAGCCCGACCTCGGCGAGCACTTTGCGTGGTTCGCGGGCGGCCCGCGACCGGAACGTCGGATCCTTGTACCAGTACGGGGGCAACCCGAGCACCGGCCACGGGAAGCAGGAGCACAGCGTGCAGATCACCAGGTTGTGCACGCCCGACGTATTGGCCACCGCCTGCAAGTGCTCGCCTTCGGCGCCTGCCATACCGTCGGGCAGATTCAGTTCGGCGACCGCCGCAGGAGTGTCCACGACGACCTTGGCCGCGAATTCTGGGTCGGTCCAGGCCTTGACGACGATCTTCTTCCCGTTGAGCGGTGTCATCTCCGTCTCGAAGTAGGCCAGCACCTTGTCCACGGTTTGCGGTGTGATGACACCCTTTTCGATGAGTAGCGCCTCCAGGGCCGCAACCTGTTTGGCGCTGATTTCTTCCCGGTCGGGCGGGTAGGCGAACTGTTCGGTCATCACTTCTCCTCGATCGGTGCCAAATAAGCTTCGAATAGCTCGGCGTACAACTTCAGCGGGCCGTCCTCGGCTCGGGGCCCCCAGATTTCGGCCGGGTCGAATTCGACGATGTAGATCGGCATGGGGTCACCGATCCCGTCGCCGGTGTGGGTGAAGTAGCCGTAGTCGCCCTCGAATACGCGTTCCACGGTGCCGACCCGTTCACGCAGGTATCCGGGCAGCCGGCTGTGCGCGTCGGCGGGCACGTTGGTGATGCGCACCCGTTCGCCGACCGCGAATTTCGGGTGTGCGACATCACGCCGCGGGCTGTCGCCCTGGCGGAGGTAGGCGATCACCTGATCGTCGATCGCCGGCAGGTCCTCCACATCGGTGGACGGGGCGAGCTCGGCAATGCGGTCGGCGAGCTCCTCCTCGGTGACGTAACCCTTGTCGATGAAGAATTGGGTGATACCGCCCAGCCACTTCTCGTAATAGCGGAACTTGAAGTAGTCGAAGGGGTTCATCGCCTCGGCGCCGGTCCGCAGGTCGGCCCAGGTCCACTCGTCTTTGAAGGCGGTGGGCACCTCGTCGATGGGATAGGCCGGCAGGGCGGACCCGAGGTGGTTCGACAACCCCATCATCGCCACATGGATGCCGAAGATCCGCTTCTCCCAATCTTCAACGAAGACCCGCTTTTCCAGGCTCAGCGGCTCGGGCAGGCCTTCCAGGCCTCCGAGATAATGCTGCAGTTTCATCAGGCAGGGCTTCCTTCCGGGTGCGGGGATCCGGTGTCGAGGGCCGGTTTTTTCGTCATCGCGGTGGCCAGGTATTCGGAGAGCAGCCCGAAAGACGCTCCGAGGACGCAGGCCAGGGCCGCGACCAGGCCGGGGTGCGAGATGGTGGTGACGGTGATGTCGTTACCTCGGCCTGCGACCGTCGACACCGTCGAAGCGAACCCGACGACGACGGCCGGAGTGGTGGCCAGCAGTGGCACCCACGACGCCTGCACCATGACCGCGCTGCCGACACCAACGGCGATGGCGGTCACCAGCAGGCTGCCGCCCATCAGGTAGGCGGCATACAGGCTGGCCGACGCGATCACCACGCCGACAATGTTCGACGAGACCGACTTGATCCAGCCGGCGACGCCGCCGCCGACGAAGAAGAACGATGCCCAGGCCAGGAAGACCACCCAGATAGGCACTGTGACGACTTCGGCAGTGAATGCGACTGCCACGCCGCCGAGCACGCCGATGCTCAGCGTCAGGGCTGTCCGAGAATCCATGGCCCACCTTCTGTGTGAAAGAGTGATCACTCGCTTCGACACCGGAGCGAAGTACGGTGAAATCAGGTTCGTGCCAGCGAGTTTCAGTTGTGTTACACCCCGATTGCTCTGCCCAGCAGGTCCGGACATGAAACGCGCAATTCCGGACCTCGCCAGACGGGCGGTGTCGTTTGCGTTGCCCTCACACCGGACTCCCGCTACGTTGACTCTCACCTCGCGTGGGTCATAGAAGGGCAGCACCGAGTGTCGGACGAGCACAGATCAGAGCGGCCAGCCGCCGCCGGGCACCGACCCGCGAAAGCGCCGGGTTCGACGACGCCCAAGACCGTCGTGTTCGCCTTGTACGACAAGGTGACCTTGCAGGACGTCGCCGCGCCACTCGAGATCTTCGCGCGCGCAAATGATTTCGGTGCACAGTACCGGGTCATCCTGGCCTCGCCGACCGGCGAGGCCGTCGACACGACGTCGTTCGTCTCGTTGAAGGTCGATGTGCCGCTGGCTGAGGTTCCGGATCGGATCGACACCCTGATCGTCCCGGGCGGGGTACCGCCCGATTTCTCCTTCACCCCCGGCGAGCACGACATCCCTGAAGAACAGACGCCGGACGTCGTCGCGGCGGCATTGCAGATGGTGGGCGAACTGGCGCCGCGGGCCCGGCGGGTCGCCTCGGTGTGTACCGGTGCGTTCGTCCTGGCGTCGCTGGGTCTGCTCGACGGCCGCCGCGCGACCACGCATTGGGCACACTGCCAGGAGCTCGCCCGCACCTATCCCGAGATCGAGGTGGTGCCGGATTCGCTGTTCGTGCAGGACGGGCCCTACATCACCGGGGCAGGAATCAGCGCCGGCATCGACCTCGGTCTGGCGATGGTGGAAAGCGACTACGGATCGGACGTGGCCCGGCGGGTGGCGCGCTGGATGGTGGTGTTCTTGCAGCGCCCCGGGGGTCAGGCCCAGTTCAGTGTGTGGACCGAGGCGGCGTTGCCGGTGTCGAGCGGACTTCGCGAGATCCTCGACGCGGTCGTCGCCGATCCAGCCGCCGATCACTCCATCTCGGCGATGGCGGATCGTGCGGCGGTCAGCGAGCGGCATCTGGTGCGCATGTTTCACGATCAGGTCGGCTTGACCCCCGCCAGGTTCGTCGAACAGGCGCGCTTGGAGGCGGCGAAGGTTCTGCTCGCGACGGGAGACCAGGGTCAGGAAACGGTGGCGCGACGAGCCGGCTTCGGATCCGCGGACACCATGAGACGCACGTTCCGCCGGGCCCTGGGCGTCTCACCCAGCACGTACCGAAGCCGGTTCCGCACGACCGGCATTCATCGTTAGGTTGTGGCGCTGACCAGATCCGGGTGGAACGTGGCTGCCATCCGGCGCATGCCGTCGCGCCAGTCAACGGTCGTGTGGCCGATCAGCTCGTGCATTTTCGTGACGTCCAACGGATTCCCGCGCAGCGTGTGATGGGTCTCCTCGAAAACCGGTTCCTTGCCGACGAGCGAGCCGAGGTAGGCGCACCAGTCCTGGAGGCTGACGAATTGGTCGCCGCCCCAGTTGACGGTGGTGACCGGAACCGACGCCACCTCAAGCAGTTTTGGGATCATGGCGATGATGTCGTCTTCGTGGATCGGGTTGTAGACGGCGGGGCCGCCCGGCGGGACGGGGATGGCCATGTCGCCGAGCATCATGTCCAGGTGGAAGAGCGGCCAGCCGCCGTTGTTGCCGTAGGGGACGTTGAGGCGGGCGATGGTGGCCGGTACGCCCAGCGCACGGGCCATGGTGGCGACGACGGTTTCCCCGGCGATCTTGGTGATGGAGTAGGTGGGCAGCAGCGGCTTGTGGTTGTCGCCGAGATCGGTTCGCTCGGTGCGGTATTCGTCGCCTGGCGGGTCGTAGACGGCGCCGGACGAGCAGTGCAGAAACGCGGTGGCATCGCGGCAATGGGCCATGAGCAGGCCCGCCGATTCGGCGTTGGCCGCCATGTCCTTGTCCCAGCGACCGCTCTTGGCGACCCCGAGGTTGAGGACGTAGTCGAAGTCGGACGGGATCCCGGTGAAGTCGCCGGCCGCCATGTTGACGCTCTCGCAGCGGACGCCGCCCTTCTCCAGGCGTTCGCGGGCTGCGGCGTCGGTGAAGCGGGCGATGCCCCACACCTCGTTGTCGGCGGCGAGGGCCAGGGCGATGGGCACGGCGACCTGGCCGCTTGCTCCGGTGATCAAGATCTTGGATCCGCGCATCGGCTGATGGTAGGCAGTTCCACGGGCCGCGGCGGCGATTTGTCCCAGTGCCCGTAGCGACCGATTGATCCTTGCAGAATGCTGAGCAGTCGCTCAAACTATGCAGTCATGGGCAAGCTCGAGGGCAAGGTCGCGTTCATCTCCGGTGCCGCGCGGGGCCAGGGGCGGGCGCATGCGGTGCGCCTCGCCGAGGAGGGCGCCGACATCATCGCGATCGACGTGTGCGCGCAGTACCCCACCGTCGTCTACAAGATGTCGGTGCCGGACGACCTGCAGGAGACTGTGCGGCAGGTCGAGTCCCTGGGCCGGCGCATTGTGGCCCGAGAGGCCGACGTCGTGGATTTCCCGGCGTTGCAGAAGGCGTTCGACGACGGGGTGGCCGAACTCGGCGGTGTCGACATCGTGGTGGCCAATGCCGGGATCGGCCCCGGTGGCCAGAGCACCGATGACGAACAGTGGGACGACGTCGTCAACGTCAACATGAAAGGCGTGTGGAACACCGTGCGGGTCGCGGTCCCGACGATGCTCACGCAGGATCGAGGCGGGTCGATCATTCTGACCAGCTCGACCGGCGGCCTCATCGGCACCCCTGTCATCTCCGGCGGGATGCTGGGGTACACCGCCGCGAAGCACGGCGTCATCGGAATTATGCGCACCTACGCGAATTACCTTGCCCCACACTATATTCGGGTCAACAGTGTGGCGCCGACGACCGTCGCTACGCCGATGGCCAACAACGGCGATCTGAGCATGCTCAAGAAGTACGAGCCAGCCATCGCGCGGTCACTCGAGAACGCCATACCGGTCGACTACGTCGAGGCACGAGACGTCGCCAACGCGGTCGCGTGGCTGGCGTCCGATGACGCTCGCTACGTCACCGGCACCGTCGTGCCCGTCGATGCCGGGCTGCTCAACAAAGTCTGAGGGTCCCACTGCGACGCCGAAGCGCCAGCCGGCCTCTCATCACGGGCCGGCTGGCGCTCAGCGGTCGAACCTACTTGCCGGCCTTACCGGATCTGGCGGACTTGCCCGAGCCCTTCTTGCCGGTATCGGACTTCGAGTCGTGACCGGCGGCGGCCGACGATCCGGCCTTGGTATCGGTCGACGAAGAACCGGCGGTGGCTGAAGCGGCCGGAGTCGCCTTGACGCTGGCCGTCGCGGAACCGGAACTGCCGGTGGAGGATTCGGCCGTATCGGCATCGGCCGCGCTCTCCGATGCCACCTTGGTGGCACCACGGGCTGACCGAGCCGCCGGGGCGGTCGACAGGGTGACCGTCGTGGCGGCGGCGGGCATCTTTGCGGCTGCACTGGTGGCAGCCGTAGCCGGCGGGGTGGCTCCGATGGCTTGGGCGATGACGTCCCGCAGTGCGATCAGGCTGGCGATAGGTCCGCTGGCCAGGAACCCGAAGTTGGGGTCGTAGGGCGTCAGAAGGCCTGGGGCATTGATGAATCCGAGGATCGTGCCCGAACCGTTGAGAAATCCGTCGACCAGATTCGCAGGGAGATTTACCAGAGTGTTGATGACGGCAGCCGGGTCGCCGGCGACCACTCCGTCGTACACATCCTGTGTCGCCTGCACGGCGGCGTTGATCGTCGACACCAGCGGGAACGTCATCGGCAGGATGACCTGGAATACCGCGTCGGGCACCGTGGCAAATGCCTTGGCGAAGTTGTTCACCATGCTCACCAGGGGCCGCGTCAAATCGGACACCGTCTGAACGCCGGCCAGCGCGAGCGGGATCACGATCTGGTTGTTGAAGGTGTCGAAGGCACCCACGATGTCACCGCTTTGGAGCTGGCCGCGAGCGGTCGCGATCGCATTGGGTGCGCCGTCGAGGATCAGCTTGACAGTCCCGGCACTGCTGTCCAGGCGCGTCTTCAAGTCTTCGAAGGCAGCCATCTGGTTGGCGACGATCTGGCTGAGGATCGGGGCGGGACTGTCGGCGATCTGCTGGCCGATTGCACCGAGGTTTGCTGCGGACGTCTGGAACACCTGGATCCAGTTCTCGATCGGGTTTACCGCGGCGCTGAGTTCGACGCTGACCGACGACACCGCTCGTTGCATGGCCTGGGTGTCGGGCAGTGGCGGGGCCAGTGGCGAAATCGCGATGACACTCGCTCCCACCAGCGCCACACCAGCGGTGGCGTACGGACGAACAGCAGCGTTCATGACTCTCCTTCGACAACGGTTGGCCCCCTAAGCGCTAGAACGTACCGCACCTTACTCGCCAGTAAGAAGAGGTATGGGAAACTTTCTTGCGCGTCGAAAGGACCTCAGATAGCTGGCCTATGCGCTGGATACAGGCCGCTAATACGCTGATCACATCGCTATTGGCGATTTCGGCACGTTGCCAGACGGTGAACAGCCGGGGGTTATCAGCTACCGTTCGCCGCCGACTATATTACCTGCGGGTAAGATAAAACAGTTTGCTGAAACTGTCTACTAAGTTACTTTTCGGTAGCGTAACCGGGCTTATGTAAATTGTGGGCCGTTTGCGTGGTGGGTCACTGCGCCGAGACCGTCGTGACGGCCGCCACTGCGGGCCCGAATTCGGCGGCAGGCCTGCGAGCTGTTTCGGCCCCGACCATCTTCTGCGCTCGACAGGTAGGTGTTTGCGAGTTTGCTACGCGGCCAAAAATTCGTGGCGCGCCGTGCGCGTTGGTCCTGCGCACCTGCCGTCAGGCACTGCCAGGGATGTGAAGGGCGACGGCGCCCAGCAGTTTTCAACCAACGCGCGAGGGGTATCTGAGCAACACTTGGATGCAGCCGATCCATGCACGGCCGATGTCCGCAAGGCCGACATGCACGTCGGGGAGGGAGCTACGAGTGAACGCCCGAATCTGTGGAGTGCTTTCTGCAAATCTGCTTGCGGCCGCACTTCTCTTCGCGCCCGGTGCCGCTGCTGACACGATCCCCGGAGCTGACGCCGCGATCGGCAAGGCCGAAAGCGCGCTCGGGACAGATCAATTCGGCCCCTGGGGATGCGAGGCGTTCGTGGCCTACGCCTTTGGCGTGTCGCAGGCTCAGTACGGTTGGGACGGCGCCGCGGAGACGATGTACCAAACGTTGCTTCAACGGGGGCAGATCCACACCGACATGGATGCCCCGCGGGGCGCACTCGTCTTCAGTAAGAGCCCGTACGGCGCCCACATCGACATTGCCCGCGGCGATGGGACGTATATCTCCGGCGGCGTCCAGGGGCTCAAGCGAGGGTACGGCGACGGGCACAACATCCAGATTCTGCCGACTCCGCACGTGGGGTCCGGCTGGGTCTACCGGGGCTGGAGTCTGGGCTACCCGGAGTGACTTCTTGAGCCTTGGGTGGCGGTGACAGATGCTCCTCCAAAACCGATCCACAGCGTTCCACATGTCGATCGTGTTGTCGGGGTTGACGAAACCGTGGCCCTACGAATCACGTGCCGACGCTCCACGCGGAAAGCGCTTCGCGGACAGGGTGATCGACGATGCGATGGCCGACCTCTACAACCCAGCGCAGTTGGATGTGTTGCGGCGGGTGGGGAGATATTGCGGCGTGGGTAGGGCAGATGAGCGTCGGCCCCGGTCACCGGCGGGTCTTCGTCGAGCACAACGCGACACTTTGGAATCGGTAGCCGCCCGGGCGATATCTGATTGCGTCATGACATACGCGACCTGCCCTACTTCTGACGATGGGCGTTTTGCTCGTCGGTTGTTCCACCGAGCGGACGGCTCCGCCGCCGGCACCCCAGGCCACCGCACCGGTGACATCATCGGCAGCGGCAACACCGACACCCTCCGCGCCGGCGACTGTCACCGTCACTGTCACACCAAGCTCGACACCACAGTCGACGCCGACCGTGCCAGGTCAATGCGGCGGCGACGGTCTCGCCGTCACCACAGGCGCCCTGGAGTCAGCGGACACGCAACGTCGCGTCACGGTGTCGTTCAAGAACGTGTCGGCCCATCCCTGCGCGCTCGTCGGCTATCCGGGCGCAGACCTCGTCACACCGGCCGGTGGTGTGCTCATCAATGTGCCACGCCGCCCGGCCAATGCGGCACCTCACCTGATGCTCGCCCCGGGTGAAGCCGCCACTGCCGACGTTTCGGCCTCCGCGATCGACGCGACGACGGGCAAAGCGTGTGCACGGTGGGGCACCCTGGTGGTCACGGCACCCAATGACGTTGTGCCCCACACGATGACCATCGATCTGCCGATCTGCGACGCCTCGGTCAGTTCCGTCGGGTGAGGGGTCGGCTCCAAGCCCGATGTGGTACAGAGCTCAACCCGCAGCGCCCGCAGTCGTCAGCAGCAGAGCTGCCTCGTTGTAGGGAAACGCTCGGTAGAGGAGGCGAGAACGCGGGACGACCAGCTCCGCGGCCTCGGCCTTGCTGACCACCCGTGGGTTGACGAGCGCGACGGCCCGGCCACGCTTGCGTAGCACCGTCGGCCCGCCGGCCAGCACGTTCTTCAACCAGTCCGTCTGTGGGCCGTAGCCGATGAGGACGGCGTAGCCATCATGGGTTTTGAATACCAGAAGGGGCGTTCGATAGCGCTTACCCGACTTCCGCCCGACGTGCTCGAGCGTTCCGAGGTTCGGAAGCCACGGTGTGATCCTGCGAGCCGCCGGATTGGTGACTCGTTTGTTGAACTCTGCGACTCGGCGAGGCACGCGCATGCTCGGAGTCTAGGTATGACCGACGTTCCTCGACAGCGACCGCTCGCATGTTGGAGCAAAGAACGGCCTCTACCTGCAAGAACATCGGTGCCCCCAGTCAGATTTGAACTGACACTGTGCGGATTTTAAGTCCGCTGCCTCTGCCGATTGGGCTATGGGGGCCGCACCGCGCGTAAACCCGGTCCAAGCACCGTACCCACAGCACGACACCCCGGGGGAAGGGGCCACCCGGGGTGTCGCGAGCTGGGTTATCAGGCGGCGACCGCCTCCTTCTGTGCCGGCTTGTGATCGTCGTCGAGCATCGTCAGCTCGTCGAACGGCTCGCGACCGCTCAATACCGCGGACACCTTCTCGTTGTTCACCGTCTTGGTCCACGACCCAACCAGCAACGTGGCCACCGCGTTGCCGGAGAAGTTGGTCACCGCCCGCGCCTCCGACATGAACCGGTCGATCCCGACGATCAACCCCACCCCGTCGAGCAGCTCGGGCCGATGCGCCTGAAGACCGCCGGCCAGCGTCGCCAGCCCGGCCCCGCTCACGCCGGCCGCACCCTTGGACGCCACGATCATGAACACCAGCAGACCGATCTGCTCGCCCACCGACAGCGGGTCGCCCAGTGCGTCGGCGATGAACAGCGACGCCATCGTCAGATAGATCGCGGTCCCATCCAAGTTGAACGAATATCCGGTCGGCACAACAACACCCACCGTACTCTGCTGCACACCCAGGTGTTCCATCTTGGCGATCAGCCGCGGCAGCGCGGACTCCGACGACGACGTCGCGAAGATCAGCAGATACTCCCGCGCCAGGTAGCGCACCAGCTTGAAGATCGACACGCCTGCCACCATCCGAAGCAGCGCGCCGAGCACCCCGAACACGAACACCACGCAGGTCAGGTAGAAGCCCAGCATCAGCACCAGCAGGTTGGTCACCGCGCTCCACCCGGTCTGACCCACCACGTTGGCCATCGCACCGAACGCGCCAATCGGGGCCAGCCACAACACCATTGACAGGATCTTGAACACCAGCCGCTGCAGATGCTCCACCCCACGCAGGATCGGCTCACCCTTAGTGCCCATCGCCTGGATCGCGAACCCAACCAACAGCGCCACGAACAACCCCTGCAGCACGTTGCCGTCAGTCAGCGACGAGAACAGCGACGTCGGGATGATGTGCTGGATGAAATCCACCAAACCGCCTGACTCATGCGCCTTCTCGGCCAACTCCGCACCCTTGCCGGCCGTCGACTCCGACAGCTTGAGGCTGCTGCCGGGATGCAGCAGGTTACCGACCAGCAGGCCGATACCCAGCGCGATCGTCGACATCACCAGGAAATAGCCGAACGCCAGCCCGCCGACCTTGCCGACGGTGGCGGCCTTACGTACCGATCCGATGCCCAGCACGATCGTGCAGAAGATCACCGGGACGATCATCATCTTGATCAGGGCGACGAACATCGTCCCCAGGACGCCGACCTCCTTACCCACGCTAGGAGCCATCAGCCCGACGGCGATACCGCCGACCACCGCGACGAGGACGGCGATGTACAGCCAGTGCGTGCGATCCCGGCGCTTGGGCGGCGCGGGCTTGTCGTCGCCGCCTGGACGATCCACAACCGTGGTCATGAGCGGTTTCCTTCCGATGAGACAGCAATAGGTCTGAAAGGATGGTTTACCCTCACGTGACGCAGGTCACGCTTTAGTTCATTACGTTCATCGCGGAGGTGCGCAGTGGCCGTACTCCCCCGCTCGCTGGCCGGGCAGGCCTTCGCGCTGCAGGCCGCGATCATCGTCTTGGTGGTCCTGGCCGGCAGCACCCTTGCCCTGCTCGACGCCAAGAGCGACGCCGACGCCGCCGCCCGCCAGCAGGTCACCGCCATCGCCGTCGCGCTGGCCGACTCACCCTCGACCGCGACGGCCATCGAAAGCGGCAACGCCGCAACGGTTCTGCAACCGGTCACCGAGGCTGTCCGCAAGAGCACCGACATCGCCTTCATCACGATCATGGCGCCCGACCGCACCCGTTTCACCCACACCAACCCCGACCAGATCGGCCAGAAGTACATCGGCACCATCGAACCGGCGCTGCGCGGCGAAACCTACACCGAGGTCTACACCGGCACGCTGGGCCCGTCGGTGCGCACCATCGCGCCGGTGCGCGACGCCCAGGGCCAGATCATCGGCCTGGTCGCGGCGGGCATCACCACCGAGACCCTCGCCGCGCACTGGCGTTCGCAATGGCCGGCCATCGTCGGCTTCGGCATGGGTGCGCTGGCACTGTCCTTCATCGGCATCTGGGCCATCCGCCGCCGCGTCCTGACCCAGACGCACGGCCTCGCGCCCGACGAACTTCGGGTGATGTACGACCATCACGACGCGATCCTGCACTCCGTCTCCGAGGGACTGATCGTCCTCGACCGCAACGGCGTGGCCCTGGCCAACGACGAGGCCCGCCGGCTGCTGGCCCTGCCGTCCGGGCCTATCACCCGCGCTGACCTGCCAGAGTTCTTGCGCGGCAACGATCCCGGCGTGCGTGACGAGGTCCGGCTCACCGACGACCGGGTGCTGGTGGTGAACCGCTCTCAGGTGAGCGCCTCGGACTCCGAGGTCGTCACGATCCGCGATCGCACCGAACTACAAGGCGCCCTCGGCGAATTGAGCTCGCTGCAGGGGTTCACCGATTCACTGCGCGCACAGGCCCACGAGTCGGCGAACAAGCTGCACACCGTCATCACCCTGGTCGAGATGGGCCGGCCCGAGGAAGCCGTCAAGTTCGCCACCCAGGAGCTGGCGCTGTCCCAGCAACTCGTCGACCGGGTCTCCGACGCCGTCGCAGAACCCGCTCTGGTCGCCCTGCTGCTGGGCAAGACCGCCGAGGCCGACGAACGCGGCATCGAACTGACCATCACCGAGGAAACCCATCTGCCCGCCGAGTCACTGCTGAGCTCGCAGGAGATGGTCACCGTGCTGGGCAACCTGATCGACAACGCCATGGACGCCTGCGACCGCGACGACCCGTGGGTCGAGGTCACCGTCAACCAGACCGACGACGAGCTACAGATCCAGGTCGCCGACAGCGGGCCGGGCATGGATGCCGAGACATTCCAGCGGGCCATGCAACGCGGCTACTCGACGAAATCCGGCACCGACGCCGGCCACCAGGGCTTGGGGCTCGCGCTGGTGGCCCAGACCGTCAACCGCCACGGCGGCAGCCTGAGCGCGGATCTCACCTACGGTTCGGTGGTGACGGTGACCATCCCATGATCAACGTTCTGATCGTCGAGGACGACCCGCTGATCGCCGAGGCGCATCAGACGTATCTGACTCGGCTGCAAGGGTTTACCGTCACCGGGCTGGCACACACCGCGCGTGACGCGATGCGCATCGCCTCCGAAGCCGAGGCCCCGGTCGACCTGGTCCTGCTCGACCTCGGCCTGCCCGACGCCAGCGGTATCGCCCTGGCCTCGGCGCTGTCCGGGTTGCGGCCCGCGCCCGACATCATCGCGATCACCTCCGAGCGTGATCTGGAAATGGTGCGCGCCGCGGTCGCCCACGGGGCGCTGGCTTATCTGCTCAAGCCGTTCACGTTCGCGGCGTTTCGTGACCGCCTCGAGCGCTACCGCCGCTACCGCGAGGCGCTGCCCGCCGGAACGGACGCCGCCAGCCAGGCCGAAGTCGATCGTGCGCTGGGCGAATTGCGGATCAGCACGGATCGATCGGTAGCCCCGAAGGGCGCGGCACCGGCCACCACCGATGGGATCGCCCGCGCAGTGCGCGACCGCGCCGACGGGCTGACCGCCGAGGAGGCTGCCAAGTTGGTGGGGGTGTCCCGGGTGACCGCGTGGCGCTATCTGGAACGGCTGGCCGACGACGGAACCGTCACCCGGGTGACCGAATACGGCAAGACGGGGCGACCCAGTACGCGCTACCAGTGGCGTTGAGGTTCATCGAGTCAGAACAGAGATCGCAATTCTGCGACAGAAAGCGATCTGCGTTCTGAATAGATGGGATCAGGCGTCGTCGAAGTCCGTCGACACCGACAAGTCGCGCCAGGCCTTCTGCTCAGCGGCTACGAAATCCAGCTTGGCGGCGATCCCGGCGAACGCATCGCTGCCCAACTGGATTCGCAGCGGCGGCTTCTCGGTCGCGCCCAGCTTCAGTATGGCCGCCACCGCCTTGACCGGGTCACCGGGCTGATTGTGGTTGGCCGTCGCGGCATGTGCCCGCGTCGCACCCGCCGTCTCGGCGTAGTCGTCGATCACGCCGTCCTCGGTGTGCAAGCTGGAAGCGTCCAGGAAGTCGGTGCGGAAATACCCGGGCTCCACGATCGTCACCGAAATACCCAGCGGGCCAACCTCATCAGCAAGCGCCTCGGAGATGCCCTCCAACGCGAATTTCGTGGAGCAGTAGATCCCCCACCCCGCCGAACTCCGGAAGCCGCCGATCGACGACAGGTTGATGATGTGGCCCGAACGCTGCGCGCGCAGGGTGGGCAGCACCGCGCGCAGCACATTGAGAACGCCGAACACGTTGGCGTCGTACACGCCACGAACGGCCGCGTCGCTGGCCTCCTCCACCGCGGAGAGCAGGCCCCGGCCGGCATTGTTGACCACGACATCGATCCTGCCGAAACGCTCGACCGATGCCGCGACTGCCGCCTGTGCTGCCGCCTCGTCGGTCACGTCGAGTGCCACGGCCAGCAGGTGATCGCCGGCGTCCGGGAATTGCTCGGTGATGGTCTTCGGGTCGCGCGCTGTCGCGACCACCTGATGGCCCGCAGCCAGGGCCTGCCCCACGATCTCCGCACCGAAGCCCCGCGAGGCTCCTGTCACAAACCACACGCTCATGCGTTTATCCAACTACACCGGGTCCGGTTGTATGCCCCCTTGCGGAGCCGGTCAACGCGTTACTAGGATGTCCTAGTATTCAGCCGCCAGGTCAGCCAAGGGGCAGTCATGAGCACAACCATCCAGCACTTCATCGACGGACAGCGCAGCAATCTGTCCAGCACGCGCACCGCCGACGTCCTCAATCCGAGCACCGGCGAGGTGCAGGCCCAGGTGCTCCTGGCCTCAGCCGCCGACGTCGACACCGCGGTGGCCTCAGCCGTCGAAGCACAGAAGGAATGGGCCGCCTGGAACCCCCAGCGCCGGGCCCGCGTGATGATGAAGTTCATCGAGCTGGTCAATGCCAACACCGACGAGCTCGCCGAGCTGCTGTCCATCGAGCACGGCAAGACCGTTGCCGACTCCCGCGGTGACATCCAGCGCGGCATCGAGGTCATCGAGTTCGCCATCGGCATCCCGCACCTACTCAAGGGCGAGTTCACCGAGGGCGCCGGGGGCGGCATCGACGTGTACTCGATCCGCCAGCCGCTCGGGGTGGTCGCCGGCATCACGCCGTTCAACTTCCCCGCGATGATCCCGCTGTGGAAAGCCGGCCCCGCACTGGCATGCGGTAACGCGTTCATCCTCAAGCCCTCCGAGCGCGACCCCTCGGTCCCGGTGCGCCTGGCCGAACTGTTCCTCGAAGCCGGGCTGCCCGCCGGTGTATTCCAGGTCGTGCAGGGCGACAAGGAGGCCGTCGACGCGATCCTGCATCACCCCGACATCAAGGCTGTCGGCTTCGTCGGCAGCTCCGATATCGCGCAGTACATCTACTCCACCGCCGCAGCCAACGGTAAGCGTTCCCAGTGCTTCGGCGGCGCCAAGAACCACATGATCGTCATGCCTGACGCCGATCTGGACCAGGCCGTCGACGCCCTCATCGGAGCCGGCTACGGCAGCGCCGGCGAGCGCTGCATGGCCATCAGCGTCGCCGTGCCCGTCGGCGAAGAGACCGCAAACCGGTTGCGCGCCAGGCTCGTCGAGCGGATCAACAACCTGCGCGTCGGCCACAGTCTGGACCCCAAGGCCGATTACGGGCCACTGGTCACCGGCGCCGCCCTCAAGCGGGTCCGTGACTACATCGACGCCGGTGTGGCCGCCGGCGCCGAGATCGTGGTCGACGGTCGCGAGAAGGCCAGCGACGAGCTGACTTTCGCCGACGCCAGCCTGGAGGGTGGCTTCTTCATCGGCCCCACCCTGTTCGACCACGTCACCACCGACATGTCGATCTACACCGACGAGATCTTCGGCCCGGTGCTGTGCATCGTGCGGGCTCATGATTACGAAGAGGCCCTGCGCCTGCCCACCGAGCACGAGTACGGCAACGGGGTGGCCATCTTCACCCGCGACGGCGATGCCGCCCGCGACTTCGTGTCCCGGGTTCAGGTCGGCATGGTCGGCGTCAACGTGCCGATCCCGGTTCCGGTGTCCTACCACACCTTCGGCGGCTGGAAGCGCTCCGGCTTCGGCGACCTCAACCAGCACGGTCCGCACTCGATCCTGTTCTACACCAAGACCAAGACCGTCACCGAGCGGTGGCCATCAGGCATCAAGGACGGCGCCGAGTTCGTCATCCCCACGATGCAATGAACTTCCTGACGCTCGACGACGACGACCGCGTGATCGCCGAAACGGCGACCGCGTTCGCCATCAAACGTCTTGCGCCGCATGCCTTGGACTGGGATCACTCCAAAGAATTCCCGGTCGACGTCTTGCGGGCGGCCGCCGAGCTGGGGATGGCCGCGATCTACTGCGCCGAGGATGTCGGCGGCAGCGGGCTGCGGCGCCTGGATGCGGTGCGGATCTTCGAGCAGCTCTCGACGGCCGACCCTGCACTGGCCGCGTTCCTGTCGATCCACAACATGTGCGCGTGGATGGTCGACACGTACGGCACCGACGATCAGCGCAAGTCGTGGATCCCTCGGCTCGCCTCGATGGAGGCGATCGCCAGCTACTGCCTCACCGAGCCGGGTGCGGGATCGGACGCATCGGCGTTGCGCACCAAGGCCGTCCGCGACGGCGACCACTACGTGCTCGACGGTGTGAAGCAGTTCATCTCCGGAGCCGGCACCTCCGATGTGTACGTCGTGATGGCCCGCACGGGGTCCGACGGCCCGCGCGGCATCTCGGCGTTCATCGTCGAAAAAGACACGCCAGGACTGAGTTTCGGTGCCCAAGAAGAGAAGATGGGCTGGAACGTTCAGCCCACCGCCCAGGTGGTCCTGGAGGGTGTACGGGTGCCGGCGTCGGCGATGCTAGGCGGCCCTGAGGGCGAGGGCACCGGCTTCGGTATCGCCATGAACGGCCTCAACGGCGGACGCCTCAACATCGCCGCCTGTTCCCTGGGCGGCGCGCAGTCCGCCTACGACAAGGCCGCGAGTTATCTGGCCGACCGCCAAGCCTTCGGCGGGGCACTGCTCGACGAGCCCACCATCCGATTCACCTTGGCCGACATGGCCACCGCGCTGGAGACGTCCCGGTTGATGTTGTGGCGCGCGGCCGCCGCGCTGGACAACGACGAGCCGGACAAGGTCGCGTTGTGCGCAATGGCCAAACGCTATGTCACCGATGCCTGCTACGACGTGGCCGATCAGGCGCTGCAGCTGCACGGCGGTTACGGCTACCTGCGGGAGTACGGCATCGAGAAGATCGTCCGCGATCTGCGTGTGCACCGAATCCTGGAGGGCACCAACGAAATCATGCGCGTGGTCATCGGGCGGGCCGAGGCCGCCCGGGCGCGCGCATCAGCATAGGGCAAAGGAGCCTACGCATGACGACGATCGCGTTCCTGGGGCTGGGCCACATGGGTGGACCGATGGCGGCCAACCTGGTCAATGCCGGCTACACCGTGCGCGGCTTCGACCCGGTGCCCGCGTTGCGCCAGGCGGCCGAGGAGAAGGGTGCGGCGGTGTTCGACGCCGGTGCTGCCGCGGTGACCGGAGCCGACGTCGTCATCACCTCGCTGCCCAACGGCGCGATCGTGAAAGCCTGCTACGCCGAAGCACTTCCGGCCGCCACGGCGGGCACGCTGTTTATCGACACCTCCACCATCTCGGTCGACGACGCCCGTGAGGTGAACGCCCAGGCTGCAGCCGCCGGGATGGCCCAGCTGGACGCTCCGGTGTCCGGCGGCATCAAGGGCGCGACGGCCGGCACGCTGGCCTTCATGGTCGGCGGCGAAGCCGATGCGCTGGAGAAGGCCCGTCCGGTGCTGGAACCCATGGCCAGCAAGGTGATTCACTGCGGATCCTCCGGTGCCGGGCAGGCCGCCAAGCTGTGCAACAACATGGTGCTCGCTGTGCAGCAGATCGCCGTGGGTGAGGCGTTCGTGCTGGCCGAGAAGCTCGGCCTGTCCGCGCAGTCGCTGTTCGACGTGATCACCGGGGCGACCGGCAACTGCTGGGCAGTGCACACCAACTGCCCTGTGCCCGGCCCGGTTCCGACGTCACCGGCCAACAACAATTTCCAGCCGGGGTTCGCCACCGCGCTGATGAACAAGGACCTGGGCCTGGCGATGGACGCCGTGTCGTCGACCGGCGCGACGGCCCCGCTGGGCACCCACGCCGCCGAGATCTACCGCAAGTTCGCCGGCGAGCACGCCGACCTGGACTTCAGCGCGGTCATCGAAACGCTGCGCTAGAAATCCCCGGCGTGGTGGCGCAACGTCTCGATCGACGCCGCCAGGGCCCGCGCTTCGGCAGCCGACAGACCGACGTCGGCGAACACCTGCGCGTTGAGCGTCTTGGTGGCGTCCTCGACCGTCGAGCGACCGAGCTCGGTGATCTCCACCAGCGTGGTGCGCCCGTCGGTGGGGTGCGGCACCCGCTTGACCAGTCCGTCGGCCTCCAGCCGACGAATGGCGTGGGTGACGCTGGTGACATGCACCTGCAACCGGTCGGACGCCTTGGTGATCGGTAGCGCACCGGTGCGGCTGAACGCCAGCAGGCGCAGCAGCTCGAACCTCGAGAAGCTCAGATCGTAGGGCCGTAGCGCATTCTCGACCCGGGCCAGCAGGATCTGGTGGGCCCGCATCACCGAGGTCACGGCCACCATGCCCTCGGCGACATCACCCCACCCGGAGCGCTCCCAATTTCGGCGCGCCGCGGCGATCGGGTCCGGTTTCTCGGACGAGGTTGAGTCGGCAGCCATCCGCTCATTCATACCGCATCCGGGCACCGGCACAGGGCACTACCGCCACTCCGCCACCGCGGCGAGCACCGCGCGCGTCGAGATCCGGTCCCCCACGGTGATTCGCACGCCGCCGTCGGTGTAGTGGCGCACCCGCAGTCCGGCCGGGTCGAAAACTTCCCGCCACGGCTTGCGTGCCGGTGGCAGATACACGAAGTTGGCATGCCCTTCGGTGACGTACACCCCCATGGCGCGCAGCCGCATCCGCAGGTAGCGCCGCTGCGCGGTGATCACCCGGATGCGCCGCCGCAGCTCGCGTTCCGCATCGTAGGACGCGGCGACGGCCACCAGGCCGGTGCAGTCCATCCCGAACGGCAACTGCATCCGCCACAGCAGGGCGGTCAGTTCGGCAGACCCGAAGCCGTAGCCGATGCGCAGACCCGCAAGACCGTAAGCCTTGGAGAACGTCCGCAACACCAGCACATTCGGATACCGCTGGATCAGCGACAGGCCATCGAGCCGGAACGCGGGTGCGACGAACTCGATGTAGGCCTCGTCGAGCAGGACGATGGTGTCACTGGGCACCGCGGCCAGGAACCGCTCCACCGCGGGCGCGGACTCTACCGTCCCGGTCGGATTGTGCGGACGGCACAGGACCACGACCTTGGCGTCGGCGGCGGCCTCGGCCAGCGCATCCAGATCGTGGCAGCCGTGCTCGTCGAGCGGGACCATGATCGGTTGCAGCCGGGCCATCCGCGCGAAGATCGGGTAGCCGTCGAAGGTCGGTGCGGCCATGGCGATCCGGTCGCCCGGCGCGGTCACGGCGTGCAGGAGCTGCATCGCGACCCCGGTGGCGCCGGGACCGACCACCACCTGGTCCTCGGCCACCCCGATGTGCCCGGCGATCAACCGCCGCAAGCTCTCCGGCAAGAATTCGGGATACCGGTTGACGGAGCCGGTTGCGGCGATCAGGGCCGAACGCACCGTCGGCAGCGGCGTGAACGGATTCTCGTTGAGCGACAACGCCAGTGGATCGACGGCGTCGGGCAGTGTGGCCAGACTGTCGCCGGCAACCTGCGACAGCGGCTGCATCAGGCGGCCCTGCCGCCCCAGCGCACCGCGGCCGCCCCGGCGAAATCGCCGGCGTGGGCGAAGGCCGCCATCAGGATGGTGTCGCCGGCCGAAATGCGCCCCTCGCTGATCGCCCGGTCGAGATTGATCGGGATGCCCGCGCCAAACAGGTTGCCGCACTGGTCGAATGTGTCGACGTGCCGCTCGGGCGGTAGCTCCAGGGCTTCGCGCCAGTTGCGCAGGAACACCCGGTTCGGTTGGTTGGTGACGAGCAGGTCGAGGTCGCGCGACTTCATCCCGATCCGATGGCACACCGCCAGTGCGACTTCCGGGACCTGCCGGTTGCCGCGAGCGAGCACCTTGGTGATCTTCGATTCGGTGAATCCGATGTAACCCTCGGCGGGTCCAGGCCGCCACCACTTGCGCGGCGGATCGAACGCGATCGTCATATCGCCGGCGAACTCACCGTAGGTGCGGGTTTCGATGCCGAGGATCGGCGAGGAGTCCGACACCGTCACGAGGCCGACGGCCGCGCCGTCGCCGGGCACCGCCGCCTGGGCCTTGCGCCGCACAGTCGGCTGATCGAAGACCTGACCCGCCGAGTTCTGCGCGATCGCCACCACCGCGGTCTGCCCTGCGCCCGAGGCCAGCAGCTGCCGGGCCACCTGTAGCCCGAGCACGAACGCCGCGCAGCCGCCGTTGTGCAGATCCAGCACCCAATTCGGCCGCATACCAAGGCGATGCGCGATCGCACCGCCACCGCCGTAGAACGGCATGTCCGGCAACTGGGTGTGGGTGATCAGGATGTCCGCACCGGAAACCACGTCCTCGCCGTGCCGCTCGATCAGCCCGGCCGCGGCCCGCTCGATCATGTCAGTGGCGGTCTCGTCAGGTGCCACGTGGTGGCGGAACTTCGGCGCCCGGAACATCAGGTTGTCGCGCAGATCGTCAGAGTCGGCGAACTGAGCGTAATAGTCGGCGGGGACCGGATCGCCGGGCAGGTAACTCGAGACATCGATCAAGCTGACATCGGTTTGGCCCATGGCAGTGCTCATTTCATCCACCCCGGCGTCACCGGCAGTCCATTGCGGCGGCGGTATTCGGCGATCGCTTTGAGATTCTTCAGCTCGAGTTCGTGGCCGGCGCCGAACATGTCCCAGAAATCGCCGACCCACACCGGTCGCTGCGGCGGTGCGGTTTCCGGATAAGGGTTGTCGTCATAGAACGGATGACGGCAGTTCGTCCACAGCACAACCGAACCAGGCTTGTCGAGCACCGTCTGCGCGTCGATCACCCGCATCAGGTAGATCATCCACAAGTGCTTGCCCTGGTCCCATGCGCAGTGGTAGTCGACGGTGCGCGCCTGCGGGTTTGCTTCGGTACGGGTGTAGATGGTTGTCTGCGAACCCAATCGGTCGTAGGCCACCCACAGCCCCGGCTCGTCGGTCTCTTCGAACCCGCGCAGACTGTAGGTCCATTCCTCCAGCGAGCGGGTGTCGGACAGATATTCGTACAGTTCGTCGGGCGGGCAGTCGATGTAGTCGTTGACGGTGCAGTACCGGCCGAAGACCTGGTCGTGCGGATACACCGACCGCATCATCTCCATGATGACCGGGGTGGCCTTCTCTCGCGGCGATGTCTCGATCCGCATCACTCCCTCGATAGGGGCGGCCGATCCGGTGTGGACGAAAATGTCGTCAAGCGCGGGCAGCGACATGGGGATTGCTCTCCTCGGTGGTTGGGGCCGTGGACTGCCGAAGCGCAGTCAGGAACGGTGCGAACGGCGGGATTTCCTCGGCCGAGCATTCGATGCTGACGACTGATGGCCCGTCGTCGGCAAGAGCTACCCCCAGTGCGGCATTCAACTGCCCGATCTCACCCACGTCGACCGAACGCAGCCCCGGGAACATGGCAGCCAAGCCAGCACCCAGATTGCTGGGCCGGAACCTGTTGTAGCTGTATAGATCTCGGTAGTACAACTGCTCACGCGTCACGCACATGGCGTGCGCGTTGTTGTTGAACAGCACGAAGGTGATCGGCAGCCGGTACTGCAGCGCGGTGTGCACTTCCATGCCATGCATGAAGAACGACCCGTCACCGGCCACCACCACGACTCGACGCCGCCGGCCGAACGCGATGCCGATGGCGGCCCCGAAGCTGTAGCCCATGCCGCCCATGCCCAGTGCGACCAGGAACCGCCCCGATCGGCGCACCGGGAGGTTGTGGATCGCGGCCGCACCCGTGTTGCCCGCATCGACGACGATGTCGACATCGTCGACAAGGACGGCGTCGAGCGCGGAAATCGCATCCCGGTAACGGATTCCGTCACCGGTGTGGCGCGGCGGGAACAGTTCCTGGCGGCCGATCACCTCAGGCACCCGCACGCCGTTGGGCCGGCACCCACCCCCCGAGAGCATCATCGCCAGCTTGCCCAGTGATGCGCGTAGGTCGTCGGTCCGGATGTGCGTGCACGGTAGATACGGCGCGGCGGAACCGATGGACATCGTCGGCACGCAGCTCAGCGCATCATCCAAGCCGCTGCGCGCCGTCACGTTGAACCGGGTTCCGATCAACAGACACAGCGCACTCTCGCGGATGGCATCGGCTATGCCGGGGTGGCCCATCACACCGGTGACACCGAGCGACGATGACGAACCCAGTCCCGGTGATCCGCTGACGTCCTTCGCGTCGGGTACGGTCGCGACCCTGGCCCGCAGCAGGGCACGCAGGCGCTCCAGTTCGACACGGGCGTCGTCGCGCGCCACCTGCTCGCCCGCGATGATCGTCACCGGTCCGTGCGCCCGACGCAGTACCCGGGCGAGCGGCCACGGGTCGCCAACCACCGGCGGCTCCGGCGCCGATGCCAGCCGACTGCGCACCGGAACAAGCGCCTGCTGAACGTCTTTGGGCAGCAACAGAACCGCCGGGCCGCCCTGCCACGCCGCGGCGATCGCCTCCGGCAGGGCGGTCACTATCTGCTCGGCAGAAGTAACACGCCGGCAGTACACCGACACCGTCGAGAACAGCGCGTGGGCATCCAGCGAGCCGTTTCGCCCGCTGGTGTCCTGAAAACTGCCCCGGCCGTCCATCGCCGTGGCCGGCTGACCGATCAACGCCAGCACCGGGACCCGGCTGGCCAGTGATTCTCCCAGTCCGGGAACAAGATTCAGCGACCCACCGCCGGAGGTCGCGATGACCACACCCAACCCACACCCCGACCGGCTGTACCCGTCGGCCATTGCCGCCGCGGAGAACTCATGCTTCGCCAGCACAGCGGTGACGCCGTCATGAAAGTACGCGGCATCGTAGAGATCCTCGATATTGGCGCCGTCGACACCGAACATGTAGTCGACGCCGATGGCCGTAAGTTGGTCGACGATGTGGTCGACCACACGCTGTTGCCTGTCCATCTGGCTCACCTGTCCTCCCCGACCCTGCCAGTGACACGAGCTGCGAAGCGGTTCGGTTCACCAAGCAGGGCCCTGATCAGATGAAAAGTCCATCAGCAGAAGGCTTTTGACTGATCGCTAGATCAGCGGGGAATTACAGACTGCGTTCCAGCAGGATGTCGCCGGTGTCCGCCTTGACCACCTGGACGGAGGCGATCTTCTCCATCGGCATCGACGTGCTGCCGGTCGGCGAAGCCGATTCGCCCTCGCGGGCCATCCAGGTCGCCAGCTGCACCTTGCTCCCGTCGCGGCCGACCGCGTACATCACCAGCTTGTCGGCGTCCTCGGTGGCCTCGCTGCCGATCTCCTCGTGGTACGTGCACGTCATCTCCACGTGGGTGCCCCACCCCATGGGGGTCACCTGCACCGTCGCGTCGAACGAGGACGGCATCACCGGGGTCATGCTGACAGCCGTGGCAGACGCGTGCAGCGTGTGGCCCGGGTCGGCGAAGGGCGCCGGTTTGATCGCGACGAGGGTCCCGACGGCCAGCACCGCGGCAGCCGCGGCGGCCACCGTCCACGTGATCCACCGGCTGCGACGTCGGCGGCGCCGCACCTCGAAGAGCACGCCGTCGAGCAGCTGCGGGCGCAGCGGCGGCGGTTCGCTATCGCCGGTGTCGATAGCGGCCACGTCGTCCGGGCTGAGCATGGCCAGCAGGGCCGGCATGCCGCTGAGCTCACCGACCGCGGTGCGGCACGGCACGCATCCGCTCAGGTGTGCCTCGTATTCGCGGCGCTCGGTGCTCGACAGGGACCCGAGAACATAAGAGGCATCCCACGTCTCGTAAGGGTCGTACGGATCGTTCACCGTGTCACCCCCATCTCCTGCAGCGTCAGGCGAAGCGCACGCACCGCGTAGTGCAGCCTCGACTTCACCGTTCCTTCGGCAATCTGGAGGTCGGCCGCGATCTGCGCTGTGGTCCAGCCAAGATAGTAGGAACGGCGGACCACAGCGCGATGGTCGGGCGACAGCTGAGCCAGCGCGTCACCGATCAGCAGCCGGTCCAGTGCCGAGTTGACCTCGTCGGGCCCGGCGGGTTCCGGGGCGCCCTCGGTGTCCAGCGAGTCGGTTTCCTTGCGGAACCGGGCACTGCGTCGTTCGTCGATGATCATGTTGCGCGCGACCGTGAACAGCCACGCCCGAGCGGAGCGTTCGGCGTCGCCGGCCACCTCGGGGTGTTGCCAGGCGCGCAGCAGCGTCTCCTGCACCACGTCCTCGGCGCGCGCCGGATCCCCGGTGAGCCGCAGCGCATAGCGCCACAATGCGGCCGCGTGCTCCTGGTAGAGCACTCGCACCAACGCCGCTTCCGGGTCGTCCATCACTCAACCTCCCGGTGGAGACACGTAACCGGTGAGTGTCGGGTTCAAGTGTGCGCCGCGACTTTAGGACAATGCGACCAGATCGTGTACCGAATCGACCGGCAGCCGGCCGTCGACCACCGCACTGACCTCCATGTTCTTGAGGCTGATGGCACCCTTGTGGTTGTCGAGGAAGGCGGTGTCGGCGGCGTCGCGCCCGGTCGAGATCCGCACCATCGACTGCCGCGGCGCCAGACACGTCGCATCCACGACCCGCCACCCACCCTCGACGAATGCTTCAGCGACGGCATGGAAATCCATCGGCTCGCACCCCGGTGCATAAACCGCCACCAACCGCGCCGGCACGTTGACCGCCCGCAACAACGCGATGACCAGATGGGCGTAGTCGCGACACACGCCCTCTCCGGCGAGCAGTGTGTCAACGGCGCCGTCGATCGGATCACTGGAACCCGGCACGTAATTCAACCGGGTGCCCACCCACGACGACACCTTCTCCAGCAGCGTCACCGAGTCGGCGTACTGACCGAACTCGGTGGCGGCGTATCCGTAGAACTTGTCCGCCTCGGCGTAGCGACTCGGTCGCAAATACGTCGAGAGATCGATCTCGTGAACCGGCGGCGGGTCGGTTCGGCCCAGGACAGTGGCCCGGTAGGACGCGGTGACGGTCCCCTCACCGACGTCGAAGCGGTGAATGCGGGAGTTGTGGTCACCGACGAGCTCGTGAGCGGTCACCAGTTTGCCGTTGCACCGGTACTCGAATGATTCGGTGACCTCCGCGCCGGGGTGGGGCGCGACCGCGATCTGGAACTCGAGAGTGGTCGGCGAGGTGACCGCCAACTCGATTTCGGCGCCCACCTCACGGCGGAGCACCGAGCCGGCGTCGACGGGCGGCGAGGATTCGTTGCCGTGCTGATCGTTGTCGCGCCGCCATCGGGGCATGCACCTACCGCCTTCATTGAGGGCCGTGTCATCGCGGACCCGACGGCGTCGCTGTTGAACCGCATGCGCTGACGTGCTCACCCTAACCGTGGGGGGCCAAGATCGCTCACCACAGAAAGATGAAGTCCCACCAACACTTCTGGGCTGGCAGGACGCCTACCGACTCAGCTCGTCGTCGAACTAGGCGGTCAGAATTCGCGGTCCGTCGTCGGTCACCGCGACGGTGTGCTCCCAATGCGCGGCCCGCGACCCGTCCGAGGTCACGACGGTCCATTCGTCGGCCAGGATCCGCGTCTTGGTGGTGCCCAGGGTCAGCATCGGTTCGATCGCCAGCACCGAGCCGGCGACCAGCAGCGGGCCGCGGCCGGGCTCGCCCTCGTTGGGCAGGAACGGATCCATGTGCATCTGCCTGCCGATGCCGTGCCCGCCGTAGCCCGCGACGATGCCGAACTTGCGGCCGTAGGTCCGCTCGGCGGCGTGGGTGCCCGTCTCGATGGCGTGCGAGACGTCGGTGAGCCGGTTGCCCGGGACCATCGCCGCGATACCGGCTTCCATAGACTGCTTGGTCGCCGCGGACAGCGCCTCGTCCATCGCGATCAGCGCGCCGATACCGAAGGTGACGGCGGCGTCGCCGTGCCAGCCCTCGATGATCGCACCGCAGTCGATGGATACCAGGTCGCCGGCGGCGAGCTTCTCCTCGGGCGTCGGAATGCCATGCACCACACGGTCATTGACCGACGAACAGATGCTGGCCGGGTAGCCGTGATAGCCGAGGAACGACGGGATGCCGTTGGCCTCCCGGATCACCGTCTCGGCGACGTCGTCGAGATCCTTGGTGGACACCCCGGGTGCGGCGGCCGCCTGGACGGCGCGAAGAGCGGCGGCCACCACTGCCCCGGCAGCGGCCATCGCATCCAGTTCACCCGGCGTGCGGGCGGGAACGGTTTTGCGATTGCGCAGACCGGGGATGGAGACCATGAAGCGTCAGTGGCCGAGGGCCTGCAGCGCCCGCGCGAAGACCTCGTCCAGACCACCGACGGCGTCGACGGTCTTGAGCTCGTCGCGGTAGTAGTCCAGCAGCGGCGCGGTCTCGTCGCGGTAGACCTTGAACCGGTTGCGGATGGTGTCCTCGTTGTCGTCGGCGCGGCCGCGGCTCATGAGCCGGGTGACCAGCTCCTCCTCGGGCACCCGGAACTCGAGCACAGCGTCGAGCTTGAGGTTGCGGCGGCTCAGCATCTGCTTGAGCGCCTCGGCCTGCTCCACCGAGCGGGGGAACCCGTCGAGGATGAACCCGTCGCTCACGTCGGCGTCGTCGAGGCGGCTATCGACCAGGGCATTGGTGAGGGTGGCCGGGACCAGGTCACCGGCGTCGAGGTACTTCTTGGCCTCCAGCCCCAGTTCGGTGCCGGTGCTGATGTTGTGCCGGAACAGGTCACCGGTGGAGATGTGCGGGATGCCGAACTTCTCGGCCAGGTCAGCAGCCTGGGTTCCCTTGCCCGTACCTGGCGGACCGAGCAAAACGATTCTCACTTCAGGAACCCTTCGTAGTTGCGCTGCATGAGCTGGCTCTCGATTTGTTTGACCGTATCCAAACCGACGCCAATCATGATCAGAACCGCGGTACCGCCGAACGGCAAGTTCTGGACGCCGCCGCTGTTGCCCATCTCCAGGAACAGGTTCGGCAGAACGGCGATCACACCCAGGTAGATCGAGCCGGGCAGGGTGATCCGGTTCAACACGTAGCGCAGGTAGTCGGCGGTGGGCTTACCCGGGCGGATACCGGGGATGAAGCCACCGAACTTCTTCATCTCGTCGGCACGTTCGTCAGGGTTGAACGTGATCGACACATAGAAATAGGTGAAGAAGATGATCAGGCCGAAGTAGATGCCGATGTAGACCGGATCCGCCGGGTTCGTCAGGTAGTTGGCGACGAAGCGGTCCCACCAGCCGTTGCTCGGGGTGCTCCGTCCGCTCTGGATCAGCTGGGTGATCAGGTGCGGGATGTAGATGAGCGATGACGCGAAGATCACCGGGATGACGCCGGCCTGGTTGACCTTCAGCGGCAGGTAGGTCGACGTGCCGCCGTACATCCGGCGGCCCACCATGCGCTTGGCGTACTGGACCGGGATCCGGCGCTGGCCCTGCTCGACGAAGACGACACCGATGATGATCAGCAGGGCGGCCGCGCAGACGGCGGTGAACACCAGGCCGCCGCGGCTGTCCAGGATGCTCTTGCCCTCGGCCGGGATACGAGCGGCGATACCGGCGAAGATCATCAGCGACATACCGTTGCCGACGCCACGCTCGGTGACCAGCTCGCCCATCCACATCACCAGGGCGGCGCCCGCGGTCATCACCAGCACGATGATCACCAGGGAGAAGATGCTCGTGCTCTGGAGGATGTCCAGCGTGCAGCCCTGCAGCAGACCGCCGTTCGCGGCCAGCGCCACGATGCTGGTGGCCTGCAGGATCGCCAGCGCGATCGCCAGGTAGCGCGTGTACTGGGTCATCTTGGCCTGACCGGCCTGACCTTCTTTACGCAGCTGCTCGAAGCGCGGGATCACCACCGTGAGCAGCTGCACGATGATGCTCGCGGTGATGTAGGGCATTACGCCCACCGCGAACACCGTCAGCTGCAGCAGCGCGCCGCCGGAGAAGAGGTTGATCAGCGAATAGATCTGCCCCCCGGCGCCACCACTGACCTGCTCGATGCACTGGTGGACGTTCTTGTAGTTGACCCCCGGGGACGGCAGCGAAGCGCCGACCCGGTAAAGGATCACCACGCCCAGGGTGAACAGGATCTTTCGCCTCAGGTCGACCGTCCTGAGCGAAGAGATGAAAGCCGAGAGCACTCTTCCTCCTGGGCAGCCGGACGGGAGTCTCAGCGTGCCAATGGGGCTGGTCTGGCCAGCGTTCGGGTAATCCTGCCGTGCACCGATCGCCGCCAGGTTTTACGCCTGCAGCATCGCGCGCTCAAACAGTCTACGAGAGTAACAGTTGGCCCAGGCAGGGCGGGAATCCGCGGATTGGTTTCGGCGGGCAGGAGCGAAGCGACCCGGGGAATGATGCGGCCGCGGCCCACCCGCGCTCACAGCCGACCTCCAGCGGGAATCACGTACAGTCGCTAGTGGTTATATCGGCTAAGTATCAGTTGCGGAGTAATGAGGCTTGAGATGACGCGCACCGACAATGACACCTGGGACCTGGCGTCCAGCGTGGGAGCCACCGCGACCCTGGTCGCCGCCGCCCGCGCCGCGGCGAGCCGGGAGACCGAACCTCTGATCGACGATCCCTTCGCCGAACCTCTGGTGCGGGCGGTCGGCGTCGACTTCTTCATCAAGATGGCCAGCGGTGACATCCCCACCCCCGACGACCAGACCGCGATGGGCGTCACACGGATGACCGACAACATGGCGGTGCGGACCAAGTTCTTCGACGAGTTCTTCCTCGACGCTGCCGATGCCGGGCTCCGGCAGGTGGTCATCCTGGCGTCCGGCCTGGACTCCCGGGCATACCGACTCGATTGGCCGGCCGACATGGTCGTCTACGAGATCGATCAGCCGGAGGTCATCGCGTTCAAGACTCAGACGCTCGCCGAGCAGGGCGCGGCACCGACCTGTGAGCGCCGCACGGTTGCAATGGATCTACGCAACGACTGGGCCAGCGCCCTGCGCGAGGCCGGCTTCAATCCGCAGGCACCCACGGCCTGGAGTGCCGAGGGCCTGCTGGGCTACCTGCCGCCCGACGCCCAGGACCGGCTGCTCGACACCATCACCGACCTGTCCGCTCCGGGCAGCCGGGTGGCCATCGACAGCGCGCCACCCGCTGATCCGGAGGAACAAGAACAGTCCCGGGAAAAGATGGAGACCATCTCCGCGCACTGGCGCCAAAACGGATTCGACCTCGACTTCGGCAACCTGGTGTACCTGGGTGAGCGCAACGAGGCGGCCGCCTACCTCGCCGGCCATGGCTGGCAGGTGAACACAGCCTCGGTCAATGACCTGTTGGCCGCCGAGCGACTGGGCACGTTCGACGAGGACGAGCCGATGGGCAAGCTGTACTACCTCAACGCCGTCTACGGCGGTGCCCGGTGAGCCGCAGCGACGCCGATTCCTGGGATCTGGCCACCAGCGTCGGGACCACCGCCACCATGGTGGCCGCTGCCCGCGCGGTCGCCAGCCGCGACGAGAACGCGCTCATCGACGACCCGTTCGCGGCACCGCTGGTCCGCGCGGTCGGCATCGACGTCTTCACCAAGATGGTCGACGGTGACCTCGACATGGCGGCCACGGACGGTGCGGACACCGCCCGGATCATGACCGACGTGATGGCGGTCCGGACACGGTTTTTCGACGACTTCTTCATCGAAGCCGCCTCCGCCGGCGTGCGACAGGCCGTGATCCTGGCCTCCGGCCTGGATTCGCGGTCCTATCGGCTGGACTGGCCGGCGGGCACGGTGGTCTACGAGATCGACCAGCCCAAGGTCATCGAATTCAAGACCGAGACGCTGGCGGAGTTGGGCGCCTCCCCCACCACCGAACTGCGCACGGTGAGCATTGACCTGCGCGAAGATTGGCCGGCAGCCCTGCGCGCCAACGGTTTTGACGACACCAAGCCGACCGCGTGGAGCGCCGAGGGGCTGCTGGTGTACCTGCCGCCGGAGGCTCAGGACCGGCTGTTCGACAACATCACCGCACTGTCCGCACCGGGCAGCCGGATCGCCACCGAATACCACCCCGATGGCGGTGCCGGCCTGGCCGCGCGGTCCAAGGCGATCAGCAGCCAATGGCAGGACCGCGGGCTGGATCTCAATATGGCAGACCTGTTCTACCCCGGCGACCGCAACCCGGTCATCGGCTATCTCGAGCAGCAGGGCTGGCAGGTCAGTGCGCGGGCACGCGAGGAGATGTTCGCCGTGTACGGCCGGCACTTCCCCGACACCGACCTGACCATATCTCTGCGTAACTCCGTGTCCGTCACCGCAATCCGGAAGTAACACCCATGAACGACACCGGCTCAATCCGATACGACGGCGACACCTGGGACCTGGCATCCAGTGTCGGCGCCACCGCGACATCGGTGGCGGCATCGCGCGCACTGGCTTCCCGGGGCCCCGACGCGCTGATCCACGACCCGTACGCCGACGCACTGGTCAAGGCCGTCGGCGTGGAATCCCTGATCCGGGTGGCCAACGGCGAGGCGAACATCGAGGACGATCCGATGCTCAACCGCCGCCGGATGGTCGAACAGATCGCGGTTCGGACCCGCTTCTTCGACGACTTCTTCACCAACGCGGCGCGCGACGGTGTCCGCCAGGCGGTGATCCTCGCGTCCGGGCTGGACACTCGCGCGTACCGGATGAGCTGGCCGGCCGGCTCGGTCGTGTTCGAGCTCGACCAACCGCAGGTCATCGAGTTCAAGACCCGGGTGATGGCGGACATGGGCGTGTCCCCCACCGCCGAACGGCGCGCCGTCGCCGTCGACCTGCGTGACGACTGGCCGGCAGCGTTGCGGGAGAACGGCTTCGATACCACCCAGCCGACCGCGTGGATCGCCGAAGGACTGTTGATCTACCTGCCGCCGGAGGCCCAGGATCGGCTGCTGGACAACATCAACACGCTGTCAGCACCGGGTAGCCGCGTCGCCACCGAGTTCATGGCCGCGGGAATGACGTTGCCGGACAGCTGGCGCGACCGGTTCAAGAAGTATTCGGCGCAGATCGGGTCCGATATCGACTTGCCCGCCCTGTTCTACGACGGCGAACGGAATTCGGCTGGTGACTATCTGACCGAACTGGGCTGGCGGATCAGCACGCTGACCACTCGGGAATCGTATGCGGCCAACGGTTTCGAAATGCCCGACGACGAGACACTGGTCCAGTTCAGCGATTCCACCGGCTATCTGACCGCGACCCGCGCCAGGTGATGGACTACCCGAGTCTTCAGTACATCTGCGCAACACCGATTTAGGAGACACCATGGCTCGCACCGACGACGACACCTGGGACCTGACCTCCAGCGTTGGCGCCACCGCGACAGCGGTGGCCGCCGGACGCGCACTGGCCACCAAGGATCCCCGCGCACTGATCGACGATCCGTTCGCCGACCCCCTGGTCCGTGCCGTCGGCATCGACTTCTTCGTCAAGATGATCGACGGCGAGCTCGACCCGGCACTCTTCGACGGTTTCACCCCCGAACGGGTGCAGGCCATGATCGACGGAATGGCGGTGCGCGCCAAGTTCTTCGACGACTACTTCATCGCGTCGACCGGCAGTGGAATCCGGCAGGCGGTGATCCTGGCTTCGGGCCTTGACGCGCGCGCCTACCGGCTGCCGTGGCCGGCAGGCACCACCGTGTACGAGATCGACCAGCCGAAGGTGATCGAGTTCAAGACCGGCGTGCTCGACGATCTCGGCGCCAAGCCCACCGCGCAACGCCACACCGTCGGTATCGATCTGCGCGAGGACTGGCCCGCCGCGTTGCGTGCGGCCGGCTTCGACCCTGCGGCTCCCACCGCGTGGGTGGCCGAAGGGCTGTTGGTCTACCTGCCGCCCGAGGCGCAGGACCGGCTGTTCGACACCATCACCTCACTCAGCGCCCCCGACAGCACCGTCGCCACCGAATATGTGCCAGGCATCATGGAATTCGACCCCGAGAAGGGCACCGAGATGACGGCCAAGGCCCGCGAGCAGGGCCTGGACCTGGACATGGGGTCGCTGGTCTACGCCGGCCCGCGCAGCCACGTGATCGAATACCTGCGCGGGGCGGGCTGGGGCGTGACCGGCACGCCGGGCGAGGAGCTATTCCAACGCCTCGGATTGCCGGCGCCTCCCGAACGGGACGAGAACGACAACAATCCCTTCGGCGAAATCGTCTACGTCAGCGCCACTCTGGGTTGAATCCCAGCCACAGCAGGCTGGTGCCGCTCAGTGCCCGCTCGCCCTGGTCCAGCACGCCACGGACCGACTGGGCCAGCACGGCGGTGACAGCTTCGGGCAGCGACGCGGCCGCGGGCTGCGAAGACGGCTTGGGGCGCAGGAAATCCCGAAGCGACGCGGTCGGATAGGAGACCAGTTCGACCTCGGCGTCGACGTCGATTCCGGCGAGGGTCTTGGCCCGCCGCACCGCCGTTCGTAGTCCACCGAGTTCATCGACCAGCCCGTGCTCCAATGCGTCGGCACCGGTCCACACCCGACCGCGGGCCACTGCGTCGACCGCCTCGACGGTCATGTGGCGCCCCTCGGCGACGCGCTGCACGAAATCGGCGTAGAACAGATCGGCCTCGGCCTCCACCAGCGCCTGCTGCTCCGGTGTGAACGGTGCGTTGACCGACCAGGCGTCGGCGTTGTCGTTGGTGCGCACACTGTCCGATCCGACCCCGATACGTTCCTTGAGCTCGCGGGCCACCAGCTTGCCGGTGAGCACCCCGATGGAGCCGGTGATCGTGCCCGGGTTGGCGACGATCGCGTCGGCACCCATCGCGACGTAGTACCCGCCCGAGGCGGCCATTGCCCCCATCGAGGCGACTACCGGCTTGCCCTTGGCGCGCACCCGTGTCACTTCCCGCCAGATCGTCTCTGAGCCGGTCACCGACCCGCCGGGGCTGTCCACCCGCACCACCACCGCGGCCACATCGTCGTCGGCAGCGACGTGGCGCAGCGCAGCGCCGATGGTGTCACCGCCCGCGCTGGAGCGCCCGAACGGCAGCCCCTGCGGGCCGCCGCGCCCGCTGACAATGGAGCCTGCGACCGTCACCACCGCGATCCGCGGGCGTTTCTTACGGCCCGGCACCGACGGCATCGGCGGCATGGGCACCGGCGCACCCTTGCGAATCTGGGCGTAGCGGGACAGGAACAACCGCGGCGGGGCGTTGTCGTCGGAGTCAGCGTCGCCGGTCTCAGGCGAGATCCCTTCCACACCAACGAGTTCGGCGATGCGGCTATAGGCCTCGTCGCGGAATCCGATGCGGTCGACCAGGTGACCGGTGACGGCATCGTCGCGCAGCAGGGGCGCGCGGTCGGCCAGCGCGTCGACGGCGGCGACATCGATGTTCCGCGACTCGGCGATGGCCTGCCACACCTGGCTGTGCAGACTGGCGATCAGCCGGGAGTCGGCTTCGCGATGGGCGTCGGTGTAGTGGTCCTGAGTGAACAGGTTGGCCGCCGACTTGTATTCACCACGGGTGACGAACTGGGCTTCGATACCGGCTTTGCCCAGTGCATCACGCAAAAACAGGGCGTTGGTGGCGAAGCCGATCAGCCCGACGGTGCCGGTGGGCTGCATCCACACCTCGGAGAACGCCGAGGCCAGGTAGTAGGACAGCGTGCCCGGATAGGTCTCGGCCCACGCCAGTGACGGCTTGGCCTCGGTGAACGCGGCGATCGCCGCCCGCAGCTCCTGCACCGGCCCGGGCGGAGCAGCCGAAAGCTGCACCCGCGCAATCAGTCCGGCCACCCGCGGATCTTCGGCGGCGCGGTGGATCGCGGCGACCGCGTCGCGCAGCAGCATCGTGCGGCCGCCACCGGTGATGAAGGTCAGCGGGTCGAAGCCGCTGACCTCCGGCGGTACGGTCTGCAGATCGAGCTCGAGGATGCAGCCGTCGGGCACTCCGTGGTGCCTAGCGGTGTCGATGCGGCGCAGCGCATCGCGGATGTCGTCGGCGCCCGGCACGGCGGGCAGAAAGGCGAACATAGGATCGAGGTTACCGGCGCCGACAACGGAGCCGGTCGGCGCGCTCGTACGGTGGAGTGGTGAGGTATTCCATCTCGATACCGCAATTCGACGTCGACGGCTTCGACGGCGACGGCCTGCGCAGCTACCTGACCCGCGCCGAGGAGCTCGGTTTCGAGGGTGGCTGGACCATGGAACAGGCCATCGGTCCGACGCCGTTCATCGCGCCGATGGAGCTGCTGGCCTGGGCTGCGGGGTGCACGACGACACTGCGGCTGGGTGTCGCCGTGTTGATCACCTCTCTGCACGATCCGCTGCAGCTGGCTGCCACGGTCACCGCAGTGGACCGTCTGAGCCACGGCCGTCTCGAGCTGGGTCTCGCGCCCGGCGGCGGGCGGCGCAAGTTCGAGGCCTTCGGCGTCGATCCGGCCACATTCATCAGCAGTTTCACCGAGGGGCTCGAGCTGATGAAGGCGGCCTGGTCCGACCAACCGCGGGTGACCTTTCACGGCCGGTTCCGCGATGTCGACGATCTGCCGATCGCCCCGAAGCCGGTGCAGCGACCGCATCCGCCGATCTGGTTCGGCGCCAACGCCGCTGCCGCGATCGCCCGCGCGGTACGCCATGGCGACGCATTCATGGGTGCGGGATCCTCGACGACGGAGAGCTTCGCGACAGCGGTGCAGACCTTGCGCACCGAACTGGCCGTGCAGGACAAGGACCCGGCGACATTCCGAGTCGGCAAGCGGGTGTACCTGATCGTCGACGACGACGCCGCCAGGGCCCGCGACCGGGTGTCGGCCGGGCTGCACCGAATCTACGGTTCGATGCCCGGTATAGATGCGGTCGCCGTGTCGGGCACCCCGTCCGACGTCGCGCGCGGGCTGCGCGACGTGATCGATGCCGGCGCGCAGACACTGCTGCTGAATCCGACCGGAGCGAACCTCGCAGAGGATCGCGAACAAATGGAACGCCTTGCCGCCGAAGTCATTCCGCAGCTGAGCTGAACAACGAAAAAGCCCCCGCGAGGCGGGGGCTTTCTCTGCTGAACTCGCTTTACAGCTCGGTGACCGAACCGCCTGCGGCAGTGATGGCCTCGCGGGCCTTGCCACTGAACTTGTTGGCGGTGACGTCGACCTTGACGGTGAGCTCACCGTCGCCGAGCACCTTCACCAACGTGTTCTTGCGAACCAGGCCCTTGGCCACCAGCTCGTCGACACCGATGGCGCCGCCCTGCGGGAAGACCTTCTCGATGTCGCCGACGTTGACGACGGCGTACTCGGTGCGGAACCGGTTACGGAAACCCTTGAGCTTGGGCAGCCGCATGTGGATCGGCATCTGCCCGCCCTCGAAGGTCACCGGCACGTTCTTGCGGGCCTTGGTGCCCTTGGTGCCACGACCGGCCGTCTTACCCTTGGAGCCCTCACCGCGACCGACGCGAGTCTTCGCTTTCTTGGAGCCGGGCGCCGGCTTCAGGTCGTGCAGTTTGATGACGCTCATTTGACTTCCTCAACCTGAACGAGGTGGTGCACGACGTTGATCAGTCCACGCGTCTGCGGGGTGTCCTCGCGAACCACCGACTGGCGAATCTTCTTCAGGCCCAGGGTCCGCAGGCTCTCGCGCTGCTTCCAGCGGGCACCGACGATGCCACGGACCTGGGTGATCTTCAGCTCTGCCATGGTTATGCGCTTCCTTCACGCGCGGCTGCAGCAGCCAGCGCTTCGCTCTCCCGACGCGCGCGCAGCATGCCCGCCGGCGCGACGTCTTCGATGGGCAGCCCACGACGGGCGGCCACCTCTTCGGGACGCTGCAGCAGCTTGAGCGCGGCAACGGTGGCATGCACCACGTTGATCGCGTTGTCGCTGCCCAGCGACTTGGCCAGAACGTCGTGCACGCCAGCGCATTCCAGCACGGCACGGCACGCGCCACCGGCGATGACTCCGGTACCCGGGCTGGCCGGACGCAGCATCACCACGCCGGCCGCAGCCTCACCCTGAACGGGATGGGTCACGGTGCCGCCGATCAGCGGCACGCGGAAGAAGTTCTTGCGAGCTTCCTCGACACCCTTGGCGATCGCGGCGGGGACCTCTTTGGCCTTGCCGTAGCCGACACCGACCAGGCCGTTGCCGTCGCCGACGATGACCAGGGCGGTGAAGCTGAAGCGCCGACCACCCTTGACCACCTTGGAAACCCGGTTGATCGTGACGACGCGCTCCAGGTAATTGCTCTTCTCGCCGCCGTCGCGACCGCCGCGTCCGCCACGGTCTCCGCGATCGTCCCGACGGCCGCGGCCGCCGCGGTCGTCGCGTCCGCCGCGCTGTACGTCGGTCCGGGTGCCGGCCGAGGGGGCGCCGGTATCCGGCGCTGCGCTCTGCTCCGACATCATGCGGTCCTTCCGTTGTACGTCATTAGAATTTCAGTCCGTTCTCGCGGGCGGCGTCGGCCAGCGCCGCGATCCGTCCGCCGTAGGTGTTGCCACCGCGGTCGAAGACCACAGCTTCGACACCGGCGGCCTTGGCGCGCTCGGCGATCAGCTGACCGACCCGCACGCTGTGGGCCTTCTTGTCACCCTCGACGGCGCGGACGTCGGCCTCGATGGACGAGGCCGCGGCGACCGTGGTGCCGTCGGCGTCATTGACCAACTGCACGTGGATGTGCCGCGAGGAGCGGTTGACCACGAGACGGGGCCGCTCGGCGGTGCCGACGACCTTCTTGCGCAGCCGGGCATGCCGACGCAGGCGCGAAACCCGGCGCGCAGCCGAGACAGTCGTGCCAACCGGCGTGCGATCGGTGGCTGCTTTCTGTGCTTGAGCCATGGCTTACTTACCTGTCTTTCCGACCTTGCGGCGGATCTGCTCACCCTCGTAACGCACACCCTTGCCCTTATAGGGGTCCGGGCGGCGCAGCCGACGGATGTTGGCCGAGATCTGTCCGACCTTCTGCTTGTCGATACCCGTGATCGAGAACTTGGTGGGCGTCTCCACCGCGAAGGTGATGCCCTCTGGCGCCTCGATGACCACGGGATGGCTGTACCCGAGCGCGAACTCGAGGTTGCTGCCCTTGAGCTGCACGCGGTAACCGACGCCGAAGATCTCCATCTTGGTGGTGTAACCCTGGGTCACACCGGTCACCAGATTGGACACCAGCGTGCGCGAGAGCCCGTGCAGCGAACGGCTACGCCGCTCGTCGTCGGGACGGCTGACCACGATGGCGCCATCGTCGTTGTGCGCCACGGTGATCGGCTCGGCGATCGCCAGTTCCAGCGTGCCCTTGGGGCCCTTGACCGACACGTTCTGGCCGTCGATCGTCACATCTACACCGGCGGGAATCGCCACCGGTTGCTTTCCAATACGCGACATGTCTAAGTCTCCCTCACCACACGTAAGCGAGGACTTCGCCGCCCACGCCCTGTCGGGACGCCTGGCGGTCGGTCAGCAGGCCGGAGGACGTGGAGATGATCGCCACGCCCAGGCCGCCGAGAACCCGCGGCAGATTGGTGGATTTCGCGTACACCCGCAGGCCGGGCTTGGACACCCGGCGCAGACCGGCGAGGCTGCGCTCGCGGTTGGGGCCGTACTTGAGTGAAACAACCAGCGACTTACCAACCCGAGCATCCTCGGTCCGGAAATCGTTGATGTACCCCTCGCGCTTGAGGATCTCGGCGATGTTCGCCTTGATCTTGCTGTGCGGCAAGGTCACTTCGTCGTGATACGCCGAATTGGCGTTGCGCAGACGTGTCAAGAAGTCTGCGATCGGGTCCGTCATGGTCATGACTGGGCCTGTCTACCTTCCTCGCAGCGGTTCCCACTCGGGTCGATTCCCTTGGGGGCCTGCTGCGCACCTGTTCTGTAGGGGTCTGTTACCAGCTGGACTTCTGCACGCCGGGCAGTTCGCCGGCATGGGCCATCTCACGCAAGCAAATTCGGCACAGGCCGAACTTGCGGTACACGGCATGGGGACGTCCGCACCTGTTGCAGCGGGTGTACGCCCGCACGGCGAACTTCGGCTTCTTGTTGGCCTTGTTGACCAGTGCCTTCTTTGCCATCTGCTCAGTTCTCCTTGAAGGGGAAGCCCAGAGCGCGCAGCAGCGCCCGACCTTCGTCGTCGTTCGTCGCCGACGTGACGACGGTGATGTCCATGCCGCGCGGCCGATCGATCGAGTCCACGTCGATCTCGTGGAACACCGACTGCTCGGCGAGCCCGAAGGTGTAGTTGCCGTGGCCGTCGAACTGCTTGGGGCTCAGGCCGCGGAAGTCGCGGATACGCGGCAGTGCGATCGACACCAGCCGGTCGAGGAACTCCCACATACGGTCGCCGCGCAGCGTGACGCGCGCGCCGATCGGCATCCCCTCGCGAAGCTTGAACTGCGCAATCGACTTGCGTGCCTTGCGAATTTCGGGCTTCTGGCCGGTGATCAGCGCCAGGTCGTTGACCGCGCCGTTGATCAGCTTGGCGTCGCGGGCGGCGTCACCGACACCCATGTTGACGACAACCTTGACCACGCCGGGGATCTGCATGACGTTGGCGTAGTTGAACTCGTTGTTGAGCGCTGCCTTGATCTCTTCGCGGTAGCGCGCCTTCAGCCGGGGCTGAACCTTCTCTACGGTCGTCATGCTCAGATGTCCTTGCCATTGCGCTTGGAAATGCGGACCCGCTTGCCGGACTCTTCGTCGGTGCGGTACCCGATGCGGGTCGGGTTGCCGTCGGAGTCGACGACCATCACGTTGGAAACGGCGATCGCCGCCTCCTGGGTGACGATGCCGCCCGAGGACGCGCCACGCTCATTGGCCGACTGGGCCGTGTGCTTCTTGATCCGGTTGACGCCTTCGACCAGAACCTTGTTACGGGTCGGGTAGGCCTCGAGGACCTTGCCCTTGGCGCCCTTGTCCTTGCCGGCGATGACCAGAACGGTGTCGCCCTTGTGGACCTTCATTTACAAAACCTCCGGTGCCAGCGAGACGATCTTCATGAACTTCTTCTCGCGCAGTTCACGACCGACCGGCCCGAAGATGCGGGTACCACGGGGGTCGTTGTCGTTCTTGATGATGACGGCGGCGTTCTCGTCGAACTTGATGTAGCTGCCGTCGGCGCGACGACGCTCCTTGACCGTGCGGACGACGACGGCCTTGACCACATCGCCACGCTTGACGTTGCCACCGGGGATGGCGTCCTTGACGGTCGCCACAATCACGTCGCCGATGCCGGCGTAGCGCCGCGACGAGCCACCCAGAACACGGATGCACAAGATCTCCTTGGCGCCCGTGTTGTCGGCGACCTTGAGCCGCGATTCCTGCTGAATCACTAGATCTCCTCGACCTGGTTTTTGTGTGCACGGCAGATGCCGACCTGACGTGCGCGGTCTTTGTCACCCAAAGAGCACGCAGGGTTTTCTCGCAGGAGATAACCGAGGTCTGCCCTAGGCAACCGCTAAATACTAGGTGACGAGCTGGAAAGCTCCAAATCCGTGCTGCTCAGCGTGCACACCGGAAGCCGATATGGGTCGTCGAGCTGTCCTGCGACTGCGGCGACCGCGCGGCCGGCCGGTACCGGTGGCAGTACTCCGGGGCGCACAGGTGCGATCCGCCCTTGAGGGTCTGGCTGACGGCCGGATCGGGCTCGGTCGGCGGCGGGCAGCACGAATTCTGCTGCTTCCCGCTCTCCCCGGGTCGCTCCGCTCCTGCCCCAGGAACGCGATGGTGAGCCGAATACCGCGTCGTCGTCCACTCCCAGACATTGCCGATCATGTCGACCAGCCCATACCCGTTCGGCGGGAACGTCCCCACCGGCGACGTGCCCACCCAGCCCAGCGCGCCGTCGTTGCGATACGGAAAGCGGCCCTGCCAGGTGTTGGCCATCAAGGCTCCCCCGACCGTCGGCTCGTCGCCCCACGCATAGGGGCCGGTACTGCCGGCCCGGGCCGCGTACTCCCACTCGGCCTCGGTCGGCAGCCGCCGGCCCGCCCAAGCGGCATAGGCGATCGCGTCGGGATAAGCGACTTGCACCACGGGGTGGTCCGCCTTGTCGGCGATGTCGCTGCCGGGCCCGAACGGCGCCCGCCAGCTCGCTCCGGGCGCCCAGTCCCACCACTGCCGCCAGTCCCGCAGATTCACCGGGCCCGGCGTCGGCCGGAACACCAGCGCGCCCGGCTGCAGATCGGCTTCGGCGACCCCGGGATACAGCGCCGGGTCGAGGGGCCGTTCGGCGATCGTCACGTAGCCGGTGGCGGCGACGAAGTCGGCGAATTGGGCGTTGGTCACCGGGTGCCGTTCGATGGCGAAAGAGCCGACGGTCGCGGTGTGGATCGGCGCTTCTTCGGGATAGAAACTGGTCGACCCCATCCGGAACGACCCGCCGGGCACCACGACGAGGTCGGTGAGCATGGGTTCAGGGTATGACGATGCCGAATTCTTCGGTCAGCACCGACGCCGCGTCGTCGAATCCCGGTGTTCCCGATGGCGCTTCCACGTGAACAGCGACCAGATAGTTACCGGTGTTGGTCCAGACATGCGCGAGCCGGTCCTCATATTCCACTGATTCGTCGGGATCCCTGGCCCAGGTGCCCATCAGTTTCTGACCGCTGAGGCCGCAGAAGTCGCCGGGCAGCAGGCTGAGCGTGCTGATCGGGTACCGGGCCATGACGTCGTCGCCGTAGCGCGTGAACGCGGCGGCGGGATCCAGCGGCGTCGCGGCGATGGTGACCTCGGCGATCATGTCGTCCGGCCCGGACAGCAGAGCACCGACGTCGCCGGTCCCGGGTGTCGACGACCATCCGTCCGGAACGCGGACCCTGATCTTGGGCGCGGCCGGGTCGGCGACTGCAGCCACCGCCGTCCGCCCGGGCTGTTCGGGCCTGCACACCGTGGAGTCCGCCGGAATGGGCGTGCGGGTGGTTTCGATGACGCCCGGCTCCGAGGATTCGGGAGCGTCGGTCACCGTGCTCGACGTTGTCGTCGTCGCGACGGTGGCGGGTGAGGTCGACGCCTCGACCTTCACGGCTGTCCCGTCGCTGTTGCGCGCACATGCGGCAACCGTCGGGGCGGCCAGCATCACGACCGCCGCAGCGGCGTACACCAGCCGAGTCATCGGACCAGTATGACGTGAGGGTCAGTCCCTGGCGAAGGCCGCCGCGAGTTCGTGCTCCGCGTCGATGTAGGGAGTGCCCGACACGTCGACGACCACGCGGGCGATGGTGCCGCCGGCGAAGTCGAATGGCGCCGCATACGCCGTGGAGACGGCCTGGCCGAGATTGCGCCCCACACTGACCCCGCCGCCGGCCAGTCCGAAGGTGAACGGATGGGCTTTCACACCTTCCAGCGTGGCCACCGCCGCGCCGTCGACGTACAGGGTCACGTCACCGAGTGGCGTGTGACTGCCCTCCACCACGCCGGTTCGGGCGTAACCCACCCCGAGGATGTGTTCACCCAGTGGCACCGGATCGGGTGCGATCACCCGCTGTTCGACCTCACCGAAGAAGTTGTAGACGAACTGCAGGCGTCCGTCGGCGACGAACAGCGTGTACCCGCCATGGCCCGCGCCCTGTTTCAGCAAGACGCCCTGCACGTCCGGACTGTCGATGTTCACCTCGGCCAGCACCGAGAACGACCGGCCGTTGATCGACACGCAGGCGCCCATCGCGACCGGTGCGGTGTTCGGATAGTAGACGTAGCGCGGCCGGTCGCCGGCAAGCGACGGGCGCGTACGGCTGACCATCTCGAACACGTTGAGGTCGGAAAGTGGTAGACCGTTGTACTTTTCGGCCTCGGCGAACCACAGCTTCTGCATTTCGGCGAGCTTGTCGGGGTACTCGGCCGCGACGTCATGGCACTGGCTGCGGTCGTTCTCGATGTTGTAGAGCTCCCAGCGGTCAGCGTCGAAATGGCCCCAGCCCGAGGGCGCTGCGGGGTGCACGGTGCTGGCGAACCAGCCCTTGTGCCAGATGCCGCGAGTGCCCAGCATTGTGTAGAACTGGGTCTCCTTGCCCGTCTCTGCACTCGAATCATCCAGTGCCGCTTTGAAACTGACCCCGTCGAGCGGCTTCTGCGCGATACCCTTCACCGTCTCGGGCGGGTCGATGCCAAGCAGTTCGTAAATCGTCGGCGTGATGTCGGAGACGCTGACGTAGTTGTCACGGACTTCGCCGTGTGCCGCAATTCCGTTGGGCCAGGAGATGATTGCGGTGTCGGCGATGCCACCCTCGTGTGAGGCGTAGCGCTTGTAGAGCTTGTACGGCGTGTTGAACGCCATCGCCCACCCGATCGGGTAGTGGTTGAAGGTCGCCGGAGAGCCGAGCACGTCGAAGAACGGCATGCTCTCTTCGACGGTGTCGACGTAGCCGTTGAAGAACTTGCCCTCGTTGACCGAGCCGTTGGGGCCGCCCTCACCGCTGGCGCCGTTGTCGGAGATCACCACGACGATGGTGTTGTCCAGCTGACCGGACTCCTCCAGATAGTCCAGCACCCTGCCGATCTGGGCGTCGGTGTAGGACAGGAACCCGGCGAAGACTTCCGCCATCCGGGCGAACAGCCGCTTCTCCTCGTCGTTCAGCGAGTCCCACGGACGCACGGTGTCCTGTTCGGGCCACGGCTCGCCATTGGGTCCGGTGACATCGCAGTAAGGGTTCATGCCGGACAGTTCGGTGCCGGGCGGCACGATGCCGAGGTTCTTCATGTTCTCCAGGACGATGTCGCGGTAGCGCTCGTAGCCCATGTCGAACGCGCCGGCGTAGCGGTCGGCCCATTCTTTGAACACGTGGTGCGGCGCATGGCCGGCGCCCGGGCACAGGTACGTGAACCACGGCTTGTCCGGGGCGATCATCGTGGAGTCGCGGATGAACTCGATTGTCTTGTCCGCCAAATCCTTCGAGAGGTGATAGCCCTCCTCTGGGGTGGCCGGGGCCTCCACCGGGTGGCCGTCGTAGATCAGTTCGGGATACCACTGGTCGGTCTCGCCGCCCATGAACCCGTAGAACCGCTCGAAGCCGCGGGACAGCGGCCAGTGCCGCCGGGTGGCCGCGAGGCTGGACTCCTCGATCGGAGTGAGGTGCCACTTGCCGACGCAGTAGGTGTTGTAGCCGTGCTCGGCGAGCACCTCGGAAATCAGTGCGGTGTCATCGGGAATGCGGCCGTTGATCCCGGGGAAGCCCTCGGTGAACTCCTCGACCATGGCCATCCCGACCGTGGTGGCGTTGCGGCCCGTGAGCAGCGACGCCCGGGTCGGGGAACACAGTGCGGTGGTGTGGAATTGCGACAGACGCACTCCCCGCTCGGCGATCCGCGTCATCGCCGGCATCGACACCAGCCCGCCGAAACAATCCCACGTCGCGATGCCGATGTCGTCCCACACCAGGTAGAGCACGTTGGGTGCGTTCTCCGGCGCCTTCGGTGCGGCGTACGGACCCCAGTCCGGTTCGGAATCGCGAATGTCCAGCTCGATCTTGCCGTTGAACTCCGTGGTCATACGCCACAGACTCCCATGCGATCGACCGGTTTCGCGTGATTCCGCGTCCGCTTGTGGCGAACTCGCAGCACGGTGCCCGCGTCAGTCTTCGCGGCGGTGTGTCGCGCCGTAATCCCGCGGACGGCGCGAGGTCAGGATGATGACCGCGACACCGGCGAGGGCCACGCCGACCACACCGGCGGCAACCCACCAGGCCCGGTCGTAGTGGTACTTCCCGACCGCGGTGGCCGCCGACTCATCCGGCGTCGTCGCGGGAGGACCGTAGACACTGACCGGCGTGCGTCCGGCGACCAATGCCGGTGCGCGACCAGCGATTGCGACGATGGCCGGACCGCGCAACTGCGACCAGCGCGTGCGGTCCGCATTGAGCCAACCCAACAGCTCATCGAGCTGATTCGGCGCCCCGTTGGACGTCGCGATCAACAGCGTGCGGCGGCCGTCGAACACCGTCTGCAGCGAACCGAACTGCACACCGGGATCGAGGGTCAGGCTCGTCTGCTCACCGTTGGGCACCTGATCTTCCACGATGATGCGGCGGTCGTCGGCACTGACCGGCAACGTGATGGATTTGTCGGTCCAGCCGTCGGCGGCGATCAGGATGGCGGGATCCTGACCCTTGCGGGCCTCCTCGAACGAGGTCACCGACGTCCGCAGCGGCAGGGAGCTGATCCGCTGCAAACCGGTGGTGATCGCGACGGCACGGACGGTGTCGGCGAACCGGTCCGAACCGATCCCCACTTTCACGACCGGCAGGAGCGCTTGCGGCAGCGACCCGAACCCCTGCGGGATCGGCGGCACGGCCTGGCTGCTCTCGACCACGCTGTTGCCGTTGATCACCAGGCTCATCGAGGAGAAGTCGTTGCACCCGCCGGTGGTGTTCCCGGTGGTGTTCAGCGCGACCTGCAGGTCGGTGTAGCGGCTCAGCAGCCGGTCGGGCACGTTGACCCAGCGGTCGATCGCGCCGCCGGGATCGGCTGCCCAGGAATCGATCTGCTCGCCGTTGATGCTCGCAGTGAGCTGGCCGCCGAACGCGTTCGGCATCGGGGTGTAGGTGCCGGTGAGATGCACCCGCACGCCCTGCACCGGGTAGCCGATCTTGGTCTGATCGATCCCGATCCTCACCTGCGGGGCCACCCCGGTCGAGCTCAGCGTGGTCGGATCGAACTGCGCGACCGTCACCAAACCGCCCAGGGGTTGGGCACGCCGACCCGAGCCGAGCTTGTCGGGCACCACCCGAGCCGCAACGGCCAGGTTCAGGGCACCATCGCTGAGTAGCCGGGTGTCATTGGTGAGCTTGTCGGCCGGGGCGGTGATCAGCAGCTGCGGAACGCCGGCGCCTTCGAGCGAGATGCTTTCGTCGGAACCCTCTTTGATGACGACCTGGCGCTCGAGGGGCAGCGACGGTGTCGGGATCGACGTCGCGCCGTCTGCCAACGGAATGAGCGAGACCTCGGGCGCCTGATTGCCGTACCGCTTGACCAGTCCGGCGACCAGCTGCACAGCGGCATCGGATTCGGCCATGGACGGATTGCCCGGCACCCCGACGGTCAGCTTGCGCAGGATCGGCGGAAGGAAGTCAGCCACCGTGGCCGGTGCCGCCTCGGCGCCGACAAAGGAGACCGAACCGTTGATGAGGTTGATCGGGTTGAGCCGGTCCAGGCAGTAGCCCTCGTCCGGCACCGACGCCAGCGTGAGGTTCACGGTGGCGACGTTGTCGATCACTTCCACCCCGGCCAGCGGAATGATCAGCGGGGTCAGATCGACAGGCGGGAGACCCAGCTTGCCGATCAGCCGGTCGCCCTGCGTCACCGAGATCACGCCCGAGCGGACGTTGAACGGCAGGTCCAGGGTGGCGTTCAGGGTGTCGGGAACCAGCCCGAGGGGCACCGGGAACGTCAGCGATACCGAACTGGTCCCGCCGTAGAAGGACAGGATGGGCACGGCGCCCAGATCGGCGAGCGACAACGTCGGCGCGGTCATCACCTCACCGCCAGGGGCCGCCGCGGGCAATGCCGGATCGATCGGAGCCGGCTCAGTCGGAGCGGGCTCGGCCGGTGTCGGCTCGGGCTCGGCCACCGCCCATGGCGCTGACCACAGCATCGCAGTCATCACGCTGACGATTGCCCCGAATTTGACCAACCCCCCCGACTTCACCACCGGCATGCTAGGCAAAAGCGGGCCCCTCACGATCGAACGATTGCCAAATAACTGTCGCCTAGGCAATTTACACGCATGCCGCGGCATCTCTGCCGCGGCACGCGTTTGCTAGGTGTGAAGTTCTACTTGGCCCGCTCGAGGACCTCGACCAGACGCCAGCGCTTGGTGGCCGACAGCGGACGGGTCTCCATCAAAGAGACGCGGTCGCCGATACCGGCATCGCCGTTCTCGTCGTGGGCCTTGACCTTCGTCGTGGTCCGGATGATCTTGCCGTAGAGCGGGTGGCTCTTGCGAGATTCCAGCTCGACCACGATGGTCTTCTGCATCTTGTCGCTGACCACGTAGCCAATGACCGTCTTGCGACGGCCGCGCGGCTCTTCAGCGGCCGGGGTGTGCTTGGGACCGGCCTCTTTCTTAGTGTCATCTGCCATTTTTTACGATTCCTCACCAGCGGGTCCGGAGGCCAGACCCAATTCACGTTCACGCAGCACCGTGTAGATGCGCGCAATCTCCTGACGCACGGTGCGGAGCCGGCGATTGTTGTCCAACTGGCCGGTGGCCATCTGGAAGCGCAGGTTGAACAGCTCTTCCTTGGACTCCCGCAACTTGTCGGTCAACTCTTCGTCGGTCAGTTCACGCAGTTCACCGGCGCTGATGCCCACTGCCATCAGAACTGCTCCTCTCGGGTCACGATGCGTGCCTTGATCGGCAACTTGTGGATCGCACGCGTCAGGGCTTCCCTGGCGATCTTCTCGTCGGGGTAACTCAGCTCGAACAGCACGCGGCCGGGCTTGACGTTGGACACCCACCACTCCGGTGAGCCCTTGCCCGAGCCCATCCGGGTTTCCGCGGGCTTCTTGGTCAGCGGACGGTCCGGGAAGATGTTGATCCACACCTTGCCGCCACGCTTGATGTGCCGGTTGATGGCGATACGAGCGGACTCGATCTGCCGGTTGGTGACGTAGGCGTGCTCCAGTGCCTGGATGCCGTAATCGCCGAAGGTCACCGACGTGCCACCGCTGGCAATACCACGCTGCCTGGGGTGGTGTTGCTTACGGTGCTTGACTCTGCGGGGAATCAACATGATTTAGTTCTCCGTGCTTTCAGCGGCCTGCTCCACAGCGGGAGCCTCGGCCGTGACCGGGACTGCCGATTCGGCGGTCTCTTCACTGGCAGCGCGGCCGGCTTCGGTGCTCGTCGCGGTGGTGCCCGACGCACCGCTGCGGCGCGGACGGGTGCCCGACGGACGCTCACGGCGCGGACGGTCAGCGGCGGGTGCGGCGGCGGTCAGCTCACGCTTGCCACCGACGATGTCGCCCTTGTAGATCCACACCTTGACGCCGATGCGACCGAACGTGGTCTTGGCCTCGTACAGCCCGTAGTCGATGTCGGCGCGCAGGGTGTGCAGCGGGACCCGGCCTTCGCGATAGAACTCCGAGCGGCTCATCTCGGCGCCGCCGAGGCGGCCCGAGCACTGCACGCGAATGCCCTTGACGTTGGGCTGGCGCATGGCCGACTGGATGGCCTTGCGCATCGCGCGGCGGAACGCCACCCGGTTGCTCAGCTGCTCGGCCACACCCTGGGCGACCAACTGCGCCACCGATTCAGGGCTCTTCACCTCGAGGATGTTGAGCTGAACCTGCTTGCCGGTCAGCTTCTCCAGGTCCGCGCGGATGCGGTCGGCCTCGGTGCCACGACGGCCGATCACGATGCCCGGACGCGCGGTGTGGATATCAACACGGACCCGGTCACGGGTGCGTTCGATCTCCACGTCGGCGATACCGGCGCGCTCGAGACCGGTGGCCAGCAGCCGGCGGATCGCCACGTCTTCCTTGACGTAGTCCGCGTACTGCTTGTCGGCGTACCACCGGGACTTCCAGTCGGTGGTGATACCGAGCCGGAAGCCGTGGGGGTTGATTTTCTGGCCCACTACTCCGAGCCCTCCTTCGTCTCAGCAGAAGCCTTGGTCTTGGGAGCCGCCGTCTTGGTGGCGGCCTTGCTGGCCTGCGCACGACGGGCGCGGGCGGCACTGGCCGACTTACCCTGATCGGAACGGCTCGGCCTGCTTTCCACGATCACGGTGATGTGACTGGTGCGCTTGCGGATTCGGTACGCGCGACCCTGCGCGCGCGGCCGGATCCGCTTGGCGGTCGGGCCCTCGTCGGCGGTGATGGTCGCGACCACCAAGGTGGCCGGGTCCAGACCGTCGTTGTTCTGCGCGTTGGCGGCAGCGCTCGCGATCACCTTGGCGACCGGATCGCTGGCCTGCTGCGGCGCCCAGCGAAGGATGTCGAGAGCTTCCTCGACGCTCTTGCCGCGGACCAGGTTGATCACGCGACGAGCCTTGGTCGCCGAGATCCCGATGTGGCGGGCTTTAGCCGTCGCAGACGGGTATTCGGTGGTTGCAGTCGTCATCGCCGCTTACTCTTCCGGTCGTCCTTGATGTGACCCTTGAACGTGCGCGTCGGGGCGAACTCGCCCAGCTTGTGGCCGACCATCGCCTCGGTGACGAACACCGGCACATGCTTGCGACCGTCGTGGACGGCGAAGGTGTGACCGATGAAGTCCGGGATGATGGTCGAACGACGCGACCAGGTCTTGATGACCTGCTTGGTGTTCTTCTCGTTCTGTACGTCGACCTTCTTCAGCAGATGGTCGTCGACGAACGGACCCTTCTTCAGGCTGCGTGGCATCGCTATCTACTCCTAGCGCTTCTTGCCGGTGCGCCGGCGACGGACGATGAGCTTGTCGCTCGGCTTGTTGGGCTTGCGGGTGCGACCCTCGGGCTTGCCCCACGGGCTGACCGGGTGGCGACCACCGGAGGTCTTGCCCTCGCCGCCACCGTGCGGGTGGTCGACCGGGTTCATGACGACGCCACGGACGGTGGGGCGCTTGCCCTTCCACCGCATGCGGCCGGCCTTGCCCCAGTTGATGTTGGCCTGCTCGGCGTTGCCGACCTCGCCGACGGTGGCGCGGCAGCGCACGTCGACGCGGCGGATTTCACCCGACGGCATACGCAGGGAGGCGTAGGCGCCTTCCTTGCCCAGCAGCTGGATGCTCGAGCCGGCCGAGCGGGCCAGCTTGGCACCGCCACCGGGACGCAGCTCGACGGCGTGGATCACGGTGCCGGCCGGGATGTTGCGCAGCGGCAGGTTGTTACCGGGCTTGATGTCGGCGTTGGCGCCCGACTCCACGATGTCGCCCTGCGAAAGACCCTGCGGCGCAATGATGTAGCGCTTCTCGCCGTCCAGGTAGTGCAGCAGCGCGATGTTCGCGGTGCGGTTCGGGTCGTACTCGATGTGTGCGACCTTGGCGTTGACGCCGTCCTTGTCGTTGCGACGGAAGTCGATGACGCGGTAGGCGCGCTTGTGGCCACCACCCTTGTGGCGAGTGGTGATGCGGCCGTGGGCGTTACGTCCACCGGTGCTGTGCAGCGGGCGGATCAGCGACTTCTCCGGAGTCGAGCGAGTGATCTCGGAGAAATCGGAGACGCTGGCACCGCGGCGACCGGGGGTCGTCGGCTTGTACTTGCGAATTCCCATTATCTATTCCTGAGTCCGTTTCCGCCGGCTACGCCGGTGCTCCGAAGAGGTCGATCGGCTTGCTGCCGGGGGCCAGGGTCACGATCGCGCGCTTGGTGCTCTTGCGCTGTCCGTAGCCGGCCCGGGTGCGCTTGCGCTTGCCCTGCCGGTTGGCGGTGTTCACCGAGTCGACCTTCACCTTGAAGATCTTCTCGATGGCGATCTTGATCTGCGTCTTGTTCGAGCCGGGCGCGACGATGAACGTGTAGACGTTGTCCTCGATCAGTCCGTACGACTTCTCGGAGATGACCGGCGCCAGGATGATGTCGCGGGGGTCGGTAACGGTTGCCATCAGACCGACGCTCCTTCTTTTTCGTCCTTGGTGTTCGCACCGATATATGCGTTCAGGGCCTCGACCGAGAACACCACGTCGTCAGCGTGCAGCACGTCGTAGGTGTTCAGCTGATCCGGCGAGATCACGTGCACGCCGGGCAGGTTGCGCACGCTCTTGGCGCCGACCTCGTCGGTGCGGCCGATCACGACCAGAACCTTCTTGTTCTGGGTCAGCGTGGCCAGGAACGCCTTGGCGCTCTTGGTCGACGGCGTCTGGCCTTCGAGCAACTCGGTGATCGCGTGGATCCGCTCGTTGCGGGCCCGGTCCGACAGCGCGCTGCGCAATGCGGCGGCGATCATCTTCTTCGGGGTCCGCTGGCTGTAATCACGCGGCTGCGGGCCGTGAACGACGCCACCACCGGTGAACTGCGGGGCGCGGGTCGAACCCTGACGGGCCCGGCCGGTTCCCTTCTGCCGGTACGGCTTCTTGCCACCACCGGAGACCTGAGCGCGAGTCTTCGTGGCATGCGTGCCCTGCCGCTTGGCGGCCAGCTGCGCCGTCACCACCTGATGCATCAACGCGATGTTGGGTTCTACGTCGAACAGAGCGGCAGGCAACTCGACGCTGCCGTCCTTCTTGCCGCCCGGTGTAAGGACGTCAATCTTCAGAGTCACTTCTCACCTCGTTTGACTGCCGTGCGAACCATCACGAGCCCGCCGTTGCGGCCGGGGACCGCGCCTTTGATCAGCAGCACGCCGTTCTCGGCATCGACCTTGTGCACCACCAGGTTCTGGGTGGTGACGCGGTCGCTACCCATGCGGCCGGACATGCGGGTGCCCTTGAACACCCGGCCCGGGGTGGCGCAGCCACCGATCGAGCCCGGCCGGCGGTGCACTGCCTGGGCACCGTGGCTGGCGCCCTGGCCCTTGAAGCCGTGACGCTTCATGGTGCCGGCGAAACCCTTGCCCTTGGAGGTGCCGGTGACGTCGACGTAGGCGCCGTCGGCGAAGATCTCCGCCGTCAGCTCCTGGCCGACCTCGTACTCGGCGGCCGCGGACTCGTCGTCCAGCCGCAGCTCGGCCAGGTGCCGGCGCGGGTTGACCCCGGCGGCGGCGTACTGACCGGTGACCGGCTTGTTCACCTTGCGCGGGCTGATCTCGCCGTAGGCGAGCTGCACGGCGCTGTAGCCGTCACGCTCGGGCGTACGGATGCGGGTCACCACGTTGGGTCCGGCCTTGACAACCGTGACGGGGACGACCTTGTTGTTCTCGTCGAAGACCTGGGTCATGCCCAGCTTCGTACCCAAGATTCCTTTACGTGCCATTGTTCGCCGACCCCTACTGGATATTCACGTCGACGCTCGCCGGCAGATCGATGCGCATGAGCGCGTCAACCGTCTTCGGCGTCGGGTCGAGGATGTCGATGAGCCGCTTGTGTGTGCGCATCTCGAAGTGCTCCCGCGAATCCTTGTACTTGTGCGGTGAGCGGATGACGCAGTACACGTTCTTTTCCGTCGGCAGCGGCACCGGACCAACCACGCTCGCACCGGTACGGGTGACCGTCTCCACGATCTTGCGCGCCGAGGCATCAATCGCCTCGTGGTCGTAGGCCTTGAGCCTGATGCGGATCTTTTGTCCCGCCACGCTTCTCCTACCTTCACTCCTGCTTGGTCCCACGAAGGGACACGGTGGTCATTGCGCTGGTGTTCGGCCGTGTGGCCGAACGTTCAGCGCTGGCTGTCGCCGCCGCTCTTTACCTGTCCTGGTGCTCCGGCCCCCGCGGTCGGGTGTGTCGCCCTCACGCAGTCCCGAAGGCGCGGTGAAAAACCGTCGCGCTCCGAGGTTGGGACCGGACGCGCCCGTATGGGCGCCGGTCGTACACCTTGGGCGGCACGCTCCGTAAGGGGCGAATCCGGCTCAAGGCAACCCGAACAGTATGCCCTAGATCGCGGCACCAGCCAAATCTGGCCTGAGCGCTATCCAAATCCCTGCACTGCCTGGTAGCGGGTCGGTTTGACCGTGCCGCAGGGGTGCGCGAGACGGGCCTTCGCCGACGAACTGAGGCCGTGACGGGCGGTGTGCCCGCTATCGGCCTCGTTTTGACTTGACGATCGCGAGGCGCTCCTGGAGCAGCACCTCGAGTTCCTCGATCGAGCGGCGCTCCCGCAGCATGTCCCAATGTGTGCGGGGGACCTTGACCTTCTTCTTCGGTTCGACGGGCTCACCGCCCTCGATGAGCCTGCCCTCCAGGCCGTTGCGGCAGTCCCAGGTGTCGGGAATCTCTGCGTCGTCGGCGAGGGTGATGTCGAACTCTTCACCGTTGGCGGTGCGATACCGCGCGATCCGGCGTGCCGCCAGATTGTCATTGCGGTCGGTCTCGTAACTCACGGACCCGAGGCGAGTGCCCCTCATTACCCGATCAGCCATCAGCGGCATGTCCTTTGTAGCGGGGCGGCGTGTACGCCCCGGCAATGCTCGCCAGACAGGTGACACCTTCGTGCACCAATGTAGCCCCATCGACAGAACCGCACCGCAGACCGACCCGGGGGTCGGTCGTCCAGCGCGGCGGTTCGGGTGGCGAGTCGCCGGCAGAACTCGTGACAGTTACTGCCATATCGGCATAGCATGCCGATATGTATCGAGTGATCCAGTGGGCAACCGGCGGTGTGGGCAAAGCGGCGATCCAGGGGGTGCTGCGCCATCCCGAGCTCAAGCTTGTCGGCTGCTGGGTGCACAGCGCCGACAAGCACGGCCGAGACGTCGGCGAGGTGATCGGTGAAGCCCCGATCGGGGTGGCGGCGACGACCGACGTCGACGAGCTGCTCGCGCTGGACGCCGACTGCGTCATGTACTCCCCCATGCTGCCCGACGATCAGGTCGTCGCGAAGATCCTGCGCTCGGGCAAGAACGTGGTGACCCCGGTCGGCTGGGTGTATCCGGATCGGCAGAACCCGGGAGTGCAGGCCCTCGAGGAGGCCTGCACGGCGGGCAACTCCACACTGCACGGCTCCGGTATCCACCCCGGCGGCATCACCGAGCGCTTCCCGCTGATGATCTCCTCGCTGACGGCGGCGATCACCCACGTCCGGGCCGAGGAGTTCTCCGATATCCGCACCTACAACGCGCCACTGGTGGTGCGAGAGGTGATGGGATTCGGCCTGACCCCCGAGCAGGCGATGAGTGGACCCATCGCCGCCCTGCTGGAAGCCGGCTTCAAACAATCGGTGCGGATGGTCGCCGACCAATTGGGCTTCCGCGCCGACCCGCACATTCGCTCGACCCAGGAGGTGGCCGTCGCCGTCACCGGAACCGACGAGCTCGTGGTCCCGATGGAGGCGGGCACCGTGGCCGCGCGCCGGTTCAAGTGGCAGGCCATCGTCGATGATCAGCCCGTCGTCACCGCCGCGGTGAACTGGCTGATGTGCGATGTGGAGCTCGACCCGCCGTGGACGCTCGGCGAGAAGGGCGAGCGCTTCGAGGTGGAGGTCACCGGCGACTGCGACGTATCGCTGACCTTCAAAGGCCTGCAACCCGAAACGGTCGAAGAGGGCCTCAAGCGCAATCCGGGTGTGGTGGCCACCGCCAATCACTGCATCAGCGCCATCCCCTACGTCTGCGAAGCCGGACCGGGCATCAAGACCTATCTGGACCTGCCTCTCATCGCCGGCCGAGCCGCCCCGAACTTGGCACGCTGACCGTGGAAAGTCTTGGCGATCTTCGCTTTTCCCACCTCGTCGTCGGCGTCACCGACATGGAGCGGGCCCTGCAGTTCTATCGCGGATTGCTGGGCATGGACGTGGTGTTCGACCAGACACTGTCGGGCGAATCGTTCGACCACGCACTCGGCAGCGGTGGCGAGAACCAGGGCCGGGCGGTGGGCGGTCTGATCGGCGGGGTGATGCTGGAGCTGCTTTCACTCGGCCCCGACAGTCGTCCGGCCAAGAGGTCCTTCGTCGGCAACCAGAACATCTCACTGTCGGTCACCGACCTCGACGGCACCTACCGCCGGGTGCAGGATGCGGGCTATCAGCCTGATCAGGCGCCGTTCGAGATCGCCGGGGTGCGAATGTTTTTCGTCAAGGATCCCGACGGCACCGCGGTGGAGTTCATCGAATTCCCCGGTGCTGCACGAACATCGGAGGAACTGCATCGTGGCCCCGCACATTGATCGGAGTTATTGGCATCCGGGGTCACTGACCGGCGTCCGGGTGATCGTTACCGGCGCCGCCCGGGGCGTGGGCCGAGGCGTCACCGCGGCGCTGCTCGAGCGGGGTGCGACGGTACTGATGGTCGACCGCGATCCGGCGGTGGCCGACGTCGCCGGGGAATTCGACGCCGGCGATCGCGCCACGGCGCTGGTGGCCGACCTGTGCGACCGGTCGAGCTACCAGCGCATCGTCGACGAGGCGGTGCGGGTGATGGGCGGTATCGACGCGCTGATCAACAACGCCATCGCCACCAATGAACCCAAGCCGTTCACCGACATCACCCAGGAGGACTTCGACCTCGTCTTCGACACCGGACCGCGGGCCACGTTGTTCCTGATGCAGGCGGCCTACCCGGTGCTCAAGGCGGCCGGCGGTGGGTCCATCGTGAATTTCGGGTCCGGCGCCGGAACCGGCGGGCAGAAGACCTTCGGCGCGTACGCCGGATCCAAGGAGGCCGTCCGCGGGATCTCCAAAGTCGCTGCGCTGGAATGGGGTAAGGACAATATTCGGGTGAACGTCGTGTGCCCCTTCGCCCAATCCGACGGCGTCGCCGGCTGGAGCGACGAGTTCCCGGACGTTTACCACAAGATCGTGCGCGGCATCCCACTGCGCCGGATCGGCGACACACATTCCGATATCGGGCCGATGGTCGCGTTTCTGGTTAGTCCCGATGCGTCGTATCTGACCGCGCAAACCATCCACGTCGACGGCGGCATGGGAATGTACCGGTGACCAGCCCGCCCGCCGAACGGCCGCCGACACTGCGCGACCGGCAGCGGGCGCAGGTGCGTGCCGACATCCACGCGGCCGCGTATCGGCTCTTCGCCGCAAGGGGATTCGGCAACGTCACCACAGAGGACATCGCCGCCGAAGCATCGGTGTCACCGCGGACGTTCTTCCGGCACGTGGCCACCAAGGAGGACCTGCTGCTGGGTGCGGTGCAACGCGGGAATGCCGCGATCGCTTCACTGCTGGCGCGCCGCCCGGCCGGTGAATCGCCGGACGTCGCGCTGGCGGCCGCGATCGTCAGCCGGGTCGACTCGTTCGAGGATGTCGACCTGGAGAACTGGCGCGCGGCCATCCTCACCGCCCCCGAGCTGCTGGATCGGGCGACTCTGTTGTCCGCCGCCGAGCGCGAGCAGATGGTGCAGCTGGTGGCCGCGCGAATGGCTGTGGATCCGGCCGAGGACAGCCGTCCCGGATTGCTGGTCCAACTCTCCTTCGCCGCAGCCGATTTCGCCTTCCAGCGATGGGTCCGGGAGCGCGGAACCCGGCGCCGGCCGCTGGCATCGGATGTCTCAGAGGCCCTGGCCGTCGTAGCCCATCCCCGCTGGGGCTAGCGGGCCCCCTTCAGCGTCGCCCAGAACGGGCAATTGTGGCGGGCGCCGAAATCTTCTGTGAGCGTGAGCTGCGCGGTCTGCAACGACATCCTCTTCGCGGCCCCGTCAGTGCCCAACTGCGGCCACTCCGGCAGTCCGGATACCGCCGGGTTGCCGTCTTTCACGAATTGGCTCCAGTACGCCACCATCTGGTCGGAGAGTTCGCGTTGTGCCGGGTTGAGTGGCGGGGCGCCACCGACGTCGAACAAGTACCTCAACTCCAGTGAGTGGCTGGCGCCCACCGGGAATGGCACTACGCGCAACGGATCCGGGGCCGGCGCGGTCCGATCGTTGAACTCGTAGGCGTATACCGGGTTGGTGCGCGCCAGACCGGATGCGATTCGGTCTGTCGGACAGGCGAATACGCTGTCGGTGACCGCGGCGGAGTAGGCCAGGCCTTCGTTGCCGCCGAACACGTCGAGCGGATAGTGCTGAGCCACGGCGGGGGCGTCGGGGCCGAACGTGTCGGCCAGCAACTTCGGATAGGGCGGCAGACCGCGGTCTTTGAGATATTGCAGTGCGGCGAACATCGCGAATTCGTCACCGTTGCTGCCGATCAGGACGGGAATCCTGGGCATAGCACCCAGCGCGATATCGGTCATCGGGTCGACGGGAAGGCGATCGGTTCCGGTGACCGGTCCGGTGAGCTTGTCAGGCCCGAACCCGACATACAGTGGGGCGCTCTGTAACTCCTTGACCGGCCGCGACCGCAAGCATTCCGCGATCGCCGCAGGATCCGAGCAGCCGACGCTGGTCGCGTACTCGGCGCTGACCCGTTCGGCGGTGGCACGGTCGGCCTGCGCCTGACACGGCCCGCTCTGCAGGATCGCGGCCCGGAACAGCCCCGCAGATTCCGGCGCGACCAGGTGGTCGCACACCGACATCGCGCCCGCCGACTCGCCGGCGATCGTGACTTTTGTTGGGTCACCGCCGAATTCGGCGATGTTGTCACGGACCCACCGCAATGCCGCCTGTTGGTCAGCCAATCCGTAGTTGCCGACATCCCCGTCGGGGCTCAGCGCCGGATGTGCCAGGAACCCGAGGGTGCCCAGCCGGTAGTTGACGGTGACGACGACGATATCGCCCTGGGTTGCCAGCCACCGGGCGTCGTAGATATCGGCGCTGCCGTTGAGGAAACCGCCACCGTGGATCCACACCATCACCGGTTTCCGGCTCGAGCGGCCGGCGCCATCGGGGGTCCAGATGTTGAGGTTCAGGCAGTCCTCACCGGTGGGGCGACCGTAGTCGGGATCGAAGCTGGTGTCCTGGACGCACCGAAGGCCCGGCTTGGTGGCGTCACGCACGCCCGGCCAGGGTGCGGCCGGCTGCGGCGGCTGAAAACGGTGCGGGCCGGCGGGGGCGGCGGCGTACGGAACGCCGTTGAACACCCGGTAGCCGGGGGCCACGACACCGCGCACCGCTCCGTCCGCGGTCTGCACCACCGCAGGTCCGGCCTGCGCGGCAGGGGCCTGCTGCCGGGGCGTAGCCGTGACGCCCTGACTACACCCGACGAGCAAGGCCAGGGAAACCACCAGGCCCATCGCGCGCCGAAAGCGTCGGCCACTCGATCGGTCTCGCACGAGATCCGAGCCTACGCGGATGCCTGCCCAACCGATGACCTGGCAATTAGCACCAATCCCCTACCACCTGGCACAATCGCCCCAATACTGAAACCTGACACCCGTCAACTTTCTTTTGATACAACCGAGCGGTAGCACCCAGCGAGGAGACCCGATGACGTCCCGGATCATGGACAAGGCGGCACGCGTTCTGGCCAGCCCGATGGGCTACACCGACGAGAAGCGGATGCACGAGTCTCTCGCTCATCTGCGCGCGAACGCTCCCGTGTCCTGGGTCGAAACCGAGGCGTACCGGCCGTTCTGGGCGATCACCAAGCACGCCGACATCATGGACATCGAGCGACAGAACGATCTGTTCACCAACGATCCGCGCCCGCTGCTGACGATCGCCGAAGCCGACGACGCACTGCGCGCGCAGCTGGAGGCCGGGATCGGCCTGCGCACGCTGATCCACATGGACGATCCGCACCACCGCGACATGCGCAAGATCGGTGCGGACTGGTTTCGGCCGAAAGCGATGCGCGCCCTGAAAGCTCGCTGCGACGAGCTGGCAAAGATCTACGTGGACAACATGCTCGAGCAGGGGCCCGAGCTGGACTTCGTCCAGGAGATCGCGGTCAAGTATCCGCTCTACATCATTCTGACCTTGCTGGGCCTGCCCGAGTCGGACTTCCCCCGCATGCTCAAGCTGACCCAGGAGATGTTCGGCGGCGACGACACCGAATTACAGCGCGGCGGCAAAACCGACGACATGCTGGCGGTGCTGCTCGACTTCTTCAAGTACTTCGCCGCGTTGACCGCATCCCGCCGCGAGCACCCGACCGAGGACCTCAGCTCGGCGATCGCCAACGCCACCATCGACGGTCAGCCGCTGTCCGATATGGACACCGCCTCGTATTACGTGATCGTGGCCAGCGCCGGCCATGACACCACCAGCGCCGGAATCGCCGGCGGGCTACTGGAACTCATTCGCAACCCCGGTGAACTGCAGCGGCTGCAAAACGATCCGGGCCTGATGGGCACCGCGGTCGAGGAGATGATCCGCTGTGTGGTCCCGGTCAAGGAATTCATGCGGACCGCCCAGGCCGACACCGAGGTCCGTGGCGTACCCATCGCCAAGGGCGAAGCGGTTCTGCTGTCCTATGTTTCGGCCAACCGCGACGAGGAGGTCTTCGACGACCCGATGCGCTTCGACGTCGGCCGCGACCCCAACAAGCACCTGTCCTTCGGCTACGGTGTGCACTTCTGTCTCGGAGCGGCGCTGGCCCGGATGGAAATGCACAGCTTCTTCTCCGAGCTCGTCCCTCGGATCAATTCCATCGAACTGGCCGGCGAGCCGGAACTGATGGCCACGACGTTCGTCGGCGGCCTCAAACGCCTGCCGATTCGCTACTCGCTGAAGTGATTTCGTTGACGCGGTTGACGGCCAGGAAGCCGTCCACAGCGGCGCGGGCACATTCGCGGTAGTCGAAATCGGCCAGCGTGCTGATCCGCCCGGCAACCAGCGGCCCGATCAGCAGCATGATGGCCTGAGCGCGGTCCACATTGCCGAGTTCCCGTTGTGCATCGGGACTGTCGAAGATCGCGTCGAACGGCGCACCGTACTGCTGGGCGACCCGCTCGCGCAGTGTGCGCACCTCGGGGCTGTCGGTGTCCTCGGTTCTGCCCGGCATGTGCTCCATGTCCGGACCCAGCGCCAGCCAATACGTGGCCGTCAGCAGGATCGGCGTCTCGGAGATGAGGTCGGCCTGCGCTTGCATCAGGGCCACCAGGCGCTCCCGCAGCGTTCCCGACTCCGGCGGCATCGGCGCGGGTGGGATCAGACTGTGGAAGGCGGCCGCCAGCAGGTCATTGCCGCTGGGAAAATGCCGGTAGAGCGTCGCCCTGGCGACGTTGGCGCCACGTGTGACGGCATCGACGGTGACCGCGCTCGGGCCGCCCGTGCGCAGCAATGCCGTTGCCGCGTCCAGCAACCGCGCGCGCGAACGCGCAGGTCTGGGATCGCTGCGGCGGCTCGTCATGGCCCAGTTCCTTTCCGCGACGTGTCCCAATGTCTCGTCATCTTCGCCTCATCCGGCCCGACTAGAGTACCGATTGGCTCGGTTGCCGAGATAAGGCTGCTCAGGCAACGAACTCGGCAGCACGGTGTCCGATCATGGCGATCGTCGCGTGCGGCCCGCGGCCGGTGATGTGCGGCAGCACCGAGCCGTCCACCACCCAGAGGTTCTCGATCCCCCGTACCCGGCAGCGTGCGTCGACCACGGCGTGCTCGTCGCTGTCGGTACCCATGGGCGCGGTGCCACACAGATGTTGCGAGGTGGACCACATCGGCTCGCCGAGTTGGGTTGTGGCACCCAGTATTTCGGTGGCCAGCGCACACCCTTGCCGCAGTGCGGCCACGTCGTCCGCGGCGCTGTCGTAGCGTTGCTCGATCAGCGGCGGCACCGCCGGGTCGGCTGACAGCAGGGAAAGGCGGCCGCGGGCGCGCGGCGCCATCAACGCCACGCCCAGGTGTGGCCAGTCCGGACGGCCCACCGAGCCGTCGCCGACCATCGCGATGAACCCGCCGGTGTAGGGCCGGATCTCGACACCGTCGGCGACCAACACGACCTCGAGCACCGGTCGATGAGCCGCCACGGTCCAGGTGGTGGGCAGCACCCACTCCGGGTGATCGGAGGTGCGTCGGCCCACCGGCAGATCGGCCACCACCGCGACTCCTGCGGTGCGCAGGTCGGCGGCGGGTCCGATCCCCGACAACATCAGCAGGTGCGCGGATCCGATGGCGCCCGCCGAAAGCACGACCCGGTCGGCCTCGAGAACGGCAGGCCCCGCCGGCCCGAGAGTCTCGACGCCCACCACCCGGGCGCCCGAGAACCGCAGCCGCACCACCCGGGTGCGGGCCAGCACCGTCAGGTTGGGCCGGGCTGCCGCGGATTCCAGGAACGCCGCACCTGGGCCGGTGCGGATCCCGTCGACGATGTTCAGCGGCACGGCCCCGATTCCCGGCGGCGCATTCTCCCCGGCCGGCTCTGCGTTGAGGTCAGGTAACCAGCGCAGGCCGGCGGCTCGCACAGCTTCGACGAAAGCTGCTGTGCTGCCGACGAACTCGTGGGTTCTCCGAATCGTGATCGGGCCGCCGTCGGCACGATCGGGAAAGTCGAGATCGGTCTCGATGGCCCGGTAGTGCCGCTGGACGTCCGGCCAGGACCAACCGGGGATGGCGGGACCGTCGAAGTCCGCGGGCAGCGCCCGGCAGAAGTATCCGCCGTTCACTGCACCGGAGCCCCCGACGGTTGCGCCTCGCACGATGTCGGCGCCGCGCGGTGGTTCGGCAGTCAGCTCGGTCCGGTAGCGCTGAGCCAGCGGGCTGGCGGCTCCGATCGGCAGCTGCAGTCCGTTGTGGGTGAGCTCTCGGACGCCGGGCTCATCGGGCCCGGGGCCGGCTTCGACGACGGTGACCCGGCGAGCGGGGTCGGCCGAGAGGCGTTCGGCGAGGACCGATCCGGCGCTACCGGCACCGACGATCAGAACGTCGCTGTGCGTGCTGTGGTCGACCACAAAGTCAGGTTTTGATCTGTGGCTTCAGCGGTCGCAACGTGCGCTCGCGGACCACGCCCGTCCAGAGGCCGGCGCCATAGGCCAGATCGTCGAGGCGCTTGAGGAGCAGATAGGCAACCAGGCCGATCGGCTTGCCCTCGACGTCATTGTTGCGGTTGCGCTTGATCCAGTCCTGCACGCCGTCGAGCACGGCGGCCACCAGGATCGCGTGCCGGCACCGGCGAGAGACCAGCGCGGCCACCAACGCCAGCGGCCAATAGTGCCGACAGACCGCCGCCGACAGCTGCAGGGCGGAGGCACCGATGCCGCGCAGCGCGAGGATCCCCACGTCGAAGATCCCGGCGTCGGTGTTCTTCATCGCTTTGGCGGTCCGGCGGGTGGTCACCCCGGCGAACACCAGCGAGGCCAGATAACCCGAGACCGACCCCAGTGCCAGCAGCAGCCACACCAGCAGGCTCCACGCGGAGATCACCACCGGCGCCGTCTTGTCGGGATGTCGGATCGACAGCGGCGCCGCCGAGCTGCCATAAAACGCCTTGCGGCCCAGCCACTCCCGCATCTCGGTGCGGTGCTCGTGGGCGACGAGTGCGATCGGCTCGTAGCGCAGCCGGGAGCCGGATTCGATCAACCTCCAGCACAGGTCGACGTCCTCGCCCGACGGCAGGGTCTCGTCGAAGCCGCCCATGTCCAGCAGCGCCGCCCGACGACAGATGATGGCCGCGCTTGGCACATAGGACACCGGGCCGTAGGGCATCACCGGGGCCTCGCGCTCGCCGAGGTCCAGCGACGACCGGACGGCCTCGTAGCGGGCGATCAGCTGGTCGCTGTGACCGAGCCCGACGATCCGGGGAGCGACCAGCGCCACGGCCGGGTCGCAGAAGTGGCCGAGAAGAGCCTCCAGCCAGCCCCGGCGGGGCACCACGTCGGAGTCCAGGAAGGCCACGAAATCTGTTGTGCAAGCGGCTAGTCCGGTGTTCCGCGCCGCGGCCGGCCCCTTGCTGCGCGGGTGGCTCAGCACCTCGACCTCGCAGCGCGCCCCGGCGAAGTCGCTGGGGTGCACGGGCGTGTGGGAGCCGTCGTCGACGACGATCACTCGCATACCGCGCAGCGACATCACCAGCCGATAGAGCCCAAAAGGGTTGTCGCGTACCGGGATCACCACGGTGACGTCTCGGTGCGACGGGCCGCCCGCCGGGCGCGGATGGGCGACGGTGGCGTCGAGCAGGGTGCGGGCCAGCTGGGCGCTCACGGCATCGCGGACCTCGAGGCGACCGCCGTCCAGCAGGGTCTGCGCGGACGGCGCCAGCCGCAGCAGCCGGGTGGGTGATCCGCCGAGCAGCGCCGAGCCCTCGGCGAGCGTGCGCACTCGCCGGTCGACCTGGACGGCAAACCCGTCAGGCAGCCGGGGCTGGGTCATGTCAGCATCCCGTCATCGGCCGGGCGCCACCGATCGACGCGACGCGAACATTCCGTGACCATCTGCTCGAAGATGCGCGCGCCCTCCACCGGAGTCGCCGTCGTCGGGTCTCCCAACACGCCCACCTCACTCACCGCAGCCACCCCGCCGCGACGCATCTGCGGCAAAAGGGTAGCCAGTGGCGCCCTGTTCCCGCTACACCAGGCGTCGGTTTGCACATCCGCCGGTGAAATATGTAGCAATACAGACGTTTCCGTGTGCCCGGCGTGGGCATCGCCACCCTCGGCGATGCATGGACACCAGGCCGCATCGCGGCCCTCTTGCCGCAGGCGGCGCACCGCCGCGCGCATCGACTCGAGGTTGCCGCCGTGCCCGTTTACGAAAACGATCCGCCGCGCCCAGCCGCAGGCCGAGCGCCCGTACTCGATCAAAACCGTCGTCAACGCCTCGATGCCGATCGACACCGTTCCGGGAAAGCCCTCATGCTCGCCGGACGCGCCGTAGGCGATCGCCGGCGCGAGCAGATAGTGATCATGATCGGAACCGTCGAGGTCTTCGGTGGCGGCGCGGGCGACCGCAGTGGCGATCCGGGTGTCGGTATCCAACGGCAGGTGCGGACCGTGCTGCTCGGTCGACCCCACCGGGATCAAGATCGTGAGGGAGGTGTCGCGAAGCTGACTCGATGTCCAGTTGCCCAACTCGCCCCGAAAAGCCACGCGGTGATGGTAGGCCGAATTCACCTGCTGTGCGCCAATTGTTCGAGGAGAAGACGGATTTCTTTCGCATTCGGGACAGCCGGACCCACCCGGAGCGTTTACCGCCGTCCCGTCAGTCACGCCCGTACCACAACCTCGCTTACGACGGCGCCGGCGCGCGTCTTACTTGGGCACTCCGAGTGCCCGGACGAAGCCGTCCGGCACCAGGATGTCCTCGGCCGTGAGGTCGTGGATCGACGCCTTGCCCAGCCCCCGCAGGGCCGAGTCGATACCGCCGGTCAGGATGTCGAGGACGTTCTCCACGCCGGCCTGCCCGTTGGCCGCCAGGCCCCACAGGTAGGCCCGTCCGATCATCACCGCGCGAGCACCGAGCGCCAGCGCCTTGACCACGTCGCTGCCCCGGCGGACGCCGCCGTCCAGGAGCACCTCGACCTGATCGCCGACCGCTGCCGAGATCGCGGGCAGCGCACGGATCGAGGCCGGGGTGCCGTCGAGGTTGTTGCCGCCGTGGTTGGACACCGAGATCGCTGAAACACCGGCATCGACAGCGCGTTTGGCGTCGTCGACGCGCATGACGCCCTTGAGCATGAAGGGGCCGCCCCACAGCTCACGCAGCCAGGCGATGTCCTCCCAGGTGGGTGGGGGCGTGCCCATCCACTGGCCATAGGCGTCGAAAAACGGCGGGCCGGGCTCGCCCTTGGCGGCCTGGTTCGGCACCGACAAGGCCGGCGGACGCAGGGTCTTGGCCCACTGCAGGAACCACCGCGGCCGCGTCACGGCCTCGGGGCTCATCTTGATCATGGTCTTCAGATCCATCTTCTCCGGGATCTTCGGACTGCCCCAGTCGCGCCCGTGGCTGAAGCTCCAATCGGTGGTCACGATGAGTCCGACGGCCCCTGCCGCACGGGCCCGCTCTGCGCGGGCGGCAATGGCGTCGCGGTCGCCGAGCCAGTAGATCTGGAAGAACGTCTTCGGGTTCGCCGCGACGACCTCCTCGATCGGCTTGCTGGCAAACGAGGACAATCCCATCGCGGTGTTGCGTGCCGCAGCCGCGCGGGCCACGGCGACCTCGCCGTCGGGGTGCACGGCCTGCACACCGGTCGGGGAGATCAGGACGGGAAGCGAAACGTCTTGCCCCATCACGGTTGTTGCCATGTCGCGCTTTTCCAGCGCGCCGATGACGTGCGGCGCGAAGCCGAGTTCGTTGAAGGCTTCGTTGTTGCCGTTGACAGTGATCCCCTTCTCACTGCCACCGATGAGTGCGCCGTACGCAGATTTGGGGAGGCGCTTCTTCGCGCGCGCTTGCGCGATGGCGACGGTCTCGAACCAGGTGTCGCGTGCCATGACTAGATCGGACTTTCGTTGCAGGGCTTGGCCGGGGGCCGGGTGGACAGGGTCAGCATGATCGGCTTGCCGCGGGAGTGGTCGGCGCTCGGGCGTGGCTTGTCCCGGTCGGCGGCCAGGGCCGGTGCCCCGTACCCCTCGACGCACTCCGGGTCGGGCCCGTCGAGTGGCAGACCGGTGAAGAACTTCGCGGCCATGCAGCCGCCCCGGCACGCGTCGTAGTGCCCGCAGCTGCCGCAGGCACCGGCCGACTGCGGCTCGCGCAGCTCACGGAACAAGGGCGCGTTCTTCCAGACATTGTCAAAGCCGTTATCGCGCACAATGTTTCCGGCCAGGAAGCGGTCATGGATGGCGAACGGGCAGGCGTAGACATCGCCGACCGGGTCGATCAGGCAGACCACCCGCCCGGCGCCGCACATGTTCAGCCCGGCCAGCGCACCGGGCGCACCGAGGCCGGCGAGATGGAAGAAGGAGTCACCGGTCAGGACGCGCTCGCCCTTGGCCACCAGCCAGTCATAGAGCGTCACCTGCTGCTCGGGGGTGGGGTGCAGTTCGTCCCAGACATCGGCTCCGCGCCCGGACGGGCGCAACCGGGTGATGCGCAGGGTGGCGCCGTACCGGTCGGCGAGCGTCTTGAAGTCGTCGAGCTGGTCGACGTTGTGACGGGTGACGACCACCGAGATCTTGGCGTCTTTGAATCCGGCGGCGGCCAGGTTCTCCAGCGCGCGGGTGGCCATGTCGAACGATCCCGGCCCGCGGACCGCGTCGTTGACCTCGGCGGTCGCGCCGTCCAGCGAGATCTGGACGTCGACGTAGTCGCTGGCCGCCAGTCGCGCCGCCACCTCGGGGGTGATGCGTACGCCGTTGGTGGAGAACTTCACGCCGACATGGTGGGCGGTCGCGTAGTCGACCAGCTCCCAAAAGTCCGGGCGCACAGTGGGTTCGCCGCCACCGATGTTGACGTAGAACACCTGCATGCGCTCGAGCTCGTCGATGATGTCCATGCACTGACGAGTGGACAGCTCGCGGGGATCGCGCTTGCCCGAGGAGGACAAGCAGTGCACGCACGCGAGGTTACAGGCGTAGGTCAGCTCCCAGGTGAGGCAGATCGGCGCGTCGAGACCTTGCTCGAACTGCTCGATCAGCCGGGGTACCGGTGCCACCGAAGTCATTGGGAATCCTTGGGAATCAACATGTTCGAGGTCACCAGCACGCTCAGTGCGTGTAGATAGGGCGCCTCGTCGGGCTCGTCGACCCCGGCGGCCCGCAGGGCGGAGCGCGCGTCAGGGTGTTCGGACAGCGAATTCACCACGGCGAGGATGGTGCGGTTCTTGAGGAACGACAGCTTCCTGGTGCCGAAGTGGTACAGCAGTGCGCCAAAAGGTTCCGGGCGCACGGCCACCTGCGGATGCAGACGCCAGCTGAGTGCCGGGTCGAATTCCGACCCGGCCACAGCCGGATCGCCCACAGCGTGGGCGGGCACGGTCAGTAGACCCCGCACATCCCGTCGATGGAGACCTCTTCGACCAGCGTCTCGGTCACCAATTCGGTCTCGGTCTCACTTGCGTGGCTCGGCTCCATGAAAAGCACCCTTTCGTCGGCCAGGTTCTCGACAATTGTGATCGAGATCGCAAGAATATGGCATCGAGTGCCGAAAAGAAAGGGGTGGGTCGATGACAAGTGGTTCGGCGGGTTCGGGCGGGGCCCGCGTGGGGCGGCGCCGCTCCACCACCCAGGACCACATCACCGACGTCGCGCTCGACTTGTTCGCGAACTACGGGTTCGGCGCGGTCAGCGTCGACGACGTGGCCCAGGCTTCCGGGATCGCGCGGCGCACGCTGTTTCGCTACTACCCGTCGAAGAACGCGATCCCGTGGGGCGACTTCGACGCCCACCTGAAGCACTTCCGCCAACTGTTCGACGCGGTGGAGGCCGACGAGCCGATCAGCACAGCCCTGCGCTCCGCCCTGTTGGCGTTCAACACTTTTGACTCCTCGGAAACCGAACGGCACCGCCAGCGGATGCGGGTGATCCTGCAGACCGCTGAGCTACAGGCGCACTCGATGACGATGTACGCCGGCTGGCGAGGAGTCGTCTCGGACTTCGTGGCCGCCCGCACCGGCGGCCAGTCCGGTGACCTGATCCCCCAGTCGGTCGCTTGGCTGATGCTCGGCGTCGCCCTGTCCGCCTACGAATACTGGCTGGCCAACGAGTCGGTGTCGCTGCCACAGGCGATCGGTGACGCCTTCGACGTCGTCGCGCACGGACTCGACGATCTGGACGGGCGCTGAAGTCGGTCGGCGCAAAAAGTTTCGCCACGCCCGTCGGAGTTCGGCCCGGTGCGACGACGATAGAGATGTGAGCGCGGATCCGGACCACACCGATGCACCGCATCGGCTGCTGCAGCTCTACGACGACGCACTTCCGGTCGTCTACGGCTACTTCGTCCGCCGCTGCGGTGACCGGGCCACCGCGGAGGACCTGACCTCGGAGACGTTCCTGGCCGCCATGGACGCTGCCCGCAGGCCGCAGCCGCCGCCCATCGCAGTGCCCTGGCTGCTCGGTGTGGCGCGGCACAAGCTCGCCGACCACTACCGGCGCCGCGCGAGCCGGCCGACGGTCACCGTCGCCGAGGTACCCGAGAAGGAACCGTCCGACGAATGGGACGTGGAGTTGGACCGCATCGTCGCCGAAAGCGTGCTGTCCCGGTTACCTGAGGCGCAGCGCACCGTACTGGCGCTGCGCTATATGGATGACTGCAGCGTGCCCGAGTGTGCGGAGCTGATCGGGCGAACCGTGCATGCCACCGAAGCGCTGCTGGTGCGCGCCCGTCGCGCCTTCAGGGCCCACTATCCGGATCGGGAAGGAGGGCTGTCGTGAACAACAACACCGATCCGTTGTCCGTGCTGCACGGCGACGAAATTGCGGTCCAGCCCGATCCCGCGTTCGCGGCCGGTCTGCGGGCGCGTCTGGAAGCGGCACTTTCGCTTCCGAATCGAACAGGAGGAGTTGTCATGAGTGGTACCGATGCAGCCGTCGCCGAGCTGAACGAGCGGGCCGTCGAACCCGGCACTGCGCTCCCGCGGCCCGCAGCACTGCCCTATCTCGCCGTTGCCGACGCGCGTGCGGCGATCGCCTGGTACACCGATGTCTTCGGCGCATCGCTGGTCGGCCGGCCCTATGAGATGGACGACGGCCGTATCGGCCACGCCGAACTCCAGATCGGCGACGGCGTGCTCTACCTCGCCGACCAGTATCCGGAGCTTGGCCTGAAAGCGCCTTCACCGCAGTCTGTTTCGGTGAGTTTGATGCTCGAGGTAGCCGATACCGACAGTACGCTGGCGCGGGCACGCGATCGCGGCGCCAGCGTGCAGCGCGAGCCGTATGAGAACCACGGCGCCCGCAGCGCCGCGATCGTCGACCCGTTCGGTCACCGATGGATGCTCAGCGGACCGGTTACCGGCGCGGCGGTGCCGATTCAACACGGCGACGTCGGCTATGTCTCGGTGTGGACGCCGGACGCCGAGCGGGCCGCAGCCTTCTACGGCCACGTACTCGGCTGGACGTACGATCCAGCGACCCATCAGGTCACCAACACCAAACAACGCATCGGGATCCACAGCGTCGACGCACCCCCCACGTTGTTCTGCTGCTATGCCGTGGACGACCTCGCGGGAGCACGGCGCTCGATTGCGGACGGCGGCGGTACCGTCGACGAGCTCGAGCACGTCGACTTCGGCACGCTGAGCGACGCCACCGACCCGCAGGGCGCGTCGTTCGCCGTCTTCGCGCCAACCCGCGACGAACCCCGGCCCGAACTCAACGGCTCTGGGCCAGGCGAACTTTCGTACATCACCTACGAAGTACCCGACGCGACGGCGTTCAAGTCGTTCTACAGCCGCGTGCTGTTCTGGACATTCGAACCAGGCCGTATCGAGGATGGGTGGCAGGTCAATGACACACACCCGATGGCAGGCGTTGCGGGCGGCAGCACCCGTCCGGTGACGGTGCCGATGTGGACCGTGGCCGACATCGATGCCGCTGTCGCCCGCGTGCGGGAAGCCGGCGGAGCCGTCATCTCCGAGCCGAGCCGGCAGCCTTATGGACTGTCAGCGGAGTGCACGGACGACCAGGGCGGCCGGTTCTACTTAGGAGAATTCTGACTTCGGCTCAAGACTGGGGAAGGACCTCGGCGATCGGCGCGCCGGCAGCGATCTTGGCGCGGGTCTTCATGACCTTGCCGGGCATGCCGCCGCCGACCACCCCGGCCACCACGCCGTCGCGCTCGTAGAACGCCAGAAACTTGCGGCCGTCGTCCTCGACGATGTGCACGGTGTCGGTGGCCTCCGGCTCACCCAGGCACTGGATCTTGACGTCGTACTGGTCGCTCCAGAAGTACGGCACGACGATCACCGACGGCGCGTCCTGGCCCAGCATCGACGGCACGATGACGCGGGCCTGCTCGGCCACGTTGCTCCAATGCTCTACGCGCGCTTGGTGTCCGGTGGCATCACGCCAGGACGCGACGTCGCCGAGCGCCCATACTCCTGCCGCACTGGTGCGGCCCGCCTCGTCGCACACGACGCCGTTGTCGACGGCGATCCCACTGCCCTCCAGCCAGTCGGTGGCCGGGCGTGACCCGATGCCGACCACCACGAGGTCGGCTGCCAGCTCGCTGCCGTCGGACAACACGACTCCCGCCACGTGGCCGTTCTCGCCGCGCACCTCGGCCACGCCGATGCCGGTGCGCACGTCGACGCCCTCGGCGCGATGCAGCCGGGACACCAGGTTTCCGACCTGCTCGCCCAGCACCGAGGCCAGCGGCGCGGGTTGCGGCTCCACCAGAACCACGTCCACACCCAGCTTGCGCAGACTGGCCGCGACCTCACAGCCGATGAACCCGGCACCGATGATCACCGCTTGGCGGGCCGACGCGGCATGGGTGCGCAGCGCCAGCGCCTCGTCGAACGTCCGCAGCACCCGGATGCCGTCCAGGTCGGGGAACGACGGAATGCGCTTGGGCACCAGGCCCGTCGCGATCACCAGCTCGTCATAGCCCAGCACCGAGCCATCGGCCAGGGTCACCGTCTGGGCCGCGGTGTCCAGCGAGGTGGCCGCACTGCCCAACCGCACGGTGATGTCGTTCTCGGTGTAGAACTCGGCCGGCTTGAGCGCGACATCGTCGAGGGCGGCGTGCAGCACGTCCTTGGACAGCGGCGGGCGGTCGTACGGCAGGTGTGCCTCATCACTGACGATGGTGACCGGCCCGGCATATCCCGACTTGCGCAACTGTTCGGCTGCCCTGGTGGCGGCCAATCCGCCGCCGACGATCACAATTCCGTTTTCGCTCGTTCCCACGTGGTGTTCTTACACGATCGCCGACGTGATGTGCGCGCCAGCCCGCCTCTACCAACCGGGTGTTAGGCAGGTGAGCGGTCGATCAGGTTGGACAACACCACGATGCTTTCGCTTCGCTCGATGTCGGCACTTGACCGGATCCGCTCGAGGGCGGCCTCCAGGTGGCGCATATCGCGGGCCAGCACGTGCAGGATGGCGTCCGAGGTACCGGTGACCGTGGCCGCGCTGATGATCTCGGGGATGTCAATCCAGGCCGCGCGCAACTGATCCGGCGCGATCGTGCCGTGGCAGTACACCTGAACGTAGGCCTCGGTGTTCCAGCCGAGCGCGCTGCGATCGACGACCGTGGTGAAGCCGCGGATGACGCCGTTGTCCAGCATCCGGTCGACTCGGCGCTTGACCGCGGGCGCCGACAGATTCACCCGGGCACCGATCTCGGCAAACGTGGCGCGGGCATGCTCGGTGAGCTCGGCCAGGATGCGCTCGTCAGTGTCGTCGAGCCGGTCCATCGGCTGCGCTCCTCTCCTAGTTAACAGATCGCCGCTGTGGCGGCTGTAGCGCAAGAAATCAATTATAGACACGCAACAGAGGTCGATTGATTGCGTCAGAGTCGCCTTCTATCGTTGATTTCATGACGATATCCCCAGATGTCGCCGCCGAGTCAACGAGGACACCGCGCAGCCAGCGACTTCGCCACTACGCCATGACCCCGCCGACGTACTTCGCCGTCGAATACGCCATCAACCCATGGATGGACACCAGCACGCCGGTCGACGTCGACCGCGCCGTCGCCCAATGGGAGACTCTGCGGGACACCTACCGCCGTCTCGGCCACACCGTCGACATCGTCGAACCGGTGGCCGGACTGCCGGACATGGTCTACGCGGCCAACGCCGGACTGATCATCAACGGCACCGCGATCGTCGCTCGCTTCAAACACGCCGAACGACAGGGCGAATCCGTGGCCTACGCCACCTGGATGGACCAGCGCGGGCACGATCCCCTCGTTACCCGCCACGTCAACGAAGGACAGGGCGATCTGCTGGTCGCCGGATCAATGATCTTGGCCGGCACTGGTTTTCGCACCCATTCGCAGGCGCACGCCGAGGTGGCCGGGATCACCGGCCTGCCGGTGATCTCCCTGGAGCTCGTCGACCCGCGCTTCTACCACCTCGACACCGCACTCACGGTGCTCGACGACACCACGATCGCCTACTACCCACCCGCCTTCACCGCCGAGTCCCGCGGCCGGCTGAGCACGCTCTTCCCCGACGCCATCGAAGTCGCGAGCACCGACGCCTACGTCCTCGGCCTCAACGCGGTGTCCGACGGTAAGCACGTCGTCCACCCCGCCCAGGCCACCGGTTTCGCCAAACAGCTCAACCACGCGGGCTTCCATCCCATCGGCGTCGACCTCTCCGAACTGCTCAAGGGCGGCGGATCGGTGAAATGTTGCACGCTGGAGGTGTTTTCATGACCATGGCCGACACCGTCAAGAAGGCAGCCACCCGAACCACCGTTGAAGCCATCGCGCTGGACAACACCTACGCCGCCCACAACTATTCGCCGCTTCCGGTGGTGGCCGCCAGTGCCCGAGGGGCGTGGATCACCGACGTGGAGGGGCGCCGGTACCTGGACTGCCTGGCCGCGTACTCCGCAGTCAACTTCGGCCATCACAATGACGAGATCGTTGCCGCCGCCCACCGTCAGCTCGACGCCGTGACCCTGGTCAGCCGCGCGTTCCACTCCGATCAACTCGGCCCGTTCTGTGAGGCGCTGGCCGGGCTGTGCGGCAAAGACATGGTACTGCCGATGAACAGTGGCGCCGAGGCGGTGGAAAGCGGCCTCAAGGTCGCCCGTAAATGGGGCGCCGACGTCAAGGGCGTCCCCCCCGATATGGCCAACATCATCGTGGCCGACAATAACTTTCACGGTCGCACGATCAGCATCGTCAGCTTCTCCTCCGACGCCACCGCCCGGGGTGGATTCGGCCCCTTCACACCGGGATTCCGGTCCGTACCCTTCGCTGATGCCGACGCGGTGGCGGCGGCCATGGACGAGAACACGGTCGCCGTCCTCATCGAGCCGATCCAGGGCGAAGCCGGCATCATCGTCCCGCCCGACGATTACCTGCCCCGGTTGCGCCGGCTGTGTACCCAGCGCAACGTGCTGCTGATCGCAGACGAGATCCAGTCCGGCCTGGCCCGAACCGGCCACACCTTCGCCTGCGACCACTGGGGCGTGGTGCCCGACATCTACCTGCTCGGCAAGGCCCTTGGCGGAGGGGTGGTTCCGCTGTCCGCGGTCGTCGCCGACCGCGATATTTTAGGGGTGCTGCACCCCGGCGAGCACGGGTCGACGTTCGGCGGCAACCCGCTGGCCGCCGCCATCGGCTCCACCGTCATCGACATCCTGCGGCGAGGCGAATTCCAGTCCCGCTCAGCCGAACTCGGGCTGCATCTGCATTCCCGGCTGCGGTCACTGATCGGCCACGGCGTGCTCTCGGTGCGCGGAATGGGCCTGTGGGCCGGTGTCGACATCGATACCCGCCTGGGAACCGGCAAACAACTCAGCATGGCGCTGGCCGAGCGCGGCGTGCTGGTCAAAGACACCCACGGCTCGACCTTACGATTCGCTCCACCGCTGGTGATCACCGCCGAGGAGATCGACTGGGCGATTGAGCAGTTCGCAAGCGTATTGGCCGGGCCAGGCTCATAATCGGCTAATCTCGCCCGACCCCGGGAGGCGTACATGACGGCACCGTCGATCAACCTGACCGAGCAGATGCTGCGCCGAAGGCCCGTTTTGGGGGCCCCGGTCGCGCATGGCGCCTCCGATCACCTGGAACGAAGTATCGGCACATTCCAGCTGACGATGTTCGGCGTGGGCGCCACGGTGGGCACCGGTATCTTCTTCGTGCTTTCCCAGGCGGTTCCAGAGGCCGGCCCCGGCGTCGTCGTCTCTTTCATCATCGCCGGTATCGCGGCGGGCCTGGCGGCCATCTGTTACGCCGAGCTCGCCTCGGCGGTGCCGGTTTCCGGATCCACCTATTCCTACGCCTACACCACGCTCGGGGAAGTCGTCGCGATGGCAGTGGCGGCCTGCCTGCTGCTCGAGTACGGGGTGTCCACGGCGGCGGTCGCCGTGGGCTGGAGCCAATACGTCAACAAGCTGCTCGACAACTTCTTCGGACATCATCTCCCCCAAGCGATTTCGGCGGCACCCTGGGACGCCACCCCGGGCGTCATCAATCTGCCCGCGGTCATCCTCGTGGTCATGTGCGCACTGCTGCTGATCCGCGGCGCCAGCGAGTCCGCCAAGGTCAACACCATCATGGTGCTGATCAAGCTGGGCGTGCTGGTGATGTTCGCCGTGATCGCGTTCACCGCATTCAACGTCGACAACTTCGCCAACTTCGCACCACTCGGTGCCGCCGGAATCGGTTCGGCCGCCGGAACGATCTTCTTCTCCTACATCGGCCTGGACGCCGTCTCCACCGCCGGCGACGAGGTCAAGAACCCGCAAAAGACCATGCCGCGCGCCATCCTGGCCGCACTGATCACGGTGACCGCGGTCTACATCCTGGTCACAGTCGCGGCGCTGGGCGCCCAGACCTGGACCGATTTCGAAGGCCAAGAGGCCGGCCTGGCCACCATCCTCGACACCGTCACCGGCGCCCAGTACTGGGGCACCGTGCTGGCGGCCGGTGCGGTCATCTCGATCTTCTCGGTGACGCTGGTGACGCTGTACGGCCAGACACGCATCCTGTTCGCCATGGGCCGGGACGGACTGCTGCCGTCGATGTTCGCCAAAGTCGACCCGCGCAGCATGACACCGGTCAACAACACCATCATCGTGGCGATCGTGGTCAGCGTCCTGGCCGGCGTCGTCCCGTTGGACTACCTGGCCGACATGGTGTCGATCGGCACTCTGGTCGCGTTCATCGTCGTCTCGGTCGGCGTGATCATTCTGCGGGTGCGCGAACCCGACCTCCCGCGGGGTTTCAAGGTGCCCGGTTATCCGGTGACACCGGTGCTTTCGGTGCTGGCCTGCGGTTACATCCTCTACAGCCTGCACTGGTACACCTGGATCGCCTTCTCCGGGTGGGTCGCAGTGGTGCTGGTCTTCTACTTCGCCTGGGGCCGACACCACAGCGCACTGAACGCCGGCGGCTCCGATGGCTACATTCCCACCGCCGTTCCCGGTGACGACGACGTCATGTTCGACGAGAACCCGAAGGACCACCACTTCGTCACCAAGCACGAGCATGAGGACGAGCCGTGACCGTCGCCGTCGGCTACCTCGCGGGCAAGGGCGGCCAGTCGCCGCTGTACCTGGCGGTGGAGGCAGCCAAGACGCTGAAGACCTCGCTGGCCGTGGTCACAGTCGTGCCGCGGCCATGGATGACGCCGTCGCTGGCTCGAGTCGACGCCGAATTCGCTGAGTACGCAAACCAACTGGCGATAAGGTCGGCGGCGCAGGCGCGGCAGTGCATCGATGCGGTCGCCAAGGACCTCGATGTCACCTATCACACGGTCGCGCACCGGTCGGCATCTGGCGGTCTCTTGGAGGCGGTCGCCGACCTGCAGCCCGAGGTCTTGATCCTGGGCTCCGCCGCCGACGGCAAGCTCGGCCAGGTGGTGATCGGCTCGACCGGAGACCGGCTGCTGCATTCCTCACCGGTGCCGATGGCGATCAGTCCACGCGGCTATCGCGGCTCGAAAATCGGTGTACTGACCCGGATCACCGCCGCATACCCGGGCACGCCGGAAACCTTGCATGTGGTGGAGCGCGTCGTCGCGCTCGGTCAGCGGCTGGGCGTGCCGATGCGCGTCGTCACGTTCGCAGTGCGTGGCCGCACGATGTATCCGCCGGAAGTCGGCCTGCATGCCGAAGACTCCATCCTCGACCAGATGGCGGCTCATGCACGAGAAACACTGGCGCAACTGAAGACCGACGGCGTGGTGGGCCAAGACGTGGATCTTCAGGTTGCCGTCGGCAACGGCTGGGACGAAGCGCTGGACGACGCCGACTGGCAGGACGGCGATCTGCTGGCCATCGGCACATCGCCGGTGGGCGGAATCGCCCGGGTGTTTCTTGGCTCCCACGGCTCGAAGATCCTGCGGCACAGCCCCGTTCCGGTGCTGGTGCTACCGGGCTGATCGCTAGGCCCATGTAGCCACTCCTCAGCGCCTCGCTTCGCTGCGGCGCATCGTCGTGACTAGGCCCATGTAGCCACTCCTCAGCGCCTCGCTTCGCTGCGGCGCATCGTCGTGACTAGTACTTCATCACCCCGCGGTCGACGTTGATCTGCGAGCCGGACAACGTGGCCGAGTTGTCACCGGCCAGCCAGACCACGACGTCGGCGACCTCGTCGACGTTCATGAAGTCGGATAGCTTGCCGGTCGCGCTCTGACCTGTGGGCAGGTACGGCATCGGCGAGAAGCCGTGCAGGAAGCTGGGATGCGCGGCGAAAACACCCATCATGGCGTCGTTCTCGGTCATCGGGGTGGCCACCGAGTACGGGTGGATGGAGTTGACCCGGATGCCGTACTCGCCGACTTCCAGCGCAAGGGAATTCGTCAGGGCGGTCAGGCCGTGCTTGGACGCGGCGTAATGGCTGTTACCCGGCGTGGCTTTCAGGCCCGCCGATGAACTGACCACCACGATGGAGCCACCGTTACCGGCTTCGATCATCGCCGGGACGACGGCCCGCAGCGTGCGCCAGGTGCCGGTGAGATTGACGTCGATGACGGTGTTCCACTGTTCGTCGGTCAGCTCCCACAGCCGGCCCCAGGACAGCACACCGGCGTTGGCCACCAGGATGTCGAGGCGCCCGAACTGCTCGACACCGTCGGCCACCAGCTGGCGCACCGCGGCGTCGTCGCGGACGTCGACCTCGCGGGCCAGTACCTTGCGGCCCTCGGCCTCGACCAGCTGCACCGTTTCGCGCAGGTCCTCGGGCGTGGTGCCGGGATAGGGAATCGTCTCGCTGACCGGCGCGCAGATGTCGGAGATGATGACGTCGGCACCCTCCCGGGCCAGCCGTATCGCGTGGGCGCGTCCCTGGCCGCGCGCGGCCCCGGTCACGAATGCCACTCGTCCCTCAAGCGTCCCCGACAATGTTGTCATCAATGGCCCTTTCGATCAGCTGCCGCCAGGCTAGCAAGCTGACTGGAACGTGTTCTAGGAACCACTGTCAATAGTCGACTGGGTCGCGGACAATCGGGCAGGTCATGCAGTGACCGCCGCCGCGTCCGCGGCCCAGTTCGGCGCCGACGATCGTGATGACTTCGACCCCGGCCTTGCGCAACAGCGAATTGGTGTGGGTGTTGCGGTCGTTGATCGCGCTCGCTGAAATTCCCCACTGACGCTCATCGAAGTTCCCCACCCGTGTGGCTCCGCCGAGAAGGGCGGGCCTCCCTCGAAGCTGCTGGTGTCTGACGCCAGTTGCTCCATCGAAGGAGGCCCGCTTTC
>NZ_JACBJQ010000110.1 GCF_013404075.1 Mycolicibacterium vinylchloridicum
CTGGGAAATCCGGTCCTGATACATCCGTACCGCCCGCTCACGGGTCTCTGGGTCAAACTTCCTCGGCGCAGCCACAACAACATCCTCCTGGTGCGTTCACGATCTCCACCAGACCCAGGACGGTTCATACTACCTAGGTATGGCCATCGACATCGATCAGGACCGATACAACAAGCTGGCGGATTGGGCCGAAAGTGCCGACCGCGACATTCATCCCGAGCGCGGCGAAACAAGCGCTGCGGCAACGCGATCAAGCCGTGAACTGATCCGCCGGGCCGCATACGCACGATGAGCAGCGAGCCAGATAGTCCGGAAATAGGACGTGGCTAGCAAAGGGGGCGTGCCACGGGGAGCTGACACTTGAAAGTGGTGACCTGCAAGCGGTCCGTTCGTGGGCACGCTGATGACGCAGACGACCGCCCGGCCGTGGTCGCCATCCAGAGAGACGGTCAACACCAGAAAACCCCGTAGGTACATATAGGAACGTATCGGTAATAAAGAACGTTACTCATTGTACCTTTGCGGTGTTAGGGGTGGCCTGCTGCGGCGCGGTCACCCAGCTGGCGCCACAGGCGTGCGATCCCCGAGCACTACAGCATCATTCAATCCAAAGTGACGATGCGCGAAATGCAGGCCCAGAAATGACGCGGCCCCCAGGCCCTGTCTTCCGGCAGGAAGCCCCGGCCTCGACATTCGTTACTGGGCGTTGTGCCTCCCGCATCTCGTCAGGTACATTAGTAACGTACCGGGAACAAACAACGTTACTCAACGTACCTGAATGAGGGAGGGGCTCACATGGCCGTCAAGAACACCGGCGCCGCGTCGGCGCTGGCCGACGCGTTCGCCGCGCTGAGTGTGGAGGGCAAGCCTGTGACTGTGCGCGCCTTGCGTGAGCGGGCTCGGGTCAGCACCGACGCGGCGAGCGAATGGCTCAGGACCAATCGGCCGGCCCGGGACGTGTCGCCAGTACCGACCGACGTGCTGGCGCGGGTCTTCGACCCGCTGTGGTCGGCGGCCGTGGTCGCGGCCCGGGACGAGCAGGCCGAAGCAGATGCGGCCGAGCGGGCCACCCTGGTGCAGGCCGAGGCCGACGCGCTCACTGACCTGGCGGCCGCGACCTCCCGAGCGGAGGCGGCCGAAGCTGAGACGGCGCGGCTGAGCCGCGAGCTGGCCGACCTCACCGCCCGACTGTCCACCACCGAAGCTGCCCGCGCCGAGCAGGCGGCACTAGCCGCGGCCGCGACAAAGGACGCAGCCGACGCGCGGGCGACCGCCCACTCCGCCGAACTGCTCGCCGCCGAGGCGCAGGCCACCGCCCGGACGTTGCGAGAAGTCCTTGACACCGTGAGCAAGGGTGCCAAAGACGACAAGGCCAAGTCGTAGCGCTTGCGCAAGCAACGCGTTCGTAGATGCAGTTGGGGTCGGTGAACGCACTCACCTTTGACGTCCGGGAGATGGCTTCCGATGTTGTCGGCGATCCAGGTAGTGGTCAAACTCGATCACGAAAAACCTTGCGGTGGTTTACCTTTCACGGGGCGACATTCTCAACGCATTGAGCTTGCGCCTGGGCGGCGGTGCCGACCCGGAGGCCATGATGGAGGTGGCCTCTGCGCTCAACCGGGCGGAGCAGCGTTTCGGGATGCGGCCGGAGCACTCAGGAGGCGGCTGGCGTACTGGCGGAAGCGACTCGTCGAGTAGGCGGGCTTCGCAACCGAGTGGCGACGTTGAAGGAGTTTCTTCGATAGCTGGTTCTTCTGGCTTAAAGGTGGTTGATCTCGTATATTGGTGGGTGCCTGTTGCGTTGAGCTTCAGGAAGTGAGCCCGAGACCCGGCCGGACGACCGTGGCGCTCGGGCTTTGCGCTTTCTCGGGCATGGTTAGACGTCTCGGGTGGCCGTGACGGCTGGGCCGATCAGAGTGCGCCAGGGGCCGCCTTTGGCCCAGCACCAGGCGATGGCGTCGGGGACGGCTAGCAGGGCCTCGGCGTGGGAGCGTTGGTGCTCGTAGCGCAGGGTGTCGCGGCAGCCGGCGGCGCGGGTGTATTCGATGAGTTTCTGGTTGTCGAACTTCACCATGGTTTCGTCCTCGTCAAAGACGATGTGTGCGTCGCCTAGGGCGGCGTGGTCGTCGACGAGGGCTTGTAGACATGCTGACCGTCGTTGGCGTTCGTTGCGGTGTTGCGGGCCGGCGCGGTAGACGGTGGCTTGCACGCCGGCGTCGACGAAGGCCTGAGCGATGGTGCGTTTGCGGCCGTCTTTCTCATCCTTCATGTGCAGGTAGCGCTGCCCGGGCAGGAGCAGGCCACGCACGATCTGGCGCAGTCCGGTGAGGTCCGTCGAGACGTGGACGCTGGCCACGAGCAGATAGTCGCGCTGCTTGGTCTCATCGACGTAGATGTGCATGGGCAAAAACGGTAGTTACCTACCGTGCACCGTTCCGGGGTGAACGGCTGCTACCAGCACTTTTGCAGAAACCGATGCGTCGATCGGCCATAGAACTCGATGGGAGAAGGATCATTTGCCCCACCACGTTCACCACGATTGCGGGCGAGGAAGGTCCTGGCACCACACCTGATCACGGCATGCGGTCGTTGTGGTCCGGCCTGGGGATGCCCGCGCCGTCGAGGTAGGTGTTGATGGCATCGTCCACGGTGTCGGTGATGACGTATCCGCGCGCTTTGATCCATTCCAGTCGCGCCAACGTTCCTGAGTGCAGCTGTGTCGCGAACGGGTTCTTCGCCTTGCGTTGCCGCGGCTTCAACCGCACTGGTGGCTCGGCCGACTCATAAGCTTGGCTCGGTGCCGGTGCCGGTGCCGGTGCCGGTGCCGGTGCCGCAGCTGCGGACGGAGTTTCATCGTCGGGTTGCGGCGATGGGTCGGCCTCTGCTGCCGGTGCCGTGGGAGTCTCCTCGGCTTGGACCCGGGCGGCCTGCGCTCGGCGCTCTGCGCGAGACAGGGGCCTGGTGGACCCCACCTCCAAGCCACTGGGTTTTGATGCGGCGTTCATGCTGCTTGCCGCCTCGCCACGATGCGTTCGGCGATCTCTCGGTATGCCACTGCCGCCGTGCAGGTGGGGGCGTGTATGTGGACCGGGACGCGTTTTCCTTTGGCCTCGACCACCCGCACGGTATGCGGGATTTCACCCAGGTACGCCCCGCCTGCGGACCACTCCCCCCAATCGGTGCGCAACTGCCTGCGCACGTCCTTGCTGGCCTTCGGGTTGCCGTCGAAGTCGGCTAGCAGCACGTAGCGGATCTCCACGTCAGGGTTGAGCGTCTCTTGAACATCGAGAACGGCGTTGCCCAGCTCAACCAGGCCGTCGATTTCGTCGGGGCCGGCCTTGAGGACCGCCAACACGTAATCGGCGGCCGCCAGTGCCGCCGTCGTCAACTCCCCCAGTGCCGGCGGGCAGTCCATCAGCACGAAGTCATAGCCCTCGAGGTCGTCGAGCTGGCGGGCTAGCCGCAGCTGACCGCCTGAACCGAGCCCCGTGCGCTCCAGCTCCTTGAGCGCGAGATGGCCGGGCGCGACGTCGATGCCGAACTGGCTAGACCTGATGACATTTGGCAGCGGAACCCGCATCGCCCTGTCTGGGTGCAGCACCTCGTACATCGACGCATCCTCGGCGCCGAGGTCGACGCCGAGCCCCTTGGTGCTGTGGGCCTGCTGATCCATGTCGATCAGGAGGACGCGGAACCCCATGGCAGCGAGGCTGGCCCCTAGGTTGATCGTCGTGGTGGTCTTGCCCACGCCTCCCTTTTGCAGCGCCACCGCCACGATTTCGCACTGCCCATCGGCGGAAACATTCATGGATGCGGAGCATACTACTAACTTATTTGTTTATCTACATGTAAGCTTACATGTAGATAAACAAATAAACATGTATGTATGAGCCATATCGGCGGTGCTCCCCGCTTGCCTGCGCGCCGTAACAGGACCTGCGAAGCGAAACGCTATCCTCGGTCGGTGACGGCCGAGGTAGACATAGATGACGGCGACGCGGCTGACGGAGTGGTCACCGAGGTCGAGACGATCAAGCGAGGCACCATCCGTGACTACGTGTCCGGAAAGATGGTGCAGGCAACCCCTGAGGAACTCGAAGCGGTGCAGGTGATGAGCCGACGCCTTGTGGAGGACTTTGGCTATCCCATCTCGCATCTGCGCACTCGCCCGCAGTGGCGAGTGGCCACCTCACCCAGCGAGTCGAAGAAGTACCCCGTCGACATCACCGTGTTCTCCTCAGACAAGCACACGGCTGAGAACGTGGCCCTCGTCGTGGAGTGCAAGCGACGCAACCGCAAAGACGGCACCGAACAGCTCAAACGCTACCTGGACATGTCCAACGCCGATATCGGGATCTGGTTCAACGGCGAAGACCATTGGTACGTCCGCAAGGTCTTCACCAAGGACGGAGCCCGAAAGTTCGAGACCCTGCCGAACATCCCCCGCTATGGGCAACGGGTTGAAGACATTGGCTTGTACCGCAAGAAGGATCTGGTCAAGCCCAGCAATCTGCGTTCAGTGTTCCGCGATATACGCAACCACCTGGCGGGCAATGCTCCGGGCATCACGCGTGACGAGCCGCTCGCGCAAGAAGTCATCAATCTGTTGTTCTGCAAGATTTTTGACGAGATCAACTCCGGCGCCAACGATATGGTTCAGTTCCATTTCGGACACAACGAGGAACCCCGGAACGTCTACAAACGGATGCTCGACCTGTTTGACAATGTCAAGGTCGAGTATCCCGACGTCTTCGACGAGGCGGACACGATCTCGCTGGATGAAAACAGCATCGCCTACGTGGTGGGTGAACTTCAGACCTACAGTCTCCTTCAAGCTGAGCGCGATGCCATCGGTGAAGCGTTCGAAGTCTTCATCGGACCCGCGTTACGTGGTCCTGAGGGACAATTCTTCACCCCACGAAACGTTGTGCGTGCGCTCGTAGACATGGTGGATCCGAAACCGGGTGAACTCATCATCGATCCGGCGTGCGGCTCAGGAGGCTTCCTCACCGTCGCGTTGGAACACGTCTGGGGTGGCCTCGACGCCGAGGCGCAAAACAAGGGATGGTCCGCGTCGCTTCTCGAACGCCGCAAACGCGAGATCGCCACGCGCACTTTGCGAGGCATGGACAAGGACGCCTTTCTTGCAAAGTGCACCAAGGCGTACCTCGCCATCCTGGGGGACGGCCGAGGTGGCGTCTTCCGCGTCGACAGCAGCCTGCAACCAACCGAGCAGTGGCCAGAGCAGGTCCGCGACAAGGTAAAACTCGGCAGCTTCGACGTGGTGCTGACCAACCCGCCGTTCGGGAAGAAGATACGCGTCGCGGGCCGACCTACTCTCGAACAGTTCGACCTGGGCCACAAATGGGTGACGAGCAAAAAGACCGGAGCGAAGGAACTAAGCGACGAGGTTCTCGCCGACTTTCCTCCGCAGCTGTTGTTCGTCGAGCGCTGCCTGCAACTGCTCAAACCCGGTGGCCGGCTCGGTATCGTGCTGCCAGAAAGTCTGTTTGGGAGTCCGTCCTACTCGCACATCATTGACTGGCTCCAACAGAGAGCGACCATACTGGCGATCGCGGCGATGCCCGAGCCGCTGTTCAAGACCAGCGGCAAAGCCGGCACCCACACCAAGGTCTGCATGGTCGTGCTGCGCAAACACAACAAGAAAAACACGACCACGGAAGACCTGATCTTCATGGCTGACGCCAAGTGGTGCGGTCACGATTCACGCGGTAACCCCACGTTCCGCCGACAAGGCGACGAGGACGTCCTACTCGACGACGTACCAACGATCGCCAAAAACTACGTCAGTTTCAAAAATCTTGGTCTCATACCGAATGATCACCTGGGCTTCATGCAGCCCCGGAGCGAGCTGGCCGGCACGGTATTCATTCCGAAGTACTACGACCCGGAACTGGCTGCCGACCTCGCCGCCCTAGAACCGACGCATCACACCCCAGCTCTTCAATCGTTCATCGACAGGGAAGAGATCGCCATCACGACCGGCGTTGAAGTGGGCAAGATGGCCTACGGCACCGGCCCCATCCCCTTCATTCGCACAAGCGACCTGTCCAACTGGGAACTCAAAGCAGACCCCAAACATGGGATCAGCCAAGAACTCTTCAAGGCCCTTCGCGCAAAGCACCCAGACAAGTTCGACGTCGCCGTCGGCGACATCCTCATGGTCCGCGACGGCACCTACCTCATCGGCACGACGGCAGTCGTCAGCCCTCTGGACACCGAAATCCTGTACCAATCACACGTGATGAAGATCCGCGTCGCCGCCCAAAGCTCCCTCGACCCCTGGCTCCTGTTCGCTGCCCTCAACTCGCCGATCGTCAAACGCCAGATTCGAGCGAAACGCTTCACCCAGGACATCATCGACAGTCTCGGAAACCGCCTCGGTGAAGTTCGTATCCCCCTGCCACGCAACGAAAAAGAGTGCAAGAGAATATCCAAGGGCATTGAGGAAGCAGTCAAACGACGAGCGCAGCTCAGAGAGACCACACGACTGCTGGAGCAATGATCAGAACCTGTGGATGACCCTCGGTGGGGCGGCATGAAAGTGGGCGCACCTTCCCGGGGATGATCTGAAGTCCAAGGTTCTCTGATCAAGACCGGCGTTGACGCGCTGGTTGGGAAGG
>NZ_JACBJQ010000111.1 GCF_013404075.1 Mycolicibacterium vinylchloridicum
AAGGGAGGGCACACATGAGCACCGGCACATCAGCCTGGGCACCGCCGACAGGTGGCGTCCCGCCCCAGCCAACCCCGCCCCACAACGTCCCGCCCTACGGATGGACTCCGCCGCCAGGTGGCGGGGCACCCGTGCCGACCCAGCACGGCAGCACCCCACGTGCCCCTCGGATGTGGCTGTGGGCCCTGGTGACTGCCGTCCTCATGGTGATCGCCATCGCTGCAACAGCCGCCATCACTTACGCAATCGCACACTCTGCCGGCAAATCAACAGCCGCAGCGCCCACGCCTTCCGAACCCACGTACACAGCGGCGCAGCAGGCCGCCGCCAAGCAAGCTGTGTGCTCAGCGTTTGACGTCTCGTCCAAAGGGATCGCAAGCCAGGGCGGCGCCAGGGTCGACGGTCAACCGAACATTCCCATGCTGTTACGGACGCTAAGTGGGACCGTTTCGATGCAGAACGCGCTCGTACCCGCGACTCCAGCAGATGTGGCCGAACCGGCGCGACGAGTAGTCCAAACGAATCTGGACTTGATGAACGCTGCTCTTGGGCAGGCGAATATCAATGAGGTCAAGGCGGCGAACGATGCGTCGAACGGCGCCGTCGACGCCCTACTATCGGCGTGCGGATTGCCGCACTAATGCCATCCGCAACCAATGCGAACAGCGGCGTCGCTGACTCAGCTAGCAAAGAGGCTGGCCACGTCAAAACGGCTGCCGAGGTGGCCAACTCGGAGGCAGCCAAGCTGCTGAAAGGTTTCGATGCGGCAAAGCCGCCGGCCGATAACTATGTACCAAGCCTGGGCATGCCCGGCGGCGGCGATATTCACCTGCAGCCCGGAATGTTCACCGGCTACTTGGTCGGCCCAGGAGTGTGGCCGACCGAATCGGAATCCGAACTGGCCCAAACCGCAACCAAACTCAAGAAGCTGTCCGAGCACCATCAAGACGCGGCCTCGGCCGCGGAGCGCTCAAAGGACGAAGTGTTCTCACCAGGAGGCTGGTGGAGCGACGGCGCCGGCGCCGACGCCGCATACGAGCACTACGAGGCCGAAGAGAAGGCACACAAGGCGGTAGCAAGCGTCCTCGACGGCGTGAGCACAACTCAAAGCCAAATGAGTGGCCTAATCAGGCTGGGGAAGCGCAACATTCGCGACGCCCATGACGCAGCACACCAGGAGATCGAGCAGTATCTCAATGCCCCCGGCGGCGTTCCCACAGCCAAGATCGCCGTTATCACCACCAAATACCGGACCCTGATCGAAGAGCACCGTACCGAGCTGCACGGGTGGATGACCGAGCAGACCACGATGCTGACGAACAAGTTTGGCATCCCCGAAGCACCACCAGGATCACCAAAACAGAACGGCGAATCCGAGGACCAGGACAGCCACCACCGAGCCGATCCCAGTGACGGGCCTTCAACGCAGCCCGCCGATTCCACGAATGTGCCAAAACCAGGCAGCGATGGATACCACAAGGGGGGCATCACCGATTCTTCCAGCAGCCCGGACGCCGGTCAGGGCACTGGACTCCCGAATCCCCTAGCCACGGGCTATCAAAGGTCTTCTCCGACAGATGGGGCTGGTGCATCCAAACCGCCGTCGATGCCGTCGCCGCCCTCGATGGGGAGCGGTGGCGGTTCTGGGGGTGGGGGATCGTCGCCGCTGAGCAGTCTGGGTGGTTTGCAGGGCATGGCCGGAGGCGCCAAAGGTGTCAGCGGAATGTCCAGTCCCGCTTCGGGTTTACAGGGGCCAGCCTCCAGCGCTAGCCCGTCGTCGCTGGGCAGCGAATTCGGGCGCGGGATGGCGGCGGGCAATGCCGCGGTGGGCGGGATGCCGCCGCTGGCGTCATCGGCGCCGCCACAAACTCCTTCAGGACCTTTATCGGCGGCTCCGCTCGCGCAGCCGTCTGCGCCAGGTTCGGCGGCACCCACGGCTTCGACCGCTCCCGCTTCGGCCACACCTACCGGGGCGGCGGGCTCTGCCGGTGGCGGGATGGGCGGCATTCCAGCGGGAGGCCTGGGAGGGGCCGGTGGTTCCTCGCGTGCGGCGCCGCAGATGACCTCGTACGGGTCGGTGCTTCCTCCATCGGCGCCGGCCGCAGCTGCCGGCGCTGCCGGTTCCGTACCGTCGGCTCCCGCTGCAGCTGCGGCGGGAGGCGCTGCTGCGGCGGGTGCGCCGGGTTTCTTGCAAGGCTTGCGTGAGGTCAACAACCAGCGAGTGGGTCGTGACGTGTCGATGACCGATCTTGAGTCGGCCCGCACGGTGGTGGCGGATCTCGCGGCGGCCTCGAGTGTGGCCTATCCAGGCCTGGAGTGGGCGGTGGCGGTAACGCGCGGCGCTTCTGGCTTCCCGGAGATGTGGGTGACCACCAACGAGGGTGCTGGCTATATTCCGCCGGGCGTCTACATTCGCCGGTCGATGCCGTTGGCAGCGCACTTCGATCCAGACTTCGATGTGCGCTGGTTGGGTTGGTTCAATCCGGCGGAGACCGTGTTGCGGGCAGTTCGGATGCGTGGTGACGCGGTGTCGGCGATTGCCACGACGTGGGCGCACGATTCCGACGAGGTGCGTTCCGCCACACCGGATGTCGCGATCGGTATCGCGCCTGCGGGAGTGCCTGGTGAAGCTGATGCGTCGAGGCTGACGCGGGATCGCTCGCACCGCTTAGAAACGATCGCTCCGGCGGTGTTCGTCGGGTTGCAGCGCGATGCAGACGAAGCTGAGCGCTACGCGCGCCAGCTCACTCAGCAGGTCGTGTTCTCAGGGCCCGAGATGTCGACGGCCGCTACGTCGGTGGCGCGCGCGGTGATCGCGGGGCAGTGGCCCTCGGAGCGTGAGTGGGCCGAGCTGACCGCTCAGTACGAGAATGATCGGCTCATGGCGGGTGCTCAGCGCCCCGGCTTGATGGGTGTGGAGGAGCCACACCAATTGGTCGCGTATCAGCACGATTTCGCTCAGTGCCGCCGTTTGGAGACGCTGCTGTGCTGGCAGAGCGGTGACGTTGCCGACGTGGTGTATGCCGCGATCAGCGCGGGTGTGAGCGCGCCCGCGCTGGTCTGATGCGGCGGTTTTGAATTCTGTGTTTTGGGGCGTGGTTGTGGGCGTTGGTGTCGGTTTAGTTTGAGCGGGTGGGCGGCTCGGGTGTGGGCGCGTATATCGCGCAGGTTGACCGGGTGTTGGCCGCTGCCCAGGGCGTTTTCCCCGCCGCTGGCGGTCCGGGGTCGATCCAGAACCAGGGCCCTGGTGTACCGGCCGCCCCGCCGGATTCAGCTTTAAGTACCGGGGCCGGCAACGCCGGTGACGGATACAAACGCACCTGGGGCACCGTGACCGGCCTGGACGCCCAAACCAACGGCACCTCGGCTGCCGGGGCCGCCGAAGGCCAGAACGGTCGCGCCGGGGCCACCGGTGTGCGCCAGAGCGCGGCCAGCGCCGCGGCCGCGATCGCGCCGGCTACTGGTTCACCGGCTGGGGTGAAGACGCTGGTGACCAACATGGATGACCGCCTGGCCGCGATGCAGCGCCAACTCGACTCCACCAAGGCGCAAAACCAGCTGCTGGCCACCCGAATGCGCCAGATGGCGATGGCCTACCGCCAGGCCGGGCAGGCGTCCCAGGCGGGCATGTTCCGCGGGATGGGTGGCGCCATGGGCGGCGGTGGCGGAATGCCGCCGATGGGCATGGGCGGCGGTGGCGGCGGATTCCCCGAAATGGGCATGTTCTCCAAACTGCCCGGCATGCTCAACGGCCAAAACTCACGGCGAGCCAGTCCAATGGGTGATTCCGTTGGGGGCAACTACCCCTCGTCGTTCAGCGGCCAAGGCGCTGAGAATGTGCGCGCGGCGATTCGGGCTGCCCTGGACCGCAAGGGGATTCGCGATCCAGCCGCGCGGGCCCGCTGGGAAGCCGGCATGATGTTGGTCGCACAGCGCGAATCCAATTTTCGTGACGTCGTCAACACGCACGACTCGAATGCGCGGGCCGGAAACCCCTCCGGGGGACCGTTCCAGTTCATCGCCTCCACGTACCGGGCCTACCAGGACCCCGGCACGTCGTCGAACCACCCCGACACCTTCGGCCAAGCCTGCGCTTTCATCAACTACGCCACGCGAAAATACGCAGTTTCTTGGGCCGCAACGGATCTCGCAGCTAAAATCCAACAAGCTGACCCCCACCGTTCCCCAAAGGGCTACTGAGCAACGTCAATTCGAAGCGACTTGTAGGTTCCACTCAAAGATGGCGGATTCCATTCGAAAATGGCGGACGATGGCGGATCCGCCATTTTCGAGTGGAATATCGATAGCTTGGCTAGCTAATTGACGGTCGGATGCTACAGGTGCGTAAGGGTCGTTGTCGGACTCTGACCGGTCCCGGGAGCGGTACCAGCAGGCGTCGATTTCGGTTGAAATATGTGCATTGCTTCGTATGCAGGTGGCGGCGTGGAGGCGGGATTAGTCGCTTTCGGCGTTGGGAGGCGGTGGAGCGTGCTCGGTCCCGGCCAACAGACTCCGTACATTGGCAAGGTGATGGGCGTAGGCCGGGTAGTCATTGAAGGCCCGCTGCAACGTTGGACCATCGAAGCCAGCTTCGACGAGAAGAACCGTGCGTAGCACCCACGCGATTGAGTAGTACAACGCCATCAAAAGATCATGAAGCCGGTCGAGGTTCTCACCCGGCGGCTGAGTTCCCTGATGGGCGAGGATGTTTCGCGCTTTTTGGACAGAGGTAGGCCAGTCGGTGAACTCGCTGACGATGGAGGGTGCAGCGGTTGCCGCGATAGTGGCTAGCTCGGCCATCCGCGTCCGGAAAGTGAGGTCATTAATGGAAGACAGCGCTTGCGTGATGGCCAGGGTGAATTCGCCGAGTTCAAGATCGTTGAGACATTGCTCGCTGTCGCGCAGTTGCTGCACAGCTGCAGCGCGCGCCGCGCGCCGCGCACGGTCTTCATCAGCGGCAGACAGATTGGGTATGCGTTTCCGCGACGGACAGATTCGTCGGTGCAGTCCTTCGGCGACAGAAGCGAGGGTAAGGACTTGCGTCTGAACAGTAGCTCCGTGCCTGGCGTCGATAGCGGCGGCATCGAGGGCACCGCTGCGCGTACGGAAGTCGATCCAACGCGCAACGCGGTCGGCTGTAAGGTGCGGGCTGCCCAGGAGTTCGTGGGTGCCTCGAAGGGACGATTGGTCTTCGCCGTGCACTTCACGCCAGGGTGAATCGGCGGTCAAGCGGACAGCGAAGTCGTTCGTTCCTGATGGGTTGTGCGAGACGATAGACGCCAGGGTGCGGCTAGGGCTGAGAACCCGCTCGCTTAGATCCTTGATCGTCATTGGTTTAGTAGGAACGTATTCCATTAGGCAAGTGTCACCTTCATGAGTGACTCGCACGTGACCGCCGTCCGCAGTGTCCGCTTCTGTAAGGGCTTGCTCGTACCAAATCGGGCCTGTGATGCGGTACCGGCAGCCATAAAAGGCAGTCTGATCGTCGATGTGTTCGCCCAAAACGACGTGGCGCAACGTGGTGAAACGCTGCCGATATCGGAAGTCCGTGACATCCAGCGGCCGTTTCAATCGTCCTTGCGCCTGCACCATGGAGACCGGCGTGCCGTCGTCGAGAGTGCCGTGGATGTTGCGCGGCTCCCAGTCGGATACACGATCGGCGGCCCTTCCGCGGACACCAATACGCCGCACAAAGTCATTGTCATCGATGTCGACTTCGACCGAACGCTCGACGAACAGCTGCCCGATGACTTCCAGCGCAGGACGGGACCTGCTGAGCGTGAGCTCGCCCGTCACGGCCCTTTCAGGCGTCTGGACCTGCCAGAAGATGCCCTTGAAATGCACAGCGGGGTGTGGCGCCGCCATCTCGTCTCTCTCCTTCGTCGTAGGAAGCATCATCGTCGCCTCGCTTACGCACTATGAAACGGCGCCACTTGTTGCGACCTAATCAAGTAGACACCGGGCGAAACGATGGTTCCGCACCAGGTCCACCGGCTGCTTGACTCAAGATGGCGTCTGCAAGCCGTGGAACGCTCCGCCGCAGCGCGGGCGACGGCAGCGCCGGGATTGTGGGGACGTCCGTGAGCACTCCCAATGCGTGATCGGATGCCACGACTATTGACCAGGCCGCCGATGGCATCTTCAAAGCGCCCGGGAAGTTCCTGCCCTCGTCGGCGAAACCAGTTAATCCCGATGAACATCGGGATGTCGTCTGGGTGTCCCACCAAAGTGCTTGCCGGGCTGCCCTTTACGAGTTGGACGTTCTTCCTTTGTCCGTCGATTGTGACGTTTTCCGGCCCTTCGGCGGGAAGCGGCGGCGAGCTGAAATGCACTTCGGTTTGGATGCCGTTCACTGCCACTGAGATCGTCTTGGGCTCGTTCCGGATTGCCCCACACAACGCGAAGGTTGCCTCGGGGCGAGGTCAAGTCCAGGGGCGTGGTGTACGACGTCGTCGTGTGATTCTTCGATGTGATGGTTCAGGCGGTCAGTGCCGCGGGGGTGGCCTCCTGTTCGGTCGGTGAGCTCTGATCGGCTCGGGATTTGCTG
>NZ_JACBJQ010000112.1 GCF_013404075.1 Mycolicibacterium vinylchloridicum
TTCACCGTCACCATCGGGGCCCACAGTTCCTGATCGACACGACGAACACAGGGTGGGGACTTTTATCTGGCCACCAGCGGGGACCTCTACTTGGCCACCAGCGGGTACTTTTTCATGGCCACGGACACCTGGTGGTGGTTAGAGGCCGGCCCCACAGCTCGAACCACCAGTTCAATGCTCCTCCGCCGCCAGCCAGCCTGTAGGTTGCCAATCGGCACGACATATCACAAGCTGCTGAACTGCAGCTATTGCGCGTTGCCAGGGGAATGGCGGGCTCATTTTTGCCATTCAAATGGCGAATCCTAGAACCAGCCGGTTGCGCCAGGACCGACGGGCCCCCTCTTCACATCACGTGGAAGCACTGATTCCTTGCTGCCCGTTGAGTCGACCAACGGCGCGAGGGACACGCAAAATCTCAAGGGTCCGGATGCTGGATGCGTTAGGTCGACCGCCAGTCAGGGCGGTCGAAAACGAACGCATCGCACCGGCCAGCTAGCCGCAGTAGCAGCCGCAAGTGCGGGTGCGTCTGCGCGGGGTTAGCGCGGACTACGGCCAGTTCGAAGGGGCCGCTGCTGATGACGGAATGGACGTAATCCAGAAGCGGATCGGGCACAAACCCCAAGTGCATTCGGCCATCGACGACGCGAATCGCTCGCGAGTTGACAGGGTTTGCCGGGTCGGGTTCTAAACCGAGACGATGACCCGCGGGCAGCTCTGTTATCCGGTCGCTCGCTAGGGCGTCGCGATGCCTGACTCCATGGGCGAGGAAGTGCGCCGAAGTACCACCAGTCGGCCGGTGGAACTGGGGTAACGAAATTAGTTCGATCGGGTCGCCTTCCCGATGGCCGCCCGATGCAGTCAAGATCTCCCAAGCGTCAGCATCAGCGTCGAGGTCTAGCGCCTCGAGGTACTGCGGGCGATCCGGTCGTTTGGCGCTCATCACCCTGTCGGCAAACGAGGGAAATAGCCGCTCGGAACGGTAACGACGGGTGACGTCTCGGAATCCTACGATGGGCACGAAAGCAGGATCGACCGCCGCCCGGGCCAGGTAGGTGAATTCATAAATCGAAGGAGCGTCGGCGTGAGTCAGTTGGTCGAGGTAGCCAATCGCCCTGTACACCCCGTCGTCGACTCCGCGGCGCGTGACGATCAATCTCGCCCTATGAACGTCTGAGTCGGCGTGAGTCGACTCAGGTCGTAGGTCTATGGAGTGCATCACGGAGTCGCTTTCGATTAGTGTCTAGCGCTGTCCTTAAAAATTTACGTGTTGGGTCCGACAGATCGGGCGTAGCTCCAACAACATCGAAGCATACGTCCAGGTCAACATCGGTGATTTGAGCTATCCAATGCTTCTGTGCCGCGGCTCCAGCGGTTGATAGAGCCCGCGTCGCGACCTCCACTAAGCCTATAGCCTGTCCCCCGTCGAAGCGTTTGGTGCGGCCATGCGCGCACCATTGATCGACCCTGCCGAGATCAACCCGTCGCGATCGGACGTTGTCACCGTCGCCGCTCGCGAGCGCCGACCCATGATCGAAGCTCGGTCCGAGGCAGATGTCACCGGTCCTTGGATTTTGCAGTACCCCCCAGTTATGGGCATGCCTGTCGGTGTTGGCGATCCAGGCGTCCAGGAGGAGATACCCGGCAAAGACGTCGAAGGCGGTCCAGTCGGCGTAATCGGTCCCAACCGGACCCCGCACACCGTCAAGTGCCATAGCAACCGCCTTGATCGTGTGGCCGCGACATGACTTGGCATCGAATTCGTCATCACGCTCGGCAAGTAGCGCAGCACCGGGGGTCCACGCCCAAGACCGCAGTCGCATGTCCCGGCTCATCGAACCGAAAACTCTTTCGTCAGTGCGTAACTGGATGACGGTGGCCAACTCTGTTTCGGTCGCGGGAATAGCCAGGAGCTTGGCAAGTTCGAATGAGATCTTCTCAGCCCAGTTCTCTCCTCGAATGAGAACCTCAGGTTGTTCCCCACGACGTTGACGATCCTTGGAAAGCCTCAACGTCTTGATCCGGCGCGGCTTGAACAACCAATGACCGGCGTACCGCGAAGACTCGGGGGCGATGAACCAGCGTTTGGCCTCATCACCACCTGGTTCGCTCTCACCTCGTGTCCAGTCGGCGAGGTCGACAACGTTGAAGGCGTCCACCACGATGCGAACTTTAGGTCGTCGCTCAGCGCCTTTCGGATAAGCAACACCGCGACCGTCGCATATTCGTCAGACGGCACCTGCGGTACGAGGCGCCCAGCGGCTCAACCTCAGTCACCCTGTCGGGTCAGTCTGCGAACATTCGCCAATGACCGAGGGTGACGTGTCGGTGCTGCATGGGCTGCTGTTTGCGCCGTTGGTCGCGGGGCGGCACGTGGACATTACCGGCAAATTTCAGGCTTTTGGGTGTGTCCAAGCCCTCGGCCACGGAGTCGAAACGAAGGCAGAGCGGGTTCGTCCGGTGGTGGCGTCGCTAGCTACGCCGCGTCGCCGAGGTGCTCCGGTGCATGGAACAGACGACCCCCGAGCTCCACCCCTGCCCTCAGCTGTCCACGGCTGCGGCGCCTAGAACCTAGATCTGCCAGTCTTGGGCGCCGTCGTTCTGCGTGTACAGCCCGCCGGTGGTGTTCTTGACGACGACCGGGTCGCCACTGCCGAAGTTGTCGAAGAACCATTGGGCGTTGGCTGGGCTGAGGTTTATACAGCCGTGGCTGACGTTGCTCTCACCTTGGGCGCCGACAGACCACGGTGCGCCGTGCACAAAGATGCCGTCGTTGGAGATTCGGACGGCGTCCTCGACATCGACTCGGTATCCCTCGGGAGCATCCACTCTCAGGCCGAACGTCGAGGAGTCCATCACGATTTCGGAGTGATTCGCCAGGACGTAGTGGGTGCCATTGGGAGTTTCCCATCCTGGCTTACCGAGCGAGACTGGAAAGGTCTTCACCAACTCGCCGTCGCGAACGATCTCCATCAGTTTGGTGGTGTCGTCGACGGTAGCGATCAGCGATTCGCCTACCCGGAAGCTGGACTTGGTGCCGCCGGCGTCGATGTCGACGGCGGTACCCGCGGGCCAGAAATCGATTGGTCGCCATCGCACCTGCGTGTCGCTCATCCAGTAGAACTTGCCCGGTACCGGCGGAACCGACGAGATGTGGATCGCGTCCTCGGCTATTGCGCGGTTTCCGATGGGCCTCGCGAAGTTGATGACGATCGGCTTGGCGACACCGACAGTCGAACCGTTGATCGGATTGAACGTTGGCGGCACGAAAGGTGCTTCACCGGTGAAGGGCAGCGGGTTCTGACCCGTCGCTGAACTGAGCGGCTCCGACGACGGTTGGGCAGGTGGCATGCCAATCGGCGGTGGCGCGACCGCGAACGGGCCGGCAGGCGACGGTGCGTGCGGATATCCGGGCGGAGAATTGTCGGGTTCAGCCGACGCAGATGCCCCACTGCCAAAAGCGGCGAGCAGCGTGGCGGTCGCGAGAATCGCGGTGATGTGCTGCCCGATCGTCCGCATCCGCATTCTCAACCTCCAGTCGCACAACGTCCTTCGAACGTCGATTCCTTGAGTGAATCGCTTACGTCCCGAACGCGGGGCAGCATTGTCAGGACGGTGACATACCCCGGCGAGCAGGGCAGTGCGGGGCCATGGGTCAGCGCGACTTTGCCGGGTGACCGTCCCGGCACACCTCAAAAGCGTCCGTCGGGAGCAGATTCGGCGCATGCCGACTGGTCGGGCACGCGAACAGACAGCTCATGAACCGCCGGCATCCCTACCGGTCTGGCCCCGTCTCGAGGCGCCCTTCGGGTACGCGATGTCCACACCAGTGACGCTCCCAACAGTACGACCGTCAGCGGATAGAAGATGGGCCGCACAGCGAGCATCACCGGGACAAGCATCGCAGTCGTGCTGGTTCCGATCGCCAACAGCACAGTTGGTGCGCAGCAGGCGGATCCGAGGCCGAGCACCGGCAGAACACCGAGCAGACGTGAGTAGCCGCTGCGGCGGCATTCGGCCTGTCGTCCGACATGTCGGGCCACGGCGACATTGGCGCCGGCCAACACAGCCACGACTGCGCCCAAACCGATGTTGACCGGACTCAAGAACAACGTCACGTGCGTGCTGGGCCGAAGGACCAGAACCGGCTCGAACAACAACGGTGCTTTAGCGTGAAAGAGTCGTCCCGGTGCCATCTGATACATCGGCTCGTTGCCTAGGGCTCCTGACGCTGCCACGACGATGTCACCGATCGCCAGTAGATACAGGACCAACACGGTCAGCCCTACCGCGATCGCAGTCCTGCGATGCCCACGGATCGTGAAGGCCTGCCACACTTCAAGTACCGCTGCACCGATGGCGGTCGTAATGTGCTCGGCCGCAGAGCCGATTCGGGCCAGCACGGTGAGTGGCCCAATCACCACACCTGCGCCTGCGGGTAGAAGGCGTGCCAAGCGAACCACATCGCGTCCATGAAGTCGGCCGGCGCTGCAGTGTCAGCGCGCCGAACGACGGCCGCGTCCAGGCGGTCATCCCACTCGGCGACCAGCTTGCCGGTCGGACCGATCTTCACGGACTGGTCTCGGCGCACGCGGTCCTTGAGGATGGCGAATCGGTCGGATCCGTCCCGGACGCCGACAACTACCTCTTTGTTCCCGTAGCGATCGCTGACGTGACGCACCGGAAAAAGTGTGTCGTCTTCGAAGTAGTAGCCGGTGGCCGACAGATAGGAGCCGTAAGGGTCGCGACCGTAGTCGCGCAGGGCGCCGGTGTCGGTGGACAGCATCAGCGTGTTGGGATGCGCGGTTCGCCACGCGCGCCATGTGGTCCACACCAGCGGCACCGTGTCGAGTCGGGTGCCCTTGAGCGGCCCGCTGATCGCAACGCCGAGGATCTGCGGCCACTGCGACTCCGTCGCGCGGTCATACATCAGCAGATTCGAGTTCACTAGCCGCCCGGTAGTGCCGAACGTCCGCACGTCGCCGGGCGGGCTGAGATACGCGATCGCTGTACCGGTCAGAGGGCAGTACGTCACCGACAGCGGTTCTCCGCCCACAGTGTCGTTGACGATCTCGTGCCACACGAGGATCTGTTGCGGATAAGCCCTGACCTCGCCGCGGTGGACCAGACCGAATACCGGGTCGGCGTCGTGCAGAAAGTCTGCCTTGTCAGCTGTGACGAACCGCGGCGCATCGATCGGTGGAATGCCGTCCGGGCCTGGGCCACCCGAGAGCGTGGCAGCGGCGAGAGCATCCAGTTCGGTGTCAGGGGGTTCATTCGGCGCAGGTCCCGGTTGAGCCCCGCGCCACCACTGAACCCCGACCGCGGCCGCCGTGGCACCACCGATGACGATGCCGGCGCCTACGAGCACGTGCCTGCGCGACGGCGCCGGTCGGGTGTCACGGTCCATGGAACCCGCCCTTCCCGATGACCTTGGGTGCTCTCAGCGTCCCCTTCGCGAACCGTTCGGTGTCGAACATTGTTCGTCTGGTGACACTCCCGCCTGCGGGCGATCAGGTCACCACGCGGGTGCGGCCCGGCAGGTGTGCGCGGGCCAGCCGCGGGAATGCGATGGCGAAGTCCCATACGGCGCGCCAGCCGGCGCGACGCAACACGCGCAGGACGGTTGCCATGCCCGCCGGGCGGAACCGAGACTGGACCGTCCCTGCGTCCTGGCCGGCGAGCACCTTGCGCAACGCGGTCTCCACGGCGGGCGGGTCGTTCCACATGGCGCGGAACACCACGGTCCCGTCGGCGTCGATCACATGCACGGTGTTCGGCATGGCGCCGTAAAGCCGGTGCGCCGTGCCCTGGAGGTCGTCGACGAGGATCGTGCGGCCCTCGCGTTCTGTATCGACGACCATCCGCGCGGCGGCCACCTTCTGAACATCGGTGCGATGGGCGTTGATGTGCTGGCCCGGATGGGCTTCGCGCACGTAAAGGACGAGGAACTCCGCGTCGGGGTAGCGGAACGCGAGCGCATTCATCGGCTCGACGCGGCTGACGTACATCGGGCAACTCACGCTGCCGGTTTCCAGCACCACCGGCTTGCCGCGGAACTGCGACAGCGTCACCGATGTTCCATCGAGGCGCGTGGCGGTGAAGTCCGGCGCCGACTCGCCGATGCTCACCCCCTCCAGGTGGTCCATCGTGCGATGGTCCAGGCCGAAATGGTCGTAGTTGTAGTCGAACGCCGCCGACCGTGGCTGTTGTGTCATCGCTGTCGACCCCTTTCTCACTGTCGATTAGTTCCATACGGCGAGTGCTTGAGCCGCGAGAATGTCAGGCTGATGACAGTTGTGGCATGTGATGGCCGCAGCAGTGCCACCGTAGTTTCTCTAGGACAGGAGGACGATGACCGAGGTTGCGTCCAGCAGAGTGGTGTACGAGTCGGACCTGATCAGCGGTACCGGCGTGTCGTAGCCGGATGAATGAAGGTCATCGCGTGATTCTTCGAGAGACCCGCGAAAGTCACTCGAGCAAAGGAAT
>NZ_JACBJQ010000113.1 GCF_013404075.1 Mycolicibacterium vinylchloridicum
ACCACCAAGCAGCCGCCGAAACCCTGCGCCGAACCACCACCGGCAACCGCCAACAACTACACTGACCGCTGCTCACAGGTGAGGAATTTCGGCGAGCACACCTGAGGACTTTCGACGAGCGCGATCAGCCAGGCTTCGTCCCTTCACAATCGGCAAAGAGTCGGTGTATTGGGCGGCGGTGTTGGACGCACTCGAAAAGCTATTGAGCAAGGAGACTTTGGCCGAGGTCGCTGACATTGACGGCCTTCGCGAGCATTGGAAGCGTGTTGTAGAGGGGGCGAACGTCGCCCAGGCCTACCTCGTGGTGACGGATAAGGGTCAGCTGACCGACGCGCAGTTGGCGGATCTCTGGTTGAACTCCGACGCGCTGCACACGCAGCCCATCAAGTCAGATGTCGGCAACGATCTAAGCCTCAACCAGCGTTACCAAGCTGCCGTCGGCGTCTTCGCCCGTATCGGCGCGGCGGCGAACCACACTTACTTCCTGATCAACCATTTGTACAGGGAAGGGCTGCTGGAGCTGGATGAGTCGGCCTTCACTGCCCCGGTGCTGGCTGATACGACCATTTCGATGCCGATGCAGATGTACAGCGCGGCAGTTGGTGCGCCACTTCCGACCGATCTGTCGGACCTTGATCCTGAAGTCTGGAAGCCCATCCAGGACGACGTGGAACTTCTGAGTGGTGAATCCGACGCCGCAGGCACGGAGGCGGCCGACGGCGGTACTCAATAGCTGTTGGGGCCCTCTGGCGTTGTCCCCGGCCACCGCCAGAGTTGTTATGCAGCTGCGGCCTAGGCGTCTGGTGGCGGGTTCACGTGGTAGTGAAAAATAACGCCGTCGTCCCATTCACCTTCGCGGTGGTAACGCCCGGTGCTGGCGAGCGCAACAACGATCTGCCGATACTCGCCCACGTCGTCTTCGTCGACGGTCCAACTGGCGGTGACCCTGTTGCCCACTGTCTCAATCAGAGGCGGATACCTCTTGAATAGGCTGGGAGGCTCCCCGTTCGGCATGGATGTCATTCGCCACCAAAGGTCTCGATTTCGCGGATCCGTCGCTTCGAGTTCAAAGATTATGGTGTCACCAACATTCAGCCGGGGTAGGTCCGCCAACGACGCTGACGACACTGACACAAGCCTCGGGCTCTTGTGGCCCTCGCGGCCGCCACTGTCGCGGGCAGAATCAATCGACGGGTAATGGGCTTCAGGCCCCGACGACTTTGACCTGTATGCGGCGAGTTGATTGCGAATTTGACCCGCTGCCCCCGCCAAAAGGAGTCTCTCGGATGCGTATACGGGCCGAGGGTGACCGACTGCGTTCCGGACATCCAGGATGATGTCGAGGTAAACGTCCGTCCGCTTCTTGTCATCGAGAATCGACTTCACCGCCGGATCCCAGTTGCGGCTGATCAGCTCCTTGAGCTGATAGATCTCGGTGTAGTCGAGGAGGTCCTTGCTCACAGCGATCCCGTCTCGCCGCTTATCCTCCTCGGTCCGCTTCGCCTCTAGCTTGGCCACAGCCTCGGGATCCAGCTGTTCGATCCAGTCGGGGACTACGGCTCGAATGACGTCCCGTAGTGCAGTCTCTGCTGAGACGAGTTCTGCGTATGCGTCGATGTCTGCGGCGCTTGGATCGATCTCCCCTTGCGCCTCGGCCTCCGGCGGTTCGGGCGGTTCCAGACCAAAGTGCTTTGCAACCTCGGCGAGCTTGTCATCGCCCGCTTCGATAAGGCATTCGGTCCAAGAGTCCCCCGGCTCGGGATCGACATCGAACTGTCGAAGCAAGATGCTTGCGTCGGTGCCGATCGACGGCGAGTTCAGCTTCGATTGGACGGCACGCGCAAGGTTGAACCGGGTTCCCGGTTGCATCCACTTAGACACGACGCTCATTTTGACATCGACGCCAACGATCGCCGTAATCCGGGGTCGCGGCGGGGTCGGAACCTGCGCGCCAGTCCGGTGCTCGGGACAGTATGCCGCTGCTCGTCGTGGAGCCGATGACGGGAATCGAACCCGCGTATTCAGCTTGGGAAGCTGATGTTCTGCCATTGAACTACATCGGCGATGGACACAGAGGTTAGCACTGCGCGCGACTGCGGTGTGACAACAGTCGGCGCCGCCCCAACAGCAAAGTACCGAGCGCCGGATGAGAATCCGCAGAATGGGCATCATTCGGCTGCGATACGGCTAGGCGCGGACATAGGCTGGCTAAGCCAGCTACGTCGAACGGAACCCAAATGAAATACGCCGCGCAGGTCGGTTGGGTCGGAGCATCCGCGGTGGCCGCCGGGATCGGCGTCGCGCTGCTGGCCAATCCCGCGACCGGCCATGCCGAAACCTCGACCTCCGATACGGCGAGCAGTTCACGACCCTCTCCGGCAAAAGCAACGGCGTCCAGTGCCCGAACCGTCGGGCGCCCCACCTCGGCCACACTGAAAGCGCGTGCCGTCCCCGCTCGCGTCAAACCGGTATCCACCGTCGACCTGCGCCGTTTTGTCCAAGCGGCGCAACGTAGTTGGTACCAACGCACATTCGAAGCCGTCACTCCGACGTTCCCGCCGCAGACCAGATCGGAAGCCCTCGATCCCGGCGAGACCAGTGACCCGTTCCCGCTGGGCGGCGTCGACACCGACGGGCGCCGGCTGACCTATGCCGTCCATGGCGCGGGCACAGGCGGCGGCACCCTGAAGATCTCCGGCTCCCAGGCGACCTACACCGCCCCCACCGGCTGGAACGGCACCGATCCATACACCGACACCTTCCAAGTCACCACGTCGGACTTCTGGAGCGGCCCACACATTCACGGCCTTTCCGGCCTGATCAACCTCCTGACATTCGGCCTGGTCGGGTCCAGTGGCCACACCGCACACGGCACGCTCACCGTCTCCGTCGCGCCGTACAGCGCAGGGACGTACCCGGTCGACTTCGTCAACAATTCGGCCTACGACAGTGGCCAGATCTACGTCACCGTCCTCGGGCAGATCTCGAAGGACCACTGGGCCTGGGTGGACCAGAACGGAACGCCGCACGCGATCAACCACGACGACGCCAACGCGCCCGGCCACCTGGTCAAGGACGGGGTGAACTACGCGAACATGTCGTACACCCTCGGCCAGGCCGCGAACTTGCGAATGCCGCCGGACCTGCAGGGTGCCAGGATCTACGTGTCGGTCGCCCAACCGCTGTATATCGCTATCAGCCAAGACAATTCCGGTTGGACCGTGCCCGACCCCGTCGGCGTCACCAACCCCAACTACAGCACCGTCTACGACTGGTTCGAGTTCACCTTCCAGTACGGCGGCGTGCCCTTCGGCGGTAACACCACACAGGTGGACCAGTTCGGGCTTCCGCTGAGCTTCACCCTCGACCAGGGCTCCTTCTCCGACACCCGCGGCACTACCGCCACGCGGAACCAGGTGTTCACCACCTACCAGAACTCGGTACCAACGGAATTCCAGCAGCTCGTCATCACCGACAGCCAAGGCAATCCGCTGCGCATCGCGTCGCCTCGGTCCGTGCAGCCCGGAGCGCTGGCCCACTACCTCGACGAACCGGTCGACCACTTCTGGACCAAGTACACGACGGAGACGTTCACATTCACCTCGCCAGGCAGCTACACCGTGACCGGCCAGGTCAACGCCGACAACCAGTTCGCCTACACCGTGACCGCCCTCAACCCTGCCGGAGTGTCGGGAAACTACCTGATGGACAAACCGACGACAGCGCAGGTCTTCGCCGGTGACGGACCCTTCGTCGGCACCCACGAGCAGGGCGCCTTCCTCGCTCAACTCGACGCCGCCTTCAACCGCGGCGTCGCCGCCTCGCCGGACCAGTGGGGCACCGTTGCGGCGTACTACCCCGCCGGCACGAAATACAACTCCTATGCGAAGGTCTTCCACCAGCTCGGCCTGGACGGGAAGAACTACGGCTTCCCCTACGACGACGTGAACGGCCAGAGTTCGGTCCTGATTCTCGACAATTCACTGCCACCGCACGTGGTCACCATCACGATCAACTGATCCGCCGCTACGCTCGTCGCGTGCTGCTCTCCGATCGTGATATCCGCGCCGCCATCGCCGACGGACGACTGGGCATCGACCCGTTCGACGACGCCCTGGTGCAACCGTCGAGCGTGGACGTCCGGCTGGACAGCCTGTTCCGGGTCTTCAACAACACCCGCTACACCCACATCGACCCCGCCAAGCAGCAGGACGAGCTGACCAGCCTGGTCGAGCCCGCCAAAGGTGAGCCGTTCGTGCTGCATCCCGGCGAGTTCGTCCTCGGCTCCACGCTGGAATGCTGCACCCTGCCCGACGACCTCGCCGGCCGGCTGGAAGGCAAGTCGTCGCTGGGCCGGCTGGGCTTGCTCACCCACTCCACCGCCGGCTTCATCGACCCCGGCTTCTCCGGGCACATCACCCTGGAACTGTCCAACGTCGCCAACCTGCCGATCACGCTGTGGCCGGGCATGAAGATCGGCCAGCTGTGCCTGCTGCGGCTGACCAGCCCTGCCGAAAACCCCTACGGCAGCGCCAGCGTCGGCTCGAAATACCAGGGCCAACGCGGGCCGACGCCGTCGCGTTCGTATCAGAACTTCATCCAGTCCGAGCCGGGCGAGTAGCCTCGGAACTCCAGGGTCAGCTTTCGGACACCAGCTAACCCGTTCGGCTGTAACGGAGCCGCTACCTGCGGCGATGAACTTTCTAGTCGAACGTCTCTAGCAGGGTGGAGCGCAGCAGCGGGTCGGGGGACCCAGCAAACAACCTTGGAGGGGTAGTGGACATCGCACTCGGTGTGTCCATGACGCCGACGACGGTGCGTATGGTGCTGGTCGAAGGCGAGAAAGCAGACGGCGTGACCGTCGACAACGACACCTTCGACATCACGACCGGCGAAGGTACGGCAACCGCGGCGGAGCAAGTGGTCGCCGCGATCCTCGGAACCCGCGAGAGTGCCACCGAAGGTGGGCACCGCCTGGTTTCGACCGGCGTCACGTGGACCGACCATGCCACGGCGGCCGGGCTGCGCGACGCGCTCAAGGCCCGCAACATCGACGACGTCCTCCTGGTGTCCGAACTTCACGCCGCGGGCGCGCTGGCCCAAGCCGTCGGGCAGACCGTCGGCTACGACCGCACGGCGCTGATGCTTCTCGATCGCGACACCGCGACCGTGGCTGTCGTCGAGACCGCCGGCGGGGCGATCGTCAAGGTGCAGACCGAAAGCCTGCACGCCCAGGACGCGGTGGCGGAACTGCAGCGCATGATCGCCGACCTTGAAGGCATCGACGCACCGCCGCAGGGTCTGTTCGTCCTGGGCGCGGGTGTCGACGTGGCCGCGGTGAGGTCCCAGCTGTCGCTGGGCACCACGCTGCCCGTACACGCCCCCGAGGAAGCCGAACTGGCCCTGGCCCGCGGCGCCGCGCTGGCCTCGGCCGCCGCACCTCGCTATGAAGCCTCGACCGTCGGCCTGGGCTACGCCCGCGATCCCGACGGCACCACCGCCGGCAAGGTATACCCCGCCGGCGAAGACACCGAGATGGCCGAAGCCGGAACCCAGATGGCCGCAGCCGGCTATATGGCCCCGCTCGGCTACACCGAAGTCCCCGACGATCCCGACGGCGACTTCGGCTACGACTCCATGCCGGCCGACCCCGATTTCACCGTCGACGAGCCGGAGCGCAAGCCGTTTCTGCTGGTCGGTAGTGCGCTGACGTCGATCTTCGTGATCGGCGTTGTGGCACTGGTGATCTCGCTGGCGGTCAGTATCCGGCCGACCGTCGATCAGCGGCCGAGCCCGGCCGAGAGTGTGATCGTGCCCAGCAGCCAGACGCCCGCGGCCGTCGCTCCCGAGGCGGCCCAGCCACCGCCGTCGGCACCGTCGGTGCCCGACACCATCCAGGAGCCGGTGCCCGTCGTGCAGCAGGCGCCGCGGACCGTCTTCGTGACGCCCGCCCCGCAGGCTCCCGCGCCCGCCGCGCCCGCGCCTGCCGCCCCCGCGCCCGCCCCGGAGGCTCCGCCACCCCTGTCTCCTATACACAACTCCCCGCCCACATGACAACAGGCAAACCCGTATGCCGGCTTCTGCTTGGAAAAAAAAAAGCTGCGCCCACCAGGCCCCGCACTCCTACTCGCTCCGCCCTTCCCCTTATATCCCCCACCCAGCCCCCTCGCCACTACCCTACACCCACCACCCT
>NZ_JACBJQ010000114.1 GCF_013404075.1 Mycolicibacterium vinylchloridicum
GTAGCGCCACGATCACCATCAACGGCACCACCCAAACCTTCCCGCCACACATTCCCCCACATCAACGCCACATTCTCGACTCACTCGGGATCAAAACGGGGTACTAAGCCAAATGTCCTAAGTCGGGTGACGACGACCCCGTCACCGCCGAAATCCCAAGGACCTCGGTCTAATTCACCGCCGCGCGACTTTCCAGCCGCACATAGTCCGCCAGGCTCTCGTCGGCGGCGGCAGGCACGAACCCGGTGGACTCGATCTTCGTCAGGTCGAGAACCCCGCGCAGCGGCCGCGGTGACACCGGATTGGGGGCCGTGCTGAAGTACTCGTCGGTGGACACCCCGGTCACCCGGTTCGGATCGTGGCCCGCCAGTTCGAAAGTGCGTCGCGCCACGTCGGCCCACGAGGTGACCGGCCCGGACCCCGTCACGTTGTACGTTCCGTACGGCGCGCGGGTTTCGAGCAGGTGCCGGATCGCCCTGGCCAACTCGGTCGTGAACGTCAAGCGGCCGACTTGGTCGTCGACCACCGACGGGTCGACACCCCGCTCGGCCAGAGAAAGCATGGTGCGCACGAAGTTTCGGCCCTCGCCGATCACCCAGGAGGTGCGCAGGATGTAGTGCCGGCCCACGGTGCCGACGATCTGATCGCCGGCCGCTTTCGTCTGTCCGTAGACACCGAGGGGGGCCATCGGATCGTCTTCGCGGTAGGGCCGGGCCGAGGTGCCGTCGAAGACGTAGTCGGTCGACACGTGCACGACGGTCAGCCCGTGCGCGGCCGCGACGCGCGCCAGATTCGCGACACCGGTGACGTTGGCGGCCCATGCCGCAACGCGGCCTTCGGCGGTCTCGGCGGTATCCACCGCGGTGTAGGCCGCGGCATTGATGATGGTGTCGTACTCGCGCCACCGGCGTGCAGTGGCGAAAGCCCCGGAGCTGAGATCGAAATCCGGGAGGTCCACGTAGTCGACGTGGGACACACCGTCATAGGCCGCGCGCAGGGCGCGGCCGAGTTGGCCGCCACAACCGATCACCAGGATCTTGCGGGGCTGGATCGGGACCACCTCGGACAGCGGCCCCTGCGCCTTGTCCTTGGCGGACAGCTCGGCCTTCTCCAGCGGGATCGGCCAGTCGATGGCGATGGTGGTGTCGGCCGGGTTCAGCGAGGTGTATATACCGTCGGGCGAGTAGTGGTCGTTGACCAGGTAGGTGTAGGCGGTGTTGGGTTCCAGCGTCTGAAATCCGTTTCCGACGCCCTGCGGCACGAAGACGGCACGCGACGGATCGACCTCGGCGGTCACCACCGTCCCAAACGTCGGGCCGTCCCGCAGATCGACCCATGCGCAGAAGATGCGCCCGGTGGCGACCGAGATGTACTTGTCCCACGGCTCGGCATGGATGCCACGCGTGGTGCCGGCCGAGGAGTTGAACGAGACGTTGTTCTGGACCGGCCCGAAGTCGGGCATTCCGGCGGCGACCATTTTTTCGCGCTGCCAGTTCTCCTTGAACCAGCCGCGGTTGTCACCATGAACGGGCAAGTCCCAGATGACAAGTCCTGGAATGGCAGTGCTCGTCGCACGCAGCGCCTTGCCGAGCTCCGTCATTGCTTGCGCTCTCCTGTCATTGCCCGAGTCGGGCGTAGAAAGCTTCGGTGGCGTCTTTGGCGGGTGCCCACCAGGTTTCGTTGTCGCGGTACCACTCGATCGTCGCCCTCAGCCCGTGCTCGAAGTCAGGATATCGCGGCCGCCAGCCCAGCTCGTCACGCAGTTTGGTCGCATCGATGGCGTACCGCAGATCGTGACCCGTGCGATCCGGCACATTTTCGTAAGCGTCGGCATCCTGACCCATGATCGTCAGGATCAGTTCGACGACGGTCTTGTTGTCCTTTTCGCCGTTGGCGCCGATCAGGTAGGTCTCGCCGATCCGGCCCTTCTCGAGGATCTCCAGCACCGCCGACGAGTGATCGTCGGCGTGGATCCAGTCGCGGACGTTGAGACCGTCGCCGTAGAGCTTGGGGCGGGTGCCACGCAGGACATTGGTGATCTGGCGGGGAATGAACTTTTCTACGTGCTGGTAGGGGCCATAGTTGTTGGAGCAGTTCGAGATTGTCGCCTGCAGTCCGTAGGAACGCATCCAGGCTCGCACCAGCAGGTCGCTGCCGGCCTTGGTCGATGAATACGGTGACGACGGGTTGTAGGGACTTGCTTCGGTGAATCGGCCGGGATCGTCGAGCTCCAGGTCGCCGTACACCTCGTCGGTGGAGATGTGGTGGTAGCGGACGCCGTACTTGCGGACCGCTTCGATCAGCGTGAACGTGCCGATCAGGTTGGTGTGCAGAAACGGCTCCGGGTCGTCGAGCGAATTGTCGTTGTGCGTCTCCGCCGCGTAGTGCACGACGCCGTCGGCGGAGGCCACCAATTTGTCGACCAGCTCGGCATTGGCGACATCACCGTGCACGAAAGTCACCCGTTCTTCGGGGAGACCGGCCAGTGACTGGCGATTGCCTGCGTACGTGAGCTTGTCGAGCACGATGATGTGGTGGTCGGTGTGCTCGACGGCGTAGTGCACGAAGTTCGATCCGATGAAGCCCGCACCTCCGGTGACCAGCAGCTGAGTCACTGGGCGCCCCTTTCCAGCAAGTCCAGCAGGTAGGTGCCGTAGCCCGACTTCACCAGCTTCTCGGCGCGTTCACGCAGCTCGTCCTCGCTGAGAAAGCCCTGCCGCCAAGCGATTTCCTCGGGTACGCCAATCTTGAGGCCCGTGCGTCGCTCCATCGTGCGGACGAAGTCGGCCGCGTCGGTCATCTGGTCGAACGTTCCGGTGTCCAGCCAGGCGGTACCCCGCGGCAGCACCTGCACGCGCAGGCGCTCCTGCTCCAGATAGGCACGGTTGACGTCGGTGATCTCGTACTCGCCACGATCGCTCGGCGACAGTCCCCGCGCGATCTCCACGACATCGTTGTCGTAGAAGTACAGGCCGGGAACGGCGAAGTTGCTCTTGGGTTGTTTGGGCTTCTCCTCCAGCGACACCACCATGCCGCCTGCGTCGAACTCCACGACACCGTATGCCGACGGCTCCGCCACCCAGTAGGCGAAGATCACGCCGCCGTCGACGGTCGTGAAGCTCTTCAGTTGAGTGCCAAGACCCGGCCCGTAGAGCAGGTTGTCACCGAGGATCAATGCGACCTTGTCGGAGCCGATGAAATCGGATCCGATGGTGAACGCCTGCGCCAGACCGTCGGGCGACGGCTGCTGGGCGAACGTGATCGACACCCCGAACCGTGATCCGTCGCCCAGCAGACGCTCGAAGCTCTCCGCGTCGTGCGGCGTCGTGATCACCAGGATGTCGCGGATGCCGGCCAGCATCAGGGTGGACAGCGGGTAGTACGCCATCGGCTTGTCGTAGACAGGGATCAGCTGCTTGGAGACTCCAAGGGTGATCGGGTGAAGGCGGGTACCTGATCCGCCCGCCAGAATGATCCCCTTCATGGCGCCTTGCGGACGACTCGGACGCCCATCCCGTGTGTGTCGTAGATGCACAGATCGTCGCACCAGAACCGGCCGTCGAACACCACCAGCACACCCCGTTCGTCGCTGCGCGTCGACTTGATCTCGATCTCGGATCGGGTCCGCTTGTTGGCCGGCGTCACCTGGCCGCGGAACTTCCAGCTGAACATCTGGTCGAGAGCGACGGGTTCGAACTCGAATTCCGCACCGGTGCCGGCCAATCCGGATAGGCGGACCGCCGCACGGGCCGCCTGTTGCATGGCTTCCAGACCCAGCGAACCCGGCTGCACCGGGTCCTGGAAGAAGTGCGCCTTGAAGAACCATGCTTCGGGGGTGACGTCGTACTCGGCGACCAGCCGGCCCAACCCGGCTTCTCCGCCGTCGGGCCAGAAGTTCACCCGATCGAGCACCTGGAGCCGGCCCTGATCCAGCCACGGCGCGCCGTCGAGTTCGGGCGCCCGGTAGGACCGTGCGATCGGAGCGGGCGCGGAAAGCGCCTCCAGCGCACCCGGTTCCGTCCGCAGTCCGACCTGGGTCTTCAACGCCTCGGGACTGAAGAACCCGAACGCGGTCTTCATCGTCATGACGACCTCGTCGTCCTGCGTGCAGGTGACGTCGAAGAACACGATCGTCGAGCCGGCGCCGTCGGCGAACCGCTCCAGTGTCGACGTCACCCGCAGCGTGCCGACCCGGGCGGGCCGGTGCTGGATGACCTCCCCGCCGTCGAGATTGCGGAACACCACATCGTCGGCGCGATTGGCGGCGAACCCGTTGTACGACGACAGCCAGCCGCAGGGCTGCAGCAGAATCTCGATGAGCACGGGCATCGGGACCGCGTCGACGTGAGCGTCCCCGAAATACCACTCCCCTGCCGGGACATCGTATTCGGCGACGACGGTGCCGCCCTTGGTCGGCACGCCGGGCGGACTGGACACGCTGAGCACCCGTGACATGAAGTGGTAGGGCTCATCCGGCAGACGCGGCGCCCGGCGAGTGCCGTCGAACGGTGCGTACAACGCACCGAACGCATCCGACGGCATGCCGCGCCCGCAGGCCAGCAGCGCGCCCTGGTCACCGCGAACGTCGTTGGTGCCGGCCAGGATCTGCACCGGGCCGGGCGCACCGGGGGGCATCGGCCAGTCCGGCACGAGGCGCATGCCGAAGCGCCGGGCATGGAAGACCTTGAAACCGTCACTGCGGCAAAGCAATGCGGCAAAGACGGTCGGCGTCGGGCCGTCGATGATCTCCTCGATGAACACCTCGTAGTCGAGCATATGGTCGGCGTCGGGAGTCACCTGCCCGCGGCACACGAAGCGCGCCATGTCATCCGGGACAGGCTCGAACCGCCAGCCGTCACGCTCGATGGTGAAGCCGTAGGCGGCCATCGCGAACGACAGCGCCTGGGTGGCAGCGTCCGCCATCAGCGTGCCGGGCATACAAGGGTCGTTCTTGAAATGCCCGTCGTAGAACCACATGTCCTTCGGCACTGCGGCGGACGCACGCGGATAACCGCGCCCCCACGGGCCGCCGTTCGGATCGAACTCGGCGATCTCGTCGATCAGCCGTAGCTTGCCCTTCGGCAGCGACGGCGTACGGGTATGGGCGGCAGCCCGTTCGAATCCACTACCGAAGCACCGGTAGGCGTGGCCGTCGGTGAACGCCTCGACGTCCTCACGGGTGAAGGACCGCTTCTGCGTGATGACCGCCGGCTCGTCACGGACCGCACCCTCGCGCGGCGCGTCGTCGGCGGCATCCCACAGCACCCCGTCAGACTCGGCGAGTTCGGCATCGGAGAAGAACCCCGCCTGGCCATTGCGCACCGAGATCATCAGCCGGTCGCCGATGTAGCAGTCGTAGTGGAAGAAGAACAGCCGGGTGTCGCCGGTCTTCGCGTGACCGTCGATGTGGATCTCGTAGTGCAGCGTGTCGCCGCCCTTGGGCAGCTCGCCCATGAACGTCAGATCACACCCCAGCAGGCGATAGACACGCTCACTGCGGTTGGCGAAATCCGCGCCCAGGTATGACGCGAGCAGGAGGTCGGCTTGGCCGCTTTCGATCACGACACCGGGCGACATCCGGCCGTTGTGGATGTACCAGGCGTCGGGATCGACGTCGGTCTCGGTGACGATTGTGCCGGTAGCCATTGGAGTATCTGGGGCGCCGGGTCCTCCACTAATGCTCATCACCCGGTCGGCCAGGAGAAGTGGCGGCTCCGGCATCCGAACCAGGCGCTCGTACTGGTCGTACTCGGCGAACTTCGGACCCATGACCTCCGAAACCTTGCCTCCGGCAAGGATTTCCAGCTGGGAGCGGGACCAGAGCGGCTCGGATACCGGTGCCGGCCGCTTGCTCGGTGCCGGTGCGCTGGGCGCGGGAGCGGGCGCGGCCGCCACCGGCGGAGCCGACGGCGGCGTCGGGGGCGCAGGGGGTGGTGGCGGTACCTGGCGCTTATACCCATCTGGCGGTGCCCGCCACACCCCTTGTGTTGCCCTCGGTTGCTCCCCTTACT
>NZ_JACBJQ010000115.1 GCF_013404075.1 Mycolicibacterium vinylchloridicum
CAGCTCGTCGACGCCCTGCGCCGACACGCTCACCCCGACACCGGCGCCGACACCAAATCTGTCGGTGCCGCCGCCTAGAGTTCATCGTGGATCGTCACCCAAATTCCACGCGACTCGGGACATGCTCAGTTTGGTAATCGGTCGTGCCAATACCCTGGCGGATGATCTGCACATTTCCACTGTCTCGAAGACACCGGACCCGATGCACTCTCACACCAAAGCTGTGAAGCTCGCATTTACTCTCACGAACTACTTCACTGCGATCGTCGCGCGGAGAGTGTGGCCTTGCCACCGTCAGTGCCACCCGAATATGCACTCGGGATCCTGCGTAACAACGGAATTATCCGTACCGGTACGTTTCTCAATCACTTGACCAACCAGCGCTGTACATTAAGACAGCACCTATGCTACACACCCGTCTAGCGGACTCGATCGCGCCGGATTCCGCAACGACCGGGGCGACATGAAGCGACTCAACGGCACGGATTCGGTTCTGCTGTACGGCGAGACACCCAATCTCCACCTACACACACTCAAGGTGTTGATCGTTGAACCTTCGGAGGGCGACGACCCGTTGGACTTCGATTCGTTCCGCCGAGCATTCGCGGAGCGACTACCCGCTCTGGAGCCGTTGAGCGGGCATCGCTTCTAGGACCGCCGTGCAGCGGACCAACCCCCAAAAATGGCCTCACTCGAACCGCAGGAATCCGTCGCGGCGAGCAGCTGTCAATGAATTCACCCCGGATTTGACGTTTAATCAAACCCGGGGTGGTTCACCGACTGGGCGCCGCACCGCCCAACTCGAACCGGCCAGGGCTCAGCCGCCGGTCATCACCGCTCCTCGTACAGCTTCGCCATTTCAGTCACGTCCTTGTAGAAGACGTCAATCTCGGTGATCTGTCCGTCCTCCACTTTCCAAAGTTCGACCATGGGCATACGCACGGTCCGACCGGTGTGCTTGGAGGTGAACGTGCCGATCATCCGGACGACGACGACGTCGCCGCCGGTGTCCATCATCTCCCGGTCGCTGACAACCAGATCTGCACCGGCAGCGATCCCGCCGAGTAGATCCTCGCGAAATGCCTTGACCCCCTGATGCAATCCCCCGAACGGTAGGTTGTCGGCCTCCTTGACAACGATGTCGGGGTGAAAGTTCGCGACCATGGCATCGATGTCACCTGCCGCCAACGACTCAAACAGATGGGATACCACCTTGACGCTGCCAACGCTCATATATGACTTCTCCTCAGATGGGTGAGAGTAAACGCCGAAGGTCGCCTCGAGCACTCCATCCAGGGACAGATTCGCCGATGCGACGACTCCGATCTAACCGCCCAAAGTGATGGGCGTCACTCGACACTAGCATCTTGCATCCCGGATTCACAAGGCACATGTACTGAAATCTCCACTGCTATAACATTTTTAGTGGATAGCGACTAAGCAGTCGCCGGGCTGGACATGCAAAGGGCCACGGCTGACAACGATGTCACCACCCGTAGCCCTTTCGCGAGTGTCGCCTACTGTGCCGTGAAGTGAGGCATCACCTTCTCACCGAACAGTCTCAACTGATCGACGGTTTCCTCGGTGGTCAGGTTGCCCTGCGCGTACATGTTCCAGGAGAAGATTTCCAGGTTGCCGCCTTCGGTGTAACAGGTCTTCAGTTCGGCAATCTGCTCTGTCACGGATTCTGCTGTGCCGCAGAGCAACCAACCCTTATCCACGATTCGTTTCGTCAAGTCCTCGACCGTCGAGAAGGTGAGCGGCTTCACCTCGGGGTCGGTCTCGTCGCGCCAGTTCTCCATGTAGCCGAAGTGCTGGAAGTAGTTGAAGAAGTCGGTGCCCGCACCACGGACGGCGAGCTCGAACGCCTCGTCATAGGAGTCGGCGATGGCGACATCTCGAACGGCCGCTATACCCTCGCCAAGTTGGCGTTCGAACCCAGCGTTGGCCGCCTCCTCCTGGAACTTGCGGCAGAAGTCGCGTACCGCAACAGGATTGCTCGGGAACAAGAGCATCTTGTACTGGCAGGCGACCACGCCGCTACTATTTCCAGTGAAATACGGAACAAATCATCATAATTATCCGAGACGAAATCTAGTTGCTGCTCAATCTCTAGAAGATATAGGCAGTGCAATCATGATCGCGCCAAGATATGACGTCAAGGGACCAAGGGAAGCTGCTTCACCAATCTGGCGTTGCGGAAGAAGTCCTTATTGGTTTGAGTTGTATACGCGGCAGCCCCTACCACGTCCTCAACGAGAAAATCGCCGAACGGATCGAGCTCAATACTTCCAAACTCGATCTCGCGACACTCCGCCGCCCATGCATCAGTAACCGTGACCTCGGACGTCGGAGACAACCAGATTGAGCGCTCCGCGTACTCTGTATAACCCAGGTTTGGAATCTCGCGCACAGTAAGCGCGCCTGCTCCGGATACCGCCCCTGCTGACATCGCAGCGAGCTCTTCATCGGCGAGCTTGGCTCCAACCTCGATTTGCATTCTAATTATCTGCGTGCCGTGACGGTGCACAGTAATCTCGAGATTCCCCCCTCCCATGGGCGTCGCGCGAATGTCTGCAAACTTTTTAAGGAACCCAAAATAGACACCCCATGGGATTAAGAAGTCTGCAGTTGTCTTGTCAGTATAGACGCTGTCTACCATCTCCCAGCCCGCCGTCCCAGCAACGTCACCATACACCGCATTCGCGGCAAATGAGAAGGCCTGGTACGGGGAATGCCGGCCATCGAAACCAAGATTCGTGGGGTTTACGAAGAAGGATAGCTGCAGGTGAGGCGGTAGGTCCCGGTTCACTTTGAGGGGTGGCGGTACTACGATCTTTTCTATGGCCTCGTAGCTCGTCGCGATTGTTACCGAGTACCAATGGATGCGGGGCATAATCGGACCATCGTACGGATATGCGTCTTCAGGTCGGGCTCCCGACAGATTGAGTACGCCTCGAGTAAACGACTTTGACATACTGTCTCCTTAACAGGGTTTCGTTTCTAAAAAACAGGGTTTCGTTTCTAAAAAGTCGGAGTAGAACTTACAAACTTGGCTCCACGCTAGGCGGGTCGCTGAAGGTCTGCGATGTCGGGGTATCGCCCTTCTGGGGCTGAAGCTCTGGGCCGCAAACTCCCAGGATACGAAAGCGGTCCTTCACAAATATCTTTCCGCCTAACAAACTCCGCCAACTGCCCGCTCCTCTCGGAATATTGTCCCCCGACATCACGATGCGAGGATCTGCACCGGCAGCGATCCCGCCGAGTAGATCCTCGCGAAATGCCTTGACCCCCTGATGCAATCCCCCGAACGGTAGGTTGTCGGCCTCCTTGACAACGATCTCGGGGTGAAAGTTCGCGACCATGGCATCGATGTCACCTGCCGCCAACGACTCAAACAGATGGGATACCACCTTGACGCTGCCAACGCTCATATATGACTTCTCCTCAGATGGGTGAGAGTAAACGCCGAAGGTCGCCTCGAGCACTCCATCCAGGGACAGATTCGCCGATGCGACGACTCCGATCTAACCGCCCAAAGTGATGGGCGTCACTCGACACTAGCATCTTGCATCCCGGATTCACAAGGCACATGTACTGAAATCTCCACTGCTATAACATTTTTAGTGGATAGCGACTAAGCAGTCGCCGGGCTGGACATGCAAAGGGCCACGGCTGACAACGATGTCACCACCCGTAGCCCTTTCGCGAGTGTCGCCTACTGTGCCGTGAAGTGAGGCATCACCTTCTCACCGAACAGTCTCAACTGATCGACGGTTTCCTCGGTGGTCAGGTTGCCCTGCGCGTACATGTTCCAGGAGAAGATTTCCAGGTTGCCGCCTTCGGTGTAACAGGTCTTCAGTTCGGCAATCTGCTCTGTCACGGATTCTGCTGTGCCGCAGAGCAACCAACCCTTATCCACGATTCGTTTCGTCAAGTCCTCGACCGTCGAGAAGGTGAGCGGCTTCACCTCGGGGTCGGTCTCGTCGCGCCAGTTCTCCATGTAGCCGAAGTGCTGGAAGTAGTTGAAGAAGTCGGTGCCCGCACCACGGACGGCGAGCTCGAACGCCTCGTCATAGGAGTCGGCGATGGCGACATCTCGAACGGCCGCTATACCCTCGCCAAGTTGGCGTTCGAACCCAGCGTTGGCCGCCTCCTCCTGGAACTTGCGGCAGAAGTCGCGTACCGCAACAGGATTGCTCGGGAACAAGAGCATCTTGTACCCACTGCGCGCGGCATTGATCATGGTCTGGGGCGAGAGCGAGAAAGGAACCCAAATCTCCGGGTGCGGTTTCGTGGCCGGCGCCGGGACGACACCGATCTTGACCACGCTGCCCTCGTCATCGATCTCACCTTCGGCGCCGAATTCACGGCTGATGTCGACGGTCGGCCAGTTCTTGATTCCGGTGAACGGGAATGGAACCTGAAAGTACTTGCCGTTGTAGCTGAATGCATCCTCGGTCCAGGCTTTGAGCAGGACTTCGAGATACTCGTTGAAGATCTCGCGGTTCTTCGCATCCGACGCCGGATTTCCGCTCGCGATCAGCTCCTGCTGCGCGATCGTCTGCATCCACCGACTCTGGTAACCCCGGGCTACACCGACCTGAATTCGCCCGGGATAGAGCTGGTCGAACAGCGCAACATCCTCTGCGATACGCAGCGGATTCGATGTCGGTAGGACGAGAGACAACGGAATGAACGAGATCTGTTTGGTGATTGCAGCCAGGTGCGAGTAGAGCACCATCGGCGACGGCATCACCTCGATCCCCTCAGTGTGAAAGTGATGTTCGACCGTCGAGAACGAGTGAAAGCCCAGCTCGTCCGCCTGAACCACCAGCTTGCGCAGTTCGTCCAGCATCGCGCTGTAGGTTGCCACGTCTCGACCAATCGGCCGCTTTACCCGCCGCTCTTGCTCCGTCGCATACAGTTTCGGAACTGTCACCAGGTTGAACTTCATCGTTAACCACCTCTCGATCTGACGTCATACCGATCCGAGTGCATTCCTCGCCGCCTGACACCATCGGTAACAGGTGCACCGATGACGCCGGGCCGGTGACGAGGCGAAACTCAGATTTCCGAGGCGCAATCACGCTCAGTACCAGCGCCTGTATCCCGGATACCGGATACCGGATACGTTACCCAAGTCACACCGGAAAGGCAATGTGCAGTCGCTCAACTGCGGTAGGCGTCCGCCATGCTCTTGGCATCCTGCCCGCCCAGTGAGTCTGATCCCACCTCGGCGTTGTGGGCGTGGGCAAGATGATGCAGCGCGAACACCGAGTCCATGCCCGCGCGCAGGCCCATCAAGTCCTCGCACTGGTTCACCGCGCGCTTGGCCAGCGCCAGCCCGAAGGCCGGCATCGCCGCGATCCGTTCGGCGATAGCCATCGTCTCGGCTTCTAGGCCTTCCCTTGGCACCACCCGATTGACCATGCCCAGTTCCCTGGCGCGAGTGGCATCAACACGGTCACCGAGAAACAGGAACTCCTTGGCGAAACGCGGCTGCATCTGCCACGGATGCGCGAAGTACTCGACGCCGGGGATTCCCATGCGCACCACGGGGTCTGAAAAGAATGCGTCGGTCGAGGCCACCACGAGATCACAGGACCATGCGAGCATCAAGCCGCCTGCGACACACGCTCCCTGCACCATGGCAATGGTCGGTTTCGGCAGCTCCCGCCACCGGCGGCACATCCCCAGATAGACCTCGCTCTCCCGCGAGAAACGCGCTTCCGCGCCGACCTTGTCCAGATGATCGGGGTAAAGCGATGCCCGCCGGGTCAAGTCCAGGGGCGTGGTGTACGACGTCGTCGTGTGATTCTTCGATGTGATGGTTCAGGCGGTCAGTGCCGCGGGGGTGGCCTCCTGTTCGGTCGGTGAGCTCTGATCGGCTCGGGATTTGCTG
>NZ_JACBJQ010000116.1 GCF_013404075.1 Mycolicibacterium vinylchloridicum
GATCGGCTTACCCGTCTCAAGCACGATCCGCACAGCGCCCTCACGGAACTCCCGGTCGTACTTCTTCCGTTTCTCTGACATCGCTACTCCTTATAGCCGATGCCTCCACGGTCTCGGGGGAAGGCCACCTTGCTCTGGGTTTCATGGAGTCGGTTTGCTCGACTTCTGGTCACGACATCCGCCGAAGGAGCCGAGCAGCTCACGGGCCCTTTTGAGGATGGCGACCTCGGTTTCCAGCTCGCGGATGCGTCTATTGGCCGCACTCCATGCCCAAACGTTTTCCCGAAGAGTTCCGCCGCAAGGTGCTCGACCTTGTCGCCGCCGGCCGTCCGATCGCGCAGATCGCCGCCGATCTGAACATCAGCGATCAGACGATCTACGCTTGGCGCAAACAAGAGCCCATCGATTGCGGGAGCCCAACGACCCAAAAGGCGGTACGCGGCCATAGCCACTATGGCCGCAGAAGGACTTCCGGTGCAGGTCGCGTGCCGGCTTTTAGAAGTGACCGACTCGGGCTACTACGCATCGCGCAGTCGGGCGCCCTCAGCTCGGGCCGTCCGCCATGCCTAGCTGACCGAGCAGATCCGCGCCGTGCACACTGCCTCTCGTGGCACCTACGGTGCCCGCCGGGTGCACGCCGAACTGCCCCTCGGGTTGGGTCTACAGGTCGGCTACAACCAGGTCGAGATGCTGATGGCCCGCGCGACCATCAAGGGCCTGCCCGGTACTCGTCGTCCCCGGCCCCGCCACGAGACGCCCACGGCGACGGATCTGGTTGAGCGGATGTTCACCCTCGATGCCCCAAATCGGTTGTGGGTTACCGATATCACCGAGCACCGCACCTACGAGGGCAAGGTGTACTGCGCGCGGTGGTGCTCGACACGTTCTCCAGGCGGGTCGTCGGCTGGTCGATCGATTCGAATCAGACCGCGGCGTTGGTCACCAACGCGCTCGGTATGGCGATCAGCAACCGCGACCCCCAGTCCGGTGGGATCATCCATTCCGACCACGGCGTGCAATTCACCTCCTGGGCCTTCACCGACCGCGCCAAGCGGTCCGGGTTGGTCCCGTCGATGGGGTCGATCGGTGACTGCTACGACAACGCGATGATCGAATCATTCTGGGGCAGAATGCAAACCGAGCTACTCAATCGGAAACGCTGGAAGACGCGGATCGAGCTTGCGAACACAATCTTCGACTACCTCGAGATCTTCCACAACCGCCAACGCCGTCATTCCGCTCTCGGCATGCGCACTCCGATAGAGTTCGAACTGCTACACCAATCCGTCCAACCCGTGGCCTGAAACCAAGTGTGGCGACACCACTGAACCCAGGGCAGTCCCATGTCACTACGCCACGCCGTACCTAACGTCTGTGGTCAGTACAGCTAGGCACTCGTTCGCGATCACGGCACTTCAAGAGCGGAGTTCACCGTGGCTGGGCAATCTGCGACACAACACCTGCCTCCGAGACCCCGACCTCGCGGCGGCCAGCGGGAAAGAATTCTGACGCATTATGGCAAAATGCCAACTTGTTGTCGATCCGTCCTCGGCGTGACAAGATCCGCAGCAGCGGCGGTGCCGCGAACTCATTCAACAGCCATTCGCCAAGCCGCTTCTGCGACAAACCGCGGATGGCGGCTTGATCGAGAGCCGTTAGGCAGGCCCCACGCCGGCGGCCCCGTCAGGCCACTTGCGGTGGCAGGGCCGGTGACTGAAAGCCCGTTGCAACAGCAGAATTCGCAGTCGAGGCGCGGTTGCTTTGCATGCCGTGCCGATACCGGCCGGTATTGCTGAGATCCAGCTTGAGGTTCGCTCGGTAGAACTTCAACGCCTAATCGTCGATGTCGAAACGCGCCGCGCCGGCCACGTCGGAGCGAGGCGCCGTCCCCGTCCGGCTGAACCGCTCGGCGGCGTTGGCGCACCTGGCATCGTCATCAGCGGCATTGGTCATATCGTCGATTATCCGTCCGATCTCACCAGTGCCAATCGACGTCGTCGTGATGGCACACCCGGTGATCTGATCGCCCGAAACTGGGGTTAACTGCACCGCCAGGTCGATGGCACGTGGCGGCGGGTATGAGCAAGTTCGTCATTGTGCCGGTGGGAGCAGCTGTTCGGACTCATTTCTCTCCAGGTTCGCTGACGAATTGTTACCACGACAGAACTCCTGAACCGCGAAAGTCGTTGTGCATGGTTGGATCTCGCAACGTCGATTTGCCGCTCATTACGGGGGTACTCCCGGCAGTGGCGTAGCTAGGCCACACCAATGCGCGCCTGCCCGGCGTGTGCCTGTCAGACCTTGAAACCTGCACGGTATACGTCAGCCCGCCGTTGGAGCGCCCATCTCAGCTCGAAGCTCCTGAGCGGGATCGCTTCCATCTCTTGTGTACTGCAAGAAGACGTCGGCCAGTTGTGGAGATTCGCCGTCGGGTATCCGCATAGCCGTGTCGGGGATGGCTGCGCGCGTCTGGATTCTCCACCGATCGTCCCGTCGGGTGGAGGTGTCGATGTATCGGCGTCAATCACTGCAATTTACAACAGATTTGGTTATGCTTTCCGTGTGACGGTGCGGCGGCACGCACAGCTGATGCCACTTGACCTTCGCGAGATTATCTTTGTATCTGTAATGCCCATCAGGGACATCAATCGGTCTTGATGTCAGCTTGTGCCGACTGGGCAAAAGCGTGACCCTGCATCACGCTACTCCCGGAAGAACAAGAACGAGCCATACCAGTCCTGGGCCCACCGCGGTTATCACCGCACCATAAATCAGCATCGATCGGAACACACTCTGTCGAGCATCCGGGGTGGCGTTGGCGATCGCCGAGGCACCCTGGCCGGAGAAAGGGCTGACGTCGACGATGGTGCTAGCTACGACGATGAGTCCGATCACTGCCAGGACACTGAGATCGGATTGCTCGAGCAGCGGAATGGCGGGTGGGATGAGCGCAGTCATTACACCTGTTGACGATGCGAATGCTGAAACTAGCCCGGCCGCATACGCCAGCAGCAGCGCGGCGATCGTTGGAGCGACTGCGCCGGCCAGAAATGAGCCCAGGCGGTCCATGGTCCCGATCTTCTCGATGACACCGACATAGGTGATGGTGCCCACTACGAGAAATATCAACGGCCACGGGACATCTATCAGTGCCACGGTATCGTACTTTGACTTGAAGATTGCGAGGGCGATAGCGCATGTGATTGCCATCAATCCGATATCTAGACCGCCAATGGCACCCGCGACGAGCAAAGAAAATGCGACCATCGTCAGAATAATGTCCAGGCTAATTTTCTCAGTTTCTTGGTTTGACGGTGGGGCATCGCCGTCTGCGCCGAACTGCCGTTCAGGCGCGATAGCTCTTCTTGTGGCCGCATTGCCGCCGAATCTAGAGACTTCAGTTTCGTGGGACTGAACACGGGCCGTTGCTGCGGCCGAGGCTCGCTCTTTCGTGAACGCAAAGAATGCCGCGACGATCGCAGCTGCCACGAAGTTGACTAGGAAAGCGGTCACAAATATGCCAATCGGATCGAATGGCATCGCATACTGCCGCATCATTCCGGATACCACGATGCCGAATATGCCAAGTGGCGAGAGCGCGCCTGCGCCCGCTCCATGAACCACCATGATGGCCATGAACGTTTGCGAGATCCCACGGTTTGTTGCCAAACCCATCGCGACAGGAGAGATAATGGCGGGTGCTGCCGGAACCCCGACGGCCGCGAGAAGAGCAGCCGTCGAGAACATCATCCACGGGATGAGGGCGACGCGTCCTCGTGCCAAGTTCACGGCGCCCTCGACAAACCAATCAATGGTGCCATTGTGTCTGGCAACGTTGGCAAGATATGTGACACCAACCAGCAACAGGAAAATGCCGACGGGGAATTCTGCAAGGATTTTGCTTGTATCCAAGCCTGCCACAAAAGTGCCGAACAGGAATGCTCCGGCGAACAGGAGGGCTCCGAGATTCAGCGGCCTAATCGTCGCCAGGACAAACCCGAGCGCGAGGACCAGCACTCCGATGAGGTCGTGCATGGTGATCGATCAGCCTTTCGCCTTTGTGAAGAGGCAGTAGGGTGGCCGACCTGCGGGTCGTATGAACCGTGCAGACATGGGGCCGGTCGCCGAGCAGAGTCATTCGCCAGCATAATCAGCAGCTGCATCCAGGATACTGGAATCCTATGAGTTGGCTCACGCTGAGTCAACGATGGAAGCGACCGCGGGGAGTGTTCAATATGGAACGGGGTTGTGGCGAAGCGCGCGTAGGTGACGGTGGGTTCGCGGATGCTCGCGTTTCAATGTTGCTCAGTCAGAAATGATTTCGGGTTTGTTGCGCTTCAACCAAGGCCACGTCTCAGGACGAACTCGCCATCGTCTACCGTGCCGCCGCCGCCCTGAGTCCTGGAGCGCCGCAGCCCGAGGTCTCGGTGGCGCCGAAGTTCTCAGCGCGTTGCAGCAGGCCTGTAGAACGCCAGGAACTGAGCAATGCCGCCAGCCAGCCCGAGCACGGTTGCGAGGCCGAAGCCCCACCAACCGTTGAGCAGATGTTGGAAAGAAGCGTCGGCAAAAAACTCGTGATCAAGGCTGTATTGTCCCGCTCCTACGGTTGCGACGGCGACCGCCGCGACAGCCAGGATCAGGTTGTACTCCCAGCCATCCTTGACGATGAAAAAGCCATTGCCGCGGTGGACGGTCCACGCGGCAACCAACATCAATGCAACGAACGCCGCGGCGTGCAGGGGGGTGAGGAGCCCGGCCGCCAAGAGAATCCCCGCACTTAGTTCGGTGGAGGCAGCCACACGAGCGTGGAGCGCCCCGGGCTGCATACCGATGCTGTCGAACCAACCTGCGGTGTCGGCGAGGCGGCCTCCTGAAAAGAACTTGTATCCGTGGGCGGCCATGGTGAACCCCAACGTCACCCGGAAGATGAGCAAGCCGAAGTCGAGAGCAGAGCTACCGGTGTCCACGTCACTCACCTCTCCATGCAGGCGCACGTTTCTCGGCGAAGGCCGTGGCGCCTTCCTTGGCGTCGTAACTGGTGAATACGGCGTCCACGGCACGCGCGTTCTCCATCCACACCGCCTCCTTCCAGTCCGACCCGGTGGCTGTGCGGTGGATCATCGACTTGGTTTCGCGGACGGCCAGTGGCGCGCCCGCCGCAATTTCCGCAGCAAGTTGGCCCGCCATCGCCAAAACAGTCCCCGCCGGGGCAACGCGATTGACCATTCCCAGGCTGTGTCCGTACTCAGCCGAGATCGGGGCCCCGGTGAGGGCCAGCTCCATCGCTATCTTTCGCGGGATCTGCTGCTGTAACCGAATCACACCGCCGGCTGCGGCGAACAGGCCACGTTTTACCTCTGGCAGGCCCAGCTGCGCATTCTCGTCGACCACGGCGAGGTCTGCGGCCAAGAGCAATTCGGTCCCGCCGCCGAGCGCGAACCCGTTGACCGCGGCGATGGTGGGTTTGTTGACCCAGTGGCGGGCGAACCCGCAGAATCCCCATTCCGGGTGGTCCTTTGCGTGCACCGCTTGTCCAGCCGCCAGCGCCTTCAGGTCGGCGCCCGCGCAGAAGGCACGTCCTGCGCCGGTCAGAATGATCACTCGCACTGCCGCGTCGGACTCGGCGTCTTCGATGAAAGTGCCTACGGCCGTGGCTAGATCGGCGTTTACGGCATTCAGGGCCGACGGCCTGTTCATAGTGATGGTCGCGACCCCGTCGCGGACCTCGTACAGCGCGCATGATCGCGCTCGTCGAAAGTCCTCAGGTGTGCTCGCCGAAATTCCTCACCTGTGAGCAGCGGTCAGTGTAGTTGTTGGCGGTTGCCGGTGGTGGTTCGGCGCAGGGTTTCGGCGGCTGCTTGGTGGT
>NZ_JACBJQ010000117.1 GCF_013404075.1 Mycolicibacterium vinylchloridicum
CAGCTCGTCGACGCCCTGCGCCGACACGCTCACCCCGACACCGGCGCCGACACCAAATCTGTCGGTGCCGCCGCCTAGAGTTCATCGTGGATCGTCACCCAAATTCCACGCGACTCGGGACATGCTCGCCTCGGCGGACCGAGACTGTTGTCGAGATCCGCCAGTGGCGGACGGAGTCAGAACCCTGGCTAGCGAACCGTGGCATGTTCCCGGACCTCGAGGCCAGACCTGGGCGCAAACGAGCACGAGGTAGTCGAATTCGCTGCTGTCAACAGCTGCAAACCAAGAGAATCGAAGACTCTTATCGGTCGTATTGACGCTGGATAGGGATGGAGGGGAAGGCTGGGCACTCAGACATACGGAGTCACTGCTTGTGAGTCGATGTCGAGCTCGACGCGGTGGGGGTGTTTGACTACCAGCCAGCCCGATCAGAACTCGTATGCAGGGTCAGTGTCGAGGATTTTCACGAACATCGCAGTCAGCCCTGCAAGGTCGGATTCGGCTCGCGCAGTGTGGCATGCGTTGTGCAGTTCGGTCAGGTCGGTCTTCTGCCAGTCGAGTCCGGCGCCGCATTCCGAGAGGAGGAGGTCAAAGAACTCGCGGGTGACCGGCCGTTGCCCTCGAGGAAGGGATAGGCAAAGTTCACGTAGTCGTACAGGTATGCAACGGTGCGTGTGAGCTCAGCCTCGGGAACATCCCTGAGGTCGGTTGAGCCGGTGGACCTCAGCGGCGACATGGGCCATCGGCTGGCTGATACTGCCCGGTGGACAGAAAGACTCGCCGCTCTTCTTGATACCGATCGTTCGCACATCTCCCGCCCAGACGTACACATCCTGAAAGAGCTGGCGGCGGATCACGCAGAGGTAGGGGAGATTATACGTGCGGTCACCCAGGAGCTCGGTCGCCTGACGGAGTGCGATAACACGTGCTTCGACGAGATCGTTCTCCGCGTCTCGCATCGCCTCCGGTGTCTGGGCGCCGACGCGGTTCCTCAGAATGTTCGTGCCGGGAATGAAATCGCCCTGCCAGTTCCGTTCGAGGTCGCCGGTGTCCCAGGAATGCGGCACTGCAGGCTCGGTTACATCAGGTTGTACCGGCGCCGAACGCGATCGCGTAGCTCGGCGGCAGTGATGATTCCGCGGGCGTAGGCGACCTGGTCGGCACGCGTGGCCTTGGTGAATCGCCTCGATGATCTACGAACACAGCCGAGCTCTCGCGGCTACCACTTGGTGACAAAGATCGGGGCGGTGCAGTCCCCAGCGCTTCAATGATATGGCGATTGAAGCGCTGCGCTGCAATACATTCCGCCGGTCACACCCAGGACGGACCGCGACGATCGGGATCCGCACGGAGCGACTCAACTACGTCGCTCAGGCCTGGATTACCCCACCGCCGCCGAGTACGCTGCGGGTGCAGGCACGGGGCGCGTCATCAGCGGCCCGTGACGTCAATGAGTCCGATAAAACCACACTGGCTCCAACCACATGGGCCGCCACACAGAGGTTGCCGTCATGCGTATCGAACTGCTCGCCTCGCCGGGATGCCCCAATGCCGAGTTCGCTAGACAGACTGTCACCCACTGCCTGGCCGCTCTCGGAATAGACGAGCCCATCATTGACCGCATCGGCCGTTATCCCTCGCCCACCGTCCTGATCGACGGCATCGACGTCATGCGCCCTGAGGACGAAGTGTCAATCGGTGACGAGTGCCGACTGGACCTGCCAACACCGCAACGCGTTTTGGACGCATTGCGGGGCCAGCGGCCGAATCGGACCTAAAACTAAAGGCCTTTACGGCTTTTACCGGAAACGCGACATCGACGATGGTTGGAAGCTGACTTCGACTGATACAGGTACGCCAGCGGCCCCGGCTGGCCCGGATCGATTGGATTACGCACCTAGTGTCGTGAGTCGTTAATTCGCTTGCGGTAATTGGCGACGGATTCGAGGATTTGGTCGGCGGTCTTGGTCCAGATGTAGGGGCGAGGGTTGTCGTTTCAGGTTTGGATTCATGCGCGGATGTCGGCGTTGAGTTGGCGTACCGAGGTGTGGGTGCCGCGGCGCAGCTTGTTGGTGGTCAGTTCGGCGAACCAGCGTTCGACAAGATGAGCTGGTCGGGGTGAAGTGCAAGATGCAACCGCCTTCGATAATCCCAGGGGCCAACGATAGATAGCGGCGGAATCATCGCTATCGGCACACTTGCCCCAGCAGACCGGACAACACGCGCAGGATTCATTGGCCCGTCACTTCGACGGCCTGGGTGGTCTTTCAGAGCCAAATTTGTGAGTCGGTGTTGGTCCCATGAGGCCGATTCGGTAACGCTGCGGGTGCGACACGCTTACGAACATGACCGACACATTGACAGTTGGCCCTGCCGTCGAAGCGGTTTCGGCGATCGTTGCGCGTGCACGCGAGGCTCAGCGGGCAATCGAGCACTACACCCAAGAGCAAGCCGATGAACTATGCACTGCGGTGGCATGGGCCGTGGCCCGGCCTGACCGGGCCAGTGCGTTGGCCAAACTGGCGGTCGACGAGGGTGGCTTTGGTAACTACGACGACAAAGTGACCAAAATCAACAAGCGGGTCCTCGGTGTCCTGGCTGACATGCGCACGGTCAAGACCGTCGGTGTCGTCGAGGACGACCCTAGTCGTGGGTTGATCAAGATTGCGAAGCCCGTTGGGGTTATCGCCGCCTTGATTCCCACTACGGGGCCAGACGCCACACCTCCACTAAAGACACTGATGGCTCTGAAGGGCCGTAACGCAATCGTTGTCGCACCGCATCCGCGCACGGTAGCGACGACAATGGATGTTGTTGAGACAATGCGTAAAGCGTGCGAACAGGTCGGCGCACCGGCGGATCTCATCCAGGTGATCGACAAGCCATCGATCTCCAAAACTCAGGAACTTATGCGGCAGGCCGACCTTATCGTCGCGACGGGCGGCGCGGGAATGGTAAAGGCTGCCTACAGTTCTGGAACTCCCGCATACGGAGTTGGTGTCGGCAACTCGGTTCACGTCGTCGACGAGACGGCTGACCTTGACGACGCCGCCGCGGCCATCGTCGCGGCCAAGACATTCGACTTCGCCACCAGTTGCCTGGCCGACAATGCCATCGTCGTCGAGGAGTCGGTCTACGAAGCCCTGATGTCGAAACTCCTTAAACGAGGCGGCTACATCTGCGACGCCGAAGAGAGTGGGTTGTTGCAAAGCCGTATGTGGCCGGACGGCGGACATGTCCCCACCCCCGATGTGATCGCGAAGTCAGCCCTTCATATCGCAGACATCTCAGGGTTCTCAATACCAGAGGATCGGACATTCCTCATCGTCGAGGAAACGGGGACCGGACCAGAACATCCGTTCTCTGGCGAAAAGCTTTCGGTCGTACTGACTGCCTACAAGTACAAGAAGTCCATCAACGCAGCGATCGACTTGGTCAACGCAATCACCGAATACCAAGGTCTCGGGCACACGTGCGGAATCCATTCGACGACCGAAGAGCACATCGAGGAACTTGCGACCAGGACGAAGACAGCTCGGGTGATGGTCAACCAGAACCTAAATGAAGGTGCCGGAAGCCCCCGCAACGGACTGCCATTCACGCTCAGCCTCAGCTGCGGTACGTGGGGAGGCAACATCACCACGGAGAACGTCAATGCCCGACACTTCGTGAACCTGACGTGGGTTTCCAGGCCGATTCAGCGCCCGCAGGCGACCGAAGAGGAACTGTTCGCCGACTTCTGGGCCAAGTACGGCCGCTAAACAGCCTGCACAGCGATCGTTGCGGTCCCAGCTCTGACGTCCACCGATCGACGCGAACGGAAGCATCAGCCAGCACTCACCAGACTTCTAACCCCCGATGAAATAGGAACATTCATGAGCAAAGTCGCCATTGATCTCCTCAGTTGTAAATCAAATGCCACGGCATCGCGACCCGGAATCAAAGTCGTTGTCCAGTGCATCGGTCGGTGTCTGATTGGAATGTTGGTCGGAGTATTGGCTATCTCCGCATCTATGCCAACGACCAACGGCATCGCGACGGCGCGCGCGGACGACACCAAGTATTTGGAGTTTTACACGCCGCCAAGTCCACTGCCCGCCGGCCGGCCGGGTGACCTCATTCGATCAGAGCCGATGAGGTTGGTGTATGAACCGTCTGGGCAACTCGGAAGCTGGGTGGCCTCAGGAACGCGGATCATGTACCAGACCACCGACGCCAAGGGAAACCCAGTCGCGGCGACCGGAGTCTATCTAGAACCCAGCAACCCCTGGACAGGGAGTGGGCCACGACCGCTAATCGCATACGCACCAGGTCCATACGGGATAGGTGAGCAGTGCGCACCATCTCGGCTCATGGATCAGGGCATCCACTTCTCTCAGGGCTTCGACCTAACGTTCAACTACGAAGAGACGTTCCTTGCGACGATGGTCGCGCGCGGGTTCGCCGTCGTCGTAGCGGATGGCGTCGGTATGGGCACGCACATACCGGGCGGTCCGGAGTTCGCTAACCGTCTATCCGCCGGCACAGGGCTCTTAGACGCCGCGCGTGCCGCCCAAAAGCTGCCGGGAACATCTTTGACTCCCCATGCGCCCGTAGCATTCTGGGGCTGGCTGAGTGGAGGCCAGGCTGCTGGGTCTGCGGCCGAACAGGCGGGCACATACGCTCCCGATCTGAAAGTCGTTGGCGCAGCATTGAACACACCGATGGCAGATCTGACGCTAATGCCGCCGTTTCTCGACGGCAATCTACTAGTCGGCGCACTAGGATACGTGCTCAACGGCATCGTCAACGCGTATCCCGAAACCAAAGATCTCCTGGTGAGCACGCTCACGCCTCGGGGTCAGCACTTCGTTCAATGGTCCTCATACATCTGCCTAGTCCAATCCGTGGCAGACTTCGGATTCCGCCATCTCTACTTCCCCGACAACACCGGCTACTTCAACGTGGATCCCGCCACGCTGTTCGGTAGCGATCCGGTAAAGAGCCTTCTACTGGCGCAAAAACTCGGATCACTTAAACCCAATGCACCGGTGTATATTTCGGCAAACCGCTTTGATTCGTTCAATCCATACCAAGCATCGTCCGACCTCGCAGCCGACTGGTGTGCGAAAGGGGCCGATACTGAACTGTGGACCAACGAGCAGCCTCCATTCCTCAATAAGGCAGCCATGAACACTCTGCTCCCATACTTCGTTGACGGGGAACGCTCCATGCAGTGGCTTACCGATCGGTTCAATGGAGCCCCAACTACACCGAACTGTGGTTAATCGGTCGGCATCTTCCGACTCTCCTCAGTCCCGACACGAGCGCGTGTACCCCGACGTACCCCGACGAAACGTCGGGGTACACGCCCTCCTTACCGTTGGGTTTGTCCACAAAGTACCAACAATCGATCCGCGCTGAGCTTGGCAAGACATGGTGTACCTACACGTTGACGCTTAAAGTTTCTGACATCAACGACGACACATGACATCCGGCGTAGCGACCTACTAGTGACAAACACCTTCTCACGATCATCTACCCGTACAGAGCGGAAAGTGGAGCACCTCAACCGGGTTGGTGACCATCGACAGGGCGAGCCTTATCGCCATAACCGAGAGGCACAAGCCGACTCGTCGTGGCATCTGATTGCGCGTTCATCAAACGGTGACGCTGTCGAAGACTGTGGCCTTCCCCCGAGACCGTGGAGGCATCGGCTATAAGGAGTAGCGATGTCAGAGAAACGGAAGAAGTACGACCGGGAGTTCCGTGAGGGCGCTGTGCGGATCGTGCTTGAGACGGGTAAGCCGATC
>NZ_JACBJQ010000118.1 GCF_013404075.1 Mycolicibacterium vinylchloridicum
GATCGGCTTACCCGTCTCAAGCACGATCCGCACAGCGCCCTCACGGAACTCCCGGTCGTACTTCTTCCGTTTCTCTGACATCGCTACTCCTTATAGCCGATGCCTCCACGGTCTCGGGGGAAGGCCACGGAACTTCTCGAGCGCGGTCGTGATGCGCGGCCGCTCCTTCACCAGGACGTCGAGCGCGGGCGGAATACGGTTGAGCGCATCGGTGAGCACCTGCTGCTGTCCGGCGAAGGTGCCCGCGAGCTTGTTCAGCGAATTGACCGCCTCGTTGATGGCGTCGCGCTGCGTTGCCAGCAGACCGACGAAATCATTGAGCTGCGTGAGCAGGTCGCGGACCTGATCGGTCCTGCCGTTCAGCGCCGCGCTGAACTCGTGGATGATGTCGCCGATCTGCCCCAGTCCGCCGCCGTTGACGACCACCGAAAGCGCCGACAGCGTCTGCTCGGTCGACGGATAGGTCGAGGAGCGGTTGAGGCCAAGGGTGGCACCGGGTTTCAGCTCGCCGCTGGGCGCCTGGCCCAGTGGCGGGTTCAGCGCCAGGTGCATGGAGCCCAGGAGACTGGTCTGCCCCACCGACGCCACCGCGTTCGCGGGGATCACCACACCGGGTTCCACCGAGATCTCGACGTCGGCGTGCCAGTCGGTGACCGTCATCTCGCCCACACTGCCGACGACCACGTCGCCGACCATCACCGGTGAATTCGATTCCAGCTGGCCCACATTGGCGATTTCGACGTGATAGGTGCTGGAACCCTTGCCGTGCCCGACCGTCCCGGGCAAAGGCAGGGAATTCAAGCCGCCGAAACTACAGCCGGTCGCCGTCACCGCGACGCACGCCGCGGTCACCAACAGACGCTGCACCGAACTGGTCATGATGGCGGATTCCCTTCGGCCGGAAGCAGCATGCCCTCCAGGTTGCTCGGCGGCGGAGCCGCGGGCCCGGACGGCACCCCCGGCGGGATCGGCGCGCCGGGGAACAGCGCCGGTGACGGGTCGGCGGGTAAGCCGTTGGGGGCATAAGCGCCGTGGTACGTATTCGGCGGACCGCCCCAGCCTGCCGGTCCCGGCACGTCGCCGTTGTAGCCGGTATACGCCGACACGGCAGGCGGAATCTCGTAACCGGGCGGAGTCCCGCCCGAGCCTCCGGGGGCCAAGCCCGGCTCGGTGTAGATCAATTTGTCGGGGCTGGTCGACTTGCCCAGATACGAGTTGAACGGGAACGGCAGGTAGTTGAAGTTGAGCAGGCGCAGGGCCGGTCCGAGATACTGCTCGCACAGCTTGCCGGTCTCTGGCGCGGTCGCATTGTGCACCGCCCCGATCGCCGAGCAGACGACCTGAAGCGGGTTGGAGAAGTTGGCCAGCGCGAAACCACCCAGCGCACTTTGGGAGTCGGGGTTATAGATGTTGTAGGCGTTGCCGATGGCATTGGGCGCCACGTGCAGCAGGTTCTCGACGACGAGTTTGTTGTCGGCGAGGTTTTTCGTGATCGCGCTGAGGTGCTGCAATTGCTCGGCGGTCTGGTTCCGCGATCCGGCGATGAACCGCTGAACGTCCACGACGGCGCTGGACAGATTGGTCAGCGCCCCGTCGATGTCCGAGCGACTTCCGTCCACCACGCTGGTCAGCGATGCCAGGCGGTCCTGGAACTGCACGATCTGGGTGTTGCTGTCGCGTAACGCCGTCACGAAGATCTGCAGGTTCTTGATGGTGTCGACGATGTTGCCGCTGCCGTCGGCCAGAGTTTTGCTGATCGCGGACAGTTGCGCGATGGTGTCGCGCAGTTTCTCGCCGTTTCCGTCCAGTGCGGTCGCAGCGGTGTCGATGAAGCGCCCGACCGAGGTGGTCTGTCCTTCCGTGGCCGGCCCGAGATCGGTTGCCAGTCTTGTCAACTGGGTCTTGATCTCGTCCCATTCGACCGGGATCGCGGTGCGGTCGAGACCGATCACCGCGCCGTCGGCCATGGTCGGCCCCTTGTCCTCGTACGGCGGAGTCAGCTGAACATAGCGGGCACCCACCAGGTTCTGCGCGACGATCACGGCCTCGGCGTTAGCCGGGATCGGGATCTTCCGGTCCACGGCGAGCACCAGTTTGGTCTTGGTCCCCTGCGCTTCGATCGACTCGATCGTGCCGACCTTGACCCCGGCCACCCGCACCTCGTCACCGGGATAGATGGCGGTGGCACTGGTGAAGTAGGCGGTGATGGTGTTGGGCTTGAAGAATGCGTAACGGACCAGCCAGCCGACCGCGCCGACGATCACCACCGCGACCACCGCGATGACGGCGATCCTCAGCCCTCTACGAGACTTCATGGCTGCCCCCATCGCTCATAAGGCTGTGGTATTCCGTTGTACGGGAACGGGATCTCGGCGCGCGGTCCGGCATTGTCGGCCGGCTGGCCGGCATCGATACCGCGCCGGAAGCCCAGCGCGTAGTCGAAGAAGGGCTGCAGCGTCTGCGCCGGGTTGAGGTTGGCCACGAATGCGTTGTAGTAGAACCCGTTGTTGACCGCCTCGGCCTGGGTCAGCTGGAACTTGGCCAGACCTTTCATGGCGGCGGTGATGTTGTCGTTGTTCTTCTCCAGCATCGCGGTCACCGCGTTGATCTTCTCCAGAGCCGGCGCCAGTTCTTTCTCGTTGTCGGCCACGATCCCGCTCAGCTGCTTGGACAGAGCGGAGGTGTTGGCCAACAAATTGGAGATGGCGTAGCGGCGCTGCTGCAGAACCCCGATCAGGTCGTTGGCGTTGAGCAGCAACGTATTCACCTGAGCACTGCGCTGTGACAGGATCCCGGTGACGTTCGCCGCGCTCTTGAGCAGGTTGGCCAGCGAGTCGTTGCGCTCGTTGATCATCCGCGACAAGTTGCTGATGCCGTCGAAGGTCGGGCCCAACTGTGGGGTGATGCGATCCAGTGTGTCGCTCAAGGTGTCCAGCGACTGGTTGATCGCCGCGGTATCGGTGTCAGCGGTATTGGCCGCCAGGTCCGACAACGACTCGGTCAGCGAGTACGGCGATCCGGTACGCGACACGGGGATCACATCGGCAGCCCGAAGCGTGCCCTTGCCGTTCGATTCCAGCGTCAGAATCCGTTGTCCCAGCAGAGTTCCCGTACGGATGTGCGCGGACGTATCCGAACCGAGCCGAACCGAGCCCTTGACCATGAAGGTCACCAGCGCCTTGCCGCGCTGCAAGGACACGTCCGAGACGGTGCCGACCTTCACGCCGGACACCTTGACGTCGTTACCCGCCTGCAGACCACCGGCCTCGGTGAACAGCGCCTGATGCCGAATCGACGTGGCAAGCGACACCAACCGCTCGGGCTGTAGCCCGACGACGATGACGAGCACGATCAGTGCCAGGCCGATGAAGCCCGATCTGATCAGCGAGGATCCACGGTATTTGAGCATTAGGGCTCCGCGCACCTTCCAGTGTGTTGGATGATCCAGGGGAAGTAGGCGGTGCGGCCCTGCAGGTCACTGACGCGCAAGGACAACCCACACAGGTACTGGTTGATCCAGCTGCCGTAAGAGCCGAGCCGCACCACCTTGCGGTAGTTCGCCGGGGCCTTCTTGATCGAGATGTCGAGCAGCTCCTTGTCCTGGTCCAGCAGCGGAGCCAGCCGACCGAGCTGGTCGACGGTGCCGGCAAGCGGTGTGCGCGCCTGGGTGAGCAGATCGGTGAGCGACGCGGTGCCGTTGTCCAGGGCGGTGATCGACTGGCCGATGGGATCCTTGTCTGCAGCCAGCCCGGTGACGAGCTTCTCCAGCTTGTCGACGGCACCGGAGAACTTGTCGCCGTCCTTACTGATGGTGGCGATCACGGTGTTCAGGTTGTCGATCAGCTGCTGCACGGTCTGGCCGTTGTCGGCCAGCGTGGTGGTGAACGACGTCGTCTTGGAGAACAGCGACTCGATGTTGCCTTCCTGACCCTGCAGGATCTGGATCAGCGAGTTCGTCAGCGCATTGACATCGTTCGGATTAAGGCCCTGGACAACGGGTTTCAAACCACCGAGGAGCAGGTCGAGATCCAGGGCAGGCTCGGTGCGGTCCAGCGGAATCTGGCTGCCCGGCGGCTGGATCTTCGCCGATCCCGGACTGTCGACCAGTTCCAGGTACCGGTCGCCGACCAGGTTCAGGTAACGCACCGTCGCCTTGGTTCCCGAGGTCAGCACGATCTTGCGGTCGGCGTCGAAGTCGACGATCACCTTGTTGTCGGGTTGCAGTGCAACATCGGTGACGGTGCCGACGCGGACACCGGCCACCCGCACCGAATCCCCGGACTTCAGGCTGGAGGCGTCGGCGAACACGGCCGAATAGGCGTTGTCCGAACCCGATCGGTACTGGCCGAAGATCGCGAACAGCGACGCGGTCAGGAGGAGCATCACCACGCCGAAGATGCCGACCTTGAGGAGCGTCTTCCACAGCGCGGTCATCCCGGTTGTCCGATCTGTGCGGTGTTGCGCGGCGGACCGTCGAGCGGGCCGAACAGCGCCTGCTTGAGCGCATCGGAGTTCAGCAGGATGCCCTGGTTGCCGTACTGCGCGGGGTTGGCGCCGATGTCGGCGACCACGAACGGCGGACTGGTCTCGAACGGCACCTTCGGCATGTCGGTACATTGCGGGCCACCGGTGGCGGCGACCTTGGGCAGGTTGGACGGATACCGGTAGCGCTCACGGCCGAGGAAGAACGACTGCAGCAGGACCGCACCGGGCAACGGCAGGCCGGGGCCGGTGGCCAACGGAACCAGGCCGCCGATACCGCAATTCAGTGCGGCGTTGTACTCGTTCAACAGATCGGTGGTCGGCACCAGTAGATGCACGACGTTGGCCAGCGGATCCTTGTTCTCGCTCAACACTTCCGTACCGACGTCGGCCAGGCCGATGGCACTGACCAGCAGGGTGTCCAGATTCTGATCCTGGTCGACGATCGTGTCGCTGATCTTGGCCGCGCTCTTCACGGTGGACACCAGGTCGTTGGAGACGTCACCGTAGGCGTCGAACACCTTTGGGGCGACTTCCAATTCATGGTTCAGGGTGTCAAGGCTGGGGTTGAGTTTGGCCAGTGCGGTATCGAGGTCCACCAGGGTCTGGCCGAACTTGTCGCCTCGGCCGTTCAGCGATTTGGCGATCGCGCCGAGTGTCTGGTTCAGCTGGGTGGGTTCGATCTGCGAGAGCACCGAAACCAGCTGTTGGAATACGGTGTTGATCTCGACGGTGACGTGCTTGCCGTCGATCACCTGGCCGGCCTGGATGGACTTCGCCGACGCGTCCGGCGGCGGATTCAGCTCGACGAACTTCGAGCCGAACACCGTCGACGACGTGATGTCGGCACTCACGTTGGCAGGGATGTCGTTGACCCGGGCGGGGTTCAGCGCCAGATGCAGTGCGGCTCTCCCGTCGGGCAGCAGGTCGATCGAGGAGACCTTGCCGACCGGAGCACCGTTGAGCTTGACCTTCGCGTCTGGATACATGACCAGGCCGGCGCGCTGTGAGATCACGGTCACCGGAACAGTTTTGGTGAAGCTGTCTTGGAACAGCCCAACGGCCAACGCGACAATCGCCACGAGGACCACCACGGTCGCCAATCCGGCGAGCGGGCGCGCGATACCTGATTTCATCTCGCTCCTCGGCTATCCGGACAGGTTGAAGTTGCCGTTGGATCCGTAGATGGCCAGTGAGACCAGCAGGGTGACGGAGACGACCACGATCAGGGAGGTCCGTACCGCGTTGCCGACCGCGACGCCGACTCCAGAGGGT
>NZ_JACBJQ010000119.1 GCF_013404075.1 Mycolicibacterium vinylchloridicum
CTGAGGCGAGCTATATCCACTCCACACGTATCGTCGGCACGGTCCGATGTGTATAAGAGCCAGGCCAAGCAGGCTGCTCCCCGAAAGGCCCCGGCCAAGAAGGCGGCACCGCCCGCCGAACCCCCCACCCCAGCCGAGCTCGCCACGGGCAACGGCGCACCACCGGTCACCGACGGCGCCCGTGCGGCGGCCGCCACCGCCAAGTCGTCGGTGGAGCAGGCCGCCAATCCGGTGCCGCCGCCGGCCCCGCTACCCGCCCCGCAGTCCGGGCGCTCGCCGTTGCCGTTCGCCGTCGCCTTCGCGGTGGCCGTGCTGATCGCTCTGCTGATGCGCCGCCTGCGGCACCGGCGGACCGAGTGAGCATGGCCGTCACATTCCGTGCCACGGCCGATCTCGTCGACGACATCGGACCCGAGGTCCGCAGCTGCGATGTCCAGTTCCGCCAGTTCGGCGGTCGCACCGAATTCGCGGGGCCGATCAGCACGGTCCGCTGCTTCCAGGACAACGCCCTGCTGAAGTCGGTGCTGTCCGAGCCGGGCCACGGGCGCGTTCTGGTGATCGACGGCGACGCATCGGTGCACACGGCGCTGGTCGGTGACCTGATCGCGGAGCTGGGCCGATCCAATGGCTGGGCAGGACTCATCGTGCACGGCGCCGTGCGCGACGCCACCACGCTGCGCACACTCGACATCGGTATCAAGGCGCTGGGAACCAATCCCCGCAAGAGCACCAAGACCGGCGCCGGCGAACGCGATGTCACCGTCAGCTTCGGCGGTGTCAGCTTCGCCCCCGGCGACGTCGCCTACAGCGACGACGACGGGATCGTCGTCACCTCCGGCTAAACACTCACCGGGACACGGTGTTTGGCGAAGCTCAGCGCTTCGTCGTCGACCTTGCCGTGCCGGATCAGTCCCAGGTCCAGCAGATAGTTCTGCTTGAGCCGCCACGGGGCCCGCGAACCTGCCTTGGGCAGGTGGTCCAGCGCCCGCAAAACGTAGCCGGGGGTGAAGTCCATCAGCGGACGTTCCTCGATATCGGCACCGGGTTGCGTGGGTACGACGCGGTCATATCCTCCCGCATCCATGTAATTCAGTACGCGGCAGACGAATTCGGAGACCAGGTCAGCCTTCAACGTCCATGACGCATTGGTGTAGCCGATGGTGAAGGCCATGTTCGGCACGCCGGAGAGCATCATGCCCTTGTAGGCCATCGTGGTGGTGAGGTCGAGCGGCTCACCGTCCCTGCGGATCTCGGCACCTCCGAACAGTTGGAGGTTCAAACCGGTTGCGGTGACGATGATGTCGGCTGCCAGCTCCCGGCCTGAGGTCAGTTTGATTCCCGTCGGCGTGAAGCGCTCGATCGTGTCGGTGACCACCTCGGCCTGGCCCTTGCGGATGGTGCGGAACAGATCTCCATTGGGCGCCAGGCACAGTCGCTCGTCCCAAACCCGGTAGCTCGGGCCGAAGTGCTTGTTCACGTCGTAACCCTCGGGCAGCCGGCGCTGCGCCATCGTCATCAGCTGCTTGCGCATGAAATTCGGGAACCGCCGGGCCAGCCGGTACTGCGCGGACTGGAACAGGATGCTCTTCCACCGGTTGGCGATATAGGCGAGTTTGGCGGGCAGCAGCTTGTTCATCCGGACCGCGAAGGGGTCGACGTCGGGCAGCGAACCGATGTAGGTCGGTGAGCGCTGCAGCATCGTTACGTGCCCGGCACCCGAATTAGCAAGGGCGGGAATGAGAGTCACGGCAGTCGCGCCACTGCCGATCACCACAACCCGCTTGCCGGCGTAGTCGAGATCCTCGGGCCAATGCTGGGGATGAACGACAGTGCCGGTGAAGTCCTCAGAACCGGGGAATTCCGGCGAGTAGCCCTGGTCGTAGTTGTAGTAGCCACTGCAGGCGAACAGGAACGAGCAGGTGATGTCCTTGCACTCGCCGCCGGACTCGACGCGCACCGTCCACTGGTTGTCCGCGCTGGACCACTCGGCGGCCACCACATGCTGGCGAAAGCGGATGTGCTTGTCGATGCCGGACTCGCGGACCGTCTCGCTCAGGTAGGCCATGATCGAGGGCCCGTCGGCGATCGCCTTCTGCGACGTCCAGGGCTTGAACCGGAAGCCCAAGGTGAACATGTCGGAGTCCGACCGAATGCCGGGGTATTTGAACAGGTCCCAGGTGCCCCCGAGATTCTCCCGGCGCTCCAGGATCACGAAGTTCTTCGACGGGCAGCGGTCCTGCAGATGCCAGGCAGCGCTGATCCCGGAGATTCCGGCGCCCACGATCACCACATCGACATGTTCAGTCATGCCGGCCACGCTATCAACACGGTGTTGAATAGGTCAACGGTGTGTTGAATAATTCGACACCCTGTAAAGTAACGCCCGTGCCAGCTGCCACCCCGACCCGCGTTCGCGGCCGTCGCGCCACCCGCCCCTCCGGCGACGATCGTGAGGCGGCCATCCTGCGCACGCTGGAGGACATGCTCGAGCAACGGCCGTTCACCGAGATCTCGGTGGACGACCTCGCCAAGGGCGCCGGCCTGTCCCGCCCGACCTTCTACTTCTATTTCGCGTCCAAGGACGCGGTACTGGTGCGTCTGTTCGCCAAGGCGATCACGGCCTCGGGGGCGCAGCAGCAAGGACAGCAACAGACCGACGCCGACCCCGAACAGCCGCAGCAAGGCTGGCACGACGGCATTTACGCGTTCTTCGATACGCTGCGCCCGCATCGGGCGGTCGTGCTCGCCGGGTTGGCGGCCATGACCACCAACGCCGAGCTGCGCGAGATGTGGACAACGTTCATGACCGGCTGGATCGATTACACGGCCGGGCTGATCACCAGGGAGCGGGACCGGGGCGCGGCGCCCGACACGATTCCGGCTCACGATCTGGCGACGGCGCTGAACCTGATGAACGAGCGTGTGGTGTTCGCCGCCCAGGGCAGCCAGAAGCCGACCCTGCCGGAAGCCGCCGCCCTGGAAGCGCTCGCCCACATCTGGATCGCCAGCATCTACGGCGGGGCTGGGGTTTCTGCGGCCTCGGTTTGATTCCGGCTTCGCATATTGGATTCGTCTCCCGAGCGGGTGGCCCTAGTCTGGCGGGGTGCCGGACCCACACCCCACGACTCCCACTGCGGGCGCCACCGTTGCCAAGCTCGCGTTGTACTGCGTGTTGGCCGGTGTCTTGGTGGCGGCCATGCTCTTTCCCCTCGCAGGCGGTGCGGGCATCGTCGTCAACCACGCCTCCGATGTGGCCGCACAGGACTCGACGGACTTGATGACGGGCGAGGTGCCCACGGTCTCCACGATGGTCGACGCCGCAGGAAATCCGATCGCCTGGATCTACGCGCAACGGCGCTGGCCGGTGCCCAGCGACCGGATCGCCGCCACGATGAAGCTGGCGATCATCTCGATCGAGGACAAGCGGTTCGTCGACCACAACGGCGTCGACGTCCAGGGCACCCTGACCGGACTCATCGGCTACCTCAGGGGTGATCTGGACACCCGCGGCGGGTCGACAATCGAGCAGCAGTACGTCAAGAACTACAACTTGTTGGTCAACGCCCAAACCGACGCCGAGCGGCGGGCGGCGATCGAGACGACGCCCGCGCGCAAACTGCGTGAGATCCGGATGGCCCTGGCCCTGGACAAGGCGCTCGACAAAGAGGAGATCCTCACCCGTTACCTGAATCTGGTCTACTTCGGCAACGGCGCGTACGGCGTGCAAGACGCCGCCAAGACATACTTCGGCATCAATGCCAGCGACCTGAACTGGCAGCAGGCCGCCCTACTGGCTGGGATCGTCCAGTCGACCAGTGCACTGAACCCCTACACCAACCCCGACGCCGCGCTGGCCCGCCGCAACGTAGTGCTCGACACGTTGATCGAGAACGAGCCCGCCAGGGCCGTGGAGCTGCGCGCCGCCCGCGAGCAACCCCTGGGCATCCTGCCGCAGCCCAACAGTCTGCCGCAGGGTTGTATCGCAGCCGGCGACCGCGGCTTCTTCTGCGACTACGTGCTGCAGTACCTGGCCCGCGCCGGACTGTCCAAAGACGAAGTGGCGCGCAACGGCTATCTGATCCGCACCACCCTGGACCCGCGGGTTCAGAACAGCGTCAAGAAGGCGATCGACACCGTCGCCAGCCCGAAGCTGGACGGGGTCGCCAGCGTGATGAGCGTCATCCAGCCCGGCAAGACCAGCCACAAGGTGCTCGCGATGGGCGACAACCGCAACTACGGTCTGCAACTCGATGCCGGCCAGACCGTGCAGCCCCAGCCCTTCTCGCTGGCCGGTGACGGGGCCGGTTCGATCTTCAAGATCTTCACCACCGCGGCCGCGCTCGACATGGGCATGGGCATCAACGCCCAGCTCGAGGTTCCGGCGCAGTTTCAGGGCAAGGGCCTGGGCACCAGCAACACCCCGGGATGCCCTAAGGAGACCTGGTGTGTGAAGAACGCCGGCAACTACCGCAGCCCGATGAGCGTGACCGATGCGCTGGCGCAGTCGCCCAACACCGCCTTCGCCCGGCTGATCGGGCAGGTCGGCGTGCCGCGCGCGGTCGACATGGCGGTCAAGTTGGGTCTACGGTCCTACGCCGAACCCGGCACCGCGCGAGCCTACGAGCCGAACAGCAACGAAAGCCTGGCCGATTTCGTCAAGCGACAGAACCTCGGCTCGTTCACGCTGGGACCGTTCGAACTCAATGCGCTCGAGTTATCCAATGTCGCAGCCACGTTGGCCTCCGGCGGGATGTGGTGCCCACCCAGTCCGGTCGACAAGATCTTCGACCGCAACGGCCGCGAGGTCGCCGTCGAGACACAGACCTGCGAGCAGGCGGTCCCCGAAGGCCTGGCCAACACGTTGACCAATGCGCTGTCCAAGGATTCCACCGGCGGTACGGCGGCGGGTTCGGCGGGCTCGGCGGGCTGGAGCCTGCCGATGGCGGGTAAGACCGGCACCACCGAATCGCATCGCTCGTCAGGATTTCTCGGCTTCACCAATCAATACGCGGCGGCCAACTACATTTTCGACGACTCCACCAATCCCGGCGGCCTGTGCTCGTATCCACTGCGCAAGTGCGGCTACGGCAACCTCTACGGCGGCAACGAGCCGGCCCGGACCTGGTTCCTGGCGATGAAACCGATCGCAGAAGACTTCGGCCCGATCTCGCTGCCGCCCACCGACAAGCGCTACGTCGAGGGCGGTCCGGGCAGCACAGTGCCCAGCGTTACCGGCCTGAGCTTCGACGCCGCACGAAAGCGATTGCGGGACGCCGGTTTCCAGGTCGCAGATATGCCCACTCCGATCAACAGCTTCTCGTCAAGGGGAGCGGTGGTCGGAACCACGCCGTCGGGCAAGACCATTCCTGGGTCGATCATCACGATCAACACCAGCAACGGAATCCCGCCTGCACCGCCGCCGGATCTGGCACCACCGCCAACGTCCCACCAGCAGCCAACGTCAAAAACCCGACGATCACCACAGTGCCGCCGATCATCGCCAACGTGCCCGCACCCATGCTGATCTCCGCGATCAACCGGATGATCTCCTTACGGAAA
>NZ_JACBJQ010000012.1 GCF_013404075.1 Mycolicibacterium vinylchloridicum
CGGCGCCGTCTTCCACAAAGGCAAGCTACTCGAACGCCCCGCCGACATCACACCGCCCGAGCCGGCCGAATCAACCGAAACGGAGGTCGCCTGAAACACCCCGATCCACAGGTATTGACAATTCCTCCAAACGTATTCTCGCGTCGGTCTAAATTTAACCGCAATCGGAGCGTCAAATGTCACGGGACCGTTGCATTCCATCGGCCTATCTCCGCTATTCTTGTCGGCCGAACGTATGACGAAGAAGCACTGGTTCATCCATTCCGCGTGCCGGCAATCGGTAACACTGAGCGCGAAGTGGATCACAAACGTGATTTGATCAGCGAGAGTGTAAGTGAGGTGCCGGCGAGAGTCGCGCGACCCGTCGAAATGGCAAGCGCTGCTGATGGTTGCGAGAACTCTGACACGGTCGAGCATTCACGCACCGCATCCCGATGCGGCCGGCTCCAAACGGCCATGCTGAGCGTCTTGGATAGGGGTCAGTGCAACTCCGCACAGCAAGTGTCTGCAGTCCAACATTCATGCAGACGGACAAGCCGACTACCCGAATCGATTTCTTCGCTACCCATTGCGGATCGTGCCCTGGTGGTGAGTAGTTGATCGCGACCGTCGGCAGCCCCGCGACCGATCTGAGCGCATCGCGGCGGCACATGCTGCGACCTGCCGTCAGGGTGGGACTGCTGATGCGCAACTGGATCAACCTGATCGTCGCGCTGGTTATGTTGGCCGATTCCGGATCCCGGGCCCTGCCGGTCGGCGAGTGGTTCTTGGCCGCGCTGGGCTGCTGGTCGCTGTATCGCGTCGCTACGCGGTCGCGGCACTGGCTGCCCTTGGTCATCGATTACGTGCTCGTGCTGGCTGTATGTGTGTCGATACCCGCGCTCGCCCCTGACCCGCTGTTCTATGCCTCCAACAGCGCACCGCAGGCCATCGCTGGCACGGCTGTAGTCAGCTTTGCCGTGTCGGCTCCGGCCGCGGTGAGCCTGCCCATGACGGTCGGAATCGCCGCGGCTTACGCCTGGGGTAGCGCACAGATTCTTGGCTGGTCGCACATCGGTCCGGTGGCAGCGCTGTACTATTTTGCCTTGCAATGGATTACGGCTGCGCTGTTGCGATTCATGCTTCTGCGGATTGCGGCAGCCATCGACCGGACACGCGCTGCGCGTGCGGCTGCGGAATTCAATCGGCAAGTCAGTGATGCCGTGCGGCAGTACGAGCGGGAACAGCTCGCGCTGCTGCATGACACTGCAGCCTCGACACTCTTGATCGTCGGTCAGGGCGGGCATCTGGCGCCGCAACGGCTCGCCGCGCAAGCGCGCCGCGACCTGCAATTGCTCGAAGAGAGCTCGTGGGAAGCTCCGCCGACGAGCCAGGAATTGGTTGACGCCCTGCGTAATTGCGCCAGTCACATGAACACGCCTGCCCGCTTCGAGGGCCGCGACCGGTTGTGGCTGAACGGAGAGGCCGCGAGAGCCGTGATCGCTGCCGCACGCGAAGCCATGAACAACGTCGATCGGCACGCGAACGCAACCGAGGTCACGATCAACGTCACTGATCAGTCAGTTGTACTGATCGACAACGGGATTGGATTCGATCCCGCCAGTCCACGAACTGGGCACGGCGTGACCGATTCGATAATCGGAAGGATGCAACGGGCCGGCGGGACCGCGGTGATAACCTCCGCACCCGGCCGCGGTACGAAGACTGAACTCCTTTGGCCCAAGCCGTCTTCTGAAACCGCGACTGACCTGCCGAGCGACCCCGACAGGTTGATCGAACGGCTTCGCGTCCGCTACGGACTGGCACTGGTTGTCTACGCCTTGGCCAACCTGGCGTTCACCGTTCCGCACTCGGTCATCACCGCCGGTCATGGTGTCCTGAATGCGGCGTTGGCGTTGGCGGCCGCCGTGTGCACGCTTGCGGCGGTCCCTGGAATCCGTTCCAGCCGCCCGCGTCTCGTCTGGCCCGCTGGCGTAGTGTTGATGGTCATCGTGATCATCCAGCGATTGCTCTTGGAGCCGACGATGGTTGGCGGCAATGCCGACTGGGCGCAAGGCGCGATCGGGTGGTGTGCGCTGCCGTTGCTTCTCGGGTTCTCGACCCGGACGGGTGTGGGGATCCTCATCGCGTACTGGTCCGTCGGTGCCGCAGTCGAACTAATCTGCAACCCCACGAGCGCCGCGTTGGTCAATATCGGCCTGGGAAGCGCCAGTATTCTTGGCGTGCAACTCTTCGCGCTCGCCTTCAACGGATTGATGCGCGAGTCAGCCCTCGCGGCACAGGCCGAGGTTCACGCTCACAAACGCATAGCTTTGCGGGACCTGGTCGAACGTGCGTTGCGCGCCGAGTATCAACGTCGGTACGCCCAGCTGGTTGACAATGTAGTCCCCTTGCTGCGGGCGCTCAGCGATGGCGCCGTCGTCGACGATCACCTCCGGGCCCGCGCTCGTGCCCAGTCCCGAAGGATGCGTGCGTTGTTTGACCAGGCAGCCACGTTCGAACATCCCTTCATGCAGGCGGTCCGCCCGTTGGTGGACGCCGCCGAAGCGCGTCAGGTCGGAGTGACCGTCGACCTGGCGGGTGACTTGTCAGATCTCCCGCCCGCGGAGATCGATGCACTGCTGCGGCCGGTGGCCGAAGTGATGGCACATACCACAGAAGCCGCCCGGATCGTCGTTAGCTGCTCAGCTCAGGACATTTCGGTGAGCATTGTGTGCCATGGACTTTCGCTGCCCATTGAGCTTTCCGAAGATCCTAGTGTCGATATCGACATCATCGAGGCCGACAACACCATCTGGTTGCTCGTCTCTCACATCGCCTCACACCAAGGAGCTCATAGCCATGTCCTCGCCGGCTGAGAGTGCGTCCGCCATCCGCGTTGCAGTCATTGATGACCACGACGCCATCCACGCGGGTATCCAGACGTGGTGCCAGCAAGCGCATCCGCCGGTGCATGTGGTGGCCACCTACGCCACCGTCGAGGAATTCGTCGCTGAGCGCGGCGGCAATGTCGGTGATCTAGATGTCGTGCTGCTTGACCTCGAACTACAAAGCCGCCGACCGGATTTCAGTGCTGTCGAGCATATCGCGGCCATCGGATTTCGCGTGATCGTGTTCTCGCACATCGAAAGTGACGAAGCGATCCTCCGGACGCTGGACATCGGGGCGACGGCCTACGTCGCCAAAGCCGAGGGGAAAGACCATCTTCTGGAGGCCATTCGCGCCGCTGCCAGGGACATCCCGTACGTCGGTCCCCGAATGGCCAGCGCCATCAACAACGACCGCCGCCTTGGCCGGCCCGATTTGACCGAACGTGAACAGCAAGTGCTGTTGGCATGGTTCCAAACGGAGAGCAAAGAGCTCGTCGGCCATCAGCTGTTCATCTCACCGGGATCGGTGAAGACCTATCTCCAAAGAGTCCGCGCCAAGTATGCCGCCGTGGGGAGGCCCGCTCCCACCAAGGCGGCTTTGGTCGCCCGGGCTGTCCAAGACGGCATCATCAGCATCGAGGAACTCTGATCGGCTGCGTCCGCTCAATTGCGATGATTCGGCAGCAAACCGATCAGGGAATGTGTGGCGGGTGTCCGGAGTCGCCGAAGTTGACTACGTAGCAACGCGATCCCCCGATCCCCATCCCATAGCCGCTGTCGCATCGGGTGAAGTTCCCCAGCCGGTCGACCGGCCCGTCGCAGCGACTGCCGCCACCAAAGATGCTGACCGACACGCTGTTGCAGCCGGCAGCGGCCGGCGCGGCGGTACCAATCGCCCCGGCGATGAGTGCGCAGGCAGCCATCGCCAGTGTGACTTTCCCCATTTGATTTCCCTTCTGTTCCCTTTTGCGAATGGACTAATTAGCCATGAGTGCGGATTCACGAGCCTGCGGAATGCCCGTGAGATCAACGCAATTTTGCGAATCAAGATCGGGGTATTCCGTCCGATCGACGATTGCTGAAGGTGTTTCAACAGGCGAATACACCTGTGCCCGCCACACGCGGTTACGGCAGGAAGGGCGGCCGAAGCCGCGTCAGAGATTGCAACCCAATGTCACCTCAGACCTTAATTTCACTGCGAAAGGGTAGTTTGATAACGGCTAAATTACGCACGGCATTCGGAGCGGTAAAGGTGGCCGAAGCTCAATAAGACGTTCGGATTACAGCTATGGGCGGTGTTTCAGACGTTCGACTGACAGGAGACGCGTCACTGCTGTCATCAATTGCCACTCCTACACCGCCGAATTCCTACGGCCCCCAAGCTATTGCGTGAGCTGATCGCGACCAAGGCAAGACGTTCGCTCCCCAAGTTCACGTGCGCACCGCTGTCATACGAACGACTGACACTGCGTGTACTCCGATCGGCCAAGGCTTGGACGCATAGGTGAACTTACGTTGTCGATGATTAAATTTGCGTCTATATTCCGCTCAGGCCAGCACAGTGGGTTGGTTCGCTTCTAGAGGGGGAAGGGATGAGGCGCGGCTGTAACTATCGGCCGATCCACGACATGACCTCATCGGTTACCACTGGTTCGACGTCGCGGCGGATCCTGCGCCGCGGCAAAGGGTTGTGCGCGGTGGTGCGCAACAGCACCAACTTGATCGCCGCGGTTGCGATGCTCGCGGATCCTGGCACGTGGGGATATGGGCATCGGTATCTCGCGGCGGCACTTGCCTGTTGGGCGCTCATGCGGCTGGTGACGCGATCGCCGAGCCGCGTGCTCGCTGTCGCGGACTGGGGCTGGGCCGCCGTGGTTGCCGCCGCCATCCCGATGGTGAACGGCTGCGCCGGCGCGGGCGTGGCGACTGGCGCGGCGCAGGCGATCGTCACTTTGACAGTCGCTACGATCGTCATCGAGTTGCCCGCGCGGCTTTCGGTGCCGCTATGGCTGAGCCTGACCGCCATCTATGCGATCGCCGAAGCGAGCGCGACAAACTGGCTGGGGCCGTTCGTCTCCGACGACTTGTATGGCGTCACGGTGGTGACGCTCACGGCCTTCCTCATCCGCCGTGCAAGGCTCCAATTGACCACTGCCATGGATATTGCACGCCAGCAACGTATCTCGGCACAGCTCTTTACAACGGTGGCCGCCGAACGTCTCGCCGCCGAGCGTGAACAACTCGCCACTCTTCACGACACCGCAGCGGCCACCTTGTTGCTGGCAACCGAGGTCGACGAACCGGCACGGGAGCAACTGGCAGCGCAGGCCGCGCGTGACCTGACGATCCTGCAGCACCCGCTGTACCGACCGTTGCGCCGCGTCGACGTGGTCGCAGCACTGCATTCCGCAGCATGCCACGTCACGATCCCTGTTCGCTTCATCGGCAGGCGCCACCTCTGGCTGCGCGGGGGCCTCGCTTCCGCGGTGCAGTCAGCGGTGCGCGAGGCCTTCAACAACGTTGAGCGTCACGCGGACGCGTGCGAAATCGTGGTGGAGGTCGAAGGCACGCGAATTGTCGTTCATGACGACGGAATCGGCATGGCAGCCGATCAAGGGCGGTACGGATACGGCCTGAGCGAGTCGATCATCGGGCGAATGCGGCGAGCTGGTGGAACGGCCGCCATAAGTTCAGGGCCTGGACGCGGAACTGCTGTGGAATTGACCTGGATCGATGACGCGGAAGAGCCGGAGCCCGACGAGCCCGCTGACGGCTCCGGCGGTCTCATCGATCGAATCCGCGTCGTGTTCGGCTTGGCTGCAACGGGCTACGCAGTGGTCAACGTCATCGCGGCTGCGCCGTGGTCAATAGCTCATGGGGCACACCCACGGGTTGAATGGCTTCTGGCCTCGATCGCGATCATCTGTGCGCTGGCAGCCATTCCCGGAATCGTCTGGCATCGGTGGGGATTCTCCCAAGTCGCCGTTGTTGTGCTGGCATTCGTCGCCTTGGCCCAGCCAGCGCTACTGAGCGGAAGCCAGCTGCACACTGAGATCCACTGGGCTGCTTCGGCTGTCGGATTCTGCCTGATCCCTCAACTCATGCGCTGCTCGCCGTCTCGTGCGATCACCATCGTCGCGCTCTTCTGGCTGATCCCGGCCGCGGTTGACCTGCTGCGTGTTCCGTCTACATCGATGGTTGTCGCGATTGCCTGTGGGTTGGCCAATTTCCTGGTGCCGCAGATCGCGCTCACTTTCTGTACGTCCATCATCGAGCAGGATGTACGCGACGTCCACGCCGAGAATCGAATCCGGGATCAGCTGATGATCGACGGGGAAGTAGCTCGGGCTGTCCGCGATGATTACGAGACGCGCCACGCCGGCACGGTCGAGCGCCTCCTGCCCGTCCTCACCGAGCTGAGCAGTGGGCGACCGCTGACTCCGGAGCTGCGCAGTCAGGCCCGCACCGAGAACCAACGTCTCCGACACCTCTTCGATGCCGCGCGAGGCGGAACACCGCCCCGGCTGGAATCGATTCGCGCGGTGGTCAACGCTGCAACCGGGCGAGGCCTCGACGTCACCGCACACATCGACGCCCAGACAGCCAACGTCAGCGCACGCGATGCAAACGCTCTGCTCGCGACGATCGGCGAGGCGTTGGCCCATGCGCGCAGCTATGCGCGGGTGGTCGTGACGACCGCGGAATCGAAGCTCACCGGCAGCGTGGTGTGTGATGTCGCCGATGAAGATTTCGACCTGGTCTGCGTGGGCGCTGGAGTCGACGTCATAGCATCTGCCGACACCCGTTGGATCACGTGCGAAGTCCCCTGCAGCGAGCAGCCCGCATGAGCGCTCAGCAAGGGCGCTCACCCGTGGCGGTGGCCATCATCGACGACCATGAAGCGATCCACGAAGCGGTCAAAGTGTGGTGTGCGCGGGCGGATCCACCAATCAAGGTGGCTGGCGGGTACTTCTCGGCAGAGGAGTTCCTCGCTGAACAGCCGCCCGGGGCCGGCCACACCGTGGTGATATTCGACCTGGAATTGCAAAGCAGACGTTCTGATTTCGAAGGGCTGCAGCGCATCATCGCGGCTGGCTATCGCGTGGTGGTTTACTCCCACCTGTCGGCCGACGAGATCATTCTGCGATGCTTGGATCTGGGTGCGGTGACTTACCTCGTGAAGTCCGAGGGGAAGCGGCACCTCATCGATGCGGTCGAGGCCGCCCGGACCGACGAGCCCTACGTGGGCCCACAGATGGCGGGCGCGATCGTCAACGACGTCAACTTCGGGCGGCCTAAACTCGCGGCACGAGAGCGTGAGGTCCTCATCGCCTGGTTCCAAACGGAGAGTAAGGATCTGGTCGCGCAGAAGCTGCACATTGCGCCGACCACCGTGCGCACACACTTGCAGCGCATCCGGGCGAAGTATGCCGCGGTCGGCCGCCCAGCTCCGACCAAGTCGGCCCTCGTCGCGCGAGCGATCCAGGACGCCATCATCGTGGTTGACGATCTCTAGGGGCAGCTCATGGCGTCGCACTTCAACCGGCCGCCCAATTGGCCGTTACCGCAGGGATGGATACCACCGTCCGGCTGGACTCCTGACCCGTCTTGGCCGCCGGCACCGCCCGGCTGGCGGTTCTGGATCGATGACACCGAAACCGCGGCAGAGGAATTCGGCCCGGTGGAAACCGCCTGGCAGTTGGAAAGTGAAACCCGCCCGCGTCGACGCCGCGCGCTTCTGGTCGGCGCGCTGGCCGCCGTTCTGACTGTGGTGGCCGGCATTTCGATCGGCGTACTGTGGTCGAACAACTCGTCGCCTGCGGCGAAACAGCCACAGTTCATGCTCACCGGTACATACCCGATTGCGCCTGTGGCGGCCTGGTCGGTCGATGCGGGCAGCGTGGTCCACGACGCCACACCCGCTCACTTCCTGGACCCGTCATTCGGGACCGACATTCCCGACACCAACGGCGCGATCGTCGCCGCCGGCCACGTAGTGGCGTTCATTGGTTTGCCCACGGGATCTGGACATCGGCAACTTAGTTCGTTCAACCTGTCCAACGGCGCGCTGGAGTGGTCGGTATCCAGCGGGCCGTTGGCATGTGCGCGCGACTTGCTGGACGGTGCATGGCCGTGCATCGTCGTCACGAGCTCTCAACAGAGCACGCTGGTGTTCATCGATGCGAAAAGCGGTGCGACCACGTCGTCGGCGTCGGTTCCGTTCGATGCTCGCATGATTGCGACAGATGGCCGCAGTCTGTACACGGCCGGCTACCGCTCTGACCTTGGGCCTGACGCGATGGTGGTCACCAAGGGTTCCCGGCAGAACCCCTCCGACGGATGGAAAACCACTGTCCGGCTAGGTGATTGCAGCACGCACGGCACGTTCTCGAGCCTGCGGGTCGATCACGGCCTGGTCTGGGGCAGCTATGGTGGGGGCGCGTATGCGGTGTTGCGGGCCGACGACGGCTCGGCACTGTTCGACTATCCCATAACCAATGTGTCGGTCGCTGAGGACGGATCGCGGATCACGGCTGTACGGTGCGTGTTGAACAAGGATGCTGCAACGGGGCCGACCGACGTGGTCGACGACCGAGGGAGGCAGCTGTTCTCGGCGCAGACCGCGGTGCGCGAGCCCTCGCTGCAGGCCTACGCCGGCGGCCCCGCGCCGTTGGTCGACCAGGACGGTCGGGGTCTTGACCCGACTACTGGTGCCGAGCTCTGGCGTGCGGAGTTCGTGCCCGACGGCAAGAACGAGGGTCGATCACTCGTCGGCAATGTGGTGGTCGGCGGCGCTGCCGACGGCGTGACGGCGATCGATATCGGGACTGGTGAGCGGCTCTGGACTTGGACGAGACCGCAGGGCCATTACGGATTCAGCAAGTTGACAGACGGGGTGCACCTGCTGTTGTCGAACGACAACGGCGACATCGACGCGGTGAACCTCGCGGATGGCACGCTGGCGTGGTCGACCGACGGGGTTGCGGGTGAGCCGCCGCAGCTTTACGCCACCTCGGAAGGGCTCCTGACGGTGAGCCACAGCCGGATCCAGTTGCTGCGTCCGACCGGACCGGCCGCGGTGGTGCCGCCGCTTTCGGGGAGCCTCCGTGATGCGGCGACAACGAAGTTGGTGACCAAATGCGGTCGGGTGCCGGAGTTCAGGCCCGAAAGTGTGCGCACTGACAACGGAGAGCTCGTGATCAGGATGCGGATCGTTGCGCACTGTCCGAGCGGTGATGTCCTGTCAGGCAGTCAGACGACGCTCACTGTGAGGTCCAGCGACGCTGCGGTGGCGTCAGGAACTTTCGATCTGTCCACAAATCCGGTTGTTGTGCCGCCCAATTCGGGAGGCAGTAGTTCGGATCCGTTTGTGGAGCACGAATTCCGCTTTCCCACTGGAACGTGGGACCCACGGTTTGGCCGACAGGGCGCAAACGGTGCCGCTTCGTCGCAGGGCGGTTCCGAGCTGGATGCCACCACCCTGGTGGTGGCCTGTGACCAGGACGAGTCGGTTAGCCACGGTGCATCGATGTCGGGATCGTCGAGATCAAGCCACACCGCCACCGGGGCGGGTCGTACACCTGGGCCACAAACGATCACCGGCCCTGTCACCTTCGACGTGATGCGCGACCTCGTCCTCGCGTATTACGGGGAACTGCCGGCCAATGTCGACGATGCGTGGTCGAAACTCGATTCGCATCTCGCTGAGCGCAACGGCCACCAGGACTACCTCGACTGGTGGTCGAGTGTCCAATCGGTGTCGGTGCTGTCGATCAGCCCGCGTGATGACACAAGTGTGTTGGCGCAACTGGACTATCACCTGCGTGACGGCAGCACGAAGTCCGAACTTCGCTGGCTGAGCTTCGTTGCCGATGGTGGAGGCTTGCGGATCTATGACTCCGACGCGCTCCCGTAGCAATCTGGAATACAGCAGTCCAACGTCGGGACATTTTCAGCCGCAGGTCGAAATGCTCGTGTGGGGTGGCGGCGTGTCATCCGTTCGATCGATTTCGGCGGCGTTGTCTCCTGCGACCGCGCGGCGGCCCATTACCGTGCACGCTGTGATCGCCCGATTTATGACATCAAGTTCAGCTGCGCAGCCGCGACGGGTTGGGTACTTCCTGATCGCCGCGGCGGCGGCCGCTGCTGTCACCGCCTGCAGCGGCGGAGGCTCCTCGATGGGTGCAATGAGTTGCTCCACGTACAACTCAGTGAGAACGAACCCGTCGCAGTACGTGGCGAATACCAACGCGGTCAGTGACCTGCTGTCCGCGCACGGGATCGACCCAGCCGGCAGCCACCACTACAACGCGGCGGCAGGCAGCTACATCATGAACGTCACCGTGGCTTCCAACGAAGTGGACAGCTACTGTGCGGAAAACCCAGGCTCAACGGTCGGCAAGGGTGTGACGTGGTCGAACTTCAACAAGTGAACTCGACACCTGTTCGACATCACCGACGCTAGGAGAGGGCGAGTCGCTACTTGCAATGCCCGCGAGGGTGTACGCGGATACGAAAGGCTCTGCTGGGCAGGGTATTCCGGTAACCGGATCGCTCGGGTCGCTACAGCTCAACACGCCGGCGGCGTGGTTTTTCGCGTGTCTGTTGCTATAGAAGATGATCTTCCCCTGTCCATCACCGGCCGCAGTTCGGCCTAGCGCCAGAGCGTCGTCCGGAAGGAGTCGTGAGTGCCGACGCAGATAATGTGCCCCTCGACAGCGTGCCGGAGTCGGTCGCGATGGTAGTAGATACCAACGTGTACCTGCTTCGCCTGTGATACGTCGGCTGTCGTCCGTTCGTACGAATCTGGTGGGCTCGACGTGGACCAAAAATTTTCCTGCTACACAGAGACGGGCAGAGACTGGCATGCTTCCGGCAAGGCATCGACCGTCTTGCGTCGATACGGATGAAAAGTAAGGGGCCGTTGGTGGGCAATCCGTATGACCCGCAGCAATACCCAGGACAGCAGCCCGGTCAATACCCGGTCCCGGGATACGGCCAACCTGTGGGACAGTCCGCCTTTCCAGCCGGGGCTTCGTATGGTCAGTCGGCGCCGGGTGCGCAGCCGCAGTCGCAGTGGGCTCAGCAGTCCTACGGTGCTCCGCGCCCGAGCATCAACCTCGCAGCGCTGGGAACGCCAAGAATAGCCGCGGTCGTTGTCGTGGCGGCGGGCTTGATCGTGCTGTTCGGGTCACTGCTGGCGTTGTACAGCGTCACCGTGACACCCTCGGCGGCGAGCGTGCCGCACAATGACGCGCCGGCCGGCCAGATCAATGTCGACATCGGCTTCTACGATGTGATGCCGATCTTCGCGCCACCCATTGTGGCGCAGGCTGTTCCGGTCTTGATGGTGTTGGCCGCGCTGTGTGCGGTCCCGGTTGTCTTGGGTGCCGACCGCAAGACGGCGCCCCTGGCCGCGGTCTTCGCCGGCACAGGAACGTTGTTGGCGTTGATGTTGACGATCAGCAGCCCGCTACCGTCGGTCGAACTCACCGGGCAGATGGCCGCGAAGTTCGAAAAGAACGTCGGCAGCGTTACGGTCGAGGACTTTGTCAACTCAGTCGCCTCGGTGGGTCCCGGCGCCGGCTTGATCATCGCCCTGATATTCGGTGCGGTGGCCTGGGCGGCCGCGGTGGTGATGGTGTTCAAACGCAATGTCGTCGCCCCGCCGGCCGGGCCGCCGGGTGGGACGGTGCCGCCCATTCAACCGCGGTGGTGAGCTGCGGATGACCGGCCCGCATATCCCCGTCACGCGGCCACCGATCACCTGGCTGCCTGCTGCCTTGATGGGCGCGATGGCGGTCATCGGATTGTTGAGCACGCTTCTGCCGATCTGGACGCTGCAGGTCGCGCTGTCGGATCTGAGCCCTGGGCTCACGATCATGGACGGCGACGACGTTGAGCAGACTGTCGGCGTCCACTTCGGCTTCTACACCTGGATCGTCGCCAACGTTCCTGTGGCGGCGGTCATTCCGTTGACACTGGCAGTTGCCGCAGCGGTGGCGATGACTCAAGCGGTGTCGGGGTCGAACCGGACCCTGTGGGGTGGAACGGCGGCGCTGGCCGTTGGCGCGCTCGTCCTCACCGCCTCGGTGGCCATCAGGCCCAATCGGACGACTTCAGTCACGGGCCCACTGGCCAAAGAGGTGAGCATGCGGGGTTTGCGGCGGACCGTCGGCGCAGATGGGGACCTCGGTGTGGGGCTCGGTTCCGGGCTGATCGTCGCCCTGATCTGTTTGATTGCGGTGCTGGCAATCGCTGCCTGGCAGTACGTGATATCGAGCCGTCCAAGCTCAGCTGCGCCGCCGGGGATGCAGCCGACGCAGTCCCCCTAACCTGCCTCGACAAAAGGGACAGCAATGGTCCGTGGCCAAGATCAACCTGGCAATGACAATCCGGCTAAGCCGGTGTGGGGTCGCGGTGCGCAGCCGTCGCCGCCCGCCGATACCGCCGCGGCTCCAACGGCAGCGATCCCGGCACCTGCGCGAAAGCGGGGATGGTTGGTACGCATGCGTTGGCCGGCCACCATTGTGGGGCTATTGCTGGTCGGTGGCGCGCTGACCTATCTGCTGATTCCGCCGACGGTGGTGGCTGAGCAAGCCATCAGCGTGAATCCGGGAGACCTGCTGTCCGCGCAGGACCGCAAGGCGCAGCCCATGCCGGCGGTTCTGGGCCTGAACCGCGACGTGGCGCAGACGGTGCTCAGCGATGCCGCGCTCAGCGATGTGAAGCTGACCGTCAAAGAGCGACCGGCGGCCGGACCGTCGGCGATGGTGGTGGCCCAAAATCCCTCCGCTGGAACGACTTCTGTCGACACGATTGAACTGACGGTCTCGGTTCCCGCACCCGTGCCCGACGTCCTCGGCAAGCCGATGACCGACGGTCGCACCGCGTTGGAACAACTCGGTGCCGTTGTGGAGATCGTGCCGCAGTTCAACCCGTCGGTCCCGAAGGGGCAGATTATCGACATCTCCCCGAAGCCGGGCGAGACTATGCCGACAGTCGTCTCGATCACCGTCGGCGATCCCGGTGATGCCCTGACGCTGGCGTCGGTCAACTCGGTCGACGATACGCGTTGCGGCACAGTGGACAACGTCACCATCAACGGGACCACTGTCGGTGACAGCGTCAGGTGTGAGCCGGGGGAGAAGCCGGCGTTCGTGGAATATGCGCTGTCTCGGCAAGCTGCCGCGCTTGAGGCGACCGTCGGAACCGACGACCGAGGTAAGACAGGACCGGCACACGTGGTGGTGTTCGGCGACGGCCGGGAGCTGGCGTCGGCCGATGTGGGACTGGGCCAGTCGACGCCGATCCGCGCCGACCTCAACGGTGTGATGCGGATGCGGATCGAGGTCACGACGGCGGATCCCAAGCAGAGCCCGACGGTGATACTCGGCGACGGGAAGCTCCTCGGACTGCCTGAGGGGCTCAATGCGATTGCGGCGCAATGATGGATCGGGCCCTCCGGTTGCTCCTGTCAGTCATGTTGGCGCTGAATCTCTCTGCGATAGCGGGCATTGCCGCTCCCGCGGCGCAGGCCGACCCGGCGACCACCACCACCAATGACGCCTACAACCCCGTCATCGTCGTGCTCGACACGTCGGGCTCGATGAGTGATAAGGACGACTCCGGAACAGAACGTATCGTGGGTGCACGTTCCGCGGTTCTCGGACTGGTCGATGCCCTTCCGCCGCAGACCCAATTCGCGTTGATCGCGTACCCGGGCAACGGAGCCCGCGTCGCCAACGGGTGCTCGGAGGGCAAGGTCGAGATCAAGCTCGGACCCCTGGATCAGCCGACTACCGCAGCCGCGGTGCGCAGGCTGACCCCGGACGGTGACACCCCGACCGCGCCGGCTCTGCGACACGCCGCCGAGCTGATCAAGAACAGCCCGACGCAGCGGGGCACCGTCGTGCTCGTCAGCGACGGCGAATCCAATTGCGGTTCAAACGATGTCTGCCAGGTGGCCAAGGATCTGTCCGCCCAGGGTGTTGAAGTACGGGTCAATACGGTGGGTTTCCAGATCAACGACAAAGGTGCAGATGAACTGACCTGCATCGCCAAGTCGACCGGCGGCCGCTACATCGACGCGAAGGACAAGGATCAACTTCGCGATGCGGTCGAGGACCTCAGCGGTGCGAAGCTGACGCTCGAGGCGTCAGTGCCCGACCCGCTGGCGGTGGTCAGTGGCAGCGGCGCAGACGGTCCCAAGGTCGTCGTGAAGGTCGCCAACAGTGGCCGCAAGGCCGCGACCGACGTGCGGGTGTCCGTGGATTTCCGGGACGACGCCAATCACCCTGGGGCCCTGCTGGTTCCCCGGCCCATCCAGTTCCTCGGCAATCTCGATCCTGGGCAGTCCCGGCAACTCGAGGTGACCGTGCGACCAGACGCCGCGCAGGTCGACAAGAAGTTCAGTTGGACGGTCGTCGCCACCGCCGTCAACGCCAGGCCGCAACGCCGCGACGGGACGACGACAACGGCTGAACCGACGTTGAACGGGCTGCTGACCGGTGTCGACAGCATCGCGGTACTGGGTGATTCGTACTCGTCGGGGGAAGGCGCCGGCGACTACGACTCCGGCACCGACGGTGTCGCCGGCAACAAGTGCCATCGATCCGCCAACGCGTACGGGAGGGTGCTGGGCGCGAAGACGGTGACGCTGATTGCCTGCTCGGGTGCGGTGACTGCTGACTTTTACGATCAACAGAAGTCGAACGACAAGCCGGTCGAGCCGCAGTTGCGCCGGCTGCGTCGCCTGGCGCTATCCAAGGACTCGCCGGACGCGGTCTTGTTGAGCATCGGTGGCAACGACGCCGACTTTGCAGGCACCGTCAAATGGTGCATCTTGGCGGGCCCGGGACAGACTTGTTCACGGTTCGGTCCGATCGAGGAGGGGCAGTACCGTAGAGGGGCGGCTGATCGGATTTCCGCTATCGCCGATAGCGTCCGCCGGGTCTACCGCGACGTGAATCGAGCGGTCAACGACTCCGCTGCCCGTGCCAACCGGGATGACAAGTACGCACCCATCATTGTTGTGCCCTATCCCCGCATAGTTCCGTCGGCGCCGGCCGGCGCCAGTGCGGCAGGGAACTGTGAAGTGGCTATCAACGCCAATGAGGTGGCATTCTTCAACGATTTTATTGACATGCTGAACCTGGAACTCATGGCCGCGGTGGGATCGCTGCGCTCCCAACACATCCCGATCTTCGTCGCCTCCGATGTGATACCGGCGTTCCAGCCCAATCACACCATCTGCGATGCGACCAACAGCTACGCGAACTTCTCCAAGAACCTGCTGACTGCCGGCGATCAGGAGCAGCTACACCCGAACGCCGCGGGCAACAAGGCGATGGCACGGGCGATCTCAGCGTGGTCGGCCACCAAGACGATGATGACCGATCCGGCCGAGGTGAGCTGGGTGTCGCTTGACGCGAAGAAGCTCAACCCGCTGGCCAATGCGTTCGGCAACGCGACCCTCGGTGCGGCCGATCTCTATCTCGTGGGCGGGGATGCGCGCATCGATGCCAATGGGTTCGCCCCGTCGTCCACTGTCGTCTTCCGATTGGATTCGACACCGCGGATCCTCGGGTCGGCGAAGGTCGGCGCCGATGGATCGATCAGAGATCGGGTTCCGCTACCGGTCGATATCCGGCCCGGGGAGCATCACCTGCACGCCATGGGGATCGGTGCCGATGGGGCGCTGCGGGATGTGTCCAACCCGGTGCGGGTTGTTCCGTCGCACACTGTGGGCGCCCTGTTCGGCCTTGTCGCCGGGCTGGTGGCTCTGGTGCTGGGTGGCGTCGGGTTGTGGCGCAACCGCGCCTCCACCAGTTGAATCAGGGCGCGGCGCGCCAGCGTAGCCAGCGTGCGTGATCCCACCGTCGTACTCCGACGGCGCCGACGATTCCGATGGCCACGCCGACAAACATCGCCACGACGGGCATGACGCCGCCCCACAACCAGCCCTCGTAAATCCAGCTGGGGGACAACCGCAATAAGGCGAAGAACCAGCCGAACAGGGCGACACCGACCGCGGCGGTCAGCCCATAGCCCAGCCTGATCGGATTGACGTAGACGATGAGAGCCTCGGTGCCGCGGCGCCATAGCGCGGCCAGCCGGGCGATCAGATTCCGGACCGGGACGGTCGACATTTGGGCGGGAGATGTGACCCGGGGCTTCTGCGGCGGCCCGACTGGGGTGGAAGGTGTTGGCGCAGAAGGGAAACCAATACTGCGAGGCTTGTCAACGGAACGCGGTGGTGCTGCTCCCTTGGGTGGTGTGATGGCGGCAGGCCGTAGCGTGGACGGGGGTTTTGCGGACGGCGGTGCCGAGGTAGTCCAGAACACCCAGCCCGGCGGGGGTGGCGGCCAGGAGGGATCGGGGGTCCAGTCCGGGCCCGGCACCCACCCCGGAGGCGGCTTGGGCCAGTTGGGCGGGGAGTGAAACGGCACCGGTGGACGCTCCTGCTGATCGACTGTGCAGTGGCGACCATTGTCAGGTAAGCGACTCGATGTCTGCAACAGTCCGGCGATTCGCCCAGCGCTCAGCCGATCAACTCGGAGGCGCTTGCGAGACCACCGTCAGTAGCCCCTGGGCAGTGACACTCTCGCCGGAGGTGCGGCGGCGATGTTCGGTCCGCGGACCGCGTCGGCTTGCATGCCATCAGCATCCAGCGCGCTGTCGGCGTCATTGCTCGCTTTCGACCACAGCCCCGACGTGTGGCATTGCTGGCCGCCTAGCCCGATTTCGCAGCCGCCGTTCTCGAAGGTGTGACTGTCGAATTGGACACCTTGTGTCGGACGTTCAGAGCCGTGGACCGCGCTGGCCCACGAGCCCTGAGTTCCGTCGGCGTCGACCGACCCGGGGTTCGCGGTGAGCCCGTCGGCGTGCGCCATGCCCGCACCGGCGATGGCGGCGGCGAAGCCGGCGGCGCCGAGCATTCCCGCCATAGAGATCCGGAATCGACGAGAAGGGAGCGTGTTTGCCATTGGTTCCTCCGTGTGCTGGGTGTTGCACCAGAGGTTCCCATCGAATTTTTCAAAATAGTAGATCTAGCTGCGAATATAGGCCGAACGGCGGACCCCCTTTGTCTACCGAACGGTAGACAAATTGTCGCATCCAGATATTCGCTGACCGATTTATCGGCGCACCTGAGGGCGCGACTTGCGGGCCTGCCGCTCCTGCGCCAGTGACCGGGTCTCCTCCGACGGCGCCGCGGCGAGCATCGCGGCGACCGTGTCGATCAGATGGCTGGTGAACAAGCGGTCATCGGCGTGCGGTGCGGTGGCCGCGCGGCGGCCCAGCTCGACCGCCGCGTACACCAGCGCCCCCAGCCGCGGGTGCAGCGTGCGGGCCACCGGGTCGAACATCGGCTCGAGCAGCTGCCGCCAGCGCTGCAGGCTGGCCGAATGCCCGGTGAAATCGAAGGTGGGCACCGGGCGGTTCAGCAGGTCGGCGTGGATGCGCAGGAAGGCCGGCCCGCCGTCGGGGTCGGCGAGTTTCGCGGCCAGCGGTGCGACCAGGGCCGAGGCCATCGACCGCATGGACGGCCGCGTGTCGGCCTCGATCGCGTCGAGCAGCGCATCGCGGCGGGCGTCGACCACCGGCAGGTGCTTGCCGGCGATCGCGGCCAGCACCCCGGCGCGGTCGGTGAAGTGATACTGCACCGCCATCACGTTGCGTGCGCCGGCTTCGCGGGCGATCTCGCGCAGGCTCACCGCGTCGACCCCGCGGTCGGCGAACAACCGCTCTGCCGTGGCCACGAGGTTGGCCGAGGTGCCGGCCGCCATCAGAGTTCGGCGACCTCGTGTTCCAGCATCTCGGCCAGCCTGGCCTGCGCGGCGGCGCGTCTCGTCGGGATGTGCTGCGACGGGAACAGGGTGTCGACGGGCTCGTACTCCTTGAGCGTGCGGCGGGCCACCGTGAGCTTGTGCACCTCGGTGGGACCATCGGCGATGGCCAGGGACTCCGCACCCACCAACATCTTCACGAACGGCATCTCGTCGGAAACCCCCAGTGCCCCATGCAAATGCATGGCCCGTTGCACCACGTCGTGCAAGACCTGCGGCATGGCCACCTTGACCGCGGCGATGTCGCGACGCACCTTCTGGTAGTCGTGGTACTTGTCGATCTTCCAGGCAGTGCGCAGCACCAGCAGCCGGAACTGTTCGATCTGGATCCAGCTATCGGCGATCTTCTCCTGCGTCATCTGATAGTCGCCCAACGGCCCCATCCGGGTCTTGCGAGACACCGCACGTTCACACATCATGTCGAAAGCCTTGCGGGCCAGGGCGATTGTGCGCATCGCGTGGTGCACACGGCCACCGCCGAGCCGGGTCTGCGCGATCGCGAACGCCTGCCCCTCACCGCCGAGCACGTGGTCGGCAGGCACTCGAACGTCGTTGTAGCGGATGTAGCCGTGCCCGGCACGGTCGTCGGACTCGCCCCCGACCCCGACGTTGCGGATGATCTCGATGCCAGGTGTCTCGGCTGGCACGATGAACAGCGACATCTTCTGGTGGGTACGGGCTTCCGGGTTCGTCACGACCATGACAATGAAGAACGAGGCGTTGCGGGCGTTGGAGGAAAACCACTTTTCGCCGTTGATCACCCACTCGTCACCGTCGCGTTCGGCGTGCGTGGTGAACAGCCCGGGGTCGGAACCGCCGTGCGGTTCGGTCATCGAATAGCACGACGAGATCTCACCATTGAGCAGCGGCTGCAGATAGCGCTCCTTCTGCTCCTCGGTACCGAACATGGCGAGGATCTCGGCGTTGCCGGAGTCCGGCGCCTGCGAACCGAAAACCGAAGGTGCCCAACGAGACCGGCCGACGATCTCGTTCAGCAGCGCCAGCTTGACCTGCCCGTAGCCCTGCCCGCCCAACTCCGGGCCCAGGTGCGCGGCCCACAGCCCCTGGTCGCGGACCTGCTGTTGCAGCGGGCGCAGCACCCGTAGCACCTCGGGGTTGGTTTTCTCGTAAGGGTCCAGCGGTGCGAAGTCCAGCGGCTCGAGCTGATCGCGCATGAACTCCTCGACCCAGTCGAGCTTCTTCTGGTAGTCGGGGTCGGTTTCAAAGTCCCACATGGCCGCGAGCATAAACTGATGCAACTGTATTAATCAATGACTCCCGGTTGCGCAATCCTTCGATCAGGCATGCTTCCACCGTGCTGTTGCTCAGCCGAGTCATCGGTCACCACGTGCGAGATCCCGGCGGGCAGGTGGTCGGCCGACTGACCGACCTGACCGTCAGCCTGGCTCAGGAGTCCGGGCGGCATCGGGTCCAGCGGGTGTTGGTCCAACCACGCCACGGTGCGGCGCTGCTGGTGCCCTGGGATCGGGTGACCATATTCGAACGCGGCCGTGTCGTACTGTCCACGTCCACCGCCGACACCGCCGCCGCAATGCGTGAGTACGAGATTCTGCTGGGGCGAGACGTCTTGGACACCCAGGTCATCGATGTCGTCGGCCAGCGTCTGGCACGCGTTGCCGACGTGGTGCTGGCCCGCACCGATGGCGGCGGTATCGAACTCGTCGGGGTCGACGTCGGGTTCGGCGCCGTGCTACGCCGACTTGGATTGGGCGGATTTGCCGGACGTTTCGGCGCGGACGTCATCGCCTGGACCGACGTGCACCTGACGTCGGAGCGCGGGCACGTCGTTCAGCTCGGCAGCCCACGCGCTGTCGTGCACCACCTCGATGCTCGCGAACTTGCCGGACTCGTCAGTCGACTCGACACCGAGTCGGCCGCCGACGTTCTGGCGGCCGGAGGCCCCGCCGTCGCCGCCGCCGTCGTCCGCGCCGCGCACCCGGTGGTCGGCGAACGGGTGTTGCGGGCGATGCCCAGAACCGATGCGGCCCGCATCGTGGCGGCGATGCCCGAGGAGCACGCCGGTCGATGGCGTCAGCGGCTCGAACAGGTGCCTGCGCTGCGTGGGCGGCGCTTCCTTCGGTCGCGGGTGTGGCCACGGCGGCGGCATACCGGGGTGGTGTCGTCATGACCACGCGCACCACCAAGCGGTTCGGTGCGCTGCTGGCCGTCGTCGGACCCGGACTTCTTGCCGGACTGTCAGACGACGACCCGGCCGGAATCACCACCTACTCGGTACTCGGAGCGGAGCACGGTTACCAACTGCTGTGGGTCCTGCTGCTGTCCACCATCGCCCTGGTTGTCTTCCACAGCCTCGCTGCTCGCATGGGTGTGGTGACCGGTCAGGGCCTGATCGGTTTGGTGCGCCAGCGTTACGGCGTCACGGTCGGGGCGGTCGCACTTGCTGCGCTCGTGGTCGCCAACATCGGTACCACATGCGCTGAATTCGCCGGCATAGCAGCCGGATTCGAGCTGTTCGGGGTCAGCCGCTATGTGAGTGTCCCGGCTGCGGCGGTCGCGGTGTCGCTGCTGGTCCTCCGGGGCAGTTTCCATCGGGTCGAACGGTTGTTGCTGGCAGTGTCCACGGTGTTCCTGGCCTACGTGGCCTCGGGAATCTTGGCCAAGCCCGACTGGGGTGCCGCGCTGCACGGCACCTTTGTGCCCACGATGCCGATGACCGGGTCTGCGATCGTGATCGTCACGGCCACCCTGGGCACCACGCTGGCGCCGTGGGGCCTGTCCTTCATGCAGTCCTACGCGGTGGACAAGAAATTGCGCACCGGCGACCTGCCACTGGAGCGGGTCGATGTCGTCACCGGCGCGGTACTGACGGGGGTCATCGGCTTCTTCGTGGTGGTGGCGTGCGCGGCGACGTTGCACCGGGGCGGGCATGGTATCGCCGATGCGGCTGACGCCGCAATCGCCTTGCAGCCGTTGGCCGGTGAGGCAGCGGCCGCGCTCTTCGGGATCGGATTGATCGGTGCGGCGCTTCTGGCGGCGTCGATCCTGCCGCTGTCCACCGCGTACTCCGTGTGCGAATACGTGGGCGTGGAAGCCGCGATCGACGACTCGTATCACGACGCGCGCACTTTCTACCTGACGTATGGGATTGTCACTGCGATCGGTGCGGTGATCGTGCTGGCTCCCAACGCCCCGCTGGTGGCGATCCTGGTCGGTACCCAGGTGGTCAACGCGGTGCTGCTGGTGCCGCTGATGATCGCAATGATCGGGCTGGGCCGAGACCGCGACCTCATGGGCCGGTTCGCAATCAGTCGCAGGGGCGTAATCGGTTATGGCGTGACCACCGCGCTGGTACTGATGTGTGTGTTGGCACTGGGCGTGAGCACGCTCGTCGGCGCAGCAGAAGGGAGCGCACCGTGAGCAACCCGACCACAGTCCGCGTCGACGTCGATTCCTCCGGCGTCGCCCTGATCACCTTCGACGGTCCGGAGCGGCTCAATGCGTTCTCCGCCGAGACCGCCGCCGCGCTCGGCGAGGCCTACCGCCGATGCGATGCCGACGACACCGTCCGCGCCGTCGTGCTCACCGGAGCCGGCCGCGCATTCTGCGCCGGTGCTGACATGACGGCCGCGGCCGCAGCATTCGAGCGCCCCGAGGACGGATTCAGCGCCTCACCCGTCCAGCCGCCGGCCTGGCGGGTGCGCAAGCTGGTGATCGCCGCGGTCAACGGGCACGCCATCGGGATCGGCCTCACGCTGGCGCTGCAATGCGATATCCGGCTGGTCGCCCAGGACGCCAGGCTGGCTATCCCGCAGGTACGCCGGGGCGTGGTGGGCGACTGCGCGGTGCACTACACCCTCAAGCGCGCCGTCGGCCTGGCCGTGGCCGCCGACGTCCTGCTCACCGGCCGCACGTTCACCGGCAGCGAGGCTGCCGCATTGGGCATCGCCAGCCGCGCCCTGCCCGCCGATGAGGTGCTGCCTGCGGCGCTGGACCTGGCCAGGGATGTGGCCGTCAACGCCAACCCCGCCTCGCTGGCCTACAGCAAGCGACTCCTGTGGGCTGAGACGAACGTCGACGAGGTGGCCGCGCAGGAGACTACGGTGCACCTGAAACTGATGGGCGGTCCGGACGCGGCCGAGGGGCCGGCCGCCTGGCGGGAGAAACGCCCGCCGGTATGGCATTCCACCGCCAGCCAGACAGGAGACCCGGCGTGAGCTCACCGTCCACCAGCGACGTCCTCGACGGCATCGACCTGACCGGACGCACGGTGGTGATCACCGGTGCCTCCACGGGGCTGGGACTGCAGACCGCGCGGGCGTTGCAGGGCGCCGGGGCGACGATCGTGGCCGCGGTGCGCGATATCGACAAAACCCGAGAATCCATCGACTGCGAGACCGTCGCGCTCGAACTCGGCGACCTGCGCTCGGCACGGGCCGCGGCCGAGACGATCGCCGGGCGCCACGACCGCATCGACGTGCTGATCAACAACGCCGGGGTGATGGCGCCGCCACTGTCGCGCACCGCACAGGGCTACGAAATGCAGCTCGGCACCAACCATCTCGGGCATTTCGTGCTGACGACGGCACTGGCCGACCGCTTCGTGGACGGCACCCGCATCGTCAACCTGAGCAGCCGCGGGCACCAGCTCAGCGGAATCCGGTGGCACGACCCCAACTACGACGACGAGAGCGCCTACGACAAGTGGCAGGCCTACGGCCAGAGCAAGACCGCCAATGTGTTGTTCACCGTTGAGGCGCAGCGGCGCTGGGGCCCGCGCGGCGTGCATTCCTTCGCCGTGCATCCCGGGGTCGTCTACACCGACCTGGCCCGGCACATGACCCGCGACGATTTCAGCGAGGGTGGCACCCTGGCCAACCTCGAGGTGACCGACGTCGCCCACGGTGCGGCCACCACGGTGTGGGCCGCGACCAGCCCCGACCTCGACGGGCTCGGCGGGCGCTACCTCGAGGACTGCCGCATCGCCGATCCGCAGGTGGACGGCATCGAGGGCGGGTATGCGGCCTGGGCCGTCGACCCCGAGCAGGCGGCCCGGCTGTGGGACTGGTCGCAGCGACAGGCCGCACTTATTTTGGGTGGCTAACCTGCAGTGGTGCCCATCGACGTCCGTCGCGCCCGCAAGGGCGACATCCCCGCGCTAGCGCAGGTGTTGGGGCGGGCTTTTCAAGACGACCCCGTGATGGCGTGGGTGCAACCCGACGCCGCGCGTCGCAAGGCGGCGCTGCCCGGACTGTTCAGTGCCCTGACCCGGCACCACTTTCTGGCAGGTCGCGGCACCGAGGTGGCAGCGTCCGACGACGGGGTGGGCGCCGCAGCGCTGTGGGATCCCCCCGGGCGGTGGACGCAGTCCCCGCGCGAGCAGCTCGCGATGCTGCCCGGCGTGATGCGCGCCTTCCGGGGCCGGCTCGCGGCCGCGCGGACCGTCACCGACATGATGAAGGCCAATCATCCCGAGGAACCGCACTGGTATCTGGCCATGATCGGCAGCGACCCGACAGTGCGGGGTGGCGGGTACGGGCGCGCCCTCATGCAGTCCCGGCTGGATCGGTGCGACGCGGAATACGCGCCTGCCTATCTGGAGTCCAGCAACCCCGACAACATCCCGTACTACGAGCGGTTCGGCTTCGAGGTGACCGGCGAACTCACGCTGCCCGAAGGCGGGCCGTCGCTGTGGCCGATGTGGCGGGCGCCGCGCTAACCGACGGCCGTGAGTGCGTTGTTTCCTGAGCGTTTGCTGGTCGCTTGGAAATACTTGAATTCAAGATGTTCAAAACTGCGCATCGCACGTTCCTGATTGTGATAATCGGGCCGGGTGCAAAACGGGTCATGGCGGGTCCCCCGGAGGGGAGGGGATCGGCCGTGATCTGGTTCTTTACGATGCACAAGGCGTATTTCCAGCGGTGAACGCCCTACTGAACTGCTCGTAGCACCATCATCGCGCGCGGCTCGATGTGCAGCGGTGCACCAGCCTTCACCACCCCAGTGTCTTCGGTTTCCCCAGTTCCAGTGGCTGTGTCGAGAACCGGCCACCATGCTTTTCCAAACTCAGCCGGCGGCAGGGTGAACTCGATGGGCTCGTGGTGGGCGTTGAAGCACATGACGAAGGATTCGTCGATGACGCGCTGGCCACGGGCGTCCAGGTCGGGAATGCCGTGGCCATTGAGGTAGACCGCCACCGATTTGCCAAAGCCGGAGTCCCAATCGTCGTCGCTCATCTCCGACCCGTCCGGGCGGAACCAGGAGATGTCAGGCACGCCTTTGCTGCCCCGGCGGCGGACTGGCCGGCCGTTGAAGAAGCGCCGCCGGCGGAACACCGGATGCGCCGCGCGCAGCGCCGACACCGTGGCGGTGAAGTCGAGCAGTCCGGCGTCGGCGCCGGCCCAGTCGATCCAGGTGATCTCGTTGTCCTGGCAGTAGCCGTTGTTGTTGCCGCCCTGCGTTCGGCCGAGCTCGTCGCCGTGGCAGATCATCGGAACGCCCTGGGACAGGATGGTCGTCGCAATCAGGTTGCGCTGCTGGCGAGTTCGTAGTGCGTTGATCTCGGGGTCGAGTGTGGGGCCTTCGACGCCGCAGTTCCACGACTTGTTGTTGCTCTCGCCGTCGTTGTTGTCCTCGCCGTTGTCTTCGTTGTGTTTCTCGTTGTAGGACACCAGGTCCCGCAACGTGAAGCCGTCGTGGGCGGTGACGAAGTTGATCGAGGCGACCGGACGACGCGCGGTGTGCTCGTAGAGATCGGCCGAGCCGGTCAGCCGGGAAGCGAACTCGCCTAGGCTGGCGTCTTCCCCGCGCCAGAAGTCGCGGACGGTGTCGCGGAACTTGCCGTTCCACTCCGTCCACTGCGGCGGAAAGTTGCCGACCTGGTAGCCGCCGGGGCCGACGTCCCATGGCTCGGCGATGAGCTTGACCTGGCTGACTGTTGGATCTTGTTGCACCAGTTCGAAAAACGTGCTCAGCCGGTCGACGTCGTAGAACTCGCGGGCCAGCGTGGACGCCAGGTCGAAGCGGAAACCGTCCACGTGCATCTCCAGCACCCAGTAGCGCAACGAATCCATGATCAGTTGGAGCGAATGGGGGTGCCCGACGTTGAGGCTGTTGCCGGTACCCGTGTAGTCCATGTAGTAGCGCTTGTCGTCGTCGACGAGCCGGTAGTAGGCGGCGTTGTCGAGGCCTCGGAACGACACCGTCGGCCCGAGGTGGTTGCCTTCAGCGGTGTGGTTGTAGACGACGTCGAGGATCACCTCGATGCCGGCCTCGTGCAATGCGCGCACCATTGCCTTGAACTCCTGAACTTGGCCGCCAGGGGTGGTGCTGGCCGAGTATTTGCTGTCCGGGGCGAAGAACCCAATCGTGTTGTATCCCCAGTAGTTCGACAGACCCTTGTCGATCAGGGTGGAATCGTTGGCGAAGTGGTGCACCGGCATCAGCTCGATCGCGGTGGCGCCCAACTCTTTCAGGTGCTCGATGATCACCGGGTGGGCGATCGCCGAGTAGGTTCCACGGGCATTGTCCGGAATGTCGGGATGGGTTTGGGTCAGACCCTTGACGTGTGCCTCGTAGATCACGCTGTCGGCGTACTCGCGCTGCGGCGGCCGGTCCACTCCCCAGTCGAAGTACGGGTTGATGACCACCGACTTGGGCATACTCGCCGCCGAGTCGTCGTCGTTGCGGCTATCCGGGTCACCGAAGTTGTAGCCGAACAGCGACTGGTTCCAGTCGAAGGTGCCGTCGATGGCCTTGGCGTAGGGGTCTAGAAGAAGCTTGTTCGGATTACAGCGTTGGCCTTCGGTGGGATCGTAAGGGCCGTACACCCGATATCCGTAGCGCTGGCCAGGTTCCACGCCGGGCAGGTAGCCGTGCCAGACGAAACCGTCGACCTCGGGCAGGACGATGCGGGTCTCGGTGCCGTCCTCGTCGAAGAGGCACAGCTCGACTCGCTCGGCCACCTCCGAGAACACCCCGAAATTGGTGCCGTAGCCGTCGTAGGTGGCACCCAGAGGATAGGCCTTACCCGGCCATACCTCGAGTGCGGCGGCGTTGGTCACGTGGACTCCCTTGAATCATCGGCGGACTGTCCGGCATACCCAGGAACCGGCGATACCAAATCTATGCGCAGGGGTTTGTGACTGTCGCGACAATTTGGCTCACGGAGTTGCGCCGTGGCCGCGGTGCCCCTTGGTGCGGCGCCGTTGCTTCATCTCGGCCTCGAACACGTGCCGCTGGCCGCCCATCATCTGGTCACGCACGGTGCGCTCATGGTCGCGTAACACCGACCAGTAGTTGTCGTCGAACTCTTCGACGACCTGGAAGGTCCAGCGACCCTCGAGGACGTTGCGGCCGACGAGCTCGGTGCTCAGCACCGCGGCGATGTCGGGGTGGCCGGAGTCCCGCAGCTTGTCGCAGGTCTCGCCGAGCAGGAGGTCGGCATGACCCATCAGCTGGTGAAAGGAGTAGAGGTGACCCCGTGCCCGCTCGACGTACTCCAGCGCCTCGGACAGTGATCCGACCGCCTCGACGGTGTCGTCGTCGACGCCGTCGGGTCGCCGCCCCAGGAGCTCGTCACCGCTCATAGGCTTCCCTCGCCGGACCGGGTGTATCGCAGGTATACGTAGTCGTCCACCGTCACGACGTGGCCCAGTGTCATGCGCGCGGGCGCGGTGAGCGCGTGCGCTCCCGGGCGGTCGATGGCGGCGGTGGCGGCCAGGGTGGGGGAGATCGTCAGGCACATCTCGTCGACGAGGTCGTTGGCCACGAGTTCGTCGAGCAGGGTGGGGCCGCCCTCGCACAGGATCCGGCGCATGCCGCCGGCCTGCAGAGTGCTTATCGCGGCGGCGACGTTGACCGCGGTGTCGCCGGCGATCACCAGGTCGGCGTGGTCGCGCACTTCGGGGTGGGCGTGCGCCAGGTGCGCGGTGGTGATCAGGATGGGTCGCTGCTTGGGATTGGCGAACAGTGCTGCGGGCAGGTGACCGGTGTGGGTCACCACCGCGATGGGCGGGGCGGACTCGAGGCCCCAGCGTTCCCAGCGCTCGACGCACTGGTCGGCGGTCAGCCGGACCGGGCCGTAGCCTTCGGCGCGCACGGTCCCCGCCCCAACCAGCACCACGTCGGCGAATCCACGCAAGGCCAGCAGCAGATTCTGATCGTTCGTATCCGACAGCGGCCCCGCTCGTCCGCCGAATGCGGCCGCACCGTCCAGCGACATGATCATGTTGACTCGGACCCCGTCGGGTGGGTCACGGTAGAGCGGCACCAGTTCGTCGAAAATCATCGGCGCTCGATCAGCGCGGCGATCGGTGAGTCGCCAAGGTGTTCGCACAGATCCTGGGCATCGTCGAAAATGGCTGCCGCTCCAGCGCTTTCGAGCTCACCACGCGACACGCCGCCGGATAGTACGGCGATGCAGGGGACCCCGGCGCGAGTGCTCGCCTCGACGTCCCAGACGGTGTCGCCGACGAACACGGCGTGCTCGGCGCTCACGCCGGCCTTCTCGAGAGCGACGTTGACGATGTCGGGCCTGGGCTTGGCCTGTTCGACGTCCTCGGAGGAGGTGATGGCTGATACCAGGTCATCGCACGACAGGGTCGCGAGTAGCATCGCCAGTTCGTTCTCCGGCGCCGACGTCGCCAGCACGACCTGCAGCTTCGAGTCGGCCACCTGTTGCAGCAGCTGACGTGCGCCGGGCAGGGCCGCCAGCAGCTCAGCGCTGGCCTCGTAGTAGCAGGTGTGTAAGTCCTTGAGCCGCTTCTGCACATCGTCGTCGGCACCCTTGGAGAGCTTGTCGACCAGAGTGGAACCGTCCATCCCGATCGAGCGGTGGATGTGCCACGCCTCGACGGGCAGACGCGCCTCGTGGAAGGCTCGTTGCCAGGCGTGAACGTGCAGGTAATTCGAGTCGACGAGGGTGCCGTCGATGTCGAAGAGCACAGCGGGCCGCGGGTCCATGGGCTGGGGTATACCCGTTTGCGTACGCCGAAACATTTTGTCTATCAGGTGCTTCAGCAGTCGCAGAACGCTCAGGACTCGGGTGTGTCCACGCCTTCGTCGGCAATGGCGCCGTCGTCGTCGCCCTCCTCGGGTTGCCAGGCATCGACGCCGATCGTGATCATCCGCAGTTGCTTGACGGCCGTGCGCTTGATCTCGTCGAGTGCGGCCGCGTCGTGGGCGTCTTCGATCGCCTCGGCGATGATGATCATCGAATTCACGAACAGGCTGGCCAAGATGTTGAGGTCTTCGGTACTCCAGGTGTTCAGACCGGGAAAGCGGGCCAGGTCGGTAGCCAGCTCCGAGGTGATCAGCCGGATCTCGGTGCGGATCGCATACCGCAGCACCGTCACACCGCTGGACCGTTCGCGCCCGATGAACCGCCAGTGCTCGCGCTGTTCGGCCACCCCGGCGACCAGGATCTCCACCGTCGACTCGATCACCCGGTTCGGGTCCAGCTTCCCCGCGCGAGCACTGCGCAACATCTCCCGCAGCGTGCGGAACGACTCGTCGATGAGCACCAGGCCGAGGGCTTCCATCGACTCGAAGTGCCGGTAGAACGCGGCGGGCACGATACCCGCCTCCCGGGTGACTTCGCGCAGGCTGAGACCGCTGAAGCTGCGCTCGTCCAGCAGCTTCAGCGCGGCAGCGATGATCGCCCGGCGGGTGGCCTCTTTGCGCTCCTCGCGCGAGGGCGTCTCCCGCGAGCGAGACCTGCTCGAGCGCTCACGGCGTGAGCTCGGCGTACGACTGTTCACTGTTGTGAACGCTACCACACTCTGGCCAAATTCCTTGACGACGTGCACTTTCACCAGGAACGGTATACATATGTTCACTCAAACTCTGACCAAGAAGGTGCTCCGCTCGCCGCTGGTCGATCTGCTCACCGGTCCGCATGGCGTCGACCGGTACACCGAGCTGGTGGACCCGACCTGGACCACTGACGCCAGGGCCAAGGTGGTCGACGTACGACGGACCACCCCGCGCAGCGTCACCCTCCTCCTTGCCCCGAATGCGGCCGTCGCCGGCTACCGCGCCGGCCAACACCTGAACGTGACGGTGGAGATCGACGGCCGCCGCCACACCCGCTGCTATTCGCCGGCCGGCGCCGAAGGCTCGCCGCTCATCGAGCTGACGATCGGCTGCCACGACGGCGGCCTGGTGTCGGGCCACCTCTACCGGCACGCCCGCCCCGGCATGGTCGTCGGGCTCTCTGAACCGGCAGGCGACTTCGTGATGCCCGACCGCAGGCCCCGGCGCATTCTGTTCGTCTCCGGCGGCAGCGGGATCACCCCGGTGATGTCGATGCTGCGGACCCTGCATGCCGAGGGCTTCGACGGCGACGTGGCCTTCATCCACTACGCCCGCAAGCCGGAGGAGGCGTGTTACCGAGCCGAGCTCGCGGCCATGCCGTACCGGGTCCTCCACGGCTACACCCGCTCGCCCGGCGGCGAGCTCACCGGCCGCTTCGGTCCCGAGCACCTGCAGGCCGCCATGGTCGATCCTGACGCGGTGTACGTCTGCGGACCACCGGCTCTCGTCGAGGCGGTGCGGGAGCACTGCAGCGAAGTCTCGGCCGAAAGCTTCGTCCCGATGCCGTTCGTCGCCCCGGATTCTCCGTCGGGCGGTCGAATTACCTTCCGGGACAGCGCAATCGACACAGAAGACGACGGACGTCCCCTGCTGGACCAGGCCGAGGACGCCGGGCTGAACCCCACCAGCGGATGCCGGATGGGCATCTGCCATACCTGCACCCGCCGCAAGCATCGCGGCGCCGTGCGCAACGTGACCACCGGCGCGGTATCGACCGCCGACGAGGAGGACGTGCAGATCTGCGTGTCCGTTCCCGTGGGCGACGTCGAGATCGCGTTGTGAGACGAAAGGGAAAACCATGACCCCCCAACACATCACACTGACACCCGAGCAGGCCGACGAGTTCGGCCGCGAACTCGACGCCATCAAGGAACGGGTGATCGCCGACCTCGGCCAGACCGACGTCGACTACATCCGCCGGGTCATCAAGGCTCAGCGCGCCATGGAGATCGGCGGCCGCGCGCTGCTGATGGCCGGCATCTTCCCGCCGGCCTGGCTGGCCGGCACCGCGCTGCTCGGGATCTCGAAGATCTTGGACAACATGGAGATCGGCCACAACGTCATGCACGGGCAGTACGAGTGGACCGGCGACCCTGCGCTGGCCGGCCGCACCTTCGAATGGGACACCGCGTGCCCGGCCGACCAGTGGCGGCACTCGCACAACTTCTCTCACCACACGTTCACCAACATCGTCGGCATGGACCGCGACATCGGTTACGGCATCCTGCGGATGAGCCCCGACCAACGCTGGCGGCCCTACTACTTGGGCAACCCGGTGTATGCCTTCCTGCTTATGGTGCTGTTCCAGTACGGCGTCGCATTGCACGAGCTGGAGACCGAACGCATCCGCTCCGGCGCGATCTCGCTGTCCGACAAGCGTGAGGTTCTCCGCGAGATCTGGCACAAGACCCGTCGCCAGCTGCTCAAGGACTACGTCGCCTTTCCGCTGCTGGCCGGACCGGTCGCGCCGTTCGTGTTCACCGGCAATCTGACGGCCAACCTGATCCGCAACGTGTGGTCCTACGCGATCATCTTCTGTGGTCATTTCCCGGATGGCACGCAGGAATTCACCGTCGAGGAGACCCGCAACGAGTCTCGTGGTCAGTGGTACTTCCGGCAAATCCTCGGCTCGGCCAACCTGACCGGCGGCAAGCTCTTCCACCTGCTGTCGGGCAACCTGTCCCACCAGATCGAGCACCACCTGTTCCCGGATGTGCCGGCGCGCCGCTACGCCGAGATGGCCCCGCGTGTTCGCGAGGTGTGCGAGCGTTACGGCGTGCCGTACAACGCGGGGCCGCTGCCCAAACAGTTCGCCACCGTGGTGCGCAAGATCGTCAAGCTGGCGTTGCCGACCAGGCAGCGCCAGGAGTCCGACGAACTGGTCGCGGCCGCCTGATCACTTCGGCTTGGTCAGGTCGTACACATCGTCGTCGCCGACCTGGATCGCGGCAAACGTTGCGGTGACCCAGTCGGTGAGGCCGGTGTGACTGCGATTGCCTGCCGGCCACCCGCCGGGTTTGCCCCGCCAGTCCTTCTCGACGATGTAGTACGTCACCTGGCCATCGGAGACGTCAGCCTTGAACTGGCCGAGGCTGGGAACCGGGTCTGCCCCGGTGAATCCGCCGATCGCCATGACCGCAGTGCCGCTTGATAATTCGAGACCGGCTGCCGTCGACGATCCGACCACCGCCGCCGACCACTTCGTCCTGGTGGCCCGCAACAGATTGGCCAGCTGCGGATTGTCCTGCGTCTCGTCGAATCCCGCTCCAAAGCCGGTCTTCGGCCGCGACGGACCTACCGTCGGTCCGCCACCGCGATGTGCCGCGCCGAGCGTGGCCATCGCGTAGGCAGTCGGGCCGGCCAGCATCGCAGCGACCCCCAGTGCGGCGGCGGCCAGCGCGACTCGGCGCCTGCTCGGCGCCGACACCGCGAGCGTGACCGCCGCCAGTACGGTGCAGGCCAGGATCGTCCATCGCAGCGCGGGCAGCCAATCCCCGTTGCGGCCCAGCACAAACCAACTCCAGATCCCGGTCACCGCAATCAGCGCGGTCAGACCGATACGCCCGAAGCGGGATTGGCGGCGCACCCACATTTCCTGGGCACCGATCGCCACCATGCCGGCCACCGCGGGCGCCAGCGACAGGCAGTAGTAAGGGTGCACCATGCCCTTCATGTAGCTCAGCACCAGGCCGTCGACGATCAGCCATCCGCCGAGCAGCAGCGCGCCCGCACGGACTGTGTCGGTGCGAGGGGCTCGCCCGCGGGAGATCAGCACGAGCACGAAGGCGAGCAGTGCCGCCGGAACCAGCCAGCCGACCTCGAAACCGAACTCGCCGGCCAACAACCGGCTCAGCCCCTCCTTCTGGCCACCCATACCGCCGAACCCGCCGAGGTGACGCAGGCCGTCGCCGACGGAGTTACCGAGCGGATCGCTGGGGCCGAAGTTCATGTGGTTGTGCCCGAGTACCCGGGCAAACCCGTTGTAGCCCAGCACAAGATCCATGAAGCTGTTGTCCGTCGAACCGGCGATGTACGGGCGCGACGAGGCCGGCCACACCACCGTCAACACCACGAACCAGCCGGCCGACACTCCGAACGCCGCCAGTGCGCCGAGCAAGTGCAACACCCGTGTCCGCAGCGTCGTCGGTGCGGCGATGAGGTAGACCACCCCCACGGCCGGCACCACCATCAGCCCTTCGAGCATCTTGGCCAGAAACGCGAACCCCAGCGCGACGCCCGCCCAGGCCAGCCACGTGCCGCTCGCCCGGTCGAGCGCGCGCACGGTGCAGTAGGCGGAGACCATCATCAGCAGGACCATCGCGGCGTCGGGGTTGTTGAAGCGGAACATCAACGCGGCCACCGGCGTGAGTGCCAGCGCGGCAGCCGCGAGCAGCCCCGCACGCGGGCCGCAGATGCGTGTCACCGCCGCATAGAGCAGCGCGACCGTCGCCACCGCCATGAGTGCCTCGGGAATCAGCATGCTGGCACTGCTGAAGCCGAACAGCTGGCCCGACAATCCCATCACCCACTGGGACACCGGCGGCTTGTCGACGGTGATGAAATTGGCCGAGTCGAGCGAACCGAACAGCAGCGCCTCCCAGTTCCTCGAGCCGGCCTGAGCGGCGCCGGCGTAGAACTGGTTTCCCATACCGTTGACGGTGATGTTCCACAGGTACATCACGGCGGTGCCGGTGAGCAGCAGCACCAATCCGGCGCGGTCCCATCGCGACGGGCGGGCTGGGGTTGTGGCAATCTCGGTGGCGTCCTGCGGCAGCGGGGTTTGGAACGTCGTTGTCACAACACCTATTGACCCACTTATGCCTGACTGTTGACTGTAAGGAAACTGGCGGCGCTGTTGCCGAGCTGGCATCTGACTGTTATTGCTTGCTGCTCGTACGGACGGGCTCGGTGTGTCACGGTCGACGCTGTGGGCGCCACCGTCGTGAGAAAGACCGACAGCCAGCTAGCGGCCCGGTGTGCGGCCGTGGCTTCGATCGGCGCAGCCGTCATCCATGTCGCCGTGGTGCCGATGCACTGGACAGACTGGCTGCCGTCAGGGGTGTTCTTCGCCGCGATCGCGGCGTTTCAGCTGGTTTGGGGATTTCTCGCATGGTCGCGACCGACGCGAATACTGCTCGCCGCCGGCGCCGCGGCCAATCTCGGTTCAGCTGCGTTGTGGGTTATGTCCCGAACCGCGGGTGCCCCGTTCGGCCCCAACGCGGGAGTGCCCGAGGCGGTCGAGGCGGCCGGGATAGCGGTCCTGCTGCTTCAGTGCTACGTGATCATGGGTGCGGGGTGGGCATTGCTTCGGCGCTACCGGGGAGACGAGATTTCAGGTCTCGGGCGAGCCGTGGTGTTGTTGGGAGCCAACGCCGTGATGGCAGGTGCGGTCACGGTTGGCCTGGCGTCCGGCCTCCAGGGCCAACACCATCACCACGGCGGCCCGGCTGAGGCAGAACGGGCGCCGGGCCACCATGCTGATGTGACCGACCATGATCTCCAGGTGGTGCCTGTGGCTCCGCCGGGACTACCGGTGACTGACATGAGCCTGAACACAGCCGGTGATCATCATTCGGAATCCCCGGCCCCGGCGGAGGCCGACGGTCACCAGCACAGCCATGGCGACTGAGAACTGATCAACTCACCGCTCAATGGGCGTGTTCGAAGAGGACCAGGGTGTGCACCAAGGAGCCATCGACGAAATAGGCCCGACAGTCGAAGTGGTCGGACAGCGTCGAGCCGACTTCGGTGGGCGTACTGATCACACCCGAGACGTTCAGCACGGTGATGCGGGATTCGTCGATGTCTTTGAGGGGTTCCTCGAGGGTGAGCGAGAACAGATCTCGGCCGTCGACGTCGAGGGCGCTGGCCTCAGCCCGTACCTCGGAGAAGTGCGACGTCGACGGAGATAGCACCTTCTCGAGCACGTCGCGTTGGCAACGCTGCTGAGCGGACTGTTCGGCTGTAGGACCGGCGTCGTCGGCTTTCCACAGCCGCAGCGCGCCCGTGGTGATGGCAACGGCGACGATGGCCGCGCCCACCAGGACAAGGGCGGCGAACAGCACGAGTCGGCTTCTGCGCCGTATGTGATTCCCAGGGTTGTCGACCATCGCCCTCCTGCCCGTCGCACCGCGAGGCTCTGCTCGCGGACGATACGCGATGACGGATGTGGGTCCTCGATTCGGCGCAGTCTGCCCACTTCTTCGTCAAATCTTTATGGAAGGCATATGGGGGCCATACCGGCGCCGGGGCAGATTCGGGCCTGTCCTGGGTCAGAACCACGGCTGGGGTTGGGATACAACGTGATTGCGCTACCGATCGCTGCGGGCGTGAAGTGGTTCTCCGTAGTAACTACGTATTCGGCTACTGTCGAGCTCAGTAGTTAGCGCGTGGTGGTGACGCCTCTCGCCGGGAGGGCCGGTTATCGTGAGGCGGAGAAAGGGGTGGCGCGGCCAATGACAGGCGCAGTTCTATGGACAATCGGCGGCCTTCTCGTCGGGGTGTTCTCGCCGCCACTGCTGCGCCGCGGGATGCGGCGGAATGTCGACGCGGGACTGTTGCTGACCCTTTGGGCGATCCCGGTATGTCTCGCGGTGTCCGCGATCGCAGTGCCGCTCGTGACCAAACTCGCTCACGGTTGTTGGCTACCGCCCGATTCCGGCCTGCCGCATTGGGTAAATTCCGTCGCGGCGTCGCTCAGCGGCACGGCAGTCGTCATCGCCGTCGTTCGGGGGACGTGGCAGCTGGGTAGCACCGCACTCCGCCGTCGCCGTGTTCACGCGCGACATGTCGAATTGGCGTGGCTGCTGACGGGAAAGGCGCCACAGCCGCGCTCGGTTTTGTGGCTGCCGACGCCGGAGCCGCATGCTTATAGCCTGGCGGGCAACCCTCCTCTCGTTGTGATGAGTGAGGGAGTCCGCAGGTGCTTAGGGCAGGCCGCGGTGAGCGCCGTCGATACCCACGAACGGGCGCATATCCGCAGGCGTCACCATTTGTTCATGGCGGTGGCGCAGGCGCTCTCCGCGGGCCTCGGCTGGTTGCCTCTGACGCGGCAGTCGCCCTCGTTGGTACGGACCCTTATCGAATTGGATGCCGATGCCCAAGCTGCCCGAGTTCACGGCACGTGGCCGGTTCGGCAGGCAATCCAGGCTCTCCAGCACACGGCCGCACCGGCCGTCGCGCTCGGGATCGCCGGTGAACGTGCGCAGTTGCGGTTAGCACGCCTGACAAAACAGACTCCTGATGGCACGACGCGCCGATCGCGATCGGCGGCAGCGGTTGCGATGATGGCGGCGACGGCATTGGCGTTGTGCGCGTTGACAGTTGGTGTCACCCTTGCGTCGTGCGGACCCTGAGCAGTGATCTGATACGGCGAATATTGGACCGCCCGATGAGAGTTGAGGATCTGCATGAGGGTTCGAGGATTCGGCGAGTTGGAAGCCACCGTCATGGCGAGGGTCTGGGATCGCGACCCCTATACCATCACGGTACGTGAGCTCTTTGACGAGCTCGCTGCCGAACGGCGGATCGCCTACACCACAGTGATGTCGACGATGGACAATCTGCATGCCAAAGGTTGGCTTGACCGGGAGAAAGACGGTCGCGCATACCGGTACTGGGCGGTCATGACCCGCGAAGAACACACCGCGAGCCTGATGCGTGAGGCACTCGAAGGCGGCGGGCGCCCCGAACTGGTGCTCGCTCACTTTGTCGAACAGATGGACGCTGAAGCGTCGGAGGGCCTACGGACGGCGTTGCGGCGCAGGGCAAAGCGAACGGGTAAGCCGAACCAGAAGTAATTTTGTCCAATCCGACACGCCCACAGGGGCGATCGTTACTCAAGTGATACGAGATGCGGGTGTGAGTGCCTGCTCTGCACTGCTACGGTACCGAAATACGTAGTAACTACGTACTAAGTAAAGCAGTATCCGTGAGATGCAAATCGGTTCTGCCCGCGCAGCAATGTCCTTCTTGTCGTCGCTGCGTGGGCACGCGCAACAGCAGAGCGAGGACGTGATCGAAGATGCTTCACCGACTGATGCGGCTGATCTGTCTCTTGTTCGCAGCGTTGTTCCTGCAGCCGTCCATTCCTGCTGCCGCGGATCCCGGCTCCGTGGCGTGGGATCCCTTGCTCCCCAACGTCGTCAGTGCTGGAGCGCCGGGTGACCCGTTGGCGATCGCGAACGCATCACTTCGGGCGAGCGCGTCCGCCCTGCAGACCACTATGGACCTCGGTCGGTCCTTCCTGCAGAGTCTCGGCTTGGCCGGTAGTGACACCAACGTCGTGCCCGCCGCTGGTAGACGCGTCTCCGGAAGTCAGGCGATCGAATACGTCATACGCCGTGCCGGCACCCAAATCGGTGTTCCGTATTCATGGGGCGGCGGAAGCCTCAACGGCCCGAGCAATGGGATCGACTCCGGAGCCGGCACAGTAGGTTTCGACTGTTCAGGGCTCACCAGGTACGCGTACGCCGGTGTGGGTGTACTTCTGCCCCGATGGTCGGGTGACCAGTACAACGCGGGCCGCAAGATCGCCCCATCGCAAGCCCGGCGAGGGGATCTACTGTTCTGGGGACCGGGGGGAAGTCAGCACGAGGCGATATACCTTGGCGGCGGCCAGATGCTGGAGGCTCAGCAGACTGGGGTGCCGGTCAAAATCTCTCCCGTGAGAACGGCGGGGATGACGCCGTACGTGACCCGCATCATCGAGGGCTGATGCGCTGTACGTCGCCGGGCTGACCCAAGGTGGGCTCACCTTCGCACGCCGAGCGTGCGGGCTGTCGAGATGTTGACGACGAATTTCACCGATAGCCCACACGTTCGGAGCAAGACGGGCAGGCCGAAACCGCTCACCACCGGCGGGTTGTGGTTCTTTGCCAAATCTTCACAGAACGACTAGGGCAGCCCTATCGAACCTGGGAAGTCTGGAAGGCGGACCCGAATGGGTGATCGGACGAAAGGATGTGCTGTGAAGCAGGCAAGGATTGTGGCGACCGGGGCGGCTGCATTCGCCGTGGTGTTCGCCGTCGGCGCGTGTAGCAACCCCGTAACCAAGGAGGCGACATCGTCGGCGCCGGCCACGGCCCAAACCTCGCCGTCGGCTTCGGCAAGCGCGCACAACCAGTCCGACATGATGTTCGCCCACATGATGATTCCGCATCATCAGCAAGCGATTGAGATGAGCGACATCATCGTGGCGAAGCAGGGCATCGACCCGCGGGTGATCGACCTGGCCAAGCAGATCAAGACCGCGCAGGGTCCGGAGATCGACCAGATGCAGGGTTGGCTGAATCAATGGGGCATGTCCGGAATGCCGGGGATGAACAACATGCCCGGGATGCACGGCTCCGATACCGCCACCGCGTCCCCGACCACCATGCCCATGCCGATGCCCAGCGGTTCGATGATGCCGGGTATGCCCGGAATGGGTGACATGCCGGGCATGGACGGGATGATGTCGCCGGCCGACATGCAGGCGTTGCAAAACGCCCAGGGCGTCGAGGCCAGCAAGTTGTTCCTCACCCAGATGATCAAGCACCACCAGGGCGCGATCGCCATGGCGCAGGACGAGATCAGGAACGGCCAGTTCACCGACGCCATTGCGTTGGCCAAGTCGATCGCCACCAGTCAGCAGAAGGAGATCGACGCCATGAACCAGATCCTGAGCTCCCTGTAGGGGAGTCGCAGTCGGGACGACGACGCGTCAGGCGGGTTCGTGTTGATGGAGCCGTGCGACGGTCAGCGGCTGATCAGGGACCGACACCGTGAAGGTGGTGCCGGCTCCCTGTCCGGGGCTGGTCACGGCGATAGACCCGCCGTGGGCCTCGGTCAAGGCCTTGGCGACCGCAAGTCCGATACCGGAGCCGCCCCGCCCGCGATTGCGTGCGGAGTCGACGCGATAGAACCGCTCGAAGACGTGCGGAAGATGCTCAGCCGCAATGCCTTCGCCGTCATCGCGCACCGTGAAGACCACTCTGTTGTCCGCCCTCTCGGCGGCGAGAAGAACCTGTCCTCCGGCCGTGGTGTGGCGTAATGCATTGTCCAACAGATTGCTCAACACTTGTGCCAGGCGTTGACGGTCCGCCCACAGGCGGATCCCTTTGCCCACCACGATGCTCAACGCGACGTTCTTGGCGGCATAACGGTCCGCCATCGCGGCACTGACTGTTCGTGCGACATCACCGGCCTCGATCCACCCCGGGTTGATGGTGGCGTGAGCTTCTTCAGCCTGGGCCAGGGCGGCGACGTCGGCTGAGAAGCGCACCAGACGACCGGTCTGCTCACGCAACATAGCGATGGTCGGCTGATCCAGGGTTTTCACGCCGTCCTCTACGGCTTCCAGATATGCCTCAAGCACGGCTACCGGTGTGCGGATCTCGTGGGCAAGATCACCGAACAGCTGGCGCCGGGTTGATTCCACCGCTTGCAGACGATCTGCCATCTTGTTGAAAGCGGTTGCCATATTGTCGAATTCGCTGCCGAGACGAGGTGGTGCGACACGTATGTCATAGTGTCCCTCCGCGATCGCTGATGCTGCGGCAGACACCTCTGCGATGGAATGCTGCAGGCGCCGGCTCAAGTAGACGGTGACCACGAGCGCGGTAAGGGCGGCCACCGTGATCGCGACCCCGATGGAGAGCGCCGTCGCGTGCTGGTAGGCCTGCTCGGCGTGATATTGCTCGTTGGAATCATGGGCGACGCCGGCCATGTGCAGGTGTTCCCGGAACAGCGGCGGCCCGACCATCGACGCGACAACCCACGTGGTCACACCGCCGGCGACCAGAACCAAGCTCTGGGCGAGCAGCAATCGCCGACGCATGCCGAAACCGGTGGGCGCGATCATTGGCCGGATCCCATCCGGTAGCCAACGCCGCGCACCGTCAGTACGAACCTCGGCTCGGTGGGATTGTCGCCGAGTTTGCGCCGCAGGTGCCCGATGTGGACATCGACGAGGTGGTCGTTGCCCACCCAGGGTTCGCCCCACACGGTGTCGATCAGTTGTCGGCGACTCCACACCACGCCCGGCCTCGACGACAGAGCCGCCAGAATGTCGAACTCGGTGCGGGTCAAGGGAATCAGTTCCGCGTCGAGGAACACCTGTCGGCTGGGCACATCGATTGTCAACGGGCCGAACATCCGCGGCGGCAGCTCGGCGTCTGCCGTCCCGCCACCCGGCGTGACGGGTGCACTCACCGAACGGGGCCGGCGCAGCATCGCCCGGATCCGAGCGACCAACTCCCGCGGACTGAAGGGTTTGGTCACGTAGTCGTCTGCACCGACCGACAACCCGACGATGGTGTCCACCTCGGTGTCGCGGGCGGTGAGCATCACCACGTAGGCGTCGGAGAACGTCCGCAACTGTCGGCACACTTCCAGCCCGTCGATACCCGGCAGGCCGAGATCAAGCACCACCACGTCCGGGTCGACCTGCCGGGCCACCGCCAGGGCGTCCACCCCGGAGTGACTCACTGTCACTTCGAAGTGCTCGCGCTCCAAGTAACTGGCGACAACTTCCGCCAACGGCTTCTCGTCATCGACGACCAGGGCTCGGTAGCCCAGGTCAGCATCGCGCGGTGCCGCCTGGGATTTGAGATCCATACCTTCATCGTGCCGCGTTGCCGCGACCAGGTCAGGTCTTGAGTGAATCTTCACAGAACGAACACCAAACCCGTCGTGGGTCCAGCGCAGGCTGGGGACGAGACCTTGAGAAGACGGGATTGGTGATGAGTCGACGGCCCCTCACGGCGGCACCCATGACGCGGCGAGGCTTTCTTGCCGCAAGTGTGCTCGGGGGCGCGGCGTTGGTGGCCTGCAGCCGCTCCACCTCTGTCGGGGCCTCTGGCGGGTCTACGGGACCTGGCGCAGTCGCCGCCGCGGAGGCGGCTCGGCCGCACACCGGTAGGACGGTCAACGCGCGCCTGATCGCGCGAGCGGCTGATATCGACCTTGGCGGCACCAAGGCGCACACGCTGGCCTACAACGACCAAGTACCAGGCCCGCTGATCCGGGCCAACGTCGGCGACGACATCGCGATCACCGTCGACAACGGGCTCGATCACGCGTCCTCGGTGCACTGGCACGGGATCGCGTTGCGCAACGACATGGACGGCGCCGCCCCGGCGACCCCCGACATCGCATCAGGCTCGAGCTTCACCTACCGGTTCAGCTCCCCGTATCCCGGAACGTACTGGGCGCATCCGCATACCGGGCTGGACACCGATTACGGTCTGTATGTACCGGTCATCATCGACGACCCGACCGAGCCGGCCCGCTATGACGCCGAGTGGATCGTGATGCTCGACGACTGGACCTCAGGTGTCGGAACCAGCCCCGAGCAGATTTTCCAGGGGCTGCGATCGATGGGCGGTATGGGGCACATGCCGGGCATGGGTGGCATGGGCGCGATGCCCGGGACACCCGGCGTCGGCGGTGTGGGACCAAGCGATCTGCTCGGCGGTGACGCCGGCGACGTCACCTACCCGTACTACCTCATCAACGGCCGCATCCCGTCAGCGGAGACGTCGTTCAGCGCAAAGCCGGGGCAGCGCATCCGTATCCGAATCATCAACGCCGCGGCCGACACCGCGTTTCTTGTTGCCCTGGCCGGACATCGCATGACGGTCACCCATACCGACGGCTTCCCCGTCGTGCCCACCGATGTCGACGCCGTCCTCCTGGGCATGGGCGAGCGTTACGACGTCATCGTGACCGCCGGTGATGGAGTTTTTCCGCTCGTCGCCTCTGCGGAAGGGAAGAGTGCGGTCGCGCGCGCCTTGCTGTCCACGGGCGCCGGCACTGCACCGGATAGCGCGTTCCGGCCCAAGGAACTCACCGGGCGGGTCGGCACCGTCGATATGTTCACTGCCGCAACAGAAGTCCAACAGCGACCCGACAGCGACCTCAGCCTGTCAGCCCGCCTGACCGGATCGATGATGCACTACAACTGGATGATCAACGGCCGGCGCTATGACCAGACAGTTCCGCTGACCGTGCGTCAGGGGCAACGCGCTACCCTGACGTTCGCCAACGACACCATGATGTGGCATCCCATGCACCTGCACGGCCACACCTTCCAGGTGATCAAGGCGGACGGGAGTCTGGGCCCGCGTAAGGACACAGTGATCGTCAAGCCGATGCAGTCCGTCGCCGTCAAATTCGTTGCCGACAATCCAGGAATATGGATGCTCCACTGTCACAACGGTTATCACATGGACGCTGGGATGATGACCCTGCTGAACTACGTCGGCTGATCGAGTCGTGAGGAAGGAGAGGTGCTCATGATGTTCTGGTACGACCACGATTTGAGCGGATGGGGATACGCGGGCATGGCCGTCGCAATGTTGGCGTTCTGGGTGCTCATCGCTGCCGGGATCGTCGCGTTGATCCGGTTCTCTGCGGCGTCTCCCCAACAGCGGACCATACCTCGACCCCCACTGCACGACGAGTCGCCTGAGCAATTGCTTGCGCTCCGATTCGCGCGCGGCGAGATCGACGAGACCGAATATCAACAGCGTGTGGCTATCCTACGAGGAACAAAACGCGAGTGAGCGTCGCACGGCCCTCGACGTCGGCACGCCGATCTGGCGGACCCGCGCGAGGATGGAATTCGGCGCCGCAACCGTAGTCAGATCACAGGCGAAAGCCTGACTCGGCAGCCCTATTTGGTGCCGAACAGCCGGTCACCGGCATCGCCGAGGCCCGGCACGATGTAGCTGTGTTCGTCGAGACCGCGGTCTACCGCCGCGGTGTAGATCGGCACCTCCGGATGGGCGTCGTGCAGCGCGGCGATGCCTTCCGGGCAGGTGAGCAGGCAGACGAACTTGATGGATTTGGGCCGGAACTCCTTGAGTCGGTCGACCGCGGCCACTGCGGAATTGCCGGTGGCCAGCATCGGGTCTACGACGACGACCTCGCGCTCATGCAGGTCGCTGGGCATCTTGAAGTAGTACTCAACGGCGACAAGGGTTTTCGGATCTCGATACAACCCGATGTGGCCGACGCGGGCACCGGGCACGACGGTCAGCATCCCGTCCAGAATGCCGGTACCGGCCCGCAGGATGGACACGAAAACCAGCTTCTTGCCGTCGATGACGGTGCCGGTCGTCGTCTCCAGTGGCGTGCGGACCTCGATCTCCTGAGTGGGCGTGTCGCGCAGCACCTCATACGCCAGCAGCGTGGCCATCTCGTTGGCGAGCCGCCGGAATGTGTTGGTGGACGTTTCCGCCCGGCGCATCAAGGTGAGCTTGTGCTGGACCAGCGGGTGGTCGATGACGTGGACGTCGCGCATCAGAACACCGTGCCATCACTGGCGACGGTCAATGGCGGCAGCCCCCCACGCAACTGCTGGGCCAGTACCCGGCCCGCCGCCCACGTACCGCCTTCCAGCACCCGCGCCAGCGGCATCTGCAGAGCGTCCACCCCGAGCCGGCCGCGGACCAGGGGAGCCAGCTCGTCGAGTAGCGTCACCGTCAGTGCCCGCCACTCGACCACCAATTCGTCTGCTGCGGTGCAGGGCTGGGACGCCCACCCGCCGTCGCGAAGCCGCAGGACTCCGGTATCCAGCAGCAGGCCACCGTTGCGGTACTCGGGCAGTCCGGTCAGCTCGTCGAGATCGGTGACCGTGACGCCCGCCCACCCGAACGGTTCGAGCAGGGAGTAGGTCAGCCACTGCGACAACTTGTGAAACGGCATCCAGCCCGTGGTCAGGCCGGGGCCGCCGAGCGCCGGGTGATACCAGCAATCGCCGAGCGGCTGATCACCGATCATGCTGCCGCCGGGCCAGATTGGCGCCATCGACGCCAGGATCGCGGTGAGGATGGCGTGCGCGCGCACCGACTCATGACCCGGGGCGCGCACCGTGTCGAGTAACCCGCCGGGCCGGCCGTCGGCGCCGAAGACCTCTGGCGCGGCGGACAGGGCCGCACCCAGGCGGCGCAGGATCGCCACCCGGCCGTCGAGCCCTACCAAGGGGTTCGCGGCATCGGCCTGAAACGCATCGGCCAGCTCGGGCACGGTCAGATCGGCCAGGCCCCCGGCATCGACGCGCAGCGGATCGTCGGGGTCCGACGAGAACAGTCCTGCGGCGAACGCGTGAAAGCTGGCCACCCCCAGGCCTTCCGAGCGGCTCAGCCGCAACCCGGTGCCCGGCTCCCGGTAGGACCAGTCCGGCCCGGCGCCGGCGTCGAGCAGCACGCTGACCACGGTGAGATCGACCGTCGCCGTGGCGTCGGCACCGGGCAGGAGGTCTTTGCGATTCACGCCGCCGGCCTCGAAATGGCGCCACCGACTGTGGAACGGGATCTGCAGGTCCGGATAGCTTGCCCGGGTGACGTCGGCGACCAGCGCTGCGGCCGAGTCCAGGCGCTCGTCGTGCACGGTGAACCAGCGCGAGTCACCGGCACGAGCTCGTTCGGTCAGCAGCCGAGCCCGCTCACGGATGGCATGGGTGCTGCGCAGCGCCGCTGCGGCTCCGGCCGGGCTGTCAACGTCGACCTCGATGGCCGAGCCCATCAGCCCTCCAATCCGCGGCCCTTGGCCTTTTTCAGCTCGTCGGCGTCGGGTACCGGTCCGGGCGTGAAGTAGCCGGCCGCCATCTTCGCGTCGATCTCCACCCGGGCGTCGGGCGGGATCAGGTCGTCAGGAATGTTGACGCGCTCGCCCACTTCGATGCCCGAGCCGACGATGGCGTCGTACTTCATGTTGCTCATCGAAACCAGGCGGTGAATCTTTTGTATCCCCAACCAATGCAACACATCTGGCATCAGCTCCTGGAACCGCATGTCCTGCACGCCGGCGACGCATTCGGTGCGCGCAAAGTAAGCCTCGGCGGTGTCGCCGCCCTGCTGGCGCTTGCGGGCGTTGTAGACCAGGAACTTGGTCACCTCGCCCAGGGCGCGACCTTCCTTGCGGGAGTAGGCGACCAGTCCGACGCCGCCACGCTGCGCGCCCAGGATGCACTCCTCGATCGCATGCGTCAGATACGGCCGGCACGTGCAGATGTCGGAACCGAACACGTCCGAACCGTTGCATTCGTCGTGCACCCTGGCGGTCAGCTCGACCGCGGGATCGGCGAGATCGCCTGGGGCGCCGAAGATGTAGAGGGTCTGCCCGCCGATCGGTGGCAGGAACACCTCCAGGTCGGAGCGGGTAACCAGTTCGGGATACATGCCGCCGGTCTCTTCGAACAGGACGCGGCGCAGGTGTGCCTCGCTGCATCCGAATCGTTCTGCGACACCGGGCAAGAACCAGACCGGCTCGATGGCGGCCTTGGTGACCAGCGCCGCGCCGCCGGGCAGTAGCACCTTCCCGTCGGGAACCAGCCTGCCCTTGTCGATCGCGTCGGCGATCTCGGGCAGGATCACGTGCGCTTTGGTCACCGCGATCGTCGGGCGGATGTCCTGACCGGCGGTGAGCTCGGCGGCGAACGCGTCGGCGACCATGGCGCCCCACGGGTCGAGGCTGACGATCGCCGCGGGGCGGCTCCACTGCGGGTAGGGGCCGATGCTGTCGGTCGGGGAGGTGTTCGTCAGGTCCGCCCGGTGCTCGCGGGAGAGTGCACCGGCCGCGACGGCCAGGGCGCGGTAGACGCTGTAGGACCCGCTGTGAGTGCCGATGACGTTGCGGTGGCTGCGGGTGCTGGTGGTCCCGATCAGCGGTCCGCGCTCGCCCGCGGTGGGCGCACCCCATCTGATCGGCAGAGCGTCATCGGCACCGCGGTGCGATGTCAGCCGGATGTGGCCGGGGCTCTTCGCTTCGGCGGACATGTGCCCTCCTCGTGGAAACACGCCAGCTTAGTCACGATCGCCGGCGTTCACATCCCGAAGCGAGCGCCCCGCACGGCTTGGACGGCCGACGGCGGCCCGAGGACTTCGACTTGCGCCGCAGCCTGACGCCCGAACAGATAGAGGAGCAGCTCGCCGGGTGGCCCGCTGAGCACCGCCGTCGATTCGCCGGATCGGACCGCGATGCGCTCGGGGGTCCCGGCCCACACGATGTCGAGACCCGCCCCGCGCACGCGCCTACTCAAGAAGCGACTGCCGCGCTGAACGTTTCGCCACAGCGCCGCCTGCAGCGCGGGAGTCAGATCCTCGCGCGGGCCGAGCCCGTTGGCCCGGCGGACGTCCTCGTGGTGGACGAAGAACTCGTTGAGGCTCGGGAAGGAGCGGACCCACGGGACCCGGAAGAAGCCCGGCGGGGGACCGGACCGCAGGCGTCCGACCAGCCAGCCGAACTCGTGCCGCTCGACCATGGCCGCAGTGCGGCGTTCGGCCAACCGGGCAAGGGGACCGGGAAGAACCAGGCCAGGGGCGGCCACCGGATCCCGTTCTCGGAGCAGCAGGTGGGCGGCGAGGTCCTTGGTGGTCCACCCGTCGAGCAGGGTGGTGGCGTGCGGTCCGAGCGTGTCGAACAGATCGCACAACGCCACCCGCTCCTGGGCGTCGAAAGGACGATCAGCGCTCGGCATAGACGGCCCTCTCGATTTCGGACACCTCGGTGTCCCGTCCGGCGGGGTTCAGGTATCGGGCCGCATAGTCGGCGGGACCGACCTGGTCGACCTCACGCCAGCCGTACTCGGCGAGAAACGGGCCCACTTGCTCGGGCTGGAGCCCGAAGCGCCACAGCTCGTTGTCGACGACGAACTGGCGGCGGGCCCGGGCGGCCCCGTACGTGTGTTGCCCGGTGAGGAAGTCCTTCCGGACGAAGGTGAACGCGAGCCCACTACCGGCTGGCGCCTGGGCAAGATAGTCGAACGTTCGGCGCACGGCTGCCTCGGTGAGGTACTGCGTCACCGCCTCCCAGACGTAGAACGTGCGTCGGTCGGTGCCGAATCCGGCTCGCCAGAGGCTCGTGGAGAGATCGTCGGTCTCGAAGTCGACGGGCACCAGCGTGACATCGGGCGGGATTCGGCCGAACGCGCGGTGCAGCGCGGCGCCCTTGCGCCTGGTGTTGGCGGGCAGGTCGACTTCGTACACCGGGATGCCGGCCAGCTCCGGCAGCCGGACTGCTCGGGTGTCATACCCGGCACCTAGAATCACCACGGCGTCAACACCTTTGGTGATCGCCGCACGCAGCTGGTCGTCGATATAGCGCTTGCGGCACAGGAAGCTCGCCCACCCGCCTTCGAGTTTCTTGTCGGTGGCCGACTTGAATGCGCTGCGCACCGGCGACCACCGGGTGAGGGCGGCCGCCACCCGCCCGGACGTCGGGAGCAGTTGTGCCGCCCACGGGTCGTGCACCAGGGGCACCGGCTCGTACTGGTCGGCGGCCACGACGATCATCGGTCCGATCGCGGTCTGTTCGGCTGGATTTCCCATTGCGTACTCCTGGTCATCGAGACAGGTCAGGTGTTCTTGGCCACGAAGCGACGAAACAACGGCCAGGCGATGGCCAGGTTGTAGCCGGTCCCGGCAAGCAGGTATGGCCACCACGTACCGTGTTCGGTGGCCAGCCAGAACGCCTTCGCAGCCCAGTATGGCGGCAGCACACCGAACAGCACACTCCAGTTCGAGTGGATGAACCACGGCAGGCAAGGGAGGCCGGCAATGAGCATGCCCAGTCCGCGTAGCGCCGCCAGACCCTGAATCTTGTTGCTCGCCAATGTGATGATCAACAGCAGCGTCACGACCGCCGACAGCCCGGCCAACAGTCCAATCGGAACCAGTGCCGGTGCGACGCCGGGTGCCAGGATGCCGCTGAACGACATGGTCGCGAAGACATAGGCCGCGGTCACCACGACGACCGTGGCGGCCCGGTAGGCGAAGAATCCGCCGAGTGGGACCGGCGTCACCCTCAGCGCAGCCAGTGTGCCGGCGTCGACCTCGTCGAGTACGAGAAATGCGGCCAGCCCACCGACGATCACGATGCTGGTGAGTAGCAGGAACGCGGTCAGCACGAGCGGGTAGTAGGGAACGAGATCGAAGTTGTAACGCTGTGCCAGCATGGTGGTGAAGCGGGGCGTCAGGACCGCGACACCGGTGGTCCAGATGACCGGTGCGACGACGATCATGACCAACAGCGGGTCGCGGTATGTACCGCGAATGTCGTTGCGGCCGAATGCCAGTGCCGCCCCCGCGGTCATCAGAGCAGGTCTCGGCATCACAGCCCTCCTGACTGCGCGATCACGTACCGGGTGAACATGTAGCGTGCGGTGTACGACAGGACGACCACCCAGGCGAGCGGGTATGCGAGCGAGTATCCGATCTGCCATGGTGCAAGCGAGACCTGATCGAACGCGGCGCCGAACAGCAGGAGCGGGCCTTGCGTGGGGACGAGATATGTCAGCCCGCTGGTCCACACATTCGAGAAGAAGAGCACCGGCGGCACGGTGAGCACCGCGAGCGGAATCGTCTCCGCCAGAAACCAATCGCTGATTGAGGCGAATGGAAGCGAGGTGGTGAAGCCGACGAGAAGCATCAGGCTGGTTCCCAGCACCGTCCCTACGATCAGGGGAAGCGGTTGATAGCCGAATCCGTGGCTGATAGTCGGGACGACCAGTGCGACCGACAGTGAGATTCCCACCAACGGAGTCACTTTCGCCGCCAGATACTCCCAGAATCGCAGCGGGGTCGACACCAGCGCGCTGAGCGTGCGTTCCTGCTTCTCGAAGAACACCGTTCCCGCGACGAAGAAGAACCCGATGATGCAGGTATCGCCGAGCAGGATGTACGGTTCGGCGACCGGGCGCAGGTTAGGCGACAGCGGCAGGAGAACTGCCAGCCAGATGAGGCCGGAGAATACGGCGGCATGCAGAAAGCGTTGTCTGACTTGCAGAATCACTTCGAGCCGGAGGGCATGTGCCAGCCGCGTCACGTCAGCTGCCTGCCGGTGATCTCGACGAACACGTCATCGAGGCTGGCTTCCCTGCTGTGAATGGTCTCGACGTGATGGTCACGTAACAGCCCATGAAACTCTGGGTCGTCGGCCAGGCCGGCCATCGGGAATTCGGCGCTCGCCAAACCCCCGTCCGTACCGCGGTATTCCACGCGGACCAAGCGCTGGCTTCGCGCGATCTTCAATTCCGAGGGCGTGTCGAGCGCGACGATCCGCCCGTCGACGACGAAGGCCACCCGATCGCACAACTCGTCGGCGGTCGCCATGTCGTGTGTGGTCAGAAAGACGGTGCGCCCGGTTGCCTTCACGTCGCGGATCATGTCTTTGACCGTGCGTGCGTTCACCGGATCGAGCCCGGAGGTCGGCTCGTCGAGGAACAGCAGTTCGGGATTGTTGAGAAGCGCTCGTGCGAAGGTCAGGCGCATCTGCATTCCCTTGGAGTACTTGCCAACCCGGACGTTGGCGGCCTCTGACAGCCCGACGGCGTCGAGCAGCCCGGCAGGGTCCCGGGTGTCGCCGTCGTAGAGCGCCGCGAAGAACTGAAGGTTCTCCAGGCCGCTGAGCTTCTGGTAGTGGTTGGGTAATTCGAACGACACACCGATGCGTTGGTAGTAGTCGGGGCCCCACTCCAACGGATCCTTGCCCCACACCGATGCCGTTCCGCCGTGCCCGCGCAGCAGACCGATCAGCAGCTTCTGGGTGGTGGACTTCCCCGCACCGCTGGGGCCGAGAAACCCGAAGATCTCGCCGCGACCGACGGTGAAGTCCATCTCCCGGATCGCCGGCTCGGCCGACTTCGGATACCGAAAGGTGAGGTCCCGAACGCTGATGACGTCGGAGTCGCGCATCCCTGACTGGCCCCTCTCGTGGGTGCGCGCGGCGCGCCGATCGGCCGCCACCGCACAACGGCGGATATCAATTCCGACCAGACTTCCCGGAGCCGTTCAGCACCTTACTCCACGAGCGAGGCGTCACCTAGTACATGGGGCTAGGGCGCTACGAGCACCCTGATCGGATTTCCCTCGGCGTGCTCGAGGATGCGGATGCCATCCGCGATGTCCTCGAGCGGGATGATCTGGCTGATCGAGCGCGTCAGATCCAGCCGCCCGCGGGACACCAACTGCGCCAGCGTTTCGATGTCGGTGTTGTGATAGCCGAGGTGGCCGAGCACCTGGCGTTGCACCAGGTTGAACATCGACGTCGGCCCGATCGTCGGGCACTCGGCACTCATGCCCACCCCGACGAGTCGGCTGCCGATCGTCAGCGAGTCCAGTGCCTGCTCGAAGGTGACTTTCAGCCCGACCGCATCGAACGCGACGTCGAGCTTGCGGCCGCCGGTCGCTTCGGCCAGCTTGTCGGCGAAAGCGGGGTCACGGGAATCGAACGCGTAGTCGGCCCCGAGTTCCAGCGCGCGATCGCGCACCGCGGGATTGATGTCGACGGCGATCACCGGCACCGCGCCGACCAGGCGGGCCAGCTGCACGACGTGCGTGCCGACGCCGCCGACACCCCACACGCCGACGGATTCACCGACCGCGACCTTGCCGGTATGCACCACCGCACCGAACGGCGTCGACACCGCGTCGGCGAGGATCGCGGCCTGCTCCAGCGGCACGTTGTCGGGCACCCGGGTCAACCCCGAGGCCTGCGCGACGGTGTATTCCGCCCATGCGCCGTCGTAGGCGAAGGCCATCAGCTGAATTCGCATGCAGTTGGCCAGATCACCGCGGCGGCAGTTGGCGCACGTCCCGCATGGCCGGCCGGCGGCGACCACGACCCGGTCGCCCTCCGACCATCCGGTGACGCCCGGGCCGAGCGCGGCGATGGTCCCCGCGGCTTCGTGTCCCTGGGTGACCACGGGGCGCTGGGCCGGGAAGGTGCCGTTGATGAGACTGAGGTCAGAATGGCAGATCCCGCAGAACGCCACCTTGACCAGTACCTCGCCGTCACCGGGCTCGGGGATCGGAACATCCTCCAGCACAACAGTTTTAGTGTCGGCATAAAAGCGTTCGGCACGCATCGTGGCCATGGCGTCCTCCTCAGGTCAGTCACAAACGTACGCCGGGCGGTCGTCGACGGTGGCTAGAGTGGCCATCATGGCCAGGATCGCCAAAGCTGAGGCCGTCGACCTCGACACGCTGCTGGACTTCGTGCGGCCCCGACACCACATGGTGCTCATCACCTTCCGCCTCGACGGTTCACTGCAGAGTTCACCGGTCACGGGCGGGGTCGACGAGCACGGCCGCCTGGTGATCTCCAGCTACCCGCAACGAGCCAAATCGGTGAACATCCGCCGCAATGGCCGGGCTAGCGTCGTGGTGCTGTCCGATGAGTTCGACGGCGCCTATGTGCAGATCGACGGCCCCGCGGAGGTGATCGACCTGCCCGACGCGGTCGAGCCGCTGGTCGACTACTTCCGCGCGGTGGCCGGCGAGCACCCGGATTGGGACGAATACCGCGAGGCGATGGTCAAGCAGGGCAAGTGCCTGATCCGGGTGACACCGCAGACCTGGGGTCCGGTGGCCACCGGCGGCTTCCCCCCGTCGTGAGCCGGCCGCACCAGCGCGACGGGGTCAGCTGCGGCCCCAGTGTCGCGGTGATGGCCGGCGCCCTGCTCGACCCCGACTACGGCGGCCCGCTGCGCTCCCGGGACCCGCAGCCGTGGTTCGACGCCGAACAGGTGCGGGTGCACCGCGCGATCAATGTGGTGTGGCCGCGAGCGCTGGGGGCCACGCCCGCGGGCATCGCCCGGGCACTGACCGTGCACAGCGCATCTCGTGGCGTGCACTACCGCTGGCGGCCGGCCCGCTGCGCTGACCGGCTGTCCGACGTGTGCGTCGCCGTGGCGGCCGGCTGGCCGGTTGCCATGCTGATCGGTGCGGTCCTACCCCGGCATTGGGTGCTACTGACCCAACTCGAGGGTGCGGTATTCCGTTGCTACGAACCGTCCTCCGGTGCAGTTCTGGACATTCCGATCGATGACATCCGCCGGGGCCGGTTGGTACGGCCGGGCTTTCCGCGCGCGTTCGCGTTCGTCGTGCCGCGAATCGGTTGAGAAGTCGTTCTCAACCAAGCATTTTCGGGCCAAGCAGTGCCAGTGAGACGGCCAGCGCGGGCTCGATGATATCGGTGACGGGGTCACCGTCCTCCACGGTCTGTGCCGTCAGCTCGCGGAGGCCACCCACCAGGATGACCGCTGCCGCACGGGAAATCGGTGGCAGTCCAGCCGATCGGAAGCCTTCGTTCGACGACAGGTCGACGATCATCGCGGCGAGGCGGGCAAACCCGCGGCGCAGGGTCGGCCGGGCGTACTCGCCAAGGGCGGGCAGTTCGCGGATCCAGCTCAACGTGATCGCCCGCCGCTCGTCGATGTGGTCGACGTACGTGACGACCGCCTGCCGGACCTGTTCGCGCCAGGGTGCCTGCGGATCGACGGCAGCGCTGATCGCCTCGACGAGTTCGTCGTTGTTGGTCGTGAGCAGTTCGGCGAAGCAGTCTTCCTTCGTCGGGAACTGACCGTAGAAGGTGCGCTTCGAGGTCCGGGCGTGCCGGACGATGTCGGCAACCGTGGTGTCGCGGTACCCCCGCTCCTCGATCGAGGCCGCCATCCCCTCGAGCAGCCGCCGCCGGAAGTCGTGATCGGGTCCGACGGCCACCGCGCCGTCAACAGCCGTCGTGGTCATCGGATCTCCTTTCCAGAGCGCTCTTGTCATCGCTGGTACCGAAGGGTACCGTACCTCACAACCTCGTGGTACAACGCGGTACCACGTCAGTGCTTGGGAGGGCCTCACCGATGAGCGAAGCGCCAACTGTCGGAGCCGCCGGGCCGGCGACATCGGGCAGAGATCGTCCGGTCGCCACCGAACCGAAGCTGCCGCCGAGTCCGGGTCTGCCGAGTGCCCTGCTCAAGCTCGCTTTCGTCGCCGCACGCCGGCCGACGACGGAGTGGCTGAGCCGCCGTTACGGCCGCAGTCTCACCTTGCAGGTTCCGGTATTCGGGAACACCGTGGTGGTCACCGACCCCGCGCTGACCAAGCAGATCTTCACCACCAGTCCCGACGTGTTGTACAACATCCAGCCCAACCTGAGCCGGCTTCTGGGCCCCGGGTCGGTGTTCGCCCTGGACGGCGTCGACCATCGGGTTCGCCGCAAGCTGCTCACCCCACCGTTCCACGGCAAGAGCATCAAGGCCTACGAACAGATCGTGGTCGAGGAGACGCTGCGGGAAGTCGAATCGTGGCCGCAGGGAACAGAGTTCGCCACCATCGAGCCGATGATGCACATCACCCTCAACATCATCCTGCGGGCGATCTTCGGTGCCGACGGCGCCGAGCTGGAGCGCTTGCGTGACCTGATCCCGAGGTGGGTGACCCTGGGTTCGCGGCTTGCCGTGCTGCCCGCGCCCAAGCGCGAATTGTCTTGGACGCCTTGGGGAAAGCTCGCACGGTTCCGTCGTGAATATGAGGGTCTGGTCGACATCCTGATCAGCAGGGCGCAGGCGGACCCGAACTTCGAGGAGCGCACCGACGTGCTGTCGCTGTTCCTGCGCAGCAGCTACGAAGACGGCTCGACGATGACGCGCGGTGAGATCGGCGACGAACTGCTGACGCTGCTGGCCGCCGGCCACGAGACCACGGCTTCCACCCTGGCGTGGTCCTTCGAGCGGATCTCGCGGCATCCGGAGGTGTTGCGCCGCTTGGCCGCCGAGGCCGACACCGACGAGAACTCGTATCGTCAGGCCGTCATCTACGAGGTCCAGCGCAACCGTACGGTCATCGATTTCTCCGGTCGTCACGTCATGGCGCCGATCTACGAATTGGGCGAATGGCGGATACCGCAAGGCTATTCGGTGATGGTCAGCCTGAGTCAACTGCACGAAAACCCGGAAATGTTCCCGGATCCGGAGCGTTTCGATCCACAGCGATTCGTTGACACCAAGCCCAATACCTTTGCCTGGGTTCCATTCGGCGGCGGTACCAGGCGCTGCATCGGCGCTGCCTTCGCCAACATGGAGATGGACATCGTCCTGCGGACGGTGTTGCGCAACTTCACGATTGCGACCACGAACGCTCCGGACGAGAAATGGCATTCGCGCGGTGTGGCCTTCGTCCCGAAAAAGGGTGGGCGCGTCGCCGTCTACCGACGGCGCTGACGCGCCGAGTGTGCGGCCTCATACGGCAACCGCGGCGTGTTGCGTAGGAAACCGCACACTCGGTGGCGAAAGCGAACCCTAGACCTGGGCTCGCTTCGGTAACTTCCAGCCCGGCCGCGGGAAGTGGCAGGTGTAGCCGTTCGGGTAGTGCAGCAGATAATCCTGGTGCTCGGGTTCGGCATCCCAGAAGTCACCGGCCGGGGTCACCTCGGTGACCACCTTGCCCGGCCACAGCCCAGAGGCGTCCACGTCGGCGATGGTGTCCAGAGCGACCTGCTTCTGCTCGTCGTCGAGGTAGAAGATCGCCGAGCGGTAGCTGGTGCCGACGTCATTGCCCTGCCGGTTCTTCGTGCTCGGATCGTGGATCTGGAAGAAGAACTCCAGCAGTGCGCGGAAGTCGGTCTGGGCCGGGTCGTACTCGATCTCGATCGCCTCGGCATGGCCGGGATGGTTGCGGTAGGTGGGGTGATCGTTCTGGCCGCCGGTGTAGCCGACTCGTGTCGACACCACGCCGGGCTGCTTCCGGATCAGATCCTGCATGCCCCAGAAGCAGCCGCCGGCCAGGATCGCCCTCTTCGTATCGCTCACGCGTCCTCCTTGAATAGCTGGGTGTAGTCGCCGTAGCCCTGGGCCTCGAGGTCGTCGAGGTGGATGAACTTCAGCGAAGCCGAGTTGATGCAGTAGCGCAACCCTCCTTGGGCGCGCGGGCCGTCTTTGAAGACGTGTCCCAGATGGCTGTCGGCGTTGGCCGAGCGGACCTCGGTGCGGACCATCAGGTGACTGAAGTCCCGTTTGGTCACGACGTTGGACGCAGCGATCGGTTTGGTGAAACTCGGCCACCCGGAGCCGCTGTCGAACTTGTCGACCGAGGCGAACAACGGTTCGCCCGAGACGACGTCGACGTAGATCCCCGGCTCGTGGTTGTCCCAGTACTCACCCGTGAAGGGGCGTTCGGTGCCGTTCTCCTGCGTCACCCGATACTGCTCGGGGGACAGCGCGGACACGGCAGTGGGATTGCGGTGATAGGCGTGCGACATGCCCCGTTCAACCTCAACTGCCATTCAGATAGTTCCCATGTCACAGTTCCGTCAGACCTGACGCGCGCTGCAGCCCGCCAGGCTCGGTGTCACAATTGGCCGGCCGGCAAACGAGGCCGGGTCTGACCAGGAAAGTTCGGCGTGATGTCGCTTCGCCAAATCTGCGGACCCGTGTGTGTCGGAGGCGGGATCGCATGGCTCGGGTAAAGCTGCTCGCCTACACCGGCAGTGACTTTCACGGTCCCCAGCAGATCCGGTTGCTGCGCATCTATCTGGGTCTCACGACCTTCCTATACACCTACGGCGTGGTCTTCAGTGTCCTGCGCGTCCGCAAGGATCTGCTGTACGGAAATCCGACCGGGGGCATTCTGGCGATCGTGCTCGGCGTCGCGGCCCTGGCCTGGCTGGCGATCAAGCCGGACAAGCCGGGGCCGGCAACCCTGGCGGCCATCATCGCGACGCCCTTGGTGATGGCGTTCCACATCGCGATAAGCGCCGAGCTGGCCTGCTTGATCGCGCCGATGTTCCTGGCGATGTACCTGCGGGCGTTCTATCCACCCCGGCGGGCCATGGTGCTCATCGGGTTTCTCACGCTCGCCGCGGTCGGGGCGCTGGCCGTTGCGCCGATGCCCAAGCTCTACATCGACTACCTCATCTGGGTCATCGCGATCGTCGGTGCGGGTGAGTCGTTCGGACTGGTGATGCGTGCTCTGGTCACCAGTGCCTGCACCGACCCGCTGACCGGTCAGCTGAACCGGGCCGGATGGGAGATCGCCACACGCGATCTCCTGGTGCGCCGGAGATCGTCGACGTCGACCATCTCGGTCGTGGTCATGGACCTCGACGGCTTCAAACAGATCAACGACACCCTTGGCCATCTCGCCGGTGACGAGCACCTGGCCAGTCACGCACGCCGCTGGCGTGAGCTGCTGCCGGCCGATGCGGTGCTGGCCCGCCTCGGCGGCGACGAATTCGCCGTGTGCATCCCTGACCGCACCGAAGCTGCGGCGTCGGCTGCGGAGCGGTTCGTCGCCGAGGTCGGGCGACACACCCCCGACACGAGCGTCGGGATGGCCTCACAACGCGGGGATACCGCCGACGTCGCGACGTTGTATGCGCAAGCCGACGCCAGGCTGTACGCCGCCAAGGGTCGCAACCGCCGCAAGACCGACCGCTGAGCGGGCTTGCTGCTGAGGCAAAAGCCGTGTGTGGTGTCTGCGAGGGTGGGTACCGCAAGCACATGATGATTCGGTGGTCGGTCCTTTTTGTCGGTGTGGTGGCGTTGGCCGTGGGCGTGGTCGGACTCGTTAGCCCCGTCTCGGCCGGACCGGCGAATGTGCGCTGCGGCAGCGCTGTCGCCCAGGACCTCTCCGCCGCCCGGCAGGCAACGGTACTGGGCGGAGCGAACATGCCCGGCCCGCCGGCCGTGCCGGAAACCCCCGGCCTGGCCGAACCCCATGACGACGACATCATCGTCAACACCGACTACGTGTCGTTGTGCCGAAAGGACTTGACTGATCGGCGAATCTGGACCATCGCGCTCGTGGGAGTAGGCGCAATCGCGGTACTCGGGATCGGACTGGCAGCCGTTTTGTCCGGGCGATCGCGCCGTGAAAGGGCCGCCTCGCAATCGGCGGATACCCTCGACAAAGGGTGATAGAACGTGTTCTAGTTTGAAGCTGTGGCGCGATTCTCCCGTGAAGAACTGACCGAAGCTTTCGCCGTTTTCGAGCAGACCGTCGCCGAGGCGGCCCGCACCCAGGACTGGGATGCCTGGGTGAGTCACTACACCCCCGACGTCGATTACATCGAGCACGCGATGGGCACGATGAAGGGCCGGGACCAGGTGCGGGCCTGGATCACCAAGACCATGGGCAGCTTTCCCGGCAGCTACATGACGGAGTTTCCGTCGCTGTGGACGGTGTACGACGAGGACACCGGCCGGGTTATCTGCGAGCTGGACAATCCGATGCGCGATCCCGGCGACGGCACGATCATCAGCGCGACCAACATCTCGATCGTCACCTACGCCGGTGACGGACTGTGGTCGCGCCAGGAGGACATCTACAACCCGTTGCGGTTCCTGCAAGCCGGCATGAGGTGGTGCAAGAAGGCCGAGAAGCTGGGCACCCTCGACGAGGAGGCGGCCGCCTGGATGCGCGCCAACGGAGGCATGAAGTGAGCGCCAAGCTCGTCATCGGAGCCAATGGATTTCTCGGCTCGCACGTCACCCGTCAACTCGTGGCCGATGGCCACCAGGTCCGAGTCATGGTGCGTGCCAACGCTTCCACGATCTCCATCGACGACCTCGACGTGCAGCGGTTCGTCGGCGACATCTGGGACAACGACGTCCTGCGCGAGGCGATGGCCGGTGTCGACGACGTCTACTACTGCGTCGTCGACACCCGCGGCTGGCTGCGCGATCCCGCGCCGCTGTTCCACACCAATGTCGAGGGCACCCGCAACGTCTTGGATCTCGCCAGGGACGCTGGGCTGCATCGCTTCATCTTCACCAGCAGCTATGTCACCGTCGGGCGTCAGCGGGGCAAGACGGCGAGCGAGACCGACATGATCTCCGACCAGGGCCTGACGCCGTATGTCCGGTCCCGGGTGCAGGCCGAGGAACTGGTGTTGCGCTACGCGCGCGAGTATGGCCTGCCCGCGATCGCGATGTGCGTCTCGACCACTTATGGCACCGGCGACTGGGGCCGCACCCCGCACGGCGCCATCATCGCCGGGGCGGCATTCGGCAAGCTGCCCTTCGTCATGGGCGGCATCGAGCTGGAAGCCGTCGGGGTCGAAGACGCCGCCCGCGCGATGATCCTGGCTGCCGAGCGCGGCCGGGTCGGCGAGCGCTACCTGATCTCGGAGAAGATGATCAGCAACGCCGAGGTGGCCAGGATCGCGGCCGTGGAGGCCGGGGTTCCGCCGCCCGCCAAGACGATCCCGCTGCCGCTCGCCTACGCGCTGGCCGCACTGGGCACCGCCAAAGCCCGGCTGCAGAAGACCGACGAGAAGTTGTCGCTGGGCTCGCTGAGGCTGATGCGCGCCGAGGGCCCACTGGATCACAGCAAGGCCGTCCGCGAACTGGGTTGGCAACCCCGCCCGGTGGAAGAGTCTGTCCGGGAGGCCGCCCGTTTCTGGGTCGGGTTGCGCGAAGCCAAGCGGCAGGCGAAGGCAGCCAAGCGGGACTGAACCGGGCAGATGGCGAATTCGTGTCCCGCGTATGACGCCTCGCATATCTGCCTTGCTCGCCGGCCTGCTGGTGCTGACCGCGTGCTCGGCGGGAAGCACACCTGCTCCGTCACCCACATCGTCGCCGGCGGCATCGCCCACCGCGGTGCAGCCGGCCTCCGGTCCGGCGATCACCATCTCGGGTATGACATTCACCTCGCCGTCGGCGGTGGCGCCGGGCGCCACGATCACCGTCACCAACTCCGACTCGGTCGAGCACTCGGTCACCGCCGACACCGGCAACGCGTTCGACGTCGAGGTCGACGGCAAGGGCACGGCCACCTTCACCGCGCCGACCCAGCCCGGAACCTACCCCTACCACTGCACATACCACCCGTCGATGCACGGGCAACTGATCGTCGGTTGATAGGGGACTAGCCTGAACCGGGTGTCGAAGATCCCGGTCGATCTGAGCGGACCGCCGCAGACAATGCTCGCGACGCTGTACGCGAAAGCCCTTGACGCACAGCGACAACAGCCGATCCTCGGCGATGTATGGGCCAAGGATGCGGTCGATCGCATCGACTACGACTGGACCAAGACGACGATCACCGACCGCATGTCTCCGTCGGTCACCACCCGTTCGCTGCACTTCGACGGCTGGGCGCGTCAGTTCCTGGCCTGCCACGACCGCGCGGTTGTCCTGCATCTCGGCGCGGGCCTGGACAGCCGGGTCTACCGGCTCGATCCGGGGCCGGGCATCGAGTGGTACGACATCGACTACCCGTCGATCATGGAACTGCGCGAACAGATCTACCCGCCGCGGCCGCACTATCACCGGGTTGCCGCCTCGGTCACCGACCCGGGCTGGCTGGACGAGATCCCCGGCGATCGTTCGGTGCTCGCCCTCGGCGAGGGCCTGACCATGTACCTCACCGAATCCGACGGCATCGCATTGCTGCGCCGGATCGTCGCGCATTTCCCTTCCGGGGAGCTGCAATTCGATGCGTTCAACCGGTTCGGCATTCGCAGCCAGTGGGTCAACTCTGTGGTGCGCCGGTCAGGGTCGACGCTGCACTGGGGCATCGACAGTCCCGGCGAGATCGTCGCGGCGGTGCCGGGCGTGCGACTGCTGGCCTGGGTGTCGCCGTTCGAGTCGCACGCCTTTCGGGACGTGTCCCTGGCCTACCGCATCATGGCCCGGGTGATGGGAAAAGTGCCCGCACTGAGAATGATGGCGCAGTACCACCGCTACGCGTTCTAGATTCGAACCATGTCCACGATCAACGGTGCCGTCTCGCACTGGTTCACCGAACTGCCCCACCCGCGCCCCGCCCTGCCGGGCGACCGCGATGCCGACGTCTGCATCGTCGGTGCCGGCTACACCGGGTTGTGGACCGCCTACTACCTGAAGCAGGCCGACCCCTCGCTGCGAATCACCGTGCTGGAGGCGCGTTTTGCCGGGTTCGGCGCGTCCGGGCGCAACGGCGGCTGGCTGTCCGGGCTGGCGCCGGGCCATCGTGGATTGTTGGCCAAGAAGTACGGCCGCGACAACGTGGTGGCCTGGCAGCAGACCCTCAACGCGGCTGTCGACGAGGTCATCGCGGTGGCGGCCAGGGAGAACATCGACGCGGACATCGTCAAGGGCGGAAACCTCGAGGTCGCACGTAACCCGGCCCAGGCCCGACGGCTGCGCGCCGAGGCCGACGAGGACCGCGAATGGGGAATCGGCGGCATCGAGGTGCTGAGCGCCACCGAAGCCGCCGCGCGGGTACGGGTCGACAGCCTGGTGCTCGGCTCCTTCAACCCGCACTGCGCGCGGATCCAGCCGGCGAAGCTGGCCCGCGGGCTGGCCGATGTCGTGCAGCGGCTCGGCGTCACGATCTACGAGCAGACCCCGGTGACCGAGATCAGCCCGGGGCGGGCGCAGACGCCGATGGGTACGGTGCGGGCGCCGATCGTGTTGCGTGCCACCGAGGGCTTCACGCCGAGAATGCGCGGCCTGCGCCGGCGCTGGCTGCCGATGAACAGCGCGATGATCGCCACCGAACCGATGTCCGACGAGATCTGGGCAAGTATCGGCTGGGAGGGCCGTGAAACCGTCGGCGACCTGGCCCACGGATTCTTCTACGCACAGCGCACCGCCGACAACCGCATCGCGATCGGCGGCCGGGCGGTGCCATACCGCTACGCCTCCCGCATCGATCGCGACGGCGCCGTCGGCGCGGACACCATTGCGTACCTGACCGGTGTGCTCAACACCGTCCTGCCGCAGACCCGTGGCGTCCCGATCGCGCATGGCTGGTGTGGCGTATTGGGTGTGCCGCGCGATTGGTCGGCCGGCGTCAGCCTGGACCCCGCGACCGGACTGGGCGAGGCGGGCGGCTACGTCGGGCACGGCGTGACGGCGACCAATCTGGCCGGCCGGACCCTGACCGACCTGGTTCTCAAACGATCCACACCGTTGACCGGGCTGCCGTGGGTCGGGCACCACTCGCGGACCTGGGAACCGGAGCCGTTCCGCTGGCTCGGCGTGCGCGGGATGTACACCGCATACAAGGTGGCCGACCGCCACGAGTCGGGTGGGCGAGCGACCACGTCGCCGATCGCCGTTGTCGCCGACGCCATCGCCCGCCGGCCCTGACGGGAATCATGGATGCCGCGCGGTGTTGCATGGACTACGTCGACTTGAGGAGATTCACCGATGAGCACACGAGAGATCAAGCAGCCCACCGCGGAGCATCCGATCACGATCACCCCGACCAATGGCCGGGTGCAGGTCCGGGTCAACGGTGAGGTCGTCGCCGAGACCCGCGCCGCCCTCGGCCTTGCCGAATCCACTTATCCTGTCGTGCAATACATTCCGATCGGCGATGTCGACCAGGCGGTCCTGACTCGAACCGAGACCCACACGTACTGCCCATACAAGGGGGAGGCCGGCTACTACAGCGTCACCGCTGCGGGTACGACTGTCGACGATGCGATCTGGACCTACGAGGCACCCTATCCCGCGGTCGCCGCGATCGCCGGGCACGTCGCGTTCTACCCCGACAAAGCCGATATCACCGTCGACCCGGACTGACGGTGGACGCGAAAGAGCGCACGCTGAGCTTCCCCGGTCCGGCCAGCCCGGGCATGACGCTGGCGCCGCAGCGGCGCGGGCCGGGTGACCCGTGCTACCAGCTCGACGCCGAGCGGGCGATCTGGCGGACCAGCCTGCAAGCCAGCGGTCCGGTCACCGCGAGGATCCGCCGCGTGGCCCCCGACGCGGTTGTCTGCCAGGCGTGGGGCGAGGGCGCCGAGGAGTTCACCGACGCACTGCCCGCACTGCTGGGCCTCGATGACGACGCGCGCGATTTCCGTCCCGACCACCCGGTGGTGGAGGCGGCTCGGATGCGGGTGCCGCAGCTGCGGCTGGGCCGCACCGGGCGGGTGCTCGAGGCCTTGGTCCCGGCCGTCATCGAGCAGCGGGTTCCGGGCGCCGACGCGTTTCGCGCCTGGCGGCTGCTCGTTACGAAGTTCGGCACCCCGGCACCGGGGCCCGCGCCCGCGCGGATGCGAGTGCCGCCCTCGGCCGAGGTGTGGCGCCGGATCCCGTCCTGGGAGTTTCACCGGGCCAATGTCGACCCCGGACGCGCCCGCACGATCGTCGGCTGCGCGCAGCGCGCGGCTGCGCTGGAACGGTTGTCGGCCCGCCCCGCGGCGAAGGCTCGCGAAGCGCTCACCACGCTGCCCGGGGTGGGCGTGTGGACGGCGGCGGAGGTTGCCCAGCGAGCCTTCGGCGATGCCGACGCGCTCTCGATCGGCGATTACCACGTCGCCAAGATGATCGGCTGGACACTGATCGGAGCGCCGGTCGACGACGCCGGAATGGTGGAGCTACTCGAACCGATGCGCCCGCACCGCTACCGCGTGGTGCGCATGCTTGAGGCCAGCGGATTGGCCTACGAACCGCGGCGCGGCGCCCGGCTTCCGGTTCAGGACATCAGCAAGTTGTGACGGCGGTGGGCGATTATCACCCCCGCAACCCGGGTATGTGGCGTCGTGAAGCCAGAACACGAAGGGAGCGATACATGGGTTCCAAGTTCACCATCCCCGGTCTGTCGCAAGAGAAGAGCCGCAAGGTTGCCGACCTGCTGCAGAAGCAGTTGAGCACCTACAACGACCTGCACCTGACGCTCAAGCATGTGCACTGGAATGTCGTGGGCCCCAACTTCATCGGCGTCCACGAGATGATCGATCCGCAGGTCGAACTGGTCCGCGGGTACGCCGACGAGGTTGCCGAGCGGATTGCCACTCTCGGCGCATCACCGCAGGGTACGCCCGGTGCGATCCTCAAAGACCGCACGTGGGACGACTACTCCATCGGCCGGGACACCGTCCAGGCTCATCTCGCCGCACTCGACGTCGTCTACGACGGTGTCATCGAGGATGTCCGCAAGGCTATCGGGGCCACCGAGGAGCTCGACCCGGTGACACAGGACATTCTCATCGATCACGCTGTCGAGCTGGAGAAGTTCCAGTGGTTCGTGCGGGCCCACCTCGAAAGTGCCGGCGGCACATTGGAGCACGCGGGTAAGTCGACGGAGAAGGGTGCTGCCAAGGCCGCGCGTTAGCCGGCGCTCGAGGCATCCAGGGCGTCGTCGCGCACCGGACGCTCGGCCAGTTCGTCCTTGCGCCCGAACAGCACCGGGTAGAGCACGCCGGCCAGGGCTGCGCCCACGAGCGGGGCCAGCCAGAACACCCACAGCTGCGCGGGGGCGCCGTCGGCGTTGAAGAATGCCACCCCCGTGGAGCGGGCGGGGTTGACTGACGTGTTCGAAATCGGGATCGAGATAAGGTGGATGAGCGTCAGCATCAGACCGATCGCCAGGCCGGCGAACCCTTTTGGTGCCCGGTTGTCGGTGGCGCCCAGGATCACGAGCAGGAACAGGAACGTCAGCAGTACCTCGGCAATGATCACTGCGGCCATCGAGTATCCGAACGGTGAGTGGTCGCCGAACCCGTTGGCGGCCATATGCCCGGTCGCCGTGAAATCGGGCTTGCCCTTGGCGATCCAGTAGATGACGCCGCCGGCGACCAGGCCGCCGATCACCTGGACCACCCAATACGCCGGCAGGGCTTTCCATTCCACGCGTTTGGCCAGTGCAGCACCCAGCGTCACCGCCGGGTTGAAGTGGCCGCCGGAAATGGTGCCGAACGCATACACGCCGGTGAGCACGGTCAGGCCGAAAGCCAGTGACACTCCAAGGAATCCGATGCCCACGGAGCTGTCTTCGGCGGGGTTTGCTGCGAATACAGCTGCGCCACAGCCGCCGAGAACCAGCCAGAAGGTACCGATGAACTCTGCGGCCAGCCGATGCGCCATCGTGGGAGCGTTCACTGTAAAACCCCTTCACCATTGAACCGGGTCCGTGCTTTGGAGAAATATCCCATGGCTGAGAGCAAGAGCACACGTGTCTTTGCTGAATTGTGTTGAGACGGTGACCCGGCTTTGAGGTCGAATGGCTAGCCGGCGGAACCGTTGGGGTCCTCGCGCTGCGAGGGGGTGTCGCGACCCGAGCAGGCGGTGCGTTGGGCGACTGCCGTCTCGCGGTCGAGTCGCTGCGCCTTGTAGATCGACACCGGCGTGCGCGAGATGAGCAGATAGGCAATTCCCACGGCAACTAGCGCACAGGGAATCACCGAGAAGGACCCGGTCATTTCCGCAACCATGATCATCACGGCAAGAGGTGCGTGTGCGACGCTGCCGAAGCAGGCCATCATGCCGACGACGACGAAGAGGGCAGGGCTGTCGGGCAAACCTTGTAAGCCGATGTCATGGCCGAGACGCCAAATCGCTGCACCGACGAACGCCCCGACAACGATGCCGGGTCCGAAGATGCCGCCGGAACCCCCTGTGCCAATTGACAAGGACGTCGCGACGATCTTGGCCAGGGGCAGCAGTAGCACGATCCACAGCGGGATGGAAAGCAAAGTGCTGGTATCGGTGGCCTTTTGGGCCCAGCCATATCCGCTGGCGAGAACCTGCGGGATGAGCAGAGCGAGGACACCGACGAGCAGACCGCCGATTGCCGGCTTGATGACCTTGTTGCCCGGCAGCTTTGCGGTCAGCGTAACGGTGCCGTAGAAAATCCGGGCGTAGAGATAGCCGAACAGCGCGGCTGCGATGCCCAGCACGACGAACCAGACCAGAATGGCCGGTTGCTCGAACCGAAAGTCCGCTGCCACATACCCGAACAGCGGCTCAAAACCAAGAATCGACCCGAATACCGAGTAAGCGGTGGCCGACGTGATGAACCCGGGCACTAGGACCTTGTAATCGAAGTCCTCGCGATAGACGATCGACGCCGCGAGGACTGCGCCACCAAGCGGCGCGCCGAAGATCGCACCGATGCCCGATCCGATGCCCAGCGAGACCGCGATCCGGCCGTCCGCATCGGCAAGATTGAGCCAGCGACTGATCAGCGAACCGAATCCAGCCGAGATCTGCGCGGCTGGTCCTTCCCGGCCGCCGGAACCCCCGGAGCCGATCGTCAAAGCACTGGCGACCGTCTTAACGACGATTGCACGACCTCTGATAGCGCGGGGATCCGTGTGCACGGCTTCGATGGCGCTGTCGGTTCCGTGGCCCTCGGCTTCCGGGGCGAACCGGGCCACGATCCACGCCGACAACAGCGCGCCGCCGCACGTGATGAGTGGTATTGCCCAGGGACGCACGAATCCCGGCGAGCCAGGTTGGCCGCCGTCCCCGATGGGCTTGGGGATGTCGTAGCCGCCGAGGTGTCCGAGCAGGATCTTGCCGGTGTAGTCCAGTGCAAGGTAGAACGTGACGGCACCCAAACCGGCGATGACGCCGATCGCGACGCCCAGGATCAACCATTTACGCAGAAAGCCCGACCGGCGGATGAAGGCGCCCAACCGGCCGCCAGGCTCGACGTCACTATCCGGACGCGGGTGCGGCATGGTGCGGATGCTAGCAGGCGCGGCCGAAGCGTGGCCGGGGTCCGCGCGAGGGGGAATCGAATCATGTTGCAGCTCAGCAGATTCTGTGCAGACTGGCGATCCGGCCGTCGCCGGATAGCGCGACCCAGGTGCAGAATGCGGATGGGCAACGGTGTCGTCTCTAACAGCCTGATTACTGAAGCAGTATGCAACTCTTGCATACTGCAAGGGTGAGTAATGGTCTCGGCACGCCGCGCAGAATCCCCGTGCCGAGTCGAGCGCTGTGGATCAGCTGGCTCCGGGACAGCTCGTCGGCACTGGTAGTGCTCGCCGTCGCCGTCGGCGCGGTGACCGGCGTCGGCGCGGTCGGCTTTCGATTCCTGATCACATTCTTCACCAGGTTCTTCACCGGTTATGACGACTACTCAGGCGTGGGTCGGGTGCCGAGCGAGCACTGGCCATGCCTTGGTGTCTGGTTCCTGCTCTTGGCCCCGGTGATCGCCGGTGCGATCTACGGCCCCATCGTGCACTGGTTCGCGCCCGAGGCGCGCGGACACGGGGTACCGGAGGTGATGTACGCGGTAAGTCATAAGGGCGGCCGAATCGCGCCGCAGGTCACCTTGGTGAAAGCTCTCGCCTCGGCGCTGTGTATCGGGGGCGGCGGATCGGTTGGCAGGGAGGGGCCGATTGTCCAGATCGGTTCCGCCACCGGGTCCACGGTGGCGCAGATACTTCGGCTGGACACCGCGCGCGTTCGGCTCCTGGTCGCGTGCGGGGCGGCCGCGGGTATCTCGGCAACCTTCAACGCGCCGCTGGCCGGACCGTTCTTCGCAATGGAACTCATCCTCCGTGACTTTGCTGCCCAGTCATTCGGCGCAGTCGTGTTGTCGAGTGTCACCGCCGACGTCGTCGGGCGGGCGATGCTGGGTAACCACCCGTTCCTCTCGTTGCCGTCATTCGCAGTCCGCAGTCCGGTCGAGTACCTGCTCTACGTCGCCCTCGGGATCGCCGTTGGGGTGGTCGGCGTCGCTTTCTCCAAGATTCTCTACCTGGTGGAGGACGCGTGCGACTGGCTGTGGCGTGGACCGGAGTGGGCTAGACCGGCTGTCGGTGGACTACTTCTGGGAGGCGTCCTCGTGGCGCTGCCCCAGATGTACGGGGTCGGGTACCCAGTCCTGGAGAACGCAGTCGAGGGCCATTATGTGATCGGTCTGCTGTTGCTGTTGATGGTTGGCAAGATGTTTGCCACCAGCCTCACCATCGGGATCGGCGGGTCCGGTGGCGTGTTCGCGCCGACGCTGTTCGTGGGCGCGATGGCCGGAACCGCGTTCGGGGCAGTTGCCCACGGCGTGTTTCCCAACCTCACCGAATCCGCCGGCGCGTACGGGTTGATCGGAATGGGCGCAGCTCTCGCAGGCGCGACGCGGGCACCAATCACCGCGGTGGTAATCCTGTTCGAACTCACCGGCGAGTACTCGATCATCCTGCCCCTCATGGCTGCGGTTGCGATGGCTGCCGGCACCGCGCATCTGCTGTCCAGAGACACCATTTACACCGCAAAGTTGTGGCGCCGCGGCGTAGATCTCGACACGCTCCCGGCCGATCTGCCGGATCTCCACGCGGTGGAGCTGGCTGCCCCCGCGCCCGAGCCGCTGGCCGTCGGCAGCTCTCTGCGCGGCGCCGCCAAGGCGCTGTCGCAGAACGTCTTTGGCATGTTGCCTGCGGTAGCCGAGGACGGGCGCTACGCGGGTTGTGTCGCCGCCGAGGACGTCGCCGAGGCGCTCGAGGACCCGAACGGCCCCGCCACGATTGCCGAGCTGGTCAAGCCGACGGCCTTCGTCAGTGCGGATGCCAACGTCCGCGACATCCTCAACGCGCTGAAGGGCCGAGGCGGTACCGGCCTGCCGGTGCTGGACACTGCTCGGACGTCTCTCATCGGCTGGGTCACCTACGAAACGGTGTTGTCGCGCCTTCACCCCGACCCCGGGGTTCAGGACTAGGCGTCGAGGTCCTGCTGAACGAGGTCGGCGATGGTCTTGCAGGCTGTCTCGTCCTCGGAGGCGACCGTGACCTGCGCACCGTTCCCGGCCCCCAGCGTCATGATCATCAGCGCCGAACCGGCATCCACCGGTTCGCCGCCGTCGACGGACAGCGTCACCGGAACACCGGCATTGACAACGGCCTCGGAGATGATCGCGGCCGGGCGGGCGTGCAGGCCGATCGCTGAGCCGACGATGACGGTCTTGGTGTGCATGAGACTCCTTCTGTTGGCGTCGAGATCGACGTAATGGTGATGTTTACTTGAACTTTCGCGATCAAACTGCCGTTTGGGCGACGGCGGGGGTGGCGACAGATCGGTTGGTGAACTGTTTGGCGCCGAGGACTGCGAACGCGCTGACGGCGGTGCCTGCGGCCAGGGCCACCAGGAACCAGACCAGCTTGCTGATTGCGAAGAACACGAAGATCCCGCCGTGTGGCACGGTCTGGGAGACTCCGAAGGCCATGATCAGTGCGCCGGTGACGGCGCCGCCGGCCATCATCGACGGGATGACCCGCAGCGGGTCGGCAGCAGCGAACGGGATCGCGCCCTCGGAGATGAACGAGGCGCCCAACAACCATGCGGCCCGGCCATTCTCGCGCTCGGGCTCGCTGAAAAGCCCCGGGCGGACGGTGGTGGCAAGTGCCATCGCCAGCGGCGGCACCATGCCGGCAGCCATCACCGCGGCCATGATGCGCAGTGAGGCGGGGTCGGTCACCGACAGACCCGCGACCGCGAATGCGTAGGCGGCTTTGTTCACCGGGCCACCGAGATCGAAGCACATCATCAAGCCCAGGATGATGCCGAGAATGATCACGGAGCCGCCGGTGAGGCCGTTGAGCCAATTCGTCAACCCGGAGGTGATCGCGGCCAGTGGGCGGCCCAGTAGCAAGAACATCAGCAGGCCGACGACCAGCGACGCGAACAGCGGAATGATCACCACCGGCATCAGGCCGCGCAGCCATTGCGGCACGTTGATCCGGCTGATCCAGAGCGCCGAGAATCCGGCGATCAGGCCGCCGACGATACCGCCGATGAAGCCGCCGCCGACGAACACCGCCACCGCGCCCGCGGTGAAACCCGGTGCGATACCAGGCCGGTCGGCGATCGCAAACGAGATGTAGCCCGCCAGTGCCGGAACCAGGAAGCTGAACGCCAGCCCGCCGAGGGTGAACAACACCGCTCCGAGGTACTGGGCGAAGCCGCCACTCGGCAGGTTGGTCAGTGAGTTGGTGGTCGCGATGATGTTGCCCAGCGGTGTCTTGCCGTCAGGCTTGTTGGCGATGTCGGCGCCTGCGAACAGGAAGCCGAGTGCGATCAGCAGACCGCCGGCGGCCACGAACGGAATCATGTAGCTGACACCGGTGAGCAGGATCTGCCTGATCCGGGTGCCCCAGCCGACCCCGCCCGCCGAGGCGCCGCTGTCGGCCGCGCTCGCCGTGCCCTCGACCCGCGGGGCCTTCGGATTATCAGACGCGGCAACGGCTTCGGCGATCATGGTGTCGGGCTCATTGATGGCCCGCTTCACCCCGGAGGCGATCACCGGTTTGCCCGCGAACCGCTGACGGTCTTTGACCCCGACGTCGGTGGCGAAGATGACGGCGTCGGCATCGCTGATGGTCTGCGCGCTCACCGGAGTGCTGCCCGAAGAGCCCTGGGTTTCCACCGTCAGGGTCACTCCGGCACGCTCGGCAGCCAGCTTCAGCGCGTCGGCAGCCATATAGGTGTGGGCGATACCCGTCGGGCACGCCGTGATCGCGACGATCGACTTGCTCTGCGCCCCAGCAGGTTCAGTGGGCGCCGCAGCGGCGGGCTTGGTGCCATCGGGATTGACGACACCGTCGACGAGGCCCACCACGTCGTCGGCGGATTTGGCGTCTCGCAACGATTGCACGAAGTCCGGCCGGACCAGGGCGCGCGCCAGGCTGGACAGCAGCTTCATGTGCTCGGCGCCCGCGCCGTCCGGTGCGGCGATCAGGAACACGAGATCCGCGGGACCGTCCGGCGCTCCGAAGTCGACCTTCGGTGCCAGCCGGGCGAACCCGATCGACGGGCTGGCCACTGCCGCCGAGCGGCAGTGCGGGATCGCGATACCGCCGGGAAGCCCGGTGGCGGACTGTGCTTCTCGGGCCATGGCCGCGGCCTGAAGTGCCGCGCCGTCGCTGACCCGTCCGCTGTCGGCGAGTCGGGTGGCGAGCCGGCCGATCACCGACTCCTTGTCCGACCCGGCGTCGACGTCGAGGAGCACCAAGTCGGTGCTGATGATGGAAGTGGCGGAGTGCGTCATGGTGAAATGCCTTCTGCTATCAGGATCGGGCGGGGTAGGGCGATATCGAAGTGACCGCCACATCATCGAGGTCGATCTCGGCCGGGGACGGCAGCGCCGAACCGGGAAGTGCCGCAGCGGCGCTGCCGTAGGCGACGGCCATCTGCAGTCGTTGCGGCGCCTGGGCGCCGCCGACGTCGGCGCGTACATAACCCGCGAGGGAGGAGTCGCCGGCGCCGACGGTGCTCCTGGTTTGGATCGGTGGCGGTGTAGCCAGCCAGCTCCCGGTGTCGTTGACCAGTAATGCGCCCGCCGCGCCGAGCGTGGCCAGCACCGTCTTGGCCCCACGGTCGAGCAGTTGCCGGGCGGCATCGACGACGGGATCCGGATTACCCTGGGCCAGGGCATCTTCCAAACTCTGCGCGTCGAGCCCGGCCAGGCTGGCCAGTTCCTCGGCGTTCGGCTTGATCAGGTCAGGTGCGGCGGTGGCGAAACCGGCGGCCAGCGCGGCCAACGGGGCATCGGAGGTGTCGACGGCGACTTTGCAGTCGTAGGGCTGCAATTGGGCTACCACGTCGGCGTACCAGCTATCCGGGATGCCAGGCGGCAGGGAGCCGGACAGCACCACCCACCGCGCCAGGGCCGCGCGATCGAGGATCGCCTGGGTCAGGGCGGCCAGGACGGGCGCGTCGATCACCGCGCCCGGCTCGTTGATCTTCGTTGTGGTGCCGTCGGGTTCGGTGATCGTGAGATTGGTGCGTACTGCGCCGTCGATCGGCACTGCGTAGAACGGGACACCGCGGGACCCGAGTGCGGTGATGATGGGGTCGTGCTGTGCGGCGGGCAGCACTGCCACGGTGCTCAGCCCGGCCAGCGTGAGCGCCCGAGCGACGTTCACGCCCTTGCCGCCCGGTTCGTTCGTCACCGACTGCACCCGGTGCACGGCGCCGCGAACCAGTGGGGCGGGCAGCGTCACCGTACGGTCGATGCTCGGATTGGGTGTGACGGTGACGATCATGATTCCCCTCCTGCCACAACGACTTCGATGCCCTGCTCGGTCAGCGCGGCGCGATCGGCCGCGTTGATCTCACGGTCGGTGATCAGCGCGTCGACGCTGTCGATCGGGGCGAAGCTGACGAACTCCTCGCGACCGATCTTCGACGAATCAGCCAGCACGACAACGTAATTGGCGCATCGAACCATCGCGCGTTTGACGGCCGCCTCGTCGCTGTCGGGCGTGGAGAGCCCGTGGCGCACGGTGATGCCGTTGCTGCCGATGAAGGCGATGTCGACGCGCAGGGTGTCCAGCGCGCGCAACACCGGTTCGCCGACGGCTGCCTGGGTCAGGCCGCGGACACGGCCGCCGAGCAACTGCAGGGTGATCGACGGCATGGCGGCCAGCCGCGCGGCGATCGGCACCGAATTGGTGACCGCGACCAGCTCCCGGTCGGCGGGCAGCATGGCCGCGACGCGGGCGGTGGTGGTGCCGGCGTCGAACAGCACCGTCGCACCCGACAGCGGCAGGAATTCGGCGGCGGCCTTGGCGATGGCCTCCTTGTAATCGGCGCGGGTGGTCTCCCGCTCGTCGACGCCGGGCTCGACCACGTGCAGCGCCCGCACCGGGACGGCACCGCCGTGCACCCGCCGCAGCACCCCGGCTCGGTCCAGGACCGCGAGGTCGCGACGCACCGTTTCGGTCGTGACGTCGTAGGCCTGGGCGAGTTCAGTGACCGAGGCTCGTCCCTGGGACAGCACTCGGGCGGCGATCGCCTGCTGACGTTCTTCCGGGTACACAATTCTCCGTTTATGTGGGCTTGTGGCCGAATCGGATGTTGATATGTGTTGTTTTACCCCCGTTCGTGTTGACTTGTCAACGATCCGTTGTAACCTAGTTCACATGACCGCCTCTTCCACACCTACCTCACTCGGTGCCGGACAGGTTCTCACCGGCGTCCCGGTCGTTCCCGGCGTCCGCTATGCACCGGTCATCCGTCCGGGCCGGCTCCCCGCCATCGAGGACCTCGACCCGGGGGGCGAGCTCGCCGACGACGCGCGTGACGCCGAGGCGACGCGGTTCGCCGCGGCCGCGGCCACCGTCGCCGACCGGCTGCGAGGGCGTGCAGCCCACGCCACCGGCGCCGCTTCGGAAGTGCTGGCTGCCACCGCGATGCTGGCGCAGGACCGTGCCTGGCTGGGCGCCGCGGAGAAACGCATCAAGGAGGGGGTGCCCGCGGTCCGTGCGACCGCCGCGGCGGTGGCCCAGTTCGTCGATCTCTTCACCAAGATGGGCGGGTTGATGGCCGAACGCGTCACCGACCTGCGTGACATCCGCGACCGGGTGATCGCCGAACTCAGCGGCCTGGCCGAACCCGGAGTGCCGGTGCCGGACCAGCCCGCCATCCTGTGTGCCGAAGACCTCGCCCCTGCCGACACCGCGGGGCTGGACCCCACGCTCGTCGTCGGCCTGGCCACCACCCTCGGCGGTCCGACCAGCCACACCGCGATCATCGCCCGCCAGCTCGGAATCCCGTGCGTCGTAGCCGTTCACGGCCTCGACGACGTCCCGGCCGGCGCCGACGTCCTGATCGACGGGACCCTGGGCACCATCAGTGTTTCGCCCGACCCGGCCGAAGCCGTCGCGGCCGTCGAAACCGCGGACGCTGCCGCCGCCGCGATGGCGGGCTGGACCGGCCCTGGCGCCACCGCCGACGGCCATCCGGTCTCGATTCTGGCCAACGTGCAGGACGGGGCCGCCGCCCGCTCCGCACGGGACACCCCGGCCGAAGGTATCGGGCTGTTCCGCACCGAACTGTGTTTCCTCAACCGCGACACCGAACCTAGCGTCGATGAGCAGGCCGTGATCTACGGCGAGGTGCTCGATGCCTTCGCCGGGTGCAAGGTCGTCATCCGCACCTTGGACGCCGGATCGGACAAGCCGCTGAAATTCGTCGGACATCCCGACGAGGCCAACCCCGCGCTCGGCGTGCGGGGAATCCGCATCGAGGCCATCCACCCCGAAGTCCTCGAGCGCCAGCTCGACGCGATCGCGGCCGCCGCCGAGCGGACCGGCACCTCACCGTGGGTGATGGCCCCGATGATCGCCACCCCCGACGAGGCCAAGCGATTCGCCGATCGGGCCCGCCAGCGCGGCCTGGTGCCGGGTGTGATGATCGAGGTGCCCGCCGCCGCGCTGCTGGCCGAGCACATCCTCACCCACGTCGAGTTTCTCTCCATCGGCACCAATGACCTGGCGCAATACACGATGGCCGCCGACCGGATGTCGGCCGAACTGGCCACCTTGACCGATCCCTGGCAGCCCGGCGTGCTGGCACTGGTCGCGCAGACCGCCCGCGCCGGTGCCAACCGCGGTAAGCCAGTCGGGGTCTGCGGTGAGGCCGCCGCCGACCCGTTGCTGGCCTGCGTGCTGGTCGGGCTGGGCATCACCTCGCTGTCCGCGGCTGCCGCGGCGGTGACTGGTGTCGGCGCCAAGCTGGCCTCGGTCACGCTGCAGCAGTGTCGTGAGGCCGCCGACGCCGTGCTGACCACGGCGAGCGCGGCCCAGGCGCGTGCCGCGGCATTGGCCGTCCTGGGCTGACGGAATTAATCGGACCGCGGTCCGGTTATCGATGGCATGCCAGCAGTTACCGCAGACACGTTGTCCCTGCCGCGGCTGAGCGCAGCCGCCCCGACCGATACCGAACGGCCCGTCAGGTCCATCACCACCGGACCGCGCGGCTATGAAGGCGAAGGCTTTCCCGTCGTGCGCGCGTTCGCCGGAGTCAGCGCCGCCGACCTTGATCCGTTCGTGCACATGGACCAGATGGGCGAAGTCGAGTACTCGCCCGGTGAGCCGAAGGGCACCGACTGGCATCCGCACCGCGGGTTCGAGACGGTGACCTACATGATCGACGGCCGCTTCGCACACCAGGATTCGCACGGTGGTGGTGGTCTGATCGCCGATGGCGCCACCCAGTGGATGACGGCGGGGTCCGGCATCCTGCACATCGAGACGCCGCCGGCCGAACTCGTCGAAAGCGGTGGCGTCTTCCACGGAATTCAGCTGTGGGTCAACCTGCCTCGCAAGGACAAGTTCGCGCAGCCGCGCTACCAGTCCATCGAGGGTCCGGCCGTCCGCCTGCTGTCGTCGAGCGACGGCGGCGCGCTGGTTCGCGTCATCGCCGGTGACGTCGACGGCTGGTCCGGCCCGGGGATCACACACACCCCGATCACGTTGGCGCACGCGACTATCCAGCCCGGGGCTCAGCTGAACCTGCCATGGCCGCGCGACTACAACGGGCTGGTGTACGTGCTGTCCGGTTCAGGCGCGGTCGGTCCGATCGGGCACCCGATTCAGCAGGGGCAGCTCGCGGTCCTGGGTCCCGGTGACCGCATCACGGTCGCGGCCGATCCCAGCCAGGATTCCAACCGACCGGCCATGGAGGTGCTTCTGTTGGGCGGCAAGCCGATTCGTGAGCCGGTGTTCCACTACGGGCCGTTCGTGATGAACTCCAAGTCCGAGATCATTCAGGCGCTCGACGATTTCAACGCCGGCCGGTTCGGCGCCATCCCGCCCGGCGCATTGATGCCGCACCGCGCGGGCCAAGGGTGACGATTCAGAGCTCAGAGCGGCGTTGAGCCGGGCAACGTCGCTCTCAGCTCTGAATGGAAGTGCCCGCCGCCGCCACGGCCGGGGGGTAGGTGAGCTCCAGCTCGCCGATGTTGGCCGCGGCGGTGACCAGCGGCAGTGCCGCTGATACCGCCAGGTCACCCGTACCCGCCTCGGCTCGCAGCGCGGGCACCAGATCGTCACTGATCGGCGCGGTCGTTTTCAGCGGTTCCGTCCCGCCGAGCGAGCCGTCGAACCGGGAGCACAGTGCGGCGGCGTGAGCCTCGAGCACCGCCCGTGCCCTCGGGTACACCCCGAGCGGTGGTGGCACGATGTCGGCGATCAGATCGGCGGCAGCGCGTAGCCGCACCGCACGGCTGGCTGACCGCACCACGGGAGCGCGGGAGTCCGTCGGCCCGCCGTTCTCCGAAAGATATTGGCGCACAGCGTCATCCAATGTCCGAGACACCGTCAACGCATCATGACTGAGCGCGTTCACCTGGTTCTCGGCCTGCTCGAAGGCGCCGCGGGTGACCCGCAGGACCGCGGCCCGCAGATAGCGGGAGCCGACCTCGCGCACTGCGTCGATGGCCTGCTGTACGGCGGTCTTGATGCCGCGCGGCCACAGCAGAAGTGAGACGACCACACCCACCGACGCGCCCACCACGACGTCCTCGATCCGGATCAGGCCGACGGCCCAGCCGCTGGGGACGATCAGGTTGAACACGATCAGCACCATCATCGTGAACGCGGCCTGGCTGGCGGTGAACGAACCGATCTCGGGCACATAGGCCGAACCGAAGGCGACCATCGGCAACAGCACCCACATCACGATGGGGTCGGTGCCGAGCAGTTCGATGATGACCGCGCCCAGGACGAAGCCGATCACCGTGCCGGTCACTGCCCGCACGACCGTCGTGCCGGTGGTCAGCGCGCTGCTGCGCAGCACCGACAACGCACCGAGGACCACCCAGAATCCGTGTTGCACCGGGAACACAAACGTGACGAGCACGGCCAGCGCCAGGCCCAGCCCGGTCCGCACGCTGTTGCGGGCCGTGACCGAACGGGTCGCCAGATGCCCCGTCGTCAGCGCGGTGACGGCCTCGGTCTCGGAGTACACCCGCTCGGCGATGCCCGTCTCCGGCAGCCGTCGCCCCAGCACCCGTGCCCATACCGGCCGGGCGTCAGCCGCCGCGGCGCTGGCGATCAGTCGCCCGGTGACCCCGACCGCCGCGCCGATGGTCCGCCGGTTCAGCAGGGTGCGGCCCAGCGCGACGGCTTCGTCGTCGTCGGGCTCGGCGAGGATGTCGACGATGTCCTGGCGGTAACTGCCGATCGCGATCGTGCGCAGGTTCGCTGACGCCTCGGCCAGATGCGCGCGTTCGGCGGTTCGGGCGCCGGGCCGGGTGATCTGCAAGACCTGGGCGCAGTCCCGCAGCACGCGCACCACCGGCTCGCACATCGGACCGAGTAACTCGCCGGTGTCGTCGGTGACCCGATCGCAGATCCACTGCAGGTCGTCGACCACACGCACGAGCGCCCGACTGCCCGCGGTCAGCGCCACCGGTCGGTAGGCCGCCCCGAGGAAGTTGGCGCGCAGAGCGTCCATCGCCGCGGTCACATCGGCGGCGGATGCCGTGGCCTCGATCCGGTCGGCGAGCACCGCACAGACGGCGGCCGCATGCTGGCGCAGCTCGCCGTGGTGGCGCGGGGGGAAGAGGAAGAGCGCGGCGGGCACGCAGATCACCAATGCGATCAGCCAGCCGAACAGCCGCTCACCGAGCGGGCCCACCGGCGTGCAGACCGGGAGCACGAACGTCAGCAGGGTGGCCCGCTGCCCGGCGGCGACGACCTCGCTGAGCACGCCGGAAAACGTGACGGCCACCCCGATGACGAACATCAGCGTGACCGCCAACCAGGGGATCGGTGCGGCCAGGGTGCCCAGGCTGATCAGCACCGCGCCGTTGAAGCCCAGACCGCCGTAGGCAACGGCCCGCGCATTCATGTTGCCGGGGAAGTCGGTGACGATCAGCAGTGCGATCGACCCGAAGATCGTGAACAGCGGGGTCTGCGATCCGCCGCCGACGCTGAAGCTGACCGCGGCGGCTATCGGGACGACAATCGCCGCGCGCAGGGCGCGGCGCGCGCCGTCGTTCTCGGGGTCGCGGGTCCGCACCCGTTCCGCTGCCCGGTGCCACAGGCCGGCTGGGGTCAGCACAATCCGCCGATGAACTCGGCTGGGTTCACCGCGGCACGCTGGCGAAACTGCCCTGATCCAGCGCGTCGAGCATGTAGCGGGCGATCCAGCCGAACATCCCCGGCTCGCGCGGCAGCGTGGCCTGCTCGTAGCCGACAAAGACGTAGACCGCCCAGGAGGCGTAGACCTCGGCCTGGCGCGCATCGTCGACGATTTCGATCGCCGAGTCGTAGAGGATCTTGTGTCGCGCCCGGTCGACCTCGGTCTGCACCGCCAGTACGTGCGGGTCCACCGAGCTCCAGGAACGGATGGCGGCTTCGGCTCCGTGCGGCAGCGACAGCCCGACCTGGATGATCGCCTCGATACGACGGCGCGGGTCGGAGACCTCGCGGATTGCGCTGATCAGGCGGATCGTCCGATCCTGGACCCAGTACGAAACCAGATCTCGGGTGTAGGCCGGCCAACTGGAGAAGTAGTGATAGAACGACCCGGTCGTCACGCCGAGCCGATTACACACTTCGGCAAGTTTGAGTCCGCCGTAACCCACGTCTGCGAGAACCTCGAGGCCGGTCTCGAAATACGCCTCTCGGTTGGCAACGGTGGCCATGACAGAAGACGATAGTGCGCTGCCCTGGCACGGTGGCCGTGACGTGCAGGATCGTGACCAAGTTTCGCGCCGATCCGCTGCCAGGCCAGCTGTGACGTCACCCCGGCGATGGGGCAAGCTGGACTCACGGATCGATTCGAGGAGTTGTCATGACCGTCCAGATCACCAACGACCAGGCCACCCAGGGGGGTGCCGCGGGCGTGCTGGCAGACGTGCGCCGAGTTTTCAACAGTGGCCGCACCCGCTCGCTGACGTGGCGGACCGAGCAGTTACGCGCCGTTGAGCGGATGTGCGACGAACGGGAACCGGAGATCGCCGAGGCGCTGGCCAGCGATCTGGGCCGGTCCTCGTTCGAGGCGTGGCTCGGCGACATCGGCTCGACGAAGGCCGAGGCCGCTTTCGCCCGCAAGCACCTGAAGAAATGGGTGAAGCCGCAGCGGTACGGGCTTCCGCTGGCGCAGCTGCCGGGCAAGGGCTGGGTGCAGTACGACCCGCTGGGCGTGATCCTGGTGATCGGACCGTGGAACTACCCGTTCTATCTGTGCATGGCGCCGGTGGTGGCCGCGATCGCGGCCGGAAACGGCATGGTCATCAAGCCGTCGGAGTTGGCGCCGGCCACCTCGGCCCTGATTGCCCGACTGGTTCCGGAATACCTGGACTCGGAGGCCATCCGGGTGGTCGAGGGTGACGCCGCGGTCACCCAGGATCTGATGGCGCAGGGCTTCGACCACGCCCTGTTCACCGGTGGCACCGAGATCGGCCGCAAGATCATGGCCGCCGCGGCGCCGACGCTGACGCCGGTGACGCTGGAACTGGGTGGGAAGAGCCCGGTCGTGGTGCTCGCCGACGCCGACCTCGACGTGGCGGCCCGCCGGATCGCCTGGATCAAGATGCTGAACTCGGGGCAGACGTGCATCGCCCCGGACTACGTGCTGGCCGACCGCACGATCGCCAAGGAGCTCACCGACAAGATCGTCGCGACGATCGCCCAGTTCCGCGCGGAGGAGAAGGACCCGTCGCTGCGGATCGTCAACGAGCGGCAGTTCGATCGGCTGGTCTCCCTGATCGGCGCGACCAGCGGCACCGTCGTCACCGGTGGCGGCTCGGATCGGTCGGCGCTGCGGATCGAGCCGACGGTGATCGTCAACCCCGCCGCCGACGACCCGGTGATGTCCGAGGAGATCTTCGGGCCGATCCTTCCGATCATCGCGGTGGATTCGCCAGACGCGGCCGTCGCATTCGTCAACGCCCGACCCAAGCCGTTGGCGCTGTACGTCTTCACGGCCTCCCAGTCGGTGGCGCGGAACCTCGTCGACCGGATGCCGTCCGGCGGCGCGGTGGTCAACCATGTGGCGGTCCACTGCCTTGTCCCGCAACTCCCGTTCGGCGGTGTCGGGGCCAGCGGCATGGGTGCGTATCACGGGAAGTGGGGCTTCGAGGCGCTAAGCCATCGACGCGCCGTGTTGGCTAAATCGACCAAATTGGACTTGAAACTCATGTACCCGCCATACACTGATCGCGCGATCAGGCTCATGCGTAAAGTGATGTAGAGTCTCAAAATCGCCGTTAGCAAACACGTCTCAAGTCCCTTATAACGTATTGAACGGGGACTCTTGCGCGCAAATGCAATCTCAGCGAATTCTTATGCGGAATTTCATTTCCAAAGGATTTGCCGGGGCTGCGGCTATCCGATATGCGAATAGAAACCCGCAGGTTGTGCACGGATCACGGGCCAAAGCGGCGCTGTGGCAACGGATTCCGCAGGTGGGTTTGAATATGAGCGGAATTCTAATTTAGAACTCGTGAGCAAATGTCGTCGGCCGTCAAAATTTCCCCGTTGGTTGTGGCACAATTTCACCGTGCCGCATACAGCGAGTCGGGGCCCGGGTCGCCCCCCAGCAGCTAAGGCCGCGGAAACACGCGAGCGCATCATGCGCGCCGCCCGCGAGGTGTTCAGCGAATTGGGTTACGACGCTGCCACCTTTCAGGCAATCGCCATCCGTGCTGACCTGACCAGACCCGCCATCAACCACTACTTCGCCAGCAAACGGCTGCTTTATCAAGAGGTAGTGGACCAGACCAACGCCTTGGTCATCGAGGCCGCCGTCCAGCAGTCGCAGCGTGAGGGGACGCTGGCCGGACGGATTCGTGCCTTCATCCAGGCGGTGGTGTCGGCCGAGGGCCAGGATCGCTCGGTTGCTGCGTTCCTGGTGACGGCCGTGCTCGAGGCCGAGCGGCATCCGGAGTTGGCCGAGTCCAACCATGACTCGCGGGAGTTCACCCGCGGGTACATCAAGGCCGCCATCAAAGACGCCATCGAGACGGGCGAGGTCCGTTCCGACATCGATATCGAAGCGGCCGCCGAGATGTTCATGGCCGTGATGTGGGGCCTGGGCTTCTATGCCGGATTCGTGGGTGACAACGAGCGCTTGGTCGCGATCACCGACCAGTTCCTCGAGCTGCTCAACGGCAAGGCCTGGCACGCCGGCTGAGCGCGCGGTGACATACACCACAGTCGCATAGCTTGGCTAAGTTTCTCGGTACGATCGTCGTATAACCCTGGCTGAACTGGGTTGATGCGTCCCTTGCGGGGAATTGCGGACCAGTGTCGAGCCGATGAGCGACGCCGAATTGGGGATACCGCTGCCATGAGCACCTTGCGCACTGATGACGACACCTGGGACATCGCGACGAGCGTGGGTTCGACCGCCGTATTGGTGGCCGCCGCGCGGGCCAGCGAGACCGACCGCCCCGATGCCCTGATCCGGGATCCGTACGCCCGGATCCTGGTGGAGGGCGCCGGGACCGGGATGTGGGAGCACTTCCTCGACGCGTCCCTCGCGGACCGGCTGACCGAGGCCGATCCCGAAGCCGTTGCGATGCTCACCCGCATGCTCAATTACCAGGCGGTGCGGACACACTTCTTCGACGCGTTCTTTACCGAGGCCGCCGCTGCCGGCATCCGGCAGATCGTGATCCTGGCCTCGGGACTGGATTCGCGTGCCTACCGGCTGGACTGGCCGGCCGACACTCATGTCTATGAGATCGACCAGCCCCTGGTCCTCGACTACAAGGCGAAGACACTGGCCGAGCACGGTGTGCGTCCGGTGGCTGAACGCCACGAGGTTCCTGTCGACCTGCGTCAGGACTGGCCGGCTGCGCTCAAAGAGCAGGGCTTCGACCCGTCGCTGCCCACCGCCTGGCTGGCCGAGGGACTGCTGATGTACCTACCGGCCGACGCCCAGGACCGGTTGTTCGAACTACTCACCGAACTGAGCGCGCCCGGCAGCCGGGTGTCGGCCGAGACGATGGGGCACCATTCCGAGGAGCGCCGCGCGGAGGCGCGGGAACGGTTCGAGAAGTTCGCCGACCAACTCGGCATCGAGCGCACCATCGACATGCAGAACCTGACGTACAACGACGCCGATCGCGCCGATGTCACCGACTGGCTCAACGCCCACGGCTGGCTCGCGACCGGCGAGCGTTCCACCGATGCCATGCGCCGGCTGGACCGTTGGGTCGAGGTGCCGATGGCCGACGATGAGGACGCCTTCTCGACGTTCGTCGTCGCGCAGAAGGCCTGACCCCAACCCGGGTGCCTGCAGCTCCGACTGCCCACGTATACAAGAGTTACGTTCCGTCAGTCGCAGGAGAGGAAGGCCCATGCCCGGAGTTGTTGATCGAGTCATCGTCGTCACCGGAGCCGGTGGCGGTCTGGGTCGTGAGTACGCCCTGACCCTGGCCCGCGAAGGTGCCAGCGTCGTAGTGAACGACCTCGGCGGCGCGCGCGACGGAACCGGCGCCGGCCACAACATGGCCGACCAGGTGGTCGCCGAGATCAAGGACGCCGGCGGCCGCGCGGTCGCCAACTACGACTCCGTCGCCGAGCCCGAGGGTGGCGCGAACATCGTCAAGACCGCACTCGACGAGTTCGGCAAGATCGACGGCATCGTCAGTAACGCGGGCATCCTGCGCGACGGCACCTTCCACAAGATGCCGTTCGAGAACTGGGATTCCGTGCTCAAGGTTCACCTGTACGGCGGGTACAACGTGATCCGCGCCGCCTGGCCGCACTTCCGCGAGCAGAGCTACGGCCGCATCGTCGTCGCCACCTCCACCAGCGGTCTGTTCGGCAACTTCGGTCAGGCAAACTACAGCGCCGCGAAGCTCGGCCTGGTCGGCCTGATCAACACGCTGGCCCAGGAAGGCGCCAAGTACAACATCAAGGCCAATGCGCTGGCGCCGATCGCCGCGACCCGCATGACCGAGGACATCCTGCCGCCCGAGGTGTTCAAGAAGCTCACCCCGGAGTACGTCGCGCCGGTGGTCGGCTACCTGTGCACCGAAGAGGTGCCGGACTCCGCCTCGGTGTTCATCGTCGGCGGGGGCAAGGTGCAGCGCGCCGCGCTGTTCCAGAACGAGGGCGTCACCTTCGACCATGTGCCGAGCGTCGACGACGTCGCCGCACAGTGGTCGACGATCGACGACCTGTCGGCGGCCGAGCACGCCACCTTCAAGCTCGGCTGATCTCATGCTGGAGCCGTAGTGGTTCGCGCACTGGCCTTCGACGTGTTCGGCACCGTTGTCGACTGGCGCGCGAGCCTCATCGGCGAACTCCGGGAATTCGGGAACAAGCAAGGCGTACAACGGGATTGGGCCCAGTTCGCCGACAATTGGCGGGCCGGCTACGTTCCGGCGATGGATCTGGTTCGCCGTGGCGAGCTCCCGTGGACTCGGCTGGACGATCTGCACCGCAGGATCCTCGACGAGTTGCTCCGCGAGGCCGACATCACGGCTGCCGACAACGACATCGACCACCTGAACCGCGCCTGGCATCGACTGGATCCGTGGCCTGACAGCGTGGCCGGGCTGTACCGGCTCAAGGAGCGATTCGTGATCACCACGCTGTCGAACGGCAACGTGTCGCTGCTGACCGACATGGCCAAGCGCGCCGGGCTCCCCTGGGACTGCGTACTGTCAGCGGAGATCTTCGGCCATTACAAGCCCGACCCCGAGGCGTATCTCGGGTGCGCGCACATCCTGGATGTGCCGCCCGGCGAGCTCATGTTGGTCGCGGCGCATCCCAGTGACCTGCGGGCCGCCCGCGACGCCGGGTTGCGGACCGCCTACGTCGACCGGCCGCTGGAATGGGGACAACCAGGGCGCTATCGAGTGGCGTTCGAGCCCGACGAATTCGACGTGACCGCAACGGATCTCGTGGACCTTGCCGACAGGCTCTAGTTTCCGGTGTCCCCGGCAACCGAGTCGTCCGCACTGATGACCAGTGCCGTCATGACCAAGGCGATACCCGCGAGTTCGGTGGGTGTTGGCCACTGATGCAGCATGATCGCGCCGATACCGGCGGCGGTAGCGGGCAGCAGTGCCAGAAGCAAGGCGAAGCGGGCCCGCGCGACGACCGTCAGGACGAACTGGTCGAGCGCGTACGGCACCGCCGTGGACAGCACGCCGACACCGAGACCCAAAAACCAGGTCCGGGGATCGCTGAGCACGTGCGCTTCGGTGTTCAGCTGGCCGGCCAGCAAGGGCGCCGCCAGTAGCACTGCCGCGACGGCGATCCCGATGGACAGGGAATCCAGCCCCGAACCCGCGTCGGCGACCCGCTTGCCGAGCAGGATGTAACCCGCCCAGAGTGCCGCTGCGGTCAGGGCGAAGAACACACCGACGGCGTCGGCACCGGCCTGTACTCCGGCCAGGAGCGCCACCCCGCCCGCCGCGAGTGCGACGGCCAGGACATCACGGGGGCGCCGCGTGCCCAGTGTCGCCACCGCCACGGGTCCGATGAATTCGATCGCCACCGCGGTACCGAGCGGGATACGCGAAATCGCCTCGAAGAAGGCCACATTCATCCCGACGGTGACGGTTCCGAACCCGGCGGCGACGATAAGGCCACGGCGCGTCCACAGCCGGCGCCACGGTCTGCGCCAGGCGAGTAGCACGACCGCGGCTCCCGCGGCACGTAGCCAGGCCACCGCGGGCGGGTTGGCCGCGGCGAACAGGAACACCGCCACCGCGGCACCGACGTATTGCGATACGGCGCCGGCGATGAAGAACATCGGCACCGACCACATCGGGACGCGGCGGCTCACCGCAGGGTCTTACAGCGCGGCGTTGATGTCGTCGACCCGGTCGCGGGCGTCACCGAACAGCATCTGGGTGTTCTCCCGGAAGAACAGTGGATTCTGGACGCCGGCGTAACCGGAGGCCATGGACCGTTTGAACACGATGACGTGCTCGGCGTTCCAGACCGTCAGCACCGGCATACCGGCGATCGGGCTGCTCGGGTCTTCTGACGCAGCCGGGTTCACCGTGTCGTTGGCGCCGATCACCAAAACCACCGAGGTGCTGTCGAAATCGTCGTTGATCTCGTCCATCTCCAGCACGATGTCGTAGGGCACCTTGGCCTCTGCCAGCAGCACGTTCATGTGTCCGGGCAGACGGCCTGCGACGGGGTGGATACCGAATCGCACGGTGACACCACGCTCGCGCAGTTTGCGGGTCAGTTCGGCCACGCCGTACTGGGCCTGGGCCACGGCCATCCCGTAACCGGGGGTGATGATCACCGAACTGGCCGAGGACAACAGTTCTGCGGCGCCTTCGGCGTTGATCTCGCGGTGTTCGCCGTAATCCTTGTCCTCGGCCGGGCCGGCTTCGATTCCGAAACCGCCGGCGATCACCGAGATGAACGAGCGGTTCATGGCCTTGCACATGATGTAGGACAGGTAGGCACCCGAAGAGCCGACCAAGGCACCGGTGACGATCAACAGATCGTTGGACAGCAGGAAGCCCGAAGCTGCTGCGGCCCAACCGGAGTAGCTGTTGAGCATCGACACGACGACAGGCATGTCGCCACCGCCGATCGAGGCGACCAGGTGCCAGCCCAGCAGCAGTGCCAACACTGTGACGGCGATCAGCAGCCACAGCTGGGGTTCGATGACGAACCAGACGGTGAGCGCAACGAACAACACCAGGGCGCCGACATTGAGAAAGTTCTTGCCGGGCAACATCAGTGGGGCCGATTTGATGCGCGCCGACAGTTTCAGGTTGGCGACGATCGATCCGGTGAAGGTCACCGCACCGATGAACACGCCGATGAAGACCTCGGCGGAGTGAATGCCAAGCATGCCCTCGCTGCCCAGCGCTGCGGCCTCGGCGCCGGCCAGATCGTGTTCGACGTGCAGGTAGCCGTTCCAGCCGACCAGGACCGCGGCCAAACCGACGAAACTGTGCAGTAGCGCGATCAGCTCGGGCATGCCGGTCATCTCGACGACGCGGGCACGCCACAACCCGATCGCGGCACCGATGGCCATGGCGCCGATCAGCAGGCCCAGACCAAGCGGCTCGATGTGGCGGGCCAGGGCCAGCGCGATGGTGGCCACCAGCGCGACCACCATGCCGGCCATGCCGAATGTGTTTCCGGCCCGCGAGGTTTCGTGCTTGGACAGCCCGGCCAGCGCCAGGATGAACAGCAGGGCCGCGACGACGTAGGCCGCGGTCGCGGCCGTTTCCAATGTGAACAACTCAGCTCCTCGAGAACATCGCGAGCATGCGACGCGTCACCGCGAAGCCACCGAAGATGTTGATACTGGCAAGCAGGATGGCGACGGCGGCCAATGAGGTGACGATGACGTCACCGTGGCCGATCTGGAGCAGCGCGCCGACGACGATGATGCCGGAGATGGCGTTGGTCACCGACATCAGTGGCGTGTGCAGTGCGTGGTGCACATGGCCGATCACGTAGTAGCCGATCACGATCGCGAGTGCGAAGACCGTCAGGTGCACCTGTAGTGCGGCCGGGGACAACGCGATGAGTCCGAACAGCACGGCGGCGGCACCGAAGGTGATGCCGAGCCGGCGTCCCATCGTCATCGGTTCTTTGGCCTGCTGCACTGCCGGGGCGGCCGACGCATTCGGAGCCGGGGCCGCCGAGACCTGTACCGGTGGCGGTGGCCACGTCGTTTCGCCGTCGCGGACCACGGTGACCGACCGCTGCACGACGTCATCGAAATCGAGTACGAGTGTGCCGTCCTTTTCCGGGGTCAGCAGCTTGAGGAGGTTGACCAGGTTGGTGCCGTAGAGCTGCGACGCCTGGGTGGGCAGCCGGCCGGCCAGGTCGGTATAGCCGATGATGGTCACGCCGTTATCGGTGAGGATGGCCTGGTCTTTGACGGTGCCCTCGACGTTGCCGCCGTTGGCCGCGGCCATATCGACGATGACACTGCCCGATTTCATCGAGGCCACCATCTCGGCAGTGATGATGCGCGGCGCGGGCCGGCCGGGAATCAGGGCAGTGGTGATGATGATGTCGACATCCCCGGCCTGATCGGCGTACAGCTGCGCCTCGCGGGCCTTGTAGTCGTCGCCCATCTCCTTGGCGTACCCGGTAGCCGATACCTCGGTCTCTGGTGATTCGATCGAAAGATACTCACCACCAAGGGATTTGACCTGATCAGCCACTTCGGGGCGCGGGTCGGTGGCGCGCACGATGGCACCCAGGCTGCCCGCGGCGCCGATCGCGGCCAGCCCGGCCACACCCGCGCCGACCACCAGCACTTTGGCCGGCGGGACCTTGCCTGCCGCGGTCACCTGGCCGGTGAAGAACCGGCCGAACGCATGTGCCGCCTCGATGACCGCGCGGTACCCGGCGATGTTGGCCATGGACGACAGGACGTCCAGAGACTGGGCGCGCGAGATCCGCGGGACCGCGTCCATGGCCAGCACCGTGATGGGCCGGGTGGACAGTTCCTCGACGAGTTCGGGTTTCAGTGCGGGGGAGATCAGGCTGATCAGTGTGGCCCCGTCGCGCAGTGCGGCGATCTCGGCGCTGGTGGGTGCGTTGACCTTGAGGACGATATCGGTTGCCAGCGCTTCCGCGGTGGTCCCGATCCCGGCACCGGCCTGCACGAATGCCTCGTCGGAGAAGCTCGCCGCGACACCCGCACCGGACTCCACCAATACCTCGTAACCGAGTTTGATGAGCTGTCCGACCGTCTGTGGCGTGGCGGCGACACGTGTTTCCCCAGGTAGAGACTCGCGTGGAATCCCGATGAGCATCGATGCGATCCGATCTGGTTGGTCGTGGGCGAGGCCGGACGGCCCGGGTGGAAGATGCCAGTGTATTTCCACGCGCCGCAAGGGCACGGTCGGCCGCTACTCGCTCAGGTAATGGACAGGTGTCCAGTCGAGCCGTCGGATGTGAGGCCCTAGGCTCGGACGGGTGAGCACCGGCGGCATCGTCCTGGTTGGCCTGGCCATTGCGATCGGACTGGTCGGTGTCATCGTGCCGCTGCTGCCGGGCACCCTGTTGGTCTATGCCGCCATCGCGGTGTGGGCCGCCGTCGAACACACCCTGGTGTCCTGGGTGGTGCTCGGCGTGGTCACCGTGGTGCTCGGGGCCAGCGTGGCGATCAAGTACCTGTGGCCGGCCAAGCGGATGCGGGCGGCCGAGGTCGGCAGATGGACGCTGGCGGCGGGAGCCGTGCTCGGTGTGATCGGCTTCTTCGTGGTGCCGGTCATCGGCCTGCTGCTCGGTTTCGTGCTTGGGGTCTACCTGGCCGAGTTCGCCGCCCGCCGTGATCAGCGGCGCGCTTGGGCGGCCACCGTGCATGCGCTGAAGGCCGCTGCACTGTCGGTCGGTGTCGAGATGACCGGCGGGCTGATCGCCACCGTGGTGTGGGTGGCGGGCGTGGTGCTAACCCAGTAGTTCGGTGCGGGCGCGATCGACGTCTTCGGCGCTCACACCGCTGACTCGCAGGAAGCCGTCGAGGCTGCCGTAGTTCTCGTCGATGGTGCGGCGCGCGGTCGCCAGGTACTCCTCGCGCACACCGAGCACACCGTTGGTCAGGCGGGCCTCGGCGAATGTGGTGATCTCGGGTGTCTCGCCCGCATGGCTGACCACCGATTCCATGATGCGTTCGCGCAGCGAGTCGACCGCGTCGTTGCTGCGCAGGAAATCGGTGAGGATGGCGTCTTGGCGGATCCCGATGGCCTCCAGGACCACCGCGACGGTGAACCCGGTGCGATCCTTACCGGCGAAGCAGTGCGTGATCACCGGGCGGCCCGAACCCAGCAGCGAAAAGACTTGGCGCACAGCTCGTTGCGCGCCACCGAGGACTGGAAACTTCTGGTACTCCTCGGTCATGAACCGTTCCGCCGCGGCCTCGACGTCGTCCTCGGCGGTCTTGTCGGTCATCATCTTCTGCCAGCTGGTCTCGTGCGGAGCCTCGGCGGCCGTGTTCGACAGATCCGGGAACGGCAACAGATGGATCGCGACTCCGTCCGGAACGGCACCGGTCCCGCGGCGCTCCACCTCTTGGGGCGAACGCAGGTCGGCGACGTCGGTGATGCCGAGCCCGCGGAAGAACTCGCGGCCGACGTCGTCGAGCCGGCTGAGCTCACTGGACCGGAAGAACCGCCCGGGGCGCAGCCCGGCAGTAGCGGCGATATCGCGGAAGTTCCACGCACCGGAGAGCTGACCGTTGTTCACGCTCCGGTCACCGCCGCCGCGAGAGCGCTTTGTTCCCGGCCAATTTCGGCGCGGGCGATGCTGCGCATGTGGACTTCGTCGGGCCCGTCGAAGATCCGCATGGCCCGCTGCCAGCCGTACATCCGGGCCAGCGGGAAGTCGTCGCTGACCCCGCCGCCGCCGTGCACCTGGATGGCGCGGTCGATGACATTGCACGCCATCTGCGGTGCGACGGCCTTGATCTGAGCGACCAGATCGCGGGCTTCCTTGTTGCCGTGCTGATCGATCGTCCAGGCTGCCTTCTCACACAGCAGCCGGGCTTGATCGATCTCATTGCGGGACAACGCGATCTGCTGCTGAACTACACCCTGCTCGGCCAGCGGCTTGCCGAATGCGATACGCGTACGGGCACGCTCGGTCATCAGCGCCAGCGCCCGCTCGGCTACGCCGATCGCCCGCATGCAGTGATGAATCCGGCCCGGCCCCAACCGCGCCTGAGCGATCGCGAAGCCCATACCCTCTTCGGCCAGCAGATTCGTCGCCGGCACCCGCACGTTGTCGTAGATCACCTCGGCGTGCCCGTGCTGGTCCTGCCAACCGAACACCGACGTCGAGCGCAGGATCTTCACCCCAGGGGTATCGGTGGGCACCAGGATCATCGACTGCTGCTGATGCGACGCGGCGTCCGGGTTGGTGCGGCCCATGACAATCAGGACCTTGCAGCGCGGATCATTGGCGCCCGACGTCCACCACTTGCGTCCGTTGATGATGTAGTCGTCCCCGTCGCGCACGATCGACGTCGCGATATTGCGGGCGTCGCTGGAGGCCACGGCGGGCTCGGTCATCGAGAAGGCACTGCGAATCTCGCCGGCGAGCAGCGGCTCCAGCCACTGTTTGCGCTGCTGTTCGGTCGCGAACAGGTGCAGGGTCTCCATGTTGCCGGTGTCCGGGGCTGCGCAGTTGATCGCCTCGGGGGCGATCTCGGTGCTCCACCCCGTCAGCTCCGCCAGCGGTGCGTACTCCAGGTTGGTCAACCCCGACTCCGACGGCAAGAACAGGTTCCACAACCCCTGGCCGCGGGCCAGCACCTTCAACTCCTCCACCACCGGCGGCACGGTGAAGTCATTCGGCCCGGCGGCGGCCCGGTACTCGTCGTAGGACTTCTCGGCCGGGAACACGTGCTCGACCATGAAATCGGTGAGGCGTTTGTGGTAATCAGCGCCCTTGGCGGACATGGCGAAATCCATGCCGCCACGATATGGCACCGGTTAAAACCACGACGAGGCCCTCCCTTATGACCGTAGGGAGGGCCTCGTAGGCATGTGGAGAAAGGTATCGATCAATAGACCTCCGAACTCCCGCGAGCGGGTAGCGGTGTGGTGGGTCGAGGGCCGCGGTCGCCGATCACAGCGAGATGGGCACCATCCCGGCCGGGGCGGGCGCGTCGGGTGCCGCCATGCTCAGCCCCATCGTGTCGGCGGCGGCGGGGGTGGCGACGACCAGAGTGCCGGCCAGGACGCCGACCGCGAGGGTGGGTCCCGCCAGAGCGGTGGTGAAGCGGCGAGTGAATGTGCGGTCCATGTCCGTCTCCTCAAGCTTGCGATCCGATGGCTTTCGGCTATGCACTGACTATTGCCCGCACGCGACGGGCTGTCTGTCCGCTGATGGGACGTCGGTGGGGATGAAGTGTTTGTCCCCCGATCGGTGGACTTGATATGGAAAGCTGCTGGTATGGCCGGAAAAGTGCGTGTCGTTGTCGGTGACGACCACCCGCTGTTCCGCGACGGCCTGGTTCGGGCCCTGTCCGGCAGCGGCGAGGTGGAGGTCGTCGCCGAAGCCGAGGACGGTGCCTCGGCGTTAGCGGCGATCAAGGAGCACAGCCCGGACGTCGCGCTGCTGGATTACCGGATGCCGGGCATGAACGGCGCCGAGGTGGCCGCCGCGGTGCGCCGCGACGAACTGTCGACCAGGGTGTTGCTGGTCTCCGCACACGACGACGCCGAAATCGTCTATCACGCGCTTCAACAAGGGGCGGCGGGCTACCTGCCCAAGGACTCCACTCGGTCCGAGATCGTCAACGCCGTTTTGGACTGCGCCAAGGGGCGCGATGTTCTCGCGCCCCGGCTGGCTTCGGGGCTGGCCGTCGAAATCCGGCGCCGCGCAGAGCCTTCCGGGCCGTCGCTGAGCTCGCGGGAACGTGAGGTGCTCAACATGATTGCGCTGGGGCGCAGCATCCCGGCGATCGCCGAGGCGCTGTTCCTGGCCCCCTCGACGGTCAAGACCCACGTCCAGCGGCTCTACGAGAAGCTCGGCGTCGGCGATCGGGCCGCAGCGGTCGCCGAGGGCATGCGTCGGGGCCTGCTTGAGTAATCTGCCGGCCCCGCTGGCCCGCGCGGCCGACTTCCTGGGTGTCGAGCCGGTGCGGGTCGCGGCCGTCCTACGGCTACCGCTGATCGTGTTGATCGCCCTGCTGGTCTGGATCGAGGGCGTCGACCATTGGCTGCCCGAGGTCTATTGGACGGTGCTGATCGTCTATACAGCCACCGCCGCGGTGTGGTTGACGGTCGTGCTGCGTAGGCCGCTGCAGTGGTGGTTCGGCTGGGCATCGACGGCCATCGACGTGGTGGCCGTGCTGGCCATGTGCGTCGCCTCCGGCGGGGCGACGTCGTGGCTGTTGCCGATCTTCTTCTTGATCCCGATCACGGTAGCGTTCCTGGACCGGCCCGAGATCACTGCCCTGATCGGTGCCAGCACCGCGGTGGGCTACCTGGGTGCGTGGATCTTCTACTCCAAGCGCGACGACACGATGGGCTTGCCCAACATCGTCTATGTCCAGGTCGGTTGCCTGGCGTGGCTGGCCCTGGCCACCACCGCGCTGTGCCTGGTGCTGGCCCGCCGCCGGGCGCGGGTGCGTTCCCTGCTGGAGGTGCGGCGCCGACTGGTCTCGGAGTCGATGCAGGCCGACGAACGTAACAATCGGCAACTGTCCGAACAACTGCACGACGGGCCGCTGCAGAATCTGCTGGCTGCCCGCCTTGACCTGGAGGACCTGCGCGAACAGCCGTCCGAGATCGGGTTCGAACGGGTCGACGCCGCGCTGCAGGACGCCATCAACATGCTGCGTAGTGCGGTCTCGACGCTGCATCCTCAGGTGCTGGCGCAGGTGGGTCTGGGTGCCGCGCTGCGCGAGCTGGTCGGCCAGTACGAGCGGCGCTGGAACGTCACCATCGACTGTGTCGCCGAAGAAGTGGGCAAGCCGCCGTCGCAGGCCCTGCTCTACCGTGCGGCGCGTGAGCTACTTGCCAACGCGCACAAGCACTCTCGTGCCTCCCGGCTGAGGGTCGAGCTCGAACCCATACCCGGGTCGCTGGTGCTGCGGGTGGTCGACAATGGGGTGGGATTCGACCCCGCCGTGCTGGATCGCAAGGTGGCCGAAGGTCACATCGGGCTGTCGTCGCTGCTGGTCGGTGTCGAGGCGATGGGCGGTTCGGTCGAGTTGGTCGACACCCCCGGCGGCGGGACGACGGCCGTCGTGACCGTGCCCGACGGTGACATTCCGACTGAGCTCTGACTCCCAAACCGACATTTGACCGCGAAAGTGCGAGTAGCGCAGGACATTACGTCGATCTCGGTGCGCCCAGCCGGACGGTTTCCAGCACGGCCAGCCACTCCTCGGGAATCGGCACCGGGCCGTCGTCGCCGAGGAAGACCAGCACGGTGTCGCACACACCGACGCAGGCGCCGTCGACGAACAGTCCCGTCGACGCCACGAACGACGTGCGACCGATCCGGCCGACCCCGGCACCGGTCTGGATTGTCCCCGGCCAGTGCACCTCGGCGAGGAAGTGCACCGCGTTCTGCGAGGTGACCAGGCGCAAACGGCGGTGTTTCCGGTCGTAGATATCGGCGAACAGGCTGCGGTTCATGGTCGCCCGCGCGTTCTCGTGCATCGACTCCAGCGCCAGGTTGTTGAGGTGGGCGTTCGAATCCATGTCGCCGTAGCGGGCTCCGACGGCGTCGATAACGGGGTAGGAGTCCAGGCGAAGCCGCATCTCGTGCGGGCGCGCCGCGGTGGTTGTCCAATCGCTCACAAGGTGGCAAGCCTATCGGCCGTCGCGTGCCGCCAGCTCACCAGTGCCGCCGCCGCGATCATGATCACCGCCGCACCGAGTGGCGCGTTCGGCAGGTAGGCCGTGCCGACCAGTGCCACAGTGAGCACGATGGTGCCGATCGCCTGGACGGCGTCCCGGCGTACCGAGTCGAGCACCAGCCACGTCGCGAGCAGGAACACCGCCAGCGGAATGGTCAGCGTCAGCCCGGCCGCGAGGTGCGGCAGGTGGCTTTCGCCGAGATGGTCGGCGACGGCGACTTCCACCCCGGCCGAGAACGCGGCGGCCGCGGCAAAGATGAAGTAGTGCAGGTACCCCCAGAAGAACGACCGGCCGAACGTCATGGTCTGGTGGTGCTGCGGGCGGTCGAAGTAGATCCACCACATCGACGCCACGGTCGCCAGCGAACAGGCCGCGACGACGATAAGGCCGGTGCGCGCGTGGGCGTCGGTCAGCCCGCCGATGATCGAATTGGCTACCGCCAGAATTGATTCGCCCAGAACGATCAGGGTGAACAAGCTGTACCGCTCGGCGATGTGGTGATGATGGTAGGCCGTCATCTTGTGCCGCTCCGCGATCGGTGACACCGACAGGTCGATCAGCGCGAGTACGGGGAACCACCACACCGGACCGTCGAGGACGAACCACGAGACCCACAGAACTTGGACGATCACGATGCCGACGGCATAGCGCACGCAGGTCCCGCGGAACTCAGGATCGCTGATCGCCGCGCGTGTCCACTGGGTCGCCATGGCCACCCGCATGATCACGTAGCCGGCGACGATTGCCCCGAAGTCGTTCTCCAGCATCGCCCGCTGCGCGCCCGCGGCGATGACCAGCGCCCCGGCCATCTGGACGAACACCGTCAGCCGGTAGAGCCAGTCGTCGGTGTCGTAGGCGCTGCCGAACCAGGTGAAATTCATCCAGGCGTTGAAGATCGCGAAGAACACCATCGCGTAGGACGCCAAGCCTTCGACGAAGTGTTGCTCTTCCCAGATGTGGTGCAGGGCGCCGGACGCCTGGGAGACGGCGACCACGAAGACGAGGTCGAAAAGCAGCTCTAGTGAGCTGGCCGCACGGTGCGGTTCATCGGGGTCGCGGGCGAGCATCGCCCGCAGGCCGGCCGGCAAAAGTATTGGTCAGGCTGGATCAAACCGGCGGGTACGCGGGCGGCGGGTACACGCCGCGCAGTGCCCACGGAAGCCAGCTGAAGAAGTACTCGACCTCATCGCTTGCGTCGTAATCCGGATTCGGATCCATCCGTCACACCTCCCAGGACAACCGCAACTTCGGCTGAGTCTAGTCCGCAGGTCCATACCGCGACACCGGTCATTAAACTATCCAACCAGTTGATAGAGAGACCGGCTGGTCCGACGAAGACAAGCCCGGAAGAGGACAAGCGAGGACATCATGCCACCCGAGAACGGGATGACGCGGCGCGAAGAGCTGCTGGCCGTCGCCACCAAGCTCTTCGCCGCCCGCGGATATCACGGCACCAGGATGGATGACGTCGCCGATGTCGTCGGCCTGAACAAGGCGACGGTCTACCACTACTACGCCAGCAAGTCGTTGATCCTGTTCGACATCTATCGACGCTCCGCGGAGAGCACCCTGGAGGCCGTTCACGACGACCCGTCCTGGACTGCCCGGGAGGCGCTCTACCAATACACCGTCCGGTTGCTGACGAACATCGCCGAGAACCCCGAGGGTGCGGCGGTGTACTTCCAGGAGGCGCCCTACATCACCGAGTGGTTCACCGCCGAGCAGGTCGCTGAGGTCAGGGAGAAGGAAACCCAGGTCTATGAGCACGTGCACGGCCTGATCGACCGGGGTATCGCCAGCGGTGAGTTCTTCGAATGCGACACCCACGTGGTGGCGCTGGGCTATATCGGCATGACGCTGGGCGCCTACCGCTGGCTGCGCCCGGACGGCCGGCGCACGGCCAAGGAGATCGCCGCCGAGTTCAGCACCGCGTTGCTGCGCGGCCTGATCCGTGACGAGACGATTCGGGCCGAATCACCGCTCGGCCCGGCACCCGGTACGAAAAAAGCCAACGCTCGGCTCTGAAATACACTCGGCCGATGCCGCTCGTCAGTAAGACCGTTGAGGTCGCCGCCGATGCCGATTCGATCCTGCGGATCGTCGCCGACTTCGAGAAGTATCCGGAATGGAACGACGAGGCCAAGGCCGTCTACGTGCTGGCGCGTTATGACGACGGCCGGCCCAGTCAGCTGCGGCTGGACATGGAGATCCAGGGCCAGTCGGGCACCTTCATCCAGGCCGTGTACTACCCGGGCGAGAACCAGATCCAGACCGTGCTGCAGCAGGGCGAGGTGTTCACCAAACAGGACCAGCTGTTCTCCGTGGTGGCGATGGGGCCGACGAGCCTGCTGACGGTGGACCTCGAGGTCGAGGTCTCGTTGCCGGTCCCGGACATGATGGTCAAGAAGCTGGTCAACGATGTGCTCGAGCATCTGGCCGACAATCTCAAGACCCGCGCCGAGCAGCTGTCGGCGAGCAGTTAGACCGCTTAGCGCCACATCCCGTTGCGCTCCAGCTGTTCGAGCAGCCGGTGCACACCGTCACTGAACTCCGCGCCCGACAATTCGACGAGCGCGTCCTTGTCGCGACGGCGCAGCGCGGCGATCAGCTGGCGATGGGTCTCGACGGACGCCTCGCCCCAGGACGCGTCGGTGACATAGATCTGCGGCGGCATATAGCGCGCCGCGTGCAGCAGAAACCAGGCCAGCTTCATCCGGCCGGCCCCGCGGTTGAGCAACCGGTGAAAGGCGAACTCGGCGGCGCCGATGGTGGCCGGATCGCCCTGTGCCACCGCCGCGGCCAGCCGGTCGTTGGCCTGTTCCAGCTCGCCGATCTGATCTTCGGTCAGTCGGTCGGCCGCACTGGTCACGAGTTCCTTGGCGATCGTGGCCTGCAGCCAGTAGATGTCGGCGACGTCCTGGCGGCTCAGCGGTTGCACGACATAGCCCCGCCGAGGTTCGAGGGCCACCATCCCCTCGCCTCGCAGGGTCAGCAGGGCCTCGCGTACCGGGGTGATGCTGACGCCCAGGCGGGCGGCCGTTTCGTCGAGCCGGATGAACGTCCCGGGCCGCAGCATGCCGGTCATGATCGCTTCCCGGAGGTGTGCTGCGACCTCGTCCGACAGCTGTGAACGACGGCGTCCCCGACGGTTTTCAACCCGTGCGGAAGCCGGTGCGTTCACGTGACCTCCGAGGACTTGTGTGGGGAGCAGCAAGGCAATATTGTGACCCAAGCAACAATAGATTTGATCAAATATAACGATTCCTGCGTTCTCCAGCCACCGGGTTCACGCAACGTTTACTCCTGACGGAACTGTTGAGAGGGCAACGAAAACAGTGACCAGCCAGCTGACCGCGACCACCGACCAGCCGTATCTCGCCCGCCGCCAGAACTGGACGAACCAACTGGCCCGGCACGCGCTCATGCAGCCGGATGCAACCGCACTGCGCTTCATGGGTCACACCACCACGTGGGCCGAATTCGACCGCCGCGTCACCGCACTCGCGAATGCCCTGCACCGACGCGGAGTCCGGTTCGGCGACCGGGTGATGATCCTCATGCTCAACCGCCCGGAGTTCGTCGAGGCCACGCTGGCGGCCAACCAGCTCGGTGCGATCGCGGTTCCGGTCAACTTCCGCCTGACCCCGCCCGAGCTGGCATTTCTGGTTCAGGACTGCGAGGCGGCGGTGGTGGTCACCGAGACCGTGCTCGCCGATGTCGCCAAGGCCGTCCGGGATCTCGCACCGGCCTTGACCGATGTCATCGTCGCCGGTGGCGCCACCGACGACGGGGTGCTCGGCTACGACGACCTGATCGCCGAAGAGGGCGAGCCGCACGAACCCGTGGACATCCCCAACGACAGCCCGGCCCTGATCATGTACACCTCGGGCACCACCGGGCGGCCCAAGGGGGCGGTGCTGACCCACACCAACCTGGCGGGCCAGGCGATGACCGGGATGTACACCACCGGCCCCGACATCAACCACGATGTCGGATTCATCGGGGTGCCGCTGTTCCACATCGCCGGGATCGGCAACATCCTCGGCGGCCTCATCCTGGGCACCCCGACGGTCATCCACCCGCTCGGCGGGTTCGACCCCGGGCAACTGCTCGACGTTCTCGAGGCCGAGCGTGTCACGGGCATCTTCCTGGTGCCGGCGCAGTGGCAGGCCGTCTGCGCGGCCCAGAAGGCCAAGCCGCGGGAAATCCGGCTGCGGTCGTTGTCCTGGGGTGCCGCCCCGGCATCGGACACCCTGCTGCGCGAGATGTCGGAAACGTTCCCCGACAGCAAGATCCTCGCCGCGTTCGGTCAGACCGAGATGTCACCGGTGACGTGCATGCTGCTCGGCGACGACGCGATCGCCAAGCGCGGATCGGTGGGCAAGGTCATTCCGACTGTTGCCGCTCGCGTCGTCGACGAAGACATGAACGACGTCCCAGTGGGCGAGGTAGGCGAAATCGTCTATCGCGCACCGACTCTCATGGCCGGCTACTGGAACAACCCGGACGCCACTGCCGAGGCGTTCGCCGGCGGCTGGTTCCACTCCGGCGATCTGGTCAGGATGGACGCCGACGGCTACGTCTGGGTCGTCGACCGCAAGAAGGACATGATCATCTCCGGCGGCGAGAACATCTATTGCGCAGAGGTGGAGAACGTCCTTGCCGCCCACCCGGCGATCGTCGAGGTGGCGGTCATCGGGCGGGCCCACCCCACGTGGGGCGAGGTGCCGGTCGCCGTGGCCGCCATCTCTTCTGAAGAACTTCGGCTGGCCGAACTCGACGAGTTCCTGACCGAACGTTTGGCCCGTTACAAGCACCCCAAGGGCCTCGAAATCGTCGACGCCCTACCCCGTAACCCCGCTGGCAAAGTGCTGAAGACGGAACTACGGATTCGCTTCAGCGCCAGTATCGAAACGGATCCGGCTGGCGAAAATGCTTCGGATACAGCAGATCCCAATTAGCACGCGAACCACTTACCAGCTCGACAAATTTCGCCGGATAACGAGGGAGGGTCAATAGTGCGGATGCGGTGCACGGGCCCTCGGCGATCGGGTACATTCCTGTGGTCCGCCTTACTACTCGTTAGTAGGGAGACGACACTCACTCACTGCGGGTCGGGGCAAGGAGGGTATGTGCCAGACGGACTGCCGCCACGCCACGACCGACGTGGTCCCGTCATGTGGGTGTCCAAGTGACGGCGACGACGACGGGCGTAGGTGACTACGTCTCGGACAAGATGCGTCCGGCGCTCACCGCCATCGGCGGCTTCTTCCGCATGTGCGTACTCACCGCGAAGGCCACCACGAAATGGCCCTTCGAGTGGCGAGAGTTCATCCTCCAGGGCTGGTTTCAGTTCCGGGTGACGTTCCTGCCGACCATCGCCGTGGCCGTGCCGAACACGATCCTGATCATCTTCACCATCAACATCCTGCTCGTGGAGTTCGGCGCCGCGGATGTCTCCGGCGCGGGCGCCGCATTGGCCGCGGTGACCCAGTTGGGACCCATCGTGACCGTGCTGGTGGTCGCCGGAGCCGGGTCGACGGCCATCTGTGCCGACCTCGGCGCACGCACCATTCGCGAGGAGATCGACGCCCTCGAGGTGCTCGGTATCGATCCGATCCACCGTCTCGTGCTGCCCCGCGTGGTCGCCTCGACGTTCGTCGCGGTCCTGCTCAACGGCGCGGTGATCGCCGTCGGCCTGGTCGGCGGGTTCATCTTCGGCGTGTACATGCAGAACATCTCCGCCGGTGCCTACGTCTCCACTCTGACCCTGATCACCGGACTCCCCGAGGTGATCATCTCGATCGTCAAGGCGCTCACCTTCGGCCTGATCGCCGGCCTGGTCGGCTGCTACCGCGGTCTGACGGTGTCCGGCGGCTCGAAGGGCCTCGGGACGGCGGTGAACGAGACCCTCGTGCTGTCCGTCGTCGCCCTGTTTGCCGTCAACGTCGTCCTGACGACCATTGGTGTTCGCTTCGGAACGGGGCACTGACATGAGTACAGCGACAGTTCTGCGCGGCCGGTATCCCCGCGCCTATTCCCGGGCAACGAAGTTCGCGTCGGCGCCTGGCCGATTCATCACCCGAGTCGGCGACGTGGCCTGGTTCACCGTCACCGCCGTCGGCCAGATTCCGCACGCGCTGCATTACTACCGCCGGGCCACGCTGCGGCTGATCGCCGAGATCGGCATGGGCACCGGCGCGATGGCCGTCATCGGCGGCACCATCGCGATCGTCGGTTTCGTGACGCTGTCCGGTGGTTCGCTCATCGCGATCCAGGGCTACGCCTCACTGGGCAACATCGGCGTCGAAGCCTTCACCGGATTCGTCGCGGCGTTGGTGAACGTCCGGGTTGTCGCGCCCCTGGTTTCGGGGCACGCGCTGGCGGCGACGGTCGGGGCCGGCGCCACCGCCGAATTGGGCGCCATGCGCATCAGCGAGGAAATCGACGCACTCGAGGTGATGGGCATCAAGTCCATCAGCTACCTGGTGTCGACGCGCATCCTCGCCGGCATGGTCGTGATCATTCCGCTGTATGCCATGGCTCTGCTGCTGTCGTTCCTGGCCGCGCAGCTGACCACGACGGTGCTCTACGGCCAGTCGACCGGTACCTACGACCACTACTTCCGGACTTTCCTACGGCCCGACGACGTGTTCTGGTCGTTCGTCGTCGCGATCATCATCGCGATGTTCGTGATGATCAATCACTGCTACTTCGGCTACAACGCCAGCGGTGGTCCGGTGGGCGTGGGCGAGGCCGTGGGAGTCTCGATGCGAGCCTCACTGGTTGCCGTCGCGACGGTAGTTCTGCTGGCTTCGTTGGCGCTGTACGGCACCGACCCGAACTTCAACCTAACGGTGTAGCGGCATGACCGAGCCGTTGAATGCTTCCCGGCGCCCGCCACTGAAGTTGGCGGGTGTGGTCTTCTTGGTGCTGGCCGTCGTCCTGGTGGCGCTGGTCTACCTCCAATTCCGTGGTGACCTGACGCCGAAGACGAGGCTCACCATGGTTTCCGACCGCGCCGGCCTGGTGATGGACCCGGGGTCGAAGGTGACCTACAACGGCGTGGAGATCGGTCGCGTCAGCAAGGTCGCCGCGGTGAACCGCGACGGTAAGTCGGTCGCCGAGCTCACCCTCGAGGTCGCACCGCGCTACATCTCGTTGATTCCGGCCAACGTCGACGCCCAGGTCAAAGCAAGCACCGTGTTCGGCAACAAGTACGTGTCGTTCACCAGCCCGCAGGACCCGGTGAAGACCCGGATTTCGAGCTCTGACGTGATCAAGTCCTCGGGCGTGACGACGGAGTTCAACACGTTGTTCGAGACATTGACGTCGATCTCGGAGAAGGTCGATCCGGTCAAGCTGAACCTGACGCTGTCCGCGGCGGCCGAGGCGCTCGACGGTCTGGGTACCAAGTTCGGGCAGTCGATCGTCAACGGCAACGCGGTCCTCGATGACATCAATCCGCAGATGCCGCAGATTCGCAGCAACATTCAGCAGCTCTCGAAGCTGGCCGATGTCTACACCAAGGCCAGCCCGGATCTGTGGGACTTCCTCGATCACGCGGTGACGACCGCGCGCACGTTGAACGAGCAGCAGAAGGATCTCGACGCCGCGCTGCTGGCCTCGACCGGGTTCGGCAATACCGGCGCCGACATCTTCGAACGCGGCGGCCCCTACTTCGTGCGCGGCCAGGCCGACCTGATCCCCACCGCCAAACTGCTGGACACCTACAGCCCGCAGCTGTACTGCCAGATCAAGGGTGAAGCCGAGGCGCTGCAACCGGCGCTGGATGCGTTCGGCGGCAACGGCTACTCGTTGGACACCGTGACCGAATTCCTCGGTGCCCCTAACCCGTACGTCTATCCCGACAACCTGCCCAGGATCAACGGGCACGGTGGCCCCGGCGGCGCGCCCGGCTGCTGGCAGACGATCGACCGCAACTTCTGGCCCGCGCCGCACCTGGTGGTCGACGACGGTGCCTCACTCGCGCCGTACAACCACTTCGAACTGGGCCAGCCGATCCTCACCGAGTACGTCTGGGGACGCCAAGTCGGGGAGAACACGATCAACCCATGAAAATCACCGGCACAGCAATCAAACTCGGCGCCTTCTCGCTGGTGCTCCTGCTTTTCACGGCGATCATCGTCATCGTGTTCGGTCAGTTCCGATTCGACCGAACGACCGCGTACACCGCGGAATTCAGCAATGCCAGTGGTTTGCGTGACGGCCAGTTCGTCCGGGCCGGTGGTGTCGAGGTCGGCAAGGTGTCCGACATCAAACTCATCGGGAACGGCGACCGGGTTCAGGTGACGCTCAACGTCGACCGGACCCTGCCGCTGTACCAGTCGACCACCGCCCAGATCCGTTACCAGGACCTGATCGGCAACCGCTACGTCAATCTCGAGCGCGGCACCGGCGAAGGCGCCGAACGGATCCTGCCCGCGGGCGGCTTCATCCCGATGTCGCGCACGCAGCCCGCGCTCGACCTGGATGCCCTGATCGGTGGTTTCAAGCCCCTGTTCAAGTCGTTGGACCCGCAGAAGGTCAACACCATCGCCTCGTCGCTGGTCACCGTTTTCCAGGGACAGGGCGGCACGATCAACGACATCTTGGACCAGACGGCCCAGCTGACCTCCGCGCTGGCCGACCGCGACCAGGCGATCGGTGAGGTGATCACCAACCTGAACACCGTGCTGGACACCACCGTCAAGCACGAGAAGGACTTCGACCAGACGGTCAACAACCTCGAGATCCTCATCACCGGGCTGAACAACCGTGCCGACCCGCTGGCTCAGTCAACCGCCGATATCAGCAGTGCTGCAGGCACTCTGGGCGACCTGCTGGCCGATGACCGTCCACAGCTCAAGGACACGATCGGCAAGCTCGAGATCATTCAGCAGCCGCTGGCCGACGGTCAGGACCGCCTTGACGATCTGCTGACGAAGCTGCCGCAGGCTGTCAAGATGATCGGCCGCGCCGGCGGTATCTACGGCGACTTCTTCAACTTCTACCTGTGCGATATCAACCTGAAGCTCAACGGCCTGCAGCCCGGCGGCCCGGTCCGCACCGTGAAGATCACTCAGCAGCCCACGGGTAGGTGCACGCCGCAATGAGGACGCTAGAGACTCCCAACCGGATCAAGAACGGCCTGGCCGGCATCGTGATCGTGCTGCTGGTTGTCGCTGTGGGACAGAGCTTTTCGGGCATTCCGCAGCTGTTCGCGCAGCCGACCTACTATGGCCAATTCACCGACAGTGCAGGTCTGAACCCCGGTGACAAGGTCCGCATCGCGGGTATGGATGTCGGCGAAGTGAAGTCGCTGAAGATCGATGGCGACCACGTGCTGATCGGATTCAACTTGGGCCCCAGGCAGATCGGCACGGAGAGCCGGGTCGCCATCCGCACCGAGACGATCCTGGGTAAGCGGGTGCTCGAGATCGAGCCGCGCGGTGCCAAGTTGCTGCAGGCCAGTTCTGTTCTGCCAGTAGGGCAGACCACCACGCCCTACCAGATCTATGACGCGGTGTTCGACGTGACGAAAGCCGCCGCGGGCTGGGACATCGACACCGTCAAGCAATCGCTGAATGTGTTGTCGGAGACCATCGATCAGACATATCCGCACCTGAGCGCGGCGCTGGACGGCGTCGCCCGGTTCTCCGACACGATCGGCAAGCGTGACGAGCAGTTCAAGCAACTGCTGGCCAACGCCAACAAGGTCGCCGCCGTGTTGGGCAACCGAAGTGAGCAGATCAACAAGCTGGCCGTCAACGCGCAGACCCTGTTGGCCGCGGTCAACCAGCGTCGCTCCGAGATCGACTACCTGTTGGCCAATGTGTCGCTGATCTCCGAGCAGTTCGCCGGATTCATCAACGACAACCCGAATCTGAATCATGTTCTGGAGCAGCTGAAGACGATCAGCGATGTGCTGGTGAAGCACAAGACGGACCTGTCCGACGTGCTGATCACCGCCTCGAAGTTCATGGGCGCACTGGCCGAGGCCATCGGGTCGGGCCCGTACTTCAAGGTGCTCGTGGTCAACCTGGTGCCCTACCAGATCCTGCAACCGTGGGTGGACGCCGCATTCAAGAAGCGCGGCATCGACCCCGAGGAGTTCTGGCGCAATGCGGGTCTGCCGGCGTTCCGGTTCCCCGATCCCAACGGACAGCGTCAGCCCAATGGTGCTCCGCCGCCGGCCCCGATCCCGCTGGAGGGCACTCCGGAGCATCCTGGTCCCGCGGTCGGCCCCGGCTCACCGTGCTCGTACACCCCGCCCCCGGACGGCATCCCGACGACCGGCAACCCGCTGCCGTGCGCCGGCCTGACCCAGGGACCGTTCGGCGGACCGGAGTACCCGAGCGCCGACGTGCCGATCTCGGCACCCAACCCCGCCGCGGGCTACGCCCCCGGTGTCCCGAGTGCCGCCTTCCCAGGCGAACTCTCGCCGGCCATCCAGGGTGTGCCTGCCCCGCCGTTGGCGCCGGGTCCGCCAGGGGCACGCACCGTCCCGGTCGCCCCGACACCGGGCCCGGCCACCGATATCCCCGGATACGCACCACCGCCGAACGCGCTCATCGGACCGATCCCGCCGCCGGGACCGGGACCGCAGGTGCCGCCGGTCGGAGACCTGGCGCCCGTCGATCAGGGAGGGGGAGCCTAACCGATGTCGACTGTCTTCAATGTTCGTAATCTGGGTCTGCCCAAGGTGTCTCGGACCGCGGTCATCATCAGCACGCTCGTGGTGATCCTTGCGGTGTTCGCGGCGTTCTTCGGTTACTACGGCTACAAGAGGCTGACCACCAACACGGTGGTCGCGTATTTCCCCGAGGCGCTTGCCCTGTACCCGGGTGACCGCGTGCAGATCATGGGTGTGCAGGTCGGCAAGATCGACAAGATCGAACCAGCCGGCGACAAGATGAAGGTCACCTTCAACTACCAGAACAAGTACAAGGTCCCCGCCAACGCCACCGCGACGATCCTCAACCCGAGCCTGGTCGCCTCCCGGGTGATCCAGCTGGCCCCGCCCTACACCGGCGGTCCGGTCATGGAGAACAACGCGGTCATCCCGATCGACCGCACTCAGGTGCCGGTGGAGTGGGACGACCTGCGCAACCAGATCTCCGATATCGTCACCAAACTCGGCCCGACGCCCGAGCAGCCCAAAGGCCCGTTCGGTGATGTCCTGGAATCCTTCGCCAATGGGCTGGAGGGCAAGGGCGAGCAGATCAACACCACGTTCAAGGCGCTGTCCGATGCGGTCACCGCCCTGAACGAGGGGCGCGGTGACTTCTTCGCCGTTCTCAAGAGCCTGGCTCTGTTCGTCAATGCGCTCCACAAGAGCGACCAGCAGCTGGTGGCACTCAACAACGACCTGGCCACCTTCACCAACTCGTTTTCCAACTCCGATCAGGAAGTGGCCAAGGCGGTCAAGGACATTGACGCGCTGCTGACCACGGCGCGCAAGTTCGTCAACGACAACGGCTCGGTGTTGAGCAAGGACATCAACAACCTCTCCGAGGTCACCACCCAGGTGCTGCAACCGGATTCGCGCAACGGCTTGGAGACGGTGCTGCACGTCTACCCGAACCTGGCCGCCAACCTGCAGAACATCTATCACCCGACGCACGGTGCGCTGGTGGCGATTCCGACCGTCGCCAGCTTCGCCAACCCGATGCAGTTCATCTGCTCGGCGATCCAGTCCGGTAGCCGCCTGGGCTATCAGGACTCGGCGGAGATGTGCGCGGAGTACCTCGCGCCGATCATGGACGCGATCAAGTTCAACTTCCCGCCGTTCGGTGTGAACCAGTTCTCGACGGCCGAGACGCTGCCGAAGTACGTCGCCTACTCCGAGGAACGGCTGCGGCCGCCGCCGGGGTACAAGGACACGACGGTGCCCGGCATCTGGTCGCGGGACACGTTGTTCTCGCACGGCAATCACGAGCCGGGCTGGATTGTGGCGCCGGGTATGCAGGGTGTCGACGTGCAGCCGTTCACCGCCAACATGCTCACGCCCGACTCGCTGGCGGCACTTCTGGGCGGCCCGGATCCCGTCGACTACCCGCCGGGCGGCCCGCGCGGTGGCGCGCCGTCGAACTCCTACGACCAGAACAACCCGCTGCCGCCGCCGTGGTACCCGGGTGCGATCCCGCCGCCACCACCGGGTCCCGACGTCGTCCCCGGACCGCTGCCGCTCTCGCAGCAGATCAACGGTGGAGGTCCTCCGCCAGGGCCCGCGCCCGCGGCTCCGGCCGGTCCGGCGTTGCCCGCTGAAGCAGGAGGTGGACAGTGAGCGCGATCCTGACCACCACCCGCCGGTACGGCTGGCGCGCTTTCGTGCTGCTGATCACGGCGTTGGTGCTGACGTCGTGCGGCTGGCGGGGTATCGCCAACGTGCCGATGCCGGGTGGACCCGGTAGCGGCAAGGACAAGATGACCATCTACGTCCAGATGCCGGATACGTTGGCGCTCAACGTCAACAGCCGGGTCCGGGTTGCCGACGTGTTCGTCGGCTCGGTGCGTGCCATCGAGCTGAAGAACTGGATCCCCACCCTCACGCTCGACTTGGAACCCGGAATCAAGTTGCCTGCCAACGCGATTGCGCGGATCGGCCAGACCAGCCTGTTGGGCACCCAGCACGTTGAGCTGGATCCGCCGCCGAACCCGTCGCCCGAACCGTTGCGTAACGGTGCGACGATTCCGCTGAAGAACTCCCAGTCGTTCCCGACCACCGAACGCACGCTGGCCAGTATCGCCACCGTGCTGCGCGGCGGCGGCATCCCGAACCTGGAGATCATCCAGACCGAGGTCGCCAACATCCTGGACGGCAACGCCGAACAGATCCGAGACTTCCTGGGCAAGCTGGACACCTTCACCGACCAGCTCAACCAGCAGCGTGAGGACCTCACCCGGGCCATCGACAAGACCAACGAACTGGTGTCGATCGTGGCCGCGCGGGACGCCACGCTGGACCGTGTGCTCACCGAATTCCCGCCGCTGATCAAGTATTTCGCGGATGCCAGGGATCGCTTCACCGGCGCCGTTGAGGCGCTCGGCCGATTCAGCCGCATCACCGACCAGACGCTGTCGCAGTCGCGTGCCGATTTCGACACCAACCTGGCGCTGCTGCAGCGTCCGCTCAAGCAGCTCGGGCGGGCTGCGCCGTATCTGATCGACTCGCTGAAGCTGGTCATCACGGCCCCGTACCCGATCGACAACATCCCGAAGGTTATTCGTGGCGACTACATCAACACGTCGGCCACCTTCGACCTGACGCTGAGCTCGATCGACAACGCGTTCCTCACCGGCACCGGCGTCTCCGGAATGCTGCGTGCTCTCGAGCAGTCCTGGGGCCGCGATCCGCAGACGATGATTCCGGACGTGCGGTTCACGCCGCACCCGAACATGACCGACGGTGGCGGACCGTTTGTCGAGCGCGGCGAGTGAGGGGGTGACGGACACATGCTGACGACGTTCATCAAGAGACAGCTCGTGATCTTCGGTGTGCTGACCGTGATCGCCCTGCTGGTGCTGGGCTGGTACTTCCTGCGCCTGCCGACGCTGGCGGGTATCGGACAGTACGAGCTGAAGGCGGACCTGCCGTCCTCGGGCGGCCTGTACCGCACGGCCAACGTCACCTACCGGGGCATCACGATCGGCAAGGTCACCGACGTGGAACCGACCGAGACCGGTGTCCGGGCGACCATGAGCATCAGCGACAAGTACAAGATCCCGCTCGACGCCAGCGCCAACGTGCACTCGGTGTCCGCAGTCGGCGAGCAGTATCTGGACCTGGTGTCCGACGGCAACCCGGGTCAGTACTTCGCCGGTGGGCAGACCATCACCAAGTCGACGGTGCCCGAGGAGATCGGTCCGGCCCTGGATGCGGCCAACAAGGGACTTGCCGCGCTGCCTGCCGACAAGATTCCGGTGCTGTTGAACGAAACTGCCCAAGCGGTAGGCGGTTTGGGCCCGTCGCTGCAACGCTTGGTCGACGGCACGCAGGCGATCGTCAGTGATTTCAAGACGAACATCGCCGACGTCAACGACATCATCCAGAACTCGCCCGCTGTCATCGACAGTCAAGTCGACTCCTCGAACGCGATCCAGCAGTGGTCGGCGAACCTGAACACGATCGCGGCGCAGACCGCGGCCCAGGATCAGGCGCTGCGCAGTGGACTGAGCCAGGCGGCACCCACCGCCGACGCCGTCAACGCGGTGTTCAGCGATGTGCGTGAGGCGCTGCCGCAGACGCTGGCCAACCTCGAGATCGTGCTGGACATGCTCAAGCGCTACAACAAGGGCGTCGAGCAGTCGCTGGTGCTCCTTCCCCAGGGCGCTGCGGTCGCCCAGTCCGTGTCGGCGCCGTACCCGCGTCAGGCGGCATTGGACTTCGGTTTGACGATCAACCAGCCGCCGCCGTGTCTGACCGGCTTCCTGCCGGCCAGCCAGTGGCGTGCACCGGCGGACACCAGGCTGATGCCGGTGGAGAGCGGTCTGTATTGCAAGATCCCCAAGGACACCCCCGCCAACGTGGTTCGTGGTGCACGTAACTTCCCGTGCGCCGACGTGCCCGGTAAGCGGGCGGCGACGCCGATGGAGTGCCGCAGCAACGAGCCGTACACCCCGCTGGGCAACAACCCGTGGTACGGCGACCCCAACCAGGTGCTGAACTGCCCGGCGCCGGGTGCTCGATGCGACCAGCCGGTGAACCCCGGTACCGTGATACCGGCACCTTCGATCAACAACGGGATGAACCCGTTGCCGGCCGATCTGCTGCCAGGGCCCACGCCGCCGATCAGTGACGACCTCAGTCCACCAGGGACGGGCACCGTGCAGTGCAACGGCCAACAACCGAACCCCTGCACGTACACCCCGGCAGCGAGCAACACCGCCATCTACACCCCGCAGAGCGGAGAGGTGGTTGGCCCTGACGGTGTGAAATACAACGTCAGCAATTCGAGCAGTACAGGAGACGACGGATGGAAGACGATGCTGGCTCCGGCCGGCTGACTCCATCGCTGGACGACGAGGCCGAACGCGGAGAGGCGCAGGAGCCGGCACAACAGACCGAACAGCGCGGGTCACGGCTGAGCGGACGCCGCCTGGCGCTGGTCTGCGCCGCTCTCGTCATCGCGAGCCTGGTCGTTGCCACCGGCGGATACTTCGCGATGCGTGCTCACGAGAAGAGCGTCGCCGCGGCGCAGGCGGAGAGTCGCGCGCTGGCCGCTGCCAAGGACTGCGTCACCGCCACCCAGGCACCCGATGCCGCGGCAATGGCGGCCAGTCAGCAGAAGATCGTCGAGTGCTGGGACAGCGACCTCGCCGCGCAAGCACCGCTCTACAGCTCCCTGCTGATCGAGGCCTACCAAGCGGCCAACGTGCAGCTGAAGGTCTCCAACATGCGTGCCGCGGTCGAACGGCACAACGACGACGGCTCGATGGACATCCTGGTTGCGGTGCGGGTGAAGATGTCCAACTCGCAGGCTGCCGACCAGGAGCAGAGCTATCGGCTGCGGGTGCGGATGATGCCCGAGGGCGGCACCTACAAGATCGCCAGACTCGACCAGGTGAGCAAGGGGCCAGGTGACGGTGACCCTCCCCAAACTTGATGCCGTCGACGCCGGCGCCGACATATCCGGAGCAGTAGGCCAGGCGTCCGACGGGGTGCGGGCGGGCTGGTGGGCTCGTGCGCGGGCCTTCGCCGTCGACGTGTTCTTCGGCACCGGTGTGGTGATCACCTGCGTGCTGGTGGCCCAGTCGGCGTCGATCTCGGGCCTCGGATGGCTGCGGTGGACGGCGATCGCGGTAGCAGCGGTGGTGTTCCTCGCGATGGCCGTGAACCGGCTGCTACTTCCGTCGATCACCGGCGCGACCCTCGGCCGGGCGCTATCAGGCATTGTGGTGGTCAGCCGCGACGGTGCGCCAATTGGCCCGTGGCGCTTGCTCTTACGTGATCTTGCGCATCTGCTCGACACCGCCGCGTTGTTCCTGGGCTGGCTGTGGCCGCTGTGGGATTCGCGCAACCGCACCTTCGCCGACCTGATCGTCCGTACCGAGGTCCGCCGTGTGGAAGCCGAACGGCCCGATGGACGCCGGCTGGCGGGGGCGGTGCTGGTGGCGCTCGCCGTGCTGGCCGCCGCGGCCTCGCTGCTGGGCTATTTCGGCGTGTACCGTCCCGAGCTCGCCGTCGAGCAGGCCCGCGAGCAGATCGCTGTGCGGGGACCCGAGCTCGTCGAGCAGATGCTGAGCTACAACGTCGCGACGACCGACGCCGACTTCGCTCGGGCCAGGGGATTGGTCACCGACGGCTATCGGCCGAAAGTCTTGGCCGATCAGGACGATGCGCGCAAACGCGGCCTGGCCAACACCGAATACTGGGTCGTCAACAGTTCTGTGCTGACCAACACTCGCGACCGGGCCGAGATGCTGATCTTCATCCTGGGACAGCGCGGCGAGGCGGCCAAACTCCGTCCGAGCTCGGCGACCCTACGGGTGACGTTCGCGCGGTCCGGCAGCGGCCAATGGCTGGTGGACAACTTGTCGGTGCTGGCGAGGCCGAATCCGGGGCAGCCGAAGTGAGCCCGCGACGCAGGGTGGAACCCGACAGTCCGGAGCTGTTTCGGCCACAGATTCGGCGACCGCGCCGGTGGGTGTTGCCGCTGGTCGCCAGTCTGGCTGCGGTGGCGATCATCGCCGCGGTCACCGTGAGCGCCCTGCTGCTGGTGAAGCGGGAAACTCAGCGGGAGAACGCCATTCGAGATGTGGCTGTGCTGAGCTTCGTTCGCGGCTTTGTCACGCAATACGCCTCGCTGGACCCGTTCCACGCCAACGATTACGCCGACGGGATCCTGGCGCAGGGGACCGGGGAGTTCGCCCAGCAGTTCCAGGCCAAGAAGAACGAGATCGTCATTCAGGTGGCGCGGGCCGAACCGACGACGGGAACGGTGCAGGCCGTCGGTGTCGAGCGCTGGAACCGCGACGGCAGCGCCGACGTGTTGGTGGCGGCCACGACGAAGACCCGGCTGCCCGACGGCAAGACCCTCGAGCGTGCCAGTCGCTGGCTGGCCATCGCGACCAAGGAAGGAGGCCAGTGGAAGATCAGCAGCTTCAGGGAAGTGATCTGACCGATGCGGAGCAGGATCGCGAGGTCCACAGCGAGGCCGTCGAGCTGGGCGCCACGGAGGAAGCGCAGACGCCGCGAAAGCGGTTCAGCCTCAACGCCACATCGGTGGCAGTGGGAATATCCGCCGCGCTGTTCGTTGCCGCGGGTGCCTTCGCCGGTGCGGCCGTGCAGCCCTATCTGATGGACCGGGCCGCTGTCGACACCAAGCTCGACATCGCTCGCACCGCGGCCGAGGCGATCACCACGCTGTGGACCTACACCCCCGACGATATGGACAAACTGCCGGACCGATCGGCGAAGTACCTGTCCGGGGACTTCCAGGACCAGTACCGCAAGTACGTCGACGCCATCGCGCCGACCAACAAACAGGCCAAGGTCACCAACAGCACGGAGGTGGTCGGCGCGGCCGTCGAATCGCTGGCCGGGCCGAACGCCACCGCGATCGTGTACACCAATACGACGTCGAAGAGCCCGCTGACCAAGGACATCCCGTCCACGAAGTACCTGTCCTACCGGGTGGAGCTGACTCGCGACGGATCGCACTGGCTGGTCACCAAGATGACCACGGTGACGTCGCTGGACCTCACACCCAAACTCTAAAGACGCGCATTGGCGATACTTGCCCCATGGCCGTCGCCTCGCCCGTATCGGAGCGCTCCACCGTCGTCGCACTGCTGCTGCTGACGTTCGCCACCGGGCTGGTCGATGCGATCAGCGTGTTGGTGCTCGGGCATGTGTTCGTCGCCAACATGACCGGCAACGTGGTCTTCCTGGGGTTCTGGTTCGTTCCGCATTCCGGGGTGGACATGATCGCCGCGATCCTGTCGTTCGTCTGCTTTCTGGTCGGCGCCGTGTTGGGCGGCCGGTTCGCGCATCACTTCGACTACGAGGTGCGGGTGTGGCTGACGGCAGCGCTGGGCACCGAGGTGGTGCTGCTGAGCGTGCTGGCGATCCTCGCCGGGACCGGTGCGGTGAACTATCACGACAACGGCAAGCTGATCCTGATCGCCGGACTGGCGGTGACGTTCGGTGCGCAGAACGCCGCCGCGCGCCAGTTCGGCGTGCAGGAACTCAGCACCACGGTGTTGACCTCCACGCTGGTCGGGATCGGTGTCGACAGCCGGCTCGCCGGCGGTAGCGGGGAGCGGGAAAGGCTGCGCTACAGCGTTGTTTTGACGCTGTGTGCGGGCGCGATGGTCGGTGCGACGATGACGCGCTGGATGGTGGCTCCGGTGATCGGGCTGGCCGCGATCGTGGTGACCGCCAGCCTGGCTGTCTTCCGGTACGGCCCGCGAGCGGCGAGCGGGTAGCTAGAGTCGCGGCTATGCCCACTGTTCTGGTCACCGGCGCCGCCCGGGGAATCGGCAAGTCGATCGTGAGCTATCTGGCGGCCGCCGGATGGGATGTCATCGGCGGTGTCCGTAATGCGGCCGACGCCGAAGCACTGTCCGCGCTACCGAGGGTCAGTGCGGTCACCCTCGACATCACCGACGACGCGCAGGTCGCCGCGCTGCCCGAGGCCCTGCCCGGCCGCCTCGACGCAGTGGTCAACAATGCCGGAATCGCCGTCAGTGGGCCGCTGGAGGGGTTGACCGCGGCCGAGATCCGCCGCCAACTGGAGGTCAACGTCGTCGGCCAGCTCGCCGTCACGTCCGCAGTGCTGCCGCTGCTGCGCGAGTCCCATGGTCGAATCGTGTTCATCTCCAGTGTGAATGGCAAGCTCTCGGCGCCGATGATGGGTGCGTACAGCGCGTCGAAGTTCGCGCTCGAGGCGGCCGCGGACGCGTTGCGAGTCGAGCTGCGGTCGTGGGACATTGCGGTCAGCGTGGTTCAGCCCGCCCAGACCGACACCGACCTGTGGCGCGGCGCCGACCAGATGGTCGTCGATATGGAAGCCGCCCTGGCGCCACACCACCGCGAGCTCTACACCAAACATGTTGCGGGAATGCGGAAAGCGATTCCGATGTCGCAGCGGCTCGCCGTGGATCCGGACAAAGTGTCCAAGGTGGTACTCGAGGCGCTCACCGCGCGCAAACCCAAGGCGCGCTATCCGGTCGGTGTGGCGACCGCGGTGCAGATGACGCTGATGACCAAGCTTCCCACTCGCGCACGGGATGCCCTGCTAGGCAGGGTGTTCGGCCAGCCCTGAAATCGCAAGCCAGCGGGCTCAGTTGAACCCGAGCCATGCGGGCAGTGCGCGCTCACGCGAGTCGCACAGCACAGCCATCGTGTCGCAGGACCCGCGCGGAACGCCGGCGCCCGCCCACATGCCGCCGGTGTCACGGCGCAACACGATCGACGACGAGCCGCCGCCGTCGAGCAGGATCGCGGTATCGCTGCCCAGGCCCCGGAACAGATCCTGGATCTGATCCGGCGTGTAGCTGCCGCCCTGGAAGATGTACATCTCGTCCTTGTCCCTGGCGTAGGCCAGCGCGGTGCGCGCCGTGCTGGGGCCGGGGTCGTTGAGCTGACCGGTATCGCCCGGGGCCAGCAGTTTGAGTCCGCTTACCGCGGCGAACCGGGTGCCCTTGTCCAGCAGTCCCTGGATCACCGGGGTCGCGGCGTCATAGTCGTCGGGCGCCTTGGGGGTCACGACGAACGGCGGACCGGCGACGGGAAGGACCATCGTGGTCAGCGCGGTCCACACCTCGTCGCCGCCGGACAAGGCCTGCTTTCCGGCGTAGACGACAGTCCCGGTGACCGCGGCGTTGGCCCGGCCCTGTCCTTGGGTGTTGTCGACATAGGCCCCCAGCGGAGAGCTGCACCCCGTCGACTTCCACGAACCCGCCTGCTGCCCACGGACATCGAAGAAGTTGGCATTGATCGCGATGGTCGGCTGCCCGAGCGCCTGCCACGCCTGCAGCGGGGTGTAGGTCTCCGATGCCTGCACCAGTCCCTCCCGAGTGCGGGTGCCTCGAGTCTGTTCGCAGCGGGCCTGATAACCAGAGTGGGAGTCGACCAGCAGACGGGGCGTCAGCCGCTTGGACGCGGCCTTGATGATCATCAGGTGGCCGCCGTTGGTGAGCTCGTACCAGTTGCCGCCGGCATTGAGCATCGGTGCGGGAAAACCACTTCCGAAGTTGTAGACGAGGTAGCTGCCACGTGTGGTCGCGATGGCTTGTGCCAATTGCTCACGACCATCAGCGGACGCCAGCGGCGCTCCGGTCGTCACTGCCAGCGCCAGGCAGCCGGCCACGGCCATGGTCCCTGCGGCAAGGCGGCACAACTTCGCGGCGACGGTTGGCACAGTTGCCCTTTCATGACTGAGACTTCGCTACGGCACGGCCACCCTTATTCTCAGCAATCACACAGTCAACTTTGGTAACAGACCCGCGACGGTTCCGCACCGGCGTGGTCACAACCAGGGGCGTTGATTTGCCGCGTCGACAATTTCTTTGCCCCGGGACGGTTATCCGGGCTGCGGGTGGGGAATCACTGCTTGGCGCGGTGCCCGCCGGGGCCCGCCGGAACATGAGGAGCAGCAATGGTCGGATCGATTATCGGGGCCATCATCGTCGGAGCGATCATCGGCGTGCTGGCGAGATTGGTGATGCCCGGAAAGCAAAACATCGGCGTTCTGATGACGGTCCTGTTGGGCGTCGTCGGAGGGCTGCTTGGTTCGTGGCTCACGAGCCAATTCGGCTACGCGAACTCCAACGGCGGATTCGAGATCCTCCCGTTCGTGGTCGGAATCGTTGTCGCGGCCGTACTGATCGGGATCTATGTCGCGGTCACCGGCCGCAGTAATCGAGTGCATCACTAGGAGGTCAGCGGCCTGGCGGCGCAAGGCGGTACACCGCACCGGCGTCATCGTCGGTGATGTACACCGCGCCGTCCGGGCCGACCACCGCGGCCACCGGGCGTCCCCAGCGAGCGCCGGCCTGATCCTGAAATCCGCCGACGAGAGTCTGCTGCGGACCCAAAGTGCCGTTGCGCCAAGCGAAGAACGAGACCTCCGGCGCCCTGGGCGGGGTGCGGTTCCACGATCCGTGGACCCCGACCAGGGCGCCGGAGGCATATGGCGTGGGGAGCAGCCCGTCGACAAAGCTCAAACCCAGTGGCGCCGAGTGCGCGCCGAGTGTCTGCTCCACCGGCGCCAGTCCGGCACAGTCGAGTTTGCTTCCATCGGCGTTGGTCTGCACATCGCGCAGAAATGTCGGCTGGCCGTCGATATCGGGATGGCAATAGGGCCAACCGAGTTCGCGTCCACGCGTCAGTCGGGCGATCGCCTCCGGCGGATGGTCGTTGACGTAGTCAGTCACCTTCCCGAACGACGGGCCCGGCCGTGGATCGGCGATCTGGTCACGGTTGTTGACCGCCGTCCACACCGAACCATCGGGTGCGATAGCCAGGCCGGTGCCGTTGCGAACACCGCTCGCGAACACTGTCGGTGCGCCGCCGCCCGGCGGGATGCGCATGATCGTCGCGCGGGGCGGATCGGCGGTCCGGTCGGCGGCACTGACGTTGCCGGTCGAACCGATCGAGAAGTACACCGCCCCGTCCGTGCCGACGGCCACGCTCTTCAGCGCATGGGCGTACGCGCCGCCGAGATCAGGGCTTCGGGCGTCGGGCAGACCGCCGGCAACCACCCGGCGGCCGTCGGCGCTTCCCGCGCGGTAGTCGAAGGCGTCAATCTCGTCGCTTTCGGCGACGTAGAGGGTGTCGCCATCAAACGCGAGGCCGTGCGGCTGGTCGAGACCGTCGAGCAGTACCGAGGTCTGCGGCACCGAGTGGGTCGGCGTCAGCCGGAGTACCTGACCCGCAGCGGGCGCCGAGACCAGCAGGGCACCGTCGGGTGCCCAGGCGGCCAACCTGGCCTTGGGCACCCGGGCCCAGACCGACATGCTCCAGCCCGCCGGCACCAGAGCCTGGCGCGGTGTGTCGAATGGCGCGCCGGCCAACTCGGCCGGCACGGCGACGGCGACCGGTGCCAGACCGGTCGGTGCCGAAGCCGGTGGGGCCGGTGCCGCCGGATGCCCGCACGCCACCGTCAGTGCCGCGATAGCCGCAGCGGCGGCCCTACCCCGCCAACCCGGCATGCATCTCCCAAACGAGAATCTCCGACGGCTGGTCCGCGGTGACACGCTGACCGCCCGCCGCGGTGAACCGCACCGCGTCACCCTCGTGCAGATCGCCGGCCCCTTCCAGGCTCACCTGGCCGCGCGGTACGAACAGGTGGAGGTACGGCGCCTCGGGCAACTCGACGGTATCGCCGGGCGCTAACCGGGCACCGTGTAATGCCGCGTACCGGTTGCGAATCGAGATTGCGGCGTGGTCTCTGTGCTCGGGCATCCCGGAGGCGATCGTGACCAGGCCGCCGCGCAGCAATTCGTCGTCAATTTCCAGCTGCTGGTAGCCCGGATCGATCCCCGACTCGTCGGGTGCCACCCACATCTGCACGAAATGCACTGGTTCGCTGTGTGTTTCACGTCCAGTGAGGGTCCAGGAGTCGTTCTTCTCCGAGTGCAGGATTCCCCGACCCGCGGACATCCGTTGGGCCAGACCGGGGTAGATCACGCCGGAGTGGCCGGTGGAGTCCTGGTGCACCAGCGAGCCCTGCAGTACCCACGTGACGATCTCCATGTCACGGTGCGGGTGGGTGTCAAAGCCGGTACCCGGTGCCACCATGTCGTCGTTGTTCACCAGCAGCAGACCGTGGTGAGTGTTCACCGGGTCGTAGTGGTGGCCGAACGAGAACGAGTGTTTGGAGTCCAGCCAATCGATCTTCGTCGCAGCGCGGTCGGCGGCACGTCTGATGTCGACGGTTGCGGCCATGTCATCACCCCTCGGGTCGGTGCCAGCCTAGGTGGCCGGCTGTTGAGCGACAACATAGATGACGTGTCATGTATTCCGTTATGCTGGCCCCGTGGCACAGCGCTGGTTGACCGATGACCAACAGCGGATCTGGCGTAACTACCTGGCCCTGGGCGGTCGCTTGCAGGTCGCGATGAACCGCCAGCTCCAAGCGCGTTGCGGGCTGTCGCTGGCTGACTACGAGGTGTTGGTCGCGCTGGCCGAGCGGGGGCCGACACGAGTGCTCGAGCTGGCCGCCGCGCTGGGGTGGGAACAGAGCCGCCTATCCCACCAGCTGCGCCGGATGCGGGACCGCGATCTTCTCGAGCGCCGCGGTAGCGCCGACGACCGGCGCGGGGCCACCGCCGAGATCACCGATGCGGGACGCGACGCGCTGGCCGCCGCGGCCCCCGACCACGTGGCGCTGGTTCGCGCGGTGTTGTTCGACGGGATGACGCCGGCGCAACTGCGCGGGTTCGACCAGGTGACCGCGATTGCCTTGGAACGACTCGCCGATTGATCGCAATCCGCCGCCACAGCGGGGCCGTGGCGGCGGATCACCGTAGTGAGTCGGCTCAGCCGGCCATGAACGCGTCGTAGGCCGTCTGCAGGTTGGGCGGCAAGACGTTGACGTTGCAGGCCCGCTGGGTGTCACCGATCGGCGACAGGATCCCGCGCAGGTCGTAGTACTCGCCGGGGTTGGCGGTGAAGTACCCGCGAACGTTGGCCGCCGCCTGCCCGTAAGGCTGGCCGTAGGCCGCCGTCAACACCTGCTTGGCGCCGGGATGACCGTCGAGATACTGGTTGGCTGAACCGGTCACCGAGCTGACCGTGTTGGCAACGCCTGTGCTGCTGCAGTCCGGTGCCGCAGAGGCCATCGGTGCGGCCAGAGTCGCTGCCGCCATGCCCCCCACAAGCCAACCGGTACATACGGCCGCAGCCTTCTTGCTGGGCGCGATACCGCTGAACATATGGATCTCTTCTCTTTCTCTGGATTCCCCCGTCCTGAAACCCAAAGTACCCATGAGGTTTTGCAGCAAACCTTCGTGCTGCCAGCATGATTCGCAAGGGCCACGAGCGTTACAGGTCGCTGGGGTGATGTTGCGCCCACTTCGGTCGAACCGGCGGTGCGAGAGCCGTCGGCACGTTGTGGGTTCTTATTGCGCTGGCAGATTTCTTAACTGATCGTGATCCCCACCGTGACGCAATCGTGATGTGGGCAAAGATGAATACCGCTGGGACAGTGCGGGTTTAACACGCGGGGGCGGGTGGCTACCACCTGAATTGGTCGTGAATTTCCCTGCGCGTGCCCTGTGATGCACCAGTCAGTGCGAATACCGACCGGGCAGAGCGGGTAGAGCCATGAACGAGGCGCAACAACCCCGCGCCGACACCATGAAGTCAACGCATAAGGGGAGAAACGCGATGACCACGCCAGATACCACCACTCTGCTCGCCCAGCTGCGGGCGGTGCTCGACCTGACCAACACCGAGATCCAGATCGCCGAGACCAGGGTGACGCAGGCTCGCACCGACGCGGTGCGCACCGAGCTCACCCAGAACGCCGCGAACGGCCGTGAGCGGGCCGAAGCGATCGAGAGCGCGATCCGCGACCTCGGTGGCTTTCCCGATCTCATCGGTCCGTTCTTCGGGCGCGCCGCCGCAGCGGTGAAAGCGCTCACCGAACAGGCGCAACCGTTCGACGAGGCCCTGCTCGGTGACCTCGCTCTGGAGGGTCAGCTGCTCGATCGGGCGCGCTACCTCAAGGCGCTGGCTGTCGCGGCCAAGCAGCCCGAGGTCGAAAGCCTGGCCAACCGCCTGATCACCGCGCACTCGGCGACCGTCGATTGGCTGACCACGGTGCTGGCCGAGGACGCGCTGGGCGGACCGGCCGCGTTGCGCCGCACGCCGCTGCAGATCCTCACCGGGCTGACCGTCCGGGTGGCCAACTGGCCGGTGATCTCGTCGGTCCGCGGTATCGACCGGGCCCTGGACGCACTGCGCAACAGCCGTCCCGTCGTCGACCAACTGGTCACCCGCGGCCAGCACGCCGGCGAAGTGGCCGTCAAGGCCGCGACGGGCGCGCGGGATGCGGCGCTGGAGACCGCCGAGAAGGTGGCTCGCCGCGAAGGCGCCGACGGCGCGGCCGACGCGCTGCACTCGCTGCGCAGCGCCACCGGGGTGCTGTCGGCCGAGGAACTACCGATCGCCAACTATGACGAGCTCAACCTCAACGACGCTGTCGCCGCGGTGAAGGAACTCGAGGATCCCGCCGACATTCGCGCCATCGTCGCCTACGAGGAGGCCAACAAGAATCGGGCACGCCTGGTCTCGGCCGCCCAGACCCGGGTCGCTGCCATCGCGCAGGAGATCGTCGGCATCGACTGACCTTTCAGCGACGTGGCCCGGCGATGGCGACATCGCCGGGCTACTGCGTTGTGCGGCTAAAGAAACTCGGGCAGGCCGAATTTCGCGAACAAGCTGGTGTCCAGGAATGCCACCACGTGCGAGATGCCGGCGGGGCCGATGTCGAGCACATGCAGCTGAAAGGGCACGTGACGACCATTGGTTTCGGGCAGGCGCATGTACATGGCCGCGGCCGGCTGCCCGTTGGCAGTCAGCGGTAGCAGCCGCATATCGTCAGCCTTTTCCGCCGGGCAGTTGTGGTGGATGAGCGCGCCGATGGCGGGGCCACCCCGATACCAGCCGTCGAACGGCGGCATCTCCCAAACCGCTTCGGCGGTAAACATTTCCACCAGCCGTTCGATGTCGTAGTCCTCGAATGCCGAGATGTAGCGGTCCAGCTGGTCGCGGGCTTCGGCGGAATCCGGCGTGGAGAGCTGGTCGTCCTGGCTGGGTCCGACGGCATCGAGCTGCGCGCGGGCCCGTTGCAGCAGACTGTTGACGGCGGCGACGGAGGTGCCGACCGCCTCGGCGACCTCGGCGGCCTTCCACTGCAACACATCACGCAACACCAGCACGGCCCGCTGCCGCGGTGACAGATGTTGCAGCGCCGCGACGAAAGCCAATCGCACGGATTCCCGTGAGCCCACGATTTCCGACGGGTCGGTGGCGGAATCAGGCAATGGTTCCAGCCACGGCACCTCGGCGCGCTCGACGAGTTCGTCGGTGGGCTGCGAACTCGGCGCACCCAGACCCGTCGGCAACGGCCGGCGCTGCCTGCCCTCCAGGGAGGTCAAGCAGGTGTTGGTGGCGATGCGATGCAGCCAGGTGCGCACCGAGGACTTGCCCTCGAACCGGTCATAGGACTTCCACGCCCGCAGGAAGGTCTCCTGCACCAGATCCTCGGCGTCGTGCAACGACCCGGTCATCCGGTAGCAGTGGGCCAGCAACTCGCGCCGATAGGGCTCGGCCTGGGCCAGGAAATCGCCCCGGCTCGGGTCGAGTCCGTCGTCAAGATTATGTGCGAGCACGCTCACGTCAACCGAGCTTACGCACGCGCACCGACAAGAGGCCGGGTCTTACCGCCGGTTAGGCTCCGTTAATGGTCACAACCCGCACCGAGCGGACGTTCGACGGAGTCGGCGGCGTCCGCATCGTCTACGACGTGTGGACACCGGACACTGCGCCGCGCGGCGTCGTCGTGCTCTCTCACGGCCTGGGCGAACATGCCCGCCGCTACGACCATGTGGCCGAACGGTTCGGCCAGGCCGGCTTGGTGACCTATGCGCTCGACCACCGCGGCCACGGCCGTTCCGGCGGCAAGCGGGTGCGGGTCAGGTCGATCGACGAGTACGCCGGTGACTTCGACACCCTCGTCAAAATCGCCACCGCCGAACACCCGGGGCTGAAGCGAATCGTGCTCGGCCACAGCATGGGCGGCGGCATCGTGTTCGCCTGGGGCGTGCAGCACGCCGGCGACTTCGACCTGATGGTGCTGTCCGGTCCGGCCGTCGCCGCCCAGACCGGGGTGTCCCGCGGAAAGCTGTTGCTCGGCAAGGCGGTGGGCTCATTGCTGCCGGATCTACCGGTCGAGGAGCTCGATTCCACCGCGATCTCGCGCGACCCCGAGGTCGTCGCCGCCTACAACGCCGATCCGCTGGTGCATCACGGCAAGATTCCCGCCGGCATCGCCAAAGCGCTGGTGTCGGTCGGGGAGACCATGCCGCAGCGCGCCCGCCAGCTCACCGCACCCCTGCTGGTGGTGCACGGCGCCGACGACGCGCTGGTGCCCGCCGGCGGCAGCGAGCTGCTCGTCGACTGCGTCGGCTCCCCCGACGTGCACCTGAAGGTGTATCCGGGCCTGTTCCACGAGGTCTTCAATGAACCCGAGCGCGACCGCGTACTCGACGACGTGACCGCGTGGATCGAGGCCAGGCTGTGAGTTTGCGCCGCCGCGTGGTCCTGGTGGCGATGGCGCTGACGCTGGCGACCGGCTGCTCATCGAACAGCGAATCGCCCACCACCTGGGTCGACGACGAGGTGACGTTTGTCGCCGACGGGCTGACCATCCACGGCACGTACCGCCATGAGAAGGGCAATCAGCAGGCACCGGCAGCACTGCTGATCTCGGAGAGCGGCCGTACCGATCGCAACGGCGACAACAACGTCGCCGGCCCGATCGGCAACATGCGCCAACTTGCCGGCTACCTGTCCGACCACGGGGTGGCCTCGCTGCGCTACGACAAGGTCGGCACCGGGCAGACCGGCCTCGGCCCCTACGCCGATCACCCGGCCGATGTGGGCAGCGCGGTCTACACCACCGGGGCGAAAGCGGCCGTTCGATTTCTGGCCGGCCAGTCCGGCACCGACTCCGACCACATCTCGGTCTACGCGCTGGGTGAGGGCACCGTGCACGCGATGGCGCTGGCCGACGACACCTCTGCCGGGGCGCCCAAGATCCACTCACTGGGTCTGCTGCAACCCCTTGCGGGGCGCTACCTCGACCTGATCACCAATCGGGTCAAGGCCGACGTGGCCGCCGCCGTGAAAAGCGGTCAGAAGAACCAGCAGCAGGCCGACCAGACGATCGCCGCGTGGAACGCTGCCGTCGCCGAGGTGCGCACCAAGTCCACCGTGCCCGACAAGCTGCCCGACGGCCTGAACGCGATTGTGAACCCCGGCAACGTCAAGGCAGTCGCCGAAGCCGATGCCATCGATCCGCTGGACCTGGCTGCCCGTATCCCTGCCGGCACGCCGGTGTTGCTGACGTGCTCGGATTCCGATGGCCAAGCCAGCTGCGCGGACTCCAAACCGCTCGTCGACGCGCTGGGCCACACCTCGTTGAGCCTGGTCGAACTCAAGGGCGTCAATCATGTATTGCGCGACGACCCGACCGACAACGTCGGCAATTACTCCAAGCCGGGCCCGCTCTCGCCACAGCTGACGGCGGCACTGGACGGGTTTGTCAACAAGTGAGTTCGGGCCGGCGCGCTGATGTCAGCGGCCTCGGCTAGGTTGCCAATCGTGACCGACGACAAGATGCTGGCGCGAATCGCAGCGCTGCTGCGCCAGGCCGAAGGCACCGACAACGTCCACGAGGCCGAGGCGTTCATGGCCGCCGCCCAGCGGCTGGCCACTGCCACGTCGATCGATCTGGCCGTCGCGCGGGCCCATTCGGCCACCAGGACCGCCGCACAGGCGCCGACCCAGCGGACCATCACCATCGGCGAACCCGGCGCCCGCGGCCTGCGCACCTACGTGCAGCTGTTCGCGGGTATCGCGGCGGCCAACGACGTGCAGTGCGACGTCGCCTCGAACTCGACGTTCGTCTACGCCTACGGATTCACCGAGGACATCGACGCCAGCCACGCCCTGTACGCCAGCCTGGTCGTGCAGATGGTGCGCTCGTGCGACGCCTACCTGGCCACCGGAGCGCACAAGCCCACGCCGACGATCACCGCGCGGCTGAACTTCCAGCTGGCCTTCGGTGCCCGTGTCGCCCAGCGCCTTTCCGAGGCGCGGGAGGAGGCCCGCCAGGAAGCCACGCGGGATCGGAGAACCGCACCGGGAACAGCTTTGGCGTTGCGTAACAAGGAAGTCGAGCTGCGCGACCACTACCGGCAGACGTCCAAGGCGCGCGGAACCTGGCAGGCCAGCCGCGCGTCGGCAGGGTATTCGTCGGCCGCGCGGCGCGCCGGTGACCGGGCCGGCCGGCAGGCCCGGCTGGGGTCCAGCCCCGAGTTGCCGGGGGCGCGGACCCGGCTGCCCAGGTGACGGCGCGCGACAGCCAACGCTCCCGCGTCTACGCGGCCGAAGAGTTCGTCCGCACCCTCTTCGACCGTGCTGCTCAACATGGTTCACGCACCATCGACTTCTTCGGCGCCCAGCTCACCCTGCCCCCGGAGGGGCGGTTCGCGTCCATCCCCTCGGCACAGCGCTACGTCGACGACGTTCTCGCGCTGCCCGCCGTGACCGCCCGCTGGCCGGAACCGGGCCCGCTCAGCGTGCGCCCGCGCCGTGCCGCCGGCGCCGCCCACTACGAAAATGTCTCCGGCACAGGCATTATCGCGGTCCCAGACCGGGACTCCGCCGACTGGGCGATGCGGGAGCTGGTCCTGCTGCACGAGATCGCCCACCACCTGACACCGCAGGGCCCGGCCCACGGGCCGGACTTCATCGCGACGTTCTGTGAGCTGGCCGCCCTGGTGATGGGACCGGAGGTCGGCCACGTGCTGCGCGTCGTATACGCCAAAGAGGGCGTGCGATAACTCACTCGAAGATCACAGCCTTGGGGAGGATACTCGAGCGATGCGCCATGAAGTGACGACCGCTGCCGAGCTTCGGGCGATCGTGGGCGAACCCGACCCTTACGTCGCCAACAAGGTCAAGGACCGGCTCTCGCCGGTCCAGTGCGACTGGCTTGCCCATTCGCCGTTGGCGTTCGTCGCCACGGCGGATGAGCAAGGACGCGTGGATGTCTCGCCGAAAGGTGATCCGCCGGGATTCGTCCATGTCATCGACGAGCGGACCATCGCGATCCCGGACCGGACCGGCAACAAGCGCGTCGACGGGTACCTCAACCTGCTGCAACGGCCCCAAGTCGGCACCGTGTTCCTGATCCCCGGTCGCGGTGACACGCTCCGGATCAACGGTCGGGCCCGCATCCTGGCCGACGCCGACTACTTCGACACGATGATCGTCCAGGGTAAGCGGCCACTGCTGGCGATGGAGATCGACATCGAGGAAGTGTTCTTCCACTGCGCCAAGGCTTTTCTGCGGTCCGACGCCTGGAAGCCCGAGACCTGGAACCCGACCGCTTTACCCAGCGTGGCTCAACTGGCCAGGGCGCTGCGGACGGACTGGACCGATGCTCAACTCGAAGAGCGCTACAGCGAGGAGAACATCCGGCGCTCGATGTACTAGCCGGCCCGGGCGACCTCGACCGGCAGCGCGTTGAGTACGGCGGTGCCCGACAACGGATCGAGGCGTGTGCCGTCATTCAGGTTGTTGACGTTCACGCCCGGCACCCGTGCGGCCACCTGCATCCGGGTGCCCGGCTCGGTGTGACCCCAGCCGTGTGGCAGTGACACCACGCCCGGCCGGATCGCATCGGTGATCTCAACGGGCACTTCGAGTTTCCCGCCCGGACCGGTGATCACAGCCATGTCCTCCAGGCCCAGTCGCGCGGCGTCGTCGGGATGGATCTGCAGTGTGCAGCGATTGGAGCCGCCCGACAGCGCAGGCAGGTTGTGCATCCAGCTGTTGTTCGAGCGCAGGTGGCGCCGGCCGATCAGCAGGAAGCCCGGCGCCGACGTCAGCGACGTGAGCAGCCGCGGGATATCGGCCAGGATCAGCTCGGGATCCAATTCGACTGTCCCCGAGGGTGTTCGGAGAACCTCGGGAATGCGGGGGACCAGTGCGCCGAGGTCCACTCCGTGTGGGGTGTCCTTCACCTTCTGCAGGGTCAGGCCCTCGGGGTTGGTGCCGAACGCATCACCGAACGGGCCCAGCCGCAGCATCATGTCCAGCCGTCGCTCGTAGCCGCGGCCATCGGGCAGCATCGCCGTCAGCTCCTCGACCGACCGGCCGGCGACCGGGGAGTGCTCGTCGGCGACTTCCTTGCTCAGCGTCGAGCCGATCACCTGATCGTCGACCAGCTTCGGGTCCGCGTCGGGGCCCATGCCCAGCACGATCAGTGCCAGCCGGGCGAGGATCTCGCACTCGTCGGGCCGTCCCTCCGGTAGCGGCAGCACCGGCGGGGAGAACCGCGCGTTGTTGCGCACCACCGCGGCGCTGAGCGCGAGGTCGAAATGCGCTGCGCGAGAGGGCGGCGGCGGAGGCAGGATCACGTCGGCATGCCGGGTGGTCTCGTTGAGGTAAGGATCCACCGACACCATGAAGCCGACGCTTTCCAGGGCATCGGCCAGGCGGGCACCGTCCGGCGCAGACAGCACCGGGTTGCCCGCGATAGTGATCATCGCCCGGATCTGTCCCTCGCCGGGGGTCTCGATCTCCTCGGCAAGCGCGACCGCGGGCATTTCGGAGAGCACCTCGTTGTGACCCGAGACCCGGCTGCGCCAGCGACCGGTCTTGAAGCCTCGGCCGGGACGCGCCGGTCGCGGGGCGCCGGCGATCGGAGAACTGGCGAACATCACCCCGCCGGGCCGGTCCAGATTGCCGGTCAAGATATTGACCACGTCCACCAGCCAGCTGGTCAGCGTGCCGAACTCGACCGTCGAGGTGCCGATCCGGCCGTAAACCGCAGCACTGGGGGCGGCGGCGATTTCGCGTGCGAGGGTGCGGATTTCGTCGGCATCGACACCGCAGTGCCCGCAGACGACCTCCGGTGCGAAGTCCTGCGCGGCCGCCCGCACCCGATCCAGCCCCGTGACGTGGTCGGCGAGCACGCCAAGGTCGACCAGATCCTCGTCGAAGAGCACGTGCACGACCGCGAACAGCAGCGCGGCGTCCGAGCCGGGGCGCACGGGCAGGTGCAGATCGGCGAGTTCGGCGGTGCGGGTACGGCTGGGATCGATCACCACCAGCTTGCCGCCGCGGCGGCGCAACGCTTTGATCTTGCCGGGGAAATCGGCAGCGGTGGCCAGAGAACCGTTGGACACCAACGGGTTTCCGCCGATGATCACCAGATAGTCGGTGCGGTCGAGGTCGGGCACGGTGAAGGCCACCGGATTGCCGTACAGATAGCCGCAGGACACATGCTTGGGCATTTGATCCAGGGTGCTGGCGGAGTACACCTGCCGGGTGCCCAGCGACTTGATGAGGACGGGCCCGTAGAGCGAACCGGCGATGGTGTGCGCGTTGGGGTTGCCCAGGTACAGCGCCACCGACGCACCGCCGGTCTCGCCGATGACGCGTTGCAGTCCCTCGGCGGCCGCGGCGAAGGCTTCTGGCCAGGTGGCCTCGACCAGTTCCCCGTCGCGGCGCACGAGCGGGTTCTGCAACCGGTCGGGATCGTTGTCGAGCTCGGCGAAACTGGCACCCTTCGGGCAGATGAAGCCATGGCTGAAGACGTCGTCACGATCGCCCCGGGCCGCGGCGATCCGGTCGTTGTCATCGATGGTGAGGACCATCCCGCAGGTGGCCTCGCACAGCGGGCAGATGCGCAAAGCGGTGCGGCTCATGCGACCACCTCGCAGGCTCGGGTGCCGCATGTCTGCTGTTGATTCGCTCCGCAAGCGTCGCTCATGCCTGCCACTGTGCTCTGCCCACAGACTCGCTGGCAAGCCCAACCAACCGGATGGTCAGATTTCCGCTAGCTCGACCAGACCGGCGAACTCAGCGCCCCGTGGAGCGCCTCCGCAATGCGGTCCCGGTGGCGGTTGAATCGCTCGGTCGGCGCGGGCACCGAAATCGCGACGATATTGCCACCGACCGCTCGCCCGGCGATGCCCGCGGCCGAGATGCCGTCGGTGTGCTCGTCGCGGTCGAAAGCGACTCGGCTGGTCCGGATCTCGCGGATCTCGGCGCGGACCCGGTCGGCCTCCGACGGATCGAGCGCAGCCAACGCGGAGTCGACGTCGGCGTCGTCGAACAGCGCCAGCGCCGCCTTCCCGTTGGCGGTGTCGTGGAGGGTGAACCGCCCGCCGATCGCCGAGACGGCTCGCAGCCGGTGCGGTGACTCGATCTGGTCGATGAACAGCATCTGCCCGCCGCGGTACACCGAGAGGTCCGCGGTTTCCCCGGTGGCTTCGGCGACGCGTTCCAGGGTGGGCCGGAATGCCGAGGTGATGTGCGCGGCGTTGGCGCTGGCCAAACCGAGTAGCCGCTCGCCCAGGATGATGCGGCCGTCGTCGTCCACGGCGGCGAACCCCACCTCGACCAGACCGAACAGCAACCGGCGCGCGGTGGACTTGGCCAGGCCCAGCCTGCTGTGCAGGTCGACGAGTCGCAGCCGGCCCGGAGCGGTCGCGATTTCGTCGAGTGCGGCCGCGGCACGGCGCAGTACCTGAATGCCGTCGTCGCGGGCGCTTGACCCGTGGTTATTGCCGACCACGGAAATTTCCGGATCTGCCATCTCATCGTCCCTTCCCCGGACGTTCCCCGAGCGGTATTGTGCCGCAATACGGATCATACCGATCCGGAATGTGAATCAAAGGAGGCTTCGGTGGGGTCACTGCCCGAGGGTCGCCATTTCTTCCGGGGCGACGATGGCTACGAAGAGGCACGTCGCGCGACAGTCTGGAACCAGCGCGTGCCCGACCGCTATCCGGACGTCATCGTCCAGGCGGTCGACGCTGATGACGTGGTGGCCGCCGTGCGCTACGCCAAGGCCACCAACAAGCAGGTCAGCATCAAATCCGGCGGGCACAGCTGGGCGGCCAGCCACCTGCGCGACGGCGCGGTGCTGCTCGACATGAGCCGGGTCGATCAGACCAGCATCGACACCGACAAGATGACCGCAGTTGCGGGTCCGGGCAAGGGTGGCAGTGTGCTGGCCGCCGAACTCGACGCGGTCGGCTTGTTCTTCCCCGCCGGGCATTGCAAGGGGGTGTGCATCGGCGGGTACCTGCTGCAGGGCGGCTACGGGTGGAACAGCCGGGTGGTCGGGCCGGCGTGTGAGAGCGTGATCGGCCTCGACGTGGTGACCGCCGACGGCGAGGCGGTCTACATCGACGCCGACAACCACCCGGATCTGTACTGGGCCGCCCGCGGTTCAGGGCCGGGCTTCTTCGCCGTCGTCACCGCGTTCCATCTCAAGCTGTACAAGAAGCCCGCGGTGCTGGGCAGCAGCTTCTACGCCTATCCCATCGACCTCGCCGACGACATCTTCACCTGGGCGCGCAACATCTCCGCCGAGGTGGACCGCCGGGTCGAGTTGCAGATCGTGGCCACCAGCAGCGTGCCGAACGCGGGCCTCGACCAGCCGGCCATCGTGATGGCATCACCGGCCTTCGCCGACACCGAAGCCGAGGCTCGAGAAGCCTTCGGCATCCTCGACCGGTGCCCGGTCGTCGACAAGGCCCTGGTTGCCATCCCCTATGCGCCCATGGGCCTGCCCGATTGGTACACCGCGGTGATGAGCAATTACCTCGCCGACCACCGCTACACCGCCGACAACATGTGGACCAACGCCTCGGCCGCCGAATTGCTGCCCGGTATCCACAACATCCTGGACACGCTGCCGCCGCATCCGGCCCACTTCCTGTGGCTGAACTGGGGTCCCTCACCGGAGCGTCAGGACATGGCCTACAGCCTGGAGAGCGAGATCTACCTCGCGCTGTACGCCGGCTGGATGGATCCCGCCGATGACGAAAAGTACAGTGACTGGCCACGTTCCAACATGGCGGCGATGGCACCGCTGGCCACCGGCATTCAACTGGCCGACGAGAACCTGGGCAAGCGGCCCGCGAAGTTCGCCACCGCCGAGGCCATGGCGAAACTCGACCGGGTGCGCGCCGAATACGACCCCGATGGACGCTTCCACAGCTGGATGGGACGACTCTGATGGCCGAGACATACCTGGGCTACCGGCCCGGTGACGGGGACACCGCGTGGGGCAAGTACTTCAACCCGGAGATGGCCGAGTTGCCCCGGCACGCCGTCGTCGCATTGGAGCACGGCCCGCAGGCCGATCAGGTCATGCTCGACTTCGATTCCGCTGCAACCATTCTCGACGCTGGGTATCAGCAGACCGAAAACGGTTACGGCGCCCTTCGCGGAGGCGGGTTCCACGTCGCGATCCGCACTGACATGCCCGACGTCACGCCGGCGATGTGGGACTGGTGGTTCGCCTGGCATGGCAGCGAGTCCAGCCGGTACAAGCTGTGGCATCCGCGCGCCCACGCCTCGGCGCACTGGGGTGACGGCGAGGTCGGCACCGGGTACGTCGGGCGGGTCTCGGTGATCGAGGAGTACCTGGGCTCTGCCTACGCCAAGGCGGCCATCGCGTTCCTGGAGCCCGCCGCGATGGGGCTGGACGCGTCGCGGCTCGGCAGCGACGTCGCGGTCTGCGCGCGGCTGGGCTCCAGCGAGGTGCCGGTGGACATCGGCTGGTTCGTCCACCACATCCGCGCGGTTCCGGGCGGGGCCGAAATGCGGTCCCGGTTCTGGATGGGCGGGCCATACATCGGTGTGCGCCGCGGCAACCGATTGGCCGATTCGGTGATCCGCCCGATCGCCGCTCATCAATTGCCCGAGGCGCGCGACCTGCTGGTGCACTGTTCGCAGGAGATGAACCACCTGGCAGGCTTCCTGCCGAAAATTTACGCCGAGTTCGCTGAGACCTGATCGGCGGCTCGGGCACCCGCAGAGATTGCCAAATCCCCACCGCCGCCAACCTCAGGGGTTATCTTCCTGGGAGCGACGTCGGGGTCGGCATAGGGGTGGGGGCAATGGTAGCTGCAGCGTTGATGAGCAGGATCCGGCGGGGATCGAAGGTCGGGGGCAGGAAGGCCGCGCTGCTCGGTGCGTCGACCGTCACGGCCGTCGCGATGACGATGGGTTCGGTCGCCGCGCCGGTGGCACCCTCGGCAAACGCGGCGCTGACCCTCGACACGACCACCACCGGGCCGCTGCTGTGGCTCGTGAACCAGCTCGGGGTGGACAGCTACACCTTCGACAATGTCCCGGTGGTCGGGTCGATCACGCTCGCGTTCGACTACAACAGGGCCGATCCCGTCGGGCTGTACGACGACCTCAATGCGGCGACGTTCGGTGGGTTTGTCCTGGGCACAGCGACCCGGCCCAATATCTTGGCCAGCAGTCCTACCGGTCCGCTGCTGGTCGCGACGGGAACAGGCGTGCCCGCCGCGCTGGCCACCTACCAGGCGATGCTGGCCAGCGCGAACGGCAACACGCCGGCGGGATATACCCCGCTTACCGCGTCGGGCAAGGTCAATTCCATCACCGGCCAGCCGTGCTCGTCGGGGATCACTTGCGTGCAGGGCACCTACGTGACCAATCTGCCGATTGCGTTGGTGCGCAACCCCGAAACGCCCAACGGCGGTCTGTATGCGCGGTTCGCACCGATCTTCAACCTGTTCGGGATGAATCCGGTCAGCCCCACCGCGGGCTCGGGCCAGAGCACCGGCATCAAGTTCAACGGCGCGTTCGTCAATGTCGCGCTCGGGTACGACATGCTGTCTGACTTCCCGGAGACGTTGAACCCGTTCTCACTGGCCAACTCGTTCATGGCCAGCGTGCTGCCCACCTACCTGCTCGACGGTGTGGAGTTGAAGGGCACCGATCTTCCCACCATCGAGGGCAACCTCGTCGCGCTGCTCACCCTGGGCACCCCGAGCACGACCTACAGCACGCTGGTCTCCACCGACCTGCCACTGCTGGAGCCACTGCGGCTGCCGTCGCGGATTCTCAACGCAGTCTTCACGCAGGTGGGGATACCGATCACACTGGGTACGCCACTGGCCGACGCGCTGCAGCCGGCGCTGGAGATTCTGGTCAACACCGGCTACACCGACGTCCAGACACCGAGCGAAGGCGGCACCTACAACCGCACGTATGACCAATCGGGGCAATACATTCCGTTCCTGTCGCAGGCCACGCTGACTCCGCAGGAGTGGGCCGCGGTCCCCGGTGATGTGGTCAAGGCACTGTTCACCGGGTTCCGAGATGTGTTGACCGGCAAGTCCACCACGACGCCCGACCCGGTGACCGAGCCCGAGACCCCGGTGCAGCCCGAGCCCGCGGCCGCGTTAGCGACCAGCACTCCGGTTGCCAGTGCTACGACGACACCCGGCGCCAAGGCCGGCAAGCCATCGAAGAAGCTGAGTTCTGCTACGAGCAAGAAGAGTTCAGCGCCCAAGGCGTCGGCGAAGAAGGGTGTCGGCGGATCGAAGCGGGCGGCCAGCTAGCCTCTGGATGCACACTCGTTGGTTCACTAGTTGCAGACGGCTCCGTTGGCCGCCGAGCCGACAAGCTTGATGTACTTGGCGAGCACGCCGGTCTTGTACACCGGTGGCAGCGGCTCGAAACCGACCTTGCGGGACTCGAATTCGGCGTCGTCGACCAGTAGGTCCAGCGTGCCCTTGCCGACGTCGAGCCGGATCCGGTCGCCGTCCTTGATGAACGCGATCGGGCCGCCGTCGACGGCTTCGGGCGCGATGTGACCGACGCACAGGCCCGTCGTCCCGCCCGAGAACCGGCCGTCGGTCATCAACAGCACGTCCTTGCCGAGGCCGGCACCCTTGATGGCGCCGGTGATGGCGAGCATCTCGCGCATGCCGGGGCCGCCCTTCGGGCCCTCGTAGCGGATGACCACCACGTCGCCGTGGGTGATGGTGCCGTCTTCGAGGGCATCGAGTGCCGCCCGCTCCCGCTCGAAAACCCTTGCGGTGCCTTCGAACACATCAGAGTCGAAGCCAGCCGACTTGACCACCGCGCCCTCGGGCGCCAGTGAGCCGTGCAGGATCGTGATGCCGCCGGTCGGGTGGATCGGGTTGTTCATCGCGCGCAGCACCTTGCCGTCGGGATCCGGCGGTTCGATGTGAGCGAGGTTCTCGGCCATCGTCGCACCCGTCACGGTGAGGCAATCGCCATGCAGCAGACCGGCATCCAACAGTGCTTTCATCACCACGGGCACACCGCCGATCTCGTCGACGTGTTTCATCACGTGGCGGCCGAACGGCTTGACGTCGGCCAGGTGCGGCACCTTCTGCCCGATGCGGGTGAAGTCCGCAAGCGAAAGGTCGACGTTGGCCTCCGAGGCGATGGCCAGCAGATGCAGCACCGCGTTCGTGGAGCCGCCGAACGCCATCACCACGGCGATGGCGTTCTCGAACGCCTCCTTGGTGAGGATGTCGCTGGTGGTGATACCGCGTCGCAGCATCTCGACAACGGCCTCACCGGAACGGCGCGCGTACTCGTCGCGCCGGTGATCGATGGCGACCGGAGAAGCGCTGCCCGGCAGCGACATACCCAGCGCCTCGGCCGCCGAGGCCATCGTGTTGGCGGTGTACATGCCGCCGCAGGCGCCCTCGCCGGGACAGATCGCGCGCTCGATGATGTCGACGTCCTCGCGCGACATCAGCCCGCGCGCGCACGCGCCGACAGCCTCGAAGGCGTCGATGATCGTGACTTCCTTCTCGCTACCGTCGGTGAGTTTGGCGACGCCCGGCATGATCGAGCCGTTGTAGAGGAAGACACTTGCCAGGTTCAGCCGAGCCGCGGCCATGAGCATGCCCGGGATCGACTTGTCGCAGCCGGCCAGCAGCACCGAACCGTCGAGGCGCTCGGCCTGCATCACGGTCTCGACGCTGTCGGCGATGACCTCACGGGATACCAGGGAGAAGTGCATACCCTCGTGGCCCATCGAGATGCCGTCGGACACCGAGATGGTGCCGAACTCCAGCGGGTATCCACCTGCCTCGTGCACGCCGCCCTTGACCGCCTGGGCGAGCCGTTGCAGCGACATGTTGCACGGGGTGATCTCGTTCCACGACGAGCCGACGCCGATCTGTGGCTTGGCCCAGTCGTCGTCGCCCATGCCTACCGCGCGGAGCATGCCACGGGCGGCGGCCTTCTCCAGACCGTCGGTGACGTCACGACTGCGGGGCTTGAGATCGGGCGTTTGAGTCACCGGACAAGTATGCCGTGGTCGTGGGGACCCACCAAATTCTTTTGATACCCCCGAGGGGTATTCGGGTACGGTGGGCTCATGATGTCCACGCCCGTCCGCATCGTCGCGGTCACCGCAGCCCTGGCCACCGCCGTCGTCGTCTCGTCCTGTAGCAAGTCCGAGGACCACAGCCAGCGCGCCGCCGCCACTACCACCAGTTCGACGGTGGCCGCGCACAACGCCGACGACATCATGTTCGCGCAGATGATGATCCCGCACCACGAACAGGCCGTTGAGCTGGCCGGACTGGCCTCGGAGCATTCCACCAACCAGGCGGTGCTCACACTGGCATCGACCATTTCGGCCGAGCAGCAGCCGGAGATCAACGCGATGAAGGCGCTACTGCTGCAGTGGGACGTCGATCCCAACGCGACGGGCGACCACGACGGTCACGGCGCCGGAATGCAGGGCATGGTCGACGACGCGACGATGGCCAAGCTCAAGTCGCTGAACGGGCCTGAGTTCGACACACTGTGGTTGCAGGCGATGATCGGCCACCACCAGGGCGCCATCGAGATGGCCAAGGCGGAGATCGCCAACGGGCAGAGCGTCGACATGAAGGCGATGGCCAACAACATGGTCACCGCGCAGCAGGCCGAGATCGACCAGATGAAGCAGATGCTGGGAGGGTAAATGACTGGCGCACATGGATATTCGGCGCGCAAAGACAACTACGCCAAGCGGCTTCGCCGAATCGAGGGTCAGGTCCGCGGCATCGCCAAGATGATCGACGAGGACAAGTACTGCATCGACGTGCTGACCCAGATCAGCGCCGTCAACAGCGCGTTGCAGTCGGTGGCACTCGGCCTGCTGGACGAGCACCTCGGGCACTGCGTCAGCCACGCGGTCGCCGAGGGTGGCGAGGAGGCCGACAAGAAGCTGGCCGAGGCCTCGGCCGCGATCGCCCGGCTGGTTCGCTCCTGACACGGCCCGTGCAACGCCGGGCGATGTCTGCCTGTTTGGCCTAACCAGCCGATACCGTGGGCGCGTGCCCACAGTGGCGATCCGCACCGGCCCGTGGACACCGAGGGTCGCCGCGGCGTTGGCCGTGCTTGCCGCGGCGGCGTTCATCTATGTCACCGCCGAGATCATGCCGGTCGGTGCGTTGCCCGCCATTGCGCGCGACCTGGACGTCAGCGAGGCCATGGTCGGCACCCTGCTGGCCAGCTATGCGCTGGTGGCCGCGGTGGCGACGATGCCGCTGGTGCGCTGGACGGCGGCCTGGCCGCGCCGGCGCACTCTGCTGTGGACGTTGGCCTGCCTGGTCGTGTCCCAACTGATCTCCGCACTCGCCCCGACGTTCGCGGTGCTGGCCGTCGGCAGGGTGTTGTGCGCGGTCACCCATGGCCTGATGTGGTCGGTGATCGCCCCGATCGGCGCGCGCCTGGTACCGCCCAGCTATGCCGGCCGCGCCACCATGGCTGTCTATGTCGGCACCGGGCTGGCCCTGGTGGTGGGCAGCCCGCTGACCGCGGCGATGAGCGCGCTGTGGGGGTGGCGGCCGGCGGTCGGCGCGATCACCGTCGCGTCGGTGGTCGTGCTGGTGGCCGCCCGGATCGCGCTGCCCGTGATGGCGATGGGGGGCGCGGTCGACGGTGTCCGGCCCCGCCGCGGCGGGCACCACCGCAACCGGCCGCTGGTGGTGCTGTGCGCGTTGACTCTGGTCGGCGTGACCGCGCATTTCATCTCCTACACGTTCATCGTTGTCATCATTCGCGATGTGGTCGGCGTGCACGGCGCCCATCAGGCCTGGCTGCTGGCCGCTTACGGGGTGGCGGGGCTGACCGGGATGGCGTTGTTGGCCAGGCCTGGGGACCGCAGACCGAAGGCTGCCGTCGTGGGCTGCCTGACGGGCTCGTCGCTGGCGTTCGCGGTGCTGGCGGTGCTGGGCTTCGCCGACTGGCATGTCGTGGCCGCGTCCGTGTCGGGGGCGGCGGCGATCGTGCTGTGGGGAGCGACGGCCAATGCGATGCCGCCGATGTTGCAGGCCGCTGCGATGCGGCACTCCCCGGAAGACCCCGACGGCGCCTCGGGCCTCTATGTGGCGATGTTCCAGGTCGGCATCATGGCCGGATCGCTGACCGGCGGCGTGCTCTATCAACGTGCCGGAGTGGCGACGATGATCACCGCCTCGGCCGCGCTGATGCTGGCCGCGTTGGTCTGCGTGGTGTTCAGCCGAGGCCTGTTCGCTCTTGGCCCGGCTACCAGCGAAAAGTAACGCTTGTCACCTTCCGTCCGACTATCTGCACAGTTCAGAGCGCTGACGGGGTTCGCGGCCAGGTTCGCTGGCGAATGAACTCTCCAGGCGCGCCCAGCGTGTTATGCCAGACTGGGTCCGAGTCGGTATCGAGGGAGTTTTGGTTATGACGCTGCGGATGAGGGGGGCGATCGCCGCCACGTTGTGCGTGGTCGGAGTGGCCGCCGGAATCAGTCTCGGCAGTGGATCAGCGCTGGCCGATCCGGACCTTGCCCCCGCCGACCCCGGCATCGTCGACGTGCCGCCGGCTCAGGTGCCGCCGCCCGATCCGTTTGCGCCGCCGCCGGCCGATCCGGCGGCCTTCCCGCCGCCGGCTCCGGCACCCGATCCGTTTGCGCCCCCTGCGCCGCCGGCTGATCCGCTTGCACCGCCGCCGGCCGATCCGCTGGCCGCTGCGCAGGCGGCCGCGGCGGCCGCGGGTCCGGTCAAGGGCCAGAACCCGCTGCCCTACACCGGTGACCCGGTGTTCGCGCCGCCGTCCTTCAATCCGGTCAACGGCTCCATGGTCGGTGTGGCCAAGCCGATCATCATCAACTTCGCCCGGCCGATCGCCAACCGGCCGCTGGCCGAGTCGGCGATCCACATCTCGTCGGTGCCGCCCGTCCCCGGTGCGTTCTACTGGACCACGGACACCCAGGTGCGCTGGCGTCCCTACGCTTTCTGGCCGGCGGGCGCGATAGTCAACATCGATGCCAGCGGGGCCAAGTCCAGCTTCCGCGTCGGCGAAGCCCTGGTGGCCACCATCGACGACAAGACCCATCAGATGACCGTCACCCGAAACGGCAAGGTGGAGAAGACCTTCCCGGTGTCGATGGGCAAGCCGGACGGCAAGCACGAGACCAAGAACGGGACCTATTACGTGCTGGAGAAGTTCCCGGACATCGTGATGGATTCGTCCACCTATGGCGTTCCGGTGAACTCGCCCGAGGGGTACAAGCTCAAAGTGCAATGGGCCGTGCGCATCGACAACAGCGGGGCGTTCGTGCACAGTGCGCCGTGGTCGGTGGCCGATCAGGGTAAGCGCAACGTCAGCCACGGCTGCATCAACCTGTCCCCGGACAACGCGAAGTGGTTCTTCGACAACTTCGGCAGCGGTGACCCGATCGTGGTCAAGAACTCGGTGGGTTTGTACAACAAGCCCGACGGCGCCGACGACTGGCAATGGCAGCTGGCTTAGCCGGACCCGGCAAGCTCAAAGCGTAGGCACAGCAACGCCCCTCACAATGGGGTCCGTGCCGCCATCTCCAACGCCGACACCGTCGCCCGCGCCATCGGCACCCCTGCCGCAGCTGCCCGCGCCCGACTTGCACCAATACGCCCACGGGGTCTCCCTGCTGGGCGGCTGGTTGCCATTGACTCTCGAGATCGTTGCGGTAGTAGCACTGCTCGGGGCCATCGGCTGGCGCAGGACCCGGCGCTGGTGGCTGGTGTGGCTGCCGGTCTGCGTTGTGATCGGGGTGCTGGGCGCGTTCGCGGCGCGCACATACGTCAACGCCGAAGGCCTGGCGTCGGACCCGGCACCGTTCTATCTGTGGGTCTGGATCGGCGTTTTCAGCGGCGGGGTCGCGGTGGCAGTGCTGGGCTGGCGCGGGAACTCTTGGTGGCGACGGGGTGTCGCGGTGCTGGCGATTCCGTTGACGTTGGTGACGGCGCTGCTCGCGGTCAACAAGTGGGTGGGCTACTACCCCAGCGTGCAGACCGCGTGGGGTGCTCTGACCGCCGGTCCGCTGCCGAACCAGATCGATGCCGCCGACCTGCCCGGCCTGCGGAACACCGTGCAGACCACCGGCAAGCTGGTCGAGGTCGACATTCCCTCCGATGCAAGCGGATTCAACCACCGCAGCGAGTACGTCTATCTGCCGCCGGCCTGGTTCGCGGGGCCCACCCCGCCGCGGCTACCGGTCATAATGATGGTCGCGGGTGAATTCAACACGCCCGCGGACTGGATCCGCACGGGCGACGCGATGCCCATCATCGACGGGTACGCCCAAAGCCATGCCGGCCAGGCGCCGATCTTCGTGTTCGTCGACACCGGCGGCAGCTTCAACAACGACACCGAATGCGTCAACGGTCCGCGCGGCGACTCGGCCGACCACCTGACCAAGGACGTGCGGCCTTTCGTGGTCGACCATTTCGGCGCGTCCGACCAGGCGGCCAACTGGGCGGTGGTGGGCTGGTCGATGGGCGGAACCTGCGCCATCGACCTGACCGTCATGCATCCGGAGCTGTTCAGCACCTTCGAGGACATCGCCGGCGACCACGGCCCCACGGCCGGCACCAAAGACCAGACCATCAGCCGCCTCTACGGCGGCGACGCCGCGGCCTGGGACCAGTTCGACCCGCAGACTGTCATGCGCAAACACGGTCCGTATCAAGGGGTTGCGGGCTGGTTCGAGGACACCGTCACTCCGACCAACACCGCATCGCCCTACGGCAAAGGCGGGCACCGGCCGCAGTCGGACGCACCCGCGGGCTTCGGCGGGCACGACGACGTCCGGGATTCCGACGAGGCCGGTGCGGCCGACGATCTGTGCGCGACCGCGCAGAAGGTCGATATCAGCTGCTCGGTGCACCGCATCATCAGCTTCCACACCTGGCAGTTCGCGCAGCGGGCGTTCTCCGATGCGCTGCCGTGGCTGGCCGCTCAGATCAAGACGCCCGGGGCGTCGGATTCGCCCGCCTGAGGCCTGCTGCACCGACCGCCGCGGCGGCCACACAGGCCAGCGCGACGATCGCGGCGAACCACGGGAACACCTGCGCCAGTGGCCAGCGGGTAGCGGCCCAGCCTGCGGCGATCGTGGGCAGCGCCATCGCGGTGTACGCCAGGAGGTAGAACGCCGACATCGTCTCGCCGCGCTTGTCGGCGGGCACCACGTCGGACAGGTGGCGCAGTGAGCCGCCGAAGCCGAGCCCGAACGTCGCGCCGAGCAGTGCGGCCGCCGCGAACACCAACGGCCAGCGGTGGGTGAGCAGAACGGGAATCGTCAACAGCAGTGCCGCGGCCATGCCGATGTCGCCGATCACCGCCGAGCGTCGCGCCGGCACGCGGGTGGCCACCAGTTGGGCCATCGCCGCCGAGAACGCCGTGACCCCGACGACCCCGCCGCCGAACACCAGGTTGTGCACGTGGGTCTGCTGCGCGGCCAGCGACGGATACAGCGACAGCAACACACCCAGCACTGACCACGACGCCATCGCGCCGAGCGCTGCGAACCAGAAATCGTCCCGAATCTCCTGCGGCACAGCCGGTTTACTGATCCGGATCCGTCCGCCAGTGCGGCCGGAATGGGTTTCCCGCAGGGCCACCACGCCGACGCCGACGACGGCGCACACCACCGCGACCACGGCGTACGGAGTGCGCAGCGGGTGCGCGACGTACTGGGCCAGCAGCGAAGAACCGACGATCGCGACGGTCATGCCGATGTTGAAGCTGACACCGCTGAGCTGTCCGGAGCGCACGCCGTGGTGTGGCCTCAGGTCCAGAAGGGCTGCTGCGGCGGCCACCACGATCGAGCCGACGGCGGCGCCGTGGATGGTGCGGGCCAGCAGCAGCATCTCGATGCTGTCGGCGATCAGGAAGATACCCAGGCCGACGATCAACGCGATCAGCGCGCCGAGCAGGACGGGTTTGCGCCCCACGACGTCGGAGATCCGGCCGGACACCAGGACCGCGGCCAGCGCCGCGAAGGCGTACACCGCGAAGACGACGGTGGTGGCCAGCGGCGTGAGATGCCAGTTGGCTTCGTAGATGCCGTAGAGCGGCGCGGGCAGCCCGGAGACTCCCAGCGCGACCCCACTGAGCACGAGCAGCAGTGGATAGGCCCAGCGTTGAGCGGCGACCTGGCTGGGCTGGCCCTCGAGGCACGCCATGTGGGAACTCCCGGATTGTGTGACAGCTATCGAACTCGTCCGAGAGGACACAACCATGGGTGAACCGGCAGCATTCCTGCCGAGTCGCGGCCCCTACCAGCTGCCCCGGTGCACGACCTCGTCGAATGGGCGCCGGCTCGGTTGACGAATCGGCGCGAGCGGCCGGTCGGCGGGATAGCCGAGCCCGAGCAGGTAGGCGACCAGGTGGTCGCCGGGCACACCGAGGATCGCGCGCGCCTTGTCCTGATCGCCGATGGCCGAATGGCCGGTGCCGATGCCCAGTTCGGTGGCCGCGATCGCCATCGCCATCGTCGCCTGTCCCAGGTCGTACTGGTCCATGAGCTTGCTGCGCTCGTCGGGTGGCTCGGGAATCACAAGGGCGATCGCCGCTTGCGCTCCGGCGATATGGCCCGCCCCCATCCACACCGTGGAAAGCTCTTGCAGCACTTCGTGATCAGTGACGATCACGAAATCCCAGTGCTGGTTGTTGCGGGCCGACGGGCTGCGCCAGCCGGCCTCGAGAACCCTATCGATATCGGCCTCGGGGATCGGCGTGGTGGTGTAGCTGCGCACATTGCGCCGCGCCCGGATGGCATCCCAGGCATCCACGATCGTCAGCTCCAGATCCGGACGCGCCGATCGGGTTCCAGGTACAGCTCGTCGTCGGCGCCGACGTCGAACGCATCGTAGAAGGCGTCCATGTTGCGGATGACGCCGTTGCAGCGGAACTCCGGCGGTGAGTGCGGGTCGGTCGCCAGTCGCCGAATGGCTTCGGCTTCACGCGATTTCGTGCGCCACACCTGGGCCCATCCGAAGAACACCCGCTGCCGGCCGGTCAGCCCGTCGATCACCGGAGCTTCCTTGCCGTCCAGCGACAGCTCGTAGGCCAGCAGTGCGATGGACAACCCGCCGAGGTCGCCGATGTTCTCCCCGACGGTGAACGCACCGTTGACGTGATGGGACGGATCGAGCCCGCGTGGGACGAACGCCTCGTACTGCTCGATCAGCGCCTTGGTGCGCACGCCGAACTCGGCACGGTCCTCGTCGGTCCACCAGTCGACGAGATTGCCGTCACCGTCGTATTTGGCGCCCTGGTCGTCGAATCCGTGGCCGATCTCGTGGCCGATCACCGCGCCGATCCCGCCGTAGTTCGCCGCGTCGTCGGCTTCGGCATCGAAGAACGGCGGCTGCAGGATCGCGGCGGGGAACACGATCTCGTTCATGCCGGGGTTGTAATAGGCGTTGACCGTCTGCGGGGTCATGAACCATTCGTCCCGATCGACCGGCCCGCCCAGCTTGGCCAGCTCCCGATCGTGGGCCACTTCGTTGCCACGAATGACATTGCCGTACAGATCGTTTCGATCGATCACCAGCGTCGAATAGTCTCGCCACCTGGCGGGGTAGCCGATCTTGGCGGTGAACTTGTCCAGCTTGGCCAGTGCGCGCTTTCGGGTGGCCGGCGTCATCCACTCCAGGTCGTTGATGCTGACCCGGTAGGCCTCACGCAGGTTGTCGACGAGAACGTCCATGCGGGCCTTGGCATCCGGCGGGAAGTGCCGCTCGACGTACAGCCGCCCGACCGCGTCGCCCATCAGGCTCTCCACCAGCGACACCGCGCGCTTCCAGCGGTCACGGATCTGCTCGGTGCCCGACAATGTGCGGCCGTAGAAGGCGAAATCTTCGGCGACCAGGGCGTCGGTCAGCACGGCCGCGCGACCGTGGATCAGCCGCCAGCGTGCCCAGTCCTGCCAGTCGGCGAAGTCGTGGCTCGACCACAGTTCGGCGAACGCGGTCAGGTAATCAGGCTGGCGCACAACCAGTTCGGACACCACGTCGGGCGTGGTGCCCTGTGCGACGATCCAGCTCGCCCAGTCGAAGCCGGGTGCTTCAGTCGAGAGATCGGTGAACGCGCGCAGGTTGTAGGTCAAGTCGGCGTCGCGACGCTTGACCACATCCCAATGGGCGGCGGCCAGTTTGGCCTCCAGCGCGACGATCCGCGCGGCCCGTTCGGTGTGCTCGTCGGCCGTGCCACCCAACACCAGGGCGAACATCGCGGCGATGTGGGCGGGGTAGGCGGCCAGGATCGCGGCGTGCTGCTCGTCGCGGTAGTACGACTCGTCGGGCAGACCCAGCCCAGACTGCGTGGCGTGGAGCAGATAACGCGAGGAGTTCTTCGAGTCGGTGTCGATGTAGAGCCCGACGCCGCCGCCCACGCCCGTGCGCTGCAGCGCGCCGACCACCGCGGCCAGCGCATCCGGGTCGGCCGCGGAGTCGACGACGGCCAGCTCGTCGAGCAGCGGCTGTACACCGCGACGCTCGACGGCGGCTTCGTCCAGGAAGCTGGCGTACAGGTCGCCGATGCGCTGCTCGTCCGTGCCTGCCTCCCCGGCGGCGCCAGTGATCAGCTCGCGAACCTGCTCCTCGGCCCGGTCGTACAAGGTGCGAAACGCACCGTCGGTGGCCCGGTCCCCGGGGATGGTGTATTCGGTCAGCCAGCGTCCGTTGACGTGGCCGAACAGGTCATCTTGCGGGCGAACCTCTCCCTCGACGTGGGAGAGGTCGATACCCGAGCGCAGTGCTTCTACCGTCACCCAACCATCCTTACCAGAGGCCAGACCGCGGCGTCCGGCCCCAGGGCAGCCCGGTAGCCTGCCCTTCATGCCTCAGGCCGACGAGGACCAGGACCAGCACGAGACGCCCACCCGGGTGTTCTCTGCCTACGGCATCGCCTCAGCGGCCCTCGGCCTGGTGTGTGTGGTCGCCGTCGTACTGGGCACGCTGATCTGGTCCGGACACCGCAATGCCACCGATGAGCGCGCGTATCAAACCCGAGTGATGAGCGCGGCTGCCGACTGGACCGGTGTGCTGATCAATATGAACGTCGACAATGTCGATGCCAGCCTGCAGAAGCTGCACGACGGCACCGTCGGGCAACTCAACTCCGACTTCGAAGCCGCGATCACGCCCTACCGCGAGGTGGTCCGGACGCTGAAGGCGCGCACCACCGGGCAGATCGACTCGGTGTCGTTCGAATTGGTCCACCACGATCTCGACGTGCCAGCGGGGCAGCGTTCGCAGCCGCCTGCCGCGCTGCCACCAGAACTGGCCCGGCGCACCGACACCGTCCTGGTCATCGCCACCTCGGTCAGCGAGAACGCCGGCGACAAGCCTGCCACCGTGCGCTGGAACCTGCGCCTGGGCGTCTCCGATGTGGACGGCAAGCTGATGATCTCGCGGCTGGAGTCGCTGCGATGAGGAACCTCGCCCGGGTGCTGGCCTTCGACGTCGCCGCACCGGTGGCCGCCGCGGCGGCCCTGCTCGGGATCGGGGTGGTACTCGGCTGGCCGCTGTGGTGGGTGTCGGCGTGCTCGATGCTGTGCCTGCTCATCGTCGAGGGCATCGTCGTCAATTTCGTTCTGTACCGGCGTGATTCGGTGACCGTCGGCACCGACGACGACGGGCCCGGGCTGCGCCTGGCGGTGGTCGGACTGGCCACCGCGGCAGCGGTGGCCGCCGTCGTCGTGGGCTACACCGAATGGACGCTGCCGGATCAGGAATTCACCCGCGACTCAGCGGAAGTGGTGCGCATCGCCACCGCGGTCTCCGAGGCTACCGCCACCTTCACGCCGGCCGATCCCACGTCGTCGATCGACAAGGCCGCGTCATTCATGGCGCCGGAGCGGGCGGGCGCCTTCAAAAGTGAATTCGGCAAGGCCACTTCGGATTTGGCAAAAAAGAACATCTCCGCGACGGCCCAGGCCATGTCGGCGGGCCTGGAAGCGCTCGGTCCCTCGGCGGCCAGCGTCGCGGTGGTGATGCGGGGGACCCAGAGCCAGCCCGGTCAGCAGCCGAGCACCGCCGTCCTGGCCCTGCGGGTGGGGCTGGCCAAACAGGACGATCGGTGGGTCGTCCTCGACATCTCGCCGATCAACGCCCGATGAGCCGGGCGTAGTCGACCTTCAGGCAGCGGTCCATCACAACGCGTAGACCGGCTGCCTTCGCCTGCTCGCCAACCTCGTCGTGCCACAAACCCTGTTGCAGCCACAGATATTTGGGCCGCGGATTCAGGGCGAGGGTTTCGGCGAGCACTGCGGGCAGGTCGTCGTAGCGGCGGAAGACGTCGACCATGTCCGGCACGACGGGCAGGTCAGCCAGTGACGGATAGACCGCTGTCCCGTCGATGTCGCTGATGTTCGGGTTCACCGGATAGAGCTGGAAATGGCTGTGCTCGGCCAGGTAGTGGTACACCTCGTTGCTGGGCCGGGCCGGATTATCCGACGCGCCCACCACTGCGACGGTGCGGGTATCACGCAGAATCTGTTGTAGCTCAGTCGAATCCTGGCCCACGGGCGGCTATTCTCCGCCGGACGCGCGCTGGGCGCGCATCTTGGCGAACCGGTCCGAGAGCCTGCGCATCCGGATCATCAGCGACGCGGGCGGGCTGACCTCCCCGTCGAGGTAGGCGGCCAGGTCCGCCTGGACCACGCCGATGCGGGAGGCGAACTCCTGCACCGCCAGACCGGACCGGTCGAGCAGCAGCCGTACGTGTCGGGCGGCCTCGGCGCGTTCGTTGGCTTCCAGGTGAGCGCGCGACCGGACCAGGACCTCGGACAGCGCCTTGGAGATGCCGTAGGGCTGCGAGTGCTCCAGCACTTCCTCGACCTGGCGGGCGGTGCGGCCGTAGGGATCACGCTTGATGGCCACGACGATGCGCTGCCACACGGTGATGTCGCCGGTTTCCAGTGCGTCCCGGATCGAGGCCGTCGGCCAGAATTCAACGGGGCGGCTGTCGGCGTAGGACTGCGTGGCCGGCGCGGGCATGGCATCGCGATCCGCAGCCACGGTCACCTCGCCTCCTCCAGGATCGCCACCGCCACCGCAAGGCAACGCTGCCTGATCCGCTCCCATTCGGCGGCCCCCTCCGGTCCCGCCCACCGGACGTCGTCGTGGTCGACGTCGGACGGGTCGGGGTCGGCAAGCCGCCGCACCAACTGGGTTGTCACCCATTGTCGCTTAGATTGTCCAGAACAGTAATACCGGTCCATGCCGCCGAGTACCACCGCAGCTGCTTCGGTATCCATCACATTCACCAGGTCGGCGAACTCCGCGAAGTCCGACCGTTGGTTACGGCACATGACCAGATACGCCTGCATCCGCAGCGTCTCGGCGCAGGTCGGGATCTGTAGCCGGTCGCCGGTCGGCAATTGGACGTTGGTGGTCTCCACCGGGCTGAGCCGTTCGACCGACGGATCGGCCAGGTCGGCTCCGGTTTCCAGGGCGTCCAGTGCGATGGCCAGCCGACCGCGCCACATCGTCACCGGGTGCACCGGCCGCGGCGCGGTCATCCGCGCGCTGCGATAGCCCCTGATCAGCTTGACCGTCGCGGTACTGCCCGCCCCGACGCGCATGGGCTGTGCCCTGGCGTCGTCGCTGCCCTTGACCTTGCCGGTGAGTTCGCTGCAACCGGTGAACGCCAGCGGGTCGGCCACGCTGACGGCGTCGGGCGCCAAGTTCTTCAACCGGGCCGCACCCTTGACCACCATCTTCAGATCCGCGCTCGGCGGCACCAGCGCGGAGATGTCGTCCGGGATGACGACAAGGTCGCCGAGGTCGACCTTGGGCAACGGCTTCTCGAAGTCCACCGACGGCAGGATGCGAGCCAGCCACGAGGGCAGCCACCAGTTCCACTGATCGAACATCGCCATCAGGGCCGGCACCAGGACGAGCCGAACGATGGTCGCGTCCACCGCGATTGCCACCGCGCAGGCCACACCGAGCTCGGCGACCAACGGCATGCCGGCGAACGCGAACCCGGTGAACACCGCGATCATGATCAGGGCGGCGCTGGTGATGGTTCGGGCGCTGGTGGAAACCCCGTAGGCGACGGCATCGCGGGTGTCGCCGGCCTGCAGGTAGCGCTCCCGGATCCGGGTCAGCAGGAAGATTTCATAGTCCATCGACAGGCCGAACGTCATGGCCAGCACCAGCGGCGGGATCGTGCTGTCGATCGAGGTGATCTTCTCGAAGCCGAGGCCCTCCAGCCAGCCCCACTGGAAGACCATCACCAGGCTGCCGTAGGCGGCCGCGACGGACAGCACCGTCATCAGCACACCCTTGAGCGCCAGGAAGACCGACCTCACGGAGATGAGCAGCATCACGAACGCGATCAGCGCGACGAACACGAATACCAGCGGCTGGGTCGCCGATACCCGATCGTCGAAGTCCTTGATCAACGCAGTCGGTCCACCGACGTCCACCTGCGTGCCGTTCGCGGCCGGGAGCGCCGGCAAGTGCGCGCGCATCCAGTCGATGGAGTTGCGCGCGCCGATGTCCTCGGGGTCCACCGACAGCACGGCAGACAGCAAGGCGCTGCCGTTGTTGTCGGCGAATACCGGCTTGGACACCGATACGACGTCGGGTGCCTTGGCCATCTCGGTGCTGATGGCCTCGAGCGCAGGGGCGTTCGCGGGGTCGGACGCGCCACCCTTGGGGAACGTGACCAGCACGCGCACCGGGCCCAGCGCGCCGGGACCGAGCGCTTGCGCCGCCGCCGCCACGCCGCCGCGGATCTCGTGGGACGACTTGAACTGCCGTTGCATGCTGTTGCCGAGCATCATCGAAAACGCGGGCGCGGCCATGAGCAACAGGACCAGCGTCGCCACCGTCGCCGACAGCCACGGCCGGCGCATGACCTCGCTGACCCAGCGGGTCCAGAACCGGGACTGCGTGGCCTCCGCGCGCCGAGACCACTGCAGCAGCGGCGAGCGTTTGGCCACCGACCGCCCGAAGGTGGCCAGCACGGCCGGCGTCAGCGTGGTCGATGTCAGCACCGCGATCGCGACCGCCAGGATCGCGCCGGTGGCCATCGAGCGCAGCACGGGTGTGTTGATGAGGTAGATGCCGGTCAGCGAGGCGATCACGGTCAGGCCCGACAACAGCACGGCCAAACCCGAGGTCGCCATCGCGGCGTCAGCTGCCTGGTGTGGATCGCGGCCCGCCCGTAGTTCCTCGCGGAACCGCATGAGGATGAACAGTGAATAGTCGACGGCCAATGCGATACCGAACATCGACACCGTCGATGTGACGAACACCGACATCTGAGTGACGGTGGACAACAGATAGACCACGCCCATCGTCACGACGACGGTGCACACTCCGAGCATCAGCGGGACCGCGGCGGCCGCCAGCGAGCCGAACACCGCGAGCAAGACAATCAGGACGATCGGAAGGTTCCAGCGTTCGGCCTCGGCGATGTCGTGCTTGGTGGTGGTCTGGGCGGCCGCGCCGAGGGCGCCCTGACCGATGACGTACAGCCGTACCCTGCCGTTCTCGATCTGGCCGGGCTGATCGCCGGTGACACCGATCTTCTGGCGGAGCTGGCGCGCCACGTCCACGGCGCCGGTGTTGTGGAAATCCAACCGCAGCGACACCACGTAGGGCTTGTCCGGGGCAGGCGCGGGCTGGGCCGGGTTGGGGACGATCACGACACTCGGAGTGTCCTTTGCCACCTGCTCCAACCTGGCGACGGCGGCGTTCATGTCTTCGTAGCTGGCGTCGGCTCTGGGCGCGGCGACCAGCGCGAGGGGGGAGGCGCCCTGCTCGGGGTAATGGTCCTCGAGTTGGTATTGCACGTGCAGCGACTGTGAGCCGGCCACGTCGAAGCCACCGCCGGTCAGGTGGTTGGACTGGGTCAGAGCCAGATAGACGGACGGCACGAGTGCCAGCAGCCAGCACGAGAAAACCAGCCAGCGGAATCTGCGCAGGTTGCTGGACAGACGCATCATGAACTGCTGGATGGCGATCTCCCCGCATTCTCCCCGGGCTATTTGGCTGCGAGCGTACCTCAGATAGCTGTGCGGTGACCTGCCGTGATTGGCGGTCTTAGCTGGATTGAGACCTGCTGATCAGGTCCTCGTTACCCACGTTCGAGTGGCAGCCGACATCCTGCCGATGGCAGGATGTCGGTCGACCGTGCACCGGGTCGGGGAATTAGCCGGGTCGCAGCGTTGCTGCGGCGCGGCTTGGCTTTCAGCGAACCCGAGGAGTCCCATGTCTGTGTCCTCCGGATCGACGACTGCGGTATTACGCCGCGGCCTGTGCGCGGTGCTGGCCGCCACGGCAACCGGGAGTGCGGTCGCGCTCGCGCTGTCATCGACTCCGGCGACCGCTGCACCGGACCCGTGCGCGGCCAGCCAGATCGCCAAGACCGTCGGCACGGTCGCCACCAACACCGGGACGTATCTGGACGGCCACCCGCAGACCAATCGGGCGCTGACGACGATCTCCCAGCAGCAGGCCGGCCCGCAGACCGTGGTGGCGCTGAAGAGCTACTTCGACGCCCACCCCGATGCGGCCAAGGACCTGCAGACCATCCAGCAGCCGCTGACGAGTCTGTCCACCCAGTGCGCGCTGCCGGTGAGCCTGCCGCAGCTGCTCGGTCTGCTGCAGGCGGCGCAGACGGGCGGGCTGCCCGGGGCGGCGCCGGGCACACTGCCGGGGGTGACGACCGCGCAGCAGATCGCCGGTACCCAGACTCCGCTGGGCAGCGGTCCGCTGCCTGGGCCGACCTCGTTCACCACGCGCTGATCGACGCGGCACCGAAAGCCCGGAGAAGGGGCTCTGACCAGCCGCGTCGGAACATTCTCACGATTGGTTAAGCTCAAGGCGCGAAAGTCTGCAGCAATTCTGCTTAGCTTTCTCCTGTCAGTAGCGGTTACTGGCATCGCTTCTCCCTACGCTTAAGGAGTCCGAGCATGTTGGTTAATGCCCGTCTGGCCCGTCGCGCGGTCGCCGGAGTGATCGGGACGGGCGCTGTCGCCGGCGCGATCCTGGTTGGCGCCCCGTCCGCGCTCGCCGACCCGCCCCCGAACTGCACCGCTGCTGACCTTGCCGGGGTCGCCGCGGGTGTGTCCGCCGCGACGTCGGCCTACCTGTTCACGCATCCTGATGTCAACGCGTTCTTCACCGGTCTGGAGGGTGCACCGCGTGACACCATCCGGTCCGAGGTGAAGCAGTACCTGGACTACAACCCGACAGTGAAGGCCGAGCTGCAGGGCATCCGCCAGCCGCTGGTCGACCTCAAGAACCGCTGCGGCAGCGCCCCAGACGTTCCTGTCTCCTAACTCGCAGTGCGGGTAGGACAGCAGCCCGCGCAGGAAGGCGCCGGCCGCACCGTCCTGATGGTCGATGACGACCCGGATGTCCGGACTTCGGTCGCACGCGGTTTGCGGCATTCGGGGTTCGACGTCCGGGTGGCGGCGACCGGCAAGGAAGCCTTGCGGCTCTTGGCGAACGAGAACCACGACGCGTTGGTACTCGACGTTCAAATGCCGGAGCTCGACGGTGTGGCGGTGGTGACCGCCCTGCGTGCGCTCGGGAATGACATCCCCATCTGCGTGCTGTCGGCGCGCGACACGGTCAACGACCGCATCGCCGGTCTGGAGGCCGGTGCCGACGATTATCTGACCAAGCCCTTCGACTTGGGCGAGCTGGTGGCTCGGCTGCACGCGCTGCTCCGCCGGGCGGCAAGCTCGCACGAGGGTTCGGACGCCGTCACCATCGGACCGCTCACGATCGACACCGCCCGGCGGCTGGTGTTCGTCAACGGAGACCGGGTCGAGCTGACCAAGCGGGAGTTCGATCTGCTGGCGGTGCTGGCCGAGAACTCCGGTGTGGTGCTGTCCCGGCAGCGCCTCCTGGAATTGGTGTGGGGCTACGACTTTGAGGTCGACACCAACGTGGCCGATGTGTTCATCAGTTATCTACGCCGAAAACTGGAGCGCGAAGGCGTGCCGCGCGTGATCCACACCGTGCGTGGAATCGGTTACGTGCTGCGGTCGGAGCCGTGAGTCGGTCGTGACGTCGGGCCGTAGCCTCTCCCTGCGAGTCCGGGTCGCCCTGGCCGCAGCGCTGGCCGCTGCCGTGGTGGTCGCCCTGCTGGCCCTTCTGACGTGGACGGTGCTGGCCAACAACGACAATGCGCAGCTGGATCGGCGACTGGACTCGATCGTCGACGCGAGCATGTTTCCCGAGCAGCTGCGCGATCCGAGCCGGGTGCTGACGACCGGACGTTCGCGCTCGACCGGCCAAGTCGTGTTCCAGCGTGGCTTCCAGTTGCCGCCGCTGCCGCCGGGAACCGCGACGGTCACCGTCAACAGCGTCGACTACCGGGTGCGCACGGTGAATGTCGATCAGTCCGGCGGCATCCTGGTCTCGATCGGTATCCGCGCCGACAGCATTCTGCTGAGCCGTGCGCGGATTCCGCTCTACGTGTTCATCGTGTGCCTGGCCGTGATGATCGCGGCGACTCTTGGCTGGATATTGGCCGGGCCGGCGATCCGCCCACTGCTGCGGCTGACCGAGCAGACCAGGCGGCTTGGCAAAGGCAGCGACAAGTTGGAGCCGGTCTACGGTGCCGCCGAAGCCGAGGACCTCTCCGAGGCGATGGTCGCGATGCTCCACAGGCTGGCGGACGCCCAAGCGGCGACGACGAATTCGCTCCAGGCTGCTCAGGATTTCGCGGCCAACGCCGCCCACGAACTGCGAACGCCGTTGACCGCGATGCGGGCCGACCTGGACACTCTGCGCATTCACGACCTACCGCCCGAGGAGCGCGAGGAGGTGGTCGGTGACCTGTCCCGCGCGCAACGGCGCGTCGAGGCGATCATCACCGCGTTGGGGCAGTTGGCATCCGGGCAGTTGGCCCGAGCCGAGGACCGTGAGTCGATCGACGTCGCCGAGATGCTCGACCGGGTGGCGCGGGAGAACGTACGTTCGGGTCAAGTCGAGATCATCGTGGAGGCCGACGAGGCGGGCACGGTATGGGGTTGGCCGGCGGGCCTGCGGCTGGCGGTGGACAATTTGGTCCGTAACGCGATCACGCACGGCGAGGCCACCCGGATCGTCCTGCGCGCTCGGCGCTACGAGTCGGTGCTGGCGATCACCGTCGACGACAACGGCCGTGGCTTGCCCGCCGAGGAGCATCGAAAGGTGTTGGGGCGCTTCGCCCGCGGCAGCACCGCCACAGCCGGCGGATCAGGTCTGGGGCTGGCGCTGGTGGCGCAGCAGGCGGCGCTGCACGGCGGTGACATCGAGCTCTCCGACGGCCCGCTCGGCGGGTTGCGTGCGGTTCTGACGGTGGCGGCCTTCCCCGAGCCCGTGTTGCCGCCCGCGCAGGTCTAGCCGCGCTTGCGGATCAGCGCGGCGACCCCGCGCCAGCCCAACAGCAGTAGGGCGGTCACCAGCGACGCGACGATGATGAAGCTGACTGCAACTCCCTGAGAACTGGCTTTGCGCAACAACATTCCGACCACCACGGTGGAAATCCACACGATCACCCCGGTGGGTGCGATTGCTGTCGGCGCTCGCCAGCCTCGGGAGACCAACCAGCCGAGCGCCGTGCCGGACAGGAACGGCCACGCAGTCTCGGCGATTCCGGCGAGCGTCAGTCCCTCGGCGTGGCTGCGTCGCCCGAGCGCGCAGAACACCAGGACGCAGACGATGTCACCGGCGAGCGCGAGAGCTGCCGGCCGGGTGTCGGTACGAACTGCCATGTTCGGATCCAAGCACAGTCGCGGGCGCGTCAGTCCCTGATGTCGTCGTCGCCGGGGCAAGGTGGTGGCACCGGGCCCTGCAGTGCGGTGTCGGCGGGATCGCCGGTCGGTTCGCCGCTGGCCTCAGCCTCGGCTTCGGCGATCTCCGCGGCGACCGCGTCGGGGTCGAGCGCGCCCTCGGTCCGGAACATGAAGAAGAACACCACCCAGCCGATCGTCGAGATGAAGATCCAGCTCACCAGCCGGTAGATCAGCATCGCGGAGATCGCGGCGGGCAGCGCCATCCCGCTGGACACCAGACCGGGGACCAGGACGGCCTCGACCACCAGCAGGCCACCGGGCATCAGCGGGATCGACCCGACCGCGCGGGCGGCTGCGTAGGCGACGGTCAGCCCCGCCAGCGACGGTTTGCCCCCGGCGGCGTAGGCAGCGAATGCCAGGCAGGCGACGTCGCACACCCAGTTGAAGAACGACCAGCTGAACGCAACCCCGAGGGTGCGCCGGCTCAGACTGACCGATTCGAGTTGGTTGAGCGTCTCGCGCCACTTGTGCAGGCCGGTATCGGCGGGCTTGCCGCGTGCGGAGTTGACCCAGCCCAGCACCTTGACGCCGATACCGTCGATGAGTTCGGGCCGAGTGGCCACCGCCTGAGCGAGCAGCAGCAGTGCGATGAACCCGCCGAGGGTGAACAACAGCGAGAACGGATTGTTCTTGGCGCCCAACAGGAATGCGCCCCCGAGGCCCAACAACGCGAGCCCGACGACCTGCAGCGCCCCCGACATCACCAGCTGCCAGGAAGCCACCACCGGCGATGCGCCCCAGAGCCGCTGCTGCCGGTAGACGAAGGTGGCCGAGAGCACCGGACCGCCGGGCATCGTGGTGCTCAGCGCGTTGCCGGCATAGAAGGCCGCCTCGGAGCGCCACTGGTGGACCACGACGCCGGCCGATCGCAATAGTGTCCGCTGGATCTGGGCGAAGCTGTGCATCGACAGCATGGCCGCGGCGATCGCGGCCAGCACCCACCACATATTGGCCGTGATCAGGCTTTTCCAGGCTTTCGCCAGCTGATCCCACACCAGAGTGGCCTCGACGGCCAGCACAATCAGAGCGACGCCGAGCACCGCCCAGCGGACCCACCACCACTTCCCGCGCGCCGGTGGGTCGTGTTCCTCGCGGGCGGTGTTGACCGACGCGTCGTGGGACACGCAGATCAGCGTAACCGTGCAGGCTGGTACCGACGGTGTTCGGCGCGGGATGTCCGCCTGTGCCGGTTACGCTTGGCCGCATGCCGGCGACCCGAGCTTCGGACGACGAATCCGTCTCCCCCCTGGTCCGCAAAACCGCAGCGTGGTGTTGGCGCCTGCTGGTGATCGGGACGTTCGTCGTAGCGTTGTTGTGGGTCGTGCAGCATCTGCAGGTGATCGTCGTACCTGTCGCCCTGGCGACCATGCTGGCGGCATTGCTGCTGCCGGCCGTCGACTGGCTCGACCGCCGCGGCGCACCCCGCGGTGGCGCGGTTGCGCTGGTGCTGCTCGCCGGCTTCGCGCTCTTCGGCGGGATCCTGACTTTTGTTGTCAGCCAATTTGTTTCGGGCCTGCCAAGCTTGGTGGAGCAGGTCACCCACAGCATCGACAATCTGCGCAAGTGGCTCATCGAAGGGCCGGCGCATCTGAGCCGGGAACAGATCGACAACGCCGGCAACTCCGCGATCACCGCGCTGCGCGATAACCAGGAGAAGCTGACCACCGGCGCACTGTCCACTGCCGCTACGCTGACCGAGATCGTCACGGGCGCGTTGCTGGTGTTCTTCACGCTCATCTTCTTGTTGCATGGCGGGCGCAACATCTATGGCTTCGTCACCAAAATCGTCCCGTCCTCAGCTCGGGAACGGGTGCGAGACGCCGGTCGGGCCGGATTCGGCTCGCTGATCGGCTACGTGCGGGCGACCTTCCTGGTAGCGCTCGTCGATGCCGTCGGCATCGGCACCGGGCTCGCGATCATGGGCATCCCGCTGGCGCTGCCGCTGGCCTCGCTGGTCTTTCTCGGCGCGTTCATTCCGCTGGTCGGCGCGATCATCACCGGCTTCCTCGCCGTGGTGGTGGCGCTGTTGGCGAAGGGTGTTGTGTACGCCCTGATCACGCTCGGGCTGATCATCGCGGTCCAGCAACTGGAAGCCCACGTCCTGCAACCGCTGGTGATGGGTCGCGCGGTGTCGATCCACCCGCTGGCGATCGTGCTGGCGATCGCAGGCGGCGGCGTGCTGGCCGGCATCGTCGGTGCGCTCTTGTCGGTGCCGTTGGTCGCATTCCTCAACAGCGCCTTCCGCGTGTTACTGGCCGAGGACCCGGCTGAAGAGGCGGCCGAACTCGAGGCGCGGGACGACGCCGTCGTCATCAATGCCGAACCTGACGTCGTGCCGCCAAAACGCGAGGACTAGGTGCATTGATCCAGTACTGAGAGCGAAGATTCGGCGGATTCTTCGCTCTCACGTCTGACTCGATTACAGGTTGCTGGCGTCGCCGCCGTCGACGTCGATCGCCCACATGCCGCCGGTGGTAAGCACATATGTGGTATCCCCGATCCCGACGATTGGGTTGGGCAGGAACGACAGTCCGGGGAATGCGTTGACGGCCGGCGTGGGATCCTCGGGCGTCATCGCTAACAGGTAGGTCTGGTAGCCGGAGTCAGCATCGCCCGCCACCATCACGAGATAGGTGGTGCCGCCGACGGTGGTCACCGACGTATCGCCGCCCGGCAACGCGTCGTCGCCGACTTGGACGACGCCTGTGGGGGTCAATGCCATGAGATGGGCATTGCCGTTGGTATACGAGTTTTCAGCGTATTCCACCATTTCGACTACCACGACATATGTGGTGTCACCGACGACGAAGACCGAGTCGTCCATCGGCTCGCCGGGCCACCAACCGACTTCACCAGGGATCGGATCGGAAGGACCGATCACCCCAGCAGGTCCCAATGCCGTGAAGTAGCTCTTGACGGTGTCGTACCCGCCGGTCTGTGTCACCAGGTAGGTGCTTTCGCCGACGACGATCAGTGGGAATGTGTGGCCATTGATGTCATCCGCACGGCCGGGGATGACGACAGCTGTCGGTGTCACCCCGTCTGGACCCAGCGCCGTCAGGTGGGTCTGGTAACCAGTGTCGTCGTCGCCGGTCTGTGTCACCAGATAGGTAGTGTCACCAACGGCGATCAGCCGAAAATCGTTGGCGGAGTTCACCCGACCGGGGATGGGACTACTCGCCGGTATGACCCCGTCGGGACTCAGTCCCGTCAGGTGGGTCTGGTAACCAGTGTCGTGATCGCCGGTCTGTGTCACCAGATAGGTGGTGTCGCCGACGGTGATCACCGGGAAATCAGTGTCGGAGGCAACCCGGCCCGGGATGGGATCACCAGCCGGAGTAACGCCGTCCGGCGTGACCGCCATCAGGTAGGTCCGGTAGCCGGTCGGGGGATCGTGTTCCTCCATCACCAGGTACGTGGTGTCTCCGATGACGATCGGATCACTGCTCGGGTATCCGGGAATCGGGTCAGGACCGGGGGTGAGGCCGCCGGGCTCGATCGCTGACAGCAAGGTCCGGGTGTAGGCGTAGGTCCAATCGGCGACGTAGTAGTACGCCACCCTCGTCGTCAGGTAAGTGGTGTCGCCGACCACGACAACGGGGTCGAAGGCCACGAAACCGAGGACGCCCGCGCCTACCGTCGCCAGGCCGTCCTCCCCCAATGCGGTCAGATAGCTCTGATATCCGACCGAGGAATTCCAGGTTTCGGTTATCACGTAGGTGGTGTCACCGAGGACGATCGGATGACCATTTGCGGACAGATGTCCCGGAATCGGTTCGCCGACCAGCGTTATGCCGCCAAGTGTCGGTGTCAAAGTCGTCGACCACGTCTGCCAAGTTGCACTGTCGCTGTCGCCCGTGTTCGACAGCAAGTACGTGGTGCCGCCGACGGTGACCGGATCGCCGCTGAGCACACCGGGAATGGATCCCACGGGTATCGCCCCGGTGGGTGTCAACGCCAATACGTGGGTCACGATGCGTGAATACGGGGTCATCAGGAGGTAGGTGGCATCGTCGACCACGATCGGATCGCGTTCTACCGCACCAGAAATCGACATCGCCGGCGTCGCTCCGTCGGGACCCAGCGCCATGACGTGGGTCTCGTAGCCGGATTGGTAATCGCCTGTCTGCGTTATCAGGTAGGTGGTTTCGCCGATCACGATCGGATCACGTTCTACCGCACCAGAAATCGACATCGCCGGCGTCACGCCGCCAGGCCCCAGTGCCGCGACGTGGGTCTCGTAGCCGGATTCGTAATCGCCTGTCTCCGTCACAATGTAGGCCGTTTCGCCGACAATGATCGGGTCACGATAACCACGGCCTGGCACGGGCACGGCGTACGACGTCACCCCGTCGGGACTCAGGGCTGCGATGTGGGTCTCGTAGCCGGTTTCGTAATCACCGCTGACTGTCAGCAGATAGGTGGTATCACCAACTGTGATTGGCTGTTTGGTCAGCGACCCGGAAATGGATGTCGTCTGCAGGGAGCCGTCGGTCCCCAGCGCCGTCAGATATGTCGTCTGACTCTTGGTGTTCGTTGTGATGAGGTACGTAACCTCGCCGGCGACAATAAACGCGGGTAACGAGCTATCGCCCAGAGCTTGCAGATCAAGTCCCGGTATCGGGCCCCCGACCGGTGTCAGTCCTTCGGGTCGGATCTCCGAAATGCGGGTCACGTAGCCGGCATCCCAATCGCCGGTGGCCGTCATCAGATAGGTGGTCTCGCCAATGGTCAACGTCTGGTACACCATGCCCACGGACTGGTTGCCCGCCGGGGTGCCGTAGGTGCCGTCGGCATGGACGATGGCCGCGATGTAGGAGAACGATTGCTCGTCGGGCGTACCCCAAATGTTCCCGGTGTAGCCGAACACATAAGCGTCGCCGGTGCGGGAATCGACGAACGACCATATCGGCGTCGTCCCGGCCGGCAGCGCGAACTCGGCACGGTCGGCGCCCCCGATGTGTTCATCCACGACGATCGGGGCCGTACTGGCCGTACCGTCGGTGACCGTGACGGCGAACGTAAGCTTCACTGCAGCAGCCGAATTCGGATCGAAGTAGCCGGCGAGGACTCGGGTGCGCGGATTCGGAGTGAACGTCCACGCCCCGGTGGTCTCGTCCAGCTCGAACGCGCCCAATGCGGGTTCCGGTGCAGTGGTCACGTGGTAGGTCACCGGCTTGTCGTGGGTGACGTTGAAATGCCCACTGATTTGGCCGGTATCGGGGTCAGTTGCGTCGATCGTGTAGGGGTGCTGCTGGTCGACGACGGGCGGCGGCGCCACGTAGTTGACGGTGATGGTGGCGGTGCCCACCGCGGTGCCACCCTCACCGTCGGTGACGATGTAGCTGAAAGTATCAGTCCCGTAATAGTTTTCAGCCGGTGTGTAGGTGAACGATCCGTTGGTGTTGAGCGTGAGGCCGCCGTGGCTGGGTGCAGTGTCTACGGCGGCAGTCAGGGTGTCACCGTCGGGGTCGGTGTCGTTGGTCAGCACATTGCCGGTCAGTTGTGTGTTCTCGTTCGTCGTGAAGCTGTCGTCGACGGCATTGGGGGCGTGGTTGGGTTGGGGCACGACCGGCACCGTCGCGCGGTGGATCGTCGCGGCCAAGGGTCCGCCGACGACCGGAATCATCCCGACGACATCGATGACCATGTCACCGATCTCATCGCGCATATCAGCGGCATCGCCACGCAGCGCCGCGAGGGTGAAGTCGAGGAAATCCGACGCCAGGCTCATGGCATTGATGGCGGTCCCCACCCCCGGAACCCACCCGACCGACATGTTGATGTCGGCGATGGACCGTTCCCTGGCGAGTTCTGCAC
>NZ_JACBJQ010000120.1 GCF_013404075.1 Mycolicibacterium vinylchloridicum
TTTTTTGCCGCATTCTGGTACCCCCGTGCTGGGGTGTGGTGTTTGTGATGCCAGTTTTGGTGTCTTTGTTTGGTTTCAGGCTTGTTCTGATTCGAATTCTGCCTGCGCCTGTTGGTGTGGGGGTTTTTGTTTGGAGAGTTTGATTCTGGCTCAGGACGAACGCTGGCGGCGTGCTTAACACATGCAAGTCGAACGGAAAGTGCTCTTCGGAGTGACTCGAGTGGCGAACGGGTGAGTAACACGTGGGTGATCTGCCCTGCACTTTGGGATAAGCCTGGGAAACTGGGTCTAATACCGAATAGGACCACGCGCTTCATGGTGTGTGGTGGAAAGCTTTTGCGGTGTGGGATGGGCCCGCGGCCTATCAGCTTGTTGGTGGGGTAATGGCCTACCAAGGCGACGACGGGTAGCCGGCCTGAGAGGGTGACCGGCCACACTGGGACTGAGATACGGCCCAGACTCCTACGGGAGGCAGCAGTGGGGAATATTGCACAATGGGCGCAAGCCTGATGCAGCGACGCCGCGTGAGGGATGACGGCCTTCGGGTTGTAAACCTCTTTCAACTATGACGAAGCGCAAGTGACGGTAGTAGTAGAAGAAGGACCGGCCAACTACGTGCCAGCAGCCGCGGTAATACGTAGGGTCCGAGCGTTGTCCGGAATTACTGGGCGTAAAGAGCTCGTAGGTGGTTTGTCGCGTTGTTCGTGAAAACTCACAGCTTAACTGTGGGCGTGCGGGCGATACGGGCAGACTGGAGTACTGCAGGGGAGACTGGAATTCCTGGTGTAGCGGTGGAATGCGCAGATATCAGGAGGAACACCGGTGGCGAAGGCGGGTCTCTGGGCAGTAACTGACGCTGAGGAGCGAAAGCGTGGGGAGCGAACAGGATTAGATACCCTGGTAGTCCACGCCGTAAACGGTGGGTACTAGGTGTGGGTTTCCTTCCTTGGGATCCGTGCCGTAGCTAACGCATTAAGTACCCCGCCTGGGGAGTACGGCCGCAAGGCTAAAACTCAAAGAAATTGACGGGGGCCCGCACAAGCGGCGGAGCATGTGGATTAATTCGATGCAACGCGAAGAACCTTACCTGGGTTTGACATGCACAGGACGCCGGCAGAGATGTCGGTTCCCTTGTGGCCTGTGTGCAGGTGGTGCATGGCTGTCGTCAGCTCGTGTCGTGAGATGTTGGGTTAAGTCCCGCAACGAGCGCAACCCTTGTCTCATGTTGCCAGCACGTTATGGTGGGGACTCGTGAGAGACTGCCGGGGTCAACTCGGAGGAAGGTGGGGATGACGTCAAGTCATCATGCCCCTTATGTCCAGGGCTTCACACATGCTACAATGGCCGGTACAAAGGGCTGCGATGCCGTGAGGTGGAGCGAATCCTTTCAAAGCCGGTCTCAGTTCGGATCGGGGTCTGCAACTCGACCCCGTGAAGTCGGAGTCGCTAGTAATCGCAGATCAGCAACGCTGCGGTGAATACGTTCCTGGGCCTTGTACACACCGCCCGTCACGTCATGAAAGTCGGTAACACCCGAAGCCGGTGGCCTAACCCCTTGTGGGAGGGAGCCGTCGAAGGTGGGATCGGCGATTGGGACGAAGTCGTAACAAGGTAGCCGTACCGGAAGGTGCGGCTGGATCACCTCCTTTCTAAGGAGCACCACGAGACCTGGCCGGCCCGTAAATCGCGGGATCAGCCGATTGTCAGGCGATTCGTTGGATGGCCCTTTCACCTGTAGTGGGTGGGGGTCTGGTGCACGACAAGCAAACGACCAGGATGGGGACCTTCCTTGTGGGGGTTGTCTGGTGCTGCCAAACACACTGTTGGGTCCTGAGACAACAGGCCCGTGCCCGGGTTTCCGGGTGGCTCCGCGGTGGTGGGGTCGGCGTGTTGTTGCCTCACTTTGGTGGTGGGGTGTGGTGTTTGATTTGTGGATAGTGGTTGCGAGCATCTAGCACGCAAATGTGGCTCTCGAGGCTTTCGGGTCTGGGGGGTGTGTTTGTGTGTTTTTGATGTGCAATTTCTTTTTTCGAATTGGTTTTTTGTGTTGTAAGTGTTTAAGGGCGCATGGTGGATGCCTTGGCACTGGGAGCCGATGAAGGACGTGGGAGGCTGCGTTATGCCTCGGGGAGCTGTCAACCGAGCGTGGATCCGAGGATGTCCGAATGGGGAAACCCGGCACGAGTGATGTCGTGTCACCCATACCTGAATACATAGGGTATGGGGGGGAACGCGGGGAAGTGAAACATCTCAGTACCCGTAGGAAGAGAAAACAATTGTGATTCCGTGAGTAGTGGCGAGCGAAAGCGGAGGATGGCTAAACCGTATGCATGTGATACCCGGCAGGGGTTGTGTGTGCGGTGTTGTGGGGCCTGTCTTCCCGGATCTGCCGGTCTGGGCTGCAGTGAGAAAAGAATGTGTTAGCCGAAGTGGCCTGGGATGGTCTGCCGTAGTGGGTGAGAGCCCCGTAGGTGAAAACATGTTCTCTGTGGTGATGGGTTCCCGAGTAGCAGCGGGCCCGTGGAATCTGCTGTGAATCTGCCGGGACCACCCGGTAAGCCTGAATACTTCCCAGTGACCGATAGCGGATTAGTACCGTGAGGGAATGGTGAAAAGTACCCCGGGAGGGGAGTGAAATAGTACCTGAAACCGTGCGCTTACAATCCGTCAGAGCCCTCGACGTGTCGTGGGGTGATGGCGTGCCTTTTGAAGAATGAGCCTGCGAGTCAGGGACATGTCGCAAGGTTAACCCGGGTGGGGTAGCCGCAGCGAAAGCGAGTCTGAATAGGGCGTTGAGTGGCATGTTCTGGACCCGAAGCGGAGTGATCTACCCATGGCCAGGGTGAAGCGCGGGTAAGACCGCGTGGAGGCCCGAACCCACTTAGGTTGAAGACTGAGGGGATGAGTTGTGGGTAGGGGTGAAAGGCCAATCAAACTCCGTGATAGCTGGTTCTCCCCGAAATGCATTTAGGTGCAGCGTTGCGTGTTTCTTGCCGGAGGTAGAGCTACTGGATGGCCGATGGGCCCCACAGGGTTACTGACGTCAGCCAAACTCCGAATGCCGGTAAGTGAAAGCGTGGCAGTGAGACGGCGGGGGATAAGCTCCGTACGTCGAGAGGGAAACAGCCCAGATCGCCGGCTAAGGCCCCTAAGCGTGTGCTAAGTGGAAAAGGATGTGCAGTCGCAGAGACAACCAGGAGGTTGGCTTAGAAGCAGCCACCCTTGAAAGAGTGCGTAATAGCTCACTGGTCAAGTGATTGTGCGCCGATAATGTAGCGGGGCTCAAGCACACCGCCGAAGCCGCGGCAATACACTTTTGTGTATTGGGTAGGGGAGCGTCCTGCACCCAGTGAAGCAGCCTGGTAATGGAGCTGTGGAGGGTGTGGGAGTGAGAATGCAGGCATGAGTAGCGAATAGGCAAGTGAGAACCTTGCCCGCCGAAAGACCAAGGGTTCCTGGGCCAGGCCAGTCCGCCCAGGGTGAGTCGGGACCTAAGGCGAGGCCGACAGGCGTAGTCGATGGACAACGGGTTGATATTCCCGTACCCGTGTGTGAGCGTCCCTGATGAATCCATTCTGCTAACCGCCCAAAAGGTGGTCCACCAATTCCTTCGGGAAGCGGGGATCGCCGGCTGCGCGGGACCCGGGTGGGTAGTAGTCAAGCGATGGGGTGACGCAGGTAGGTAGCCGTACCAGTCAGTGGTAATACTGGGGCAAGCCGGTAGGGAGTTGGATAGGCAAATCCGTCCAACACTAATCCTGAGAGGTGATGCATAGCCGAGTGAGGCGAATTCGGTGATCCTTTGCTGCCAAGAAAAGCCTCTAGCGAGCGCACACACGGCCCGTACCCCAAACCAACACAGGTGGTCAGGTAGAGAATACCAAGGCGTACGAGTGAACTATGGTTAAGGAACTCGGCAAAATACCCCCGTAACTTCGGGAGAAGGGGGACCTCCTACTGTCAACACCTTCGCGGTGGGCAGCGGTGGGGGGTGGCACAAACCAGTGAGAAGCGACTGTTTACTAAAAACACAGGTCCGTGCGAAGTCGCAAGACGATGTATACGGACTGACGCCTGCCCGGTGCTGGAAGGTTAAGAGGACCCGTTAACCCCTCGGGGTGAAGCGGAGAATTTAAGCCCCAGTAAACGGCGGTGGTAACTATAACCATCCTAAGGTAGCGAAATTCCTTGTCGGGTAAGTTCCGACCTGCACGAATGGCGTAACGACTTCTCAACTGTCTCAACCATAGACTCGGCGAAATTGCACTACGAGTAAAGATGCTCGTTACGCGCGGCAGGACGAAAAGACCCCGGGACCTTCACTATAGCTTGGTATTGGCGTTCGATACGGTTTGTGTAGGATAGGTGGGAGACTGTGAAACTCACACGCCAGTGTGGGTGGAGTCATTGTTGAAATACCACTCTGATCGTATTGGACTTCTAACCTCGGACCGTATATCCGGTCCAGGGACAGTGCCTGGTGGGTAGTTTAACTGGGGCGGTTGCCTCCTAAAATGTAACGGAGGCGCCCAAAGGTTCCCTCAACCTGGACGGCAATCAGGTGTTGAGTGCAAGTGCACAAGGGAGCTTGACTGCGAGACGGACATGTCAAGCAGGGACGAAAGTCGGGACTAGTGATCCGGCACCTCTGAGTGGAAGGGGTGTCGCTCAACGGATAAAAGGTACCCCGGGGATAACAGGCTGATCTTCCCCAAGAGTCCATATCGACGGGATGGTTTGGCACCTCGATGTCGGCTCGTCGCATCCTGGGGCTGGAGCAGGTCCCAAGGGTTGGGCTGTTCGCCCATTAAAGCGGCACGCGAGCTGGGTTTAGAACGTCGTGAGACAGTTCGGTCTCTATCCGCCGCGCGCGTCAGAAACTTGAGGAAACCTGTCCCTAGTACGAGAGGACCGGGACGGACGAACCTCTGGTCTACCAGTTGTCCCACCAGGGGCACCGCTGGATAGCCACGTTCGGACAGGATAACCGCTGAAAGCATCTAAGCGGGAAACCTTCTCCAAGACCAGGTTTCTCACCCTTTTAGAGGGATAAGGCCCCCCGCAGACCACGGGATCGATAGACCAGACCTGGAAGCCTCGCAAGAGGTGCAGGGAACTGGCACTAACCGGCCGAAAACTTACAACAACCAAAACAAACAACCATGTTTTCGGAACCTGTAAAGACGCACATCAACGCCCGCAACCACACATCCAGCAGTCACACTGCACCCCACCACCAAAACTAGATTCACACTCACAAACGAGTGAATAAAGTTACGGCGGCCATAGCGGCAGGGAAACGCCCGGTCCCATCCCGAACCCGGAAGCTAAGCCTGCCAGCGCCGATGATACTACCCAACACGGGTGGAAAAGTAGGACACCGCCGAACACAATTTA
>NZ_JACBJQ010000121.1 GCF_013404075.1 Mycolicibacterium vinylchloridicum
GCTGCCGATACCGGGTCCGAGGCCGGTGGCGTCACGGTGATTCCCTGCGAGGAACCACCAGAGGCCGCCCCCGCCACCACAGCCCCCGTATGGGCAACGGCGGCGGTGTCGATCTTCAGCTGTGCCATCTCGACCTCCCCTTTTACTGACCGATTGGTATGTGCGGCGCTGAGCCACACCCCGTCGCAGCAACGTTAGCGGCCCGGCGCAGGGCGTTGCACCGCCCAAGTTCGAGCAACTGCCGGCGAGCACAGCAATGGTTGGGATCACGTCAGCCGCGCTCAGCCGACAGCGCCAACTCGCAGTCTAGAGGCGTCGCAATCTGTCGGACCGCTGCTCGATACTGGGCACATGTGGTGGGACGAGCAATTCCGAACCGGCTCCGCGCCGAGCGGTGATCTTTGCGTGCTCCCGGCAGCGCCGTCACCCGCGGCCGCACCGCGCACGCCCCAGGGCCCAGCCCCCGGCCAGCAGGCGGTGCAAGCAGCCCGCGATCCGTGGCAGTGGTGGTGGAACCACGCACGTGAGAGCGCGAAGGCCTACCTGGCCGGTCACAATCCGCCGGAGATCGCCATCTTCGGTCCGGTCCTCGGAGATCAGGAGCAGGGTCTGCTCGAAGCCGACGTGACCCTGAGTTTCCTCTACGGCGGGGACGGAACGTACGCGCGAAGCGACTACTTCGTCGTCGGTCGGCCGGCGGTGATGGTGGGTGCCTTGGCGGTCAACGCCGCCATCAACCACCGCCGCAAGGTCGCTGCGCGCCGTGATGCCCAACCGAGCTGGCGCGACAACCGGGGCGTCCATCTGTGGAGCACCACGGACCGTCTGATCTGGGACGGCGACGGCGGCTCAGGCCTGGCGAGCCTCTGGTACGGCGACATCAGCGGGTTTTACCCGGAGCTGGACACCTGGACGCTCACGCTGGCCACCAGCGACGGGCAACCACCGGTGCGTATGCAAGGTCCGGCGGTACCCCTGGTCTCGCTGTGGACGGCGACCGCAGTGCTCGGAGAGCGGTGGTGGCAGGACCCACGTCTGGCTGCCCTGCTGCGCTGATTCACTCCGAGGGCGTCTTACCGAGCGTCCGCGGTAATTTTCTTGGGCGGTGTATTTGACCTGCTCCGCAGGTAGGATCGGCTCTATGCCCGCGAAAACTCACATCGACACCGAGGCCACCTCGGCTGCCTTGGCGGCCGTGGCCGAGCAGCGTATGACGGCGATCGCCGGGACAGACATCACGCTGCCGCAGGGCCAGTACGTGAGCGGAACGAACGCCATCGCCGCCGGGCTCATCGCGACTCGGCTGGCCGATCTGGCCCGCCTGACCACCGCGGGGGCGGTCGCTGCGCAGACCAGTGTGGCGACCTACGAAACAGCCGAAGAAGCGAACGCAGCCACGCTGACGACGTAAGCGGCAAAGGGAGGGGCACACCATGAGCACCGGCACATCTGCCTGGGCACCGCCGGCCGGCGGCGTCCCGCCTCAGCCGGCTCCGCCTAACGTCCCGCCCTACGGATGGAATCCGCCACCGGCCGGCGGAGCTCCAGGTCCTCTACAGCAGGGTGCACCGCGGCCACCCAAGATGTGGCTGTGGGCACTTATAACCAGCATTCTCATGGTGGTTGCCATCGCGGCAACAGCGGCGATCACCTACGCGATCGCACACTCTGCAGGCACCCCAGCGGCTGCGCCCGCCGCTCCTTCAACTCCCACATTCACCGCGGCCGAACAGGCCGACGCTAAGCAGTCCCTGTGCCAGATATTCGACAAGTCGACCGCTGGTCAGCAAGCTCAAGGTGGTGTGGTCGTCAACGGGCAGCCCAATGTCCCGGTGCTGCTGCGAAAACTCACCGGAGCCGTGTCCATCATCCAAGCGCTCGTACCGGCAACACCCGAAAGTGTTGCAACACCTGCGCGGCAATACGTAGCGGCGAATCTGAACTTGATGAACGCGAGCTTAGGGCAGGGCAGCCTCGATGAAATCAAACAGCTGACTGCTGCGACGAATGACGCCACCGGCACACTTGCTGACGCCTGCGGGCTGCCGCGCTGATGCCAGCCGCAACCAATGCAGGCAGCGCCGTCGCGGACGCGGCCACGAAGGCTGGCCACTCCAAAACTGCTGCGGAGGTGGCGAATTCACAAGCCGCCAAGTTGCTGGAGAAGTTCAACGCGGCGAAACCGACCGTGCCGGACAACTATGTACCGGGCCTGGGCATGCCAGGCGGCGGTGACATTCAACTCCAGCCGGGAATGTTCACCGGCTCTCTGATCGGTCCCGGTGTATGGCCGACCGAGTCCGAGAGCGGGCTGTCCCAAGCCGCGGACAAACTCAAGAAGCTCAGCGAACACCACCGACAAGCCTCTGCAGCTGCTGAACGCTCAAGAGACGATGTGTTCTCGCCAGGCGGTCACTGGAGCGATGGAGCAGGCGCGGACGCTGCTTATGAGCACTACGATGCAGAGCATAAGGCTCACAACGCAGTAGTCGATGTTCTCGACGAGGTGGCGTCCAGTCAAGGCCGGCTAAGCGACCTAATTAGGTTGGGCAAGCGCAACATTCGCGACGCTCACGACAAAGCGCATCAAGAGATCGAGAAGTATCTCAACGCACCCAAAGGGGTGTCCACAGCCCAAATCGCTGTCACCCTAACGGAATACCGCACCCTCATCGAAGAGCACCGCACCGAGCTGCATGGGTGGATGGCCGAACAAACGAGCATGCTCACAAATAAGTTTGGCATTCCCGAAGCACCACCACGATCACCCTCAAACCAAGACAAGCCTGCGGACGATTCTGGTAGGAATACCGGCGACTCCACTGGCGATCCAACCACCCACACCACCGATCCTGTCCAGTCTGCGGGAAATCATGGAGACGGGCACGGGCGCGACACCGGCGCGTCGGATGGGCCAGGTGCCGCAGCACAACCTGACCACGGTTTACCAACTGCGGTCGGCCCCCTACGCGGGACCGCGGAGCCAAACGTCGGAGCAAACGGAGTCCCCAAGGCGCCGTCAATGCCCTCGATGCCCTCGCCGCCATCGATGGGAAGTGGTGGCGGCTCCGGAGGCGGGGGATCGTCGCCGCTGAGCAGCCTGGGTAGCGGAATGGGCGGCATGCAGGGCATGTCCGGCGGCGCTAATGGTGTCAGCGGAATGTCCAGCCCTGCTTCGAGTTTGCAGGGGCCAGCCTCTAGCGCCAGCCCGGCATCGCTGGGTAGCGAGTTCGGCCGCGGCATGGCTGCGGGCAACGCAGCGGCGGGCGGGATGCCGCCGCTCACGTCGTCGGCGCCGCCGCAAACACCTTCGGGCCCGCTATCGGCGGCTCCGCTAGCGCAGACCGCTGCCCCGGCATCAGCTGCACCCACAGCGTCGACTGTTCCGGCTTCGGCTACGCCGACCGGTGTGGGCGCGGGCGGCAGCGGCGGCGGTATGGGCGGGATGCCAGCCGGGGGTCTAGGCGCCGCGGGTGGATCTTCGGGTGCGTCTCCTCAGATGACGTCGTATGGTTCGGTGCTTCCTCCAGCTGCGCCGACTGCGCCGGCGGGAGCTGCCGGTGCAGCGGGGTCGGTGTCTTCGGCGCCTGCGGCCGCCGGTGCGGCGGGTGGCGCTGCTGCTGCCGCGGGGGCACCAGGCTTCTTGCCGGGTCTGCGTGAGGTGAACAACCAGCGGGTGGGTCGGGATGTGTCGATGACCGATCTGGAGAACGCGCGGACCGCTGTTGCTGATCTCGCGGCAGCCTCGAGCGTGGTCTACCCAGGCTTGGAGTGGGCGGTGGCAGTAACTCGCGGGGCATCGGGCTTTCCGGAGATGTGGGTGACCACTAACGAGGGCGCTGGGTACATTCCTCCGGGTGTGTATGTGCGCAGGTCGATGCCGCTGGCCGCGCATTTTGATCCCGACTTCGATGGCCGCTGGTTGGGCTGGACCAACCCGGCGGCAACTGTGCTGAGGGCTGTACGGATGCGCGGCGATGCCCTGTCTGCGATCGCCACGACGTGTGCGCACGATTCTGAGGAAGTCCGTTCCGCGACACCGGATGTCGCGATCGGTGTCGCTCCTGCCGGACCGCCTAGTGAGGCGGAGGCGTCTGCGCTGACTCGCGATCGCTCGCACCGCCTGGAGACCATCGCCCCTGCGGTGTTCGTTGGGCTGCAGCGCGATGCTGACGAAGCTGAGCGGTACGCGCGCCAGCTCACCCAGCACGTGGTGTTCTCGGGTCCGGAAATGTCGACGGCTGCTATGTCAGTGGCACGCGCGATCATCGCCGGGCAGTGGCCCTCAGAGCGCGAATGGGCCGATCTGACGGCTCAATACGAAACCGACCTGCTGATGGCTGGCGCTCAGCGTCCGGGTTTGATGGGCGTGGAGGAGCCCCAGCAGCTGGTGGCCTACCAGCGCGTTTTCACAGAGTGCCGCCGACTGGAAACGCTGTTGTGCTGGCAGAACGGTGATCTTGCTGACGTGGTGTACGCCGCGATCACTGCGGGTGCGAGCGCCCCAGCTCTGGTTTGAGCGGTACGGCTAACCATCCTGCTTTTTTGGGGCGGTGCTGTTTGGGTGGTGGCGGTTTTAGTTTGAGCGGGTGGGCGGCTCGGGTGTGGGCGCGTATATCGCGCAGGTTGACCGGGTGTTGGCCTCTGCCCAAGGTGTTTTCCCCGCTGCCGGTGGTCCGGGCTCGGTCAGCAGCCAGGGTCCCGGTGTTCCGGCCGCTCCCGCCGATTCGGCACTAAGTACCGGGGCCGGCAACGCCGGGGACGGCTATAAGCGCACCTGGGGCACCGTGACCGGTCTGGATGCTCAAACCAACGGCACCTCGGCTGCCGGGGCGGCCGAAGGCCAGAATGGTCGCGCCGGTGCCACCGGAGTGCGCCAGAGCGCGGCCAGCGCCGCGGCCGCGATCGCCCCGGCCACCGGATCGCCGGCCGGGGTGAAGACGCTGGTGACCAGCATGGATGACCGCCTAGCGGCGATGCAGCGCCAGATCGAGTCGACCAAGGCGCAAAACCAGCTGCTGGCCACCCGGATGCGGCAGATGGCGATGGCCTACCGCCAGGCCGCCCCCGCCGCCCCCGCCGCTCCCCCCCTCATCCTCGGCCGCCTGCCGGCCGCCCCCACTCTTCGGCCCTCCCCCATTCGCCTCCACACCGCTGCCCTCGTCTGCCTACTCGCCCTCTCTCTCCACCCCGACCGTCCGCTCACCCGTCCTGGCCCACCACCCCTCGCCCCACCACACCATGCCGCGCGCCCT
>NZ_JACBJQ010000122.1 GCF_013404075.1 Mycolicibacterium vinylchloridicum
CGGCGACTCCTACCGCATGAAAGACGCCCAACACCGGAAGGAGAACACCCAACCAACCTAGGAATCACCACACGGGGTGGAGACTTTTATCCGGCCACCAGCGGGTACTTCCATTTGGCCATTGACACCAGGGCTACTTGTGCGGTGATCAAGCCAATGTGCAGCTCGTTCGGCGGCTGGCCAATGCGCCTCTGGCACGGTGGCAAGGCGGGTACTGATCACACGCGGGTCTACAAGATTTGCGGTGATGAGTGCGTCGACGAAGTTCTGGTCCTTTTCTCGGAGAGCGCACAGTTTTGCCACACACAGGTCCTCCTTGTCGAGGCACCAACCGATGAACTGAGGTTCTCCCGATGGTGCGGCCGTATTCGGGTTCTGCACCTTGACGAGCCGACCACGCCATCCCTCGGGGAGGGCCGAGGTCTGCAGATCCACACCGTCGATGTTGAAGCCGTGAAGCTCCGCAAACGGGGAGAACTCGCCAGCTACTCCTTCGATTTCGTCTGCCAGACGGGCGATTTCGTCGCTACCATCCGCGATCGGCAGCACGTCGACTTCTGCTGACCTGGTGGCGTAGAAGGGCAGTTCATCTTCGGTGTAGGTCCCGAGGATCGCCTGTGATCCGACGATGATCACTTCAGTCAGGCCGGCGATTTGGCAGGCAGCCCGGATCGCGTGTTCGAGCTGGTCGCGTCGCATTAGCTGACCGATCGCAGCACGCGGATACGGTCCTCATCGGACAGAAGGCCACCCATCGGCGAGACCTCACGCATCTCGATGCAGTCACGGCTGAGGCCAGTCAAGACACGATGAATACCGGGGATATCGCCGTCGCTCAGCAGGGACTGCCAACGGTCGAGGTTGCGCGTGTGGGGCTGCCCGGTGACGTTGGACCGTAATCGTCCTAAATTACGTTCGGCCGCGGGTTGCCATTCGGCGAGGGTAGAACGTGTGAGGTGTTTGGCCAGCTCGCGGTGTAGTTTCCATGAGCGGCGCTCTGAGCGCGTGAGCTCGGGAGTGATTGGTTGGCGGGTGATTTCGAGCCGATAACCCATGCAGGACAACAGCCGGTCGAGCTGCTCATCACTGAGTTCAACCTTGTCAGAAAGGAACTGGCTGATGCTTGGCTGATGTACGCCGCTGAGCCGGGACAGCTCAGACTGGGAAGTGCCTGTTTTGTGCATCACCGTCCGCAGCACGCCGCTACGATCACTCATGCCTTACTATAGCATAAAATACTATAAATTCTGGGGGTTTGGCGGCTCGCACCCGCATGCTGCCCAGTAGCTGCGAGGTATCCAGATGCGACAGGTAGGAAATGCAGCACCTCGTGAGACCTCGACGCGAGACAAGTGTTCAGAAGTGCAGGTCAACGGCACGTGCTGATACAGCCAATCGCGCGAACCTATGATTGTGGCGTTGGTGGTGGCTGTTGCCGCTGGTCGTGGGTGATACTGCCGGTCATGTCCTTGCAGGGCCTGGTTGATGCGACCGCGGATGCGCTCGGTGGTGCCCGCGATATGTACGGCCAGGCTGCCCCGGCGTCTGGGTTGCCCTCCACCAGTGGGTTGCAAAGTCTCAAGACTGATCTGCGTGCGTCGGTGGACACGGTGCCGGCGACGTGGCGGGGGACTGGGGGAGAGGGCTACAAGCAGGCCGGCGGTAACGGGATCACCGCGTTGGACAACGTGATTGGTGCCGATAATCGGGTCGGGCCCCAGGTGGTCACGGCGTCCAACGAGTCCCGTGATGGTCGTTCGGGGATGAACGGTGTGGTCAGCGATACCCGGGCCGGTGTCAATGCCATCGCGCCGAGCACTGACACCCCGGCCGGGAAGACGGTCCTGGTCAATCACCTCGAAGGCCAGCTCGACCGCGCCAAAGCCCTCCTCACCAAATCCGAACAACGAAACATCGCTTTAGCGAACATGATTCGATCGGCCGGGGGCGGCTACGGCGGCGGCCGCGGTATGGGCGGCGGGATGCCCATGGGAGGCGGCGGAATGCCAATGGGCGGCATGGGCGGCGGCTCACCCATGAGCGCACTCAGCGGCCTCCCCGGAATGCTGTCCGGACTCGGCGGCTCCGACAGCCGGAGTCAAAACGCCGCACTCGGACGAAACCGGCTCGCCGGAGGGCTTGGCCTTCCTACCGCGACTGCTGCCCGCGCCGTGGCCTACGCCAAATCCAAGCTCGGCGCGCCCTACGTCTGGGGCGCAGAAGGACCCAACGCTTTCGACTGCTCCGGCCTCACCCAGGCGGCCTACGCCGAGGCCGGGGTGCGCATACCCCGTACAACCTATGACCTCGTGAACGCCGGTCAAGCTGTGAACCGCAACGACATCCAGGAGGGCGACCTCATCCTGTGCAACTGGTCGGCCCCGGGCACGCCTGAGCACGTGATGATGGCGGTCTCGCCGACGATGGCCATCGAGGCGCCAACCCCTGGCCAAAGCGTGAAGTTCTCTCCCATACCCAGCGGCCACATCGAGGTCCGCCGGGTCGCCTGACCGCCACGTTCGCAGAGGATGCACAGCAATTCCGTAGTGATCGCGCAGCGATTTCGCCGTTGGTGGTGGCCGTTGACGCAGGTGATAGGTGATACTGCCGATCATGTCCTTGCAGGGCCTGGTTGATGCGACCGCGACGGCCCTCGGTGGCGCCCGAGAGCTGTACGGCCAGGCCCCCAATGCGACTGGCTTGCCCTCGACCAGCGGACTGCAAAACCTCAAGATGGACCTGCGCACCTCCGTGGATACCGTGCCGGCGACCTGGGGGGGCAGAGGAGGAGAGGGATACAAGCAGGCCGGGGGCAACGGCATCACAGCACTGGACAACGTAATCGGCGCCGATGGCCGGGTGGGTCCGCAAGTTGTCACGGCCTCCAACGAGTCCCGCGATGGTCGGGCGGGAATGAACGGCGTCGTGAGCGACACCCGCAGCGGTGTCAACGCGATCGCGCCCAGCACCGACACCCCGGCCGGGAAGACGGTCCTGGTCAATCACCTCGAAGGCCAGCTCGACCGGGCCAAAGCGCTGCTCACCAAATCCGAGCAACGAAACATCGCAATGGCGAACATGATTCGCGCTGCGGGCGGCGGCTACGGCGGCGGCCGTGGTATGGGCGGCGGGATGCCGATGGGCGGCATGGGCGGTGGCTCACCCATGAGCGGATTCGGAGGAGGCGGGCTCAGCGGCCTCGGCGGCCTCTTCACGCCCGTGGCTAAGACCGCGCTTGCCGGTAGGTCGTCATCAGGGCAGGCGGGCAGCGGCAAGGGTGTTCCAGGTATGCCGGGGCTGGACCGGCCGGGGCTGGCCAACGAGGCCCGGCTGCAGAAGTACACCCGCCGCCTCAGCCGCGCCATCTCGGCGGCCTTCCCCGAAATCACCGATATCGGTGGGTACCGGGCGGACTCGATGAAGTGGCATCCCTCGGGGCTGGCGATCGACGTCATGATCCCGCAGTGGGATACCCCGGCCGGCAAGGCACTCGGCGACCGGGTGGTCGCATTCGTCCAGGCCAACGCGCAGGATCTCGGACTCGACCACGCGATCTGGCGCCAAGCGCAGCACAACGCTGACGGAAGCTCCTCAGGAATGAGCGATCGAGGATCGGCCAACGCCAACCACTTCAACCACGTCCACATCGCCAGCATCGGCGGTGGGTACAGCGGCTACTAGATCCTCGCCCTTACGCGCCGACACCGGTGGGGTTATTTCAGTGACTCAGCGGCCTTTTGGATGGACTCACGGCTTTCGTGAACTTCACGCATGACCGCTATCGCGTCGTCGAAGGAGTCGGCGTCGGGCAGGCTGGCCGCGATCAAACTCTCCATGTCACGCATGTTCGAATCCAGAGCGTTGAGCGCTGCCACGCGTGCCGAGGCATCGGCGAGGTCACTGGTCAACACCTCAAGGCAGACCGCGCTGATGGCCACGACAGCGGAGGCGATCGACAGTGCTTGTCCGTACTGCGTGGCGTTGCGCATCGCCGAGGCCGGGCCCGGAGCGGCCGGCGCGGCGCGTTCACGTCCTCGCGGCGGGATCTTCGGCGGGTCCTGGCCGTCACGAATGGCCTGAAATGTGCCGCGCGGCCACTCCAGCGCATCCTCCAGTTTCGGCACCGTGCTCACCCGTATCGGGCCGCCGCCACGTTCGAGCCTGGTCGCGGTACCCAGTGACACTCCGGCCAATTCGGCGAGTGCGCGCTGGCTCAAGCCCAGCTCGGCGCGCCGACGCGCCACGCAGTCCCGTAGCCGGACCAGGGACGGGTCGGCTGCATCGTCGCTGGCAGGCGTTGTTTCGCCCACCTCATCGTCGGTGTTGCCTTCCACACCCAAAGTGAACCACATGCTGGCCGAACAGACACGTATCTAGCTATGTGCCGGTTCGGCACCGCGATGAGCCTGCGCGGTGCACGCGCCACACGCTACTGATGGTCAACTAGAGGCCAAGAGCGGCGTCATCGGGAGTAGCTCAAGATGAATTTTTCTTCCTTTTTCGGGGCCGCTTCTCCGGTGGTGCCACGGCATGACTCCTCCGCAAAGTGCCAGTTAGACGGGCTGAAAGATAGCCGAGCGTCAGCGGAAAATGCCGTCATATTCGCCCAAATTTCGGGGTCGGGCGCGGACAGATGGAGATTAGTGCTGCACAACTACCCCAAGTTGGGGTTATGATCACCGCATGCTCAAGAGGGGCACAACTAACGATCACTTAACGCCCAACTCGGGAGGTAGTGCGATGACGCATCTAGTGGCCAACCCGGTCAAGATGGAAATCAACGGGCTCTGCAATTACTCAGCTGATCCGGAAGAGTGGTTCGACTACCGCAAGGCCAAGCAGTGCAAGCGGATCTGCGGCAACTGCCCGTTGCGCAAGGCCTGCGCCCGCACGGCACTGGCCGTGGAAGCCACCGATGGTGTGTGGGGGGGCGTCGACCTGCCCGGCGAACACGCCACGGTCGAGGAGCAGACCATCGCCCGCCGCCAGCTCGCCATGGTCGTCGCGGCTATGGACCAAACCGAGCGGAGTTGCATCCGGTTCGACTTAAAGCAACTTCCTGCTAACTGTGAAGTAGCAACAACTTTGGCCGTACCACTGTCTATTATCCACGACTACTACAAGACTGAAGCGCGGAAACAGGTG
>NZ_JACBJQ010000123.1 GCF_013404075.1 Mycolicibacterium vinylchloridicum
GAAAGCGGGCCTCCTTCGATGGAGCAACTGGCGTCAGACACCAGCAGCTTCGAGGGAGGCCCGCCCTTCTCGGCGGAGCCACACGGGTGGGGAACTTCGATGAGCGTCAGTGGGGAATTTCAGCGAGCGCGATCACCGCAAAAGCCCTGGGAAGGAAATGATCTCAACGACGTAATCGCGCTTGCGATCGCGGTGCCATACTGCGACGTCGTCGTCACCGAGAAGTCGTGGGCCTCGCTCGTCAATGCAGCAAAGGTCGGCAAGCGCTTCAATACCTTGGTCACCCGCAACATCAACGATGTAGTGGATCGCCTCTCAGAAGGAACTTGATACGTCGGGCAGGAGCGCCGCTCGCTCGAGAACGTGAAGGTCAAGAGCGGGCAGATTCCAGCGGGAACCCCTTGTCAAACGTCGACAACCCCGTCTCGGATACGTAGCCAGATGTGGTCTTTGTCGAGATCAGGACCGCCAGTGGACGGCACGCACCAGACAACTAGCGCGATTGACAGGCGTGTCTCCTCAGGAATATCCCTCCGACACACCAGTAGCGGCCAGCCTTGGTTCAGGCCTGCGACAAGATTCGGCCGACGGTTCCCGCCATCCCTTGCGACGCTGCGCGTGCGTCTGATGCACCGACTATGACTCGTGAAGCACTCCGAGTGTGAACCAGCTCGACCTGGGCGATACGGCCTTGGCCGAGTTCTTCTTCGGCTACGAGCAGTATTGGTGCCGCGTAGAGAAGTGCGCGTTCCTCCGTGAGTTCAGGTCTATCCCAAAGAATGACTCGGGGCACATAGCCGCGTGGATCTAGCAGGATCACATCGATCCGCATGTTCAGGGTGTTTGGAGGAATCGGCAATTCACGCCTCACTCCCGTTGCGACCACCGCCCGCGTATCGTCGCCCGTCATCAGTGCATAGGCATCGTACGAGCGCAGGGTCGACTGCGCCCATCCTCTGCTTTGCGGCGTCCCGTTGGCACCCCAGTAGTTACTGTTGCGGAAGCTGTTGACCATGTAGTCGCGCGCGACCTCGGGCCCCTCGAGGTGATGTCGCGTGATCGTTCCCCACATCGTGGGGGTAGGGGTGGGCCAGCCACGGTTCCCGCCGCCGGGAGTAATTCGAAACCCGGGCTCCCGCACTCCGGATCGGTAGTCACCAAACGAGATTCGTGTCATCTGAGGCCTGCTGGGACTGGATGGGCAAAGAGCACGCTTGCTGCTTGGTCTGCCCAGCGACGGTGTAGCGCAATTGCTTCGGTCAACGTCATTGCTGGAGCCGCCCTTAGGAGCTCCGGGTACTCAAATTCGAGCTCGACGTCGGGTAGCTCGCGCAGATCGTCCACCAGGGATATGAAGTGGGTGAGGTTGTCACGAGCCTTCGGCTCGTCGACGGCGGCTGAATCGTCGAAAATGTCGGCGTCATACGAGATGTCCGCAACGTTGTTGTACTCGTTTGAGATTCGGCGCATGATGCACGGCGAGCAGATTCCGCAGTGACGGGATGTGCGCCCAATCTGCCAGCATGACACGGTGTTAATCATGTGATGGCCGAATCCAAGGTCGACGGCTCGACCAACGACTTCCGGCTTTGTTAGATGCACCAAGCGGTTTTCCACACTTATCGGAATATCGAAGACATCGTTGGCCAAGGTTGCCATCCGGTCGAGAATCGGCGGTGAGGCGGTGTGAGTTGAAAGAGACCCCATACGGGCAGCCGTCAAGGGGACATGTATTGCCATGATGCCGTTTTCATTGAGAAAGACTTCTCGGGAGCCGCCGAGCGATGCGACGAGAGCAGCTGCTCCGACGAACAAGAGCGTTCGGCTCCGTTGCGACGGCTCTTCGCCTGCGGCCACGGCGCCTCGCGCCTTCCCCGCGCTGAGCTTCAGTCGCATAATCGAGGGTTCTACTTCCTGCAGATTCGCTTCCACCGCGTTTTGTGCGCTGTTGACTGCACCGCTCGCACTGTGCGAAACGAGCAAAGGTTCACGGCCGTCCTTGATCAGGTCGAGGGCGCCGACGTAGGAGTCTTGGCCGCCAGACACGAGTGCCACACAGTCATGTGTGGGGTGAGGCTCGCGGCCCTGGCGCGGTGGCGGGTCTGGTTCGTTCTCCTGCTCGAAGTGCATTCTTAAACCGTCGTTTGTTAGGTCGGTCCAGATGCGCTCTATTAGTGGACGTCGAAGTTCCCAGAATTCGGGATCGCGAACAGGAAGCCAGAGTTCGATCTCGCGAGCCCACTCGACGTCACCTTCGCCGCGCTCGCATACGAGGTCGGTTGCAAAGAGGAAGCCCAGTATCTCCATCCAGTCCATATGGAGGTCGCTGAGTCGATCTGGCAATCCCGCGACGAGTTCGTCGAAATTGAGGTTGAAGTTTCGTTCGCGCTCGCCTTGCTCCCCTGTATTGCGGCTGCGGATGGGCAGAATTCCTGTAATCGGCGGCGCGGCACAGTCGTTCACCACCACTGCGAACTTTCTCACTGGTGGACGTCCGGCAGTTGGCGACCCTTCGCGAAGGCTTCAGCAACCAAGGTGGCCCAGGCGCCGCGGATCGCGAAACCAGTCGCGTTTGTGACTTCAACCTGAGAACCCACGTCCGCGGCGGCCTGGGCCACTTCGCGAGTCAGCCGCCGAGTATCACTGACCTTGGCTCCGGGGACTGCTTCAGTGATCCGGCCGGCCTCTCTCGCGGTCGCGTGCCGTGCGTATTGGCCGAGTAGCTCCGCGAGATATTCCGAGACCAAGCGACCCGGAGTTCCGCGCTGCGCAACAAACTGCTGTGCGGCTTGCCTGGACGTCAACTGGCTCAGGGAGTCGCCCCCACCGGAAGTTCGCATCAGGAGTCGGATGAATGCTCTCTCCGCCATCGCCTCGGCAGCACTGCCCGTCTCGACATGCCTGTCGGTTTTCGCCGCTGAGGCGACGGCTTGCAGGACGTCTTCGGGGCGCTCCCCGGATCGGAGTTGATCCGGTAGGGAGTTGTACAGGTCAAGAATTGTTGCTGCGTAAGCAGCAACAGCGTCGCTCGCTAGCGCGTGTTCCCACTCGTTGCCCGCGTTGAACAACTCGGAGCGGACTCGCTCGACTGACGCTCCCGACGTGAGCGCCGTCGTGAATGCGCGCCAACGCGTGACGGGAGGAGAGCGGAAAGAAGTTGAAGTCCCCATTCATAATCCAAGTTCTGTGTCGACGTCTGACGGATGTACGAGCCCCTTCGCGAGGAGACCACCCCAGTTGAGTTCTTCACGTTCGCGCGGAGACATCTCGCCTTGTTCAACTTGCGTCGCAATACGCGCCAGTATGTCGGCGGTCAGGTAGGCGAGAGACACTTGCTTGTCGTCCTTCAGGGCCTTGGCGCGCGCGTGGAAGGGATGCCTATCGCCCTCTTGCCCGCTGAAAGCTGAGGACAGAATCAGCATGTAGCGAATTGGGTAGCCCTCTGCGTCGAGGCCCGCTCCCAGGGTGTCAATGTACTTGGCGAAGCGGAGATAGTGGTCAGACTCCATCAGGTACCCATCGGCACTTGCTTTGCAATCCAACAAGATTGAGTATCGGTCGGTGCCGGGTGCCGTCAAGACGGCATCGGGCAATCGTTTACCTCTGTCAGCCTCGCCATGGCGCTGACCCCCAAACCGAAGACAGCTGGTGAACAATCGAAAAGCCATTCGCTCGAAAAGAGTGTCAGGAGAAGCGGATTGGCCCTCCAGGTCGGGTGGATATTCGTTCCTACTAAGAGAGGGAAGCCACCTCAGCCCGACTGGGTCCAACAGGAATGCGACCTGATCAAGATCGCGCTGCGCCGCAACACGTAAGTAAGCGGGCGCGGGCTTGTTGTCTTTCCATACGACCATCGGACAGCGCTCGAGGCGAGCGATGATCTCATCGGGGAGCACCAGAGTCAGTCCATCTGGGACAGACACCGCATCGGCGCCATGTGGGGCGAAAATCACAGCTTCGACGTCGGCAGCTTGGACGGATGCTTCTGCCAGTTGATCGATCGCAACTTGGTCGACTCTTGCGGCCGCAATGCGTGCTCGCACAGTTCGGCGACGCCACAGGGGCATCGCCTCGACCATCAACTCGTCGTAATTGGCCGAAGTTTGGAACTCGACCGCGCGGCTGCCGGCCTCGGTGAGCAGCAGTTGAATCAACTTTCGATGGTTTGCCCGTTCAACGGCGGCCAAATCTTCAGCAGCGAACTGGCGGCTCGCTTGTGTTGGCCTTCTTGGGGGCAGGCCTGAACCAGACGTCTGTGCGGCGATCAACGCGGCACTTCCGTGCACAGTGGAACCACATGCACCCCTCAGGCCCCCGACAGGTCATCTGCCGCCCCTGGGGTCACAATAATCACGCACGGACCAAGGCACGGCAGCTTTATGGGATTTTGGTCATATCACCAGTTAGAGGGCCATTTCAACTGGCTGCTGGCGCGCCCTTGCCATATGTTGCGCGTCGTTGCCTCGGGGCGCGCGGACGGGCTGGTCTCCTCGGCGCGGGCCGACGGGGCAGCAGTTTGCCCCAGGCGCTAACCCGGAATCGAGCGGCCCGCCGGCACGATCAGTCCGTCGTCGACGCCGGTGGTTGACCGCGACCTCCACGGGTGCCCCGGGCGCCGACCACAGGACGGCGGGTCCTGGTCCTTAAGATCGGGCGCGTTCTCGGGTTTCCGTTTCGACGTGCGGGAGGATCGGAGCATGGCAAAGAGGGGGCGGGCTCTACGGACCAAGCGGCACATCAAGGTTGACGATGCGGCGACGGTGATCGGGGCCTTTCGATGGTGGGCAAACCGACCGCCAACCGGCAACGCTGGTGACCAGTGGGCTCAAGACGTGGCCAAGATGATCCTCGAGAAGTGGTCCGGCAGCCCCGTGGTTTTACGGGTGGACGACGAGTTCGCAGGGGCGTTGATCAACGCGAACACGGATGCGGAGCTGGTGCCGGACTGGTTGACACCGTTCCCGTTCGACGCTGTCGCGTATAGCCTTTGAACTTCCCCCGAGACCGTGGAGGCATCAACAATAGGGATCGAGATGCCAGAGAAACGGAAGAAGTACGACCGGGAGTTCCGTGAGGGTGCTGTCCGGATCGTCGAAGAGACGGGTAAACCAATTG
>NZ_JACBJQ010000124.1 GCF_013404075.1 Mycolicibacterium vinylchloridicum
CAGCAAATCCCGAGCCGATCAGAGCTCACCGACCGAACAGGAGGCCACCCCCGCGGCACTGACCGCCTGAACCATCACATCGAAGAATCACACGACGACGTCGTACACCACGCCCCTGGACTTGACCGTTGCGCAGCAGCGCTGACACGGTCGTCGGCTCGCGTGTTCCAGGTGCGGCCAAGACTGGGTTGTCAGAGAACTTGTCCATGTGCATCGCCTTCAGAAGCACCTCGCGGGGTATCGAGCACGGGCGCGGCACCCCGCCGTTGTCATCATCGCTGTAGGTCGAGTCGGTCGGTCGCCGCGGCACGATGCTCATTATCCCTTCTGATCTTGGCCACCGCCTGCGCGTGTCGTTCGCTGGCCTTTGACCGGTGTCGGCCCAAGCTCAGCGCGGTGATAGCGCCACGTTGGCGATCTGTCGAAACACGAGTGTAGATCTGTGTTGTCTGAATCGACTTGTGCCGCAACAGTTCCTGCACCGTCCGCAGGTCGTTGCCATCGTCCAGTAGGCTAGTGCCGAACCAATGCCTCAAACTGTGTGGAGTGCCGGCGACCTCGGCGCGGCGCATGGTGCGGCCGATGACGTCGGACACGGACTTGCCGAGCATGTGCTCGGATGGGTGGCCGCGCATCGGGAACCACCAACCGGTGGCCGGCATGGTGCAGGCCAACTCGATGAGCAGCGGGTGCAGCGGGATCGACCGCAGTCGACGGCCCTTGCCCTTCACCCACAACAGGCGAGCTTCCAGGTCGACGTCCTGGCCTTTGATGCGTGCGATCTCCGAGACCCGCAGCCCAGCGAGCAGAGCGAGGAGGATCATCGCTCGTGTCGATGACCACATGCGGGCGTTGAGCAGCTTGGGAACGTCGGTGTCAGCGATCGGGCGCGCCACGCGCTCGGGCACCTTCGGTGACATCACCTTGACCATCGGGTTATCGACTCGGCGGTCGACGAGCTGCAACCACTTGAACCACACCCGCAGATAGGCCACATACGCCGAAGCCGTGGCATCCGACCAGTCGTCATGGTGATCGGCGATCCAACGCACGATCTCCAGCGGCTGCGCCTCGATCGGCTGAACCCCGGTCTCCTCATGGAACTGACGCAGCACCCGGATCCGCTCGGACACCGTGCGCGGCGCGAGGCGCTGGGCACACTGCCACATCTCCCAGTCGTCCAGGCCGACGACAACGACCCCGCTCACAGTCCCAGCACCTTTGCGACGATGGCCAATGCTTGTGACATCGCGACCGGGTCATCCCACGCCATGCCGTCGCGGCCGTCGCGCACCAACGCTGCGCGCCTCCGCAGCTCTACGTCAGGCTCGTCGTAATTCGCACCAACGAACGCGACGGCTGTAGCAGCGTGCTTTGCGTCGTGCCACGTCATCCCCGAGAACGCGCCCTCAAGGTCCAGCACGCCGGCGAAGTCTTGCCACGCTTTACGCACTCGGCTGACGTCATCTGGAGCTGTGAGCATGCACGGCACCTGCACGATGAGTTCCAGGGCTGCGGCCGCCGGATCGGCGGGCTGGCAATCCGGGGCGTGCCGGCCGATCGCATTGCAGCAGGGATAATGGGTGCTGTCGACGGGATACTTGATCATGGCTGCTCCATATCGCTTCGAGGGCGGGAACTCGCCCGATAACAGGGTGCACAGCGCCACCGACGACCCCTGTGTTTTTCCTGGTCGGCACAACGCTCAAGCGTTCGGCACTCCGAAGATGCCGGGCGAGCCGCCACGGGTGCAGCCGAGCAAGAAGGTTGCGGCGCACTGGGACGACGACGGCAACCCGAAGAAGTGAAAACGCCACGCACACTGGTCATTGCGGCATCGGCGGCCTGCATCGTCGGAGCCTGTGCGACGGGCGGGAAATCGGTTGTCGCCACCGAATCAACGGTCAGCGGTACGGTCACGCAGACGATCGTCTCGAGTCCGCCGACGCGTCCGCACGACCTCGTCATGCCGGACCTGCGGGGCATGTATTGGACCGACGCAGAACCGGCCCTACGGACGGTCGGCTGGACCGGTGTGCTGGAGAAGGCTCCTGATCTGACGAACTCGCCATACCGGCCGAACCAGATTGCCGCGCAGGTGCCGGCGCCAGGGCAGGTCATCGCCAGCGACGCGATGATCACCTTGCAGTTCGCCCGCTGATTGATTGAGCGCGCACGTTCGACAATGCGGTGGAATATGACGCGTCAGCGCTCAATCGGTTGGATGGTGACGGGCATATGCCGGACGCCGCTGTGCTTGTTGCTGCGGACGTACTCGATCGGACCGGTCAGGGTCACGGACTGGACGCGGTCGAGCAGCACGTCGAACATCACCCGCATCTCCATGCGGGCCAGCGACGCGCCGAGACAAAAGTGGACTCCGCGCCCGAAGGCCAGGTGCGGGTTGGGGTTTCGCTCGATGTCGAGGACGTAGGGGTCCGCGAACACGGATTCATCGCGGTTGGCTGACGCCCACCACATCGACACCTTGTCGCCGGCCTTGATCCGTTGGCCGTGCATCTCGATGTCGCGGGTGGCCGTGCGCCGGTTGTACGGAGTCGTCGACGCCCAGCGCAGCAGCTCCTCGACTGCGGTCGGGAGCAGTTCGCGGTTGTCGCGCATCCGTTCCCATGTCTCCGGTCGTTCGCTCAGTGCAGCCATTCCGATGGCGATGGAGTTGCGTGTCGTCTCGCTTCCGGCCGCGATGATCAGACTCAGGAACAGGCGCTGCTCGTTCTCGCTGAGCGGCTCGTCATCGATCAGTGCGTGCGTGACGATCGATAGCAGGTCGGTGCTGGGTGGGTCGGATCGCTTGCGCACCAACAGATTTGTCCCGTAGGTGAACATCTGTGCTTGTGCTTGTGCTACCCGGTCACTGATCTCGCCCACTTCGCGCCCTTCGTAATCGAGGGTGACGTTGGCCCAGTTCATCAATTCGTGGCGGTCGGCTTGCGGTACGCCCGCCAGTTCGGCCACCGCCTGCAGCGGCAACTCGGCGGACACATCGATGAGGAAGTCGCACTCGCCCTTGGCAATTGCCGCGTCGACGATGTCGATCGACCGGCGGCGAAGATCCTCTTCGATGGCGCGCAGCGCTCGAGGAGTAGTGCTCGGCGTCAGCAGGCGGCGGAACTGCGCGTGCCGCGGGTCGTCCATCATGTTGAGCAGTGCGCCGACGGCGAACTCCATCGGCATGTCTTCCAGTGTGGTGCCGCCACCTTCGCGGTCACCGCCCGTCTCTGATGAGAAGGCCGCCGCGTCGGCGGCTGCGGCCACGATGTCGGCGTAGCGGGACAGTACCCAGAAGCCCTCACCGCCCGGTGTGTGCTCGGTGGGCGGGTGCCACCAGACGGGTGCTTCCCGGCGCAGAACGTCGAACACGCGGTACGGGAAGCCCGCCGTGAACTGATCGAGGTCGGCAAGGTCGATGTCGTCCAACGTCGCCATCGCTGGACCATACACTCAATCGCACAGCGTCTTGTCGGGGATTTCGCTGATTCGGGAAGGATCAGCCCGCCCCTCGTGTCCGAATCAGACGATTACCGAATACCCCGGTCCCGCCGGGTCGCCGCCGTGGGTGCCGGCCGCCCTAACCGTGTCGATCCCGCCACGGGTGCTGCCACCCCGGTGGCCGCCGCCGGCCCCGCGGCGCCCCCGGTCCCTCCGGCGCCGCCCGTGCCACCGGCGGCAATGGCAGGGGGGGTGACGCCCTTCATCCCGGCCGTGCCGGTGTCGCCGCCGGTGCCCGGCCCACCCGCACCGCCGGCGCCGTTGCCGCCAGTGCCGCCGTCGCCTCCCTTGCCGCCGTCACCACCACTAGCAGGCCCGCAGAATTGGCAGAAGCTGCCGAGGCCATCGGCGCCGTCGCCTCCCTTACCCCCGTCGCCGCCGCTGCCGCCGGGCCCAGCGGCGCCGTTGCCGCCGTTGCCGCCGTTGCCGCCCGGACCGCCACTGCCGCCGACGGGGTTTAAGGCGCCATCGGCGAAGGCGCCGTTGCCGCCGTTGCCGCCGTTGCCGCCCTTGCCGCCAGCGGTGCCGCCGTCGCCGCCGTTGCCGCCCTTGCCGGCAGCGCCTCCACCACCGGCACCGTCGCCGCCGGTGGTGCCGTCGCCGCCGTTGCCGCCGACCCCGCCGGCCCCGCCGGTGGTGCCGCCGGTGCCGCCGGTGCCGCCATTGCCGGCGCTGCCGCCGTTGCCACCGGCCGCGTCGGCGTTGCCGCCGATGCCGCCGCCACCGCCTGTACCGCCGCCGCCGCCGGTCGTGCCTCCTTCACCGCCGCTACCGCCGTTGCCGCCGATTCCGCCGGTGCCGCCGTGGTCTTGGCCGACGCTGCCGCCCGCGCCGAGGCCACCGGTGCCGCCGTTGCCGCCGGTGCTGCCGCCTTCGCCGCCGGTGCCGCCTTCGCCACCATTACCGCCAGTGGCGCCCATCCCGATGCCGAGGCCGCCGGTGCCACCGCTTCCGCCAACACCACCGGTGCGGGTGCCAACGCCGCCAACGCCGCCGTTGCCGCCGGTGCTGCCCAAGCCGCCGCCGCTGCCGCCGGTGCCGCCGTCACCGCCTGCGCCGCCGGTCGCGCCGGCGCCTCCTCTGCCACCGGTACCACCCGTGGCGACGCCGTCACCGCCTGTGCCTCCCATGCCGCCGGCGCCGCCGGTGCCGCCCGGGCTGTCTCCGCCGTTGCCGCCGTTGCCGCCGGCGCGAAATAGAGCGCCGGCTCCGCCCTTACCGCCTGCGCCACCGGAGCCCGGGGCGCCTGCGGCACCCAAGAATCCGGTGCCGAACAGACCGCCGGCTCCGCCCTTGCCGCCTTTGCCACCCGCGCCGCCGGTACCGCCGATGCCGCCTGCCCCGCCCGCATCCTGGCCGGTGGCGCCCTTGCCGCCTTTGCCGCCGGCACCGCCGGTGCCGAACAGCCCACCGGACCCGCCCGCCCCTCCGTTACCGCCGGCCGTACCCGCTAGGTCGGCGTCGGCGCCGTTACCGCCG
>NZ_JACBJQ010000125.1 GCF_013404075.1 Mycolicibacterium vinylchloridicum
CCTTCCCAACCAGCGCGTCAACGCCGGTCTTGATCAGAGAACCTTGGACTTCAGATCATCCCCGGGAAGGTGCGCCCACTTTCATGCCGCCCCACCGAGGGTCATCCACAGGTTCTGATCATTGCTCAGTAGGAGATGCGGAAGAGCGTCGTTGGCGAGGACCCCTCGCTGTATTGCGTAAGTGCGATCAGTGCGCGGTCGAGGCCAAGCCCGACGACCGCGACTACAGCCGCAGCGACACGTCGGCTCGGCCGACGAGACCACAGGGCGACAACGAGAATGAAGTACACCTCGAGTCCGAGTACCAGGGCCCAAGACAGCCAGGACGGCACATTCATTCGATAGGCGAAGAAGTACGCGGGCAGGGTAGGCAGCAGCAGAGCCGCGCTGATCGCGGCCTGAACCGCGGGCGGTTGTGCGTACACTCCCCGCACCGCGGGGGGCTCGGTTGTGTATCGCGGTGGCCACGCCGGTGCCTCCTCGTCATCAACTCAGAATCGCCAGCCGGCGGGGGCTGGGGGCCACGAGGGGTCGGGTCGCCAGTCGGCGGGCGGCTGCCAATTGCGCGGAGGGACCGGCCAGCCCGGTGGAGCGTTGAATCGCGTCGGCATCACGGACCCTTTCGGTCGCCGTTGATGCCGAGCGTAGTACCGGCACCCTCAGTTTGCCTCTGGGACTTGCAGATTCGGGAGTCAGAGCCATTGTATGGATGTCATTCGTTCGGACGACGAGAACCAGGGGCGATTGTGGCAGCATTGGTGCGCGCATGCGTTAGCGGGTCTCGGTCGATTCACTCGCATACGGAAGAACAGGACGGAATCCCATCGGGCATCGTCATATTCATCGGGTTCTTGGCAGTGGTCGGGAGGATCGCTTCTCAGCGGATGAAGCGTGCACAGGCGTAGTCGTGACGCTTTAATACTCGGCGTAGATCGATAGGCGCGAGCCGCGCCGAAAGATACTGGCATTAAACGGAACTAGTATCTTTGGTAACCAACCCTAGATCCTTCACTTTCACGGAGGTGCGACAAGGAATGCGCTTCAATCCTCCACCGGGCTGGCCAGTGCCGCATCCTAACTGGGAGCCACCATCTGGGTGGAATCCGGATCCGGCCTGGCCGCCGGCACCAGCTGACTGGCAGTTTTGGATTCAAGATGCTAGACGCCCTGTCGGGAATCATCGGCCGACGCTAGGTAGTGGCTCACCAACCGGCCGTTCGTCGCGGTGGCGTCGGTGGGGTATCGCGGCCGCTGTCGCCTTGTTGGTGGCCGGCGGGGCGGGCGGGCTGTTTGGTTGGCTCCGATATCAGAACGAGCAGGAAATGGTTTCCTCGCTCACCACGATTGACGTTCAAGACACGAAGTACACCGGCATCGACGACGTGACCACGGCACCGGACGGGACGCTGTACGTTCTGACCGGTGCCGGGGATCACCTCAGTCCAGACGACATCGCGGTCTTGAAAGTCGACCCGGCCACGGGGTCGTCGCAAGCGCTTCCTGTTCCACCGGACGCATTTCCCAGTTCCCGCGGGATGTTTTCGCGTTCGCTGGCGGTCGGGTCGGACGGATCCGTGTTCACCGGGTCACATCTTTGGAATCCACACACTGGAACTACCCAGCACGTCACCTCTGAGAAGGTTGATTACGCGGCCATAGACGCGCGCGGTCAGCTCGCCTACACCGTGTCGGTCGAGGACAAGAACAACAACTATCGAGCGACCACGACTGTGTACCGCAAATCGGGAGCGGGCGAGCCCCACGTTCTCGCTACGATTCCTGGCTCCGCCCAGGGGCTCGCAGCTGATTCGACTTCGCACGTCCTGCTCCACGTCGACGCGACTATTGGCTGGGGTGTGAAGCCAAAGATCCTGCGCATCTCCGACGACGGCGGTCTCGAGACCCTCCAGATCGACGACATCGACTCGAGCTCCGGCATTGCTTTCGATAATGCGGGAAGGCTCGTGTACGTCTGCGCCGATCAACATGCCATGTGTTCACGGGAGTTGAATGCGACGAGCTCGACAAGGCTGGAGTTCACGAATGTGCGCCCTATGTGGACCTCCGATGAAGCCGTGCGAGTCTCCGGCCTCGACCCCATCTCCTGGCTACCACAGGGGAAAGCGCTCGCGGTGACAACCGTTCGGGGGAGACGGGTCGTTGTCGTCACCCAGCCATAGGCGCTGAGACGGTCTTCTATTCTCCGAGATCGACCTGAAGCGGTGTTTGTTAGCCTGGCGCGGTGTTGGGAGCACGCACCGTCCTGTCCGGCGCCGTCCTTGTTGTGGTGTCGGCGGCGACAGCTTTTGCGGCAGGCCCGGCACAGGCTCACGCCGCCGGTGATCTGGCCGGCCGAGTGGTGGTCCTCGACCCCGGGCACAGTGGGCTGTACGAGTCGTCACTGACCAGCCAGGTACCCACAGGCCGAGGCGGCACCAAGGATTGCCAAACCAGCGGCACCACAACAAATGACGGTTATCCCGAGCACGCCTTCAACTGGGCGGTGGTCACCGATATCCAGAGGCTGCTCAACGACAAAGGCGTACGCACCATTCTCTCGCGCCCCGACGACGCTTCACTGGGGCCGTGCGTCGACCAGCGGGCCGCAGCGGCCAACGCCCAACAGCCCGATGCGATCGTCAGCATCCACGCCGACGGCGGCCCACAGTCGGGCCACGGGTTCCACGTCAACTACTCCGCACCCCCACTGAACGACGCGCAGGCTGGTCCTTCGGTGCGGTTAGCTACGACAATGCGCGACGTTATTGTGGCCAACGGCCTGCAGCCGTCGACCTACATCGGCTCCGGCGGACTGTTCGGCCGCAGCGACTTGGCCGGCCTCAACTTGGCCCAATACCCCGCCGTACTCGTCGAATTGGGAAATATGCGCAACGCCGACGATGCCGCAACGATGGAGTCTGCCGACGGGCGCGCGCGGTACGCCGCTGCCGTCGCGTCCGGCATCGAGACCTACCTGGCGGCGTTACCTCAATAGGGTCGGCTGGCCGCAAAAAACAACAGCGGTACAACATAGATCAGGAGTACGGCTGCCATGGACAGGTAGCCAATCACCAGACCCGCGACCGCGAGTCCCTTGCCTTCTTCGCCGGTGCGATTGATTTGTGAGACGGCGATGTGCCCAAAGATGATTCCGAGAATGCCCATGCACAAGAGCGAACATATGAACGATGCGACGGCCATTCCGTTCGTCCCGCGGACCACGACTGGCACCGGGTAGCCCACGGCGACGGGTGGTGGATAAACCACGGGCTGAGGCACCGGGTCGGGATAGCGGAGTGCGCCGCCCGGTTCGGGCGCCGACGGCGGCGGATACCCGATATTGGGCGAACCGTATGCCGGTGCGGGCGGGTAGGACGTCCCATAGCTGGCGGCCGGGTAGGCCGGTGGGGGCTCCTCGGCGTGACCCCCGACTGTGAAGCCCGCGCCGAACCGGCTTGGTGGTAGCGCCGGCCCCTGGCCTTCAACGGAGTTGGGATCTTGATCCGTCATCGACCATCAGTCTCCGAACTTGGTTGGCACGCTTGGCGTCTCATGGCTGTGAGAGCCGCTGGATGCCCCGATGGAGCTGCAAACCGGCGTAGATGAGGAACGCGGCGGTCGCCACGTCGATGAGCAGCACGAGGACCAGAACCGGTGCCGGTTCCACATACACATGGAGATAGCGAGCCAAGCTGTGGTCAGCAGCCAACGTCGTCACCGTTACCAACGCCCGCCACAACATGACGATGGCGCCCACAAGGCAGATCCCGAACTCGAGGAACTGGTGCGACAGACGGGTGCCGAGCGCGAGGTATGAGTAGCCGATCGCTGCCCACACCGCGAGGATGAGCAGCGTTGAGAGGAAGGTCGACGGGATCAATCCGAGCAGGATGCTCAAGACGACGCCGCCGGCGAACGTCGCAAACACAAACGGGTCGGGGGACCGGCCGCGGAGGTTATGGAACCACGGCTGACGGAAGAGTTCGCCGCGCACACCGCGCTCCATCAGACGGATCACGAACGAATCTCTGGCCGGGCCGGGCGCGTGCGAGCCGTATGAGGGCCGCGGCGCCTGGGGTGGCGGATATGCCGGTGGGTAGCCGGCCGCCGGTGGCGTCACCGCCGGATATGGCGTTGCCACCGGATAGGGCGTCGCGGTCGGATACGGCGTCGCGGGCGGCTGGCCGGCCCCGAAATGCTGCTGGGCCTGCTGGTGGTAGTCGGCGTGCGGCTGGCTGATCCTCGGCGTCGAATGACCTGACCCGATGACGGGCATCGACTGCTGATTCGGGATGGTGTGACCAGGGGCGGGGCCGGTGTTGCTCGGCGAGGCGCCTGCGCCCGGGTTCGGATAACTGTCACCCCAGGTGGGTTCGTCGTCGTCAGCCATCGCTACCTGTAACTTTCATCCCGACCGCAGTATCGCGTTCAGTAAACCGTAAGCCACATGGGCCAGCCGAGGGTGGACGACGATTCATCCGTTCGGCCGACAACGCCGAAGCTTGCCGCCGGTCAGTGCCGGTCACACGTGTCTCCCCCGACGTCGCCGATATGGTCGTTCAGCCAGGAGGTCATTCGGGTGAGGACGGCGGTGCCGTCACCGAAGCCGCCCGAGTCAGGGACCGCAGCCACCGCCACCACCACCTGACCGGTCGGCGTGTCGATGATCCCGTACTGGCGTACCAGGTAGCGCCCGTCAGTACCCGGCCCCCAACCACCCTTGAACTTTGCCCCGCCGATCGTCCCCAGCCCCCACCGCTGCCCGGATACAACGTCGCCCATAAGATCCAGCAC
>NZ_JACBJQ010000126.1 GCF_013404075.1 Mycolicibacterium vinylchloridicum
CGTTGGGATCGACCGGTGGTGGCGGCGGCGCGTTGGGATCCACCGCCGGTCGACCCGAACGCCCCGCCGCCACCGCCGGTGGATCCCAACGCGCCGCCGCCACCACCGGTCGATCCCAACGCGCCGCCACCACCACCGGTCGACCCGAACGCCCCGCCACCGATGGAGCCGGGTCGCGTCCCGAACGCGGCGGGCGGATTCAGCTATCTGCTTCCGGCCAGCTGGGTCGTCTCCGACGCCTCGCGCCTGAACTACGGCCAGGCGCTGCTGAGCAAGCAGACCGCCCCGGCCGAGAACGGCCAGCCCGCGCCGACCGCCAACGACACCAGCGTCATCCTCGGCCGGCTGGACCTGAAGCTGTTCGCCGGTGCCGAGCAGGACAACAGCAAGGCCGCGATCCGGCTGGCCTCGGATATGGGCGAGTTCTTCATGCCGTTCCCCGGGGTCCGGCTCAACCAGCAGAGCGGGGCACTGCAGGCCGGCGACATGCCGGGCTACTTCTCGTCCTATGAGGTGAAGTTCACCGACACCACCAAGCCCAACGGTCAGATCTGGGCCGGCGTGGTCGGCACCGCCGTCCCCAACGCGCCCAAGGAACTGCGCAACCAGCGCTGGTTCGTCGTGTGGCTGGGCACGGCCAAGGATCCGATCGATCCGGCGGCTGCCAAGGCGCTGGCCGAGTCGATCCGGCCGTACACCCCGCCGCCTCCGCCGGAGCCACCGCCAGTGGATCCCAACGCCCCGGTGGCGCCGCCGCCCACGAGGGCTCCCGTCGGCGTTCCGGTTCCGGTGGAGACCCCGGTTCCGGGGATGACCCCCGGCGCGTAGGTGATCGTGGCCGTATCGAGGGGTCAATCGTTACCTGCCGCCGGTATACCAAAGGGATAGCGGCCGGCATCGGTGCTGGCCAGCGACCCCGAGGAGACCGTCATGGACATGGTGGCTGCTACTGAATTCCTCGCCCGTTCGACGACGCTGACCAGCGTCGGCTGGATCGGCTACATCATCATCGGCGCGCTTGCGGGCTGGATCGCCGGCAAGATCGTCAAGGGCGGCGGCTCCGGCATCCTGATGAACATCGTCATCGGAGTGATCGGCGCACTGGTCGGCGGATTCCTGCTGAGCTTCTTCCTCGACACCGCGGCGGGTGGGTGGTGGTTCACCCTCTTCACCGCGGTGCTGGGATCGGTGATTCTGCTCTGGCTCGTCGGGATGGTCCGGAAGACCTAACCGGCCAGCGGCGCCACGACGTCCGAGAGCGGCCGTCGCGGCGTGGCCGGCAGCGGATCGGCATTGAGCGCAGCCCAGCCGACCCGGAGCAGCATCTGCGGAAAGCCATCATCGCCAAGCAATTTCGAACGTAACTCGGCGCGGGTGGCCGCGATTTCCAGCGGCTCGGTGAGCGGGCAGCTGGCCAGCCCCAGCGCGGTGGCTGTCAAAAGCACGATGCTGGTCGCCTCACCTGCCCGCAGTAGTGCCAGCGGGTTGTCGGTCGCGGTGGCCAACACCAGCACGACACCGGCATCGTCGCGGGCCTCGGTATCGCTGGGCTGTTCGAGCACGGGATTCGCGAACACCCGCGCGGCGAACGTGCCCTGCCGGTCGGCGGCGGGAGTGTTGCGGGCCGGCACGCCCGCCGGCGTCCCGTGCCGCCCACTCCACATCGACAGCTCGGCGAGGTAGGCGGGGTCGCTGATGTGTTCACGGATCGCGTGGGCTACGACCAGCGCCAGCTCCCCTTCGTCGTCCACCCGCTGCAGGGTGACCCCCGAGCGGGCGGCACGGGCAGCCATCAGCGCGACATCGCCGGTGGGCACCGGCCACGAGGAGAACCACCGGCGATCGGTGCGCCGCCGCGGGATCGCCGCGGCCAGCGCGATGTCCTGCTCCGCCCGTGCCGGACCGAGGATCGCCACGCTGGCCAGATGGTCCGGCTCGGCCGGATTGGGAAAGCGCTGCACGTCGGCGGCCCAGCCCAGCGCGGACAGGGCGACCGTGAAATGGTGCAGTGCCACACCGCAACTGAGAATCAGATCCCGGCGCTCGGGGTCGACGCGGGGCAGGTGGCGCGTCGGGTCGGCGTAGAGGTGCACGCTCTGGTCGCCGACCCGCCAGCGCCACGGCTGGGAGTTGTGCACCGACGGTGCACGGACTGCCAGCGCCAGCGCAGCCTCGATGCTCGCCCGGTCGGGCAGTTCGGTGTCCATATCCACACGGTCACACCGAATTCGCGTTCGGCACAGGCCCCGAATGGCCTTGATCGTGGGACATTGGTCCCATGTCCACAATGCGTGCCTGGCGTGTCCGGCGGCCCGGGCCGATGCAAACTCAGCCGTTGGAGTTGGACAGCGGCGCGCGGATTCCCCAGCCGGGGTCCGACGAGCTTCTGGTCGCGGTCCGGGCGTGCGGGGTCTGTCGCACCGATCTCCATGTCACCGAAGGCGACCTGGCCGTGCACCGCCCACATGTGACACCCGGGCACGAGGTGGTCGGTGAGGTCGTCGCAAAGGGTCCGGACGCCGGTGCGGACTTCGCGGTGGGGGACCGGGTGGGGGTGGCGTGGCTGCGCCACACCTGCGGGGTGTGCGATTACTGCCGGCGCGGCGCGGAGAATCTGTGCCCGAATTCGCTCTACACCGGTTGGGACGCCGACGGCGGATACGCCGATTTCGCGACAGTCCCAGCCGCTTTCGCCCATCACCTGCCCGACGGCTACACCGACAGCGAGCTGGCGCCGCTGTTGTGTGCGGGCATCATCGGCTACCGATCGCTGCTGCGCGCCGAGCTACCACCCGGCGGGCGGCTGGGGATGTACGGCTTCGGCGGCAGCGCCCACATCACCGCCCAGGTGGCGCTGGCACAGGGCGCCGAGGTTCACGTGATGACCCGGGGTGCCGACGCCCGTGAGCTCGCGCTGGGCTTGGGCGCCGCATCGGCTCAGGGGGCGGCTGACGCACCGCCGGTCAAGCTCGACGCGGCGATCCTGTTCGCTCCGGTCGGGGACCTGGTGTTGCCTGCCCTGGAGGCGCTGGATCGTGGTGGCACACTGGCGATCGCGGGCATTCACCTCAGCGACATCCCGGCGCTGAACTACCAGCGACACTTGTTCGGAGAGCGTCAGCTTCGGTCGGTGACGTCGAACACCCGCGCCGACGCTCGGGAATTCCTCTCGTTCGCGGGCCGTCACCGCATCGAGGTGACCACTCCGGAATACCCTCTCGGACAAGCGGATCGAGCGTTGACCGACCTGGCCGAGGGGCGCATCGCGGGTGCGGCGGTGTTGTTGCCTTAGAGCGCTGCCAGGACGCCACGCAGCTCGGCGGCCAGGCTGCCCCGGCCGGCGCGATAGAGCGGCCCGGTGCCGTCGGAGAGCAACAGGCGCAGTCGCGCCATGCCCCTCGCGCGCACCGGGCGCGGCGAATGCAGAAGCAGCGTGATGTCGTCGATCACGCCGCGGCAGCCGGCCAACCGCTCCGGATTCACCGGAACCCGCGCGGAGAAGGCGCGCCGGTTGTCACACACATCGGCCAGTGCCTGCCGCAGCGTGCGGGCGAGAGCTTCGCGTTCCTCGACCGAGGTCAGCCGCGCGGTGTGAACAGCCAGCGAGCTGCCGGGCAGTGGAACGAGGCCCATTTCGACCTCGCGATCGAGCCGACCGGCGAAGAGCCGAGCCCGCAAACGGGCGGTGAAGGTTGCGTGAGCGAGGCAGTCGGACGAAGCGGGGGCGGATAATCCGCCCGGCAGCCGGATGCTAGTGTTCGCTTGGCGGATGTAATCCTGAAAATCGTTGGGCCCCATGGCCTTTTCCTATTCCGAGACGGCATCGTTGCCATCTCTTGTGACCATCCAAAACGCTACACCGGTCATGCATGACCAGTCAAGTTGATTTACTGGTCACGAACTCCTACGCTGGTGTGATGACGCAGGCCCCTGCGGAGTGGCTCGGGGACACCGAGGGCAAGCCGGCACCGATGCCGCTCTCCCGGATACAAGCGCTGGTCAACACGCTCGATCGAGAATCCGGTGCCGACCGATTGGCGCTCGCCGCCGACGCCGAGCCGTGGCTGCAGGACCAGGGACTCCTGCCGCCCGGCCGAGTTCCCACCGCCGACGAACTGCACACCATCCGCGAGCTGCGGGAAGCGCTGCGGGCCATGCTCGTGCACAACGCGGGCGGCCCGGCGCCAACCACCGGCCAGTTGGCACCGCTGAGCCGGATCGCCCACGCCTCGGCGGCCCGGATTCAGCTCGGCGTCGATGGCGCGCTGCAGGTGGCCGCCGACGGTGAATCCCTGGACGGACGGCTGCTCGGACTGCTGCTGGTGATCGCCGACGCCCAGCGCGACGGCACTTGGGCATACCTCAAGGCCTGCGGAAACGACGACTGCCGGTGGGCGTTCTACGACCGGTCCCGCAACCACGGCGGCACCTGGTGCGACATGGCCACCTGCGGCAACAAGCTGAAGAACCGGGAGTTCCGGGCGCGACGCAGAACTTAGGCCGACAGGTGCCAGACCAGTGCGGCGGCCAAGGCGCCGAGTCCGTTCAGCGACCAGTGCAGTGCGATCGGCGCGATCAGGCTGCCGCTGCGCCGGCGCAGCCAGGTGAACACGAATCCGGCCGCTCCCGTTGCGACCACCGCCATGACCACCCCGGCAAGCATGCCGACCACGCCACCGCCGAAAATCCGGGTGAAGCCGACATTGCCGCTGGTCAAGCCCAGCG
>NZ_JACBJQ010000127.1 GCF_013404075.1 Mycolicibacterium vinylchloridicum
ATTCCTTTGCTCGAGTGACTTTCGCGGGTCTCTCGAAGAATCACGCGATGACCTTCATTCATCCGGCTACGACACGCCGGTACCGCTGATCAGGTCCGACTCGTACACCACTCTGCTGGACGCAACCCGAGCCCAGCCCCCGCGAACGCAGGGCCAGCATGAAGCTCCAGACGGCGGGAATCAGGGAACCCCAGTAGGACGCCTGCATCCCGGCGGGGGCGCCGTCGGGGCGGCCCTCCAGGCACGGGATCAGGAAAACCGGAGTCTTCTCCAGGTTCTCGTTCAGATACTTGGCCGAGCTCAGCACCGAGTCCATCTGTGCATCGCGCATATCGCCCCGAACCGGCGCCGGCATGTCGAGGTAGGGCGTGCCGGTGGCTCGGTAGATGTCGGCCAGCGCCTTCTTCTTGGCGGGGTCCTCGACGAACAAGAACTGCCAGCCTTGGGCATTGGAACCGGTGGGCGCCTGCAGCGCCAGATCCAGACACTCCATCAGCACCTCACGCGGGACCGGCCGGTCGAAGTCGAGACGCTTGCGAACCGATCGGGTGGAGGTCAGGAGTTCATCAACGGTCAGATCGAGTGTCATGGGCTGAGACTACATTCGGCTCCATGGCAACTGAACTGACTCAAGAGGTCATCGATCGGCTCACCGGTGACCACTACGGCTGGCTGACCACGGTCGCGAAATCCGGCCAGCCGGTACCCAAGTTGGTGTGGTTCTTCTTCGACGGCACCGACCTCATCGTCTACACCGCGCCCGGCTCGGCCAAGGTGCGCCACATCCGGTCGCATCCGCGCGTCAGTCTGAACCTGGACTCCGACGGCAACGGTGGGGGCATCATCGTCGTCGGGGGCACCGCCACTGTGGACAGCGAGGACGCCGATCCCCGCGATGATGGCCCGTACTGGGCCAAATACGGTGCGCTGTCAGATCAATTCGGGTTGACCGACTCGATGGGCGGGTTCAACCTGCGGCTGCGGATCAGTATCGACAAGGTGTGGACGACCCCGACGGAGTAGGGCAGCTGGCCGAGCGGAAGAAACTCATCTGAAGTCGCGCGAGCGGGAGCCGACCTTCATCGTGATACGGCCCATCCGCTCGGCCATGACGGTCACCGCACCCGTGGCGTTTTGCACCTGCCCGCGGATCAGCAGGGCCGAGGCGCTCTGGGCCAGTTTGCGATGGCGATTCCACACTCCCGGCGTGCACAGCACATTGACCATGCCGGTCTCGTCCTCGATGTTCATGAACGTCACGCCCTGCGCGGTGGCCGGACGCTGGCGATGCGTCACTGCACCCGCGATCAGCACCCGGCTGCCGTCGGGCACGTCGAGCAGGCGGTCGGCCGGGAGTACCCCCATCGCGTCGAGATCTTCCCGAAGGAACTGGGTCGGGTAGCTGTCCGGCGAGATGCCGGTGGCCCACACGTCGGCAGCGGCCAATTCCACCTCGGTCATGCCGGGCAACGCCGGCACGTTCGACGATGAGCCGACGCCGGGCAGCCGGTCGGCACGCTGGGTGGCCGCCGCCCCGGCCGCCCACAACCCCTCCCGGCGGGCGATCGAAAAGCAGCCCAGCGCCCCGGCAGTGGCCAACGACTCGGTTTGCGGCACCGAAAGCTGGACCCGCCCAGTCAAATCCAGTAGGGAGGTAAACGGTCCGCCGATGTCGCGTTCGTCGACGATACGTTGGGCAAGCTCGTCACCGATGTGGCGCACCGCACCCAGTCCCAGCCGCACATCCAGTCCGGAGTTCTCCAGCGTGGGGTACGCCAGACTTGCGTTGACATCAGGCCCGTGCACGACGACCCCGTGTCTGCGGGCGTCGGCGACCAGCGACTGCGGCGAGTAGAACCCCATCGGCTGGGCGCGCAGCAGCGCGGCGCAGAACGCCGCCGGATGGTGCAGCTTGAACCACGAGGAGTAGTACACCAGCGAGGCGAAGCTCAGTGAATGGCTCTCCGGGAAACCGAAATTGGCGAAGGCTTCCAGCTTCTCGTAGATCCGTTCGGCCACCTCACCGGTGATGCCATGCCGCTGCGCCATCCCGGCATAGAACCGATCGCGCAGCCGTCGCATCTTCTCGGTCGACCGCTTGGACCCCATGGCCCGGCGCAGCTGATCGGCCTCGGCCGCCGAGAAGCCCGCGCAGTCCACCGCCAGTTGCATGAGTTGCTCCTGGAACAGCGGCACCCCCAACGTCTTTCGCAGCGCGGGCTCCATGGATGGATGCTCATAGGTGACGGGTTCCAACCCGTTGCGCCGCTTGATGTACGGGTGCACCGAGCCGCCCTGGATCGGCCCGGGACGGATCAGCGCCACTTCCACCACCAGGTCGTAGAACACCCGCGGTTTCAGCCGCGGCAGGGTGGCCATCTGGGCGCGCGACTCCACCTGGAACACCCCGACCGAATCGGCCTTCTGCAACATCTCGTAGACCGCCGGCTCGGACAGGTCCAGCTTGGCCAGATCGACCGTGATGCCCTTGTGCTCGGCGACCAGGTCGATGACATAGTGCAGCGCCGAGAGCATGCCGAGACCGAGCATGTCGAACTTCACCAAACCGATTGCCGCACAGTCATCTTTGTCCCACTGCAGGACGCTGCGATTCTCCATGCGGGCCCACTCCACCGGGCACACGTCGGCGATCGGCCGGTCACAGATCACCATGCCGCCGGAGTGGATGCCCATGTGCCGCGGCAGGTTCTTGATCTGGACCGCCAGGTCGACCACCGGTTCGGGAATGCCCTCGACGTCCGGCGAGTCAGCCCCGGAGTGCCAGTGGCTGATCTGCTTGCTCCAGGCGTCCTGCTGGCCCTGGGAGAAGCCGAGCGCACGAGCCATGTCGCGCACCGCACTCTTGCCTCGGTAGGTGATGACGTTGGCGACCTGCGCGGCGTAGTCGCGACCGTAGCGGTCGTAGACGTACTGGATGGCCTTCTCCCGAAGGTCCGATTCGATGTCGATATCGATATCGGGCGGCCCGTCGCGGGCCGGGGAGAGGAACCGTTCGAAGAGCAGTTCATTGGCGATCGGGTCGACGGCGGTGACACCCAGTGCGTAGCAGACCGCGGAGTTGGCCGCCGATCCCCTTCCCTGACACAGGATGTCGTTCTCCCGGCAGAACCGGGTGATGTCGTGGACCACCAGGAAATAGCCCGGGAACTTCAACGCGGAGATGATGCCGAGTTCCCGCTCGATCTGGGCGTAGGCCTCCGGCGCGCTGGCGCGCGGCCCATAGCGCCGGCCCGCGCCGACCATCACCAATTCGCGCAGCCAGCTGTCCTCGGTGTGGCCGGTGGGCACGTCGAACGGTGGCAGCTGCGGCGCGATCAGTGCCAGCCCGAAGGCGCACTGCTCGCCGAGATCGGCTGCGGCGCTGACTGACTCGGGATGACGTGCGAACAACCGGGCCATCTCGTCACCGGAGCGCAGGTGTGCACCGCCCAGTGGGGCCAGCCAGCCGGCCGCCTCGTCCAGCGACTGGCGAGCCCGGATCGCCCCCATTGCCATGGCCAGCCGGCCGCGGCTCGGCTCGGCGAAGTGGGCGCCGGTGGTGGCAACGACACCCACCCCGAACCGCGGTGCCATCGCGGCCAGCGCGGCGTTGCGTTCGTCGTCGAGCGGATCGCCGTGACAGGCGAGTTCGATGCTGACCCGATCGCGGCCGAAGCGATCCACCAGGTCCGCCAGTGCCGCGGCAGCCGCCCGTGGCCCACCATCCGAAAGTGCCTGCCGGACATGGCCTTTGCGGCAGCCGGTGAGGATGTGCCAGTGTCCGCCCGCAGCTTCGGTGAGTGCGTCGTAGTCGTAGCGCGGCTTGCCCTTCTCGCCACCGGCCAGATGCGCGGCGGACAGCTGTCGAGACAGCCGGCGATAGCCCTCGGGGCCGCGGGCCAGCACCAGCAGGTGCGGACCGGGCGGGTCGGGCAGCTCGGTGCGGGCGGCATTGCTCAGCGACAGTTCGGCACCGAAGACGGTGCGCATCTCGAGCTCCTTGGCTGCTTCGGCGAAGCGGACCACGCCATAGAGGCCGTCATGATCGGTCAGTGCGATGGCCCGCAGGTCCAGCCGCGATGCCTCCTCGACGAGTTCCTCGGGAGTGCTGGCCCCGTCGAGGAAGCTGTAGGCCGAATGCGCATGCAGCTCGGCATAGGGCACGGCCGAGCGCAGTGGGCGCTCGGCGGGCGGCTCGTAGGGTTTCCGGTGGCGCGACCAGGCCGGGCTGTCCCCACCGTCGGCGTGCGGCTCCCCGAGCGACAGGCCCGAGCGACGGGGCTTGCCGCCCAGCACCCGCTCCATCTCCGACCAGCTCGGCGGCCCGTTGAACCAGCTCACCCCCCTCACCATACTCGAACATGTGTTCGATGCGAATGTGCGGATTCAGATTCGACAAATGTGATGTATCAGGACATCGGTGACAGTTCTGGATCAGGACATTGGTGACAGTTGGTGTATCAGGACTTCGGTGACGTTCCGTCGGTCTTGGGTTGTGGGCCGCTGGGTCGGCCGTTGCCTATGTAG
>NZ_JACBJQ010000128.1 GCF_013404075.1 Mycolicibacterium vinylchloridicum
TCCGCACGTACGCCACGGCCCAAAACTACTCGCCTAGTACCCCCAGCACCGAACCCCACCCAGAGAACCCGCAGGTCAAACCCACGCGCGCCAAGTTACCAACCGGTAATGTCCTAACTCAGGTCAGATGTCGCGGTATGCACCCTGTGCGAAACGCCTTCAACCGGACCTACGACGCGGCGACGTGGGACCCAGTGCTGCGAGTTGCAAACTCTAGACGTAACGATCAGCGCGGCCCATAATGACGTGGAATCGGTCTGCAATCGGGAGGACTTGTGCCGGTATCAGTTTCGTTGACGTCCATAAAGTGCAATCAGAAGGCCCTGCAGGGTGACTACGTAGACCATATTCTGGTCTATCTGGAAACAATCAACACCAGCGGCGATCGTGTGGGCACTCCGCGGGCGATCGTGATTGGCGCGCCGAAGCCCATGGGCTTCAAGCCCTCGGTAGAGGCCACATTTGACGACAAAATGACGCTTAGCGTTGACGGTGGGCCAGCCCAGCAGTGGGAGCCGGGATTGACCACAGTGTATGAACCCGTTCCTCACTCAGACTCTCACTCCCTGCGCGTGACCGTCGTTAACGTTCGTGGGGTCGATGACCCGTACAAGCTCGCGAAAGCGCTGCTATTGGTGGGCTCTGCGGCAGCGGCGGCAGCCGCAAGTGCCGCCTTGTATAAGGCCCTAGGGGCACTCTTCGCCGCCGAGAAGGGAAGCGACATCCTTGATCTGACCAAGAAGATCGTCGCTGGTGGAGGTGGTGGTTTGGTAGAGGCAGGCATCGAGTACTTGGCTGGACTGCTCACCGACATCTTCGATGACTGGCCTGACTGCAGCGGGACAGTACTGGACGGAACTATTTCGTTCCAAGAGCCTGGCGGGACGAACTTCACGCTGAAAACCGAATTAGACAGGGAGTTTCCCAAAGGCTGCAACCAACCGAGCTACGAGGCCGAGTTGTACGTCCACTTCGACGACACGCTGCCGCCGGTGAAGCCTGTCAAATGGGACTGCCGCTATCGCCCTCACACGAACGTCAACGTTCGAACCTTCACGCCCTGGTGGCGTAGCCGCGAGGGCACCCGAACTACGTCCTACGCCGTCATTGACCATTCCCTAGAAGGAACGCCCATCAAGGTGTTCATTGAACCGACGCAAGACGGCACGCTCGACGTACATGTCATCGAGAAGTCGCGTGACGGCAAAGGTAACGTTCTCGACCAGACAGTTAGCGGTGTCAAACCGCAATTAGCCGGGGTACGGATGAATTCACCAATTGCCGTGCGACTTAAGCCCGATCCTGGCGAGGACGAAGGCTCTCGGCGACCGCTGGGTCTTACTCATCAAGTGGACACCACCGAGGTCAAGTTGAAAAGAGGGCAGCTTCCATGGTGGCAGGCACCGATGCTGCGGGTCCAGAATCCAGACCGGTTCGTTTCCCGAATCACGCTGCCTGACATAGATGTTCAGATGGATCTCTACGAACGGTTTTGCACCGCCAAGGACGATGCCGGACACGACAGATATCAGACCGAGACCGTGATCTACTACCGCCGCGGCGGCCGAACTGCTCGACAAGCACAGGGCAACCCCGGATACACGGTGTCGACTGCCACTCTGGTCGTCACTACCCGTGCCCCGGGTTAGCCGACACTTTTAACACGCACGCATCAGCCTCACTCGCGACAGTCTGTCAGTTCGTCTACATGCTGAGAATCTGGTTACTCTGCTTCATGATGGTCCCCTTGCTGTAGGAGTTCTTGGCGGAACCCTGCGTGTCAGGGTGAGTTGAGTCCACTGGTTCATAGCAAACCGGCCTGACGCAGGGCGAGATACGGATCGGCACATCATGACGAGCTCCACGATTATCCCGGTGAACGACAATGAACGGATGGATCCGACTCACCCGAGAGCTGACGGGCCGCGGCGGCGTCGCGTGTTCACAGCGTCCGAGAAGCTGGCCCATTTGCAGGGCTACGAGCAGGCGTGCGAGCACGGCGACGGCGGTGCCTATTTGCGGCGTGAGGGGTTGTATTCGTCGTTGATCTGCGAGTGGCGCAAGCAGCGCGACGCCGGGGTGCTGGCAGGCAAGAAGCCCGGTGAAAAGGTCGGCAGACTCACCGCCGAGCAGGCCGAGATGGCTCGGCTGCGGCGGGAGAACGCCCGAATGAGCAAGCGGTTGAGCACCACCGAAGCCGCCCTGGACATCATGGGAAAAGCGCACGCTCTCTTGGAGACTCTCTCCGAGAGAGCGGATTCCGACGAGCAGCGCAAGAAGCGATGACCGAAACCTACGTGTCGCTGATCGCCGGCGGTGTGCCCACGAGACGGGCAGCGGGGTTGACCGGGATGGTGCGCTCGACGGCGACCCGGCGGCGCACCGCCGCTACCGCGCCCACGCCCGCGGTGGCGGCCCAACCAGCGCCCGATCCGGTCAACAAGCTGACAGAGCTGGAACGGCGGCGGGTCCTTGAGGTGCTCACCAGCGACCGGTTCGTCGATCTCGCGCCGTTGCAGATCTATGCCCAACTGCTCGACGAGGGCGTCTACCTGTGTTCGGTGTCCACGATGTATCGGGTGTTGGCAGAGAACACGCTGGTCGCCGAACGCCGCCGGCTGGCGCGGCACCCGGCCAAGGTGTGCCCGGAGTTGGTCGCGACCGCTCCGCGGCAGGTGTACAGCTGGGACATCACCAAACTCGCAGGGCCGGTGAAGGGCACCTACTTCGATGCCTACGTGATGATCGACATCTACTCCCGCTACATCGTCGGTGTCGATGTTCATGCCCACGAATCCGGGGTGCTGGCCAAGGAACTGATGGAGCAGATCTTCACGGTGCATGGTGTACCGCAGATCGTGCACGCCGACCGGGGAACGTCGATGACCAGCAAGACCGTCGCCGCGCTGCTCGCCGATCTGGAGGTCACCCGGTCGCATTCGCGGCCACGGGTGTCCAACGACAACCCGTACTCGGAGTCGCTGTTCAAGACATTGAAGTACGGGCCGCAATTTCCTGAACGCTTCGGATCACTCAGTGAGGCAAGGCACTTCATGAACACCTTCACCAACTGGTACAACCACGAGCATCGGCACACCGGCATCGGACTACACACACCCGCCGACGTGCACTATGTGGTTCCCCCGAAATCGTGGAGGGTTTCCTATGCCGCTTGCGGCTTGGTCTTGGATTCCCTGATCTCGTAGTTGACGGGCGAGAGCCCGTCGGCGGCACTGTGCCGGCGTTGGTGATTGTAGAAGGTGTAGCACCAGTCGATAACCGCCGCCTGCGCATGAATGGTATCACGGAAACTATTGCGCGACAACACTTCCCATTCCAGTGAGGAAAAGAACGCCTCGGCGGCAGCATTGTCGAAACACGACCCGACCCGGCCCATCGACTGCCGAATCCCCAACTGCCGGCACAGCGTGGTGAACGCGTTCGCGGTATAGGTGCTGCCGCGGTCGGTGTGGAAGATCACCCGATCGGACTGCTCATCGCGCCAGATCACCTGGCGGCCGCCGCGCGCGGCCACCGCCATCTTGATCGCCGCACACGCCAGCTCAGCATCAGGATGCAGGCCCATCGCCGCCCCCAACAACCGGCGGCTATAGAGGTCGATCACGGTCGCCAAATACAATTTCTGACCGGACTCAGTGGGGATCTCGGTCATGTCACCGACCCACTTGCGGTTCGGCGCCGCCGCGGAGAAATCTCGTTTGACCAGGTCAGGGAACTTCGGTGCGGTCTTGTCCTGCTTGGTGAGCCCGTTACGGCGTTTGATGCGGCGCGCCACCAAACCCTGGCGGCGCATCGAGTCGGCCACCGACTTCTCCGAGACCTGCCAGCCCAGATCACGCAGGTCGGCGATCAGCCGCGGCGAACCATGCAGCCCCTTGGCCGCCGTGAACGCCGCCGCCACTGCCGTATCGAGGCGCGCGCGGCGCCGATCGGTGTCGGTGTGCAACCCATCGGTGAACTCAGCGCGGGTGATCCACTTGTAGAACCACGACACGCTCACACCCAACAGCACGCACGTCATCGTATGCGGCACTCGGTATTTGGTCCTCTGGTCGGCGATGAAACGTGCCACGCTCACTTCGTCGCCTCCTTCACCCACAGGACCACTGATCGCTTGAGGACATCACGCTCCATCCGCAGCTCAGCATTCTCGCTGCGCAGGCGTTTGAGCTCCTCGACATCGTCGCGAGTCAACTCACCCCGGCCCTCCCGGGCCTCGCGGTCCTGGGCCACCCAATTGCCCAACGTGCCCTCGTGGACGCCAAGATCCCGCGCCACCGCCGCGATCGACTTACCCGTCTCACGCACGATCCGAACAGCCCCCTCACGGAACTCCCGGTCGTACTTCTTCCGCTTCTCTGACATCACTACCCCTTATCCTGGATTCACCGATTGAGGTGGTGTCTGGGGCGGGTTGAATCAGTGAAATGCCCTGTCGTAGTGAGAGAATGAGATTTCTCTAGGATCAAATTCGGCCACTACGAAGGGCATCTCGTAGATGCAAC
>NZ_JACBJQ010000129.1 GCF_013404075.1 Mycolicibacterium vinylchloridicum
ATTCCTTTGCTCGAGTGACTTTCGCGGGTCTCTCGAAGAATCACGCGATGACCTTCATTCATCCGGCTACGACACGCCGGTACCGCTGATCAGGTCCGACTCGTACACCACTCTGCTGGACGCAACCTCAACTTTTTCAATGAGAGTCGGAGTTCCTCTGCGAGCACACCGAGTTGCGGCGACGTGACAGCGGCGTTCGGAGCCCAGGCAATGAACGCTTCGCGTGTGCTGTCTTCAGTTGATCTCGGACCGGTCTTGACCTCGCCAACCGGCGTAACGCTCGAGGAAGTCGCCTCAGCATTGGTGACCGCAGACATCGAGATTCTGTGTGGGTCGGTAAAGATGCCGACGTTATCGGCATCGCCGAGCCCCATCTGCCTTGACAGGACGGTCGCGGCCGGGGCGAGCTTGGATGCGGTTATCGCATACCAACTAATACCGTCAGGGCATCGAACACCCAGAGCTTCGAGTGTCGCCATGTTCGCGATGACTGCTTCGGTGTCTCCGCACGAGGCGAACTTCCTGACAGTTGGGATGGGATTCCATGAGTCTGCCACCCACGGCACCACCACCTGGTTTTGCTGCCACTCGGAAATCACTTCGCGCTCGTCCGAATCGTCGATCGTGATTTCGCTGATGCCAGACGGAATGATCGCAATATCGAAACCTGATCGCTCCCAGCGCATGGAGAGGCGGCTGGTTGAAGGATCGTCGAGAGAGCTCATCAAGGAGACGAGCTGGCGCGGAGGCTCTAGAACCGGCTCAGGACAATAGGCAAGCCGCGGGAATTGTGCTCGTATGGCCGGGGTCAGATCACGGTCAGGGGAAGGTTCTCCCTCAGGACTCCGCCCGAATGCCCCGAGATCTGGGGCCGACCAGATAGGACGGAAGAGCCGCGTTGAACGGACGACAAGTCGGGCGTCCGTGCGTGGCGACTCGGGTTGGAGCACATCGGTCGTTGGGATCATCTGTGCCTGCAACTCACGGCTCGCTGCCAATCGTAGCCGGTACGTATCGTCAATGTGACTGCGGTAAAAAGCAATCCATCGATCAATAGCGCCATTGCGGATAATGGCTTGTTCGTAGGCGCGGCCCCGGTTGATCACTACAACGATCGCATCGTTGTCGATGCCCGCGTGGACGGTCGCCCCCGTGACGGCGAGATCTGCGGGCAGGAAGGTCCTTTGGTCGTCGGAGATCGGCGCAAGCTGACTACACGCGGGGCACAAGTCCTGAACTCGGCACGACGTGCACATGGCACGCTCGCAAGTCGCGCAGGCAGCGACTTGTGGATCGCGACCGCAATTGCTGCAGGCGTGGTCGGCGCACAGAAGGCATTGGGCAGCCGTCACGTGGTGAGTGCTAGACGCGCAGCGTCGACACACTGGCTGCGAACAACCTTCGCAAGTGACCGAAGCCTGTTGGCCCACTTCGTCACACGCTGGACAGGCCCATGAATTGCATGCCGCACATAGGGCCGCTGCCCCTGCGGCATAGAAGTGCCCGTCGCGGCACACTCCGAAATCTGATTGCCGGATTCCATCGGCACCTACGCGAGGCGGGAGCGGTGAACCGTCGAATGTTTGATACGTGTGCCTAGCAGTGCCGTGCCCTCGCCATGTTTCAGAGACTTCCAGACCATTACACAGGGCCGAAGTGAATGTCCTATTTGTCTTGTCGAGCAGGGCCGCGGCCAGTTCGTTCGGAAGTTCCAAAATATTCTGTGCTGCAACGTGATTAGGGACTACACCCAATGCTGTGAGTGAAGCGCTGTCGGCGGACACGACATCCGTGTCGGCTGCCAGCTCTGCAAGACTTGCGACTGGGCGGATATCCCGTTCGTAGAGTTCACACTCCGAAGGCGTAGGAAAGTCGCCAACAATTTGTAGCACCTCACCTGTTCGCTTGCCCAGCCTCCCGCCTGGCATGCCCAGCGAGCAGAGGAAGTCGTAGCAGCCAAGTTGTTCCGCAGCTGAGGATATTTCCGGACATGCGATCCACATGCCGAGCTCAGCGTCCCTCTGCCTAGCGCTGACGAGAATGGCTTCGTTCCTGCGCTGCAGCGTGACGTAAATGTCGGCGAGTTCTGCGACGCCGACGACTGATTCGCCAGATGCTGGTGAATGCCAGCGGATGTCCGCAGTCTGCACATCCGTAACTCGAGGGGATCCGTCGTCTGTGTTGTAGGACGCTTCTCGCACAATTCGATCCACTTCGAGATATGCATCGACAAAGTACGAACGGCGGGTGACAAGTACTGCTGGGCGCGGTCGGGGCGCAACTTCGCTCCGCAACTTCTTGAGTAGGCTGGCGAGTCCAAATTGGTCTTCGGAGACAACTTCGACCTCAGGCGCTTGCGGCACCGAGGAGGCGGCATCGCTGTCAATCGACGAGTTGGCCTCGGGTGCGATAGATAGTTCGACATCGATCTTCTCGCTTCCGTACAGACGGGCACGCGCGCCTCCGGATTGCTCGGGGTGTCCGGTTAGGTTCCGCGACATGAGTCCGCAGTCCAGCGGAAGACCTTCTTGTTTTGCGTACGCACGTAGACGGGCCTGCTGCGAGTTCCCAATGTCCTGATGCGCGACGACAATTTCGGGCGACGTCGAGGCAGGTCGCACTAGTTCGGCAACTCGCTCGCCTACTCGTACGATGATGTTGCCGTTGAGTTTCCATGCGACAGAGAACTCGTCGTCCATTTCGGGGGCGCGTTCGGGTGAGGCACAAGTCCGGCAAAGTCCCCCGGTGTCACGGCGGCATTGGCCGCAGCTGAGCTGCCCGCACACGGCACAGCCCGCAAAAGCTGCATCTTCGCCGCACGCCTGACACAATGATCGTTGGCACGACTCGCAGCTAGCCACTTCGGACTGGTCGACCCAGTGGGTGCCGGAGCACAGTGCCAGTACTCCAATCGCATTTCCGGAGACAACGCTCTTCACGATGGGCGGTTCCTTGGCACCCCACTCGTAGGTCAAGGTGGCCTCGTCGCCACCTGGCCCTATCCACGTCTCCTCGACCACCCAGTCGTCTTCGTGCAGAGTTACGGCAAGTATCTTGGCGCGAGCTCGAACATCGGGGCGTCGGCTAAGTCGGGCTTCTTCTGAGCGCAAGGCCCGCTGTAAGCGGGCGCGTTCTTCGCCGGTGCTATCGGCGATCTGGGCCTTGTATCCACGGGCGATCCGGCCTAGCTCCTGATCTTGTTCCTTCTCAATGATTTTGGAGCGCTCGCGACGTAGCCTTTCGAGTTGGGAACTAGCCGCGCGTTCAAATTGGCTAATCACTTTCGGCGCTGATCCGAACGACGGCGGAAGCGACTCTCCGTCTTGGAGAGGTCGGCGCGGTAGCCGGCTCTCGTTGTGCCCATTGATATCTGCCGTAATGAGGTGTTCGGTAGTTTCGGCCTCACCGATAGTGGTTCGGAACGTTGCTTGGCCGCTCCATGAGCCGGATGGAATTAGGCGCCGACGAACCAACCGGATAGAAGGTACGTGGGGGTACGGGCTGGGGCCGATATCGTCGGGGATCATGGGGACAGTGGCGTGCATGTCTCCGCGTATGCGAAGAAGCCCGAGTAGCTCGTCGAATACCGGAGAGCCCACCGCGCACAGTTCGGCGTCGGGGTGGTGTTCCAGGCCAAACCTGTCGAAGGCTAGATGCATCAAAGTGCGGCCGCCGAGCTCTTGTTCGAATTCTTCGTCGAATTTCGCTGACAGGAAGGCTCCGTCGCCGTCACCGGTGTCATGCACGATCACGGCGTTGAGCGCATGAAGAACGTTGCGTACCCAGGTTTGCACCCGCCGTTGTCGCATCCGCGCCCGTTCGCTCACCTCAGGTGCGAGCTCCGTGCTGCCAGCCTTAGTGAGCCCCTCGCGATGGTCGAATGCGGACGCCATCCATTGGCTCATGCCGCTATCGGCGGCAATCAGTTCGGAGGCCTTTTCGCGGGCATGAACCAGCTCGGTGCCAAGCTGGTTGAGGAGTTTCTGCATCTTGGAGTCGTTCTCGGCGAATAGAGCTTCCATGACGCGTGTTTCGAAGCTTGCAGTCTTCGAGTCATCGAGCTCGCCCAGAATCGTCGTGACCTGTCCGAACAACAGCTCAAACATGCGAAGCTTGTGAGCTAGCAGCCCGTAGACGCTCTCATCGATAGTTCCTCGCGCGTAGAGGTTGGCAACAAACACCTCGTCCTTAGGTTGGGTGAGGCGGTCCACGCGGCCGATGCGCTGCTCAATTCGCATGGGATTCCAGGGAAGATCGTAATTCAGCACGCAGTTGCAGAACTGCAAGTTCTGACCCTCGGCACCCGCATCGGTGGAGATCATGATCGGCGCATCACCGGATTGAGCATGTCCCGAGTCGCGTGGAATTTGGGTGACGATCCACGATGAACTCTAGGCGGCGGCACCGACAGATTTGGTGTCGGCGCCGGTGTCGGGGTGAGCGTGTCGGCGCAGGGCGTCGACGAGCTG
>NZ_JACBJQ010000013.1 GCF_013404075.1 Mycolicibacterium vinylchloridicum
CCCGGATACCCACCGCCCGGGTATCCCGGCGGGGGATATCCGGGCGGCGGATAACCGGCGGCGGGTCCGGGCGGTGGGTATCCCGGTGGCGTGAACTGCGGTTGACCAGGCCATCCGGGCGGCGGTCCGGGTGGTCCGGAAGGAGGTACCGTCACCGGACAACGCCCCCGACGTCGTTGCTCATGAGCCCATCCTGTCGAGAGGCGCATCATTTCTCAACGTTGTGTCCATCTCGGGCGCGTAGCGTTTGGGCCATGGCGGAGCTCAAGGAGCGGCTGAGGTCGGACCTCACCGATGCGATGAAGACCCAGGACAAACTGCGCACGGCCACGCTGCGGCTGCTGCTCGCGGCGATCCAGACCGAAGAGGTCTCGGGCAAGCAGGCGCGAGACCTCTCCGACGAGGAGGTGCTCAAGGTGCTCGCCAGGGAATCCAAGAAGCGCAGCGAGTCCGCTGAGATCTACACCCAGAACGGCCGCGGCGAGCTGGCCGCCGAGGAACACGCCGAAGCCCGGATCATCGATGAGTACCTGCCGACTCCGCTGACCGACGCCGAGGTGGCCGACGTGGCAGACACCGCGATCGCGCAGGTGGCCGAGGAACTCGGCGAACGCCCGTCGACGAAGAACATGGGATTGGTGATGAAGGCGGCCACCGCGATCGCCGCGGGTAAGGCCGACGGATCCCGGCTGTCGGCGGCGGTCAAGGCGCGCCTCTAGTGGTAGCCCGTTTCGCTCGGTGACGCGCGGGTACCCGTGGCGCATGACGCGCTTCGGATACACCCTGATGACCGAGCAGAGCGGCCCGAAAGACCTTGTGCAGTACGCAGTTTCAGCTGAACGTGCCGGCTTCGACTTCGAGGTGAGCAGTGACCACTTCTCGCCTTGGCTGACCACCCAGGGGCACGCGCCCAACGCCTGGACGCTGCTGGGAGCGGTGGCCCACGCCACCGACCGGGTCGCGCTGTACACCTACGTGACCTGCCCGACGATGCGCTATCACCCGGCGGTCGTCGCGCAGCAGGCCGCTACCCTGCAGATCCTGGCCGACGGCCGATTCGCCCTGGGCCTTGGCTCCGGAGAAAACCTCAACGAACACATCGTCGGCAAGGGCTGGCCGACCGTCCAGCGCCGCCACGACATGCTCAGCGAGGCGATCGTCATCATCCGTCAACTTCTCAGTGGCGAACTCGTCGACCACAAGGGTGACTACTTCCAGATTGATTCGGCACGAATCTGGGACATCCCCGAAGAACCCGTGACCATCGGCGTGGCGGTCTCCGGCGAACGGTCACTGCACGCCTTCGCCAAGCTGGGCGACCACATGATCGCCGTCGAACCCGACGACAAACTGGTCACCGGCTGGCACGCAGCCCGCCAGGCCACCGGGCTGCCCGGCGGCGGCCGGGTGATCGGGCAGATCCCGATCTGCTGGGATCCCGACCGTGGCGCCGCGGTCGAACGAGCCCACGCCGAATTCCGGTGGTTCGGTGGCGGGTGGGACGTCAACGCGGATCTGCCGACCCCGGCGGGCTTCGCCGGTGCCACCCGATTCGTCAGCCCGGACGCGGTCGCGCAGAGTATTCCGTGCGGACCGGACCTGGACGGGATCGTGGAGGCGGTGCGTCCCTATTGGGAGGCCGGTTTCACCGACATCGCGCTGGTGCAGATCGGTGACGAGAGGCAGGACGAGTTCCTGGCGAAGGCCGCCGAACCGCTCTTGGAGAAACTTCGCGCAGCGGCGAACTGATGCCGTGATGCGGCCCACTGTGCGATTGAAAGCGCCGTCGCGGGGTATTCGCCTCGGCCATGACCGAACGGACCTCGGACGACGACGACCACGCCGACTACACCGACGACCATAAGGAAGTACGCAGGATCGACCGGCCCGGCCCGAAAGACATGGGCGGTAAGGGTGGTCAGGCCACCCGCGAAGTCGCACCGGACGTGGCCGAGCCGCCCGATCACGAGCCGCCGGATTAGGTCTGGGCATCGCGTCCTTGACGGCTGCGGCGGTAGCCCTGCGACGGCGGGATTCGTAGCCACAACTCAGGCCAACGCGCCTATCGGGTTTAACGCTGCGGTAAATGGGCATTAGTTGCCGCAGCGCCTTGACAACAACAGTGCGCGCTCGACTGTCGAAAGGCCAACGTTGACCATTCTGTCCCCCGATGTCCGGGACTCAGTGCATGTGACCCCAGGTGTCTATGTGCCACAACATGATTCACAGCTGCTGATCGAGGCGATGACCCGCAGCGGCGCGGTCACCGGACGCCACGTACTGGATCTGTGCACAGGGAGCGGCGCCGTGGCGGTTGCCGCCGCACAACTCGGTGCGCGCACCGTCACGGCATTCGACATCTGCCCGGACGCGGTGGCTTGCGCAACGTCCAACGCTACGGAAGCCGGCGTCTGCGTGGACGCCCGCGTGGGAATGTGGGTCGATGCGTTCCTGGCCGGCCCGTTCGACGTGGTCGTCTCGAATCCGCCTTATGTGCCAACGGGTCCCGATGCCGATCTGGAGTGCATCCCCGCCGGAGTAGGCCCTGCGACGGCATGGAATGCCGGTCTGGATGGCCGTGAGGTTCTGAACCCGATCTGCGACTGCGCACCCGAACTCCTCACCGCAGGCGGCACGATGCTGATCGTCCAGTCCGAGTTCGCCGACACCGAGCAGTCGCTTCGTCGGCTCCGACGAGGTGGTTTGCGTGCCGAAGTGGTTCTCAGCCAGCTCATTCCGTTTGGTCCGGTCCTCGCCGCGCGGGCGAAGTGGATGGAGAGCATTGGTATGCTGCCCATCGGCAGGCGGGTGGAGGAGATCGTGGTGATTCGCGCGGAGAAGCGGTGAGCGAGGACGAACCCCGGTTGGTCCGGATCGTTTCCGGCGGTCCGATGATGGTGCAGGGTCCGGTGCGGATCGAAATGCCTGACGGCACCGTCGTCGAGTCCGACCGGTTCATGGTCGCCATCTGTATGTGCCGGCGCAGCAAGACTTTCCCGTTGTGTGACACCAGCCATCGGCGACGGCGGCGGTCCGACGACGAGCCGTCAGCTCAGCGGCCGGCGTAACGAGCTACGCCCGTTGGTCCAGTTCTTCATCAACTGATAGGCCAACCGGCTTTCCACCAGTTCGTGTGCGCGGATGCCGAACACCACATCGCGGTCCAGCGCCGGCTCGCGGCCCACCAGGTCACCGACGACGTCGGTGCGCACCACCTGTTCGTGCACCGCGTCGGCTTCGACGTGCTCGCGGTAGAACCGGGTGCAGGTGTCAGGGGCGCCCAGGCGCTCCAGGGCGTCGACCAGACGGCGTGATCCCGGTGGTGAGGTGATCTCGGTGGAGGCGAAGTGGCCGATCGCCGCACCCCGGTGCTCGCGGTGCAGGCCGAACAGGGACATCAGATTCACCACGGCCAACGACTCGGCGGGGACGGCGTCGATGTATCCGAGGTAGGAGGCATCCAGGCCGGCGGCGACCATCAGGTCGGCGAAGAGCTGCTGGTGCACGTGATCGCCTCTGCCACCGCCGAACTCGTCGAATTCAACCGCAACGAAGGCGGCCTTGGAATGTCCGGTCAGCCGGGGGATGGCCCAGGCGTGGGGGTCACCCTCCTTGAGGTGGTACAGCGAGCGGTGCACGAAGTACTCCTGCATCTGCTCCCAGGTGCCGATGTCACGCAGGTGGTAGGACGGCCCCGACCCGTCGACCGGTTCCATGGCCAGCCGTTCCATCTCGGCGTCGGCGGTGTCCTCGGCGCTGATCGGGCCGACATCGCGTTGGACTGTGGACAGGAACGCGTTCTCGAGATGCGATCGCAGATACAGCAGCCCCGGGTTCCATTCCCAGCCCGGATCGACACCGGCAAACCCGCGGTAGTGCAATTCGTAGCAGACGTAGAGCGCGAGCTGTAGGTCGATGCCATAGGGGTCGGAATCGCGAACGGGCGCCTCGACCCGAAGCAGGTAATTGCGCGGCGCGCGCTCGGTCAGGAGTTCGAGTACTGCCATCGACAGCGGCCCTCGAGCTTCCGGGAGGCGGGGTTCGAGGGCTAGGGGGGCGAGCGTCACCTAAGGCTTATCCCCGGCAGGAGGGGGAGCTAAACCCCGTGCGTCACTTTAGTTGCGGGCGCAAGCGGCGATGAGCGCCTCGGGGTCGGTGACGCTGACCAGTAGCGTGCGCAGCGTTGTCGAAACACCAACGATCTTGGCTTGCACCGGCGGGTCGATGGTCAACTCGACGACTCCCCTCGAGGAACCGTTAACCAGCCAGCGCCCCCGGAATCCGTGCACGCCCCAGCCGAGGAAGGGGCCCTTGGCCGGCTTGGCCTCGGTGATGGATGCCAGCGGAATGTCGGCCGAGAAGCCCCAGCCCATCGAGACATGCAGAGTGCCGTTGTCGACGGTGACGTCGCTTCGGCTCGGGCCGAGGCCCAGCGGTGTGGCCAGCGGTTTGTACCAGCTGTCGAAACGGATGTCCGTCATGGTCGCGACGATAGTGCCCCGACCAGCGGCGCGATAGGGAAAAGTACGGTGGGCCTGTCTCGACACCCGAAGGGCTCAGCATGGACGCAGATGTCATCGTGGTCGGCGCCGGCCTGGCCGGTCTGGTCGCCACCTCAGAGTTGGCCAGTCGCGGTAAGAAGGTCGTCCTGATCGACCAGGAGAACGAGGCGAACCTCGGCGGGCAGGCGTTCTGGTCCTTCGGCGGCCTGTTCCTGGTCGACAGCCCCGAACAGCGTCGCCTGGGTGTCAAGGACAGTCTGGAGCTGGCGTGGAGCGATTGGTCGGGTAGCGCCCAGTTCGACCGGATCGACGACGAGGACAGTTGGGCGGTCCGGTGGGCCCGGGCCTATGTCGAGTTCGCCGCCGGGGAGAAACGCTCCTGGCTGCTGGGGCACGGCATCAGGTTTCTGCCCACCGTCGGCTGGGCCGAGCGCGGGGACCTGCGCGCGGACGGACACGGCAATTCGGTGCCCCGCTTCCATGTCGCCTGGGGCACCGGTACCGGGGTGGTCGAGCCGTTCGTCGCCGCGGTGCAAGACGCCGCGCGACGTGGGCTGGTGACCTTCCGGCACCGGCACCGGGTCGACGAACTCGTCGTCACCGACGGCGCCGTCACCGGGGTGCGAGGTGCGGTGTTGGCACCCGACGACTCCCCCCGTGGCGCGCCGTCGAATCGGGATATCCTGGGGGACTTCGAATTCCGTGCTCAGGCCGTCATCGTCACCACCGGGGGTATCGGCGGTGACCACGACATCGTGCGGCGGTACTGGCCGCAGCGGATGGGCACCCCGCCGGTTTCGATGATCACCGGCGTGCCGGCCTACGTCGACGGCCGGATGCTCGACATCGCGGCCGACGCCGGAGTGCGCCTGGTCAACCGGGACCGGATGTGGCACTACACCGAAGGTGTGCAGAACTGGGCGCCGATCTGGCCGTCGCACGCGATCCGAATCCTGCCGGGCCCGTCCTCGATGTGGTTCGACGCGCTGGGCCGTCGGCTGCCCGAGCCGTACCTGCCTGGCTACGACACGCTGGGTACGCTGCGCTACCTGCGCACCACACCCGACATCGCGGGCTACGACCACAGCTGGTTCATCCTCACCCAGAAGATCATCGAGCGGGAGTTCGCCCTGTCGGGCTCCGAGCAGAACCCGGACATCACCGGCAAGGACCGCGCCGGGTTCCTCAAAGAGCGGTTGTTGAGCAAGGGGGCGCCCGCACCGGTGGAGGCCTTCAAACGCCACGGCGCGGACTTCGTCGTCGCGGACGGGCTCGACGATCTGGTGGCGAAGATGAATGCGCTGACCGAGGAACCACTGCTCGACGCCGGGCGGATCCGCGAGCAGATCAAGGCCCGGGATTTGCAAATGGCCAATCCCTACGCCAAAGATGCTCAGGTGCAAGGGATCCGCAACTCGCGGCGGTATATCGGTGACCGGATCGGGCGCACCGCCGCACCGCACCGCATCCTCGATCCGGCGGCCGGGCCGCTGATCGGGGTGAAGCTGCACATCCTGACCCGAAAGACCCTCGGCGGCATCCAGACCGATCTGTCGTCGCGCGCGATTGGTCTCGACGGCAATCCGATCGACGGTCTGTACGCCGCGGGCGAGGTCGCCGGATTCGGCGGCGGCGGCGTGCACGGCTACAACGCGCTGGAGGGAACGTTCCTCGGTGGCTGCCTGTTCTCGGGTCGCGCCGCCGGCAGGGCGGCCGTAACGGCATTATGACGAGGCAGCAATGAATGAATCTGGCTCCGAGCGTTGGCAATTGAGCCGACGGGCATTCCTGGCGTCGGGCATTGCGGCCGGCGCCGGTGCGGCGTTGGCGGCGTGCGGACACAGTGGCGCCCCGGCGGAGGCACCGCTGCAGACGCAACCCACCGCGGTGCCATCGGGTCTGACCGCCGCGATCGACGCCGCGGAGGCGGCGCGTCCGCACAGCGGCAAGACCGTCACCGTCACGCTCAACCCGGGACCGGTCACCGTCGACCTGGGCGGGCGGGTGGTCGACACCAGGGGCTATGCCGACACCATTCCGGGCCCGCTGATTCGGGCCAACGTCGGCGACGAGATCGTCGCCACCGTGACCAATAAGCTCAGCGGTCCGACCTCGGTGCACTGGCACGGAATCGCGTTGCGCAACAACATGGACGGGGTCGAACCCGCCACGCCCAACATTGCGCCCGGCGGTACGTTCACCTACCGGTTCTCGGTTCCGAACGCCGGCACGTACTGGGCGCATCCACATACCGGAGTCAACGCCGACACCGGACTGTACCTGCCGTTGATCATCAACGACCCGAACGCGCCCGCCGACTACGACGCCGAATGGATTGTGGTGCTGGACGATTGGACCGACGGTGTGGGACCCTCGCCCGAGCAGATCTACGCGGACCTGCGTAAGGGCGGTATGTCCGGGATGAGCATGGGCGGGCCGTCCAGCAGGCTGCTCGGCGGCGACGCCGGCGACGTCATGTATCCCTACTATCTGGTCAACGGCAGAATCCCGGAAGCGCCAACCACTTTCACTGCCAAGCCGGGGCAGCGAGTCAGATTGCGGATCATCAACGCCGGCGCGGATACCGCTTTCCGTATCGCGCTGGCGGGGCATCGGATGACCGTCACTCACACCGACGGGTTCCCGGTAGAGCCGGTCGAGGTGGACGCACTGCTGATGGGGATGGGGGAGCGCTACGACGCTGTCATCACCGCGGGTGACGGTGTGTTCCCGCTCGTCGCGCTCGCCGAGGGTAAGAACGCGCTGGCGCGCGCCGTGCTGAATACCGGTGCGGGGTCGGCGCCCGACGCCGGGTTCCGGCCACCGGAGCTCAACGGGCGCATCGGCACCGTCGATATGTTCACCGCAGCCCCGGGCGCTCAGCTGGCGTTCAGCAAGGCTGACGCCGAACTCACGGCCGACCTCAGCGGCAACATGACGGCTTACCAATGGGGCGTCAACGGGCCGTACCCGAACAACAAGCCGTTCGCGATCACGCAGGGCCAGCAGGCCACGATGACGTTCGCGAACAAGACCAGCATGTGGCACCCGATGCACCTGCACGGACACACCTTCGCGGTGATGACCGCCAACGGCGGGATGGGTGCGCGCAAGGACACCGTGATCGTGCTGCCCAACCAGTCCGTCCGGGTCGCCATCCTGGCCGACAACCCCGGGTATTGGCCGCTGCACTGCCACAACACCTACCACGCAGAAGCCGGGATGATGACGACGTTCGACTACCTGAACTGAGCCTTTGGCGGTTGCTGGGCCGATTTGACTTCAGCGTCAATACGGAGGGATGTCTATCTGGGCTGCGGCCCGATACTATGGCTCCATCAGGAAGGGGGCCGAAGTGAGCCTTCGACGCACATCGCTACGAGCGGTGGCTGTCACGTCGTTGTCGTTGGCGGCGGTGTTTGCGGCGGCCGGCACGGCGTCCGCCGCACCGCAGCCGGCCGACCAGGGGTCGGATCTGCAGACCTACCTCGACAGCTTGACGAGCACGTACAACAACACCATCGGCCGTTCGGTGGACGAGGCCCGTCAGACGGCCCAGGACCAGGCGGCGCAGAATGTCGGGCTGGCGATCGGTGTGCCGATCGCCAATGGTGCGATCGGCGGTACGACCGCCGTGGCCGGCAGTGTGGGCTCCGCGCTGGTGTTCGGGGCGTTTCAGAACGGCTGGAATCCGTTCGGGGGTTTGACCGCGGCTTCGGTTCCGGCGGCTGCCGCGTTGCCGGCGGCCCCGGCGCTGCCGCCGCCACCCGCGCTCGGTCCGCTGCCGCCGCCTCCCGCGATCGGCCCGCCGCCGCTGCCCCCGCCACCGGCTCTGCCGCCGCCGCCGTGGATTCCGTTCCTGCCGGGCTCACCGCCACTGCCGGGACCCCCGCCGCTGCCGCCGCCGCCGGCATTGCCGCCGCCGCCAGGCTTCTGACGCGGAACTGATTCACCCTCGGGCCACGCCGGTCCGGGGGTGAGTTTTTCTTAGAGCCGCCAGGGTTGACGGCCGGTGAACGTGGTGCGAAATTGAATGCCCATGACTAGGGCGCTGGACGAAACCACGCAGCTGGGGGAAGTCATCGAACGACTCGCCCTGAGCTATCCCACGTTGTCGTCGTCGACCATCGCCGAAGTGGTCGAAGAGCTGCATGCCCGGTTCAATGGCGCGCGCATTCGCGAGTACGTTCCGCTCTTCGTCGAGCGACGGGCGCAAACGGCGCTGGACGAACTCGACGTATCTTACGAATAGGGTTGCAGCGCAAGCATTCTTCGAATGAGCCGGTCTATTTCGTCGGGGTCGCTGATGCTGAAATCGCCGACCGCGTAGCGACCCAGCACTCCGCTGATGAATGTCTGAGTGATGGCGCTCAAGTCGTCGACGACGGACGGCGGGAGGTCATCTCCGTCCGGCAGCAGGCGCAGCATCATCTCGCGGAACAGTTCGGCGAAGCCGTCGTTCGCGCGGCGGACGAGGTCGCGGATCGCGGGTTCCCGGGTGGCGAGCATATTGAGCTCGTACCGTGCCTTGGCGCGGGTCAGGTGCGGCTCCGCGGCGGCGGCGGCCACCACGTCGGCCAGTCGGGGCATCTCCTCGTCCTCGCCGGCGGCCGCGCTCCTGGCCCTCTCCAGGCCGATGAGGTCGAGTTCGACCACGCGCTGTGTCGTCGCGACGAGCAGGGCCGACCGCGTCCGGAAGTACGCCGACGTTGTCCCGTCCGAAACGCCGGCGGCCCGGTCGACCTTGATGTGGCTCAGCCCTTTGGTGCCCTGTTCTGCCAGCACAGTGATCGCCGCGTCGCAGAGATCGCGGCGCCGCTGGTCTCCGTCGGGCTTACGTCGCATCGGTAGCAAATGTAGCCGAGGCTTCTATAAAAATAGAAAACACCTCGACGGGTTTACTGCCGGTGCTACGTTCGCGCCATGGCTGCATCAGCGTTGGTCGGACGGATCGGGGGGCTTGCCGCCGCCCTCGGGGTGGGTGCGGGCATCGCGATCGCCGCGCAGGGCGTCGCGTCGGCGGACGCCGGATCGTCGCCCTCAGGCGCAGCTTCGTCGTCATCGGCCAAGCCGGCAGCGTCAACCGCGCGACACAAGGTCCGCACTGTGCAAACGGTGGCGGCGAGCTCGAAGGCGGCACCCAACCGAATTCCGAAGGCGCCCAACGCTGTCGCTGTAGCGCTTTCGGTAGCGGGCGTAACCCGCCGCGGCGACGAGACAGCCTCTGGCAGTACAGCCGCGCCGCCGGCAGCCGCAACGTCAGCGAGGGTGCCGGCCAAGGCGGAGGCGGTGTCGGCAGAAGCGGCGCCGCCGGTCGACGAGAGCCTGTATTCCGGGCCGCCGCCGACGATGGTGCAGCGGGCGGTGGTGGGCGTCCTGCGGGCGATCAACTGGGTGACAACGACATTCCATCTGCCATTCAGCCTCAGCGGCAGCAGCGCGCAGATCCCGTTCTTCACCGACGGTGTGCCGGACTCCTTCCTGCTCTCCGGAATCAAGGCGGAGAAGACCGAATACGAAGGCATGGCGGTGTGGACACTGACGCCGCGCAATGCGAGCGGTCAGTACGTCGTGGGAATCCACGGCGGCTCGTTCATCGGCCAGATCAGCATCTTCCATTGGCTCACCTACACCGATATGGCGCGGGACACCGGCGCGACCGTCGTGGTTCCGCTCTATACCCTTGCGCCGGTTGGCAATGCGGCCACGGACATACCGGTGATGGCCGACTTCATCAGCGCACAGGTCGCGGCGCACGGCTCCGACAACGTGAGCGTGGTCGGCGATTCGGCCGGCGGCAACATCGCGCTGGCCGCGTTGCAGGAGATCGTCAAGCGCAACGGCACCCAGCCGCACCGTCTTCTTCTGCTGGCGCCGGCCCTCGACCTCAGTGACACCTTCGAGAACCCGGTGGACGACCCGCTGCTGGGTAATGGCCGTAGCGGCGACAACAACGACCTGCTCACCTGGGCGGGCGATCTCGACCCCGCCGATCCGCTCGTGAGCCCGATCTACGGCTCTCTGGACGGGCTGCCGCCGACGACCGTGTACACCAGCTCGCGGGATCTGCTCACGCAGCAGGCGCTGCGCCTGCGCGACAAGGCGATCGCCGAGGACGCCGACTTCACCTTCGTGCTGCGGGAAGGTCAGTTCCACGACTGGACGATCTTCGCGCTGCCGGACTCCTACCGGGAGCGACCCGGCATCTACAGCGCGCTCGGACTGTAGGCGGCGCGCAAGTAAAAAGGCCTCAACCGAATTTCTCGATCAAGGCCCTACTGCGAAAACACGAGTCGGGGTGGCGGGATTCGAACCCACGACCTCTTCGTCCCGAACGAAGCGCGCTACCAAGCTGCGCCACACCCCGCGTGAAGCCACGACAGCGTATCGCACGGGACCGGTGAGAAGCCAAACGGCTAGTCACCCCCGCTGGCCAAGTTCGTGGCGCGTCGCGGGATGGATCTGGGTTGTCGGTGGCGTTATGGAGACTGTCGGCGCGAACAGTTACGCCGAGCAGCGAAAGGTGGAGCGGATGATGACCGCTTTGGGGGCCGTTGTGTACGGGGGATTCTTCCTACTAGCTGCGTTGTGGCTGGTCGTGACCGGCGATTACGACGCCGTCGACGAGCCGGACCAGGCCCAGCCGCAGGAGCGTTCGAACTCGGCCAAGGCGCCGGCGTACACGCTCGGATCGAGGTCGTGAGCCGCTAGCCAGTCGGCGTGGTAGTAGGTGTCGGCATAGCGATCCCCGCTATCGGCGATCAGGGTGACCACCGAGCCACCCACCCCGGCAGCGACCATCTCGGCCAGCAAGCCGAACGCGCCCCAGACGTTGGTCCCCGTCGACGGGCCGACCCGTCGACCCAACACCCGCGAGACGTGATGGGCCGCCGCGATCGATGCGGCGTCGGGCACACTGACCATCCGGTCGACGATCTCGGGCTGAAACGATGGCTCCACCCGCGGCCGGCCGATGCCCTCGATCCGGGACGACGACCCGGTGACGATGTCACGCCGGCGTTGCGCATAAGAAGGAAAGAACGCCGAGTTCTCCGGGTCGACCACGCAGAGCTTCGTCTCATGGCGCCGATACCGGATGTAGCGTCCGATCGTGGCGCTGGTGCCGCCGGTGCCGGCCCCGACCACAATCCACGCCGGGATCGGATGGCGTTCTGCGCTCATCTGCTCATAGATCGACTCGGCGATGTTGTTGTTGCCTCGCCAGTCGGTGGCCCGTTCGGCGTTGGTGAACTGGTCCAGGTAGTGGCCGCCGGTCTCGTCGGCGATCCGCTGCGCCTCGGTGTAGACATCACCGGGCCGCTCGACGAAGTGACACCGCCCGCCCTGCGCCTCGATCAGCTTGACCTTCGACGCACTCGTTGAGGTCGTCATCACCGCGACGAACGGCAGACCCAGCAGCGCGGCGAAATACGCCTCGGACACCGCCGTCGACCCGGAGGACGCCTCGACCACCGTCGTGTGCTCGTCGATCCAGCCGTTGCACAGCCCATAGAGGAACAGCGACCGCGCGAGCCGATGCTTGAGGCTGCCGGTGATGTGCGTCGACTCGTCTTTGAGGTACAGCGCGATGTCCGCCTCCATGCACCACGCGGTCGGCAGCGGATAGCGCAGCAGATGGGTGTCGGCACTGCGTCGGCTGTCGGCCTCGATCAGCCGGATGGCGTTGTCGACCCAGCCGCGTGGCCGGGTATGAGCGGCAACGGTGGTCATCGCCGGTCGGTACAGCAGGCGGGGCTCACCGCACCGAGGCGGTAGGGCTGGAGCGCACCACGTTTCGCGTCTCGTCGTGCCCGCCGGTCGGCGCGCCGACCAGGGTCAGCAGGGTCGCCTCGGGACGGCAGCAGAACCGGAACGGCGAGAACGGACTGGTGCCGATGCCCGCCGACACGTGCAGCGCGGTCTGCGCGCCCCAGCGCGAGGCGCCTTTGGCGCGGGAGCGGTCCAGATCGCAGTTGGTGACGAGCGCGCCGTAGAACGGCAGGCACAGCTGCCCGCCGTGGGTGTGCCCGGCCATGATCAGCTGATAGCCGTCGGAGGCGAAGCGGTCCAGCACCCGGGTGTAGGGCGCGTGGGTGACGCCGAGGGACAGGTTGGCCGTCGGGTTCGGCGGGCCGGCGATGGTGTCGTAGCGGTCCCGGCCCAGATGGGGGTCGTCGACGCCGGCGGCCGCGATGGTCAGCCCGGCGACCTCGAAGTCACGCCGGTTGTGGGTCAGGTCCAGCCAGCCGCGCTCGGTGAATGCCGCACGCAGGTCCTGCCACGGCAGCGGCTTGCCATGGATTCGGCTGTCCCTGTCGTAGAGATACTTCGCGGGGTTCTTCAGCTTCGGGGCGAAGTAGTCGTTGCTGCCGAACACGAAGACGCCGGGCACCGACAACAGGTCACCGACCGCCTGCACGACCGCGGGCACGGCCTTGGGATGCGACAGGTTGTCGCCGGTGTTGACCACCAGGTCGGGCTCCCAGCGCGCCAGCTCGCGCAGCCAGGCCTGCTTGTGCCGCTGCGTCGGGCGCATGTGGATATCGCTGAGGTGCAGCACCCGCAACGGCGTGGAGCCCGGTGAGAGCACCGGCATGGTCACTTCGCGTACAACGAACGCGTTGCGCTCGATCACCGTGGCGTAGCCGACCGCAAGCGCGGCCGAGCCGGCGGCGACGAGCGCGGACGACTTCACTGCGGACTGCACAGCCATACCGGCAAGAGTACTGCCACCCGTCGCGGTTCATCGGGTCGAGCGGCTGTCTGTAACTATGCGGATTACGGGGGCGGCGGCGGAGCCAGCAGCGGGACGGTGATGGGCGGCAGTCCCGGGATCTCGACAACCGTCTGTCCGAATGGGGCGCCGTCCAGACCCGGTATCGGCAGTCCTCCCGGCGGAGGCGGGGGTGGGGCCGGTGGGATGCCGTTGCTGACCTGGATCGTGACGATCGAGCCGGGCACGGTTTGTCCGCTGGGCGACGTGCCGACCACCTCGCCCGCCGGCGCCACACTGTTGACCGGGGTGGCCTGGTCGGCAACCTGGAATCCGGCGTCCTTCAGGCGGTCCCGCGCGGAGCCCTGGGGCAGGCCCGAGACACTGGGAACCCGCGAGCCGGGGGCGCCGTCGACGTAGCGCGGATCGGTGGGCGGCAGGCCGATGTCGCCGAAGTTCTGGGCGATTGGCTTCATCGCTGTGAACCAGGTCTTGGCGGGTTCGTTGCCGCCGTAGAGGTTGCCGTCACCGCACTGCCGCAGCGGCCACGAGCACAGGTCCGACGGGGTGGGCGAATCGTCGTAGATATAGGCCGCGGCCGCGTAGTGATTGGTGTAGCCGAGGAACGCCGAGGACCGATGCGCCTCGGTGGTGCCGGTCTTGCCCGACATCGGCAGGTTCCAGCCCACCGATCCGGCTGAGCCGGCCGCGGTGCCGCTGGTGTCGTCCTTGCTCAAGGCGTTGGACAAGGTGTTGGCCAGCCCCTCGGGCACCACCTGTTCGCAGGTCTCGGTGGTGACGGACACCTCGTTGCCGTTGCGGTCGTAGAGCTTGTCGATCGGGCTGGGTGGACACCACGCGCCACCGGAGGCCAGGGTGGCGGCCACATTGGACAGCTCGAGGGCGTTCACCTCGATCGGGCCCAGCGTGAAGGACCCGAGGTTCTGGCGCTTGATGAAGTCGGCCAGGCTTTCGTTGGTGTTGGGGTCATAGGGCCGCGCGGTGCCCGGCTCGGCATAGGAGCGCAGACCCAGCTTGACCGCCATGTCGACCGTGCGCTGCACGCCCACTTGGGAGATGAGCTTGGCGAAGGCGGTATTGGGCGATTGTGCCAACGCATCGGTGACACTCATCGAGCCGCGATAGTTGCCCGCGTTCTGCACGCACCAGGTGTTACTCGGGCAGCCCCTGGCCCCGCCGCTGCCGAGGCCCTTGGCCTCGAAACGCACCGGGGAGTCCAGATTGGCGTTGATGCCCAACCCCATGTCGAGGGCGGCGGCCGTGGTGAAGATTTTGAAGACCGATCCCGCCCCGTCGCCGGCGAGCGAAAACGGTTGTGGCTGCATGGTTTCCCCGAGCGCCGAGTCCAACCCATAGGTCCGGTTGCTGACCATCGCGACCACCGGGTGGGCCGTCTTGCCGGGCAGCACGACGCTCATCACGCTGGCGACGCCCTGGATGTCGGGGGCGGCGATCGAGTCGACGGCCGACTTGACCGAATTCTGGACGTCGGGGTCCAGCGTGGTCTTGATCAGGTAGCCGCCGCGGGCGAGCTGGTCCTTGCTGATGCCCGCCCTGGCCAGATATTCCTGCACGTAGTCGCAGAAGAACGCTCGGTCCCCGGCCGCAATGCAGCCGCGGGGCAGCTCGTTGGGCTGCGGCAGGATGCCCAGCGGTTGCTGCTTGGCGGCCTTGAGCTCGTCGACCTTCTGAGCCCAGTCGGGGGCATTCGTGTCCCAGTTGTCGATCAAGGTGTCGAGCACGAGATTGCGGCGGGCCAGCGCACCGTCGGGATTGGTGTAGGGATTCAGTGTGCTGGTCGACTGCACCAACCCGGCCAGCAGCGCGGCCTGCTGCCAGTTCAGCTGGGAGGCGTCGACACCGAAGTAGGTCTGCGCGGCGTCCTGGATGCCGAAGGAGCCGTTGCCGAAGCTGACCAGATTGAGGTAGCGGGTCAGGATCTCGGGCTTGGTGAACGTCTTGTCCAGGGTGAGTGCCATCCGGATCTCGCGCAGCTTGCGCGCCGGCGTGGTTTCCACCGCGGCGCGCTTTTCAGCGTCGGTTTGCGCAATCACCAGCAGCTGGTAGTTCTTCACGTACTGCTGCTCGATGGTCGATCCGCCGCGGGTGTCCAGGTCGCCCGACGCGTAGCCGGCCAGGCCGGTCAGTGTGCCCTTCCAGTCGACACCCGCATGCTCGGCAAACCGCTTGTCCTCGATCGAAACGATTGCCAGCTTCATCGTGTCGGCGATTTTGTCGCTGGGAACCTCGAAGCGACGCTGTGAGTAGAGCCATGCGATCGGGTTGCCTTTGACGTCCACCATGGTCGTCACCGCGGGTACTTCGCCCTCGACCAGTTGGGCCGAGCCGTTGGCCACCACATCGGATGCGCGGTTGGACACCAATCCCACGCCGCCGACCACCGGAAACAGCAACGCCGCCAATAGCACGCTGGCCAACAGGCAGCACCAGGCCAGCTTGATGAGTGTTGCGCCGGCCGGAGGGCGTTCCGACATGAGTAACAGAGTAACTAGGGCTCGCGAGGTCTCGCCGAGCGTCCCCTGCGGGGCAGATCATATCGAAAGGTATTTACGTCGGAGTCAGAAAAAGCCAGTTCATGATCGGTCTGGACGGTCGTCCCAAAAAACCTGTGATCCAACTGTTGCGCAAAAGATACCTGACCACCTAACTTAAACAGACAGTGCGATTCAGGTAACACTCTGAGCCGCAATGTGGCGTAGATCGCATACGCGGCCTACACCTGAAGATTGTCAGCCGCGTAAGCGGCCGGACGAAGGGGATCCGTCGGTGTCAGGTATTCGGACTGCTGCCCGCAAGCCAAGCGCAGCGCTATTGAACGGTTCCGTCCAGGGTGTGGACGGGGAAGCTCGGATCGCGTGGGTATCGAGGGCCTTGTGTCGATCAACTGACCCTGACGAGCTCTTTGTCCGGGGCGCCGCGCAGCGCAAGGCCGCCGTGATCTGCCGCCACTGTCCCGTGATGGCCGAGTGTGGTGCGGACGCGCTGGACAATCGTGTCGAGTTCGGTGTGTGGGGCGGCATGACCGAGCGTCAGCGCCGCGCATTGCTGAAGCAGCACCCCGAGGTGGTGTCTTGGTCGGAGTTCTTCGCCGCGCAGCGCAAGCACCGCAGCGTCAGCTAACTTTCGCCATGAGTCCCGGCCGATCGGCCGGGACTCTTTTATGTGGTCTCCCCGGTGATCTGATCGGCGATCGCCTGTAAGGCGTCGAGGTCGGACACATCGAATGGCAGCGAGGGCACCCCGACCACCGGAACGTGGGGGTTGGCGCCGGTGAATCGCGACAGCAGCCGGATTTCCCGTTTGGCCGTCTGCGCCCGGTCTGCGTGGATCTGAAGTACCGCCACCGCGAGCTGATCCCCGTTGTCGGTGGCGCCAGCCTGCAGCGCCGCGACGCCGTCGATCGCACGCTCCGCGGTCAGCGAGCACAGCGTGGGGTGCGTTCGGTTCAGGATCAGCCCGGCCAGGGGCATGCCCTCCTCGGAGAGCCGATCGACGAAGAACGACGCCTCCCGAAGCGCGTCGGGCTCGGCCGCCGACACCACCACGAACTGGGTGCCGCGCCGCTTGAGCAATTCGTAGGTGCGGTCGGCCTTCTCCCGGAAACCGCCGAACGTCGAATCCAGTGACTGCACGAACGCCGAGGCGTCCGACAACATCTGCGAGCCCAGGATCGTCGACATCGCTTTCATCGCCAGGCCGACAACACCGGTCACCAGGCGGCCGAAGCCCCGACCCGGGGCCAGCAGCAGTCGCCACAATCGGCCGTCCATGAAGCTGCCCAACCGCTTGGGGGCGTCGAGGAAGTCAAGCGCATTGCGCGACGGCGGGGTGTCCACCACCACCAGGTCCCAGCGATCCTGCCCGAGCAGCTGCCCGAGCTTCTCCATGGCCATGTATTCCTGCGTGCCGGCCAGCGACGTGGCGACCGTCTGGTAGAACTGGTTGTCCAGAATCGCTTGTGCGCGTTCGGTTCCGGAATATTCGACCACCATCTCGTCGAACGTGCGACGCATGTCGAGCATCATCGCGTGCAGCTCGCCGGTCACCTCGGGAGCCAGCGGCACCCGCTGCGGCGTGTTGCCCAGTTCCTTGATGCCCAACGCCTGCGCCAGCCGCTTGGCCGGATCGATGGTCAGCACCACGACGGCACGGCCGTACTCGGCGGCCCGCAGCGCCATCGCCGCGGCGGTGGTGGTCTTGCCGACTCCGCCTGCGCCGCAACACACGACGACCCGGTTGGACTTGTCTTCCAGGATCGACTTCATGTCGAGGGCTGGAGGTGTGCCGCTCATCACCTAACTCCTTGCTGCGCAAGCGTTTCGGCCAATTCGTACAAACTTCCCAGATCGACACCGTCGGGAATCGTCGGCAGTTCCAGCCGCGGTACCTTCAACCGGTCGAGCTGTTCCGCGCTCTCGGCGCGGGCCCGGATGCGGCTGGCGTGTTCGATCGTCTCGGTGAGCAGACCGGCGAAGTCGTTGTCCACCAGCGTGATTCCCGCCCGCTCGAGTCCGGCGCGCACCGCGTCGGCGTCGATATCGCCCTCGGCGGCCTTGGCCAGGTCGGCGGCGGGCAGGAACGGCGGGATGTTGCGGTTGACGATCACACTGCCGATCGGCAGACCCAACTCCTGCAGTTCCTCGATCGCCTCGATGGTCTCCTGGATGGGCAGCGCCTCCAGCAGGGTGACCAGATGGATCGCGGTCTGGTCGGAATGCAGCAGCTTGACCACCCCGTCGGCCTGCGAGTGCACCGGCCCGCCCTTGGCAAGGTCCGAGACGGCCTTGGTGACGTCGAGGAACCGGGCGATACGCCCGGTCGGGGGAGAATCGACGACAATGGCGTCGTAGGCCGGTTTTTTACCGTCCTGGCGCACCACCGACTCCTTGATCTTGCCGGTGAGCAGGACGTCGCGCAGACCCGGTGCGATCGTCGTCGCGAACTCGATCGCGCCGATCCGGCGCATCGCCCGGCCGGCCAACCCGAGGTTGTAGAACATGTCGAGGTATTCCATGAACGCCGCCTCGATGTCCACGGCCAGCGCGTTCACGTGTCCGCCGCCCTCGGCGGTGGCGATCTTCAGCTCCTCGTAGGGCAGCGGCGGTACGTCGAACAACTGCGCAATGCCTTGCCGCCCTTCCACTTCCACGAGAAGAACCCTGCGCCCCCCGGCGGCCAAGGTCAGTGCCAACGCGGCGGCAACAGTGGTCTTGCCGGTACCGCCCTTGCCTGTGACAAAGTGCAAGCGGGCCTTCGTCAGGCGCGAAGGCCAGGCTAGAGAGCTGCCATCGCTCGATGTGGTCGCCATCAGAGCATGCTAGCCACACCCCTGTGGCCCACTGTGCTGTTGGTACCGAGCGATAAGCTTCGGCCATGAGCCAACCGACGACATGGGAATACGCCACGGTGCCGCTGCTGACCCACGCGACCAAGCAAATCCTCGACCAGTGGGGAGCCGACGGCTGGGAACTCGTCGCGGTGCTGCCCGGTCCGACCGGCGAACAGCACGTCGCCTACCTGAAGCGGCCCAAGTGAGTCATTCAGGGCGGCTCGCCGAGTTGGGTCTGACGCTGCCGACGGTGGTGAAGCCGCTGGCCGCTTACGTTCCGGCGGTCCGCACCGGCAATCTCGTCTATACCTCCGGTCAGCTGCCGATCGAGTCCGGCAGCCTGCTCCACACCGGCAAGGTCGACACCGAGGTGACCCCGGAACAAGCCAAAGAGGCCGCGCGGCTGTGTGCGTTGAACGCCCTGGCCGCCGTCGACGCTCTGGTCGGCCTCGACTCCGTGACCAGGGTGGTCAAGGTCGTCGGGTTCGTCGCGTCCGCACCCGGTTTCAGTGGTCAGCCCGGCGTCATCAACGGAGCCTCGGAGTTCCTCGGCGAAGTGTTCGGCGAGGCCGGGGCACACGCGCGGTCGGCCGTCGGCGTTTCGGAATTGCCGCTGAACGCTCCGGTGGAAGTCGAGCTCATCGTCGAGGTGCAGTGACCCATCCGGCGTACGGAGTGCTGCGGCCGGTGACCGAATCGGCCTCCGTATTGCTGTGCAACAACCCGAACATCATGACGCTGGACGGCACCAACACCTGGGTGCTGCGCGGACCCGGCAGCGACGAGATGGTCATCGTCGACCCTGGTCCCGACGATGACGAGCACATCGGCCGGCTGGCCGAGCTCGGCACCATCCCGCTCGTGCTGATCAGCCACAAGCACGACGACCACACCGGCGGTATCGACAAGATCGTGGAGTTGACCGGTGCGGTGGTCCGTTCGGTGGGCAGCGGATTCCTGCGCGGCCTGGGCGGCCCGCTCACCGACGGCGAGATCATCGACGCGGCCGGGCTGCTGATCACCGTGATGGCCACCCCCGGCCACACCGCGGACTCGTTGTCGTTCCTGGTGGATGATGCGGTGCTGACCGCCGATACCGTTCTCGGCCGCGGCACCACCGTGATCGACGACGAAGACGGCAGCCTGACCGAATACCTGGAGTCACTGCGCCGGCTACAGGGCCTGGGGCGCCGGACGGTGCTGCCCGGACACGGCCCTGAGCTCGATGACCTGGAGGCCGTCACCGCCATGTACCTGGCGCACCGCGAGGAACGGCTCGACCAGGTGCGCCAAGCCCTACGGGCGCTCGGCGACGATGCCACCGCACGACAGGTCGTCGAACACGTCTATACCGACGTCGACGAGAAACTGTGGGATGCCGCCGAGAAATCGGTGCGCGCCCAATTGGACTACCTGCGGGCTTAGCGGGCGCTACATCGATACTCGCTCGGTTGCGCCCGGGCTCCGCAAGCTCCGCTCGCGCTTACCTCGCTCGCCGCGCCAGCCGCTCGGAGTCGCTGATCAGCACGCTCTTGCCCTCCAGGCGGATCCATCCGCGGTGGGCGAAGTCGGCCAACGCTTTGTTCACCGTCTCGCGCGATGCCCCGACCAGCTGGGCGATCTCCTCCTGGGTGAGGTCATGCGTCACCCGCAGCGCGCCGCCCTCCTGGGTGCCGAACCGCTGAGCCAGCTGCAGCAGCTGCTTGGCGACACGGCCCGGAACGTCGGTGAAGATCAGGTCGGCGAGGTTGTTGTTGGTGCGACGGAGCCGACGTGCCAACACCCGGAGCAACTGCTCGGCGATCTCAGGACGATCGGCGATCCACGCCCGCAGCGCGTCGCGGTCCATCGAGACGGCGCGCACCTCGGTGATGGTGGTGGCGCTGGAGGTCCGCGGTCCCGGGTCGAAGATCGACAGCTCGCCGAACATGTCCGACGGGCCCATGATCGTCAGCAGATTTTCCCGCCCGTCGGGGGAACGGCGGCCGATCTTCACCTTGCCGGAGATGATGATGTACAGCCGATCGCCGGGCTCGCCTTCGGCGAAGACAGTATGTCCCCGCGGGAAGTCCACCGGCTGCAGCTGTTTGGTCAGCGCGGAGACCGCGCTGGGTTCAACTCCCTGGAAGATTCCGGCCCTCGCCAGGATCTCGTCCACGTCGCCCCTCTTAAACTCTTCGATGATGTGAAATGCGCAGGCCAGCTGTATTGCTGGGCAGTGTCAGTCTAGTGGTAGCTGGGCTTGCAACGAGCCAACGCTACACACGATTGGCGTACTGGGTTCGGTGAAACTGCGGATTCGGCCGTGCATGGGCGTATGACCGCGTGGGCAAACCGGGCTCGTCATCACTGCGGCGGGCAGGCACCTCTGCCCGTCGATCCCGGATTTCGGCGCTGGGCGGTGCCGGCGCCGGTGCCGCCTTGGCCGCCCGCTCCAGATATTCGGTGACGTCGTCCGCGGGTGTGCGCTCGGTGTGCAACGCCTCTTCGAGACGCTGTAACCCGAACGTCGAGAGCATCAACAGCCCGGGGACACACACCGCGAGCAACCAGGTCACGGGGGTTAGTAAACACGCGCAAGGTCTCAGCGGGATTACGAATTGTCACCGGTCAGTCCGCAGCTTGACGGACCGGAGTCAGTACCCTTGCAACGTGACCACGGACAGCCCCCCGACCAGGCGCAAAACCGCCCGCGGCGCCGTCAAGGCACCGGCGGAGAGTAAGGCGGAGGCAACGAAGTGGGATTCGGAGACCCACGTAGGTCTCGTCCGGCGCGCCCGTCGGATGAACCGGACGCTGGCCACCGCATTTCCGCATGTGTACTGCGAGCTCGATTTCACCAATCCGCTGGAGCTGGCTGTCGCCACCATCCTGTCCGCGCAGTGCACGGACGTCCGTGTCAACCAGACCACCCCCGCGCTGTTCGCCAAGTACCGCACCGCGCGGGACTACGCGCAGGCCGACCGGACCGAGCTCGAGGAGATGGTCCGCCCGACCGGCTTCTACCGGAACAAGACCAACTCGCTGATCGGCCTCGGCCAGGCCCTCGAGGAGCGCTTCGACGGCGAGGTGCCTCATACGCTCGACGAGCTCGTGACGCTGCCGGGCATCGGCCGCAAGACCGCCAACGTCATCCTCGGCAATGCCTTCGACATCCCCGGCATCACCGTGGACACCCACTTCGGCCGGCTCGTGCGCCGCTGGCGCTGGACCGCTGAAGAAGACCCGGTCAAGGTCGAGCACATCGTCGGTGGCCTCATCGAACGCAGCCAGTGGACGCTGCTGAGCCACCGCGTCATATTCCATGGCCGGCGGGTGTGCCACGCCCGCAAGCCGGCCTGCGGGGTGTGCGTGCTGGCCAAGGACTGCCCGTCGTTCGGGCTGGGGCCCACCGATCCGCTGGTTGCCGCACCGTTGGTGAAGGGGCCGGAGACCGAGCATCTGCTTGCGCTGGCCGGGCTCTGACTTCCGGCTCGGTATTGGATGACGACGTCGACCCGCTGGACGCTGCTGGTGCTTGCCGTGATCGCGGCCCTGATCACGGGGCTGGTCCTCGCCCTCGATGAGACCCCGCCGGGAACCGAGGGTGCACCGGGCGCGCAGGCCGCCCGAGCACACCGCGACGCCGACACGCCCGAGGCGCTTGCCGGGCCGCGGCAGCGTGCCGACCTGCCACGGTGCCCGGCAGCGGCCGACAATCCCGGCCCCGAGAAACTGCGCGGCATCGTCGTCGAATGCGCCGCCGACGGAGCGAATGTGGATGTCGCCCGTGCTCTGGCCGGCCGCCCGGTGGTGCTCAACCTGTGGGCCTACTGGTGCGGGCCGTGCGCCGAGGAACTGCCCGCGATGGCGGACTACCAGCGCCGAGTAGGCCCGGACGTCTCGGTGGTGACCGTGCACCAGGACGAGAACGAGACCGCGGCGTTGCTGCGCCTGGCCGAGCTGGGGGTGCGGCTGCCCACTCTGCAGGACGGTCAGCGCCGGATCGCCGCGGCCCTGGGGGTGCCCAATGTGATGCCCGCGACGGTGGTACTGCGCGCAGACGGTAGCGTTGCCGAAATCCTGCCGCAAGCGTTCACCAGTGCCGACGAGATCGCCGCCGCGGTGAAGAATGCATTGCAGTGACAACAGATGAGAGAGAAGCGCCGGTGACCTCGTGGGGTTCCTCCCGCTCGTCGGGACCGGTTGCGCTCACCCCGGAATTCCGGCCCCCGTGGCTGGCGCCGCTGGTCGACAACGTCGACCGCGTGCCGCAGGCATATCGCCGCAAGGTGCCGCCCGAGTTTCTGGCCGCGGTCACCAAAGCCCGGGCCGCCGGCACCGGTGGGCGCGACGCCGCGGTCCTGGTGCTGTTTTCCGGACCGGGTTCGGATCTCTCGAGCGGGCAGCTGCCCGACGATGCCGATCTGCTGCTGACCGTGCGCGCCGGCACGTTGCGCCATCATGCGGGGCAAGCCGCATTCCCCGGAGGGGCCGCCGACGCGGCAGATCCCGACCCGGTCGCCACGGCGCTGCGAGAAGCACAGGAAGAGACCGGAATCGACCCGGGTCGGCTGTACCCGTTGGCCTTGTTGGAGCGAATGTTCATTCCCCCCTCGGGTTTTCACGTCGTACCGGTACTGGCCTATTCACCGGATCCGGGGCCGGTGGCCGTCGTCGATCAGGCCGAGACCGCGATCGTCGCGCGGGTTCCGGTGCGTGCCTTCGTCAATCCTGTGAACCGGCTGATGGTGTATCGCACGGGAACGGGTCCGGGCTTCGCCGGTCCGGCATTTCTGCTCAACCAGATGTTGGTGTGGGGATTCACCGGCCACGTAATCTCTGCGATGCTCGACGTCGCCGGCTGGTCGCAACCGTGGAACACCGACGACGTCCGGGAGTTGGACGAGGCGATGGCTCTCGTGGGTAGCAGTGAGGAGCCCCTGTGACGAGTTCACAATGGCTGGACATCGCCGTGCTGGCTGTGGCGTTCGTCGCGGCCATCTCGGGTTGGCGGTCCGGCGCGTTGGGCTCACTGATGTCATTCGTGGGTGTGGTCCTCGGCGCGATCGCCGGGGTGATGCTGGCTCCGCATATTGTCAGCCACATCAGTTCGCCGCGCGGCAAGCTGTTTGCTGCACTCTTCTTGATCTTGGCTCTGGTCGTGATCGGCGAGGTGGCCGGGGTGGTGCTGGGCCGCGCGGTGCGCGGCGCCATCCGCAATCGCGCGGTACGCTCCGTCGACTCGGTGATCGGCGTTGCTCTGCAGCTCGTGGTGGTCATGGTCGCGGCGTGGCTGCTGGCCAGCCCGTTGACGTCCTCCGACCAGCCGAACCTGGCCGCGGCGACGCGCGGCTCGAAAGTGCTTGCCGAGGTGGACAAGTACGCGCCCGAGTGGCTCAAGACCGTGCCCAAGCGGATGTCGGCGCTGTTGCGCACCTCTGGGCTGCCCGACGTCCTGCAGCCGTTCGGCCGCACTCCGATCCAAGCCGTCGACGCCCCGGATGCGTCGCTGGCCGACAGCCTGGTCGTGGCCAACGCCAAGCCCAGCGTGGTCAAGATCCGCGGTGTCGCACCGGGCTGCCAAAAGGTATTGGAGGGCACCGGTTTCGTGATCGCCCCGAATCGGGTGATGTCCAATGCGCACGTGGTCGCCGGTTCCGACAGCGTCACCGTGGAAGCCGAGGGGCAGACCTACGACGCGACCGTCGTCTCCTATGACCCCAACGAGGACATCTCGATTCTGGATGTGCCCAACCTCCCGCAGCGCCCACTGGTATTCGCCGACCAACCGGCGAAGTCAGGAACCGACGCGGTCGTGCTGGGCTATCCCGGGGGCGGCGAGTTCGCGGCCACCCCCGCGCGGGTGCGGGAGACCATCGAGCTCAACGGACCGGACATCTATCGCACCACCACGGTCAACCGTGAGGTGTACACCATCAGAGGCACTGTGCGTCAAGGAAATTCCGGTGGACCGATGATAAACCGGGCTGGCCAGGTGCTCGGCGTGGTGTTCGGTGCGGCAGTGGACGACAACGACACCGGGTTCGTGATGACCGCCAACGAGGTGTCGCGTCAGCTGGCCAAGATCGGCAACACCGCGAAAGTGCCCACCGGGGCCTGCGTCACCTGATCGGGCCGTACACCTGACCCAAGAACCGCCGCAGGTGTTCGTTGACCTCGTCGGGAGCTTCCTCGTGGGCGAAGTGTCCGACCCCGGCAACCGAGACGAACCGTCCGCGTGGTGCGTAGTGCTGGGTGCGGTCCACCGGGTCGGCGAGCACGTACGGATCGGCGTCGCCGCGTAGGTGCAGGAGCGGAACGTCGAGCTGGCGGTCCATCGATTTCATGAATCGCCAACCCTCGCTGCGTAATTGGCTGCGCACCGCCCAACGTTGGTATTCCAGCGCGGAGTGCGCCGCCGACGGAATCTGGATGGCCCGTCGCATATGCGAGATCGTTTCTGAAAAGTCCTCGGAAGCAAGCCATTTACCCGATGCGCGGCTGCGTACCAGGTGCTCGAGCGCCTCGGCGTTGTGCCGGGTGAGTGCCCGCTCGGGAAAGGCCGGAATCTGGTAACGCAGCAGCGCGGGGAGTAGCGCCTTGCCCTGGTCGCGCCTGGTCAACGCCGACGCCCGCAGCGCGGCCGGGTGCGGTGAGCTCACCAGCGCGATGGCCCGCACCATCCGTGAGTGCAATACCGAGGTCGCCCAGCAGACCAGTCCGCCGTCGGCGTGGCCCACCAGAGTCGCCGAGCCATGGCCGAGCGCACGGATCAGCCCGGCGGTGTCGCCGGCCAGCGTCCAGCCGTCGTAGCCGCGTGGTGGTTTGTCGCTGCCGCCGTACCCGCGCAGGTCGACCGCCACCACTCGGACTCCGGACAGGCCGCGCAGCTGATGGCGCCAGGACCACCAGAACGAGCCGAAGCCGTGCAGCAGGATCACCAGTGGTCGCGACGCGCCCGCCGTGGATTCCGAGTCGCCCAGGCCCTCCACGCAGTGGAACCGAATTCCGTTGGCGTGGACATCGAAATGACGCCACGGCCCCGCGATGCGGGTGACCGACGGATCCGGTTGGGCCATCACCAGCCCGATGGGTCTTTGGGCGGCGTGGTGTTGGCGGAGATGGCCTTGTCCGCCGCCTTGTCGTGGCCGGGGGTGAGCGCTTCCCGCAGTTCGCCCACGGACTCGATGGTCTGCTGCGGGCCGCGGATCCGGCGCACCTTGAGATAACCCAGCAGGGCGAACACCGCCGTCGTGGCCACCATGAGGAGGAACACGATCAGGAAGGCCACCCAGCGCCACAGCCACGTGTCGAGCAGCTCGGCGAGGAAGAAGAACAGGAAGAACGTCGAGTAGAACAGCACGACCAGCGCGAGGATGAAGAAGACGCTGCCGGTGAGGCCCTTCTTCACGTCGCGGGTGATCTCGGCCTTGGCCAGCTCGACCTCGGCGCGCACCAGGGTGGACACCTGCGCGGTCGCGTCCTTCACCAAGTCACCGATGGAGGGATTGGCGGGTACCGCGTTCGGGTCCACCAGCGGGATCGAGGTGACGGTGGTGGGTACCCCGTTCGTGCGATCGCCATTGCTCACGGCTGTCCTCCAACTTTCTGTCGTCGCGGTTCATGTTGCCATGCCGGGCTCGGGGCCGGATACCCACTGAGCTGTTACGCAAGTTACGGGTGTGACCACGCTAGACTCGCGCTGTCGGGGCGAACTGTCGATGGAGGTTGCTGGTGACGACCGCACAGCGGGTTCGGCTGAGAGCGGGGGCTGTTGCGCTGGCTCTCGGCGCCCTGATCCTGGCCCAGTCGCCGGCCGTCATGGCCGACGGGAAGGTGCCGATCGGCGGCGGAGCGGGCATCGTCGTCAACGGCGACACCTACTGCACGCTGACCTCCATCGGTACGGACAACACCGGCGCGCTGATCGGCTTCACCTCCGCGCACTGCGGTGGCCCGGGCGCCCAGGTCGGTTCCGAAGACCGTCCCGACGACGGTGTCATCGGCACGATGGTCGCCGGTAACGACAATCTCGACTACGCGGTGATCCGGTTCGACCCCGCCAAGGTGCAACCGGTCTCGAACTACAAGGGATTCGTCATCGACGGCATCGGCCCCGACCCGGTGTTCGGCGAGATCGCCTGCAAACTGGGCCGCACCACCGGCTACTCGTGCGGCGTCACCTGGGGCCCCGGGCAGGACCCGGGCACCATCGTCAATCAGGTGTGCGGCCAGCCGGGTGATTCCGGTGCGCCGGTGACGGTGAACAACAAGCTGGTCGGCATGATTCACGGCGCGTTCAGCGAGGACCTGCCGACCTGCGTCGTCAAGTTCATCCCGCTGCACACCCCTGCTGTGACGATGTCGATCAATGCGATCCTCGGCGACGTCGCCGGCAAGAACCGCCCCGGCACCGGTTTCGTCCCGACCCAGGACGTCGTCGGTCCGTCCTAGCTCGGCGCTAGTTGGCCTTACTGGCCCGGATCGCCTCGAACACCGTCGGATCCACCAGCGTCGAGGTGTCGCCGAGCTCGCGTCCCTCCGCGACATCCCGCAACAGCCTGCGCATGATCTTGCCGCTGCGCGTCTTGGGAAGCTCTGGTACGACGTGGATTTCGCGCGGCTTGGCGATCGGGGAGATCTCACGGGCCACCTCGGCGCGCAGCTCATCGACCATGTCCTCGCTGGACATCTCGGCGTGATGGGCCTTCAGAATGACGAAGGCGCAGATCGCCTGTCCGGTGGTGTCGTCGGAGGCGCCGACGACGGCGGCCTCGGCGACACCGGCGTGCCCGACGAGTGCAGACTCCACCTCGGCGGTCGAAATCCGGTGTCCGGAAATGTTCATCACGTCGTCGATGCGGCCGAGCACCCAGATCTCGCCGTCGCTGCCGTATCGCGCGCCGTCACCGGCGAAGTACCACCCCTGTTCGGCGAACCGAGCCCAATACGTCTCCCGGAACCGTTCCGGGTCGCCCCAGATGCCACGCAGCATCGACGGCCACGGCTTGTCCAGCACGAGATAACCGGTGACGTGCTCGCCGTATTCGGCGCTGGGCGCCAACTCATTTCCGTCGTCGTCGACGATCTTGGCCGAGATGCCCGGCAGTGCGCGCATCGCTGAACCCGGCTTGCAGTCCGTCACGCCAGGCAGCGGGGAGATCATGATCGCACCGGTCTCGGTCTGCCACCAGGTGTCCACGATCGGCGTCTTGTCGGCGCCGAACACCAGCCGGTACCAACGCCATGCCTCGGGGTTGATCGGCTCGCCGACCGAGCCGAGCAGCCGCAGGCTGGACAGATCATGGGCGAACGCGATCTCGCGGCCCCACTTCATGAATGTCCGGATCAGCGTCGGGGCAGTGTAATAGATTGTCACACCGTACTTTTCGATGACCTGGAAGTGGCGGTGCTCGTCGGGGGAGGCGGGTGTGCCCTCATAGACCACCTGGGTCGCACCGTTGGACAGCGGCCCGTAGACGATGTAGGTGTGACCGGTGACCCAGCCGATATCAGCTGTGCACCAGTAGATGTCCTTCTCCGGCTTGATGTCGAAGACGTTGTAGTGGGTGTAGGACGCCTGGGTGAGATAGCCGCCGGAGGTGTGGATGATGCCCTTGGGCTTGCCCGTCGTTCCAGATGTGTACAGCAGGAACAGCGGTTGTTCGGCGTCGAACGCCTCGGGCGTGTGCTCGGTGGACGCCGCGTCCACCGTTTCGTGCCACCACACGTCGCGGCCCTCGGTCCAGCTCACGTCGATACCGGTGCGGCGCACCACCAGAACGTGCTGCACGCACTCCTGTTCCTTGACCGCCTCATCGACAGCGTCCTTCAACGACACCGCGTTTCCGCGCCGGTACTGGCCGTCGGTGGTGATCACCATCTTGGCCTCGGCGTCCTCGACGCGGGCCCGAAGTGCGGCCGCCGAGAAGCCGGCGAAGACCACGCTGTGCATCACTCCCAGGCGGGCGCAGGCCAGCATCGCCACAATCGCCTCGGGAACCATCGGCATGTAGATGGCCACCCGGTCACCCGCGGTCAAACCGAGATCGGTCAACGCATTGGCGGCCTTGCACACCTCGTCTTTGAGCTGGGCGTAGGTGAGCACCCGCGAATCGCCGACCGGCTCACCCTCCCAGTGGATTGCGACCCGGTCGCCGTTGCCCGCCTCGACATGGCGGTCGACGCAGTTGTAGGCGACGTTGAGCTTGCCGCCGACAAACCACTTCGCAAAGGGGGCCTGCGACCAGTCGAGCACCTCGGTGAACGGTGTCTCCCACGACAGTCGGTTGGCCTGCTTGGCCCAGAAAGCCAACCGGTCGGCCTCCGCCTCGTCGTACAGCGCGGCGGTGGCGTTGGCAGCGGCGGCGAACTCCGCCGACGGTGCATAGGATGACGGAACTTCGGTGTGCGCCTCGGTCATGTCTGTGAGCGTAGTCACCGAACGTTGCATCGGCGTTGGCACGTCACATTCGTCGGCGGGCGGTTCCTATCGCGCGCCGAACGGCCTCCGCAGGCCCGGTAGCGTGACCCGACGTGAGTGATCTCCTGGCCCCGCTCCTCGACCTGCCCGGGGTAGCCGACGCCGCCGAAACGGCGCGGGATGCGTTGGCCAAGGCCCATCGGCATCGCACCAATCTGCGGAACTGGCCCGTCACCGCGGCCGAGTCGGCCATCCGTGGCGCGAGGTCGTCGTCGGCCATTGACGGCGGCGCGGTGCAACTGGACGGCTCCGGCGTCGAGCCGAACGATCCGGTGCTGGCGGGCGCGCTGCGAGTCGGGCAGGCGCTGGAAGGTGGGACCACCAACCTCGTCGGGGTGTGGCAGCGGGCGCCCCTGCAAGCCTTGGCTCGACTGCACGCGCTGGCGGCCGCCGACCTGATGGACCAGGACATGCTGGGCCGGCCGAGACAGGATCCGGAGGTGGCCGCGCGACTGGATCTGGTCACCCGGCTGGTCACCGGCGCCAGCTCCGCCCCCGCCCCGGTGCTGGCGGCCGTCGCTCATGGTGAGCTGCTGACCCTGGCGCCGTTCGGCGCCGGCGACGGCGTCGTCGCCCGCGCGGTGTCGCGCCTCGTCACGATGGCAACCGGTCTGGACCCGCACGGGCTCGGCGTCCCGGAGGTGTTCTGGATGCGCAGGGCGCAGGACTATCAAACGAGTGCGCGCGCGTTCGCGACCGGCGCTCCGGAGGCCGTCGGCGCCTGGGTGCTGATGTGCTGTCAGGCATTGGAAGACGGTGCGCGCGAGGCGATGTCGATCGCCGAGGCGGCGTCGAAATGAGCTGTAGACGGCGAAGCGGGCGACGATCCGAAGGTCTTCGGCTCGCCGCCCGCTAGCACGGTTTCCTGGTTACCAAGCGTGCCAGGTGGGCTGCGTGGGTTGGCCTCGGCGCTTTTGCGGTGCGCGTCGTTGACATCCCCACCCAAAGGGACGTTATGTCCGATCGCTATCGCAATTACGCAGGCCCGCAACACTTCTGCCATTATCGCGGCGTGCTCCGCGTGGGTGCCGGGAACCGTGCTGGGCCGCCCGAGTCGGGAGATAGTGCCTTCTCTTCACCAACCCCGGCGTCGTCTTGGTCCTCGTGGCCGATCCCGAATTGCGTGAACAGGCTGACCGGGTGGCCGCGGCCGCCGGGCTGCGACCACTGGCGGCCTGTACTCCACCGACCCGTAAGGCTTGGTCGGCCGCCGTCGCGATCCTGCTCGACGAAGAAACGGCCCGGCGCTGCGAACCCGATGGGCTGCCCCGCCGCAGTGGGGTGATGCTGGTCTCCTCGACCGAACCGGAGGGGCCGACGTGGGCGGTCGCGATGGCCGTCGGTGTGCAGCACGTTTGTGCACTTCCAGCCCAAGAAGGCGAACTGGTCCGGCACCTCGCCGACGCCGCCGACACCGCGCGGGAAGGTCCCCGCGCCGGCCGGGTGATCGCCGTGACCGGCGGCCGCGGCGGTGCGGGTGCCTCGACATTCGCGACCGCACTGGCGCAGCTCGCGTCCGCGGCCCTGCTCGTCGACCTCGATCCCTGGGGCGGCGGCATCGACCTCCTCCTGGGAAGTGAGTCGGAGCCCGGGCTGCGCTGGCCCGACCTGAGTCTGGGCGGCGGCCGGCTGCCGTGGGCTGCGGTCCGCGATGCGCTACCCAACCACCGCGGGGTGAGCGTTCTGTCGTGCGCACGCCTCGGCCACGAGATCGACCCCGGGGCGGCCGAAGCGGTCGTCGACGCGGGCCGCCGGGGCGGCGCGCTTGTGATCTGCGACGTACCGCGGCGAATGACTTCCGCCGTCACAGGCACCCTCGACTGCGCGGATCTGGTCGTCGTGATCACCACGTGCGACGTCCGAGGAATCGCCGCCGCCTCGGCGGTGGCGCCAGTGCTGCGCGGGGTCAACCCGAACGTCGGCCTGGTGGTGCGCGGGCCGGCCCCGGGAGGGTTACGGGCCGCCGAGGCGGCCGACGTCGCGGAACTACCGCTGCTGGCCGCGATGCGCCCGGAACCGCTGCTCGCCGAACGCCTGGAGCGCGGTGGTTTGCGCTTGCGCCGCCGGTCACCGCTGGGTGCGGCGGCCCGCTCGGTACTCGGGATGTTGCCGTCCGGTGCCCAGGTGCGCGCGGCATGAGCGCCTCGCTGGTCGAGCGGGTTCGCGAACGGCTGGCCGCTGAGTCGTCCTCGTTGCGGCCCGCGGCCGTTGCCGCCGCGATCCGGGCGGAGTCCGGGGGAGTGCTCGGGGACACCGAGGTGCTGACCAATCTGCGGGTGCTGCAGACCGAGCTGACCGGAGCAGGCCTGCTGGAGCCGTTGCTGCGGGCGCCAGGAACCACCGACGTCCTCGTCACGGCTCCCGACGCGGTATGGGTCGACGACGGCAGCGGGCTGCGGCCCGCCCGGGTCCGATTCGCCGACGAAGCCGCGGTCCGCCGACTGGCTCAACGCCTCGCAGTGGCTGCCGGCCGGCGCCTCGATGACGCCCAGCCGTGGGTCGACGGACAGCTCAGCGGGCTGGGCACCGGAGAGTTCTCGGTTCGGCTGCACGCGGTGCTGCCACCGGTGGCCGCCGCCGGCACCTGTTTGTCGCTGCGCGTGCTTCGGCCGGCCACCCAGGATCTGGCGGCGTTGATCGCGGCCGGCGCGATCGCCCCGGAGGCAGCCCAACTTCTCGGCGGCATCATCGATGCCCGCTTGGCCTTCCTCATTTCCGGCGGCACCGGCGCCGGAAAGACAACTTTGTTGGCGGCGGCCCTCGGCGCGGTCTCGTGCGACGAGCGGATCGTCTGTGTGGAAGACGCGCCCGAATTGGCGCCGCCGCATCCGCATCTGGTGCGGTTGGTGGCCCGTGCCGCCAACGTCGAAGGCGCCGGCGAGGTCACGATGCGCCAGCTGGTCCGCCAGGCGCTGCGGATGCGGCCGGACCGGATCGTCGTCGGTGAGGTGCGGGGAGTCGAGGTCGTCGATCTGCTGACAGCGCTGAACACCGGCCACGATGGCGGCGCCGGAACCGTGCACGCCAACAGCCCGGCCGAAGTGCCGGCACGGCTGGAGGCGCTGGCTGCGCTCGGCGGACTTGACCGTGCCGCACTGCACAGCCAACTGGCCGCCGCCGTTCAGGTCGTCGTGCACGTGGGCCGGGGCCGCGACGGCACGCGGCGGCTCAGTGAGGTTGCGGTGTTGTACCGCGCCGAAACCGGCATCGTGCATGCGGAGACTGCGTGGCACGCCGACCGCGGCTGGCAGAGCGGTCAGCAGCGGTTGCAGAGGCTGATCGAATCGCGCCAGCCATGACCGGAATACCTTTGGCCGCTGCGCTTTTGGCCATCGCCGCACTGGTCGCGCCCCCGCCGCCACGCGCACGACTGGGTTTGGCGGCGCCGCGGTTCGGTGTGCGCGGGCCGGTGGTAGTCGTCCTCGGGATCGTCCTCGCGGTTGCGCTGCCGCCTGCGGTGCTGCTCGCCTCGGCTGTGCTGGGTGCCACGCTGATGGCCCGCAGGCGCCGTCGTCGCCGCGACCATGATCGCGTTCGGGCCGGCCAGACGCTGGCCGGTGCACTCGAGACTCTGGTCGGCGAGCTGCGAGTGGGCGCACATCCGGTGCGCGCGTTCGCCATTGCCGCCGATGAGTCTGACGGTGCGATCGGTGCCGCCTTACAGGCGGTCGCGGCGCGCGCCGGACTGGGTGCCGACGTCGGCGCCGGGCTGCGGGCCGTCCGCGGTTCGACATCGGTTCCCGCGCAGTGGGATCGACTCGCGGTGTGCTGGCAGCTGGCGGCCGATCACGGTCTGGCCATGGCGGCGCTGATGCGCGCCGCACACCGCGACATCGTTGAGCGGCAACGATTCACGGCCCGGGTTCAGGCGGGGCTGGCGGGGGCGCGGGCCACCGCCGTGATCCTCGCGGGTCTGCCGCTGCTCGGGGTGTTGCTGGGGGAGTTGATCGGCGCGCATCCGGTCCGGTTCCTACTCGGTGGCGTCGGCGGCTGGCTACTCGTTGCGGGCACAGTGCTGATCTGTGCGGGCCTGACGTGGGCCGACCGCATCACCGATCGGCTGCTGACATGAGCGGTGCCGCCCTGCTGTTGGCCGCCGCGGTCCTGTTCGCGCCGGGTCCGGTCGCGGTGCGCCGCCGGATCGGGTCGGGGCCGGTTCGGGTTGCGCCGGTTCGGCATCGGCCCCGCGGCGATCCGCTGGCCACCGCGTCGGCGCTCGACGTGTTCGCGGTCTGCCTGTCCGCCGGGATGTCGGTGGCCGCGGCCGCGGCGGCGACAGCACCATCGGCCCCGGATGGTGTCGGCGCGGTGCTACGCCGAGCGGCCGACCTGCTCGCGCTGGGCGCCGACCCGGACACCGCCTGGTCTGCGCCGGACGAGGCAGGCGACGGAAGTGAAGCGCTTTCGCGGCTGGCGCGCAGGTCGGCGTCGTCGGGCAGTGCTCTTGCCAAGGGGGTGGCCGAACTCGCCGAACAGTGTCGTCAGGACGCCGGCCATGCCGCGGCGGCGGCCGCTGAGCGGGCGGCGGTGCTGATCGCCGGACCGCTCGGGCTGTGCTTCCTGCCGGCATTCATCTGCCTGGGTATCGCCCCCGTCGTGGCCGGGTTGGCCGGTGACGTGTTCACGTCGGGAATCCTGTGAAAGAGAGGAAAGAGGTTGTTCATCAACATGATTCGAAAGATGAGGGAGCGGATGGTGCTGGCGGCGGTCGACGACGCCGGGATGTCGACGGTCGAGTACGCGATCGGCACGATTGCCGCCGCCGCATTCGGTGCGATTCTCTACAGCGTAGTGACCGGCGATTCGATCGTCGGCGCCCTGACCAACATCATCAACCGCGCGCTCAACACGAAAGTCTGAACGGTGACTGCGGGTTCGCCACCGTCGAGGCGGCTCTCGCTATCGCCGCGCTGGTGGTGGTGCTCGTGCTCTGTGCCGCCGGCCTCACTGCGGTGGCTATGCAGGTCCGCTGTATCGACGCCGCGCGGGAGGCGGCGCGGCTGGCGGCCCGCGGCGACGAGACGAGCGCGGTGGCAGCAGCCCACGGGATCGGGCCTGCCGGCGCGACGCTGCAACTCCGCCGCGACGGCGGTTTCGTCGTCGCGACGGTCAGCGGCCGCTCGCGGTTGCTGCCGGGCGTCACCATCCGAGCCGACGCCGTCGCGGCCGCCGAGCCGGGCCCGTGACGACGCCGGTGCTGCGACGGTGTTGGCCGCGATCCTGATCGCCGCACTGGTGATGATCACGATGGCCGGCGTCCAAGTCGGCAGTGCCGTGGTGGCCCGGCACCGGGCGCAGGCCGGTGCCGACCTGGCCGCGCTGGCGGCCGCCGCCTGGTTGCCGCGGGGTGCCGACAGCGCGTGCCGGCAAGCAATCGCGGTGAGCCGCGCCATGGGTGCGGTGATGAGCGCGTGCGATGTCGACGAGCTCGACGTCGTGGTCGCCGTCGACGTGGTGACGGGCCGGCTGCTCGGCGGCATGGCGCATGCGGCGGCGCGGGCCGGACCCGCCGGCTAGCCTCCGTTCAGTCCGGCCTCGGCCAACTCGGCGTCGGTGGGCAGACGCAGGGTGATCAGACCGGCGAAGGTGTCGTTGTCGACTTCCATGCGGTTGACGGTGACGTGCATCGGCACCCAGCCGCTGCCGACGGCGGGCAGCCGCAACACCCGGCTGGTGCTTCCCGTCTCGAACTCCTCGGCCATCGGGGTCAGCTGTTGGCGGTCGTCCGGATGGAACTGGACGCTGTGCCGCCAGTCGTAATACGGGCAGGGGTCATCCAGCCACTTCAGCAGCTGCCAGTTGCTCAGGTCGATCAATGCCCGGTGCACACCGGTCTGGGAGAGGCTGTCGAGGACCCGTTGCGCCACCTGGTCGGTCGCCATGGCGTTCTCGTCGACATCGCATTGCAGGTTCAGCGCGCGGGCGATCAGGTGTTGGGTGCCGTCCTCGGCCTCCTCGACAGCCGTGCGGGCGACGAACCCCGTTCGAATCACCTGGTCGCCATGGTTGAAAGTCCAAGTGGTGCAGTATGTCCGGCCGGGATCCTCGTCTTTGGCCATGGCCAGCACCTTGGACTCGTCACTGTTGAAGGTCCGGGCGGGAAGATCCTCGGCGAAGGCGATGTCGTGCGTCGGTGGCTGCGTCGGATCCCTGCCCGCGTTGACCAGTGATTCGACGGTGTCGGTCGCGATCCCGGAGGTGATGTCCCATTTCAACGGGCCCGGTATCGGACGCTCGGGTGGGTCGGCTCCGGCCGGCCCGATCCAGAGGTGCACGGCGTGCATCCGGCCGTCGGACATCTGAACCGGCTCGGTGCGGATCACCCGATCGCTCTTCGGGGTGATGCTCGCCAGACTGTTGCCGCTCGTCACGGTTTCGGCGATGGCGGTTTGAATCGCCGCCAGGTAGGGACTGCGGCGCAAGTAGATCGACAGCGGCACCAGGTTCTTCATCTCCCGGCCCTTTGCCACCACCACGGGTTCGGTGCCGAGTGTCTCCACGAGCAGCCAATCGTGGGTCATGGTCGCAGTTTAACGGCGCCCCACGCGCTGACCTCGGGTGCACACCGGGGGATTTTCCAGGTGAAAACCGACAATTTGGTCCGGCAAACCGCCGCGTCGCCGATTTCCTTGCGCGTGCAGTTACCGTTCGGTATTTTCGCTACGCCTCCAGCAGTGCGGGGCGCTTCGCCAGTACTGGTGGCGTGTTCACATCGTGGGAGTCGACCGTTCGAGGGGTCCGGTCGGCACGACGATCAGGCATCGCCGCGGGCCAGTTCCGTCAGAACGAGCTGCAGGACTCGAACCGCGCCGGCCTTGTCCAGCGGGTCATTGCCGCTGCCACACTTGGGTGACTGCACGCATGACGGGCAGCCTTGCGGGCACTCGCACGCTTCGATCGCCGCCGCGGTGGCACCCAGCCATGTGCTCGCCAGCCGGTAGCCGCGCTCGGCGAATCCCGCCCCACCGGGGTGCCCGTCGTAGACGAACACGGTGGGCAATCCATCGGCACCGATGGCGGTGGACAGCCCGCCGATGTCACCGCGGTCGCAACTGGCCACCAGCGGCAGCAGGCCGATCGCGGCGTGCTCGGCCGCGTGCAGCGAGCCGGGTACTCGTAGAAGTTCGATTCCGCTGTCGGACAACGCTTCCGGGGTGATCGTGTACATCACCGCGGTGGTTGGCAGGTTGTGCTCGGGCATGTCCAGTTCGATGAAGTCGATGACCTCCCCTGACAATCCGCGGCGCAGGTAGCCGATCACCTGGTGTCTCACCGACACCGGGACCAGGCCCAGCGTCACCGCGTCGTAGTGCAGGCGCTCACCCGTTCCGGTGATCTCGATGTCGGTGATCTCTCGCGCGAACGTGGTGTAGCCGGGATCCTCGGCGTGTACGAACGCCACCCCGTCTTCGAAGCTCAGCGAATCGACGACGTAACTCTCGCCCTGATGCAGATACACCGCACCGGGGTGAACGGTGGCCGGGGCTTGTGCCGCGCCGGCGCTGCCCAGCATCCGGCCGGTGTCGGCCTCGACGATCGCGATCTGGCCGCCCGCCGAACCCCGGATGTCCACGGCCGGATGCGGATCCAGCCCGGCAGCAGGGAAATATTTGCCCCCGCGCCGGCGCAGCAACCCGTCGTCGACCAATTCGGTGGCCACTGCCTCGGCCTCCCAGCGACGCACCTCCGCCTCGTCCAGCGGCAGTTCGGTCGCCGCGCACAGTAGCTGCGGGCCGAGCACGTAGGGGTTCGCCGGATCGATGACGACCCGCTCGACCGGCTTGTCCAGCAGTGCCTCAGGGTGGTGCACCAGGTAGGTGTCCAGCGGATCGTCGCGGGCGATCAGGACCACCAGCGCACCCTGCCCGCGCCGGCCCGAGCGGCCGGCCTGCTGCCAGAACGACGCCACCGTTCCCGGGAAGCCGGCCAGCAGCACCGCGTCGAGCCCCGCGATGTCGATGCCCAATTCCAGCGCGTTCGTCGTCGCAAGTCCCCGCAATTCACCATCGGAGAGCGCCCGTTCGAGCTCCCGCCGGTCCTCGGCGAGGTACCCGGCCCGATAGGACGCGACGGTGTCGAGTAGCGCAGGCGCAATGTGCTCCAGGCGCGCTCGCGCGCCCAGTGCGGTCAGTTCCGCACCGCGCCGCGACCGCACGAACGTCAATGTCCGCGCCCCTTCAGCAACCAAATCGGCCATCATCCTGGCGGCCTCGGAACCCGCCGAATGCCGTACCGGCGCACCGTTCTCGCCGAGCAGGTCGGTACGCAATTCCGGCTCCCACAGCGCGACCGTTCGCGCCCCGTGCGGTGAACCGTCCTCGGCCACCGCAGCCACCGTGTGCCCGATCAATTCCGCGGCCGTTTCCCCCGGTGCAGCGGTGGTCGCGCTGGCGAAGATGACCGTGGGCCCCGGTGCCGAAGCCGGTGCGTAGCGCTCGCACAGTCGCAGCAGCCGGCGCAGCACCATCGCCACGTTGGACCCGAAAATCCCACGGTAGTAATGGCATTCGTCGACGACGATGTAGCGGAGACCGCGCAGGAACACCGCCCAGCGGGCGTGGTTGCGCAGCAGCGACAGATGAATCATGTCGGGGTTGGAGAACAACCAGCGGGAGCGTTCGCGCGCGAATCTGCGTACCTCGACCGGCGTGTCACCGTCATAGGAAACCGGTGCGACATCGGCCAGCGCGGTCACCGCCGTGGTCAATGAATGGGCGGTGCGTAATTGGTCATGCCCGAGCGCTTTCGTCGGGGACAAATAAAGCGCCCGTGCGCGCGGATCACGAGCCAGCACATCCATGATCGGCAATTGGAACGCCAGCGACTTACCCGATGCCGTACCGGTGCTTATCACGACATGGCGGCAAGCATGGGCGAGGTCTGCCGCGCGGACCTGATGCGACCACGGACGCTCGATTCCATGATCATGGAACGCGCGGAGTACATCTGGATCGGCCCAGGCAGGCCAGTCCGCGGACTGGGCTTGACGGGCCGGGAGCTCGGCCACGTGACGCAGTGCGTCGGGCGATGATTCGGCACCCGCGACGGCCGCGTTAAGCAGCTCGCTGCCGAAACTCACCATTTGAAATCAGCCCTTTCGAAAAAATATCAACAGCCCCGTATCGAATTGTTCATCAGTTAGTAGCACCGAGACTGTCGCAGGAGCCTCGGACATGATTGGATAAGGGCGGTCGCAGCTTCTGTGTTCGTGTTCCAAACACTCGCAGGATCGACGTTGCGATCGCGGTTCCTGCGAGGGTCTGTAGGTCGGGTGAGTTCCGACGACTCCACGAAGGATGGCGGTCGGAACGGGCCCGGTTTGCCGAAAACTCGGTCGACCGCTCCCGGTTGGAAGAGAAGGAAAGTACGAAAGATGCCACAGGGAACTGTGAAGTGGTTCAACGCCGAGAAGGGTTTCGGGTTCATTGCACCCGAGGACGGCTCTGCCGACGTGTTCGTCCACTACACGGAAATTCAGGGGTCGGGCTTCCGCACCCTTGAGGAGAACCAACGGGTCGAGTTCGAGGTCGGTCAGAGCCCCAAGGGACCGCAGGCCACAGGCGTGCGCGCAGTCTGATCAACAACGACATCAGGAAACACCCCCGAGCGTCCCGGTGACGGGCATCGGGGGTGCTTTCGTTTGCGGCCGTTCCGCGCGGGACTCGCCACGCCCGCCGGTAGCCGCACGGCTGCTGGTCGCCGACTGCCTTACTGTCGAATCGTGAGCCAGCTGTCCTTCTTCTCGGCTGAGTCGGTGCCGCCTGCGGTCTCCGACCTCACCGGGTTGCTTGCGGCCGCTGGACAGGTGGTGATGGTCGGTGGCGGGGCAAGGCTGTCGGTGGTGGTCGACGAGCCGTGGCGCGCGCAGGCGCTGGCCGAGATGATCACCGAGGCGGGGCTGGACGCCGAGGTCACCCGCACCGACGAGGAAAATCCGCTGGTGCGCACCGCGGTCGACGTACGACTGGTGGGGATCGCCACCGAATGGACCCGGGGTGCGGTCAAGACGGTTCCGCCCCAATGGCTGCCCGGCGCCCGTCAGCTGCGGGCGTGGACCCTGGCCGCCGGCGTCCCGGAAGCCGACCGTTATCTGTTGGGTTTGGACCCGCACGCCCCCGATACACATTCGCCGCTGGCGTCGGCGTTGATGCGGGTGGGGATTGCACCGACCCTGATCGGCACTCGGGGCGCCCGCCCGGCCCTGAGAATAAGTGGTCGCCGACGGCTATCGCGCCTGGTAGAAACCGTTGGGGAACCGCCGAATCTGATAGAGGCGTTGTCAGCGTGGCCCAGAGTCTGACACATTCCCCTGCGAGGGTCGGTTTGCGTTGACCGGTTCGGAGTGCGAAATTGTCAGGTGCCCGCGGGTCGGGGGTACCTGTGGGCAAGACAGAAGTGGAGCGTAAGCGCAGTTGGCTGACGACGGAACCCGCCGAAGTGGCGGCAATGGGAACGTCCGGCGGCTCGTCATCGTCGAGTCGCCCACCAAAGCGCGCAAGATCGCCGGTTACCTGGGCTCCAACTACATCGTCGAGTCGTCCCGCGGCCACATCCGTGACCTGCCCCGCAACGCCGCCGACGTGCCCGCCAAGTACAAATCCGAGCCCTGGGCCCGCCTCGGCGTCAACGTCGAGGACAACTTCGAGCCGCTCTACATCATCAGCCCCGATAAGAAGAGCACCGTCACCGAGCTCAAGGGCTTGCTGAAGGACGTCGACGAGCTCTATCTGGCCACGGACGGTGACCGGGAGGGTGAAGCCATCGCCTGGCACCTCCTGGAGACGCTCAAGCCGCGCATCCCGGTCAAACGGATGGTCTTCCACGAGATCACCGAGCCCGCGATCCGCGCTGCCGCCGACAATCCCCGCGACCTGGACAACGACCTGGTCGACGCGCAGGAGACCCGACGCATCCTCGACCGGCTCTACGGCTACGAGGTCAGCCCCGTGCTGTGGAAGAAGGTCGCCCCCAAACTGTCGGCCGGCCGGGTGCAGTCCGTGGCCACCCGGATCATCGTGCAGCGCGAACGCGACCGGATGGCGTTCCGCAGCGCCGCCTACTGGGACGTGATCGCCGAACTCGACGCGAGCGTCTCGGACCCGAACGCCGCCCCGCCGCGGTTCACCGCCCGGCTGGTCAACGTCGATGGCAAGCGAGTGGCCACCGGCCGGGACTTCGACTCCCTCGGCGTGGTCCGCAAGCCCGACGAGGTCGTGGTGCTCGACGAGGCCGCAGCGGGCTCGCTGGCCACCGGTTTGCAGGCGTCCAGCCTCACCGTCGGCTCGGTCGAGGAGAAGCCTTACACCCGTCGACCGTATCCGCCGTTCATGACGTCCACGCTGCAGCAGGAGGCGGGGCGCAAGCTGCGGTTCTCCTCCGAGCGCACGATGAGCATCGCCCAGCGGCTCTACGAGAACGGCTACATCACTTATATGCGGACCGACTCCACGACGCTGTCGGAGTCGGCCATCAACGCCGCGCGCAATCAGGCGCGTCAGCTCTACGGCGACGAGTACGTGCACCCGTCGCCGCGGCAGTACACCCGCAAGGTCAAGAACGCTCAGGAGGCGCACGAGGCCATCCGGCCCGCCGGTGACACCTTCGCCACCCCGGGCGCCTTGCACCGCGAGCTCGACAACGACGAGTTCCGGCTCTACGAGCTGATCTGGCAGCGCACCGTCGCCTCGCAGATGGCCGATGCCCGCGGCACGACGCTGAGCCTGCGCATCAACGGAACCTCCGCCGAGGGACGCGAGGTCACCTTCGCCGCCAGCGGGCGCACGATCACCTTCGCCGGTTTCCTCAAGGCCTACGTCGAGACCGTCGACGAGCTGGCCGGCGGTGAGGCCGACGACGCCGAGAGCCGGCTACCCAACCTTCGGCAGGGCCAGCGCGTGGACGCCACCCGGCTGACCGCCGACGGGCACACCACCAACCCGCCCGCCCGCTACACCGAGGCGTCCCTGATCAAGGCGCTCGAAGAGCTCGGAATCGGGCGTCCCTCAACGTATTCCTCGATCATCAAGACCATCCAGGACCGGGGCTACGTCCACAAAAAGGGCAGCGCGCTGGTGCCGTCATGGGTGGCGTTCGCGGTCACCGGGCTACTCGAGCAGCACTTCGGGCGACTGGTGGACTATGACTTCACCGCCGCCATGGAGGACGAGCTCGACGAGATCGCCACCGGCCAGGAGGCTCGCACCAACTGGCTGACCAACTTCTATTTCGGTGGCGAGCACGGCGTGGCGGATTCGATCGCCCGCGCCGGCGGGCTCAAGAAGCTGGTTGGCGTCAATCTCGAGGGTATCGACGCTCGAGAAGTCAACTCCATCAAGCTTTTTGACGACGAAGAAGGCCGCGCGATCGTGGTGCGAGTCGGCAAGAACGGCCCGTATCTGGAGCGGATGATCACCGGCGAAGACGGTGAGCCCAAACCGCAACGGGCCAACCTCAACGACGACATCACCCCCGACGAGCTGACCCTGGAGTTGGCCGAAACCCTCTTTGCCACACCGCAAGAGGGCCGCACGCTCGGCGTGGATCCGGAGACCGGTCACGAAATCGTCGCCAAGGACGGCAGATACGGGCCGTACGTCACCGAGGTGCTGCCCCCGCCGCCGGACGATGACCCGGGCGTCACTGCCAAGAAGGGTAAGAAGCCGACCGGCCCCAAGCCGCGCACCGGCTCGCTGCTGCGTTCGATGGATCTGCAGACCGTGACGCTCGAGGATGCACTCAAGCTGATCTCGCTGCCGCGGGTGGTCGGCGTGGATCCGGCCAGCGGCGAGGAGATCACCGCGCAGAACGGCCGCTACGGGCCATACCTCAAGCGCGGCACCGACTCTCGTTCACTCGCCACCGAGGACCAGATCTTCGACATCACCCTCGAAGAGGCCCTGAAGATCTACGCCGAGCCCAAACGCCGTGGGCGGCAGGGCGCAGCGGCGCCACCACTGCGGGAACTCGGTGTCGATGCGGCCTCGGGCCAGCCGATGGTGATCAAGGACGGGCGATTCGGCCCGTACGTCACCGACGGTGAGACCAATGCCAGCCTGCGCAAGGGTGACGACGTTCTGAGCATCACCGATGAGCGGGCTTCCGAGCTGCTCGCCGACCGTCGTGCCCGCGGCCCGGTCAAGAAGAAGGCTCCCGCGAAGAAGGCGGCGCGCAAGAAGGCCCCCGCCAAGAAGGCCTGACGGACTAGACGCTTTCGCTCTCGCTGGCCTGGCTGGTTTCGCTCGGCAGCACCAGATTCACCGGGCGGGCCAGCTGGGTGGGTGCCCGTCGGCCGCGCAGCTCGACGATCTCACCGACGTTCCAGCACAAGGCTTCTGCGTCGAGCGCGCCGCTGACGGCGATCGCCGAGGCGAGCACGTGACCACCCTCGATCTTGGCCAGCTCGGTCAGCCGGGCGGCCTCGTTGACCGGGTCACCGATCACGGTGTACTCGAAGCGGGCCTGTGCGCCGATGTGCCCGGCGATCGCCCGGCCTGCCGAGACCCCGATCCCGAAGTCCGTCTGGCCCAGCACGCCGACGAGTTCGTCGTGAAGTTCCCGGGAGGCGGCCAGCGCCGCACCGGAGGCGTCGGGGTGCTCGATCGGCGCACCGAAGATGCACAGCGCCGCGTCGCCCTGGAATTTGTTGACGAAGCCGCCGTGCTTCTTGACGGTCTCGACCACCACCCGGAAGAACTCGTTGAGCATGCTCACGACCTCGCTCGGCGGTCGCGACGCGGCCAGCTGCGTCGAGCCGACCAGGTCGACGAACAGCACCGCCACGTCGCGTTCCTGGCCACCGAGCTCGGTGCCGCGCTCCAGGGCGCGGCGGGCGACGTCTTCGCCGACATAGCGGCCGAACAGGTCGCGCAGCCGCTGCCGTTCGCTCAGGTCCCGAACCATGTCGTTGAACCCGGCCTGCAGTAGGCCCAGCTCGCTGGCGTCGTAGATCTGCATGTGGGCGTTGTAGTTGCCGCGCTGCACCTCGCCGAGTGCCCAGCGCAGCTGGCGCAGCGGGTCGGCGATCGACATGGCGGCCAGCACATTGCCGGCCATTCCGATGACCAGGGCGGCGACGGCCATCAGCAGGATCGGGGTGGACAGGGCGTCGGCTGAGGCCGCCAGGAGCGAGAACTTGCTGGCGACGATCGAGAGGATGATGGCCAGCAGCGGAACCCCGGTGGACAGGATCCAGGTCAGCACCAGCCGCTGGATCACACCGGGACGGTGGAACTTCTCCGGCACCCCGCCGCGCAGCGCGGCGACGGCGACGGGCCGCAGCACGCGCTCGGACTGCAGGTAGCCGATGATCGAGGTGGCGGCCGCGCCGAGCAGTGTGGACACCGCCAGGACGGGCGCGGCGTGGCTGGCCACCGGCCAGCTGGCGGCGATGAACACCACCGCCCCCACGAGCCAGTTGGTCATGCTGATCACCGAGCGGTAGATCGGCATCCGCAACGCCCGCAACCGGGCCGCTTCGGTGACGGCCGGGTCGTCCTCGGCCAACAGTGCGTCGCGACGTTGCCAGCGGAAGACCGGAACGAGCAGCTTGAGGCTGACGAACGCGCCCAGGGTGAACGAGACGAACAGATAGCTCAAGAAGATGACCAGGTTCAGGGTCGGCAGGTCCTGCAGCATGACCCGATCCGACGGCGGCAGCCCGAACCGGAGGAAACCGAGGACCAGCAGTGCGCCGATGATGTCGGCTTGCAGCATGCCCAGGGAAAACACCGGCCACGGGGTGCGCGCAACCCACCGGACGAATCCACTGATTCGCCCCGGGCTGAGCTGCGCGGTGGTCACCAGCCCACCGTATCGGTACAGAGTGACCGATCAGTGCCTTCAGAACCCGGTGGGCAGCGGTTGTGTCGTTGCTGAGCACTAGTGTTTGAGGCGATGTCCGGAGTTTTCGCGCGGCTGGTGGGCCAAAGCGCCGTGGAATCAGAGCTCGTCGGCGCCGCACGGGCGGCGCGGGGTGATTCCGCTCACGATGGCCTCGCCACCGGGACCATGACGCATGCCTGGCTGATCACCGGTCCGCCCGGATCGGGGCGCTCGGTGGCCGCGCAGTGCTTCGCGGCGGCCCTGCAGTGCACCGCTGACGGCACGCCGGGGTGCGGGGAGTGCCGGTCCTGCACGACGACGATGGCGGGCACCCACGGCGACGTCCGGCGCATCATCCCCGAGGGTCTGTCGATCGGTGTCGACGAGATGCGCAACATCGTGCAGATCGCTTCGCGACGGCCGAGTACCGGCCGCTGGCAGATCGTCGTGATCGAGGACGCCGACCGGCTCACCGAGGGTGCGGCCAACGCCCTGCTCAAGGTCGTGGAGGAGCCGCCGCCGTCGACGGTGTTCCTGCTGTGCGCACCGTCGGTCGATCCCGAGGACATCGCGATCACCCTGCGGTCCCGGTGCCGGCATGTGGCGCTGGTGACGCCGCCGACTGATGCGATCGCGCAGGTGCTGATCGACAACGACGGCCTGTCCCCCGAGGACGCGCAGTGGGCGGCCTCGGTCAGCGGCGGTCACGTCGGGCGGGCGCGGCGGCTGGCCACCGATTCCGCTGCCCGCGACCGCCGCACTCGCGCGCTCGGGCTGGCCCGGGATGCCGCCACGCCGTCGCGGGCATACGCGGCGGCAGAAGAGCTCGTGGCCACCGCGGAAGCCGAGGCCAAGGCGCTCAATGCCGGTCGCGACGAGGTCGAGGCCGAGGAGCTGAAGACCGCTCTGGGTGCCGGCGGCACCGGCAAGGGCACCGCGGGCACGCTGCGCGGAGCCACCGGGGCGATCCGAGACCTCGAGAAGCGGCAGAAATCGCGCCAGACCCGGGCCTCGCGTGATGCCCTGGATCGGGCGCTGATCGACTTGGCGATGTACTTCCGGGACGCGCTGATGGTGGCCAACGGCGCCGCGACGGTGGTTCCCAATCATCCCGACATGGCCGAACGGGTGGCGGCCATGGCGGCGCACGCGTCGCCGGAGCGGCTGCTGCGCTGTATCGAGGCGGTCCTGGCGTGCCGGGAGGCGCTGGCGACAAACGTCAAACCCAAGTTCGCGGTCGATGCACTGGTGGCGACCGTGGGTCAAGCACTCCGTTCAGACCTGTAGACTCACTGCTCGGTCCTCACGGGGCCGCGCCACCTTAGCTCAGTCGGTAGAGCGATTCACTCGTAATGAATAGGTCAGGAGTTCGATTCTCCTAGGTGGCTCCGCTATGCCTTGCCGAGTTCCTCGGCGGCGATATTGCGCGCCGTGGCGGCCGCCGGGAAACCGGCGTAGCCGCTGGAGTGGTAGATGACCTCGGCGATCTCGTCCTCGGTCAATCCGTTCTGCTTGGCGATGCGGAAGTGGGCCTTCATCTCGTCGCCCGCCCGCAGCGCGATCAGGATGCCCAGCGTCACCAGGCTGCGGTCCCGGCGGCTGAGCCCGTCGCGGGTCCACAGCTTGCCGAACACGCTCTCGACTCCGATCTCCATCAGTTCCGGGGCGAAGCCGCCGAATTCGACGTCGCCGTCGGGCAGTGTGCCGGGCAGCATCTCCCGGAAAACACGTAGACCATCCTCACGCAAGTTAGACATGCAAACTACTTTGGCACATCGCGGGTCGGCGAGAGTAACGCCAGGGCGAAAAATGAGCCCTGGCGGCGCCGTGGCGTCACTGTCGCGGCGCCAGGTACCCCACCGGCCCTGAGGCCAGGCACAACGACAGCGCCGCGGTCGTGGCCCGCACCGTGATCGCGTCGCCGGCTCCGGGCAGCCTGACGAAGACGCGGTTCAGGCCGGGGTGCACCGGCACCTTGATCTCGGGCCCCTCGGTCAGCGACATCTGCATCGAGCCCTCGCTATTGGCCAGGTAGTTGATCTCGGCCGTCCAGTCCGCGGGCAGCAGTGGCCCGTCCAGCGGCATCCGCACGGCTGCCTCGGGTTGCACGAAATACCCGCACCCGGGCACCGGGCCCACGACGATCGTGCGCGTCCAGGTGACATTGGCGTCCACGAGTCGTCCGCCCGAGTCGAGCATGCGCAATTGTGTTGTGTACTTGGTGAATTCGGGCCGGTCGTGAATCAGCGCGAACATGTGGCTGGCCAGGTTCTCCGGGTAGGCGACCCGTTGCAACACCAGTGGGTCCACTTCCTGGTCGAGCATCGGTGCCGACGACGACGCCCGCGCCTGCGCCAGCCCGCGAATCGCGTTCTGCAGGTACGGCTGTGCCGGGTTGTCTCGCCAACTGGTCAAGAACGTCGACGTCGAGTACAGGCTGCTGGCCGCGAACGCCACCACCGCTGCCGCCACGACCGCGGTGCGGGCGCGCGACACATTCAGCCAGCCCGACGTCGCCCGGTTCGGCGCGCAGAAGCCCACCGCGGCGAGCACGGTCAGCACGATCACCAAATCCGGGAAGTAGCGCAGCGTCTGGGCCAGCTCCAAGGCGGTGAACTTCGATGAGCGCAGCAGATAGATCGGGATCTGGCAGGCCATCGCATACCCGGCGGCCACCGCCCAGACCAGGCCGATGCGCCGCTTGCGGACCAGCGACACCGCGAGGACCGCGGCCAATACCAGCCAGCCCAGCACCATCACCGAAACCGGCGGGACGGCCCACGGCGACGCGGGCGCCCACCGCTGCCAGTCCCACGGCCCGCCGACCAGTCCTGGGACGATCCCGTGAGTGACCGAGCGGCGCAACAGGTCCCACGTCATCGCCAGATCCGAGCTCCATCGCCGGTGATCGACGACGAACAGGTACACCGCAACCCACGCCACCGTCACCGCCAGCGCGGGACCCCACAGCCCCACGCCGCGGCGCCACACCGTCCGCAATGCGGCTCCGTCGCCCTGCACGTGGTGCAGCAGTGCAACCACCGCGAACGCGACGAACGGGATGACCGCGGCCTTCTCGAAGAACAGCAGACCGCCGCCGAACACCAGCAAACCGGTGCTCGCATAACGCCGATTCCCGGTGCGCACCAACAGGATTGCATCGGCACACACCCAGGCCATCGCGGCCAGCATCGGCAGCGAGTTCAGAGCCGCTGCCCACCAAGCGAATCCGGGCACCCCCAGTGGGGTGAACAGGGCAAAGCACAACGGAATCAACAGCACCGGACGCCAGCCGAGGATGACGTGCAGGGCGCGTAGCACCGACAACGACACCAGTAGCTGCAGGACCACCAGGCTGACCGCAGGCCATGTCCACACCAGCGGCGCGAGCCGGGTGATGATGCCTGCCACCAGAAACGCACCCGGCATGACGTGCCCGTCGTGGTCGTCGAACAGATACGAGGGGGACAGCAGATTCTGGGTGCCGGCCCGGCCGACCAGGATCAGGTCGTCCCAGTAGAAGTAGCCACCGAAGGCCAGGACCGCGCGGACGACCAACTGCACCGCGATGAGGACGACGGCCGCGGCAGCGACCGGTGGCATGCGCGCCACACGGATCGGAACTGCCATCGGCTCGACTGTACTCACCTGACGGTAGGGTGACCGCTATGCAGGTACTGGTCACGGGGGCGGCCGGCTTCATCGGCTCGACACTGGTCGATCGACTACTCACAGATGGTCACACCGTCGTCGGGCTCGACGATCTGAGCCGGGGGCGCATCGAGAATCTCGCGGGGGCCGGCGCCACCGGCAGGTTCGAGTTGGTCGAGGCCGATATCGCCAGCGCCGACCTGATCGGGCTGTTCGACAAGCACAAGCCGGAGGTCGTGCACCACCTGGCCGCGCAGATCGACGTGCGGCGCTCGGTGGAGGATCCCGAGTTCGACGCGGCGGTCAACGTCGTCGGAACGGTGCGGTTGGCCGAGGCGGCCCGCCGGGCCGGGGTGCGCAAGGTCGTCCACACCTCCTCGGGCGGGTCGATCTACGGTGTGCCGACGAACTACCCGACCAACGAGACCACCCCGGTCGACCCTGCCTCGCCCTACGCGGCCAGCAAGGTCGCCGGCGAGATCTACCTCAACACCTACCGGCACCTCTACGGCTTGGACTGCTCGTTCATCGCACCCTCCAACGTCTATGGCCCGCGCCAGGATCCGCACGGCGAGGCCGGGGTGGTCGCGATCTTCGCGAACGCGATGCTGGCGGGCCGTCCCACCAAGGTGTACGGCGACGGGTCGAATACTCGCGACTACGTCTTCGTCGACGACGTCGTCGACGCCTTTGTCCGGGCCTCGGGGACCGGCGGGTGCGGGCAGCGGTTCAACATCGGAACCGGTGTGGAGACCAGCGACCGCAAGCTGCATGCGGTGGTCGCCAAGGTCGTCGGCGCGCCCGACGATCCCGAGTTCGCACCGGCGCGGCTGGGTGACCTCAAGCGGTCGTGCCTGGATGTCCGCAAGGCGGAGATGGTGCTGGGCTGGCATCCACAGGTGCACCTCGAAGAGGGCATCGCCCGGACCGTCGAGTACTTCCGCAACTAACGTTCCGGGGTGCGCGCGCCGTCGAGCGCGACCGCGCGGGCCAGCCGGGCGTACTTCAGCTCGAGCTCCTTGAACCGCAGATAGGTGCTCATCGTGGTGAACACGAACGCGATGATCAGCGCGTAGGTGAGCAGGTCGGCGCCCCGTCGCACACCCAGCCAGTTGGCCAGCACCGTGGTGTCGTCGGGCCGCAGGATCGCGTAGACGGCCAGGACCACGAACACCACGTAGCCGACCTTGACCCACGCCTTGGCCTTGGCGTTGGTGCGCGCGCGCAGCAGGTACACCAACAGTGCGATCACCGCCGCGATCAGCAGCACCTGGATCCAGTTCATCGGCGCATCCTTCCGCGCAGGAACCCGTCGAAGACGATGTTCACCCCGTTCAGCAGCGGCTGGCCCTTGGACATCGAGTACTCGGTGTAGAGGATCTCGACGGGCTCTTCGGTTACCCGCCAATGGTTTTCGGCGATCAGGGTGATGAACTCGGTAGCGTGGCTCATGCCGTTCATCGTCAAGCTGAGGTTGTCGGCCACCGTCTTGTTGAACACCCGCAGCCCGTTGTGCGCGTCGGTCAGGTGCAGCCGGTGACTACTCGGGCTCAGGACGGCGGCGGTGCGCAGGATCAACCGCTTCAGCGGCGGGGTCTGGCTGACGGTGCCGCCGGCGAAGCGGGTGCCGATGACGATGTCGACGTCACCCTTGGCCAGCCGGTCGATCATCACGACGACGTCCTTGACGCGGTGCTGTCCGTCGGCGTCGAACGTGACGAACACCGCGGCGCCGGGTTGGCTGCGGGCGTACTCCACACCGGTCTGGATGGCGGCGCCCTGCCCGAGATTCACCGGATGGCGCACCACATGGGCGCCCGCGCGCAGCGCGATATCGGAGGTGTCGTCCCGGCTGCCGTCGTCGACGCACACCACATGGTCGAAGACTCCGCGCAGGTCGGCTATGACGTCGCCGATGACCTTCGCTTCGTTGAACGCCGGCACGATGATCCAGGCGTCGGGGTAGGGCGTGTCGATGTCCACAAGGTACACGCCAAGCATTGTCGGTTCAGCGTGCGGCGCGGGCCAGCGCCGCCAGGTGTACGACGATGCCGACCAGCGGCCCGCACAGCAGGGCCACCACGGTGCGGTCGGTCAGGGCCATCGGCAGCGTCAACAGCACCGTGGAGGCGACGGTGGCTCCCACCCAGCCGATCGAGTAGGCCCGGTGCAGCGCCGCTGCCACGGTCGCGGCCCCGGTCACGGTCAGCAGTGCGATCGCCACCGCACCCGCGGTCAGCCAGGCCAGCAGCGGCCCGCCCGGACTGTATTCGTCGCCGAACGCGACCCGGATCAGCCATGGTCCGAGCAGCCCGGCGGCCAGCACGCCGACGGCGCCCAGCCCGACGACGACGGCCGCGGGGGCGAGCAGTGCCTTGAGGCGATGCCCGCGGTGGTCGACGAAGTGTGCGATCAGATTGCCCTGCATCGCGGTGAGCGGCACCAGCAGCGGCGCCCGCGTCAGCGTCACCGCCAGGATCACCACGCCGCCTGCCGCGCCGAGGTCGCCGCCGGAGGTCGCCTTGAGGAGCACCGGGAAACCCATGACGAGGATGGCGCTGGCGCCGGCGGCGGCTATCGAGTGCCCGGCCCCGCGCAAGAAGGTCGCGGTGCCGCCCGGTGTGCGCAGACCTGCCGCAGTGCGCGCACTCGGGGAGACCACCAGCAGCAGCAGCCAGCCCACCGCACCGGCCACCGTGGCCCACAGGAAACCGTCGAGGCCCCACCCGAGGGCGAATGCCACCGCGGCGACCGCCACCCGCATGACGGCGTCGATCACCATCAGCACGCCGTATCCACCCCAGCGTCCGGTTCCGGCGAGTAGACCCAAAAGTGTTGCGTGGAGGCAGAATCCAGCCAGTCCCACGCAGAGAAGCGCTACCGACAGCGGTCGGGAGTCGCTGAACACGTGCGGCGCCCACAGCGGAGATGTACCGGCCATGGCGACGGCGGCCACCAGGCCGACACCGGTCGCCACCCGCATCGGGTGCGTGCGTGGCCCCTCGGCGATCTCGACATAGTTCGCCGACCGAACCTCCCGGGTGGCCTCTTGCAGCAGCCCGTAGGCCGCGCCGTTGACCAACCCGAACGCTCCCCAGAACACGCCGAATACCGAGAAGCCGGCCGGATTCAGGGCACGTGCAGCCAGATAGAGCACCGCGTATCCGCACACCGCCGAAATCGCGGTTGCCGCCCCGACGCGCGCCACGCTGCTACGGGTGATCGCCCCGGTCCCCCCGATCTGGTCGGCACCGGTGGCGCTCAGCGCCTCGAAGGAGGCGCCCGCATCGGTCACAGCCGCGGCACCTCGGTCGAGTCCAGCCAGGCATCCCACAGCGGACGCAACGAGACGTCGGCGTAGTTGGCGGCAAGACCTTTGAAATCGTCGGTCACCACCGTGCTGTGCTTGTAGCGTTTCGTCCAATCCCGGAGCAGCGCAAAGAATTTCTCGTCACCGATGGTGCCGCGCAGCACGTGCAGGGTGAGTGCGCCGCGCTTGTAGACTCGGTCGTCGAACATGTCCCGCGGGCCCGGGTCGGACAGCAACAGATTCTGCGGCGAGTTCGCCAGCTTGGCGTGATAATGGCGGGCCCAGTGTTCGGCGGTCTGGCCGCCGGAGTTCTCCGACCACAACCATTCGGCGTAACAGGCGAATCCCTCGTGCAGCCAGATATCGCGCCAGCGGCGCACCGTCACACTGTTGCCGAACCATTGGTGTGCCAGTTCGTGGGCGATCAACCGTTCGGATCCGCGCTTGCCGTCGCAGTGGTTGGCGCCGAAGATCGAGATGCCCTGTGCCTCCAGCGGTATCTCGAGATCGTCGTCGGTCACCACCACGGTGTAGCCAGTGCTCAGCGGGTACGGCCCGAACAGTTTGACGAACAGCTTCATCATCTGTGGCTGGCGCTCGAAGTCGTGAGCGAAGTTGGCGCGCAACCGATCTGGTAGCACAGCCTGCATCGGCACCTGAGCCTTGGGCAACTTGTTGGCGCCGTACATGCCGATCTGCAACGTCACCAGATAGGTCGACGTCGGCTCTGGCTGTTCGTAGGTCCACACCGTGTGCGCGGCGCGAACGCGGCGCGACACCAGCTCACCGTTGGCCACCGCACGGTACGGGCTGTCGGTGCTGATCTGGATGCGGTAGCTGGCCTTGGCGCTCGGGTGGTCGTCGCAGGGGAACCACGAGGCTGCTCCGTTCGGCTGCCCGGCGACCAACGCTCCGTTTGACAGCTCCTCGAAACCGACTTCGCCCCAATAGCTTCGGATGGGCCGGGGCGAGCCGCCGTAGCGGACCTGGATCGCCATCGCCGCACCGGCAGGCAGCGGCGAAGCCAGTGTGATGTGCAGCTTGCCATGTGATGTTCCGAAATGGGATGGCCGGCGGCCGTTGACCGTCACCTTCGTCACCGCAAGCGCATCGGACAGGTCGAGCGTGAACGTCTGCAGTGAGGCCAGCGTCGCGGCGGTGATCGTGGCCGTTCCGCTCAGCCGATTGATCGCGACCTTGTATTCCAGCTCCAGCTCGTAGCGTGAGACCCGATAGCCGAAGTTGCCGTTGTGCGGCAGGTACGGGTCGATGACGGGCGGGCCGCCCTTCTTGGCGGCCTTCTTGACGGGACGTTTCACGCGGCGCTGCCCTCGGGTTCGCGGGCAGGCTTGTCGTCGCGTGGCTTCTTTCGTGAAAGCACCCATGGTGCAATGGGATTGCCCTGCCAGCGGGTCGACGGCGGTACCTCGTCGCCGCGCATCACCAGCGAGGCCGGGCCGACGGTGGCGCCGGCGCCGAGCTTGGCGGCTGGGAGCGCGACGCAATGCGGGCCCAGGGTGGCGCCCTCGTCGAGCACGACGGTGTCCATCCGCATGATCCGATCATGGAACAGATGCGTCTGCACCACGCAGCCGCGGTTGACGGTACTGGCGCGCTGCAACGTCACGAGGTCGGCCTCGGGCAACCAGTACGTCTCGCACCACACCCCGCGGCCGATCTTGGCCCCGAGCGCGCGTAACCACAGGTTCATCACCGGGGTGCCGCTGGCCGCGCGGGCGAACCACGGTGCGGCGACCGTTTCGACGAACGTGTCCGACACCTCGTTGCGCCACACGAAGGATGACCACAGCGGGTGTTCTTCGGTCCGAATCCGGCCCACCACAAGCCATTTGGCGGCAACCGCGATACCACCGGCGATCGCACCCGCCGCGAGCAGCACGAGCCCGCCGCCGAGTGCGGCCCAGCCGTAACCGAAGCGGACCGCCAGCGTCTGCAGCGATATCAGCACCGCCACCCCGATCGCGAAGGTGACGATCACCGGGATCAGCCGGCACGTCTCGACGACGGAGCGCATGATCTTCAACCGCATCGGGGGGCTGTAGGTCAGTGCCGCGTCGGCCTCGTCGGCGTGGCGGCGCAACCGGATCGGCGGACTGCCCAGCCACGACGAACCGGCCTTCGCCTTGTACGGGGTGGCCGAGAGCACCGCGACCAGACCGTCGTCGGGCACCCGCCGGCCCGGCTGGGTGATCCCGGAGTTGCCCAGGAATGCCCGCTTGCCGACGGTGGCCTTGGCCACGTGGATCCAGCCGCCGCCGAGCTCGTAGGAGGCGACCATGGTGTCGTCGGCCAGGAACGCACCGTCCTCGACGACGGTGAACTTCGGTGTCAGCAATGCGGTCGAGATTTCGGTGTTGCGGCCCACTTTCGCGCCGAGGAGGCGTAACCACCACGGGGTGAGCAGGCTGGCGTAGACCGGGAAGAGGTAATTGCGGGCGGCGTCCATCAGCCGTTCGGTGGCCCACAGCTGCCAGCCGACCCGGCTGCGCACCGGGTGGTAGCCCTCGCCCAGGCCGATCGCCAGGATCCGCACACCGACGACCGTGATGGCGGCGTACACGACCAGGGAGACCAGAGCGGCCACCGGAATCCACGGCGCGGCGGCGCCGATCGCCGACAGCAGTGTCGCGCTGTGCCGCGCGGGCCACACCAGCACGGCGAGCCCGGCCGCCAACGCCACCAATGGAACCGCACCCAGCAGCACCGACGTAACGCCGTACATCGCCACCCAGTGGGCTCGTCGCTCCGGCCGGTGCTCGGGCCACGGGTGGCGGGCCTTGCCGGATTTCACTGCCGGCGAACCTTTCCAGTACTGCCCGTTCTTGACCTTGCCGACGACGCCCGAACCGGGTGCCACGTCGGCGTTCTTACCGATCACGGCACCGGGGAACAGCGTCGTGCGGGCGCCGATGGTGGAGTCGTTGCCGACGGTGATCGGGCCGACCTGGAAAAGGTCGCCGTCGATCCAATGCCCGGTCAGGTCGACCTCCGGTTCGATGGATACCCGGTGACCGAGCGTAAGCATCCCGGTCACCGGTGGCGCCGAGTGCAGATCCACGCCTTTGCCCACCTTGTTACCCAGCGCCCGTGCGTAATACACCAGCCATGGCGCGCCCGCGAGGTTCTCCGCACCGCTGGCATCGGCCAGCCGTTCGGCCAGCCACACCCGAAGGTGCTCCGATCCGCCGCGTCGGTAGGTGCCCTGTTCCAGACCGGACAACAACATCCGCGCGCCCAGCACAGCGATGCCCATCCGGCCGAATGGGCTGATGAACAACACGAAGGCCACCGCCACCAGCCACCAGTTGACGGTCACCAGCCACGGCAGCGGATGCAGCGCGGCGGCCACATTGTTGACCAGTGCCAGCCAGGTCACCCACTGCAGGCCGGTCAGCGTGGCCAGCGGCACCGACAGCAGCACCTGCGCGGCCTGCGTCGACACCGGTGTCGGCTTGACGTCGCGCGGGGTGACCACCGGTGGCGGAGCGAGTTCTTCGAGGAACTCGGCCAGCGACCCGAGCCGCGGGTGGTCGTAGAGCTGGGCCACGGTCAGCTGCGGGTAGCGCTCACGCAGTGCGGCCACCAGCTGCGCGGCCGACAGGGAACCGCCGCCGAGGGCGAAGAAGTCTGCCTCCGGGCCGTCGACCACCGCACCCAGCACATCGCGCCAGAGCCCGGCCAGCCAGCCCATGGTGCCGCCGAGATCCGGCTCTTGATCCTGGTAGCCCGGCGGCGGCCAGGGCAGGGCGTTGCGGTCGACCTTGCCCGACGTCCTGGTCGGCAGCTCCTCGAGCAGCACCAGTCGCGGTACCAGGGCTGCCGGCAGGCTGTCGGTGAGGTGCGCCCGGGCGGCGGCGAGGTCAAAGTTCGGGTCGGCGCTCGCGATGTACCCGACCAGCATCGGGGTGCCGCTGGCGGTGCGCCGGACCGCCGCCGCGCCGCCCCTGACCCCGGGCAGATGGACCAGCGCCGTGTCGACCTCGCCGAGTTCGATGCGACGCCCACCGACCTTGACCTGGTCGTCGGCGCGGCCCTGGAAATACAGTCCGTCGGCCTCCAGCCGAACCAGATCACCGCTGCGGTAGGCGCGGGCCCATCCCAGCGTCGGCATCGGCGCGTACTTCTCGGCGTCCTTCTCCGGATCCAGGTAGCGGGCCAGCCCGACACCGCCGATCACGAGCTCGCCGACCTCGCCCACCGCGACCGGGGCGCCCTCTTTGTCGACGACGGCCAGGTCCCAGCCCGGCAGGGGTCGGCCGATGCTGACCGGGCTGCGCCCGTCGAGGCGCGCCGCGCTGGCCACCACTGTGGCTTCCGTCGGTCCGTAGGTGTTCCACACCTCGCGGCCCTCCACCGCCAGCCGCTCGGCAAGCTCGGGCGGGCAGGCTTCGCCGCCAAAGATCAACAGCCGCACCGCTTCCAGTGCCTCGGCCGGCCACAGCGACGCCAGGGTCGGCACCGTGGACACCACGGTGATGTCCCGCGACACCAACCACGGCCCGAGGTCCATGCCGCTGCGCACGAGCGCGCGCGGTGCGGGCACCAGGCAGGCGCCGTAGCGCCAGGCCAGCCACATCTCCTCGCAGGAGGCATCGAACGCCACCGACAAGCCGGCCAGTACCCGATCGCCGGGTCCGATCGGATTGTCCTGCAGAAACATTCGTGCTTCGGCGTCGACGAACGCCGCCGCGTTGCGGTGCGTCACCGCAACACCCTTGGGGGTGCCGGTGGATCCGGAGGTGAAAATGATCCAGGCGTCGTCGCGGCCCAGGGGAGCGGTGGCGCGCCATCCGCGGGAGGACCCCGGCCCGCGGGTCAGACCCGCTTCGGTGATGATCGCGACCACCCCGGCCTCGCCGAACACCAACTGGGCCCGCTCGTCGGGGTCGTCGGCGTCCACCGGGACGTAGGCCGCGCCGGCGGCCAGCGTCGACAGGATCGCCACGTACAGGGCGTAGCTGCCCGACGGCATCCGGATGCCGATTCGGTCGCCGCGGCCGATACCGCGCGCCGCCAGCCACTCGACGCTCTCCTCGATGTCGGCGATCAGCTCGGCATAGGTGAGCTGCACCGCTCCGTCGTCGATCGCCGCTGCCTCCGGGAAGCGGTTGGCGGTGTCGTAGAGGATGTCGATGAGGGTGCGCGGGGGCGGCGCCTGCTCCGACAAGAGGTACTGCGGGGGAATCTCCGGCATCGCCACGAATGAGGATCCTAGGCCGCGCGGTTTACATCGGGGTGTGGGACGCGGCCGGTGCTCCGCCGCGGTTGCCCGCGTGCGCTGACCTGTTCCTGACGATGGTCGCCGGCCCGATCAACACCCGGCCGGCCGGCAGACGCTGAGGTCCATCGCGTTCGCGTCCGCGTGAGTGGAACCATTGCCGGCCCTTCACCGTGTCCTTAGCGTGGCCGACATGCCGGAGTTGCGGGTGTTCATCGCCGAGACCGACGGCGCGTGGGAGGAGTTGACCGCAGGTGAGCGCCAGGTGGTGCGGATCAGCGCCCCGGACCTGCAGGAAGCCGCCCGCCGGCGCCGCAGGCTGCCCGCCGACGTCGCCGTCATCCTCGACCTGACGGTGTCGGTTGCCGACGATCCGCGCACCGCACTGGCGGCGATTTCCGGCCACGACGGTGAGGTGGGAGTGCGCTACGCCGGTACGGTCGACGGGCTTGCCGGCCTGGTCGCCGACCTGTACGTGGCCGGGGTGGCCGACGGGGTGACCCTGATTCCGGTCGGTCCCGACGAACTGCGTCCGCGGGCGCGCATTGCCCTCAGCCGGATCCAGGACCGATTGCGGATCCGGGCCGCCTGAGCGGCGGGCCTCCTACCCTGGAGCGGGGTGCTCGACAAAGGAGGCGATTCGATGATCGAAGTACTTGCCGACATGCCGGAAGGTGTCGCCGGGATCCGGGTATCGGGACGGGTGAGCGGTGACGACCTGAAGGCGTTCAAGCCCACGATGGACGATCTGCTGAAGTCGGGCCAGGACATCAGGATCGTCGAGGTCATCACGTCCGATTACGAAGGATTCGGCCCCGGTGGTCTGGTCGAGGATCTCAAACTCGGTCTGGGCACGCTGTTCACCCGCCACGCCGCCTTCAAGCGCGTTGCGGTGGTCAGTGACAAGGAGTGGGTGGTCCACACCATGCATCTGGTGGGGTGGCTGATGCCCGGCGACGTCGCGGTGTTCGGGCTCGATGAGCTCGACAAAGCCAAACAGTGGGCGGCCGGCTGAGTCGTCGACAGCAATACCGCCGAAACAAACTGCGCATACCGTGATCGGATGCTGCGACGACGTTCGGCGCTGGTCGACAGGCTGGTGGTCGACCAGCCGGGCCTGCCGCAGCAGGCCATCCTCGACGAGCTTCGCCGGGTGATCCTCGACGGCGCGTCCCTGCCGGGCACACCGATCCCGCTGGCCGAGGTGGCGGATCTGTTCGGCGTCAGCCAGATTCCGGTTCGCGAATCTTTGAAGACGCTGATCGGAGAGGGGCTGGTCACACACCGGTCGAACTCGGGTTACACCGTCTCCCAACTCACCGTCCAGGAACTGCGCGAAATGTACATCGTGCGTGAGACTTTGGAGGCGGCATCACTGGCCTCCGCGGTGGCCAAGGCCACCGACGAAGACCGGGCGGCCATCGTGACGGCGAACGGCCTTCTGCAACAGGCGATCGACGATGACGACCCGGTCACGTATCACCGCCAGAGTCGGCACTTCCATCTCGCATTGACTCGCCCGTCACGGATGTTCCGTCTACTGCACATGCTCGAATCTGCCTGGAATATCACCGAACCCGTGCAATCGATGGTGCATGTCTCGCCGTCGGACCGAGCGGCGCTGCACGCCGATCATCGCCAGATGGTCGACGCGTTTCTCGCCGGCGATGTTGAACAACTGCTCACGGTCGCCGAACTGCATGCCCAGCGCCTCAACGCGGTGATCGCCACGCTGCCCACCGACACCGGGCTGCTGGCATGGCCGGATATATCTTCGCCGCAATAGCCGGGTAGTCCGGCGGAAATACGGGAGAAATGCGCCGTCGATAGCGTCCCGCCATGACCGACATCGACACCTCCCAGAGTGCGAAAGACCTGCCTGCCGGCGCCGTGGTCGGCGCGAACGACCTCGTCGAAGCCGCCGGCCATCCGGTCGGCGGCGGATTGATCAAGCCCGGCTACGACCCGCGCCTGACCAATGAAGACCTGGCTCCGCTGCGCAAGCAGACCTGGAGTTCCTACAACATCTTTGCGTTCTGGATGTCAGACGTGCACAGCGTCGGTGGCTACGTCACGGCGGGTAGCCTTTTCGCGCTGGGCCTCGCGAGCTGGCAGGTGCTGGTCGCGCTGCTGATCGGCATCGTGATCGTCAATGTCTTCTGCAATCTGGTGGCCAAACCCAGCCAGGCGACCGGTGTGCCGTATCCGGTGATCTGTCGCAGTGTCTTCGGTGTGCTCGGTGCCAACATTCCCGCCATCATCCGAGGCCTGATCGCCGTGGCGTGGTACGGCATCCAGACCTACCTGGCCTCGGCTGCGTTGGATGTGGTGCTGCTCAAGCTGTTTCCGGGCCTCGCACCGTACGCCGACGTGAATCAGTACGGACTGTTCGGGCTGCCGCTGCTCGGCTGGGGCAGTTTCCTGCTGTTGTGGGTGTTGCAGGCGTGCGTCTTCTGGCGCGGCATGGAGTCGATCCGCAAGTTCATCGACTTCTGCGGCCCCGCGGTCTACGTGGTGATGTTCCTGCTGTGCGGCTACCTCATCTACAAGGCCGGCTGGGGCGCGATCGATCTCAACCTCGGCGACGTGAAATACACCGGCTTCGATTCGGTGCCGGTGATGCTCGGCGCGATCGCCCTGGTGGTGTCCTACTTCTCCGGCCCGATGCTGAACTTCGGCGACTTCGCCCGCTACGGCAAGTCGTTCCACGCGGTCAAGCGCGGGAACTTCCTCGGCTTGCCGGTGAACTTCCTGGTGTTCTCGATTCTCGTGGTCGTCACCGCGTCACTGACTGTCCCGGTGTTCGGCGAACTGATCACCGACCCGGTGGCCACTGTGGCGAAGATCGACTCGACGTTCGCGATTGTCTTGGGCGCGTTGACATTCACCATCGCCACGATCGGCATCAACATCGTCGCCAACTTCATCTCACCGGCGTTCGACTTCTCCAACGTCAGCCCACAGCGGATCAGCTGGCGCGCCGGCGGCATGATCGCCGCGGTCGGCTCGGTGCTGATCACGCCGTGGAACCTGTACAACAACCCGGAGGTCATCCACTACACGCTCGAGGTCCTCGGTGCCTTCATCGGCCCGCTGTTCGGCGTGCTGATCGGCCACTACTACCTGATCCACAAGCAGAAGGTGGTGGTCGATGACCTGTTCACCCTGGCCGAGGACGGAACCTACTGGTACAAGAAGGGTTACAACCCCGCGGCCGTCATCGCCACCGCGGTCGCGGCGGTCGTCGCGGTGGTCCCCGTGCTGGCCGGTGGTGTTCCGGGTATGCACACCGCCGCGCAGTACAGCTGGTTCATCGGCTGCGGGCTGGGGTTGGCCATCTACTACGTGCTCGCGACGCGGAGCAAGCTGGCCGTCGCTCCGCTGCCGTGATGCGGATCTGGGTGATCAATCCCAACACCACCCGAACCATGACCGACACGATCACGAAATGCGCTGTGGCGGTTGCCGCGTCCGACGTGACGGTCACCGGCATCACCTCGGAGATCGGGCCGGAGTCGATCGAGAGCCACTACGACGAGGCGCTGTCGGTGCCGGGTGTGTTGCAGGCGGTCCAGCGAGGTGAGCGAGAAGGTGTCGACGGCTATGTGATCGCCTGCTTCGGTGATCCCGGCCTCGATGCCGCTCGGGAGGTCGCGGCTGGACCGGTCATCGGCATCGCCGAGGCGGCCATGCAGGCCGCCAGTCACCTCGGCACCGGCTTCAGCATCGTCACCACGCTGGCGCGGACCATCGGGCAATCGGCGCACCTCGCGGAACGCTATGGCATGCAACGGTTCTGCCGGGGTATCCACGCCTGTGAGATACCGGTGCTCGACCTGGACACCGACCCGAACGCCCGCAAGATCATCACCGAGGCGTGCCGCGAGGCGGTCGAGGTCGACGGGTCCGATGCGGTGGTGCTGGGCTGCGCCGGGATGGCCGATATGTGCAAGGAGATCTCGGCCGAACTGGGTGTGCCCGTGGTGGACGGGGTGACTGCCGCGACGTTGACGGTCCAGTCACTGGTCACCATGGGTTTGCGGACGTCGAAACGAGGCGAGTACGCACTGCCGCCGGCCAAGGTCTACGCGACGGGATCTCCCGCCGCGGGGTGAACCCTGCGCCAGTGCTCGGCGATCTCGATACGCCGGGCGAACCAGACCTCGTCGTGGGACTGGATGTGGTCACAGAACCGTTCCAGCGCCGCCGTGCGCGCCGGACGGCCGACGATCCGGCAGTGAAGGCCGATCGAGAGCATCTTCGGGGCGCCGGCGCGACCCTCCGCGTAGAGCACGTCGAACGCGTCGCGAAGGTGGGCGAAGAACTCCTCGCCGTTGGAAAACCCTGCGGGAGAACTGAACCGCATATCGTTGGTGTCCAAGGTGTACGGCACCACGAGATGCTCCTGGTCGTGCACCCGCACCCAGTACGGCAGGTCATCGGCGTAGGAGTCGGAGTCATAGACGAAGCCGCCGTGTTCGACGACGAGTTCCCGGGTGTGTGGTGAGTCGCGGCCGGTGTACCAGCCGAGCGGCGCGGCCCCGCTGAGGTCCTGCAGGATTTGCACCGCCTCGGCCATGTGTGCGCGCTCGGTGTCCCGGTCGATGTTCTGGTAGGACTTCCACCGCAGGCCATGGCAGGCGATTTCGTGGCCGAGTTCGCCGAATGCGGCCACCGCCTCGGGGTTTCGCCGCATGGCCAGTGCCACGGCGAAGATGGTCAGCGGAATACCCCGCCGTTCGAACACCCGAAGCACGCGCCACAGTCCGGCACGCGAGCCGTACTCGTACAGCGACTCCATGCTCATGTGCCGGTCGGGGAAGGCCTCCGCAGGCGTCATCTCGGACAGAAACGTCTCCGACGCCGGGTCTCCGTCGAGGACGGAATTCTCGGCGCCCTCTTCGTAATTCAGCACGAACTGCACCGCGATGGCCGCATCGCCCGGCCAGTGCGGGTGCGGCGGCGTGCGGCCGTAGCCGACCATGTCTCTCGGATAGTTCATCTCATGTCAGGCGCTGGCCGCCCACCTCTCCTGAATTCTGCGCAGACCCTCGGCGGTCAGCCGGCCGAACAGCCGAAGCCGTGCCATGCCGCCGTCGGGATAGATGTCGAGGCGCGCGTCGGTGACAGGTCGTTCGGCCGATAGCAAGAATCGGTGCCGGGTGTCGGGTTGCAGTGGGGTGGTCGCCAGCAGCTCGAACCAGTCCCCGGCGTCGTCGCGGCCCATCAATCTGGCGGCGCCGGGCGCATTGCCGACGAAGTACGAGGTGTCCAGCTCGACCGCGGTCAGCACACCCTGACTGGCCAGCCGCACCTGGACCCAGTCGTTGCCCTCGTCGCGGCGGCGTGAGGTCTCCCACCCGTCGCCCATCGTGCGGGCCGTGCCCGGCAGCAGGAGATTGTTGGGGGAGGAGTAGAACATGTTGGAGCAGGCCGCAACTCGGGCACCGTTCTCCAGGGCGCCCAGATCCAGCGGCATCCCGTCGGCCAGCCGCGGGTCGAGCATTCCCTCGCCGTGCACCCGCAGCCGGGCCACCCCACCATCGGGGTATATCGACAGCCGCACATGAGTCCAGCGTTGGGAGGACTCGACTTTGAACGGGTTGCGGGTGTCCCCGTTTACGCCGCTGCGTTCGACGATCGTGGTCCAGTCGGTCTGGTGCGCAAGGTCTTCGGCCGACGGGTAGCCGTCGACGCAGGCCGCCTCGATCGAGATCTGCGGTGGGTAGTTACCGGTGAACCACGCGGTGTCGACGACGACGCCGCGCACGATGGCCGGTGCGCCCAGCCGCACGATCGCGCGGTCGCAGTCGCCGGGGCCGGTACCGCGCCGCCGCCGGGTCTCCCAGCCGTCGTAGATCTGACCCTTGTGCCCGAAGGTGGCCGGGCGGAACTCCGCCGATTTCGGATTGATCAGGTTTTCCCGCTCGGCGAACAGGTCGTCGTTCGCCCACACGACCGCGCCACCGGCCGGCCGGGCGGCCAGATCGGGCAGAGCCAGAAAGTGCGGCGACGGCTGAGTGGGGTCCTGCGGTGCGCCGATCACCTCACGAGCCTAAATGCGGACCTCCGTGGTCACCACCTGGCGCTCACGGCCGGCCGGCCAGCATCCCGTTGACGATGCCGTGCAGTGCGCTGCGCACCTCGGCGCCCATGACCTCGGGATCTGCGGCATTGGCGATCGTCATCGCCGCGGCGTCGAGTGCCCCGATCAGGATGTGCGCCAGCGGACGTACCGGCTGAGTTTCGAGTTCGCCGGAATCCATCGCGGCCTGGAGTAGCTGTTCGGTCATGCCAAGGCTGTAGCGCTCGGCGATATCGCGAAAACCATCCCAGCCCAACACATTCGGTGCGTCTAGCAGAATCAGCTGACGGATCTCCCGCTCGGCGCTGATGTCCAGCCAGGCGTCCACCGCCGCGTGGAGCGCCGCCGCAGGCGTCGCCGGCTGGCGGGCGAGGGTGGCCGCGGCGAGCCGGTTCATCACATCGGACTCGACCGTCTCGACGACGTCGAGGAACAGGGCCGCCTTGTCGGCGTACTGGTGATACATCGCGCCGCGGGTGACACCGGCGCGTTGGGCGATCTCCGGCGTCCCCACCTCGGCGTAGCCGCGTTCCCCCCAGAGTTCGCGCGCGGCCGTGCGCAGCGCGTCCTGAGTGGTGGCCGATCGCTGCGCCTGGGTACGTCTGGTCGTCATGTCTTGTATTTCCGTACATCCTGTCGGTATCTTACATGCAGACTGTCTGTTTGTTTGTCACTATCGAGGGAGATTGTCATGGACACCGTAGATCTCAGCGGCGGAACCATCCATTACGAAACGGCCGGACCGTCGACCGGCAGGCCCGTCGTCTTCGTCCACGGCTACGCGATGGGCGGATCGCTGTGGCGGCCGCTGAGCACCCGGCTGGCCCGACACGGCCTGCGGTGCATCATCCCGACCTGGCCGCTCGGTGCGCACCAGGAGGCGATGCGCGACAGCGCCGACATGACCATGAGAGGCGTCGCGGCCATGGTCGCCGAGTTCCTCGGGAAGGCCGGCCTCACCGATGTCGTGCTCGTCGGCAACGACACCGGCGGGGCCGTCTGCCAGGTGGTCGCCACCGAGTTCCCGGATCGCCTCGGGGCTTTGGTTCTCACCAGTTGTGATGCGTTCGAGCACTTTCCACCGCCGATCCTGGCGCCGTTCATCGCCGCGGCCAAGGTGCCGGTGCTGTGGCGGATCGCGGTGCAGGGCATGCGTTCTCGGGCGGTGCGCCGTCGCGCGTATGGCGCGTTGGCGCACACCAACCTCGACGCGCTGACGGCCGAATGGACGCACAGAGCAGTCCGCGACCGCGCCATTGCCGAGAACCTGCGCCGCTTCACCGGATCGCTGAGCAGGCAGACCACTCTCGATGCCGCCGCGCGGCTGCCCGAGTTCACCAAACCGGCGCTCATCGCGTGGTCGGCCGACGACGCGTTCTTCCCGCAGTCCGACGCTCAGCGGCTTGCCGATGCCCTGCCGCACTCGCGGCTGGAGTACATCGCAGGAGCGCGCACCTTCTCGATGCTCGATCAACCCGACGCACTGGCCACACTGATCGCCGAGTTCGCCACCGCCACAAACACTGCCGATCGCTGCTAGATCGAGCGCAGTCGGCGGATCCGGTCGGCGACCACCCGCGCCGACACCGCCGCAGTCGGCGCCAGTGCCTCAAAGGCGTGCGGACAGCCGGGGTGTACATGCAGCTCGGTCGGGACGCCTGCGGCCGAAAGCCTTGCCGCATAGGCGATGTCTTCGTCGCGGAAGATATCCAGATCGCCGACGTCGATGTAGGTCGGCGGCAGTCCGGCCAGGTCCTGCGCGCGGGCCGGAGCGGCGTAGATCGACACGCCGTCAACCCCGGCGCGATCGCCGAGCAGCGCGCCCCAGCCGGTGATGTTGTCCTCGTAGTTCCACGTCAACAACTCCGGCGCCAGGTGTGGATCTTCGACGGTGGTGCGGTCGTCGAGCATCGGGTAGATCAGCAGTTGAGCGGCCAGCGCCGGTCCGCCGCGATCGCGGGCCAGCAGGCTCACGCCCGCGGCCAGCCCACCGCCGGCACTGTCACCGGCCACCGCCAGCCGGGCCGGGTCGACGTCCAGAGTGGCCACGTTCTCGGCCAGCCAGCACAGCGCGGCATAGCAGTCCTCGACCGGGGTGGGGTCCGGATGTTCCGGCGCCACACGGTAATCCACCATCAGCATGGGCGTGCCGGTGGCGGCGACGTAGGTGCGCAGCACCGCGTCATAGCCCGGCCGGGTCTCGGCCAGGCTGTAGATCATTCCGCCGCCGTGTAGGTAGAGCACGGCACCCCCGGAGGGTTCCGACGTCGGGACGTACCAGGCGAGGTCGACTTCGGTGCCGTCGGAGGCGGTGAGGCAATGGCGGGTCATGTCGACACCGCTGATCGGCCCCCGCAGCTGGCCCAGGGCTTGGAAAAACGGGATCGCGCGTTCTCGGCGGGTGGTGACGTCTCCGATCGCGGGCGGCTCGAGTTCGGCGGCCGCGGACATCAGCGGTTCCATCAGGGTGAGGAGTTCGGGATCCATCGGCAGGGTCACGCCTGCCAACCCTAGGGGCTGGGGTCTGCCCCGACGTGGCGAATCAGCCCCAGTTGTCGTAGCCGCCCTCGGGTCCGAGCATTCGCTCGAGCCGACTGCGGTTGATCCGGGCCAGCTCGTTGCAGACGACCTTGCGCTCGGTCTCCGGGTCGTGATGCATCCGGTCACGCACCGCGGCGATCACCGACGCGGCGCAGACTTCTGGAGCCAGACCGCCGATGTGCATGACGAAGCCGAAACCGAAGTGATCGGCGTAGTCATTGACCGCGGTCGTGAGTTCGGCCATCACCTCGGGCGACTCGTCCCAGACCGAGCACTGCTCGGCCTGCGACTTGGTGCTGCGCGGGCGCCGCCCAACGTGCGGGTAGGCCTGCAGGATGTCGTCGATCGAGGACTCCGACAGCGAGAACAGCAGGGAGTCGGCACGGCGGAACAAGGCGGTGTGGTCGGCGTACGGGCGCCCGCGCGCCAGATCACGCGCCAGCGTCACGCTGTTGCAGCATTCGTAGAGCGCGTGCACAGCCTTGCGGTCCGGCATCTCGTTGAAGGCCTCGAGACCGATGCCCTGGTGCATCAACACCCAGTCATCATCGAAAAACCAAAGCACAACCGGGTTACCGATTGTTACGGCCAGGCAAATTCTCCCGGGGAGGCGGTCTGGGCTCAGTGCTTGCCGGCCGCGAACCGCGCCCGCGAGCGCTCCACCTCGGCCTCGGCCTCGGTCCGTCCGACCCAGTCGGATCCCTTGACGAACTTGCCCGGCTCGAGGTCCTTGTAGTGGGTGAAGAAGTGCTGGATGGAGTCGAGTTCGTCCTTCGGGACATCGCCGATGTCCTGGATGTGGTCCCAGCGCTTGTCCCCGGCGGGCACACACAGCACCTTGTCGTCGCCGCCGGCCTCGTCGACCATCTTGAACATGCCGACCGGGCGCACCTCGATCAACACCCCGGGAAACACCGACAGCGGCAGCAGTACCAGGGCATCCAGCGGGTCGCCGTCCTCGCCGAGGGTGTCCTCGATGAAGCCGTAGTCCGCGGGGTAGGCCATCGGGGTGTACAGGTAGCGGTCAAGACGGACCCGTCCGGTTTCGTGGTCGACCTCGTACTTGTTGCGCTGGCCCTTGGGGATCTCGATGGTCACATCGAACTGCACCGTTGGACTCCTTATTTCCGCTGATCGTGATCGGGGGGCTGATCCCCGGGTCGCTTCGCTCCTGCCCGCCGAACCGGCGACGCGGCCTACCCTAACGCCCGCGCTGGCCTGCACGGCAGGGTGGTTCGGCACAATGAGACGAAGCAAGCCAGAAAGAGCCTCAGGAGAATGATGAGCCCGACTCGCGGGTGGCGGTGGGCCCACGTGGTGCTCGCCGTGGCGGTGATCGCGCTGGTCGCCGCGGTCGTGGCGGTGGCTGCTGTGCTGACCCACGGGGACACCAGCAGCGCGCAGGCAGCGCCCGAACATGCTTTGGTCACGGTGAACCCCGGTGTCAAGCCCGTTTCGGACTCGGCCGGGCTGCCGACCACGGCCGGCATGACCGCGGCACTGGCCCTCCCCGTCGCCGACCCGAACCTGGGCAACGTCAGCGGGCGGGTCACCGACGCGAAGACCGGCAAGCAGATCTGGGAGTTCCGCTCCAACGTGCCGCTGCTACCGGCGTCCACCAACAAGACGCTCACCACCGGGGCGGCGCTGCTGGCGCTGAACCGTGACGAGCGGGTCACCACGACCGTCGTCGCGGCCGACCAGACCACCCAGTCGGGCGTCGTGGTGCTCGTCGGCGGCGGCGACCCGGTCCTCTCGGCCGCCCCGGCCGGCCAGGAGACCTGGTACCGCGGCGCGGCCCGCATCAGCGACCTCGCCGACCAGATCCGCAAGAGCGGCATCACGCCGACGGCGGTGCAGGTCGACGATTCCCTGTACAGCGGACCGGATTTCGCGCCGGGCTGGGATCCCGCCGACATCGACGGCGGCGACATCGCGCCGATGCAGTCGGTGATGATCGACGCCGGCCGCATCCAGCCGACGACCGTCGATTCGGCACGGTCGCGGACGCCCGCCCTGGATGCCGGACGTGCCCTGGCCAGTGCCCTGCGGCTGGACCCGGCCAAGGTCACCATGGCCTCGTCCGCACCGACGGGCCGGCAGCTGGCCTCGGTGCAATCGGCGCCGCTGATCGAGCGACTGCGCCAGATGATGAACGCCTCCGACAACGTGATGGCCGAGGCGATCGGCCGGGAGGTGGCCAAGGCGACCGGTCGTCCGCAGAGCTTCGCGGGTGCGGCCGAGGCGGTGACGAGCAGACTGTCGGGCGCCGGTGTCGACATGACCGGCGCCGCCCTGTTCGACTCGAGCGGGTTGTCGGTGCTGGACCGGCTGACCGCCAAAACCCTCGACGAGGTGGTCCAGGCCGCGGCCGGGCCCGACCAGCCGGCCATGCGTCCGCTGCTCGACGTGCTTCCGGTCGCCGGCGGCAGCGGGACGCTCTCGGATCGTTTTCTCGACGGCGATCCCAAGGTGTCGTCGGCGGGCTGGCTGCGCGCCAAGACCGGGTCGCTGACCGCCATCAACTCGCTGGCCGGGATCGTCACCGACGACAGCGGGCGCGTGCTGACGTTCGCGTTCATCTCCAACGACGCGGGCCCGATGGGCCGGGTCGCCCTCGACACCCTGGCCGGCACACTGCGGACCTGCGGGTGCGGCTCATGAGTGGTCCCTCGCAGCTGACCGTCGGGCGTGCCGTCGACTGGTCGTTCGCCGGAAATGTGGGCGCCTGGTTGGCCCGGCCCGGGCCGGCGTCGACCGACTACACCCGCAACCAGGCCATCGATGAACTGGCTGCCGCCGCGGTCAAGGCCGAAGGGCCCGTTCGTGAGGTCACCCGGATGGGTGGTGACGCGCCCGTGCCCGACGCGCGCATCGTCGACCGTCAGGGTTGGATCCGGGCGGCCTCGGACTCGATGCGGGTGATGACGGGCGGCACGTCGACGCCTGCCAACGCCGTCACCGGGCGGGTCACCGGGGCCCAGACCGGAGCGGTGCTGGCGTTCATCTCCTCGGGCATCCTCGGCCAGTACGACCCGTTCGCCGAAGGCGAGGACAGTGGCCTGCTGCTGCTCGTCTATCCGAACGTCATCGCCGTCGAGCGTCAGCTCCGGGTCTCCCCGGCCGACTTCCGGCTGTGGGTGTGTCTGCACGAGGTGACCCACCGGGTGCAGTTCACCGCGAATCCCTGGCTGGCACAACACATGTCGCAGGCGTTGGGAGTGTTGACCGCCGATGCCGCCGACGATGTGACGCAGATGGTGGGGCGGTTGGCGGACTTCGTCAAGAAGCGACGCAACGGGGTGGAGGGGCCCAACGACGCCGGGATTCTGGGGTTCATGCGGGCGGTGCAGTCCGAGCCGCAGCAGCAGGCTCTCGACCAGTTGCTGGTGCTCGGGACTCTGCTCGAAGGCCATGCCGACCACGTCATGGACGCGGTCGGCCCGGCCGTCGTGCCGTCCGTGCAGTCCATCCGCACCCGGTTCGACCAGCGCCGACAGCGCAAGCAGCCGCCGCTTGCGCGGCTGCTGCGGGCGCTGCTCGGCGTCGACGCCAAGATCAGCCAGTACACCCGCGGCAAGAAGTTCGTCGACCACGTGGTGGACCGCGTCGGGATGGACCGGTTCAACACGGTGTGGACCAGCGCGGAGACCCTGCCGCTGACCCACGAGATCGAAGATCCGCAGCGGTGGATCGACCGGGTGCTGTAACCGCATTGCGGGCCCGCGTGGCCGGCTTCGCGACCGAGCATCTGCCCGGCGCCACGTCGTGGTGCGTGGCGCTGTCCGGCGGCCCGGATTCGCTGGCGCTGACGGCCGCGGCTGCCGCGGCCCTGCCGACCACCGCCCTGATCGTCGACCACGGCCTGCAACCGGGCTCCGCGGATGTGGCCGAACAAGCCCGTCGGCAGGCGCATGACCTCGGCTGTGTGGACGCGCAGGTGCTGCGGGTGCGGGTCGGCATCGACGGCGGCCCGGAGGCCGCCGCCCGCACCGCCCGCTACGCCGCCCTGGACGCTGCCCGCGGCGGGGTGCCGGTGCTCTTGGCGCACACCCTCGACGACCAGGCCGAGACCGTGCTGTTGGGGCTGGGCCGCGGCTCGGGAGCCCGTTCGATCGCCGGGATGCGCGCATGTGACCCGCCCTGGTATCGCCCGCTACTGGGGGTTCGCCGCAGCGTCAACCACGACGCCTGCGCCGAGCTGGGCCTCACCCCGTGGGACGACCCGCACAACCACGACCCCCGCTTCACCCGGGTGCGGCTGCGCACCGAGGTGTTGCCGCTGCTCGAGGACGTGCTCGGCGGTGGAGTCGCCGAAGCGCTGGCTCGCACCGCCGCCGCGCTGCGCGAGGACACCGATGCACTCGACGGCCTGGCCGAGGAGGCTGTCGATCTCCTGGGCGAGACCGTCGCCGTCGCTGCCCTGACGGAACTGCCCACCGCGGTGCGGCGCCGGGTGATCCGCCGCTGGCTGCTTTGCGGTGGGGCGGTGAACCTGACCGACAGGCAGATCCGCGCGGTGGACGCGCTGGTCACCGCCTGGCACGGCCAGGGCGGAGTGGCGGTCGGGTCGGATCTGCGGCAGCAAAGACTCTTCGCGGCCCGCCGCGACGGCAGGCTGACGATGTACACCGAGCCGGTGTGAGATTGGTTGTTGGGCCCAGGTCATGGCACAGTGTGGGCGTGTCGGCGCACGAGCTGTACCCAGGGGACATCAAATCGGTCCTGTTGTCCGAAGAGCAGATTCACGCCCGCACCGCGGAGCTGGCGGCAAACGTCGCCATCGACTACGCCGACACTCTGGGTGGTCAGGATCTGCTGCTGGTGACCGTGCTCAAGGGTGCGGTGATGTTCGTCACCGATCTGGCGCGAGCAATCCCGCTGCCCACGCAGCTGGAGTTCATGGCGGTCAGCTCCTACGGGTCGTCGACGTCGTCGTCGGGTGTGGTCCGCATCCTCAAGGACCTCGACCGCGACATCCACGACCGCGATGTGCTGATCGTCGAGGACATCGTGGACTCCGGGCTGACGCTGTCGTGGCTGCTGCGCAACCTGGCCACCCGCCATCCCAAGTCGCTGCGCGTGTGCACCCTGCTGCGCAAGCCCGAGGCCGTGCGCGCCGACGTCGAGATCTCCTACGTCGGCTTCGACATCCCCAACGAGTTCGTGGTCGGCTACGGACTGGACTACGCCGAGCGCTACCGCGACCTGCCCTACATCGGCACGCTGGACCCGAAGGTCTACCAGATCTAGTCCGCTGCACCCCCAAACCCACATTTCGCAGCGGAATCGCGAGTAGTTCACCGCAGTTCGTCGATCTCGGCGCGGGTGCATACTGACGCTCATGCGCGCTTCTGATGACCTGCTGCGCCATCTGCGCCGGGCCCGCGATCACGCGGACCGGCATTATCGCGAGCCGCTCGATCTGGAGCAGCTCGCCGCGGTCGCGGGAATCAGCAAGTACCACTTTCAGCGGCTGTTCACCGCGACCTACGGAATGTCGCCGGCCGAGCATCTGTCCCGCCGCCGGGTGGAGCGGGCGCAGGATCTGCTGCGCGCCACCAACCTCACCGTCACCGAGGTCTGCATGACGGTCGGGTTCACCAGCCTCGGCTCGTTCTCCACACGGTTTCGCGAGCTGGTCGGGGTGAGCCCCAGCGAGTTCCGCCGCCGGCATTCCGACGGCGCGCCGCGGATTCCGGGCTGCTACCTGTTCATGGCGGGCCTCGCCGAGCGGTATCCGTCGCCAGGATCCGGAAGCGCAATCGAGGAGAAGCCCGGCGGCCGCGGCGCCGCATAGCGTCGGGTGCATGATCACGAACATTTCCCTGGTATCCGTCTTCGTCCGCGACATCGACGAATCGCTGGCCTTCTACACCGACATCCTCGGCTTCGAAGCGAAGGACGATCTACAGCTTGGGCCCGACTTCCGTTGGTGCACAGTGGTTCACCCGAACCAGCCCGAGCTGCAGGTGCATCTGACGACGCCGAGCAAGCCGCTGTCCGACGATCTGATCGCGGCATTCCAGCGTGCACAGGCCGCCGGCGGCCTGCCCGGTCTCGGGCTGGCCGTCGACGACTGCCGCGCGACCTACGAGCAGCTCAAGGCCAAGGGCGTCGAGTTCTTGCAGGCGCCCGAGGAACGGCCCTACGGTGTCGAGGCGCTGATGCGGGACAACTCCGGCAACTGGATGGTGCTCGTCGAGGCCCGCGAGTACACGCAGGAGGACTTCGACGGCTTCGCCGAGGCCAAGGCGACTAGCTGAGCTCCCAGACCGCCGTCACCGAAAAACTCACGGTCTGCTGACCGGGCGCCAGCGGAACCGAGCTCGCCATCGCGCCGCGCGGCATCGGCATCGGCGGGGGCGGCGGCGGGGTGCCGCCCGGGGCCTCCGAGATCGAGATGACCTTGCCCAGCGACAGTCCCGACAGCTGCGCATACTGCTCGGCGCGTTGCTTGGCGTCGCCGAACGCACGCGCCCGGGCGTCGGTGACCAGCTTGGAGTCGTCCTCGATGGAGTAGCTCACCGAGTTGATCCTGGTGGCATCACCGCCGGCGCTGACGACGTTGGCCAGCACCTGCGAGGCGGTGTCGAGCTTGCGGATCTTGATCTGAAGCGAGTTGCTGGCCCGGTACCCGGTGATCACCGAGGAATCGCTGTACTGCGGCTGCAGGCTGACCTGGGTGGTGGCGATGTCGTTGGGGTCGATCCCGCTGGCGTTGAGCGCGTTGAGCACCGAGTTCTGGCGGTCGTTGGCCTGATTCATCGCGGTGGTGACGTCGGTGGCGGCGGCCTCGACGCTGACGTCGGCGGTGAGGGTGTCGGGCACGCCCTTCACGTCGCCGGTCCCGACGACGGTGACCTGCCGCGGGTTGGCTCCGGCAGGGCTGGCGGGTGCGGAATCGCAGCCCGTGAGCACAGCCGCGGCCGTCCCCATCGCAGCCAGCGCAACAACGACACGACGTCCGGCGATCGGCATGCCTGACACCGTAGCGTGCAGCATTAGATTTCTGACATGTCGAACATCGTGCTCACCCACCTCGGCGGGCCAACCACCCTGATCGAAGTCGACGGCTGGCGGATCCTGACCGACCCGACGTTCGATGCGCCTGGCCGGCGCTACACGTTCGGCTGGGGCACCTCGTCGATCAAGGTCGCCGGACCGGCTCAGCTACCCGAGCGGGTGGCGCCGGTCGACGTGGTGCTGCTCAGCCACGACCAGCACGCCGACAATCTCGACGACGCGGGGCGCGCCCTGCTCGGCCAGGCCGGCACGATCATCACCACGGTGCCCGCCGCGCGCCGGCTGGCCGCGCTGAACGCCCGCGGTCTGGCGGACTGGGACTCGACGACGCTGGAGGCGCCGGGTCGCACGCCGCTGCGGGTGACCGCAACACCGGGCCGGCACGGGCCGAAGTTCAGCAGGCCAATCGCGGGTAAGGTCAACGGTTTTGCGTTGCACCGTGACGGCGAGAAGACCGCCGCGCTGTGGATGTCCGGGGACAGCGTGCTCTACGACGGCCTGCGCGAGGTCGCCCGTCGGATACCGGTCGACGTCGCCCTGCTGCACCTGGGCGGGGTGCGATTCGGTTTCACCGGCCCGATCCGCTTCACGATGACCGCGCAAGAGGGCGCCGAATTCATCCGCCTGATGGGCCCGAGAGTTGCGGTGCCGGTGCATTACGAGGGCTGGACCCACTTCCGGGATCCGGAAATCGTTACGCGCCAGGTGCTTTCAGGATCAAACATCCGCTGGCTCACGCCGGGTGAGCCCACCGAGGTCTAGGACTGCGGTTCGGTGCGATGTGCACCCCCTATGGTCGTTATCGAGGCAGCTGCCGGGCGCCGGCACTGTGGAAGGAGATTCGTGAACGCGAGGAGTCGCTCAGACCAGACGCGGCATGACCGGATCATCGGAGCCGCGATGGAGGTGTTCTCTGCGCAGAGCGCCGCCGAGGCGACACTGCAGATGATCGCGGACTCGGCTGGTGTGTCGGTCGGACTGGTGCAACACCATTTCGGGTCCAAGGACGGGTTGATCGCGGCCGTGGATGAGCGTGCGATGGCAGTCATCGGCGCCGCCATGACTCAGCCGCTGCCGGAATCACCCACTGACGCTGTGCTGGAAATGGGCCGGCGAGTGGGTTCTCTGCTGTCCGATCACCGGGTCGTCGTTGACTATCTCGCTCGTTTGCTGGTGGATGGAACTGCCTCCGGTGTCGCGTTCTTCGACGCGACGGTGGCGATTGTGGTGGGCCACTGGCAGCACTTGTCCGAAATCGGAGTCACGCGCGACGATCTCGACTTGGTCTGGGCGGCTCTGAACCCGACGATCCTGGTGTTCGGAGCCATCATCTTGCGCCGTCATATCGATCGCCACCTGCCGGAACCATTGGCGACCACTGCGCAGTTACGGCGTTGGGAGGAGTCGGTGAATACGTTGCTGCGCTACGGCCAATTCAAGACCTAGCGCGCCGTCCGGTCCCGTCGACGCGGTCGGCCCAGCGCTGAGAGCATCCCGCGGCCGTTACCATATCGCCATATTGTACAATACGTAATTATGGTTGCTGGGAAGGCGTTCCCTGGCGAAGATCTCGGCCCTGCGCGCGTCGCCGGCGCCCTCGCCGGCCTGAGCCCTCGGGCCCGGGTTGTGGTTGCCGAGGCATACACCGAGGCCTATCGCTATGCCAGTGACTTCGTCGGCTCCGGCCACCTTCTGCCAGGGCTGGCGGCCGACGCCTCGGACGCAATCACCTCAGCACTGAACGCCCGCGCGGTGACCACCGGCACGATCCGGCGACAGTTCCAGCAGTCCACCGGTGCCCGGCCGCGGGAATCGCCTCGCCACATTCATCTGACATTCAGCCACCATGCCAAGGCGGTGCTCATCCACGCCGCCGACCAGGCCAGGGATACGGGTTCGGCGGCGACGGAGGTCGATCATCTGTGGTGGGCACTGAGCCGGATCGAAGGGTCGGTCGCGCACCACATCCTGTCCGCTCTCGGCCACCTGCCTCACCTCGAGTGGCTGTGCGCGGAGATTCTGCCGCCGCCTGAGCCCACGTAGCGGCCCGCGCGCCGATGGCCCGTCCGTCATCGTGACTCCACGTCGCGCAGGAATTCCAGCAGGATCCGGTTCACCTCGTCGGGCCGCTCCTGCTGCACCCAGTGCCCGGCTCCCTCGATCCACGTCTCGGTGTACGGACCGGCAACCACCTCGCGGGCGCGGGCCGGGTTCATCGTCGGCCCGATCGGGTCGGTCGTACCGCCGACGAACAGTGCCGGCACCGTGATGCGGGTTTCGGCGAGCTGCGGGGTGGACTCCCAATTGCGGTCGTAGTTCCGGTACCAGTTCAGCGCGCCGGTGAATCCCGTTCTGCCGAACTCGGTTACGTAGTGGTCGAACTCGTCGGCGCTGAGCCAGCCGGGCGGGGCGTCGGGTCCGGTCAGCTCGTTGAACATCCCGCGCATGGTGGTGGCCACATCGGCAGCCATCTCGGCATCGGCCTTGCCGGGCTCCTGGAAGCGCAGCATGTAGAAGTCGTCACCGAACTTCTCCCGCCACCGCTGGGTGGGGCGGGTCCGCGCCCGGGGGATCGGCGGCACGGACAGTCCGGCGACGGCGCGGACCCGGGCGGGATGCAGCAGCGCGGTGTGCCAGACCACCATGGCGCCCCAGTCGTGGCCGATGAACACGGCCCGGTCGGCGCCTCCGCCAACGTCCGAGTCCAGCAGGCCGACCAGGTCACCGGTCAGGGCGTGGATGTCGTAGGCCTCGACCGCATCGGGTGCCGACGATCCGCCGTAGCCGCGCTGATCGGGAGCGAGCACGTGGTAGCCGGCCTGCGCCAGAACCGGGATTTGATGACGCCACGAGTAGGCCAGCTCGGGGAAACCGTGCGCCAGGATCACCACAGGCGCACCGCGATCACCGGCTTCGATGACCCGCAGCCGAACTCCGTCGCCGTCAACGAAATGTTCGGTTGGAGCCTGCACCGTGCCAGCCAAGCACAGCATCACCGCGCCGGAAAGAGCCCGATTCGGCGGACAGCGAACACCGATTAACGATGGCCGGAAACCCTGGGGGCACTTGCCGACGTTGGTCTAGCGGTAGCCTGAACTATCCCAGCTGCGCATATCGGAAGGACCGGGCCGTAACGGCCGATGCTTGATGAACCGCAAAAACGTGATCCGGACACTCACGGTGATCGCCGTCGTGCTGCTGCTCGGCTGGTCGTTCTTCTATTTCAGTGACGACACCCGGGGCTACAAGCCCATCGACACTTCGGTGGCGATGGCGCAGATCAACAGCGACAACGTCACCAGCGCGCAGATCGATGACCGGGAACAACAGCTGCGCCTGGAGCTCAAGAACGGCAACGGCGACACCGAGAACTCGAACAAGGTCATCACCAAGTACCCGACCGGGTACGCGGTCGATCTGTTCAACGCGCTGAGCGCCAAGAACATCAAGACCAACACCACCGTGAACCAGGGCAGCATCCTGGGCTCGCTGTTGGTCTACATGCTGCCGCTGCTGTTGCTGGTCGGTCTGTTCGTGCTGTTCTCCCGGATGCAGACCGGCGGGCGGATGGGCTTCGGCTTCGGTAAGTCCAAGGCCAAACAGCTCGGCAAGGACATGCCCAAGACCACGTTCGCCGATGTCGCGGGCGTCGACGAGGCGGTCGAAGAGCTGTACGAGATCAAGGACTTCCTGCAGAATCCGTCGCGGTATCAGGCGCTGGGCGCCAAGATTCCGAAGGGCGTTCTGCTCTACGGTCCGCCCGGTACCGGCAAGACGCTGCTGGCCCGCGCGGTGGCCGGCGAGGCCGGAGTTCCGTTCTTCACGATCTCGGGTTCGGACTTCGTCGAGATGTTCGTCGGCGTCGGCGCCTCCCGGGTGCGCGACATGTTCGAGCAGGCCAAGCAGAACAGCCCCTGCATCATCTTCGTCGACGAGATCGACGCCGTCGGCCGCCAGCGCGGCGCCGGCATGGGCGGCGGCCACGACGAGCGTGAGCAGACGCTGAATCAGTTGCTCGTCGAGATGGACGGCTTCGGCGACCGGCAGGGTGTCATCCTGATCGCGGCCACCAACCGCCCCGACATCCTCGACCCGGCGCTGCTGCGCCCCGGCCGCTTCGACCGGCAGATCCCGGTCACCAGTCCCGACCTCGCCGGCCGCAAGGCCGTGCTGCGGGTGCATTCCGCGGGCAAGCCGATGGCCCCCGACGCCGACCTCGACGGCCTGGCCAAGCGGACCGTCGGCATGTCCGGCGCCGACCTGGCCAACGTCATCAACGAGGCCGCGCTGCTGACCGCCCGCGAGAACGGCACCGTCATCACCGGTGCCGCGCTGGAAGAGGCCGTCGACCGCGTGATCGGCGGTCCGCGCCGCAAAGGCCGCGTCATCAGCGAGCTGGAGAAGAAGATCACCGCCTACCACGAGGGTGGCCACACCCTGGCGGCCTGGGCGATGCCGGATATCGAACCGATCTACAAGGTGACGATCCTGGCTCGCGGCCGCACCGGCGGCCATGCCGTCTCGGTGCCCGAGGACGACAAGGGCCTGATGACCCGCTCGGAGATGATCGCGCGGCTGGTGTTCGCGATGGGCGGGCGCGCCGCCGAGGAACTCGTGTTCCGCGAGCCCACCACCGGCGCGGTGTCCGATATCGACCAGGCCACCAAGATTGCCCGCGCGATGGTCACCGAGTACGGCATGAGCGCCAAGCTGGGTGCGGTCAAGTACGGCACCGAACACGGTGATCCGTTCCTGGGCCGCACGATGGGGACCCAGTCGGACTACAGCCACGAGGTCGCGCGCGACATCGACGACGAGGTGCGCAAGCTGATCGAGGCCGCCCACACCGAGGCATGGGCAATCCTCACCGAGTACCGCGACGTGCTGGACATTCTTGCCGGTGAGCTCCTGGAGAAGGAGACCCTGCACCGCAAGGAGCTGGAAGCGATCTTCGGCAACGTGAAGAAGCGGCCCCGCCTGACCGTGTTCGACGACTTCGGCGGACGTATCCCGTCCGACAAGCCGCCGATCAAGACTCCGGGTGAGCTGGCCATCGAACGCGGCGAGCCGTGGCCCAAGCCGATGCCGGAGCCGGCCTTCAAGAAGGCCATCGCCCAGGCCAGCGCCGCGGCACAAGCCGAGCAGGGCCATGCCCCCAACGGCGGCAACGGCAACGGCGCGCACACCAGCGGCCAGCCCGCCGCCCAGCCCGGTTCGACCCAGCCCGACTACGGCGCACCGGCCGGCTGGCACGCTCCCGGCTGGCCGCCGCAGGGACCGCCGCCGCCGGGCGGATACTGGTACCCGCCGCCGCAGGGGTGGGCACCGCCGGGCCCCCCGCAGGGCCAGCATTATCCGCCCTATCAGCCGCAGCCCGCGCCCCGGCACGCGAGCCCCAATGGGCCGCAACATGATCCGGGTGACGACGGTGGCCGGTCGAAAGCGCCGGACAACGGCTGATGACGAACGGAGCTTCGATGCCGCAGCCCAATTCGGTCACGTTGGACGCCCGTGTGTTCGATCAGCCGCGGGCCGAGGCGGCCGTGCGCGAATTGCTGCTTGCGGTCGGGGAGGATCCTGACCGGCACGGGCTGGTGGACACCCCGGCGCGCGTGGCTCGTGCGTTCCAGGAGATGTTCGCCGGTCTGTACACCGATCCGGATGCGGTGCTGGAGACCACGTTTGACGAGCAGCACGATGAGCTGGTGCTGGTCAAGCAGATCCCGATGTACTCGACTTGCGAGCACCATTTGGTGGCGTTCCACGGTGTCGCGCATGTCGGCTACATCCCCGGTGAGGACGGCCGGGTGACCGGGCTGTCGAAGCTCGCCCGAGTGGTCGACCTGTACGCCAAGCGTCCGCAGGTCCAGGAGCGGCTGACCGGGCAGATCGCCGATGCGATCATGCGCAAGCTCAAGCCGCGCGGCGTCATCGTCGTCGTCGAAGCCGAGCACCTGTGCATGGCGATGCGCGGGGTGCGCAAGCCGGGGGCCGTCACCACGACGTCGGCGGTGCGCGGACAGTTCAAGACCGACACCGCATCCCGGGCTGAAGCGCTGGAACTCATCCTGCGCAGGTGAACGCCACCGGTGTGCAGGTGATGGGGGTCGTCAACGTCACCGATGACTCCTTTTCCGATGGCGGCCGCTATCTCGATCCGGTCCGCGCCGTCGAGCAGGGACTGGCTCTGGCCGCCCAGGGTGCGGTCATCGTCGATGTCGGCGGTGAGTCGACCCGCCCCGGCGCGGTACGTATCGACGCCGCAGTGGAAGCCGCTCGTGTTGTCCCGGTCATCAAAGAGCTTGCCGCCCAAGGCATCACCGTGAGCATCGACACCATGCACGCGGCGGTGGCGGCCGCCGCCCTGGACAACGGCGCGAGCATCGTCAACGACGTCTCCGGCGGGAAGGCCGATCCGGACATGGCCCCGCTGATGGCCGAGGCCAAGGTCCCGTGGGTGCTGATGCACTGGCGTTCGGTACGCGCCGAGCATCCTCATGAGGTGCCGAACTACGGCGACGTGGTCGCCGAGGTCCGCGATGAACTGCTGGCCGGTGTCGACGCCGCGGTTGCCGCCGGGGTGGACCACAAGAACCTGATCATCGATCCCGGATTGGGCTTCGCCAAGACCGCGCAACACAATTGGGCCCTGCTGCATGCCCTGCCCGAGTTCGTCGCCACCGGCATCCCGGTGCTGGTCGGGGCGAGCCGCAAACGGTTCCTTGGCACGCTGCTCGCCGACGCCGACGGCACCGTTCGCCCGCCGGACGGTCGGGAGACCGCCACCGCGGTCATCTCGGCGCTGGCCGCACAGGGTGGCGCGTGGGGCGTGCGGGTCCACGACGTCCAGGCCAGTGTGGATGCGCTGAAGGTCGTCCAGGCGTGGGGGAGTGCCGGTGGCTGATCGCATCGAATTACGCGGCCTCACGGTCCGCGGCAACCACGGGGTGTTCGATCACGAGCGCCGCGACGGGCAGGACTTCGTCGTCGATATCACGGTGTGGATCGACCTGGCCGCTGCCGCCGCCAGCGACGACCTCGCCGACACCTACGACTACGGGACGCTGGCCCAGCGTGCGGCCGCCGTCGTCGGCGGGCCCGCACGCAATCTGATCGAGACCGTCGCCGCCGAGATCGCCGAGGACGTGATGACCGATGAGCGGGTGCACGCCGTCGAGGTGGTGGTGCACAAACCTGATGCGCCAATCCCGTTGGCGTTCAAAGACGTCGCAGTTGTCGCGCGCCGCTCCCGGCGCGGCGGACGGGGCCAGATCGTTCCGCTTGGCGGCGGCACATGACGCGGGTGGTGCTGTCCATCGGCTCCAATCTCGGTGACCGGATGGGGCGGCTGCAGGCCGCCGTCGACGGGCTCGGGGATTCGGTGCGCGCGCTGTCGCCGGTCTACGAGACCGACGCCTGGGGCGGTGTGGATCAGGGCCCGTTCCTCAACGCCATCGTGGTCGCCGACGACGACAGCGCCGACGGCCACGAGTGGTTGCGGCGCGCACAGGCGCTGGAGAACGCGAACGGCCGCGTCCGCGAGCAGAAGTGGGGGCCGCGCACCCTCGACGTCGATCTCGTCTCCTGTTACGACGGCGACGTCGAGGTCTTCTCCTCCGACGATGGGCTGACGCTGCCGCATCCGCTGGCGCACCTGCGCGCGTTCGTGATGGTGCCCTGGCTGGCCGTCGACCCCGATGCCGAACTCACCGTGGCCGGCGAGCCCCAGCGGGTCGACCGCCTACTGACCGAACTGGAGGCGGTCGACCGGGACGGCGTCCGGCTGACCGGTTTGGTGCTGGGGCTGGGTGCCTGATGGGTCCGACACGCAAACGCGACCTCACCGCCGCGGTCGTCGGCGTCGCCGTCCTGGCCTACCTGCTGGTGCACCTGCTGTACCACTACTTTCCGCCGATCACGGCCTGGACCGGGCTGTCCCTGCTGGCTGTCGCCGCACTCGAGGCCGCCTGGGGGGTGTCGGTGCGGACCAAGATCAGTGCCGGGCAGATCGGCGCCGGCGGCGGCCGGCTGCACCCACTGACCGTCGCGCGCAGCGTGGTGGTCGCCAAGGCGTCGGCCTGGGTCGGGGCGCTGATGCTGGGCTGGTGGATCGGCGTGCTGGTCTACCTGCTGCCCCGCCGTGCCGAGCTGCGGGTGGCAGGGGCCGACACCCCGGGTGCCGTCATCGCCGCCTTCAGCGCCCTGGCATTGGTGGTCGCGGCGATGTGGTTGCAACATTGCTGTAAGTCTCCCGGTGACCCGACCGACGACCCGGACGCGGCCCTCGACTAGTCCCGGACGGCGAATCGCCGCAGCTCGACGACACGCGGACGGACATCGCGCGGGTACAGTCAGCCCATGACCGTTCTGTCCCGCGGCGCCAAGAATCGGCGCGGCGGCCGCAGGCCGGGTTGGCTGCTCTTGACGGTGTTGCTGGTCCTAGCCATTGCGGCCAGTTCCGCGTTGGTCTTCACCACCCGCGTCGAGCTGCTCAAATTGGCGGTCATCCTGTCGTTGTGGGCGGCGGTGATCGGCGCGTTCGTCTCGGTGATGTATCGCAGGCAGAGCGATATCGACGCCGCCCGCGCGCGCGACCTCAAACTCGTCTACGACCTGCAGCTCGACCGTGAGATCTCGGCCCGCCGCGAGTACGAGCTCAGCGTCGAATCTCATCTGCGCCGCGAGCTGGCCAACGAGATTCGCGCTCAGGCCGCCGACGAGGTGGCCGCCCTGCGTTCGGAGTTGGCTGCGCTGCGGGCCAATCTGGAGATCCTCTTCGACGCCGACCTCGGCGACCGGCCGGCCCTCGAGGGCGATCGCACGCCCGACTGGACCCGCGACACGACGACGATGCCACCGGTACCCGGGCGTGTCGAGAGCAGCCGGATCACGCCGGTGCGGCCGGACGACACCGGCAGCCGACCGGTCACCGCCGAGAACCCGATCATCGACGTCCCCGAGGAACCGCTGGTTCCGCCGCAACCGGAACAGTCGGATGCCCCGCCGTCGCCGCGCCGTCGGCGTCGAGCCGAGCCCGAGCCTGCGCCGGCGGCGGGCTCGCATCGAAGGCCTTCGGAAAATGGTGGGCACGACAGCGAGCAGGTCGTACCGCCGGCCGACCGGCCGTTCGCGCCGCCGCCCCCGCCGGAACCGCAGTCCGATGTCGCGGCCGCCGCTGCGGCACTGTCCGCAGAGCCTGCGACGGCGCCGCACGCTCCCGGGGCGCCGCAGTGGCGCCCGGTGGAGGCCGATGGCCGATGGCTGCCGCCGGGAGCACCGGGCAGCAACTGGGTGGCGAACTCCGACAGCGGCATCGTCGTCCCGTCCGCCGCCGCGCCCGCTGCCGCCGACGACGCTCCGCGCGGCAGGCACTGGACTCCGCCGCAAGAAGCCGCATCTGCACCAGAACCGCACCGCGAGCCTGAGCCCGTCACCCCGCGCGCTCGACATTCCGTCGAGAGCCCCGGCGACGGACAGCCGGCTGCACAGACACCGCCGCCCGCACGGCATCGCGGGGAAACCGAGGAGGCGCCGCGATCGAGGTCGCGCGACGGCTCGCAGACCGGCGGCCAGTCGGTCGCCGACCTGCTGGCCCGGCTGCAAGCCAACGGAAACGCAGGCGGTGGCGGGCGTCGCCGCCGGCGTGAAGACTGACACACCTGGTCAGAGCCCGGCCGTGGCCGGGTTAGGCTTGTCGGGACCGTCCGGTACCTGAAATCAGGACTGGAACGAACACACTCATTGACGTCAGCGAGGTCGTCTACGGTGGGGACCCCCAGCGGCTTGCGTCCGGCCCGGCTCAAGGTCGGCATCGTCTCGGCCGGCCGCGTCGGCACCGCGCTCGGTGTTGCTCTGGAACGCGCCGAGCACGTCGTGGTGGCCTGCAGCGCGATCTCGACGACGTCGCGCCGGTTGGCCGAGCGGCGGCTGCCCGACACCGAGATCCTGCCGGTGCCCGATGTGGCCGACCGATCCGAGCTGCTGCTGCTGACCGTGCCGGATTCAGAATTGCGGGGGTTGGTCAACGGTCTGGCTGCGACCGGCGCGGTGCGCCGCGGGACGATCGTCGTGCACACCTCCGGCGCCAACGGCGTGGCGATCCTGGCGCCGTTGACCGAGCAGGGCTGCGTCCCATTGGCCATCCACCCGGCGATGACGTTCACCGGCGCCGACGAGGACATCGTCCGGCTGGCGGACAGCTGTTTCGGCGTGACCGCCGCCGACGAGGTCGGCTCCGCGATCGCCCAATCGCTGGTGTTGGAGATCGGCGGCGAGCCATTCGGGGTCCGCGAGGACGCGCGCACGCTGTACCACGCGGCCCTGGCCCACGCGAGCAACCACATCGTCACGGTGCTGGCCGACGCGCTGGACGCGCTGCGGGCTTCGCTGTCCGGGCAGGAGTTACTCGGCCAGGAACTCGTGGTCGACGCCCCCGGAGGTCTGGCCGAACGGATCGTCGGTCCGTTGGCCCGTGCCGCGCTGGAGAACACCCTTCAGCGCGGCCAGGCCGCGTTGACCGGACCGGTGGCGCGCGGTGACGCCACTGCCGTCGCCGGCCATCTTGCTGCCCTGGATCAAGTGGATTCCGAACTGGCGCAGGCTTATTGCGCGAACTCGCTGCGTACCGCACAGCGTGCGCATGCCCCCAAGGAGGTTGTTGAGGTGTTGGCCGACTGGTCAGGGCAAGGACGGCGACGATGAAAGCGGGTCCGCAGTTCACCGCCGGAACGCTCAACGTGTACTCGGCGCCGAAGGCGATGTCCGACGTCACCCGTGCACTGCGGCACACCGGGCGTCGGGTGATGTTGGTGCCGACCATGGGCGCGTTGCACGACGGTCACCTGGCGCTGGTGCGCTCCGCCAAGCGGGTGCCCGGTTCGGTGGTCGTGGTGTCGATCTTCGTGAACCCCCTGCAGTTCGGGCCCAGCGAGGACCTCGACGCCTACCCGCGCACCCTGGACGCCGACCTCGAACTGCTGCGTGCCGAAGGCGTCGAGGCGGTGTTCACGCCGAACGTGTCGGCGATGTACCCCGACGGCCCCCGCACCACGGTGCATCCGGGACCGTTGGGTGCCCAGCTCGAAGGTGCTTCGCGGCCAGGGCACTTCGCCGGAATGCTGACGGTCGTGTTGAAGCTGCTGCAGATCGTGCGGCCGGACCGCGCATTCTTCGGCGAGAAGGATTATCAACAGCTGGCCTTGATCCGTCAGATGGTTGACGATCTCAACGTCGACGTGCGCGTCGTCGGTGTGCCGATCGTGCGTGAGTCCGACGGCCTGGCGATGTCATCACGCAACCGCTACCTGAACGCCGAGGAGCGCGAGCAGGCCGGCGCGTTGTCGGCCGCGCTGCTGGCCGGCATGTACGGCGCGGCAGGCGGGCCCGAAGCGGCGCTTGACGCGGCACGTGCGGTCCTCGACGAGGTCCCCGCCATCTCCGTCGACTACCTGGAAGTGCGTGGCCCGCAGCTGGAACCGGCCCCACCCTATGGTCCGGCCCGTCTGCTGGTCGCCGCCCGCCTCGGCACCACCCGGCTGCTCGACAACATCGCCGTCGATCTGTCGACCGATACCGCGCCGCCCGGAGTCAACGGTGAGCACAACGAAATCACTTGGAGAAATTGATGTTCCGGACGATGTTGAAGTCCAAGATCCACCGCGCCACGGTGACGCATGCCGACCTGCACTACGTGGGTTCGGTCACCGTGGACGCCGATCTGATGGATGCCGCCGACCTGCTCGAGGGTGAACAGGTGACGATCGTCGACATCGACAACGGCGCGCGACTGGAGACCTATGTGATCACCGGACAGCGTGGCACCGGGGTGATCGGAATCAACGGTGCGGCAGCTCATCTGGTGCACCCCGGTGATCTGGTCATCTTGATCGCCTACGGCGTGATGGACGACGCCGAGGCGCGGGCCTACCGGCCCAGGGTGGTGTTCGTCGACGCCGAGAACCGCCCCATCGACCTCGGCGACGATCCGGCGCATGTGCCCGACGACGTGACCGGTCTGCTGTCGCCGCGGACGGTTGGCTAGAGCTGTGCTGCTGGCCATCGACGTCCGCAACACCCACACCGTCGTGGGGTTGATCTCCGGTTCTGGTGATCATGCAAAAGTGACGCAGCAGTGGCGGATTCGCACCGAACCTGAGGTGACCGCCGACGAGCTGGCGCTCACCATCGAGGGCCTGATCGGCGACGACTCCGAGCGGCTCACCGGCGCCACCGGGTTGTCCACCGTCCCCTCGGTCATGCACGAGGTCCGGCTGATGCTCGGCCAGTACTGGGCTGGCGTGCCGCATGTGCTCATCGAACCCGGTGTGCGCACCGGCATCCCACTGCTCGTCGACAATCCCAAAGAGGTCGGGGCCGACCGGATCGTCAACTGTCTGGCCGCCTACGCCAAGTTCTCATCGGCTGCCATCGTGGTGGACTTCGGCTCGTCGATCTGCGTCGACGTCGTTTCGGCCAAGGGCGAATTCCTCGGCGGGGCAATCGCTCCCGGCGTCCAGGTGTCCTCGGATGCGGCGGCTGCGCGATCGGCGGCGCTGCGTCGAGTCGAGCTCACCCGGCCGCGGTCGGTGGTCGGAAAGAACACCGTGGAATGCATGCAGTCGGGTGCGTTGTTCGGGTTCGCGGGCCTGGTCGACGGATTGGTGAACCGGATCCGGGAGGACGTCGACGGGTTCGCCGGCTCCGATGTCGCGGTCGTCGCCACCGGTCACTCCGCGCCGCTGATGCTGCCCGACCTTCACACCGTTGCGCACTACGACCAGCATCTGACCCTCGACGGTCTGCGAATGGTGTTCGAACGCAACCGCGACAACCAGCGCGGCCGCGCCAAGACTGTTCGCTAGAAGAACGTACGCACCAGCTCGGTCACCCGGCCGTGCTCCTCGACGACAGGTATCAGCTGCCACTTGTCGAACACCGTGCACGGGTGGGACACCCCGAACGCTATCCAGCTGCCGACCTCGACCACCGGGTCGGCGGCAGGCGAGAGTCGCAGGAATGCGTGCTGGTCGTTGAGCTTGACGACTTCGCAGCCGGCCAGCGCGTCGTCGACCCAGCGTGCTCCCAGTCGAAGCCGTTGCGGCACAGGAAGATCCTGATCGAATGACACGTCGCGGCGGCCCATGGTCAGCAACGCCAGCCCCGGCTCGGGCCGCGAGCACACCTGCGCCCACACAGCCATCGCCGCCACGAACCCACCGGATCGCGCGCCGGGTCTGGTCAGCGGCGAGGTCCGTAGGTAAAGCCCGTCGTCGTTGGTCAGATACGCACCGCTACGCAGAACCGTGCGCCACGGTCCGGCCAAAACCTGTGCGGCCACATCGAAATGCTTACTGCCACCGGCAGTCACGATGACATCGGGTGACTCGCACAACGGCGCCAGCCGGATAGCAACCATGCGCACCCACGTCAGGAAGTCCCGGACCGGCGCCACACCGGCGGCCGACACATCGTGGCCCAACGCGGCCTCGTAGCCGGCCACCCCGACCAGCCGAAGCCGCGGACTGGCCAGTGCCGCCGCGGCCACCGCGTCGGCGGTGGCGTCATCGCGACAGCCGGTACGAGTGCCGGCCGCGCCCAGTTCGACGCAGACGTCGACCGGCCGGCCGGCGCCGGCGGCCAGCAGCGCCTCGGTCATCAGATCGACCCCGCGAACCGAGTCCACCCAACAGATCAGCCGGAAATCGGCGTCCCCGTCGAGTTCGGCGGCCAGCCAGGCCAGCCCCGCCGCGTCGACCAGTTCGTTCGCCAGCACCACCTCGCGCACCCCGAACGCCCGGTAGGTCCGGACCTGGCTGATCGTCGCGGCCGTCACCGCACACGCCCCGGCCTCGAACTGCCGGGCCAGCAGCTGCGGGGACATGTGGGTTTTCCCGTGCGGCGCCAGCTCGACACCGTGCCGGGCACACCAGCCGGCCATCGTGGCCAGGTTGTGGCGCAGCGCCTCGTCGGACAAGACGCATACCGGTCCCAGCGGGCCAGCGTCGAACAGATCGGGCGCGGCAGCACAGATCTCAGTGGCAGTAAGGCCCGCCCACGCGACGGGCAACCCCTTGAATCGCGAGTCCACCCGCTCGTCGGCCAGGGCTGCCACCGCGGCCGCGTTTATGAGGGACCTCATCACCTCATTTAAGCTGGCACGTCGTGAGCTCTGCAGACACTCCGGATACCGACCACGCGGGCGTCGACGTCCCCGAACAGTTCCGGATCCGGCAGGGCAAGCGCGAGGCCCTGCTGGCCCAGGGCAAAGACCCCTACCCGGTTTCGGTTCCGCGCACCCATTCGCTGGCCGAGATCCGGGCGGCCTACCCCGACTTGGCCGCCGACACTGCCACCGGTGACGTCGTCGGCGTCGCCGGCCGTGTGGTGTTCGCCAGGAACTCCGGCAAGTTGTGTTTCGCGACGCTGCAGGAAGGCGACGGCACTCAGCTGCAGGCCATGATCAGCCTGGCCGGCGTCGGTGAGCAGGCGCTGGAAGAGTGGAAGACCGAGGTCGACCTCGGCGACATCGTGTTCGTGCACGGCGAGGTGATCAGTTCGCGGCGCGGTGAGCTGTCGGTTCTCGCCGACTCGTGGCAAATGGCCAGCAAGGCATTGCGCCCGCTGCCCGTCGCGCACAAGGAGATGAGCGAGGAGTCCCGGGTCCGGCAACGCTATGTCGACCTGATCGTCCGCCCTCAGGCCCGTGACGTCGCCCGCCAACGCATTGCCGTCGTGCGCGCCGTGCGTCACGCACTGGAACGTCGCGGGTTCCTCGAGGTCGAGACCCCGATGCTGCAGACGCTGGCCGGCGGTGCGGCGGCCCGGCCGTTCGTCACCCACTCCAATGCCCTCGACGCAGACCTGTACCTGCGGATCGCTCCGGAGTTGTTCCTCAAGCGGTGCGTCGTGGGCGGGCTGGAGAAGGTTTTCGAGCTGAATCGGAACTTCCGAAACGAAGGTGCGGATTCCACACATTCGCCGGAATTCTCGATGCTCGAGACTTATCAGGCCTGGGGAACGTACGACGATTCGGCGATCGTCACCCGCGAAGTTATTCAGGAAGTGGCGGATGAGGCCATCGGGACTCGGCAAGTGCCATTGCCGGATGGAACTATCTATGACATCGACGGTGAATGGCCGTCGATTCAAATGTATCCGTCGTTGTCCGAAGCTCTCGGTGAAGAGATCACACCTGACACATCAGGCGAATACTTACTCGCAATTGCCGACCGGCTTGGCGTCGAGATCCCGAAGGATCGCGGCTACGGGCACGGCAAGCTCGTCGAGGAACTCTGGGAGCACACGGTCGGTGACACGTTGTGGGCTCCGACATTCGTCAGGGATTTCCCGGTCGAGACCACACCGCTGACCCGGCAGCACCGGAGTATCGCTGGCGTGACCGAGAAGTGGGATCTGTACGCACGCGGAATGGAGTTGGCGACGGGCTACTCCGAACTCGTCGATCCGATCATTCAGCGCGAACGGTTCGAGGCCCAGGCCAGGGCGGCGGCCGCCGGCGACGACGAGGCGATGGCGCTCGACGAGGATTTCCTCGCCGCGATGGAGTATGCGATGCCGCCGACCACCGGAACGGGAATGGGCATCGATCGGCTGTTGATGGTTCTCACCGGCTTGTCAATTCGGGAAACGGTTTTGTTCCCGATTGTTCGCCGACACGGCTGAAGTGCACCGATCCAATCCTTGTTGAATGCCGTGTGCCAATGTGGCAGATTGGTGGCACAGTGAGTGAAGACGCCCAACTATCGGTTGATGGCGCAGGCTTAAGGATTCAGTGAGGCAATGGCCAAGAAAGTTACCGTCACTCTCGTCGACGATTTTGACGGCGCGGGCGCTGCGGATGAAACAGTCGAATTCGCGCTCGACGGTGTGAGCTATGAGATCGATCTTTCTTCAAAGAATGCCCAGAAACTCCGCAACGATCTCAAGCAGTGGGTCGAGGCCAGTCGTCGCGTCGGTGGCCGCCGCCGTGGCCGCTCGGGCCCGGCCGGCCGCGGGCGTGCCGCCATCGACCGGGAGCAGAGCGCCGCGATTCGCGACTGGGCTCGCCGCAACGGCCACAAGGTGTCCACCCGGGGGCGCATCCCGGCCGACATCATCGACGCCTTCCACGCCGCGACCTAGACCCACGCCGCGAAGGCCTCCTATCGGCCGGAGTTCGCTTCCGGCGAAGCGGCCACCGGCAATTACCGGAAACGTTTCGCTGTCCTGCTGCGTTGGTGTGCTAGGTCCGCACCGTTAGGGACGCGGTATGGGTGGGCAAGGGAGGACGCCTCCCGGGGCCTCCCATTAGAGTGGACCACAGGTACGTGGTGACTACCGCTGTACCTAATCGTGATGGAGAGCAGGTAACCGACGATGTTCGAGAGATTTACCGACCGTGCCCGCAGGGTCGTCGTCCTGGCTCAAGAAGAAGCCCGGATGCTCAACCACAACTACATCGGGACCGAGCACATCCTGTTGGGCCTTATTCATGAGGGTGAAGGCGTAGCCGCCAAGTCGCTGGAGTCGCTGGGCATCTCGCTCGAGGGTGTTCGCAGCCAGGTCGAGGAGATCATCGGACAGGGCCAGCAGGCACCGTCCGGGCACATCCCGTTCACCCCCCGCGCCAAGAAGGTGCTTGAGCTGAGCCTGCGCGAGGCGCTGCAACTCGGCCACAACTACATCGGCACCGAGCACATTCTGCTCGGCCTGATCCGTGAAGGCGAGGGCGTGGCCGCCCAGGTGCTGGTGAAGCTCGGCGCCGAACTGACGCGGGTGCGCCAGCAGGTCATCCAGTTGCTGTCCGGCTATCAGGGCAAGGAGACCGCGGAGGCCGGTACCGGAGGCCGCGGCGGCGAGTCCGGCAACCCGTCGACCTCGCTGGTCCTCGACCAGTTCGGCCGCAACCTGACCGCGGCCGCCATGGAGGGCAAGCTCGACCCGGTCATCGGCCGTGAGAAGGAAATCGAGCGGGTGATGCAGGTGCTGAGCCGGCGCACCAAGAACAACCCCGTGCTGATCGGTGAGCCCGGCGTCGGAAAGACCGCCGTTGTCGAGGGCCTGGCCCAGGCGATCGTGCACGGCGAGGTTCCCGAGACGCTCAAGGACAAGCAGCTCTACACCCTCGACCTCGGGTCGCTGGTGGCCGGCAGCCGTTACCGCGGTGATTTCGAGGAACGCCTCAAGAAGGTGCTCAAGGAGATCAACACCCGCGGCGACATCATCCTGTTCATCGACGAGCTGCACACGCTCGTCGGGGCGGGTGCCGCCGAGGGCGCGATCGACGCCGCTTCCATCCTGAAGCCGAAACTGGCCCGTGGCGAGCTGCAGACGATCGGTGCCACCACGCTCGACGAGTACCGCAAGTACATCGAGAAGGACGCCGCTCTGGAGCGCCGGTTCCAGCCGGTCCAGGTCGGCGAGCCCACGGTGGCGCACACCATTGAGATCCTCAAGGGGCTGCGGGACCGCTACGAGGCGCACCACCGCGTTTCGATCACCGATGCCGCGATGGTCGCGGCGGCCACCCTGGCCGACCGCTACATCAACGACCGATTCCTGCCGGACAAGGCGATCGACCTGATCGACGAGGCCGGGGCGCGGATGCGGATCCGCCGGATGACGGCTCCGCCAGACCTGCGCGAGTTCGACGAGAAGATCGCCGACGCGCGCCGGGAGAAGGAGTCCGCGATCGATGCGCAGGACTTCGAGAAGGCCGCGAATCTGCGTGACCGCGAGAAGCAACTCGTGGCCCAGCGGGCGGAGCGCGAGAAGCAGTGGCGCTCAGGTGATCTCGACGTCGTGGCGGAGGTCGACGACGAGCAGATCGCCGAGGTCCTGGGCAACTGGACCGGTATCCCGGTGTTCAAGCTGACCGAGGAGGAGACCACTCGGCTGCTGCGCATGGAAGACGAGCTGCACAAGCGGATCATCGGGCAAGAGGATGCCGTGCGTGCTGTTTCCAAGGCCATCCGTCGTACCCGTGCCGGCCTGAAGGATCCCAAGCGGCCGTCCGGCTCGTTCATCTTCGCCGGCCCGTCCGGCGTCGGTAAGACCGAGCTGTCCAAGGCGCTGGCGGAATTCCTGTTCGGCGACGACGATGCCCTGATCCAGATCGACATGGGCGAGTTCCACGACCGCTTCACCGCGTCGCGGCTGTTCGGTGCCCCACCGGGATATGTCGGCTACGAAGAGGGTGGCCAGCTCACCGAGAAGGTGCGGCGCAAGCCGTTCTCGGTCGTGTTGTTCGACGAGATCGAGAAGGCCCACCAGGAGATCTACAACACCCTGTTGCAGGTCCTCGAGGACGGCCGTCTCACCGACGGTCAGGGCCGCACGGTCGACTTCAAGAACACCGTGCTGATCTTCACCAGCAACCTCGGCACGTCCGACATCTCCAAGGCGGTCGGGCTCGGCTTCACCCAGGGTGGCGGTGAGAACAACTACGAGCGGATGAAGCAGAAGGTCAACGACGAGCTGAAGAAGCACTTCCGCCCGGAGTTCCTGAACCGTATCGACGACATCATCGTCTTCCACCAGCTCACCAGGGACGAGATCATCCAGATGGTCGATCTCATGGTGAGCCGGGTGTCCAAGCAGCTCAAGACCAAGGACATGGAGATGGAGCTGACGGACAAGGCGAAGGCGCTGCTGGCCAAGCGCGGCTTCGACCCGGTGTTGGGTGCCCGGCCGCTGCGCCGGACCATCCAGCGCGAGATCGAGGACGCCCTGAGCGAGAAGATCCTCTTCGAGGAGGTCGGCCCCGGTCAGCTGGTCACAGTCGACGTGGACAACTGGGACGGCGAAGGCGCCGGCGAGGACGCGAAGTTCACCTTCACAGGTGGGCCCAAGCCGGCCGAGCCCGTCGAGCTGGCCAAGGCGGGTACCGCGAGCGCGGGCACTGCGGCCGAGTAAACGAGCGACGAAGAAGCCCCCGACGATGTCGGGGGCTTTTTCGTATGGCAGCGCGCCCCAGGACAGCTACGCTGCGCTCATGCTTGTGGTCACCACCAACGACATTCCGGGCTGGGAGATCCAGCGGGTGTGCGGCGAGGTGTTCGGTCTCACCGTGCGATCGCGCAATGCCTTCTCCCAGATGGGTGCCGGCTTCAAGAGTATGTTCGGCGGCGAGCTGCAGGGTATGACCAAGAATCTCGCCGAGAGCCGCAACGAGGCGATGAACCGGCTGATGAACGAGGCCCGCAACCGCGGCGGGAACGCGATCATCGGGATGCGCTTCGACACCACCGAACTCGGCGATGTCTGGACTGAGATCTGCGCCTACGGCACCGCAGTGCAGGCGGTACCGGTCAGCGACGCCGCCAAGTACACCGCACAGCAACTGGGTTACGGCGTCAGCTGATACCGGGCGGGTATAACATCCTCGATGTAAGAGACGAGTCGAGGAATCTGGTGAAATTCCAGAACGGTCGCGCCACTGTCGAGAGTCAGACCCGAGGCCCGTCATGGTTCATCTGTGGGACGCGCAGCTCCCTGAAAGGACTCCAATGACTACTCCGCAGACACAGGGCCGGTCTCGTGCCGTCGACCTCTCGGCCGCCAAGGCCATCGTCTGGCTCTCGCTGACCGCGTTCTTCGCGCTGCTGGTCCTCTACTTCGTCGGCGTCGATCAAGGCGCCACTTCGGTGTTCGGCGACAACATGTACATCCACGAATTCGTGCATGACGCCCGCCATCTGCTCGGCTTCCCCTGCCACTGAGCGACTCAATTACATGGAAAAGTCAATAATCTGGCGCGGCATTCTGGCCGGCGCCCTTGCCGGCCTGCTCGGATTCATCTGGTCGAAAATCTTCATTGAACCGATCGTCGGGCGGGCCATCGATTTCGAGGACGGCACCGCGGCCGCCCATGAGGCCATGGAGGCGGCGTCCGCTCACGGTCACAGCCACGGCCATGAAGAGGGCGGGGAGCTGTTCACCCGGGCCGTGCAGTCCAACATCGGTATGGGACTGGGCGTACTGCTCTTCAGCGTGGCGCTCGGTGCACTGTTCGCGGTCGTGTTCTGCGTGGCCTACAGCCGGATCACCACTGTGTCGGCCCGCACGCTGGCGGTGCTGACCGCAGGGGCGATGCTCATCTCGCTGTGGGTGGTCCCCGCGCTCAAGTACCCGCCCAGCCCGCCGGCGACAAGCCTGGACGAAACCATCAAGCAGCGCGCCCTGCTGTATGTGCTGATGGTGGCGCTGTCCGCGCTGTTCATGGTCGCTTCGGTGTATCTGGCGTTCCAGCTCACGCCGAAACTGGGCGCCTGGAACGCGACGTTGGCGGCGGGCGCCGCCTACATCGTCGCGGTCGCGATCGTCATGCTCATCCTGCCGACGATCAACGAGACGCCGGGCCCGATGGTCAACGACGCCGGAACGATCGTGTTCGGCGGCTTCCCGGCGGCCGACCTGTACGAGTTCCGGTTGTATGCGCTGGGCACCCAGGTGATCGTCTGGACGACGATCGGCCTGTTCGGTGGGGCCATGCTGTCCCGGCTGCTCGACAGCAAGGCGCCGGAGTCCATCTCTGCGTGAGTGAGGTCGTCCGGCTGATTCTGGTGTCACATGCCATGACCGACGCCATGTCAGCCGGGCGATTTCCGGTGGACGAAGCGCTGAATACGCTTGGCCGCCGCCAGCTTTCCGAGCTCGATGCACCTACCGCCGACACGGTGCTGTGCGGGCCCGAGACCCGGACGCGCGAGACCGCCGAACTGCTCGGTCTGACGGCCATGGTGGATGGCCGGCTGGCCGATCTGGATTGTGGTCAGTGGCGAGGTATGGCCCTCGACGAGGTGCCGCCCGACCAGCTCACCCGCTGGCTCACCGAACCAGACAGTTGCCCGCATGGCGGGGAGTCGATCGTCGCATTGCTGGCGCGGTTGCGTGGCTGGCTCGCGGACATCAGCCGGACGCCGGGCAGCGCGTTGGCGATCACCCACCCCGCGGTGATCCGTGCGGCGATCCTAGTTGCGCTGGATGCTCCCCCGAAGTCGTTCTGGCGCATCGACATTGCGCCGGCCGGCCGCACCGCCATGAACTTCCGGGGAATGGTGTGGACGCTGCGATCAGCGGTAACGGGGCAGTAGCCCGAAGACCTGCTTGATGATCGTCATCACCCAGCCGCCGGCATTCGCGCTGTGGAACCGGGGCCAGTTGAGCTGGAAGCTGACCACCCATGCCTGCCCGGTGCGGTCGACGGCATACCAGCTGAATGTCATGTCGCCGGGCAGGTTGCCGGCCTTGGCGCCGATGTAGGGCCATTCGGCTTTGTCGAGGTCGATGCCCGCGGTCTCCGACATCACGTCCTTGACCTGGGCTGCCGGCCCGACGGCGTTGTGCTGCAAACCGGCATGCACGCGACAGATGTCCTCGGCGGTGCCGTACCACTCGGCGCCGTAGGCCGAACCGGGCGAGTGGGAGCGATACGGGTCCGGGTCGTACGGCCGGGAATCGGCGTCGTGCAACAGCTTTGCGCGGTCCTGTGCAACGGTGGCGGTCTTCCAGTTCTCCCGCACATCTGGATTGCCCCAGCCGATGGCGAACAGTTCCCGCATGGTGGGGAACGGTGTCATGCTCGCCGGGTCGTGGTGGCCGGCGGCGGCCAGAGCCTCTTCGACGGCGTGGGTGCCCAGGCGCCCGATCAGCAGATCGGTGGCCATATTGTCGCTCGTGGCGATCATCTTGCCGGCTGCTTCGCGAACCGTGATCTGCGAACCGGGCGGCAGCTTGTCGAAGCCCGATGTGCCGAGCTTCTTGCCCTCGGCGGTGATCGTCAGCTTGTCGTCCCACTTCAAAGTCCCTGCCGTTATCGCAGTTTCGACCGCATAGAGCACATAGGTCTTGAAAATCGAAGCGAGCGGCAGGGATTCGGAAGTATTGGTACCGGCGACCTTCTGGCAGCGGCCATCGTCGACCTTGGACACCTGCCATGAATAGCGCGCGCCGGTGCGGCTCAGCGCGGTGTCGACGTCCTGCCACGAGTCGATTTTGGGTGTCTCGGTATTGACGACGAACCGGCTGACGAAGGTGTCGTCGCCGATTCGCAGGTCGATGTCCTGGCGTGCGCCATAGGACGTCAGCAGGTGCAGGGTGGCGACATTGGCGCCGATGTCGACTCCGGCCAGGGTGTAGGGCCGGTCCCACCACAGTGAGTCCATGCTGTGGGCGACCGGGTCCACGAGTTCGGGGGTGGCCAGCGTCTTGACGCTTTCGTTCCCGATCGGCCAGTCCGAGTTCAGCATGTCCATGACCTGCTTGGCCCGTACCCCGGTGGGGGTGTTGAGGTCGATGCGGACACCCGCGCCGGCGTTGGCCGGCGGGGTGGGTGCCGGTGAGCAGCTGGTGGCCAGGGCAGCGGCGGACGCGATGACGGTGGCCAGTGCCACCGCGCTGCGGCGCGCCCGGCGCGCGCTACGCCTTGGCGCCGGTCCCGGCAACGTCCAACACAACCTCGAACTCCAGCAGATGGGCACCCTTGGCCACCGGATTGGCGCGTTCACCGGCGTGCGCGTGGATCGCGGGTCCGGTCGCCCAGGCCTGGAAGGCTTCTTCGGACTCCCACGTGGTCACCACGAAGTAGCGGTCCTCGCCCTTGACCGGCCGCAGCAACTGGAACCCGAGGAACCCCGGCTGGTTGTCGACGGCGTGGGCACGGTTGGCGAACCGCTTCTCCAGTTCGGGGCCGGCACCCGGTGGAATCTCGATTGCGTTGATCTTCACCACGGACATGGCGCAAGGCTACCGCGCCCGCCGCGGGTGGTGGCCGACCGCGCAAGATGAAGCGGTGAGCACCGATTCGCTGGCGCATCGGGGTGGCAGTGGCCGCCCGCTGGTGTTGGTGCACGGCCTGATGGGACGTGGCACCACGTGGTCGCGGCAGGTGCCGTGGCTGACGAGATTCGGCGCGGTCTACACCTACGACGCGCCGTGGCATCGCGGCCGTGAGGTCGACGATCCCGAACCCGTCAGCACCGAGCGGTTCGTCGCCGACCTGGGTGCCGCCGTCGAAGCACTCGGCCGCCCGGCGATTCTCGTCGGTCACTCGATGGGCGGTCTGCACTCGTGGTGCCTGGCCGCGCAGCGACCCGATCTGGTGAGTGCGCTGGTGGTCGAGGACATGGCGCCCGACTTCGTCGGCCGGACGACCGGTCCGTGGGAGCCCTGGGTGCATGCGCTGCCGGTCGAATACCCCACTGCCGAACAGGTTTACGACGAGTACGGGCCGATCGCCGGCCGGTACTTCCTGGAGGCGTTCGACCGGACGGCGACCGGCTGGCGGCTGCACGGCCGGCCCGCCCGCTGGATGGAGATCGCCGGGCAATGGGGCACCCGCGACTATTGGCAGCAGTGGCAGGCGGTCCGTGTGCCGGTGTTGCTCATCGAGGCCGGTGACTCGGTGGCCCCGCCGGGGCAGATGCGCCGGATGGCGGAACTGGCCGCCGACGCCCGCTATGTCCATGTGCCGGGCGCAGGCCATCTCGTCCACGACGACGCCCCGGAGCAGTACCGGGAAGCCGTCGAGACGTTCCTAGCGACGCTCCCCGAGGACGCCTGACGACGGCCACGCCGGGTGGTGTTCGAATCGGGTCCGCATGGCGTCGAGGTCGTGGCTGATCCGGCGGGCGTCGGCGTCGTCACCGAAGAGTGGGCCGACCATCGGTGCGCTCACCCGGAATTGATCGGCACGCAGCCGCAGTTTGTTCAGGAATGCGAGTAATGCGGTCATGGCAGTAATGCTTCGGCAGAAAAGATCCCGCCAACAGTGGCAGTACTGACCGGGTGGGATAAAATTCTGCCATGGCATTGAACAGCGTCTCCGCGCTGGTCCTCGAGGGCCTCGCGGTGTTCGAGTTCGGGGTGATCTGCGAGGTCTTCGGTATCGACAGGTCCGCCGACGGGGTGCCCAACTTCGATTTCAAAGTGTGCGGCCCGGAGCCGGGGAGACCGCTGCGCACCAGCGTCGGCGCGCAGTTGGTGCCCGATCACGGCCTCGACGCCCTGATCGGTGCCGATGTGGTGGCGGTGTCGGCGGTGACGGGACCGGTCGAGGCGTACCCGCCCGAGGCGCTGGAGGCACTGCGGGCCGCGCACGCCGCGGGGTCGACGATCCTGACCGTGTGTTCCGGCGCATTCGTGGCGGGGGAGGCGGGGTTGCTCGACGGGCGGCGTTGCACCACGCACTGGATGCACGCCGACGACCTCGCGCGCCGGTATCCGACGGCGATCATCGACCGCAATGTGCTGTTCGTCGACGACGGTGATCTGGTGACCAGCGCGGGCACCGCGGCCGGTATCGACGCCAGTCTGCACCTGGTGCGCCGCGAACTCGGCAGCACCGTCACTAACAAGATCGCGCGACGGATGGTTGTGCCGCCGCAGCGTGATGGTGGCCAGCGCCAGTACATCGAACAACCCATACCCGCGCGATGTTCGGAAGGGTTTGCCCCGCAATTGGATTGGATACTGTCCAATCTCGACAAGCCGCACACTGTGGCGAGCATGGCCCGGCGGGCCAACATGTCCGCGCGTACGTTCGCCCGACGCTTCGTCGAAGAGGCCGGCACCACACCCATGCAGTGGGTCACCGACCAGCGAGTGCTCTACGCCCGCCGGATGCTCGAGGAAACCGACCTGGACGTCGACCGCATCGCCGAGCGGGCCGGCTTCGGCAACGCCACGCTGCTGCGGCACCACTTCCGCAGGATCGTCGGCGTCACGCCGTCGGACTACCGCCGCCGCTTCGCCCGCTCGGCTTAGTCGCCGGCGTCGGGGGCCCCGTATCGTCGCCTTCGCCGGCAAGGGCGAACCGGCCGTCGGCCGTCTGCTCCACCAGCCCATCCACCAACAGCGAGTCCAGCGCCCGATCCCGCTGAGCGGTGTCGGTCAGCCACACCACGTCCAGCCGTTCACGGACCACGGGCGCGGAACTTGCCCGCAGCACATCCAACAGCCGTCCGCGCACCTGGCGGTCGGTGCCCGCGTACTTTTGCGAGGGCCTGGGTGCGGTGGTCGCCGCCGGGTGCCCGGCCGCCCGCCACGCACACGCACTCAGCGGGCAGATGCCGCATTTGGGCGAACGGGCCGTGCACACCGTGGCACCGAGTTCCATCAGTGCCGCCGAAAACACCGGAGCCGTCTCATCATCGGGCAGCAGAGCCGTCACGTCGGCAAGGTCGCGCGTCGCCGACGGATTACCGGCATCGGCGAGCCCGTGCACCGCGCGCGCCACCACCCGGCGCACATTGGTGTCCACCACCGGCACGCTCTGCCGATACGCGAAGCAGGCGACGGCCCGGGCGGTGTAGGCGCCGATGCCGGGCAGCGTGAGCAGCACCTCGACGTCGTCGGGCACCTGGTCGCCGTGCTCGGTGGCGATCGCGATAGCGCACTCGTGCAACCGTTTGGCCCGCCGCGGATAACCCAGCTTGCCCCAGGCCCGAAGCACGTCGGCGGCACTGGCGGCCGCCGTGGCCGACGGCGTCGGCCAGCGGGCCACCCAGTCGAGCCAAATCGGCGCCACCCGGGCGACCGGGGTCTGCTGCAGCATGAACTCGCTGACCAGGATCTGCCATGCCGTCACGTCGGGGTCGCGCCATGGAAGGTCGCGGCGGGCATGGGAGTACCAGTCGACGAGTTCAGCGGATTTGATGCTCATCGCATCCTGCAGCGGGCGACAGGGCAGAATGTGGGCCATGCCGAACACCAGCCCCATAACCGCTTGGAAGGCACTCAAAGAGGGTAACGAGCGATTCGTCGCCGGCCGGCCCCAGCATCCCAGCCAGGGCATCGAGGACCGGGCGCGGTTGGCCGCAGGGCAGACGCCGACCGCGGTCATCTTCGGCTGTGCGGACAGCCGCGTCGCCGCCGAGATCATCTTCGACCAGGGCCTGGGCGACATGTTCGTGGTGCGCACCGCCGGTCACGTCATCGACTCCGCAGTGCTCGGCTCCATCGAATACGCCGTCAGCGTGCTCAACGTGCCGCTGATCGCGGTGCTCGGCCACGACAGCTGCGGAGCGGTCAAGGCGACGTTGTCCGCCCTCGACGAGGGGGCGGTGCCGGGTGGGTACGTCCGCGATGTCGTCGAGCGCGTGACGCCGTCGATCCTGATCGGCCGCCGCGAGGGCCTGACCAGGGTGGACGAGTTCGAGGCCCGCCATGTGATCGAGACCGGTTCGCAGCTGCTGGCCCGGTCCACCGCGATCGCCGAGCGGATCACGGCCGGGAACCTGGCCATCGTCGGGCTGACGTATCAGCTCGCCGACGGCAAGGTTGTGCTTCGCGAACACCTCGGCGACATCGGCGAATAACCACTTTTTCAGCTAGCGAACAAGGCGACACGCCGAGCGGGGTCGGACAACTCGCGGTGACCTGGGCTTACCGTGAGAACGTGCTGGATCTCGAACCGCGTGGACCTCTTCCCTCGCAAATCTATTGGCGACGCCGTGGCCTTGCGATCGGCATCGTCGCAGTGGTCGTTGCGATCGTTGTCGGCGTGGCCTTCGTGATCTTCAGCGGTGGCTCCGACACGAAGAGCACCGTCAAGACCACTACTGCGGCGGGGCCGCAGAACCCGCAGCCGGACAACAAGACTCCCGTCGTCGCGCCGCCACCACCGGCGGAGACGCCGTCGGGACCCGTCGCGGTCGCACCGACGCCCACCGAGGCCGTCATGCCGCCGCCGGTGCTGAAGGAAGGCGACGACTGCCCGGATTCGAACCTGGCGGTCAAGGGCATCACCAACCAGCCGCAGTACGTGATCGGTGATCAGCCGAAGTTCACCATGGTCGTCACCAACATCGGCCTGGTCGCCTGCAAGCGCGATGTGGGCGCGGCCGTGTTGGCCGCCTATGTCTACTCCCTCGACGGCCACCGGCTGTGGTCGAACCTGGACTGCGCACCGTCCAACGAGACTCTGGTCAAGACGTTCAACCCGGGTGAGCAGGTGACCACCGAGGTGACCTGGACGGGCATGGGGTCTGCGCCGCAGTGCCCGCTGCCGCGCCAGCCGATCGGTCCGGGCACCTACAACCTGGTTGTCCAGCTCGGCAATCTGCGCTCGGCGTCGGTGCCGTTCATCCTCGCCGACGCGCCACCGCCGGGTGCGGTGCCGCCTGCCGGTGAGCAGCTGCCCGCCGGTGCACCCGGCGAAGCACCGCCGCCCGCGCCTGCCGGCTAAGGCTCGACGACTTCTTATCTGAAACGGTGTCAGACCAGCCGGTCGGCGATCGTGGACTCCGCCAGCTGCGACAAACCCTCGCGGACGTGGCGCGCCCACATCGCGCCGATGCCCTCGACGGACTGCAGGTCGGTGGCACTGGCGGCCAGCAGCCCCTGCAGTGAACCGAAGCGCCGCACCAGAATATCGACGTGGGCGAACTGCAGACGTGGGATGCCGGCCATCGCCCGGTAGCCCCGCGCGCTGAGCGCCGAATCCTGCGCCTCGGTCGTCGAGGGATAACCGAACACCCGCGACAGCGCGGTGAAGTCCAGCAGCTCGGTGTCCGACAGCGCGTCCAGCTCGGCCAGCGTCGAGGCCACCTGAGCTTTGGACGGCGCGTCGGGATTGGCGTGATAGTCGCGCACGATCAGCTCGCGGGCGGTGTCGTTGCCGCCGAGCAACTCCTCGAGCTGTAGCCGCAGCTGTCGGCCGTCAGTGCCGAGTTCGACTGCATCAGAATCGATTTCGAGCCCAATGCGGCGAACCATCTCCAGCCGCTGGACTACTGTCATGACATCGCGCAGGGTGACGAAGTCTTCGATCTCGGCAGTCGACAGCTGCCGGGACACCTCGTCGAGGCGGGCCTTGTAGCGTTCCAGCGTCGCGATCGCCTGGTTGGCCCGCGACAGGATGGTGGCCGAGTCGGCGACGACGTGACGTTCCCCGGACACGTAGACGGTCACGATGCTCATCGAGTGGCTCACCGAGATCACCGGATAGCCGGTCTGGATGGCGGCGCGCTCGGCCGAGCGGTGCCGCGTTCCCGATTCGTCGGTGGGGATCGTCGGGTCGGGCACCAATTGCACGTTGGCGCGCACGATGCGGCTGCCGTCGGTGGACAACACGACGGCGCCGTCCATCTTGGACAGCTCGCGAAGTCGGGTCGGTGCGAAGCGCACGTCCAGGGAGAACCCGCCGTCACAGATCGTCTCGACCCGCTCGTCGTAACCCAGCAGGATCAGCGCGCCCGTGCGGCCGCGCAGGATGCGCTCCAGGCCGTCGCGCAGGGCAGTGCCCGGTGCCAGCCGCCCGATGGTGTCGCGCAGCGTGGCGGGCGCCGGCTGCGTCGAGCCGTTCGTGCGGTTGACGGTGCTCACAGCCACTTATTGTCCACGTCGTCGACGTCGTTACTCGACCCGTCCCGCCTGAGCTGCGTCACGACGTTGTCGTAGGGCCGTTTGGCGATCGTCAGCATGGAGCGCAGCGCGTCCCCGATGGTGGCCGATTCGATGGCTTTGAAGCCCTTGGGCACCGTTCCGCAGCCGACCGGCACCAGGGCCTCGGTGAAGCCCAGGCGGGCCGCTTCGGCCAGCCTGCGGTCCATACCGGTGACCCGCCGCAGATCTCCTGCCAGACCGACCTCGCCGATCACCACGGTCGAGGCGGGCAGCGGCAGGTCGGCGTAGGCCGACGCTATCGCCATCGCCACCGCCAGATCCGACGAGGGATCCATCAGCCGCATCCCACCGACGGTGGACAGGTAGATGTCGGTGGTGCTCACCTTGAGATTGGCGCGGCGCTCGAGCACCGCGGCGATCATCGCCGCGCGGGAACTGTCCACGCCGCTGACCGCGCGCCGCTGCGGCGCGTTCTCCGGGCGGTAGGCCAGCAGGGCCTGGACCTCGCCGATCAGCGGCCGCTTACCGTCCAGAGCCACCGTGACCGCGGTGCCGGGAACCGGGTTCGGCCGGTCGTCGAGGAACAATCCCGACGGATCGGAGACGCCTTGAATCCCGTTGTCTTGCAACAGGAAACACCCGACTTCATCAGAGGCGCCGAAGCGGTTCTTGACGCCGCGCACCATCCGGAGAGTCGAGTTGCGGTCGCCCTCGAAGTGCAGGACCACGTCCACCAGGTGTTCCAGCGAACGGGGGCCGGCGATCGCGCCGTCTTTGGTGACGTGCCCGACGAGCACCAGGGCCACGCCGCTGGACTTGGCCGTGGCGGTCAGCGCCGTCGTCACCGCGCGCACCTGAGTCACCCCGCCCACCACGCCGTCGGTGTCACCGGCCGTCATCGTCTGCACCGAATCGACCACCACCAGGCTGGGCTGCACGGCCTCGATGTGGCCGAGCACGGTGTTGACGTCCGTCTCGGCGGCCAGGAACACCTCGTCGTGGGTACACCCGGTGCGCCCGGCGCGCATCCGGATCTGACCCGCTGACTCCTCGCCGGAGACATACAGCGCTCGCCGCCCGGATTGTGCCCACCGGTGCACCACCTCGAGCAGCAGGGTGGACTTGCCGACGCCGGGATCACCGGCCAGCAGGCTGACCGATCCGGGCACCACGCCACCGCCCAGCACGCGGTCGAGCTCGTCAACGCCGGTGGGGAAGTGGCGGGTGCGGTCGGGGTTGATGGAACTGATCGGCACGGCGGGCGAGGACGGCACCACCGCCCGGTGGGCTGAGCCGCCCGCGGCCGGGCCGGCGACCTCGTCGACGGTGCCCCAGGTGCCGCATTCCGGGCAGCGGCCGACCCATTTGGCCATCACATGGCGGCACTCTGAACAGCGATATTGCGAACGTGCCTTGGCCACGCCGTGACCGTATCGGGTGGGTGTGACAGATCGGCGGATTAACCGCCCGTGTCAGTCGAGCTAGTGGTGTCCGCCGACCGGGTCGCCGTCCTGGCGCGCCGCGCCGCCGGCCGAGATCGGCACCGCGATGGTGGCCTGGCCGGACTTGTCGAATTCGAACGTGAAGGGGTAGGTCAGGCCGTTGGTGATCGGCTGGCTGAGCGTGACCTCGGCCTTGGTCGGCTGCGCGCTGCCCAGTGCGGCGGCCTCGGGCTGGCCGTCGGCGGTGCCGACGATCAGCGAAGTGCCCGCCGGGATGGCGGTGGTGCCGGTGAGGGCAACCGTACCCACGTCGGTGCTGACGCTGACCAGCTTGTCGTTGGTGTCCGGAGACGTGTTTGCCGCCACGAAGATCAGCTCGACGGTCTGACCGGGTTTGAGGGCATCACCAGACTGCACTGCCTGAATGTGGACGTTCCGCAGGGCCATGTTCCCGGCATTGCCGGTGGCGCCGTTGACGGCCGATTCCTGATCCGCCGTCTGTGAGATCTGTCCCGCTCCGCAGCCCGTCAGAATCAAGCCGCAGGCGGCCAGGCCAGCGGATGCGGCCACGAGGCGATTCGTCAAGCGGTTCACAACAGTCTCCTGCTCGGCCTGTGTGGACGGCACCGACGCGCCGCCGCGGTTCGACTATGCACAGTAGTAGGTAGCGCGGCGCGGCGGTAGCTGAGGGTTCATGGCGGTGTCACGGAAGTTCGCAACCCGGGTCAGGGCGGGGTGTGCTGGGAGCCGTTGAAGGCCTGCGTGTTGCACGCTTTCGACACCCTGTCAACCCCCACTCTTCACCTATGATGCCCCTGACCTGCACCGTTGTTCCACACGCTGTCGGCCCCCGTGCTAACATTGCTTTGTGAAAGGGGCTCGAAACTGATGATTTTCAAGGTCGGAGACACCGTTGTCTATCCACACCACGGTGCTGCATTGATCGAAGCGATCGAAACCCGGACCATCAAAGGCGAACAGAAGGAATATCTCGTCTTGAAGGTCGCCCAGGGAGACCTGACCGTTCGAGTTCCAGCGGAAAACGCCGAATACGTCGGCGTCCGGGACGTTGTCGGGCAGGAGGGCCTGGACAAGGTGTTCCAGGTTCTGCGTGCCCCGCACACCGAAGAGCCGACCAACTGGTCGCGCCGCTACAAGGCCAACCTCGAGAAGCTGGCGTCCGGCGACGTCAACAAGGTCGCCGAGGTCGTTCGTGACCTGTGGCGCCGGGACCAGGAACGCGGTCTTTCCGCTGGCGAGAAGCGCATGCTGGCCAAGGCTCGGCAGATCCTCGTCGGCGAGCTGGCCCTCGCTGAGAACACCGACGACGAGAAGGCCACGATCATTCTCGACGAGGCGCTTGCCGCCGCGTCCTGACTGCCCCGAGGGGTTCAGTGACGGACACGGTAGCGGTCGTCACGGCCGCCGGTTCCGGTGAACGGCTGGGTGCGGGCATCCCGAAGGCTTTTGTAGATCTCGCTGGTCGCACCATGCTCGAACGCGCCGTCGACGGGTTACTCGCGTCCGGCGTCGTCGATCGGGTGGTGGTCGCCGCGCCCGCCGACCGGGTCGTAGAAGCGAAACTGTTGCTCGACGACCGCGCCACGGTCGTCGAGGGCGGTTTGGAGCGTCCCGAAACCGTCCGCCGCGCGCTGGGGGCGATCGGGGAGCCGGAATTCGTGCTCGTGCACGACGCCGCCCGGCCCCTGACGCCGATCGAGCAGATCCAACGGGTGGTCGCCGCCCTGCGCGACGGACTGCGTGCGGTCATCCCGGTGCTGCCGGTCACCGACACCATCAAGGCCGTCGACTCGAACGGGGTGGTGCTGGGTACCCCTGAACGATCCGGCTTGCGCGCCGTCCAAACGCCGCAGGGCTTCGAGACCGCGCTACTGCGCCGGGCCTACGAACGTGGCGGCGGCGTCGCCGTCACCGATGACGCGTCGCTCGTGGAGTACCTGGGCACCCCGGTGCACACCGTCGACGGCGACTCCATGGCCTTCAAGATCACCACGCCGCTGGATCTGCGGCTGGCGCTGGCGGTGTTGGACGCATGATGATCCCCCGCGTCGGGCTGGGCACCGATGTCCACCCGATCGAGGCAGGCCGGCCGTGCTGGCTGCTGGGCCTGCTGTTCGACGGCGCCGACGGATGCTCCGGGCACTCCGACGGCGACGTCGCCGTGCACGCCCTGTGCGACGCCCTGCTATCCGCTGCCGGGCTCGGCGATCTGGGGACCGTGTTCGGGGTGGACCAGCCGCAGTGGCGCGGTGTGACCGGCGCCCAGATGCTCGCCCACGTCCGCGGTCTGCTGGCCGAGGCGGACTACACCGTGGGCAATGCGACCGTCCAGGTCATCGCCAACCGCCCGAAGGTGGGGCCGCGCAGGCAGGAGGCCCAAAGGGTGCTCTCCGAGCTGCTGGGCGCGCCGGTATCGGTCTCCGCGACCACCACTGACGGTCTCGGGCTGACCGGTCGTGGCGAGGGAATGGCAGCCATCGCGACCGCTCTGGTGGTCGCCGGATCAGCCTCGGTGCCGAATAACCCCGAATAGGCCGGTAAGCTGGCGCGTCGTGACCTCAACCGGCCTGCGGCTGCACGACACCTACACCGGTGCCGTACGCGAATTCGTGCCGCTGCGTCCCGGCCACGCCTCGATCTACCTGTGCGGCGCGACCGTGCAGGGCTTGCCCCATATCGGCCATGTCCGCAGCGGTGTCGCCTTCGACGTGCTGCGCCGGTGGCTGATGGCCAAGGGGTTCGACGTCGCGTTCATCCGCAACGTCACCGACATCGACGACAAGATCCTCACGAAGGCCGCTGATGCCGGCCGCCCGTGGTGGGAATGGGCGGCGACCCACGAGCGGGAGTTCAGCGCGGCCTATGACGCGCTCGGCGTGCTGCCGCCGTCGGCCGAGCCTCGCGCGACCGGGCACATCACCCAGATCGTCGATCTCATCGAGCGCTTGGTGGACAACGGTCATGCCTACACCGGCGACGGCGACGTCTATTTCAATGTGCTGAGCTTCCCGGAGTACGGCAAGCTCTCCGGGCACAAGATCGACGACGTGCACCAGGGTGAAGGTGCGGGTACCGGTAAGCGCGACCAGCGGGACTTCACCCTGTGGAAGGGCGCCAAGCCCGGTGAGCCGTCGTGGCCCACCCCGTGGGGGCGCGGCCGGCCGGGCTGGCACTCCGAATGTGTGGCAATGGCCCACGAGTATCTCGGTGCTTCTTTCGATATCCATTGCGGTGGAATGGATCTGGTGTTCCCACATCATGAGAACGAGATCGCTCAGGCGCGCGCGGCCGGCGACGGCTTCGCCCAGTACTGGCTGCACAACGGCTGGGTCACCATGGGCGGGGAGAAGATGAGCAAGTCGCTGGGCAACGTTCTGGCGATTCCCGCTGTGTTGCAAAGGGTTCGGCCCGCGGAGCTGCGCTACTACCTGGGTAGCGCGCACTACCGGTCGATGCTGGAGTTCTCCGAGACCGCCCTGCAGGACGCGGTGAAGGCCTACACGGGTATCGAGGAATTCCTGCACCGGGTGCGCACCCGGGTCGGCGCCGTGGTGCCGGGTACCTGGACCGAGAAGTTCGCCGCCGCGCTCGACGACGATCTGGCGGTGCCCGCCGCGCTGGCCGAGGTCCACGCCACTCGGGCCGACGGCAACCGGGCGCTGGACTCCGGTGACCACGAGACCGCCTTGGCCAAAGCCGGCGACATCCGGTCCATGATGGGCATTCTCGGCTGCGACCCGCTCGACGAGCGCTGGGAGATGCGCGACGAGACGTCGGCGGCGCTCGGCGCGGTGGATGTGCTGGTTCGCGCCGAGCTCAACCGCCGCGACGAGGCTCGCCAGAGTCGAGACTGGGCGCTGGCAGACGAGATCCGCGACCGGCTCAAGGAGGCGGGCATCGAGGTCACCGATACCTCCGACGGCCCGCAGTGGGCGCTACGCGACGAAGGCGGCAAGTAGATGGCCGGAAACTCCAAGCGCCGCGGTGCAATTCGCAAGGAAGGCACCAAGAAGGGCCCGACCGTCGGCTCCGGCGGCCAGCGCAGGCGAGGGCTCGAGGGACGCGGCGCCACTCCACCGGCGCACCAGCGCACCGGCCATCCCGCGGCCAGGCGGGCCGCCGCAGCCGCAAAGCAGACGCAACGGCGAACCTCCAAGCCCACCGACGAGACCGAAATGGTCTTGGGCCGTAACCCCGTGCTGGAATGCCTGCGGGCGAACGCGCCGGCGACGGCGTTGTACGTGGCGCTGGGTGCCGAAGCCGACGAGCGGATGACCGAGTCGGTGACGCTGGCCGCCGATCGCGGTATCGCGATCCTCGAAGTGCCGCGCACCGATCTGGACCGGTTGAGCTCCAACGGTTTACATCAGGGCATCGCCCTGCAGGTGCCGCCGTACGACTACGCGCACCCCGACGATCTGCTGGCCTCGGCCACGTCTGACGTCGAGCCGGCTCTGCTGGTCGCGCTGGACAACATCTCCGACCCGCGCAATCTGGGTGCGATCATCCGGTCGGTGGCGGCCTTCGCCGGTCACGGTGTGCTGATCCCGCAGCGGCGCTCGGCGTCGGTGACGGCCGTCGCGTGGCGCACCAGTGCCGGTGCGGCGGCACGTGTTCGAGTCGCAAGGGCCACGAACCTCAACCGCACGCTCAAGGAATGGGCCGACGCCGGTCTGCAGGTGGTCGGACTCGATGCCGAGGGCGACACGACGATCGACGAGTTCGACGCATCCGGACCCTTGGTGGTCGTCGTCGGCTCGGAAGGCAAGGGGCTCTCGCGCCTCGTGCGACAGAACTGCGATGCGGTGCTGTCGATTCCGATGGCCGGACCGACCGAGTCACTGAACGCGTCGGTGGCCGCCGGCGTCGTGCTCGCCGAAATCGCCCGTCAGCGCCGCCGCTAGCTCACACAACTCGCAGCGCGGCGCCGCGCCGGATGAATTCAAGTAGTCCCGAGATGCATTCAAGTGTTCCATTACTCACTGGATGCGCCCTCGTGGCGTGGACGCTGCTTGTGGTTGGAGCCGACGACAGGGGGCAGCGATGAAAATGTCCGTCATGATGGGTGTGGTGACGGTAGCCGGGGTGGTGGCGGCGCCGTCGGCGGCACACGCCACACCCCCAGCGCAGACACCGGTCGACCTGGCTGGTGTTCGGCTGGCGTCGGTCAGCTTCGCGCTGCCCGCGTCGCCGGCATGTGTCCTCGACCTGACGTGCGGCGGTGACAACCGCAGCCTCAGCGCGAGCACGCCCACCCCGACCGCGTTGGCGGCCGCAGCAGTCTCGCCGGCCGACACCCTCAACACGCTGGTGTTGGTCGTCACGCTCGGGGCCGTGGGTAACGGCCAGGACGCCACCACTCCCGGACGGAACGGCGGCAACGGCGGCTGGCTGATCGGCAACGGCGGTGACGGCGCCGTGGGCGCCACCGGCCAGAAAGGCGGAAACGGCGGCCGCGGCGGTCTGTTGATCGGCAATGGCGGCAAAGGCGGCGACGGCGGTGTCGGGGTCGACCGCATCGTCGCAGTCGATGGTGTCGGAGCCGTGGGAGGTACCGGCGGTGCGGGTGGCAACGGTGGCAGTGGCGGTCTGTTGATCGGCAACGGCGGGAGAGGTGGCGCTGGCGGCATGGGCGGCAAAGGTGCCGACGGTGTGGTCGGTGCCACAAGTGAACCGTACGGTGGCACCGGTGGCACCGGTGGTTATGGGGGCGTCGGCGGCCAAGGTGGCACTGGCGGTAAGGCCGGATCGCTCATCGGTGCCGGCGGGGCCGGCGGTATTGGCGGTGCAGGCGGTACCGGGGGCCGGGGCGGCACCGGCGGTTACGGCTCGTCGGTCGGCAACGGCGGCGACGGCGGAGGCGGCGGTAAGGCCGGGAAGGGTGGCACCGGCGGAACGGGTTCCGCGCTCGGCGGCGACGGTAAAGACGGCACCGACGGCGACGGTGGCACTGGTGGCGCCGGCGGCGACGCCGCCACCGGCGGCAATGGTTACGGCGGCGACGGCGGTTACGGCGGCGACGGGGGTAGCAGCGGAAACGGCAATGGCGGTCATGGTGGCCGGGGCGGCAATGGCTCCACCGGCGGCACCACCGGCGGACGTGGCGGCCACGGTGGCGACGGCGGCCAGAGCGACACCGGCACCGGCGGTATCGGTGGTGACGGCGGCAACGGCGGCAACAGCGCCCGCGGCGATAACATCACGATCGGCGGATGGAGCCAAGGTGGGTACGGTGGCCGCGGCGGCCGAAGCAACACCGGCGACGGCGGCGTCGGTGGCCGTGGCGGTAGCGGCGGCTATGCAACCGACGGATCCGGTGTCACCGCGCCCGGTGGCCCCGGTGGCCAGGGTGGATACTCGGGTGCCATCGCGGGTCAGGACGGTGGCGCACCGAATGGTTCGGTCGGCGGCTACGGCGGCGCAGGCGCCTCCGGAACTCCCTCCGCGCAGGCAAATTCCGCTCGTCGCCCGTAGCTGGGTATCCCTGGGGTTAAACGATCTGAAAGCCGGCCCACAACGCGACTGTGGCGGCCACAACGCACGCCGGTACGGTCAGCATGCCCAGCCAGGTGAACTCGCGCACACTGGTCGATTCACCCTGCCCGTGAAGAATTCGGCGCCACAACAGATTTGAGAGCGACCCGGCATAGGTCAGGTTGGGCCCGATGTTCACCCCGATCAACACCGCCAGCACTGCGGCCGGGCCGCCGCCGGCTACCAGCGGAAGCAGCACCAGTACGGCGGGCAGATTGTTGACGACGTTGGACAGCAGCGCCGCCAGCGCCGCGATCCCGAGCAATGCGGGCAACCCGCCGTCCCTGGGCAGCAGATCGGCGGCGAAATGGTCGAGCCCGTTGACCATGACCGCCTTGACGACGACCGCCAGCGCCAGTACGAACACCAGGAACGGGATGTGCAGCGAGCGCGTGATACCGCCAATCGTGCTGCGCCGCTGGGCCAATGACCGCACTCCGAGTACCACCGCGCCGGCCAGCGCCGCCCATGCCGGCGACAGGCCGGCGAACGAGGTCACCGCGAACCCGACCAGGGTCAGGCCGAGTACCACGAGAACGAACACCGGCTTCTCGGCAGCGGGCGGTGGGGTATCGGCCGGTACGTCGGCGAGGTCGCGGCGGAACACCAATCGCAGCAACAGGTACTCGACGGCCACCGTCGCCAGCCACGGCGCGGCCATCAACCCGCTGAACCGGGTGAACGTCAGCCCGGCGGCGCTGAACGCCAGCAGGTTGGTCAGGTTGGACACCGGTAGCAGCAATGACGCCGAATTGGCCAGGTGCGCAGTGGCATACAGGTGCGGGCGGGCCGGCACCCGCATCGCCCGCACCGTGGCCAGCACCACCGGGGTCAGCAGCACGACGGTGGCGTCCAGGCTCAGGATCGCCGTCGTGGCCGCCGCGATCAGGAACACCTGGCCGAGCAGCCGTCGCGGCTGCCCGCCGCTGCCCCGCGCCATCCACGTGCCCGCGGCGTGGAACAGTCCCTCGTCGTCGCACAGGCTCGCCAGCACCAGCACCGCGGCCAGGAACCCGACCACCGGGAGCATCCGGGTCACTTCGGCACTCGCGTCGGCAGTGGACACCGCCCCGACCCCGATGACGACCGCAGCGGCGGGCACCGCGACCCACGCTTCTGACCAGCCCGCGGGCCGGGCGATGGCAAAGACCAGTACGACCGCCAGCGCGACCAGGGAAACGATCAGCACGAGACGATCAGGTCCACGGGTCGGCGCGTTGCCACACCGTCGGCAGGTGGAGGCCGACGCCGTCACGTTCGGCCAGCATCGACAGCGTCTGCATCGACACGTCGAGGTCGTCGCCCGCGTACGGCAGCGCGACCATCGGCTCGGTGAGCGGACGGAAGAAGTCGTCCCAGTGAATCAGCACCACCTGCTGTGCACCGACGGCACCGACCGTCTGCTCCCAATACCGCTCGATGTAGTCCCGCGGCTGGACGCCGAGCTGACCGATACCGAGATAGGCGACCTCGGCGCGTTGGCCGTCGAGAGCGCCGGGCAGAAAGCCTGCGCTGCCCTGGATCAGCAGCCGCCGATCGCTGGGGGTGTGGTGGATCAGCGTGGACCACGCCTCACCGCAGCGGAACGCCGACGCCTTCGCCGGCGGCGCGACCGGCGCGGTGATCGGGCCCGGGAAGCGGTCCGGGGGACAGTGGTGCGATTCGATCAGCGTGACCTTGAACGGCCCAAGGGTCAGCTCTTCCCCCGAGGCGGCGACGACGATCTGATCCGACGCAAGGCCATGTCCGCGAGCGATATTGGCGGCTGACTCGCCACCGATCAACCGCGCGCCGGTGCGGGCGGCGACGATCGGCGAATCCATGGCGTGGTCGTAGTGGGTGTGCACGGGCAGCACCGCGGCCAACCGATTGATCTTGGCCCGGTTCAGGCAGTAGTCGATGCGGGAGTCCGACGGCGTCAGCCGGCGCAACCCGACGTCGAGCAGTGTCGGGCGGGAGAAGAAGCCGTCGGTCAGGAGCGCTGAGCTGCCGTCGTCCACCAGAATCGTCGAGACGCCGAGGAAGGTGATCGACAGTGGACCGTCCGGGTCGGCATCGGGCAGGTCGAAACGGTTGCGGTAGTTGGCGATATCGGGCCGGCCGAGTTTGAGTCGCATCAGACGAACGCCGCCAGTTCGACGCCGTCGCGCAGCAGTCGTTCGCGGACCGCGGTGGCGATGTTCGTCGCGCCCGGTGAATCACCGTGTACGCAAACCGATTCCACACGCACCTCGATCACGGATCCGTCGACGGCCACCACCTGCCCGTCCCGCACCATCCGGGTCACCCGCTCGGCGATCTGCTCGGGGTCATGCAGCACCGCCCCTTCTTCGCGGCGGGAGACCAACGTTCCGTCCGGCCGGTAGGCGCGGTCGGCGAATACCTCGGAAACCGTGCGGAGTCCGAGTCGCTGCGCCTCATCGAAGAACACCGAACCGGCCAGGTTGAGCACCGGCAGAGAAGGGTCGACGGCGTGCACCGCTTCGGCAACCGCGCGGGCCTGCTCGCGGTGGCTGACGATCGTGTTGTACAGCGCACCATGGGGTTTGACATAGCTGACGTCGGATCCGGCGGCGCGGGCCAGGGCCTGCAGCGCGCCGATCTGATAGATCACCTCGGCGGTCAGCTCGGCCGGCGCGACGTCGATGAAGCGGCGGCCGAACCCGGCGAGGTCGCGGTAGCTCACCTGTGCACCGATACGCACAGCGCGCTCGGCAGCGGCTCGGGTCGTGTGCGCCAGCCCGGCCGGGTCCCCGGCGTGGAAGCCGCAGGCCACGTTGGCGCTGGTGACGATGTCGAGCATGGCGGCGTCGTCACCGAGCTCCCAGACTCCGAAACCTTCGCCCAGGTCTGCGTTCAAATCCACCGACGCCACGAGCTCTAGCCTAGGCTGCGGCGGGGTCCACCTGGCGTCGACTGATCGCCCAGCACACCAGATAGATCACGAACGAGATCGTCGTGACGAACACCGACACCGGGACACCGGGTGCCAGTGAGAGCACGATGCCGAGCACCGCCGTCACCTCAGCGAAGACCACCGACGCCGCGATGACGGCGGCCGGTGAGCTGAACACCCGCGCTGCCGCGGCGGCCGGGGTGATGAGCAGCGACATCACCAGTAGCGCGCCCACGATCTGCACACCCTGCGCGGCCACCACACCGACCAGGGCCGCGAACACGATGCCCAGTGCCCGCACCGGAACACCGCGTGCGGCAGCCACTTCCGGGTCGGCGGTGGCGAACAGCAGTGGTCGATAGCTGACGGCCAGCACACCGACCACCAACACCGTCACCGCCACCAACAGCGCAAGCCCCGAATAGCCGACGCCGACGATCTGACCCGTCAGCAGCGCGAAGCTGGTGCCGGCCCGGCCCGGATACAGGTGGATGAACAGCACCGCCAGGCCCAGCCCGAAGGCCAGCACGACACCGATCGCCGAATCACGCTCGCGGGCCCGCTGACCGAGGATGCCGAACAGGACGGCGGCCATCGCGCTGCCGACCAGTGCGCCGAGCCCGACGTTGAAACCGGCCAGCAGCGCGAACGCCGCACCGGTGAGCGACAGCTCGCTGGAACCGTGGACGGCGAACGACATCTGGCGCATGACGATGAAGGGCCCGATCAGCCCGGCCACCAGCGCCAGCAGCGCGGCCGCGACCAAAGCCTGCTGCACGAACCCCCGGCCCAGCAGATCGGCGGTGATGTCGAAGGAGAACAGGTGGTCCAGCAGGTGCGAGAAGCGGTCATTCATGGGTGTGCCCGTGGGTATGGCCGGAGTGGTCCAGATGTTCGCCGACGACGACATAGCGATCGCCGACCTGTACCACCTGGATGTCGGCCTGGTAGAGCTCCGAGAGGGTCTCCGATGTCATCACCTCGGCGACCGTGCCGATCCGGAACCGGCCGTTGACCAGGTACAGCACCCGGTCGACATAGGGCACCACCGGATTGATCTCGTGCGTCACGAACATCACCGCGGTGCCGGTCTGGCGCCGCCGGTCGATCAGCTGGGCCACCAGCCGGGCGCTGGCCGGATCGAGGTTGAGCAGGGGTTCGTCGCACAGCAGCAACGTCGGATCGCTGGCCAACGCCTGGGCGATACGCACCCGCTGTAACTCACCGCCCGACATCACCCCGACCGGAACACTCGCCAGCTCGCGGGCACGCACCTGGGCCAGCGCCCGCTCGACGACCTGGTGGCGGTGCTGGCGTTCCGTGCGGCGCAGCGGCGCGATGCCCCAGTGGTGGCCGTCGAGGCCCAGGCGCACGAGGTCACGGCCGCGCAGGCTCAGCCCACGGTCCACCGAGCGGTGCTGGGGCACGTAACCGATCCGGTCACTGCCCGCCTCGATCGGCCGGCCCTCGATGGTGGCGGTGCCCGCACTGAGCGGCAACTGCCCGAGCAGCACCTTGAACAGCGACGTCTTACCGGTGCCGTTGGGGCCGAGGATGGCGATGAACTCTCCAGGGGCCACCTTCAGGTCGAGGTGGTCCCACAGCACCCGGTCTCCGAAGGCCAGCCGGGCACCCGACAAGCAGACGATCTCGGCACCCACAAGCAGTGATTATCGGTTCTGCTGTAGTGCGGCGGACAACCGGTCGGCGGTATCGCGCTGCCAGGCCACGTAGTCCTTGCCCGCGGGCAGCGTCTCGGTGACGCTGACGACGGGGATTCCGGCGCTCTGGGCGGCGGCCTGGACCTGCTTGGTCACCTCGGTCACGGTCTGCTCGTTGAACACCACGGCCGCCACCTGGCGGCTCTTGATGAGGTCCAGCATGGCGGCCACGTCGACGGGGGCGGGGTCGGTGTCCTGCTCCACGGCGCTGGCGAATCCGGCGGGTGTCTTGTCCGTCAGGCCGGCGGCCACCAGCAGGTAGTGGGCGACGGGTTCGGTGGCGACGACGGCCGCGCCCGGATGGCTGGTGCGGATCGCCGTCTCGGTCTGGGCGATGGCATCGACATTGCGGTCGAAGGTTTCGGCGTTGGCCTTGTAGTCGGCAGCGTGCGCCGGGTCGTCCGAGGCCAGCTTGTCGGCGATCTTGGCGGCGACGGCCTTGGCCGTGTTCAAGTCGTAGAAGACGTGCTCGTTGGCCGGCTGCGACTCGCCGGGCGGCGCCTGAAGCAGCGAGAACGCGTCGACCGAGGCCACCCCGGGATGGCTGGACAAGACGTCGTCGACCCAGTGGTCGTAGCCGCCGCCGTTGAAGACGACCAGTGACGCGTCGGCGATCGCCGCAGCATTGGCGGGGCTGGCCTCGAAGGAGTGCGGGTCGGCCGAGGCGCTGGTGATGATCGAGGTCACCTTGGCGTGGTCGCCGGCGACGGCCTGCGCGACGCTGCCCCAGACGTCGGTGGAAGCCACCACGGTCGGGGTCTGGTCCTGCGCACTGCCCGGTGACTTGTCGCCGCCGCACGCGGTGAGCCCCGCCGTCAGCGCCAGCATCGACACACCGATGACCGTCCGGATCGCCGCAGTGCGCACGATCTCTCCTCTCCGTCTTAGGTCAACCTAATACAAATGAAAACCGTTTCCAATAACTCTATGCCATCGGTACCTGTCGAACGCAAGTCCATGCGCTAGCCTCACGGAGCATGTCCAGAAGTCCCACGCCGCGGCGGCGTGCGACCCTGGCCTCACTCGCCGCCGAGCTCAAGGTGTCGCGGACCACGATCTCCAACGCCTACAACCGCCCCGACCAGTTGTCGGCCGATTTGCGGGAGCGGGTGCTCGCCACCGCGAAACGGCTGGGGTACGCCGGCCCGGATCCGGTGGCCCGCTCGCTGCGCACGCGCAAGGCCGGCGCCGTCGGCCTGGTGATCACCGAGCCGCTGACCTACGCGTTCAGCGATCCGGCCGCGTTGAATTTCGTTGCTGGACTTGCCGAATCGTGTGAGGAGGCCGGCCAGGGCCTGCTGCTGGTGGCCGTCGGCCCGGACCGAAGTCTTTCGGACGGAACGAATTCGGTCTTGGGCGCGGGCGTGGACGGCTTCGTGGTGTACGCAGCCTCCGACGACGACCCGTATCTGCAGACGGTGCTGCAGCGCCACGTGCCGGTGGTCGTGGTCGACCAGCCGAAGGACGTGCCCGGCGCATCGCGGGTCTGCATCGACGACCGCGGCGCCACAAGGGAACTCGCCGAATACGTCATCGGTCTGGGCCACCACGAGATCGGTCTTCTGACGATGCGGCTGGGTACCGAACGACGGGTCGGAGATCAGACCGCCGGCGTGGTGAGTGCGGAACGTTTGGACAGCTCGAACTTTCACGTCCAGAGCGAGCGGATCGGCGGGGTGCGCGACGCGATGACCGCCGCCGGGCTGGATCCGGAATCCCTGACGATCGTCGAAAGCTACGAGCACCTGCCGGCCTCCGGAGCGGTGGCCGCCGAGCTTGCGTTGCAGACCAACCCGCGGATCACCGCACTGATGTGCACCGCCGACGTGCTCGCCATCTCGGCGATGGATTACCTACGCGCGCATGGTATTTACGTGCCAGGAAAGATGACCGTCACCGGATTCGACGGGATTCCCGAGGCGCTGAGCCGGGGCCTGACGACGGTGTCGCAGAACAGTCTGGAGAAGGGCAAGCGCGCCGGCCGGCTGCTGCACAATCCGCCGCGCGACGGTCTGCCGGTGATCGATGTGCTGCCCACCGAATTGGTGCGGGGACGGACGGCAGGCCCGCCGGCCTAGTGCGGACCACCGGGGCCGCCGGTCCCGCCCGCGCCGCCGACCCCGCTCTTCTGCGCACTTCCGGCGCCCCCCGCAGTCGCGCCGCCCTGGCCCGCGCCACCGGCTCCACCCGCTCCACCGGGAGCGTTGCCCGTGCCGGTACCGGCGTTGCCGCCATCCCCGCCACGGCCGCCCGCGCCTCCGACGGCAGTCCCGGCATTTCCGGTACCGCCCTTGCCGCCCGCGCCGCCCTGGTTCGGATTGGAACCATCGCCGCCGGTACCGCCATGGCCGCCCGCCCCACCGTCGCCGCCAGTTTTCCCGCCACCGCCGTTTCCGCCGTCGCCGCCCGCATTCCCTTTGCCGCCGTCACCGGCAAAGCCGACGACGGTGCTCGTGCCGTCCCCGCCGTCGCCGCCGCTACCGCCGGCCCCGCCAGTACCTCCGGTTCCGTCGCTGCCGCCGTCGCCGCCGTCGCCGCCGCCACCTCCGAGGCCGCCGGTGAGACCACCAGACTTAGGGCCGGTGGACCCGGTGCCGCCGCCACCGCCGTCGCCGCCGTCGCCCCCGGTGCCAGTGAGGCTTCCGCCGCTACCGCCCTTGCCGCCCGTGCCACCGGCTCCGCCGGTACCACCGGTGCCATCGGCTTTCGTGCTGTCGGGTGTGCCGCCGTCGCCGCCCTTACCACCGGTACCACCGTGGCCGAACAATCCCGCCCCGTTGCCGCCCTCGCCCCCGGTGCCGCCGTTCCCGGCGGAAGTGGCACCACTACCGCCGTCACCACCCTTGCCGCCCGTCCCGCCGTCGCCGTCGAGACCCCAGGCGCCGGAAGTGCCCAGCGCGCCGGCATGTCCGCCCTCGCCCGCGTCACCGCCGTCACCGCCCCGGCCGCCGTTGCCGCCGTCGATCCCGAGTGCGGGCGTGCTGCCGCCGGTGCCGCCTTGGCCGCCGGTCCCGCCGGCACCGCCTTTGCCGCCGTTGCCAAACAGCGAGCCGCCGGCGCCGCCAGATCCCCCGTTTCCGCCGCGACCGCCCGCGTCACCGGTTCCCAACTTGCCATCTGCCTGAACAGAATTCGCGCCATCGGATCCGGTCCCGCCAGTGCCGCCCGCCCCACCGGCGCCACCATTGCCGATCAGCCCGGCCCGGCCGCCGTTTCCGCCGTCTTGACCGGGCGCACCGTCGGCACCGTCACCACCGTTTCCGATCAGCCAGCCGCCGTTGCGGCCGTCGGCGCCAGGAGTGGTTGCGTCGGCGCCATTGCCGATAGCGCCGAAGGTGATGGTCAGCAGCAGGGTGTCCCCGGCGCTGGCCGCGGCCATCGGGGTCGCGGACGCCGCGGAGGCGGTGGAGGTGGCGTGGCCGCAGGGCAGACCCGGCCAGCACGTCGGCGTGGCCGGCAACGGCACCCCGACCGAGGCCAGCCGCACCTGTGCTGTGGCGAGCCGCGGTGGCGCTGCCGAATCTGGGTGCAGCGGGAGCGTCCAGACAACTCCAGCTCCGACAATCATTGCGGCACAGCAGGTCACCCGGTTGCTCATGACATCCCCCGTCGGTCGGGGCAGATCCGGCGGATCGCCCGAAACCGATCGTCACGGACGACAGCGGGGATGGCTTAAGTAGAGCGATACTCCAATTGCGCGCGCGCCTGCAGCAGAACTGTCAGCGCGGTCGCAACATCGTCGGGGGAGTCCACCCGAAAGCGGGCCAGGGTCTCACCCGGACCCACTTTCACGCCGATATCGCCGTCGGCCAGCCGGCTGAACGCCTTCTCGTCGGTGACGTCGTCGCCGAAGAACACCACCGCGCTGGCGTCGCACGCCTGCCGCAGCTGGTCGAGCGCGGCGCCCTTGTCGGTGTCAATGACCGCAAACTCGCGGACCGCCTTGCCCTCGGTGACGTGAACATCCCAGTCCCGCACCGCATTCAGCGCTTCGTCGAGTGCCTGCTGAGCTTGGTCGGGGACCGTGTTGCGGACATGGAAGGCCACGCTGACCGGCTTGTTTTCGACAGTGGCCCCGGGATAGCGCTGGGTCAGTTCCGTCATCGTCCGTTCGAGTTCGGCGAGCAGAGCCTTGGCCGAACCGTCGATCGCGTCGAGGAAGTCGGCGTCGAACTCCGCGCCGTGACTGCCGACCAGATGGACATCGGCCAGGGCACCCGACAGCTCTCGCAGGGTGCTCAGCGCCCGCCCTGAGATCAGCGCAGCACTGGTATCCGGCAGGACCGCCAGCGCGGCAAGAGCCTCGGCGGCAGCCGGGATGGGGCGGGCATCGGGCGGGTTGGCCACGATCGGCGCGATGGTGCCGTCGAAATCCGAGGCCACCAACAACCGCGGGACGCGGGCGACGTGGCTCAGCGCGCGCTGCAGGTCTTCTCCGAACACGGGCACCGGAGTCTCAGGACTCGCCGTCGTCGCCGATCAGAAGGCGGACGGCAAGGTCGAGTCGTTTGCTGACGTCGGTTGCCGAGGCCCGGCGGGTCAGCCAGGCCAGCAGGTTCGACAGCCAGACATCGGAGATGACGCGGGCGATGTGGTACTGGTCCTCGGTCGGCTCTCCGTCGCTCATGGCGCGGGCGAACATGCTGTCGATGATCTTCTCGACGTGATCAACCTCACCGGCCGCCGAGGCGTCGGCGAACACATAGGCCCGCGTCATCGCCTCGGTCAGCAGCGGGTTGCGCTGCATGGCCCGGTTCAGCTTGCTGACCATGAAGTTCAGTCGCTGGAACGGCGAACCGCCGGCCACCACGGACCGGTCGGTCTTGGAATCGATGCGCTCGAACTCCCGGGCCAGCGCGGAAACCAGCAGGTGGACCTTGGACGGAAAGTAGCGGTACAGCGTGCCGACGGCCACGTCGGCGCGATCGGCGACCGCGCGCATTTGGACCGCCTCGTACCCGCCCTTGGAGGCGATGGCCATGGTGGCATCCAGGATGCGCTTACGGCGCTCACGCTGGGCTTCTGAGCCCAGCTCTGATTCGGCGAGAACTGACACCGGCATCACCTCGCGTGGCTGCGAGCCCGCACCGCCTGCCGAGGATTTCTGCACTGGCGATGACATGGGTTCGGTCAGCTCCTTCCAAGGGCCGTTTCTGGGGGAAACGATACGCATCGCTAGACTGCGTCGCGTATCTCTGCGTCCCCCAGGACAGCCGCGTGTCCTGCTGCGATGCTGGTCGACTTGACTGTTGATCGCTTGCACTATTAGAACACGTTCTAGTGGGCCTACGAGATTTTCAGCGGCCCCTCTTTGTGAAACCTAGGAGCCGACGTTGTCTGCGACCATCACCGACGAACAGTTTGCCGCCCGGGAGTTGGTCCGCAGCTGGGCCGCATCGTCTGGTGCCCTTGCCGCGGTGCGCGACGTCGAACACGGCACGCCAGATGCCTGGCGCCCGATTTATCGCGGCCTGGCCGAGCTGGGACTCTTCGGTGTCGCGGTGGCCGAGGACGCCGGCGGGGCCGGCGGGTCCGTGCAGGACCTGTGCGCCATGGTCGAGGAAGCCGCGCGGGCACTGATCCCGGGACCGGTCGCGACGACGGCGGTGGCCACGCTGCTGGTCACCGATGCCGAACTGCTCGAAGCGCTGATGTCCGGGGCGGCGACGGCCGGGCTGTCGCTGGCCGCAGACCTGACGCTGGACGGCGACACGGTGTCGGGCACCGCTCAGTACGTGCTCGGCGCGGATACCTCCGGCGTGCTCCTGTTGCCGGTGGGTGACGACGTCGTCGTGGTCGACGCCGCCGCCGACGGCGTGACGCTCGAGTTGCTCGCGGCCACCGACTTCTCCCGCCCACTGGCCAAGGTCACGGTCAACGCCGCACCGGCCGCCACGCTGGCGGGCTCGCGCCGCCGATTCGAGGACCTGACCGCCACGGTGCTGGCCGCCGAGACCGCCGGCGTGGCCCGCTGGACGCTGGACACCGCCGTCGAGTACGCCAAGGTGCGCGAGCAGTTCGGCAAGCCGATCGGCAGCTTCCAGGCCATCAAGCACATGTGCGCCGAGATGCTGTTGCGCTCGCAGCAGGCCGCGGTTGCCGCCGCCGACGCCGCGGTCGCGGTGTCGGGTGAAGATGACAAGCAGCTCGCCATCGCCGCGGCGATCGCCGCCGCTATCGGCATCGAGTCAGCCAAGGCCAACGCCAAGGACTGCATCCAGGTGCTCGGCGGTATCGGAATCACGTGGGAGCACGACGCTCACCTGTACCTTCGCCGGGCCTACAGCATCGGCCAGATCCTCGGCGGCCGTCCGGCGTGGCTGCGCCGCGTCGGCGCGCTGACGCTGGAGGGGGTGCGCCGCGAGTTGCACATCGACCTGGAGTCCGTCGCCCATCTGCAGCCCGAAATCGCCGCTGCCGCAGCACAAGTGGCGGCCCTTCCGGCCGACAAGCGACAGCCCGCGCTGGCCGAGACCGGCCTGCTCGCCCCGCACTGGCCCAAGCCGTACGGGCGCGAAGCCTCGCCTGCCGAGCAGTTGCTCATCGACTCCGAGCTGGCCAAGGTCGACGTGCAACGTCCCGATCTGGTGATCGGCTGGTGGGCGGTGCCGACGATTCTCGAGGGCGGCACGCCTGCGCAGATCGAGCAGTTCGTTCCGGCCACCCTGCGCGGCGAGATCATCTGGTGCCAGCTGTTTTCCGAGCCGGGCGCCGGATCGGACCTGGCCGCCCTGCGCACCAAAGCCGTTCGCACCGAGGGTGGTTGGAAGCTGACCGGGCAGAAGGTGTGGACGTCTGCCGCGCAGAAGGCGCATTGGGGCGTGTGTCTGGCGCGCACCGACCCCGATGCGCCAAAACACAAGGGCATCACCTACTTCCTGATCGACATGCGTTCGCCGGGCCTGCTGGTGCGGCCGCTTCGTGAGATCACCGGCGACGAGCTGTTCAACGAGGTGTTCTTCGACGAGGTCTTCGTGCCCGACGAGATGGTGGTCGGCACCGTCAACGACGGCTGGCGGCTGGCCCGCACCACCCTGGCCAACGAGCGGGTCGCGATGGCGCAGGGCACCGCCCTGGGCAATCCCGTCGAGGAGATGCTGCGCACGGTCGCCGAGCGGGAGCTCGATACTGCGCTGGCCGACCAGACGGCCAAGCTGATCCTGTCCGCGCAGGCGGGCTCACTGCTCGATCAGCGGATCGCGCAGCTTGCCGTCGGAGGACACGACACCAGTGCAGAAGCCAGCGCGCGCAAGCTGATCGGTGTGCGGCACCGCCAGGCGCTGGCCGAGTTCCGTCAGGAACTGTGCGAGTCGGGCGGCCTCGTCATCGACGGGTTCGTGCACGACTTCCTCAACACCCGCTGCCTGACCATCGCCGGCGGCACCGAGCAGATCCTGCTCACCATGGCCGGCGAGCGGCTGCTGGGGTTGCCGCGCTAGGAAGCTGCCCTACTCGTCGTAGGTGACTTCCACCGAATCTGACTTTGGCCGAGCCTGGCAGCTCAGGATCAGTCCCTCTTCGATATCGCTGGGCTCCAGGACGTCGTTGATCTCCATCTCGACCTCGCCGCTGCGCTTGACGACCGCGCACGCGCCGCAGTGCCCCTCCCGGCACGAGAACGGCACATCGAGCCCCTTGTCGAGGAGCACGTCGAGCAGTTTGGCGCTGCGCGGCCACGACACGGTGTGGGTCTGTCCGTCGAGCTCGACGACTGCGGTCGCCGGCGGCTCGTCACCCTCGTCGGTGATCTTCACCGCGGCGAACGGATCGGTGTCCAGCGAGCGGAACACCTCGATGTGCACCTGCTTGGCCGGAACGGACAGAGCCGACAGGGCCTCTTCGGCGGCGTTCATGAACGGGCCCGGCCCGCAGATGAACGCCTGCCGGTCGGTGTAGGGAGCCATCAGCTTGCTCAGCGCCGTGACGCTGGGCAGGCCTTGTACCGACTCCAGCCAATGCACGATCGTCAGCCGGTCGGGGTACTTGGCAGCGAGGTCACGAAGCGCGCTACCGAAGATGACGGACTTCTCGTCCCGGTTGGCGTAGAGCAGCGTCACCTGGCCACTGCCCTGCGAGAGCGCCGACTTACAGATGGCCAGCATCGGGGTGATTCCACTGCCTGCGGCGATGAGCAGGAAATCGGCGTCGAGGGTCTTCGGCACGAAGGTGCCCGACGGCGCCAGGACGTGCATCTTCATGCCCCGGTGCGCGTGATCGCACAGCCAGTTCGACGCATAGCCGTCGGCGGTGCGCTTGATGGTGACGGTCAGCGCGTCATCGGTGAACGGCGAGCTGCACAGCGAGTAGCAGCGGGCCACCGAGCCGGTGCGGTCGCTGGGGACGCGCAAGGTCAGGAACTGGCCGGGTGCGTACCGCAGGCGATCCGCCGGGATGTCCGCCCCCGCGGGCACGCCGAACACCAATGATCGCGAGTCGTCGGTCTCCTCGACGACATCGGTCACTTCCAACTCGAGCACGTGGCTTCCCAGTGGCTCGTCCGGTGGAACCTGCGTCACGTTGCTTAGCCTTCCCTCCAGCCAACTAGAACAGGTTACAGAAATGGGTTTACATATCGCTACCAGCCGCAGGCTCGCGCTGCTCGACACAAAGAGTAACGTGTTCTAGTCTTGGTCGAAGTAACGCACTTCTGGGAGGCATGCAGTGACGTCTATTCAACAGCGTGACGCGGAGTCGGTTCTCACCGGCATCGACGAACTGCTGCCAAAGCTGCGCGAGCGGGCTCAGGAGACCGAGGACCTGCGTCGCATTCCCGATGCCACGATCGCCGAACTCGACGAGGCCGGGTTCTTCAAGCTGCTGCAGCCCGAGCAGTGGGGCGGCCTGCAGAGCGACCCGACGGTGTTCTACGAAGCGGTTCGCCGGCTGGCCAGTGCCTGCGGTTCGACCGGCTGGGTGGCGGGCATCCTGGGTGTCCACAACTGGCACCTCGCGCACTTTGACCAACAGGCCCAGGAAGACGTCTGGAGCGCGGACCCGACCGTCCGGATCTCCTCGTCCTACGCTCCGATGGGCGCCGGCGTCGTCACCGACGGCGGTTATCTGGTCAACGGCGCCTGGCACTGGTCGTCGGGCTGCGACCACGCCACCTGGACCTTCGTCGGCGGGCCGGTCATCAAGGACGGCAGGCCGGTCGACTTCGGCAGCTTCCTCGTCCCGATCAGCGACTACCGCATCGAGGACGACTGGCATGTGGTGGGCCTGAAGGGCACCGGCAGCAACACTCTGGTGATGAAGGACGTGTTCGTGCCGCGGCACCGGTTCACCTCGTTCAAGGCGATGGGTGATCTGGCGTCCCCCGGACTGCAGACCAACACGGCGCCGGTGTACAAGATGCCGTGGGGCACCATGCATCCGACCACGATCTCGACCCCGATCGTCGGAATGGCCTACGGCGCCTACGACGCTCACGTCGAGCATCAGGGCAAGCGGGTGCGCGCCGCCTATGCGGGTGAGAAGGCCAAGGACGATCCGTTCGCCAAGGTCCGCATCGCCGAGGCGTCCAGCGATATCGACGCGGCCTGGACCCAGCTGTCGGGCAACCTGGCCGCCGAGTACAAGCTGCTGCTGGCGGGGCAGGACATTCCGCTGGAGTTGCGGGCCAAGGCTCGCCGGGACCAGGTGCGCGCCACCCAACGCGCGATCGCATCGGTCGACCGGCTCTTCGAGAGTGCCGGAGCCACCGCACTGGGCACCGACACGGCGCTGCAGCGGTTCTGGCGTGACGCGCACGCCGGCCGGGTGCACGCCGCCAACGACGCCGAGCGCGCCTACGTGATGTTCGGCAACCAGGCATTCGGGCTGCCGCTCGGCGACACGATGGTGTGACGGGCCGGCCCCCATGACGTCCTTCATCCAGGAACCGGAGTCGATTCGGGAGCTGACTCATCAGTCGACCTCGCGCTACGCGCAGGTCCGCGATGATATGCGCCTGCACTTCCACGAGGCGGGTGTCGGCAATCCACGCACAGTGGTGCTGCTGCACGGCGGCGGTCCGGGAGCTTCGAGTTGGTCGAATTTCGCCAAGAACATTCCGGTGCTGGCCAAGCACTTTCACGTGCTCGCCGTCGATCAGCCCGGCTACGGACACTCTGACAAGCACGCCGAACACGAGCAGTACAACCGTTACAGCGCAACGGCTTTGCTCAACCTGTTTGATCACCTCAAGATCGAACGCGCCGATCTGGTGGGCAACTCGCTGGGTGGCGGGACCGCGGTGCGCTTCGCACTGGACAACCCCAAGCGCGCCGGCCGGCTGGTCCTGATGGGCCCCGGCGGGCTGAGCGTCAATCTGTTCGCACCGGATCCCACCGAGGGTGTGAAGCTGCTGGCCCGGTTCACCGCCGACCCGACGCGCGAGAACATGGAAAAGTTCCTGCGCATCATGGTCTTCGACCAGAAGCTGATCACCCCGGAGCTGGTCGAGGAACGCTTCGCGATCGCGAGCACCCCGGAGTCGCTGGCCGCCGCCCGCGCGATGGGAAAGTCGTTCGCGGGAGCCGATTTCGAGCTCGGCATGATGTGGCGCGATGTGTACAAGCTGCGTCAGCAGGTGCTGCTGATCTGGGGCCGTGAGGATCGGGTCAACCCGCTCGACGGCGCCCTGGTGGCGTTGAAACAGATTCCGCGTGTGCAGCTGCACGTTTTCGGGCAATGTGGACATTGGGCTCAGTTGGAAAAATTCGACGAGTTCAACAAGCTGACCGTTGATTTCCTCGGAGGTGGGGCATGACGCTAAAGGCGCTCGGCTACATGCGAATCGAGGCAACCGACGTGGGGGCCTGGCGAGAGTTCGGATGCAAGGTGCTCGGCATGGTCGAGGGTGACGGGGCCATCCCCGACGCGCTCTATCTGCGCATGGACGAATTCGCCGCCCGACTGGTGATCGTGCCCGGCGACCGGGACAGGCTGCTGATCTCCGGTTGGGAGGTCGCCGATGCGGCCGCGCTGCAGAGCCTGCGCGAGACGCTGGCCAAGGCCGGCGTCGACTTCACCGAAGGCACGCGCGAGGAGAAGTCCGAGCGACGGGTGGAGGGCTTGATCCGGTTCTCCGATCCGGCCGGCAACGTTCTCGAAGCGTTCCACGGCGCGCAGTACCTGGGCCGCCGGTTCGTCAGCCCCTACGGCCACAAGTTCGTCACCGCCGAACAGGGCCTCGGACACGTCGTGCTCACCTGTGACGATGATGCCGCCGCGCAGGCGTTCTACCAGGATGTGCTGGGCTTCCGGTTGCGCGACTCGATGAGCCTGCCCCCGCAGATCGCGGGCCGGCCGGCCGACGGCGATCCCGTCTGGTTGCGCTTCTACGGCTGCAACCCGCGCCACCACGCGCTGGCCTTCATGCCGATGCCCAATCCGACCGGCATCGTGCACCTGATGGTCGAGGTGGAGAACTCCGACGACGTCGGGCTGTGCCTGGATCGCGCCAACCGTCGCAAGGTGAAGATGTCGGCGACGCTCGGCCGGCACACCAACGACAAGATGCTGTCCTTCTACATGAAGACCCCCGGCGGCTTCGACATCGAATTCGGTTGTGAGGGGCTAGAAGTCGACGACAAGGATTGGATCGCCAGGGAGAGCACCGCGGTCAGCCTCTGGGGCCACGACTTCTCCGTCGGGTTCAAGTAGCCGATGTCGTCGCCCGCGATCGACCCTCGCACGTTCCGCCACGTGCTGGGGCAGTTCTGCACCGGCATCACGATCATCACGACGGTCCACGACGACACACCGGTGGGGTTCGCCTGCCAGTCGTTCGCGGCGCTGTCGCTCGATCCGCCGCTGGTGCTGTTCTGCCCGACCAAGGTGTCGCGATCCTGGGCGGCGATCGAGGCCAGCGGAAAGTTCTGCGTCAACATCCTGCACGAGAAGCAACAGCATGTGTCCGCGCGGTTCGGCTCCAAGGAGCCGGACAAGTTCGCCGGAATCGATTGGACCCCAAGCAAGCTCGGATCACCGGTGATTGATGGCACGTTGGCGCATATCGACTGCACGGTGGCGTCGGTGACGGACGGCGGCGACCACTTCGTGGTGTTCGGCGCGGTGCACTCGCTGTCGGAGGTGCCCAAGACGAAGCCGCGGCCGCTGCTGTTCTACCGCGGCGAGTACACCGGTATCGAGCCAGACAAGAACACCCCGGCGCAATGGCGCGACGACCTCGACGCCTTCCTCACCGCCACCACACCCGACACTTGGCTGTAGTCCGGTTCAGCTCTGCTCCCCGATGAACTCGAGGATCGCCGACGCGACCTCGCGGTGCACCGTCTCGTTGAGGATGTCGTGATGCGCGCCGGGGAACTCCCGCAGCCTCAGCGGTTCGATCTGCTCGGCGTAGGCGCGCAGCGCACTGACCGGGGCGATCGGGTCGAGCTCACCGTGGATGGCCAAGGTGGGGACGGCCAGCTTCGGCAATTCCGTGCCGAATCGGTCCCATGCGCGATCGAGTTCGCGGGCCAGTGGCACGCTGTCGGCTTCGACGAACGCCAGCGGATCGTTTTCCATCGCGTCGAGGTAGAACGGATCGTCGGACAGCCAGTGCGGGTCGAGGTCCAGTGAGCTGTCGGTGTCGAGCAATTCAGGCACCGGGACCACCGGCGCGCCGGAGATGAGTGCCGCGCGATAGCGCTTCGGCTGGTCGAGGAGCCGGAACAGCGTGATGACGGCGCCGTATGAATGCCCTTGTGCGATAAGCGGAATGCCTGGCGTCGTCTGTTCCGCCAACTCGGTGAGACGCTCGGCCAGTGCGGAGCTGTCTTCGATCCTGCCGAAGTCTCCGCGCGTACCGGGGGATAGGCCGTGGCCGAACTGGTCGACGGCCCACAGGTCGATACCGGCGGCGTTGAGGGCGAAACCCAGTCGGTGGTAGACACCGGTGTGTTCGCCGAACCCGTGTAGGAAGATGATGGCCGCGCGCGGTTCCAGCGCGGCCCAGTGCCGGTAGTAGGCGCGGCCGAGTTCGTGGTCGATGAAGGGCATGGGTTGAGCCCACCAGCTACGCCGGTATGCCGCAACACCTGGGCTCAGTCCGCGTCTGTACCCAGCAACACATCGTGCTGGTCGGCCATGCGGCCCTTGATCGCCGCGACCAGCGCCGAGACCTCTGGGCGCCGCAGCGTCTCGGCGCGGGCCACCAGCCAGTAGCTCAACCGTGGGCCCAGCTGGCCCGGCAGTACCCGGACGAGGTCCTCGTGGCGGTCGGCCATGAAGCACGGCAGTAATCCCAGACCCGCCGCCGCGCGGGTGGCTTCGACGTGGACGAAGACGTTGGTCGAGGTCACCGATTCCTGCATGGGGGGAAGGGAACTCGACGCCAGATCGAGATCGTCGACCTGCAGCATCGAGTCGATGAAGTACACCAGCGGAAAGCGCGCCAGCTCCGCGAGGGTCGCCGGGCTGCCGTGGCGATCCAGGTAGCTACGCGCTCCGTAGAGACCCAGCCGGTACTCGCCCAAGTGCAGTGCGATCGCGCGTCGGACCCGCGGCTCGCCGACCACGACCTCGATGTCGAGGCCGGAGCGCTGCTGGGACGCCCGGCGGGTGGCGGTGACGATCTCGACTGCCACCCGCGGATCGCGACGCTGCATCTGGGCGGCCGCCGGTGCGGCAATGTAGGCGCTGAACCCGTCGGTGGCCGACATGCGCACCACGCCTTCCAGGGGCGGGGTGCCGTCGGCGCTGGGGGACAACGAGCGCACCGCGGACTCGATGCTTTCGGCGGCAGCCAGTGCCGCACGGCCGAGATCGGTCAACTCCCAGCCGCCCGCGGCTCTGGCCAGCACGCGGCCGCCGAGCGTCTGCTCCAGCGCGGTGATCCGTCGCGAGATCGTTGTGTGGTTGAGACCGAGTTCTTCGGCGGCCGTCACGAACCGGCCGGAGCGGCCGACGGCCAGCAACACCAGCAGATCGTCGGCGCTCGGGCGTGCGGGCGGCACAGGCATATCTGCATATTCGCAGACACCCGCACGCTTGGCCCTCGACGCCGGTGCCGCCGTTCGGTGCTTGACCCTCCCCCTGGGGGAAACCCCACTGTGGCGGTATGACAACGCACAACATCGAAAGCACCGCCACCGGATGGAACGCGCTTCCGGCGGTGATCAGGACCTACCTCACCGCGCATCGGGCTCGCGACGTGGCCGCGGCGATCAGCACCTTCGCCGCCGAGGCCACCGTCACCGACGAAGGCCACACCGCGCACGGGCGGGAGGCGATCGGTACCTGGCTGGCCAGCGCCGGCACCGAGTACACCTTCACCACCGAGTTCACCGCCGCCACCACGAGGGATGCCGCGCACTTCGACGTGCTCCAGCGCCTGGTCGGCGACTTCCCGGGTGGGGTGGCCGACCTGCACTATCGGTTCACCCTGGCCGACAACCTGATCAGCCGTCTCGTCATCGAGCCGTGAGCCGATGACGAAGAACTGGTTCATCACCGGAGGTACCCCCGGTGGGTTCGGAATGGCCTACGCCGACGCCGCTCTGGAGGTCGGGGACCGGGTGGTGCTCACGGCGCGACGGCCCGCCGAGCTGGACTCGTGGGCCCGACCCCACGGCGACCGAGTGCTTGTTCTGCCGCTGGACGTCACCGATGCCGCTGCGGTGCAGGCCACGGTCCGCACCGCCGAGGAGCAGTTCGGCGGCATCGATGTTGTGGTGAACAACGCCGGACGCGGGTGGTACGGGTCGATCGAGGGCATGGCCGACGCGGATGTCCGCGCGATGTTCGAACTGAACTTCTTCGCGCTGCTCTCGGTCGTCAGGGTCGCGCTCCCGGGCATGCGCGCCAGGGGCAGCGGGTGGATCGTCAACATGTCGTCGGTTGCAGGGCGCAGCGGCGTCACTGGATTCGGCTACTACAGTGCGACGAAGTTCGCCGTCGAGGCCGTCACCGAGGTGCTCCGCGAAGAGGTTGCGCCGCTGGGGATTCAGGTCATGGCCGTGGAGCCGGGGGCCTTTCGCACCCACGCCTACGCGGGTTTCGCCGATGAACCAGTCGCCGAATCGATCGCCGACTACCGGCCGATGCTGGAGCAGGTTCGGTCGGCGATGGTCGAGCAGAGCGGCACCCAGCCCGGCGACCCCCGGCGCGGGGTCCGCGCGGTGATCACCGCGATGGCGCAGGACCCGCCTCCCCGACGGTTGGTCATCGGCAGCGACGGGTTCGACACCGTCGTTGCGACGCTCGAGAATTCGCTCGCTGAGGTCCGCGCCTACGAGGCGTTGTCCCGCGGCGCCGACTTCCCGCCGGCCGCCTACCCCGGCGCGGGGGCGAGTTGAAACACCGGCCAGCCGATCTCTGTTCGCCACCTGGTCGAGTCGTCGGTGTCACGGGGCCCGACCACATAGGTCTCGTGGATCGGTCCGTCGACGGCAAGGGCATGCGTGACGACCCAGGCGCCGAGACGGCCATAGGTCACGTCGATGTCATCGTGCGGTCCGCAATGGACCGCGACGGCAAGGTCGGCCGCAGGGAGCTCGACGACCTCGATGCGGCCGGATGTTCGTGGGGTACGGACTGGCCGGAAGACCATCATCACCCCGGCTCCGTGCGCAAACAGCGCGTTCGCGTACTGCCCGCCGGGCGGTCCGGTGCGTTCCGCCGGAGGGAAGGCCTCGTCGAGTTCGGCCATCGCATCGTCGTACCAGCGCACCGAATCACCAAGGCGCGCTTGCTCGGTGATCGCGGCGACGGTTCGTGCGGGCACCGAGCGCAGCTCGACCTGAACGTCGGCCGGGTCCGGGCGGAGCAGCCGGCGCAGCGACACGACGGCGGCCTGGGTCCGACTCAGCTCGGCCTCCAGCCGACGCAGATGGCCCGCGATCACGTCGGCCCGTTGTTGCGGGTCGTCGGTGGCGAGGATCGACCGGACCTCGGCCAACGGCACATCGAGCTGACGGAGCTGGTGGATCACCTGCGCGGTGGGGATCTGCTCGGGCTCGTAGTACCGGTAGCCCGAAGTCGGGTCGACTGTCGCGGGCTCGAGCAGTCCGGCCTCGTGGTAGCGCCGCAGTGTCCGCACGCTCAGGTGCGTCACCGTGGCGAACTCGCCGATGGTCAGTTGGGAACGCACGACCTCTCCTCAACCTCCTCCCGGGGGCAACGAACTTCCCCACGCAATCTAGCGCGCAGGGAAGCCCGCCCCGGCGGCGCCGCGTTAACCAGTCCGTGCGGCAGCCGGCGACCGCGACCACCCAGATAAGGAAAGTGATTGGCAGATGCCCAGTTTCAGTGGATATGACTACGTGGTCGTCGGTGCGGGGTCGGCAGGCTGTGTGATCGCTGCCCGGTTGTCCGAGGACCCGGCCGTCAGGGTGCTGCTGCTCGAGTCGGGACCGGCGGACACCAAGCCCGAGATCTCCGCGCCGCCCGCGTGGCCGGCGCTGTGGGGCAGCGAGATCGACTACTCCTACGACACCGTCCCGCAGCCGGGCACCGCCGGGTTCGCGCACAACTGGCCGCGTGGCCACACGCTCGGGGGAAGTAGCAGCATCAACGCGATGGTGTACTTGCGCGGACACCCGAGCGATTTCGACAATTGGGCCAAATCAGGTTGCGTCGGCTGGGATTACGCGTCGGTGCTGCCCTACTTCCGGCGGATGGAGACGGTCCGGGGCGGGGATCCGCGCTACCGGGGCGTTGACGGTCCGATGTGTCCGCAGCCGGCCGCCGCCGAAGTGGCCAATCCGCTGTCCCAGGTGTTCCTCGATGCCGCGGTTGCCGCCGGCTTCCCGTTGACCGCCGATTTCAACGGCGCTGACGCCGAGGGGGCCGGCTGGCATGATCTGTCGATCTCCGGTGGCAATCGGCAGAGCACCGCTGCGGCCTACCTGCACCCCGCGCGGGACAGAGCCAACCTGACTGTCATCACGGATTCTCGCGCACACAGATTGCGGTTTGTCGGAAACCGCTGTGTCGGAGTTGATTTGGTATGGCACGGTCGCGAGGCGACCGCGTTCGCCGACGCCGAGGTGGTGGTCAGCGCCGGGGCGGTGGATTCTCCGCGGCTGCTGCTGCTGTCGGGGATCGGACCTGCGGCAGAACTGAAAGCCGCCGGGGTCGGCGTCTTCCACGACCTGCCCGGGGTGGGCCGTAACCTGCACGACCATCCGCTGTGCGGCGTCGTCTACGAAGCAGCGCAGCCGATTCCGGCAGCACGGACGAATCACGCCGAGACATCGCTGCTGTGGCGCAGCGATAGTTCGCTGGCCGGACCGGACATGCAGTTGATGTTCATCCACGTGCCGTTTCACCCACCGCACTTGGCCGCACCGACGAACAGCTTTACGTTGGCCGTGGCAACGGTGCCGGACGCGCGCGGTTCGATTCGGCTTGCGGGGCCGGACCCTGCGACACCGCCGCTGATCGATCCGAACTATCTCGGTGCGGAGTCGGATGTGCGGCGGATGGTCCACGGCGTCACGGTGGCTCGCGAGATCGCAGCCGGGGAGCCGTTCGCGTCGTGGCGAGCGCGCGAGGTGCTCCCCGGACCTGGTGCCACCGACGAGGAGGCGCTGCGGGCTTTCCTGGCTCGAGGCACCGGCACCTACTACCACCCGGTCGGTACGTGCGCGATGGGCACCGGCCCCGAGGCGGTGGTGGGGCCGGATCTGCGGGTGCACGGCCTGACCGGCGTGCGGGTCGCCGACGCGTCGATCATGCCCCGACTGGTCCCGGTGAACACCAATGCCGTGGCGATCATGATCGGCGAGAAGGCCGCCGATCTGATCCGCTGACTGGCGGGTAAAGGCGGCAATATCTGCATAATCGCAGATCGTTCCTGCGGGTTTCGGCATTGCATCGCCCGGCGAGGTGCGCGAATACTCAGGTCGGTGTGGCCGCCATCACATGGGGGCAGTCCTGGATACGGCGATCGGAGGAGGGCCGGATGAGTGTGACCAACGCGGCGAGCGGACTGAAGAAGGTCGTCGCCGCCTCGATGGCCGGCACCGTCGTCGAGTGGTACGAGTTCTTTCTGTACGGCACGGCAGCGACCTTGGTCTTCAACAAGATCTTCTTCGCCAAGGGCACCAGCGATCTCGATGCGATCCTGGCGGCGTTCATCACCTATGCGGTCGGCTTCGCCGCGCGCCCGCTCGGGGGGATCGTGTTCGGCCATTTCGGCGACAAGTACGGCCGCAAGAAGCTGCTGCAGTTCAGTTTGGTGTTGGTCGGCGCGTCGACGTTCTTGATGGGCTGCCTGCCGACGTTCGGTCAGATCGGCTATTGGGCGCCGACGCTGCTGGTGATCCTGCGCTTCCTGCAGGGCTTCGCGGTGGGCGGGGAGTGGGGCGGTGCGGTGCTGCTGGTGGCCGAACACAGTCCCAATCGAGAGCGCGGATTCTGGGCCAGCTGGCCGCAGGCCGGGGTACCGGTGGGCAACATGCTCGCGACGGTGGTGCTGCTGACGCTGACCGCGACGCTGTCGGAGACCGCGTTCTTGTCCTGGGGCTGGCGGGTCGGGTTCTGGCTGTCGGCGGTGGTGGTGCTGATCGGCTACTACATCCGCACCAAGGTCACCGATGCGCCGATCTTCGTGGAGGCCCAGCAGGAGGCCGAGCGGATGAAGGCCAGCTCGTACGGGGTCGTCGAGGTGCTCAAGCGTTATCCCCGTGGAGTTTTCACCGCGATGGGCCTGCGCGTCGCCGAGAACATCATGTACTACCTGGTGGTGACGTTCTCGATCACCTATCTCAAGGTCGAGGTGCACGCCGATACCAGCGATATCCTCTGGTGGCTCTTGGTCGCGCACGCAGTGCATTTCGTGGTCATCCCGTACGCCGGACGGTTGTCGGACCGCTACGGCAGAAAGCCGGTGTACCTGGTCGGCGCGCTCGGCGCCGGGGTGTGGGGCTTCGTCGCCTTCCCGATGATGAACAGCGGCCAGTACCTGCTGATCATGGGTTCGATCATTCTGGGTCTGGTCATCCACGCGCTGATGTATGCCCCGCAGCCGGCGCTGATGGCCGAAATGTTCCCGACCAGGATGCGTTATTCCGGAGTGTCCCTTGGCTATCAGGTCACCGCGATCTTCGCCGGCTCGCTGGCCCCGATCATCGCGGTGAAGCTGTTGGCGGTGTACGGCTCCGCGGTCCCGATCGCCGTCTACTTGGCCGCGGCCGCGGTGATCACCCTGGTCGCGCTGGCTTTCGCTCGTGAGACCAAGGGCATCGACCTGGCCGATATCGACACGGCAGACGCACAGCGGCACGGGCCGTCGGCAACGGCGGTCGCGTGACGTCACTGGCTGGGCGCACTGCTCTGGTGACCGGGGCCGCCAGCGGCATCGGCGCGGCGTGTGCCCGTGAGTTGGCCGAGCGTGGGGCGCACGTGACCGTTGCCGACATCGACGGCGCCGGAGCCTGTGCGCTGGCCCGCGAGATCAGCGGAAAGTCCTGGGAGGTGGACCTTCTCGACGTCGCGGCACTGGAGGAGCTACGAATCGAGTTCGACATCCTGGTCAACAATGCCGGACTGCAGGTGATCGATGCGATCGTGGACTTTCCGCCGGCGAAGTTCCGGATGTTGCTCGCGTTGATGGTGGAGGCCCCGTTCCTGCTCATTCGGGCGGCGTTACCGGCGATGTACGAGCGAGGGTTCGGCCGGATCGTGAACATCTCCTCGGTGCACGGAATCCGTGCCTCGGAGTACAAGGTCGCCTATGTCACGGCCAAGCACGCGCTGGAAGGGCTGTCCAAGGTCACTGCGCTCGAAGGTGGTCCGCGTGGCGTCACCAGCAACTGTGTCAATCCCGGCTACGCGCGAACCCCTTTGGTGGCCAAGCAGATTGCCGACCAGGCGAGAACTCACGGTATCGACGAGCAGGAAGTGCTGGAGACCATTCTGCTCAGCGAGAGTGCGATCAAACGGCTGGTCGAGCCGGAGGAGGTCGCCGACCTGGTCGGCTGGCTGGCATCGCCCGCCGCGGCGATGGTGACGGGCGCCTCCTACACGATGGACGGTGGCTGGAGCGCCCGCTAGTGGTCAAGCGGCGTCGAAGGTGACCAGGTCGACACTGAGTTGACTTTCAGCAATGCTGATCCGTTTTCGGATCGGGGGTCCGGGTAACGGTGGGGCGATGGACCGATAGGTGGCGCCGGTCGGAGTGGTGAAGTTGGCCTGGTGCTTGCCGTCACACTCGGAAGTGCTTACGCGCCAGCCGCGGGCCTCTTTGGCGTAGTTGCACGCTTCGCACTCGCCGAGGCCGTTCAGCGCGCTGGTATGGCCGGATTCGCGGTGCGGTAGCGCGTGATCCCGATGGCGGATAGGGGCGTCGCAGTATGGCGTTCGGCAGGTTTGGTCCCGCAGTCCGATGAACGCGGCCAACCCTTTCGGGAAGATCCGCGAACGCGATTCCATCGCAACCAGCTGTCCGCTGTCGGGATGCCGATAGAGCCTTCGCAACGTGGTTCTGGTGTCTTCATCGACGGCGGCGTCGCCGACGATCTTGCATGCGAACCCGGCCGGCACCGGACCGTAGCCGTCCAACCATGCCGACTCATTGTCGTCACCGGCCAAGGTGGTATCGGCCATCACCAGGTTGAGCGACACCGGTACGGGCTGGTCTGCGGGCCTGCCGGTAATGCGCTCCACCACTGTGTCGGCCATGACCTGACCTCGGGAACGTCCGTCAAAGGTGGTATCGGCTTCTCGTTTGACCGTGGCGTACACCGCGACTCCTTGCGCGACGGGCAACAACACCGTCACGTAGGCCATAGTGTCCGGGGCAGGCCGGATCCACACGCACCGGTCGACGGCGGCCTTGGCGGTGCGTTCGACAACGGCTTGCGCGTCCAGGCGTACGGTGATCTTCTTCGCCTCGGCCGCAACCCTCTTGTCACCCCAGCCTTCGAGTGCCGAAGTGTCGCTGCACAGTTCGGCATCCAGTTGCCGACGATGCTCGATCGAGAGACAGGCTGACTCTCGCACGACCAACGTCGCGCGCCACTCGTTGAGTGCACCGCATTCCAGTGCGGCGAGGGTGTGCGGCATCTCGCGTACGAGAGCAGTCGCCAACCCGAGGTGTTGGCCACCCCGCTTCGGCGCGACACGACGAGCGAGGGCCACCTCATTGGCCAGTCCGCGCCCGCGTTTCGGCTTCGGGACACCTGCCGCCGCTTCTGCGGCATGGCGCTTGGTCGCCCAGGCTTCCGTTGCGCGGGCCTGCGCGGCGGCCGCGGCGGCCTTCAGCTGTTCGAGCTGCTCGACGACCCCACGCAGCGTCGCCTCGTCGGCCTCAGCGTCGAATTCGAACAAACTTTCGAACATGTGGTCGACAGTACACCGCTCCACTGACAAGTCAACGAAGCCAGGGTCCCAGCCTGCGCAGCGCCTCGTCGATATCAGTGGACGGACCCGCGAATGACAGCCGTACGAACGACCCGCCGCGTACCGGGTCGAAGTCTATCCCCGGCGCGATCGCCAATCCGGTATCCGCCAGCAGCTTTTCGCAGAATGTCAGCGAGTCCGAGGTGAAGTCCGAGACGTCGGCGTAGACGTAGAATGCGCCATCGGTGGGCGCCAGCCGGGTGATGCCGATGTCACGCAGGCCGGCCAGCAGAGTTTCCCGGTTGGCCGCGTAGTGGTGCAGATGGCCTTGCGCCTCGGCGACGGCTTCGGGTGTGAACGCCGCCACTCCGGCGAATTGGGGCAGCACCGGCGGGCAGATGGTGAAATTCCCGGTCAGACAGTCCACCGCACGACGCAGTTCCTCGGGCACCAGCAGCCAACCCAGCCGCCAGCCCGTCATGGCGAAGTACTTCGAAAAGCTGTTCGCGACAACGGCATTGCGCGACGTCTGCCAGGCGCACGACGTCTCCGGCGCGCCGGGGTAGACCAGGCCGTGGTACACCTCGTCGCTGATCAGCCGGGCTCCGGTCTGATCGCACCACGATGCGAGGGCTGCCAGCTCGGCCGGCGGGATCACCGTGCCCGTCGGGTTGGCGGGACTGGCCACGATCACGCCCTGCACCGGCGCCTCCAGCTCGCTCAGCATCTGCACGGTCGGCTGGAACCGGGTTTCGGGGCCGCACGGGATCTCCACGACCTCGCAGCCCAGCGCCGACAGGATGTTGCGGTAGCAGGGATAGCCGGGACTGGCGATGGCCACTCGGTCACCGACGTCGAAGCAGGCCAGGAACGCCAGCAGGAATCCGCCCGAGGATCCGGTGGTCACCACCACGTCGTCGGCGCTGACGTCCAGGCCGTAACGGCCGAAATAGGACTCCGCGATCGCCTCGCGCAGCTCTGGGATACCGAGCGCGACGGTGTAACCGAGCTGGTTGGCTTCCAGTGCGGCGGCCGCGGCCGCGCGGACCGGCTCGGGGGCACCGACACTGGGCTGGCCCGCCGATAGGTTCACCAGGTCGCCGTGGGTGCGTTGGCGCTCTGCGGCGGCCAGCCACACGTCCATCACATAGAACGGCGGGATCCCGGCTCGCAGCGCAACGCGGTTGTTCACTCCGGTCACGCTAGAACACCGCCTCCGGCGGGTGCAGACCGTACAGCCCGCGCCCGGTTATCTGGAGGTTGTCCAGAAACAGTCGCGAGGACGTGTAGGCGTCCTCGATCAACTCGGTCGTATGCGTGAAGTCGAGCGGCGAGATCAGTCTGGGCACGGGCCCGGGCAGATACACCACGGGTAGCTCCGCGGCAACGAGGGCGGCCTCCGCTACCGCCTGCGTGCGCGTGGTGACCAGCGCCGTGTAGAGCAGGATGTCGGCGATGGTGTCGGTAGACCCAGGCAGCTGGCCGGGGAAGAAGCAGTCGAGCACGATGAGCGAGCGTGCTCCCATGGCGACCGCCTGCCGCATGGGTACGTTGGCGACCACTCCGCCGTCGTAGAGGCGCAGGCCGTCGTGCTCCACCGGCGGGTAGATGCCGGGGATAGCGGCACTCGCCAACAGGGCGGGCAGCAGTAAACCCTCGCGGATCACGTGCGGTTGTCCGGTCGCGATGTTCATCGTGACGGCGGCGAACGGAAGCTCGAGGTCGGCAAATTCTGCTGTGGCCCCGAGGAATTCGGCGATCATCTCGGCCAGCCCGGTATTGGGAAACAAGTGTGTCTTGACTCGCTGCAGCATCAGCGCCTGGGCGATGAGGCCACCCGGGAACACCTTCTCCCGTGTCATGCGGGCCCATGCGTGGGAGAGCCGATTCGCGGCACCGTTCGGATCAGACGCCAGCACCGCCCCGTTGATCGATCCAACCGAGGTACCTGTCACCAGGTCGGGCGCGACATCCCTCTCGCTGAGCGCCTGCAGCATACCGACCTGGATAGCGCCGAGGCTGCCGCCGCCGCCCAGGACGTAGCCGATCGGTCGGGGAAGATCCTCGATGGAACCGGTCGGCATGGTGCCTAGGCTAGAGCACCTGGGATTCGAGCCGGCGGAGTTGATCGGACACCGAGCCCAGCAACTGGGCGCTGCCGTGGGCCCGCTTGAAGTACAGCTGGATGTCGTGCTCCCAGGTGATCGCGATGCCGCCGTGCATCTGGATCGCCTCGCCGGCCACCTTGGTGAACGCCTCCGTGGCGGCCAGCCGGGCCAGCGCCGCCGACACCGGCGTTGGCGCTGCGATCGCATCGCCGACGACGGCGCGCGCCGACTGCACCGCGACGTACAGGTCGGCCATCCGGTGCTTGAGGGCTTGGAAGCTGCCGATCGGTCGGCCGAACTGCACGCGTTCCTTGGTGTATTCGACAGTCAGCTCCAGGCACCGTGCCGCGGCGCCGATCTGCTCGGCGGCCAGCAGGATCGCCGCAGTGTCGGCCAGGCCGGGATCGGTGCCGATCACCACGGTGGAACCGGCGGACACGCGGGCCAGGCGACGGGTCGGGTCCATGGTCTGCAGGGCCTCGGCGGTGACCTCGCTCCAGCGGGCCAGCTTGCCGTCCTCGACGCCCACCACCACATCAGCGACATCGCCGTTCACGACGTAGCCGGGATCGAACACCACCGCACCGATCGACTCACCCGCAGCGAGCTGCTCGAGTGCGTCGGTGTCAGGGTCGTCCGCGGCGAGCAGCGCCACCTCGGCCAGTGTCGTTCCCAGCAGCGGCGTCGGGACTAGCCCACGGCCCAGCTCCTCGAGAACCGCTGCAGCATCGGCCAATTCACCACCGGCACCGCCGAGCTCCTCGGGCACCACCAGAGCGGCGACGCCGACCTGCTCGCAGAGCATTGCCCACAGCGCTTCGTCGTACCCGCGTTCCGAGTCCATCGCTTCGCGCACCGCGGCCGGTGAGGCGTGCTTGTCGATCAGTGCGGCGACGGTGTCGCGCAGCATCTGCCGTTCGTCAAGGGATGTCATGTCAACGCCTCCAGCACTCGACGGCGGTGGCTGGCCGGGTCGCCCCAGGCCGAGTGCAACGCCTGCACCCGCAACAGCCACAGCGACAGATCGTGTTCGGAGGTGAACCCGATGGCGCCGTGCGTCTGCAGCGACGACCGCGCCGCCAGCAGCGCGGCATCCGACGCGGCAGCCTTGGCGGCGCTGACATCCCGTGCGGTGTCGGGAGATCCGTCGGCCAGCGACAGCGCCGCGCCGTACACGAGGGGGCGAGCCAGCTCCACCGCGATGTGGACGTCGGCCAGCTTGTGCTTGATCGCCTGGTAGCTGCCGATGACCCGGCCGAATTGGCTGCGCTGCTTGGCGTATTCGACCGACATGTCCAGCATCGCCTGACCGGCACCGACGAGTTGCGCGGCGGTGGCCAGTGCACCGAACTCGTATGCGCGTGCCACGTCGGCTTCTCGGGCCTCGCCGGTGGCGGTGACGTCGAAGAGCTTTCGGCTGGCGTCGACGGATTCATGTCCGTCGCCGACGTTCGCGTCACTGACCTTGCCGTCGTGCGCCAGCAGGGTCAGCCCGGCGAAGTCGGCGTTGACCGCGCGGGGCACCGCAGGCGGCAATGCGACCGTCGCGATCAATTCGCCGGCGGCCAGGCCGGCAGATCGATCGTCTTCCGCGAGCAGAATCGGCGCCACCGCAATGGATTCGGTGACCGGACCGGGAACATTCCAGCGGCCGAGCCGCTCCAAGGCGACCACCAGATCGACCGGGTGGGCTTCGATGCCGTCGTACCTCTCGGGCACGGCCAGGGCGGTGACGCCGAGATCGGTCAGCGCTGACCACACCTTGCGGGCGGGTGTCGTGTCACCCTCGGCCCAGGCGCGGACCGCGCCGGGCACGTCAGCGGCCCCGAGCGCGGCGTCGATGCTGGCGGCGAAGTCACGCTGCTGTTCGTCGAGTGCGAATTTCACTTCTTCGCTCCTGCACTCGCTGAGCTTTCTCGGGGCAGCCCGAGCAGCCGCTCGGCGATGATGTTGCGCTGAATTTCATTGGTGCCGGCATAGATCGGGCCACCGAGTGCGAACAACAGACCGTCGGTCCAGCCGTCGGTCAGTTCGGCGTCGGCCCCCCTCAATTCCAAAGCAGTCTGGTGCAGGGCGACGTCGAGGTCGGACCAGAACACTTTGGTCACCGACGACTCGGCGCCCAGCTCACCGCCCCCGGCGATCCGGGTCACGGTGCCGAAGGTGTGCAGCCGGTAGGCCTGCGCCTTGATCCACGCGTCGGCGACGCGATCGGCGATCGCCGGGTCGGATCCCCGTTCCCGCCACTGGGAGACCAGTCGCTCGGCAGGCGCGAGGAAGCGGGCGGGGCTGCGCAGTGACATGCCACGCTCGTTACTCGATGTGCTCATTGCGGCGCGCCAGCCGTCGTGGACGCTGCCGATGACATCGGCGTCCGGCACGAAGACGTTGTCCAGGAACACTTCTCCGAAGCCGGTGTCGCCCCCGAGCTGGGCGATCGGGCGCACGGTCACCCCGTCGGCCCTGAGGTCGAACATGACGTAGGTCAGCCCGCGATGCCGTTCGGCGGTCGGATCGGAGCGGAACAGCCCGAATGCCCGGTCGCCGAACACCGCCCGGCTGCTCCAGATCTTCTGGCCGTTGAGCAGCCAGCCACCGTCGGTCTGGGTGGCCGTCGAGCGCAGCGAGGCCAGGTCGCTGCCCGACTCCGGTTCCGACCAGGCTTGAGCCCAGATCTCCTCGCCGCTGGCCATTTTCGGCAGAACGCGGTCCAGTTGTTCTTCGGTGCCGTGCGCGAACAGGGTCGGCGCCAGCATGGAGGTGCCGTTGGCGCTGGCGCGGCCCGGCGCACCGGCGCGGAAGTACTCCTCTTCGTAGGCCACCCACTGCAGCAGGGTGGCGTCACGACCGCCGTACTTCTCCGGCCAGGTGACTACCGAGAGGCCGGCGTCGAACAGGATGCGGTCCCAGACGCGGTGTTGGGAGAACCCTTCGGCGCTGTCATAGGACTTCGTCGGGAACTTGTCGGAGTTGGCCGAGAGGAACGTGCGCACCTCGTTGCGGAACTCTTCGGTGGCGTCGTCGTAGCGCAGATCCATCAAACCATCTCTCGCAGTGTGGGTTTGACCACTTTGCCGCCGGGGTTTCGTGGTAGTGATTCCACGAAGACCACCGAGCGTGGGGTCTTGAAATTGGCCAAGTGCTTCTTGGTGTAGTCGATGACGGCCTGCTCGTCGAGGCCGCTGCCGTCGCGTCGGACGATGAAGGCGCGTCCGACTTCGCCGAGCCGCTCGTCGGGCACGCCGATGACAGCGGCGTCGGCCACACCGTCGAGGCGGGCCAGCACCTGCTCGATCTCGGCGGGGTAGACGTTGAAGCCGCCGCAGATGTACATGTCCTTGAGCCGGTCGGTGATACGCAGATTGCCGGCGTCGTCGACGGTGCCGATATCGCCGGTGTGCAGCCAACCGTCAGAGTCGATGGCGGCCGACGTCGCCGCCGGATCGTCGAGATAGCCCAGCATCACATTGGGTCCGCGCAGCAACACCTCGCCCGCGCCGGTGTCATCGGGAGCATCTATGCGCAGTTCGAAGTCGGCGATCGGTCGTCCGCAGGTGGTGGCGACGGTGACGGCGTCATCGTCGGCCCGGCACATGGTGCCGAAGCCGTTGGCCTCGGTGAGTCCGTATGCGGTGAGCACGATGTCGAAGTCGAGTTCGGCCTGCATGCGCTCGATGAGCACGACGGGCACGGTCGCCGCACCGGTCACCGCGAAGCGCAGCGAGCTCAGGTCGTAGTTCTTGCGGGCCGGGTGGTCCAACAGCGTCTGGAAAATCGTGGGCGGCCCCGGCACAACGGTGATGCGCTTCTCGGCGATCACCCGCATCGCCTGCTCAGGGTCGAAGGTGAGCTGGGGGATCAGGGTGGCGCCGGTCTGCAGGCAGGCCAGGATCCCGGCCTTGTAGCCGAAGTTGTGGAAGAACGGGTTGATGCACAGATAGCGGTCGGCACTGGTGAGCTGGCCGCACTCCGCCCACGCGGCGGGTGCCGCCAGCGATTGTCGGTGCGCGCACAGCACGCCCTTGCTGCGCCCGGTGGTGCCCGAGGTGAACAGCACATCGGACGGGTCGTCGGGTTGCACGGCGGCCGCCCGGGCGTCGACCTCGGACGGCTCGGCCCGGGGTCCGGCGAGGAACTCGTCCCACGTCCCGTCGTTCTCGTCGATGGGGATGCGCACGATGTGGCGCAGCGCAGGCAGCGCGGCGCGATCCAGTTCGGCGACGCGGTCGGCGCCGAGGAAGCGGCCCATCCCGAACAGCACGGGCGCCTCGGTGCGGGCCAGGACGTCGGCGGCCTCAGACGCGGTGTAGCGAGTGTTCAGCGGCACCATCACGGCGCCGGCGTAGTGGGTGGCTAGACAGGCGATCACCCAGTGCCAGGTGTTGGGCGACCAGATCGCGACCTTGTCGCCGGGCTGGACGCCGAACCCGATGATGGCGGCGGCTGCCCGGCGCACCTCGTCGCGCAGTTCGGCGAAGGTGAAGCTGCGATCCTCGGTGATCAGGGCGTCGTGGTCGGCGAAGTCGAGTGCCATCCGGTCCAGCACCGCGGGTGTGGTGCGCGGGGCGCTCGTCATCGAGACTCCTCTGAACTGATCGCCCGGCCCGGGCTAACAAAGCAAGTGCTTGGTAGGTTAGCCTACAGGGGTGATCACGGTCGAGGAGTTCCGGGCGGAGGTCCGCGAGTGGCTCGCTGACAATCTCGTCGGTGAATATGCCGCGCTCAAGGGCCTCGGCGGCCCGGGCCGCGAGCATGAAGCCTTCGAAGAGCGTCTCGCGTGGAATCGTCATCTGGCCGCGGCGGGCCTGACCTGCTTGGGCTGGCCGGTCGAGCACGGTGGTCGCGGACTTTCGGTCGCCCACCGGGTGGCGTTCTACGAGGAGTACGCGAAAGCCAACGCCCCCGACAAGGTCAACCACCTCGGTGAGGAACTGCTCGGGCCCACCCTGATCGCCTTCGGCACCCCCGAGCAGCAGCAGCGGTTCCTGCCGAAGATTCTCGACGTCACCGAGCTGTGGTCACAGGGCTATTCGGAACCCGGTGCAGGCAGCGATTTGGCCAACGTCTCCACTGCCGCTGTCTTGGACGATGACCAGTGGATCATCAACGGGCAGAAGGTATGGACCTCGCTGGCGCACTGGGCGCAGTGGTGCTTCGTGGTGGCCCGCACCGAGAAGGGCTCCAAGCGGCATGCCGGCCTGTCCTACCTGCTGGTGCCGCTAGATCAGCCCGGGGTGGAGATCCGCCCTATCATCCAGCTGACTGGTGATTCGGAATTCAACGAAGTCTTCTTCACCGACGCCCGCACCGACGCCGACCTGGTGGTCGGCGAGCCGGGCGACGGCTGGCGGGTGGCCATGGGAACGCTGACCTTCGAGCGCGGCGTGTCCACCCTCGGCCAGCAGATCCGTTATGCTCGTGAGCTTTCCGGTATCGCTGAACTGGCCAAAACCACCGGCGCGATCGAGGACCCACTGATCCGGGAGCGGCTGGCCCGGTCCTGGGCCGGCCTGCAGACCATGCGGTCCTATGCGATGGCGACCATGGACGTCGAGCAACCCGGCCAAGACAACGTGTCAAAGCTGTTGTGGGCCAACTGGCATCGCGATCTGGGTGAGCTGGCCATGGACATCAAGGGGCGCGCCGGCCTGCTCATCACCGACGGTGACTTCGACGAGTGGCAGCGCCTATTCCTGTTCTCCCGATCGGACACGATCTACGGCGGCTCCAACGAGATTCAGCGCAACATCATCGCCGAGCGGGTGCTCGGCCTACCCCGAGAGGTGAAAGGCTAGTGGCGCCACTGTCGGAGGTCCCCGAAGAGGTCGAGGGCCACGGTCTGCTGACCGGCAAGGTCGTCGTGGTGACCGCGGCGGCGGGCACCGGCATCGGGTCGGCAACAGCCCGGCGCGCCCTGCTCGAAGGCGCCGACGTTGTGGTCTCCGATCACCACGAGCGCCGGCTCGGTGAAACCCGGGACCAACTAGCCGAATTGGGCCTCGGCCGGGTCGAAGCCGTGGTCTGCGACGTGACGTCCACCGCTCAAATCGACGCGCTGATCGCGTCCACCACCGCCCGCATGGGCCGACTGGACGTTCTGGTGAACAATGCCGGGCTCGGTGGTGAAACCCCTGTCATCGATATGACCGACGAAGACTGGGATCGCGTTCTCAACGTCACACTGACGTCGGTGATGCGCGCGACCCGTGCAGCGCTGCGCTATTTCCGCGAGGCCGGCCACGGTGGCGTGATCGTCAACAATGCCAGCGTCCTGGGTTGGCGGGCGCAGCATTCCCAGTCGCACTACGCCGCAGCCAAGGCGGGTGTGATGGCGCTGACCCGTTGCAGCGCAATCGAAGCCGTCGAGCACGGCGTGCGCATCAACGCCGTCTCGCCCAGCATCGCCCGGCACAAGTTTCTGGAGAAGGTCAGCTCGGCCGACCTGCTCGACCGGCTCTCCGAGGGCGAGGCCTTCGGCCGCGCCGCCGAGCCGTGGGAAGTTGCCGCCACCATCGCCTTCCTGGCCAGTGACTACTCGAGTTACCTGACCGGCGAAGTCATTTCGGTCTCGAGCCAGCGAGCGTGACAGAGCAGCCGGTCAGTCGTCGCGACGAGCTTCTGGTGCTCGCCGCGACGATGTTCGCCGAACGAGGCCTGCGTGCGACCACCGTGCGCGATATCGCCGACTCGGCGGGCATTCTATCCGGCAGCCTCTATCACCACTTCAAGAGCAAGGAGCAGATGGTCGAGGAGGTCCTGCGGGACTTCCTGGACTGGCTGTTCGACCGCTACCAGAAGGTGATCGCCACCGAGCCCAATCCGCTCGAGCGACTCAAAGGCTTGTTCATGGCGTCGTTCGAGGCGATCGAACACCGGCACGCTCAGGTGGTCATCTACCAGGACGAAGCCAAGCGGCTCTCGTCGCTGCCACAGTTCGACTTCGTCGACGCGCGCAACAAAGAGCAACGCAAGATGTGGCTTGACCTGCTCAACGAGGGCGTCAAGCAGGGCTACTTCCGCCCCGATATCGACGTCGACGTGGTCTACCGGTTCATCCGGGATACCACGTGGGTGTCCGTGCGTTGGTATCAACCAGGTGGGCCGCTCACAGCCGAGGAAGTCGGCCGGCAGTACCTCGCCATCGTCCTGGGCGGCATAGCCGCGCCCAACAACTGACAAGGAGATCGACATGGCCCCCGCATCACAGGCATACGTCATCGACGCCGTACGCACCGCGGTCGGCAAGCGAAACGGATCGTTGGCCGCCGTGCACCCCATCGACCTCGGTGTGGCGGCGTACCGCGGCATCTTCGATCGGGTCGACGTCGACCCGGGTGCCGTCGACGACGTGGTGGCCGGCTGCTTGGACACCATCGGGCCGCAGGCCGGCAACATCGCCCGCAACACCTGGCTGGCCGCCGGTTACCCCGAAGAGGTGCCCGGCGTCACCGTCGACCGGCAGTGCGGGTCGAGCCAGCAGGCGATTTCCTTTGGCGCACAAGCCATCATGGCCGGTACCGCCGACCTGATCCTGGCCGCTGGTATGCAGAACATGAGCCGTATCCCGATCTCGTCGGCGATGACCGTCGCCGAGCAGTTCGGCTTCACCTCGCCGACCAACGAGTCGGAGAACTGGCTGCACCGCTACGGCGATCAGGAGATCTCCCAGTTCCGTGGCGCCGAGATGATCGCCGAGAAGTGGGGCCTGTCCCGCGAGGAGATGGAGGAGTTCTCGAAGGGCAGCCACGACAAGGCATTCGCGGCCATCCGCAACGGGAACTTCGAAAACGAGATCGTCCCGGTCGGTGAGTTCCGCACCGACGAAGGCCCGCGCGAGTCCACCCTGGAGAAGCTGGCCGGCCTCAAGACGCTGCGCGAGGGCGGCCGCCTGACCGCCGCGATGGCCAGCCAGATCTCCGACGGTGCCAGCGCCGTGCTGCTCGCCAGCGAGCAGGCTGTCAAGGACCACAAGCTGACCCCGCGGGCCCGCATCCACCACATCAGCGCCCGCGGCGCCGACCCGGTGTTCATGCTCACCGGCCCGATCCCGGCGACCAAGTACGCGCTGGACAAGGCCGGCCTGACGATCGATGACATCGACGTGGTCGAGATCAACGAGGCGTTCGCGCCCGTGGTGATGGCGTGGCTCAAGGAGACCAAGGCCGACCCGGAGAAGGTCAACCCCAACGGCGGTGCGATCGCGCTCGGCCACCCGCTGGGCGCTACCGGTGCCAAGCTGTTCGCCACCATGCTCAATGAGCTCGAGCGTCGCGGCGGCCGCTACGGCCTGCAGACGATGTGCGAAGGCGGCGGCACCGCCAACGTCACGATCATCGAACGGCTGTAACGACTTTCGCCGCCGGCCGCCTCAGTGTTCGTGGAGGACGACTCCGCGGATATTGCGGCCGGCGAGCATGTCGTCGTAGGCGTTGTTGATCTCACCCAGTTTGTACTCGTGGGTGACGGTCTCGTCGAGCAGCAGCTTGCCTTCGCGGTAGAGGCTGAGCAGTTTCGGGATGTCGGCACGCGGGTTGGCCTGTCCGTAGAGGCTGCCGAGCAGCCGCTTCTGGAAGAGCGTGAACATCGTCATCGGCAGCACCGGTGTCACGTCGGTCATCGCCGCCAGCGCGGTCAGCACCACGGTGCCGCCCTTACTGACCAATTCCAGTGCGTCATTGATCATTTCGCCCTTGACCAGACCTACGGTAAGCAGCGCGGAGTCGGCCATCACACCTTTGGTCAGCTCCCGGACCAGCTCAGTGCCTTCGGCGATCGACGTCGCGAAGTGAGTGGCACCGAACAGAAAAGCCTTGTCCCGCTTGCTCTCCACGATGTCGATCACGACGATCTTCTCCGCGCCCGCCAGCCGCGCGCCCTGGATGGCGCCGCTTCCGATGCCCCCGCAACCGATCACCACCACGGTGTCACCCGGGCGGACGTCGGCGGTGTTGACCGCCGAGCCCCAGCCGGTGGTGACACCGCAGCCGAGCAGGCAGGCCCGAGTCAGCGGAATGTCGTCGTCGATCTTGACCAGTGACGCTTCCGGCACCGTGCCGTACGGGGCGAAGGTGCCCAAACCGATTGCGGCGAAGATGTCCTGGCCGCGCGCGTGGCGCCGGAAGGTGCCGTCGGGCTGCAGGCCCGTCAGGATCTCGGCACCCATGTCGCACAGGTTGGACTTGCCGGTCGCACACCAGCGGCATCGTCCGCAGGCCGGCAGGAACGCGGCGACGATGTGGTCGCCGACCTTCAGGTCGCGCACCCCGGGTCCGACCTCCAGGACGACGCCCGCGCCTTCATGGCCGCCGATCAATGGAATGGGTGCGACCAGATCGCCGTCGCGAATGTGGTGATCGGAATGGCACAGTCCGGTCGCCTCGAACGAGACGAGAACTTCGCCGTCCTTCGGCGGGTCGAGCTCGACTTCCTCGACATTCCAGTCGTGCCCGTACTCCCACAGGATGGCGGCATTCATTTTCATGTTGCCCAAGGTATGACGCCGACGCCGTCCGCCGACGACGATTCGGGAAGCTAACCCAACGTGGTCAGCGCGAGCCCGCCGAGCGCCACGATCCAACTCGCGAAGCTGCCCACCAAGAAGTACTCGGTGACATCGTCGATACCTATTCCCGGGTCGCTGCGCTCCTGCCCTCCGATACCTATTCCGCCGTTCTCCGGGCCTTTTGAGCGTTGATCTCCGGAAACCGGATGGTGCTCTTGGCCGCCACTACTGCCGTCGCGGCGGGTCAGACATGTCGACCGCGTGGCGAGTGATGGAGACGTTCTTCGCGTTCGATCGCGGCCAAGTTCAGGACAATCACGCGAGGCTAGCGCCGGCAGACATCGAGTCGCCGGCACGACCGACTTCGTCCGTATGAGCAGTCGAGGGACTTGCATCAATCAAGCGCTTCCCTGGCACTCGACACGCGATGGGCCGCTACGGGGCTAGTAGCACGACCGGAATCGTGCAAGTGGTGGGCATTCCGGAATTGTTATGCCCGAGTCGCCAAGGATCCCGTAAGAACGGCCCGTAAGGCGCGCGATACTGGGCCCAAAGGTTCCGTGATATGTCGCCATTTGTCGGATAATTTTGATTCGGTCAAATTCCCATTACTATGTGTGCAAGTCGGCCGTCTCGAATAGAGTCGGATTCCCTAACGTGATGGAGGCGATGTGGGTCTACTCGACGAGGTCAATGCGCAACTCGACAAAACAGTCAGAAAGCCGATGACTATCACAAAGATGCAGCAATCTAATACCTCAGTACCTGAAGCTGTTGAACTCGGATACTCGGAGGGCAAGCTCGTTTCTGCCACGTATCTGTACACGGACATGCTCAACTCGTCCGGCCTCGCAGCCACAGCGGACAAGGAGGCTGCCGCCCAGACTTTCCGTGCTTTCCTCAATGTGAGTACAAAGATCATTCGGCATTTGAACGGTCACATCCGTAGTTTCGACGGAGACCGCGTTATGGGAATCTTTACGGGGCCAAGTAAGGAAGACCGTGCCGTCAAAGCTGCAATGCACATCAAGTGGGCGGTCAACACGATCGTGACTCCAGCGCTGCATAAGGAAATCCCTGCTCTCAAGGATGCTGGCTGGACCCTTAAACAGACGAGTGGAATCGCTACTGGCGAAACGCTCTTGGCCCGCGCTGGCTTCCGTGGGAGTGATGACATGATCTCCATAGGCTCAGCTCCCAATCTCGCGGCGAAGCTCAGCGATGTGCGAGGAGACGGAACCGAGGCGGGCTACGTAACCCGTATTGGGAAAGGGACCTATGGGGGGCTCTCGGACTCGCACAAGCTGTCCAAAGGAACGAACATGTGGGACGGAACGTATTCCTTGAATATGGGCGGAAAAAGCTACGCCTACTACCGAAGCAGCTACCACTGGACATTTTCGTAAGGCAATGCCCCCGAGCCTTCGGAAGATGATAGCACCCACATTAGGAGGAAACGACTCTTGTTCCCAACCATTGAATCCAGCGTGGACGATATTATGACAGCTTCGTGGAATATTACTAACGGAACCGTAGTCCCCAAAACTGAGGACGTCGTCATGAAGAATGGCGGACGGCTTATTGAGGCGACGTACGCCTACGCGGACCTGGCCGACTCCAGCAAGATCGCCCAAAGCCTGTATAAGGAAACCGCTGCAAAAATTATCCGCGCTTTTGTCAACAGCACTACTCGTATCCTGCGGAACTTCGGCGGCGAAATCCGATCGTTCGACGGCGACAGAGTAATGGCGATTTTCATAGGGGAAGACAAGAATTGGAACGCAGTGCGGGCTGCGTTCGCCATCAACTGGGCAGTTATCGAAGTTATCCGTCCTGCGATCAAGTCAAACTGGAGCGATGGCGAAGACTTCTGCAACATTGGACACAGGGTTGGGATTGACACTGGCGAGTCTTTGATCGTTCGAGGCGGCGCACGGAACAACAACGACCTCATCTCAGTTGGTGGGGCACCAAACATTGCCGCGAAACTGAGTGATCTAAAGCAGGGCCACACTACCTACGTCACCGACCGTGTGATAGGTGAACTGACCGAAGACCTGCTCTACTACGATTCGAATGGGTACCGACAGAACTGCTGGTCCAAGCTATACTCGCGTGTTGAGATCGGTGGCACCCTCAACACAGTCTATGGCTCAAACACCTACTGGGGCATCTAGTGACCGACCCTATCGATACTGCTTGGAAGATCCACGCCGCGCTGGTCGACTGGACTGGCAAGGTTGATACAAAGGCGTCGTTCGCCCTAACGATCGAGGCTGCACTTCTTGCCGGAGTTGTCACATTGTCCGGGGATAAGCGCGTGTTTAGCAACCTCAGCGGTTGGGCGGTCGTGTGGTATGTCCTTGGCATAGCATTACTTATCGCTGCAGTATTGTGCGCAGCATGGGTAGTACGCCCACGGCTTCGTGGAGCCAATCTCAAAGCGGAATCGGTCAATAACTTCGTCTACTTCGGACATTTACGACATCTGCTGCCTGAAGCTGTTCAAGAACGGATTGAGAGCGAGGAGCTCCTCCCTGTCCTTTCGAAACAGCTGGTGGATATGAGTAAGATCGCGTGGATGAAGCACCGGCTTGTGCAGATATCCATGAGCCTTGCGCCGGTCGGTGTTTTAGCGCTGGGCATATGCGCCACGTACTGAAGCCAGGCCCGTCGTAGTTAAAGGAAGTCGGCCGACTTTGATAATTCTCAAATGCGAGGCCGAGCAACGGATTCAATTTGGAATGCGGCGCGAGTGCTTATGCGTCGAATAAATGTGCTGCGTTGGCCGTTATTGCCACAGAGGAATTGTCAATACCTGTGGATCGGGGTGTTTCAGGCGACCTCCGTTTCGGTTGATTCGGCCGGCTCGGGCGGTGTGATGTCGGCGGGGCGTTCGAGTAGCTTGCCTTTGTGGAAGACGGCGCCG
>NZ_JACBJQ010000130.1 GCF_013404075.1 Mycolicibacterium vinylchloridicum
CGGTGCAGATCTGCCCGGTCGGGGCGTTGACCGGGGCCGCCTACCGGTTCCGGGCCCGCCCGTTCGATCTGGTGTCCAGCCCCAGCGTCTGCGAGCACTGCGCCTCCGGGTGCGCCCAGCGCACCGACCATCGCCGCGGTGTGGTGCTGCGCCGGTTGGCCGGTGACGACCCGGACGTCAACGAGGAGTGGAACTGCGACAAGGGCCGCTGGGCATTCACCTACACCCGCGTCGGCGACCGCATCACCACCCCGCTGGTACGCGACGAGAACGGTGCGCTGCGGCCGGCATCGTGGTCGGAGGCCATCGCGGTGGCCGCCGCGGGATTGTCATCGGGTAAGACCGGTGTGCTGGTCGGCGGCCGGGTCGGCGTCGAGGACGCCTATGCCTACGCCAAATTCGCTCGAATCGCTTTGTCCACCAATGATATCGACTTCCGCTCCCGGCCACACTCGGTGGAGGAACAGCAATTCCTGGCCGCTGCGGTGGCCGGCCGCCGCGACGTGAACTATGCCGACCTGCAAGCCGCCCCCATGGTGGTGCTGGCCGGGTTCGAGCCCGAGGACGAATCGCCAATCGTGTTCCTGCGACTGCGCAAGGCGGTCCGCAAGCACGGCCTGCGGGTGGTGACGATCGCACCGTTCGCCTCGCAGGGATCGGTCAAGCTGGCCGCCCAGGTCGTCTTGACCCAACCCGGCCAGGAGGCGTCCGCCCTGGACGCACTGACGGGTGAACTGCCCTCCTCGGCGATCATCCTGGCCGGGGAACGGCTGGCCACCAGCCGAGGTGCGCTGTCGGCGGTAGCCAGGCTGGCCGAACGCAGCGGCGCGCGGCTGGCCTGGATTCCCCGCCGCGCCGGTGACCGCGGCGCCCTGGACACCGGCTGCCTGCCCAACCTGCTGCCCGGCGGCCGCTCGGTCACCGATGCCGCTGCGCGCCAACAGCTCGCGACCGCATGGCATGTCGACGAGCTTCCCTCGGCGCCAGGGCGCGATACCACCGCGATCCTGGCCGCCGCGGCCGACGGCGAGCTCGATGCGCTGCTCATCGGTGGCGTGGACCCGGCCGACCTGCCCGAGCCGCAGGCCACGCTGGCGGCCATCGAGTCGACCGGCTTCGTGGTGAGCCTGGAACTACGGGAATCCGCACTCACGGCACTCGCCGACGTGGTGTTCCCCATCGCTCCTGTCGCCGAGAAGGCGGGCGCATTCCTGAACTGGGAAGGCAGGATTCGCCCCTTCGAACCCGCACTGCCCGCCAACTCCTTCCCCGACCTGCGGGTGCTGCAGATCATGGCCGACGAGCTCGGCGTCGACCTCGGATTCCGCACCGCCCAGGAGGCTCGCGCCGAAATCGCCGGGCTGGGAGTGTGGGACGGCCAGCACACCGCTCCCCCAGCTGTCGCGCCGAACGAATCGATGACGCTGGAGCCCGGCGAGGCGGTATTGGCGGGCTGGCGGTTGTTGTTGGATGACGGTCGATTACAGGACGGTGAGCCGTTCTTGGCGGGTACGGCGCACCCGGTGGTGGTGCGACTGTCGGCGGCGACCGCGGCGGGGATCGGGGCGGCCGACGGTGATGTGGTTACGGTGTCGACCGGCCGGGGCGCAGTCAGTCTGCCATTGGTGGTCACCGAGATGCCCGACGGTGTGGTGTGGCTGCCGCTGAATTCACCCGGTAGCGCCGTGCACGAGCAACTGGGTGTCACGACAGGCGCCGTCGTGCGCATCGGAAAAGGGGCAGGCGCATGAGTTACCCGGATATGACGGTGTTCGGCCACGATCCGTGGTGGCTGATCGTGATCAAAGCCGTCGCGATCTTCGCCTTCCTGCTGCTGACCGTCCTGGTGGCGATCCTGCTGGAACGCAAGATCCTGGGCCGCATGCAGATGCGATACGGACCCAACCGGGTCGGCCCGTTCGGCATCCTGCAGTCCCTGGCCGACGGCATCAAACTCGCCCTCAAAGAGGGCCTGGTGCCGGCGGGGGTGGACAAGCCGATTTATTTGATGGCTCCGGTGATTTCGGTAATCCCGGCGATCCTGGCGTTCGCGGTGATCCCACTCGGACCGGTGGTCTCGGTCTTCGGGCACCAAACCCCCTTGCAGCTCACCGATTTGCCGGTCGCGGTGCTCTACATCTTGGCGGTCACCTCGATCGGGGTGTACGGCATCGTGCTGGCCGGCTGGTCGTCGGGCTCCACCTACCCGTTGTTGGGCGGTCTGCGCTCCAGCGCGCAGGTGATCTCCTACGAGATCGCGATGGCCCTGTCGTTCGCGGCGGTGTTCCTCTACGCCGGCACCATGTCGACCTCGGGAATCGTGGCCGCCCAAGAGCACACCTGGTACGTCTTCCTGCTGCTGCCGTCATTCGCGGTGTACGTGACGGCGATGGTCGGAGAAACCAACCGGGCCCCGTTCGACCTGCCCGAGGCCGAAGGCGAACTCGTGGGCGGCTTCCACACCGAGTACTCCTCGCTGAAGTTCGCGATGTTCATGCTCGCCGAATACGTGAACATGACCACCGTCTCGGCGCTGGCCACCACCTTGTTCCTCGGCGGCTGGCATGCCCCCTGGCCGATCAGCCTGATCGACGGAGCCAACAGCGGGTGGTGGCCGCTGATCTGGTTCGTGGCCAAGGTGTGGACGTTCCTGTTCATCTTCATGTGGCTACGCGCCACCCTGCCCAGATTGCGCTACGACCAGTTCATGGCGCTGGGCTGGAAACTCCTCATCCCGGTCTCACTCGTGTGGATCATGATCGTGGCGGTCCTGCACAGCATCGGCCACACCGGCGTCGTCCCCAATCTCATCGCCGCCGCCGCACTGCTCCTCGTCCTGCTCGCAGCTAACTCCCTGCGGCACAAGATCGCCCAACGCAATGCCGCGCCAACCCCACCGCCGGCAGATGCCGGGGCGTTCCCCATTCCTCCGATGCCCGGTACGACGACAGCACGCAAGGAGACTGCAGATGCCTAAGTTCCTCGACGCGGTCAAGGGTTTCGGTGTGACGTTTTCGACGATGTTCAAACGTCCGATCACCGAGGAGTATCCCGAAAAGCCCGGCCCGGTCGCACCGCGCTATCACGGCCGCCATCAGCTCAATCGCTACGCCGACGGGCTGGAGAAGTGCATCGGCTGCGAACTGTGCGCCTGGGCATGTCCCGCCGACGCCATCTACGTCGAAGGTGCGGACAACACCGAGGACGAACGCTTTTCTCCCGGTGAGCGTTACGGGCGGGTGTATCAGATCAACTACCTGCGCTGCATCGGGTGTGGACTGTGCATTGAGGCCTGCCCCACCCGCGCGCTGACCATGACCAACGTCTACGAGATGGCCGACGACAACCGCTCCGACCTCATCTACGACAAGGACAAACTCCTGGCACCCCTGCAGCCCGGCATGCAAGCCCCACCACACGCCATGGCACCGGGAGCCACCGACGACGACTACTACCTGGGTCGAATCGATTTGGGGATTGAACCCGTCGGCAAGGAGGTGGCTGGGTGACCACCAGCCTGCTCGCGGCCGAAATGCTCACCCGCACGTCGACAACCGAAGCAGTGGTGTTCTGGATCCTGGCCGTGATCGCGATCGCCGGCGCGGTCGGCGTGGTCGCCGCCCCCAAAGCCGTCTACTCGGCGATCTTTCTGGCGACAACGATGATCTCGCTGGCGATGCTCTACGTCGCGCAGGATGCACTGTTCCTGGGTGTCGTCCAGGTGGTCGTTTACACCGGTGCGGTGATGATGCTGTTCCTGTTCGTGCTCATGCTCATCGGAGTCGACTCCTCCGAGTCACTGGTGGAAACCATTCGCGGCCAACGCATCGCGGCCATCACGGCGGGCCTGGGGTTCGGAATCCTGCTGATCGCTGGAATCGGCACGGTGGCCACCACCGGATTCGTCGGGTTGGCCGACGCCAACGCGGGCGGCAACGTGCAGGGTCTGGCGGTGCTGATCTTCACCCGGGATCTGTGGGCCTTCGAGTTGACCAGTGCGCTGTTGATCACCGCGGCGTTGGGTGCGATGGTGCTGGCGCATCGGGAGCGGTTCGAACGACGTAAGACCCAGCGCGAGTTGGTCATCGAACGGTTCGCAACCGGCGCCCGGGCCACTCCACTGCCCAACCCGGGGGTCTACGCCCGGCACAACGCGCTGAACACCCTGGCCCAACTACCCGACGGCACGAAGGAGGAATCGTCGGTGAGCACGATCCTCGAGCGGTCCGACAACGGGAACGGTCAACGATGAATCCGGACAATTACCTCTACCTGTCGGCGTTGTTGTTCACGATTGGTGCGGCGGGGGTGTTGTTGCGGCGCAATGCGATCGTGATGTTCATGTGTGTGGAGTTGATGTTGAATGCCTGCAATT